>JAIQZO010000032.1 GCA_021777055.1 Candidatus Anammoxibacter sp. | reverse complement strand
GACGTATCAAAATCAAATAGCAAGAAGGTCACGAGTCCTGTCCCAGAGGTACAGGCCAGACTCAATAAACTAGGTTATGATGCTGGTCTTGCAGATGGTGTGTTCAGGGACAAAACTCGACAGGCGATAAGAAAATTTGAGAGTGACAACAATATGCCCGTTGATGGTCAGATAACAGAAAGACTGATTGTTGCTTTGCGAAAGGCGCACAATATTACTAGCGGCGTATCAACATCAAACAGCAAGATAAAGAAAACCGATACAGACAGAAATGCGGTAATATTCGCCAAACAGTTAAGGGATTTAAAGGCTATGCCACCCAGTCGAGAAAGCTATAAAGCCGTATATAAAGCCATAACAGAATTAGATAAACAAATCGGAAGACGTGTTTGGCCTACTGTAAAAGAAGCGGAAGAGAAGAGAAAAAGACAGGCAAGAGGCGAAGTGGATTCCAATAAAAAAAGCTCTATTGAAGAGCATAAACATAACCTGTTAGTACTTCGAGCAGAAATAGAGAAACATATCAATAAAGAAGAGCTGAATATCGCAATGTCACGTCTTTCTAAGTTTGAACAAACAAGCGATGGGCTTATAGCATTAGAAAACTTTTGGCAAGACGAGAATAGGCATCTTTTGAAACAAAGTGATCAGAAAATCGTAAAACAATTTGAAGAAGCCTTTAGACAAGAAGCCAAAACTAGGGCCAATAAGCTATTAACTGCAACAATACAGCAAAATATGCAAACGATAGCGATGCTTGCAAATGCCACGTACGATCAATTAGATACGTTCAAAGCAATGCGCAATAGTATCTCGAAAATCACCAAAATTACTGATCTGTACAAGTTGTCAATAACTCCCGCCCTAGAGAGTTCATATCAGGATTATGAGAAAGTTTATGCTAAATCATATAACAATATGATAGACAGGTCTTCCGATGAAATCGAGCAGTGGATAGAATCCCTGCCAAAGAACCGGGCGACATTAGAAGAACTCAAAACATTCTCAAAAGATATATTCAGGGTAGAACGGTCCCAGATACCAGATAGGTATGCCAGTATACGAGACGCAATTAAATTGGCTCATAATGCGGCAATTGCTGCAATATTAACCGTGCAGTGTGAACACTTATTTAAACCGGAAGTGTACGAACAACTCGGTGAGGTTGGTGATGTAGAGGGCGCATTGCTCGGCCATCTATTTGCGGGTAAGACGGTAAGACGTGCAGAAGTTGTAGTTATAGCGCTAAATCGACTGGAGTATACGGCCAGAAATGTAGGTATCGAAATAAATGATATCACAAAGGCAATGTTCGAAGGTCGGTTTAATCCTTACTTTAATGATGTTGAACTCGCCCATGAAGGTCTTATGCCATACGGCGCAATGATAATGAACAAAAACCTGCACACAGCCCTAAGAAGAATTGACGATTATACGATTTACAACAGTAAAGAATACTACAAAGCCCTGCAAGACCTTATGGATGAGGTTAAGGATGAAACGAAAGGAAAAAAATACTGGACAGATGATCCGTATGAGCTTTCATCCAGCAGACTCGTTTTCCTGAAACAGATAGACAGTACCAATAATGATATCAAACGCGGTATAGAGCACCACCCCGGGCTCGATAAAAACATGCCAAATATCGACCATCTTGTAGGTGAATATATTGGCACGCGCAATAGACTTTGGAATGAGCGGTTTGGTTCTATGGCAGATATTGGACAAGTAAATACAATGGTTAACGGCAAAATCCAGAAAATGGATGCCATGGATATTGGCCTGCGCAAGAAACAGAGAGATCGAGGAGTAAGGTTTTTTCCGGCCGACTACGGACTTAACGTTGACCCTAAAATGACATTTAACGAAGCCATACAAAAACTAGTTGGCAAGAAACTAAAATATACTAAAAAATTAAAAAAAGACGTAAACCGCGTTTTGGAATATGGAAGCATAGTCTCTTATTTCAAGATGCGCAGCTCGGTAAAGTCAGACTTTAACCTCCGTCAGGATTACGAGGATTTGCGCAACAAATATTACATTCAAGACCCGGCTAAAGAAGCAGCCAAGCAGTGTGATCGTCTAGCATCCCACCCCAATGACAGTAATAAGCTTCATAGCGTTAAAGGCGTGAAGGATGAGAACATAAATCCAGAGGCAGCCATTGATGCCTGTATGGCCGCGATTGAATACATACCGAATGAACCTCGGTTTCAGTTTCAGCTTGCTCGTGCATTAATAGCTGGTGGTCTTCATGATGAAGCCATACCAAGCCTCAACGAGGCTGTAGAATCCGGCTATACGCCAGCAAAGTACTATTTGGCCTATCTTTATGAGTTTGGTCTTGGGGTGCCGGAGGATCAAGCGATGGCCGATAAGTTATATGCTGCGGCAGCAAACGGTGGATTTGAAGCAATAGTTCTTGATCTCGACAAGTATGAATTTCCTGCAATTATAAATGGTATATTTACTGGTAATTATGACGACCTACCAGAACTTTATACAACTGCATATATCTTAGGGATGGTAGATGCATTTCGTAATATGTGTAGCGATTCTTTTACCGCCCAGGAACAACAGGCAATGAGTACTAAGTTCGCTGAGAATTACGATACGTCAGCATCATCTGGAGTAGCTCAAGTTGCGGGTGGTATAATAGGGTTGGCTCAGATGTTACAAAATGGCGTTAGTACAGAAGTAGCTAAAGACAATAGCACATATGCAATGCTCGTGGATGAATATAAAAGATGGGAAGTAACAAATAAAGATGCCATGACGTTTTGGGAAAGATTCTATTGCGACACTCCTCAATTTAAGCGCTTTGCTAAAAATATACGGGAATATATGTCTGGTCTGCGCTTTCCGCTCAATATGACGGCAGAAATCTTCATGGATGAATGTCTGGAAGGAACAAACAGTAAGGATATTGACACCGGGTTATTTTGTATATGTTTCCTCAATAGAGCGGATAAAGCAGGACTTTCACGCAAAGAAAAAAGAGCACTGTTGGAGAATTTCTGGCCAACAGTAAAAAGAATAATGAAGAAAAATCCAGATCGTTATTCTGGCTGTAATTAATAGAATAACGGCGATCTAAAAACAGCTATATCCGCCGCAGAGAAGCGGAGTATTATGCTGTTTCGCCCTGCGGGGCATTAGACACATATACAATCAAGAATACATAATTTTCTTATTTAATTTATAGAAGGAGGCTTTATGAGGCTTCTCATATCAGTACTCATATTCACAGGCATGTTAGTAGGTGGTTATCCTGTATATGCGCAATCCAATTATATACTACAACAACAGCGTATGCAGCAACAGATGCAAAGGCAACAAATGCAAAGGCAGCAACAGATGCAAAGGCAGCGCCAGCAAGAAATACAGAGGCAGAGGCAGCAACAGATACAACGTCAACGCCAGCAAGAAATACAGAGGCAGACGCAACAGCAGATGCAAAGGCAACAAATGCAAAGGCAACAGCAGGTGCAGGGACCGCAGCGACAACAAATGCAACGGCAGCAACAGCAAAGTTTACAGCAGAAAAAAGTCCGAACCCGACAAAAACAGCTATTATCAACAAAAAAACAGCAAGAAATTCGCCAGAGACTGCAAAAAAAACTACTGACAAAAAAACCGCAAAAGGTACTACAGCAAAAAAAGAAGAAAGAACAAGTTCAAGCGCAAGAGAAAAAAACGCAACTAACGAAGAAACAACAACAAACAAAAAGGGATAGTGTTAAACGACAGCAAAAAGTCCGTACGCAACAGAAACAGTTATTATCTAAAAAGAAACAAAATGAGACGCGCCAGAAGGAGAAGAAGCAAAACAAGAAGAAAGATCAAGTTAAACAGCAAGAGAAAAAAACTCAACTGGCGAAGAAACAACAACTACAGAATGATATTCAGAAAAAGCAACAACAAGTAAAAATAGATAATATCAAACGGCAACAAAAACTCCATACCAAACAGAAGCAGCAATTATCTAAAAAGAAACAGGATGAAATTCGCCAAAAGCTGAAGAAACAATTGTTAACGAAGAAAACACAAAAAGAACGGCAGCAAAAAAAACTATTATCTAAAAAGAAACAGCAAAGCGATCAAAAACGTAAAAAGGAAGCAAAGGAAGCAGGAGAAAAAGCAAGAACAACCATAGTAGCTGTGTCTTCCATAAAACAGATCAACAAAGCAAACAACACGAGTACGCAAGTTAACGCTAAAAACACAGATAATCGCAAAGGAGTAAAAAACGGCGGTAGGCGTGGAGGGGGAAATAAACCGAAGCCAAGCGGAGGTAATGATGATGATCCCCCATCTTCCAAAAACAAGAAAGTAACGGATAAATCTCCCGTTAAGGGCGAAACAGAAGTCGTTCAGCGTTGGATGTCTCGTGCCGAATTAAAGAATATTAAGCAAAGGGGAATGTTGAGTCGCGACGGAAGGAATGGTCCACATTATGTAACAGACGCCGCAAATAAAGATCCTAAACGGGCACGACAACGCTTATCATTAGACAATACACCTGAAGTACGGGTAACAATGGAAGTTCCAAAGAGGGTCTTCACCCTTCCCTCAAAAGTAGCTCCCTTTTCTAATATGCCAGGTGGCGGTTCAGAGCGCACAGCTCCAGGGCATTTAGATATTCCAGTAAAAATATTAAATGTTGACTAAAGTATTTAACATTGATTAATAAGACTATGCTTGATTCCCTTATAAACTTACGTGTAATGATAAACCTTAGCGATCCTTGGGAACTAGGAGAAGCCAGACATTGGGAACCACTTGAAGGAGTAATAATAAACGAAAAGATAGAAGGAACGAGACCATTTATTATTATACAATTGAAAGAATCATTCGAATATAAAAATGTAGTTTATGAATATTTTATCGCATCCGCACGGCATGTAGATGATTCGCTTAAAGATCTAAGTAAAGGAAAAGCAGTTTTCTCTAGCTTTACTCGAATACCACCTGAACAGATTATGTCTTCTGATCCATTTGATCTAAGTTGGTGGCGTGGAGGCATTGGACTAATTGGAGAAATAGTAGTTATATAAAGTGTAAAAGTCAGGTTGGCAATGTATCACAGGCCTGCAAGGTAATGTGCTTTACTTGGATGTGTTTGCCAAGATCGTCAAACACATACATTACGGAACGAAAACACCCACTCATAATAGTATATTTACAGATACATTGGATTATAAATGGCCTGCGATAGGGCCTTTTCTTCAATAGTATAAAGAACTCTTTCCGTTAAGTTTTTGAAATCATTTTTGCTTTCGTTTTGAAATAGAGTTAAATCGTTATTAGCATAGTCCATGGCGTTTTTACCGTCATTATCACGTACTTGCAGAGAAGCACCTGCTTTTATAAGCGACTTAGCATCTTCGCGTTTCTCGTAAATTACTGCCCATATAAGAGCTGTTTTGCCCTCATTATCTTGAATGTCAAGGTTTGGTCTTGCTTCCATAAGAGCCTTCATTAGGTCAGGATACCCGTATTTCACCGCCAATATCAGTGATGATTGTCCCTTATTGTCTTGTTCATTAATATCTTTTCTAACAAGAGAAAATATTCTTTGGAGTGATTCATATTCCATGTGAGTTTGCCCAGCTATGTTTAACAAATACCGACTATAGGAGCATCTTACGAAAAAGGCAATCTCTTAAAAATAAAAGTTGTCGTGCAAGTGTGGGGTAAATAGAGATCATTTCAATTTTCTGAGAGCCAGATCAAGTTTATAGTTTTGTTCCTGGATGCGTTCTGCTTTCAAGAGGTATTGACCCTCGACCTGATCCCAAAATGGAGTTTTATCATCCAATTCATGGCATTTTTCATTGGGTGTTTTGCCTCCAAGGGATGAATGGGGCCGATGCCAGTTATAAAAATGTTGCCATTCAGCAAGCCGTAAGTCCAGTTCCGGGTCATTTAAATCCTGGATAGTGTAAAATTCCAGAAGGTCTGTCTTGTGCGAGCGTTCGACCTTTCCGTTCAGGTGAGGTGACCGGGGTTTGATCGGCCTGAACTTGATGCAATGGTGCTGCATCCATTTCTGAACCTTGAGTGCAAAGAATTCCCGCCCGCGATCCGTTTGAATGCGCTGAATAGGAAATGGCAGCTCTTCAATAACACGCTCCAAAAATAAGACCGTATTGGCCGCGGTTTTTCTCGGATAAATCCCCAGCACCCTGTAGCGGGAGCAATCATCAACGGCGGCATAATGATAAAGGCCGGGCGCAATCTTGCACACATCAATCTGAACGCGATCACCCGGAACCGGCCTGCTGTAGCGTTTGGGCTGTTTGCGCCATTTGGGGCGCGATGCCAATCTGCCGCGATGATTACGGTTCAGAATTTTCTGGATCGTGGGTGGTGAAAGAGAAATATTGTGCAAACGCAGGAGTTCGTTACTCAACCTCTTGGCCCCGAGCTTACGCTGTAAGCGCAATTTCAGTATATGCGTTTCAATGTCGGGGGTAACCTTCGCCGCAGGAGACGAATGAGGTCGCCGGCTTTTGTCTTTTAAGCCATCAACTCCGCAGGCCTGATACCGTCTGAACCATTTGCGCAGTGTTGGGCGTGATATACCACAACGACGACAAACAAATCCGGCATCCTGATGTTTCTCATAAAGCTCTATCCAGCCAAGCCTAGCACGCTGATTACTATCCATAAAATGACAATATCAGGTGAAACCATGTCTGTTAACCCCACATTTTATATCTGTCTCCCAATATCCGTATTCCTGTTTGCAAAACCACCGCCACCTTTGTCGCGATTTTTTTCACTTTCCCGACCTTCCTTCATCTTTCGGAAGACGTTAAATTCTTTTTTGATGCCGGAATTTTTTTGCTGGTTATTATTTACGCTCTGTTCACGCCGCTCTTTCATGTCACGAAAAACCGTAAATTCATTGTTTAGACCGGAATCTCTTTCTCGGTTATCATTACTGGTGCGCTCGCGCTGTTCTTTATAGTCACGAAACACCCGGAATTCACGCCTTTTATTAAATTCTTTTTTTGCTTCAGGCGGTTTTTCTTGCGCCTTTTTATTAAACGCCTCTTGCACCTCTTGTGCTTTTTTCTGAGCGTCAAATTCTTCCTTGGCCTTACCGCTTGCAACATCTTCAGCACGCCGCAAACTATCATCACTATGACGAACCTTCATGATATGCCGATCATCATGCTGATGGGCTTTTAAAACCTCTAATTGCTCCAGATATTCCGCATTAAACTGATTGTAAACCCTCTTTTTTTCATCTGAAACATTAACGGCCAGATTTTTACGCTCATTTTCATGTCTGTTCTTAAGACATTGAGCAAGTAAATCTCTATTCAGAACAGATTTAAAAGCATCCGATAAATGACCTTTTTCATCATAAACGGCGGTTAGACACTCTTTGTTTTTGATGAAGTAGCGCAAACGGCCAAAAGCCGACCCGGTAGATTGTTCAAAATTGTTATTTTCCTGTTCCTGCCGCCGGTAAATATCTGCCCATTTGGAGCGGTTACGATCTTTAAGCTCGTTAAGCCGTTGCTTGATAAGCTTTTCTTTTTGCGCTTGCAGATCCTCGCGCTGTTTTTTATGCAAGGCGGCGAGGTCTTTTTGTTCGGCCTGTCGCTTTTCAAATGCCTCTTTTGTTTTTTGACGTTGAGATATGTGATATTCCGCTTTTTTTCGTAGTTCGTCGAAAAGGCGTAAATTATCATTTGCTGCCCTAATCGCCCGGTTTATATCACCGCGTTCGGATTGCTTGCCTTCGCGCTCAATCTGACTAGCGTTTGCGCCCAGATGTTGTGTCGGCTCACGGTTAACACCGCGTTTTTCGAAGCTTAAATGTTCCGTGTGCACCTTAAGCTTTTCACGCTCTGCGATACGGTTCATTTCATTGGCGGTAAATTCACGTAAAGACAGGATTTCCAGTTTTCCGCGTGTGGTTTTGTTGCCTTCATCATCAAGATACGGATTGCCGTTTATGTCTTTTGCATCCTTTGATAAATCACGAAATTTTGTTCTTGCCCATCCGTCTTTTGATTTTTCATCAAAGCCGCGCGTAGTGAACAAAATATGTGAGTGAAAATTACGTTCATCACCGGATTTATTCGGCACATGATAAGAAATATCAACGGCAACGTTGTAACGGCGCATGATTTCTCTGGAGATTGCATCTCCTGTTTCGCGCCGTTGCATCAAGTTAAATTCGGATGGAAAAGCAACCTCTAATTCATGGGCCGTGGTTGAATTAGAACGGTTCTCTTTTTCCTCCGATGCATTCCATAATTTTGACCGTAATGCGGTACTGTCCTTGGCATTTTTTGCCCAGACAGGTGCATTATCGGGTATGTAGATTTGCGAATGCTCAACGCCTTGTTTTTTGGTATAATCATGCACTATGCCGGTACGTTCATCTTCCAAACATGTGCCGCTACGATACGCGGCGGCGGCAACTGATGAACGGCCAGAAGACCGGGCTACCTGTTTTGCGGTTGCGTGCAGTTCGTATGATCGCATAGTATAACAAAAAAAAAAGAGTTTGAGAGCGGCGTGCTCTCATATTTCCCGAACGGGAAAAGTGTAAAAGTTTGAAAGGGACGAAACCCTTTCATGTTATTTTGAAAAAATAATATACTAAGCGCATCGCGCATACGTAGTAATTGAGATCGCACACAAACTTTAGTTTGTATAAGTGCGCCCTTGTGTCACTACGGGATGGATTAAGAAACTATATTATCCATTTTTAGAACTGCTGGAACAAGCATATTTTATATAACATAGCATATTCAATCGCGGAGGATTTCACATTGAGCATAAAACGCAAAACATTGGAAGAAAAACGCAAGGAAATTAAAGCGGCAAACGATAAAAAATTAGCGCAAATAGATACTAAACTAAAAGCTATTAAAGCCCGTGAACGTAATCAGGAACGTAAAAACGACACGCGCCGCAAAATCATTATTGGTGCTTTGGCTCTGGAACACACTAACAAAAACCCGCATTCAGAATTTGCAAAAAAAGTGCACTCATTGATTAACGAATATACAATTGATGATAAATCCCGCGCCTTATTTGATCTTGAACCACTGCCGGAGAGTGAACAAAAATTACGCAAAGCTCAAATAGCTAATGCAAGGAAAAAACCAAAGGGTGCTGAATAAAATATATAACTTTTCATAATAGAAAGACGCAAAAATATAGTGTTCGCTTCGCTCACAAAATTTTATTATGGGGGCTGTCTGCCCCCAACCCCCCGAAGGTATTTATGGACTACCAAAGTGAAGTTATTTTAGAGCAGCTTTATGAAGAGCCTATAGTGGATTTTGTGAAAGAATTTTTACATATCATCTTATATAATGCTGTGCATGGAAAACGATAGCGGTCCATCTTCTTTTATTAATTTTGCAGCTCCGGCGGCGGCATGTTATTTTTTTACGCCTACCTACTGTAAATGGCTTGGATATAGACCGGACTGGCTTGCCTATACATTCTCGTTTCTTGCTAATGCAATTGTCTTTTTCTATATAATCACCCCGCTTTTTAACATCCTGATCTGGAATCGTATCCGTTTCGGAAGAAAAAAAGAGAAAGAAAAGAAATACAGCGAGAACGTTTCATTAAGACGTTTAAAAGGGATATTGCTAGACTTTATTATTCTCGCCGGATTTACAGCTCCGGCATATTTCTTCGGCCCCAAATATATCCCGCAATATATAAAAATCACAGAGCCATTTAGCAAGATTCCGTATCTTTACCTAGGAATGGCCTGCATAGCGGCATGTATCCTTTATTTCCTCGCCACACGCTTTGGTAAAGAATGGTTTGGTATCATGATAAAACCGCTGCGGTTGCGGCGCCATAGATTTGGCAAAGGAGGCTCGGCACGTTTTGCGCGTATGTTTGATGAATGGCCGCTGCGCTATAAACGAAAGAAATTTCTCCTTGGGGCATCCCTTTATAGCTCAAAATGGCGAACAAGCATGTACAAGCTGGGATATAAAGACGACCGGCACATTATCACTATTGCAGGAAATAGAGGCGGTAAGGGGCGCAGCGCAATCATTCCCAATCTTATTAACTGGCCAAATTCAGCCCTTGTTATTGATCCCAAAGGAACAAATGCCGCCGTTACTGCCCTTCGGCGCGGAAAAGGCGGGGGCAGGGTTTCTAAATATCTGAAACAAAATGTACATGTTGTTGATCCATTCGGGATTGTTCAAGGCGTAAAATCATCATGTTTTAACCCTCTGTTTGCCATTGATCTAAATGCAAACTCTGTAACAGAAGATATCGGGATGTTGGCCGATGCCATTATAGTGCAGGAAGGTGGACACTACGCAGATCATTTCAAGGAAGCGGCGCAATCCATCATTGCCGGAATTATCGCCCACCTTCTCACGCAAAACAGCCATGCAACCTTGATTGATGTCAGGCGCGCTCTTACGCAAGGCGCAGAAGGTCTTGACGAGCTTTTTGGGGAGATGTCTGTAAATGATGGGGCTGGCGGCCTGCCAATGGTTGCAGCCTCATTGTTAGAGAATGCCGGGGATAATGAACGCGGCGCGTTTTTTACCACCGTTATCAGAAATACGAAATGGATTGATAGTCTTTCCATGAAAAATATTTTAGTAAAATCGGACTTTTGTCTGAGTGATCTTAAAAACGGCAAGACAACAATTTATGTTGTTCTGCCGCCTCATATGCTCGATGAGCATAAACGGTTTATGCGGCTGTTTGTTAATTTATCACTGCGTGAAATGAGTATCGGCAAAAGAGCAAAAAAACCTGTGCTGTTTGTGCTGGATGAATTTTTTTCATTAGGGGCATTATCGCAGCTAGAAAAATCCGCAGGATTAATGGCCAGTTACAACGTTAAGCTTTGGCCAATTGTCCAAAACCTCAGCCAATTAAAGGAATTATATCCTCGTAACTGGGAGACGTTTTTATCCAACGCAGGAGCTTTGCAGTTTTTTGCGGTAAACGATCTGGAAACGGAAGAATATTTAAATCACAAGCTTGGCCGCGTTGTCAGTGAAGGCATGATTACGCAGCTCCGCGAAACGGGCGAGCTGGAAGAGGAATTATCAAGGGAAGGAAACAGGCAGATTATTCTTAGAAGCGGAAATCTGCCATTGCTTTTGCGACGAACAAATTACGACAAGGTATTTTCAAAGCGAAAATATAGTCCCGATCCAGATCATCCGAAATCATGAATTGAAATTATGCATGGTGTTTTTTATAATCCTGTCTAAGAATTGGGGCTAAAATCTTTTTGCAGATTAGTATCTGGATAATCATCACTCGCATTGTCAGGATAAGTTGCGGGTTGTTGTTTATTTTTGAAGGCAGGACGTTCTTGGAGTTCTCCTTCATATATAGCTTCTTGCAAATGTGCGAGTTTATCTATTCTTTTTCTTGCTTGTTCTGCCCTAGGACCAGTCTCAGGGGAATTGGTATCAATACTTATAATGGTATCTTGGATCATTTTAACAACATTAAATGATATACAAGTACTCTTTCCTGCAAGTATATCTTGTGCTTCTTGCACCACAAGTACAGCAGGTATGAGAAGGACAGGGTCACTACTCTTAATTGTATAATTTGCTAAGTAACGGACAAATTCCTTTTTGGTCATAGTGCTACTTTGAAAAGTGTTTTCAGGCGTGCTCATTGTAATTAACCCTAGGTAATACGAAAGTTACAGTTTCAATGGACACTATAGTATTTAGTTATAAAAATAAATAACAAAATCAAAGGATCATAATAATGTGTAACGAGGAAAGTATTGACAACGCAAACGAAACAAAAAAAAGTACACAGGAAAACGGAGATGCCACTAAAGAAGATGAAGTCCACGCCATTATAGACAATAATAAAATAGAGCATCCTGTATTTTCATTTATATATACAATTAATCTGGATGGGAAGATCGATATCCAAGACGATATTATTAAAAGTGCCAATTGTCATGCCGACAGTGTAGGTAAATCACACATATCAAAAGATAGACTACAAAGAGAAGTATTTTATACGGAGAAAGAAAAACTCATAAAACAGATATTTAACGTTGATCGATGTGGTTCTTGTTGTACATGTGCAACAGGCATTAAACCATTCACATATGATAATTTAAATAATACGGCAAGAGGTAACAAGATTAACCATTTCATGGCAAGAGCTTTTTTAAGAAAGGCTGTACTTGGTTATTGGGATTATGAAACAAGGCACGATAACTGTAAACCGTGATGGTAGCGTATCAGAATACGACAAATATAATGATGAACTGGGTCCAGAAGAAGCCAGTGGATTGCTAAATATATTTTCGTACGAACTCGCAAGTCATGTTTTTAATGAATTCTTTATATGTCTTTCTGTACACGAAGATAATGCAAAACTATTGAAAGTGTTACGGATACATAAAGATAGCAATGAAACAAATAATTTAATAACAACCAGGTATAAATTAGGCCGATATACAAAAAAGAATGTAAGAGCATATGTTTCCCAAAAACCTGACTTTCGAAAAGCGGGGCTTAGCGATCAAGTGTCTTTTGAATTTGAGCCTGACGGAAACACTAATCTTATTGGCGGGTATATTATATACGAAGGCAATACATATGACGATAGTAACTCGCCAGATATATCTTCTTTACGTATGTCCGACGAAGCAAAACTATATAGGTATTATTACACTTATGGTGATCACAACGATATAGTAAACCTAGTTATTATGTTTGCTCTTATAAAAAAACGTTATGAGCAAGATGATAAATATCTTAATAACTTGAGGGATGTGAAATCCCAAAAGCATTATGAAACCATTGTAAAAACAGTAAAAGAAAGGTTAACAGAAAAAACCAAACATAAAGGTTTGTTATGGGAGGCGCCACTTCATATTCAGCCATACATTGGTGTTCAATTAAAAGAACTGCCAAAGGCATATATTGATCGTGTAACATCACAAGAAACAAAATTTGCACACTTAAGATATTTTTCTATGCAGATTTTCACCGCAATCGCAACGCAAACCAATGAGTTTATGTTGCATTTAAATATTCCGCGATCAGACCATTTAGGTTATTTACGAAAGCATTCCATGTTTCGTGGTTCGCTTGATGCTATGGTTATCGAAAAACGCTGTATTGTGGTTGCTCGCGGAAGAGAACACGATGAGGAACGAAATGATGATGCCAACTTTTCGCCCCCTATCGCAAGGCACTACGAGAATGTATTGTTCTGTCTGGAGACTATTTTTGCAACTACAAAATCAGTTAGTAATTTTAATAAAGAATTGGAAGAAAATATAACATGGAAAATAAGTAATATTTTACAGGGAAAGCCTTTATCTATACTTAGTAAAGTGTTTCATTGGTTAGGCTTCGGTAATACTATCAAATATTTGTACACTTGGGGACTTGTTGTTGGTTTGGGAGCATTCTGCTTATTACTTATACGACAGGATATATTTGCGTATCTTATGATTGCCGTATTTATATTATTTCCTAGAGTATTATTTTACTGGGCAGAACTACGAGACTTTAGTAAATTACGGTACTTACTTAACACTGCGCGAACGCTATCTCCATGTGAAGATTTCTCTTCTAATATAGAGCCCTCACTTAGAACGGAAGCCACAATAAGGGCCGCACAACGAGCAAAGTCATTTGGATTGGATATTCTAATTGATACGGTTCATAATCGTATGGAAAATTATGGACATTTTATTAATACGTATTATGCATCTCTTAATACTAAACTAGCATTGTTTTTTACACTTATTGTTATTTGCATGTCTTCTGCCGCTTTCGTGTATGGTAAGATTAACGGAAATACCTTGCGAGATATACTAACGGATGCATATACCAAGATTACAAAACACGTGGATAGTAACGCTAATACGACAGAAAAAGCAGCCGTAATTTTAACAACAACGGAGAAGGACGGCGTATCTATTGGAAAAGGCAAGTTACTTACAAACACAAATGCGAACATGAAAACAAAAAATAAAGCTAGACCGAATAATACAGGGAAGCGCAAAAAGACAAAAGAAAGTGCTTTGCTTAATACCGATTTGAATGAAGAGATGACCGCTATTCATGCACAAAAGTCCAACAAGAAAGCACTGCACCCAAAAAAGCCACAAAATTATCCAGATTGGGAAGAGCGATAATACCAATCCGTTAAGATCACAATCCCAACAGGAAAAGTTATAATTATACAGCAGAAGGATGATAGCGTTCGATTTGAATTGTATCTACTTTTTATCCCGCATTTGTGCAACATCATAAGCAAGCTGCATCCTGAGCCAGTGCTCCGGTGTGCTACCAAATGCTTTGGATACACGAATCGCCATTTCCGGCGATATAGATGCTTTTCCGTTTATCACTCTAGAAAGAGCAATACGCGACACACCTAACACTTTCGCAGCATTGGTAACATTTAGTTTTAACTCATCCATACAATCATGCTTGATGATTTTACCGGAATGCACAGGATTTTTCATAGGCATAGTTTTCATCTCCATTAATGTGGAGCTGGTGTTACCTCCGGCGTCACAGCAATGCGTAATCCAACAGCATGTAGAACCTTGGTCAATGTATCCAGCCTTGGATTACCATTTTTCGATAGTGTTTTATAGAGTTGCTCACGATTCAGATGCGTTTCTTTTGATAAAGCCGCAATACTGCCAATTCGTGCGTTTGCGACATCTTTCAAAGCGGCTGTAAACAATTCCATATCGCCATCTTCAAGGATTTCTTCCAGATACATGGCGGCAACGTTCGGATTTTTAAGCAATTCGTTGCTTGTTTTATCAAATGATATGCTTGCTTTTTTTGTCATGATTTTTTCCTTTCCTCATAATTAGCCAGATATTGCTTTGCCTTGGCAATTGTCTTTTTCTGATCCTTTTTACTAGAACCGGCCAAAAGCAAAACAACCTTTTTACCTACAACAGTGTAGAATATGCGATAGCCGGAACCATAATGTTCACGCATTTCAAAAATTCCTTTTGCCCCTTTAATATCCTTCCAATCGCCAAAGTTTCCAAAAGATGCCCTTGTTATACGTGCCCGGATTTTGGCCTGAGCCATTTCATCCTTGAGGTTTAAAAGCCATGTGCCGAAAGGTGTTTTGCCGGCTGCGGTCTGGTATTCCTCAATGTCGTAATGTTGCATATCTATAGAGTAGTTTATAAACTACAAAGTGTCAACCAAAAGCTTACGGTTTGTTGAGATTGAATATATTAACTAATACCTAATAGTTAATCTATACCCCAAAATTGATTAACTTTCAGTCAAAAGTTAATCAATACGCATTTGAGATGTAGGGAAGAAGGTATGACCCAAGATATATTAACTAATACCTAATAGTTAATATATGTTATTATCTCTTTTGAATTTTAATGACTTTTGCAGTTAACATAGCACCATCCGAATCTTCAGCAACGACCTCCAGTGATGTTCCGGGAATTGAAAACGCCCTAAACCTGCCAGAAACAGTTCCGCTGCCATTTTCATCTGTTATGGCTTCTTCATCAATAACCACCGCTCCAATGCCATTGGATTTAAGTAATACTGTTACACCTGACATACGATTACCATTTGTATCAAAAGTTGTCACTACAATATTTGTCCCTCTACGAGAAGGGCTTAGCTCCTCCGGATTAACTTCGATGGAACCAAGAGTTTTGCGCGGTTCCGATGTTGCAACTGGTGTTGGAGTGGGCAGCGCTGTTGAGACTGGAGATGGTGTTGGCTGGAGAGTTGGTGTTGAAGTCACTATGGGGCTGGATGTTAGTACTGGTGACGGTGTAGGTGTTACATTTGGAGAAGGTAATGGTTCCTCTGATTCAAGATGTAACTCAAAATCCACAGAGACTTCTTTACCTGCGACAACTGATACATCCACACTTTTTTTCCCTATAGATTCCTGCCATACTTGAAGCTCATAAGTGCCAACAGGAACATTTTCTATCTTATAATTTCCATCTTCGTCTGTTAAACTAAAGTAAGGATCATTATGTACAACCAAAAAAGCCTCTGACCATTTATGAACCTCACATATTATTCTTATTTTTTCTGCTTTTGTAAATAAAATCGAAATAATATCTCCTACAGGTAAATCCTTGCGAAATGGTCTATTCTTGTTTGAAAATGAATGGATCTCGTGTAAAACATTATCTTCGTTTGTAAAATCCACAACTGTATCCCTCGGAACCACCATTAGATGATTTGTAAACTCACAATTGGCAACAGGGAAGACGGGGTTTTCCTCCAGACCAGCTAACTTCTCACCGTTAACACCCATTACACAAACAAATGCATCTTTAATGCCATGGTCTTCTGATAAAATTAATTTCTTTGATGGTTTTGGGTCAGTTCCGCACGTTTCTTGATCTATATCTACAGATACAGCTGGAAAATTTGGATTTTCACCTGCAAATTTCACTGTACCAACTATTGTACCTGTTTGAGCAAACGAAATAGAAGACAATCCTAAAACTATAAGTGACATCAAGAATAAATTTATCTTTTTCATTACTAAGCATCCTTTCTTAAGATGACATATGACAAGCAATCTGTTTTTTGACATAATATGCTATAATAATAATTGCTATATATCAAATAGTTTTTGGGAGTCTGTCTTGCCAGGTAAATTGGTTGAATACTAACGATTCTGAAAAATTTGGGCGGAAGTGCATTTAGGGTAAAATACACACCGCATTTGGTATGTCTTCCTTGAATCCGAGTTTAATAATAAGACCGTTCTTTTATTATCATCCCATCCTTCGCCTTGTCATGCCAGCATCTTTACATGCAGGCATTTTCTCCAAGGAGAAGTTGATTAACTAAGTGACAAAAGTTAATCTATCGGCAATCGCCTCTTTCTCCTTACCAAACAATCACTTACGCGAATTTTTCAGCTTTTTTCTTGATTTCTTTATTTATTTCTGATTAACTATTACACTTTATAAGCATATTAGTTAATCTCAGTAAAAATCATGAAAAAAATCAAAAATCCCAACCATCCCAAAAAAGGGTCAACCATAAGAGTTGACCCCATTAAGTACAAAAAGGACATAAAAAGCATTAAGGTTCTTCTGGCCAACAAACCCATGGACTTAGCACTTTTTACTATTGGCATAAATACGAACTTAAGAGCATCTGACATATTACAAATAAAAGTAAAGCAGGTTAAAAATCTCAAACCCATGGATGAAATTATTATTGCAAAGGAGAAAAAAACTGGGAAACGCAGAAAAATCAATCTAAACAAAGCGTGTATTGATGTCATTGGCGGCTGGCTTGCTTCTGACGCAGGAAAGAAATTACATGACAGTGATTTTCTCTTTACCGGGAAACGAGGTACGGTCATAGGTGTTCCGGCTGTAAATCTGAAGGTAAAGAGATGGTGTGCCGCCGTAAGGCTTAAAGGGAATTTTGGATCACACACGTTAAGGAAGACATTCGGGTATCATAAAAGGCTTGCCGGTGTGGACATTCCGACACTCATGGTCTGCTTTAATCACTCAAACCAGAAACAAACCTTGGATTATTTATGTATCCAGCCGGATGAGATCAAAAATGTTTATGAGGGAGTGGTGTGATAATTGGGTTTGTTGTGGTGTATCAAGCTGTAAATAATACGAACTAATCTACAAGTATGTCGGTAAAATGTTTTATTCTAGCCTTTGGTAGGAAATGGATCATTACCATACGAATTACGATCTCTAAATTTTCCTTCCCTATCATGGATAACTAATTCACTTTGTTGATTTCTTGCTATATCGCGTGCAGCGTCAATTGCTGCGGCTTGTGTAGGATGGTGTGATGTATCACGTTTATTCCCTGCACCACGAACAGCCCATCCCTCTTCTCTTTGCACTACATGTTGGTTTTTTCCCATAAGTGAACCCCTTCTTAACTAAAACAGCTTAACACACCACAACATTTAGTATACCACTATTATATAGTTACAATATATGATGTCAAAACTATTTTGATACCGTAAAGATACAAAACTAAAGGAACGTTCACGACTTACTATTAAAATTCCATTCGTGAAACACTTCTCAGTAGTTTTGTTTCAGAAACAACGGAATTTCTCTCGTTTTGGGATGCTTTTTGCCATAAATGAGGGGTTTTAGGAGGATATTTGAAACAGAATTACCAATTCTGTTTCAAGCATGATAAAATGCATCCATATTTGTGCACTTTCTTTTGTATGTTACCTTTGGTCTGAACTGCACAGTCTTGCGCTTTGACTTACTCAACGAAGTTTTTTTTTAGCGTAGGATCCGCCTGCTTGTTAGGTAATTCTTCCAATGTAGGCACAAATTTATCACCATGAATTTCCTTTAGTGTATTGATTATCCGGTCTTTGTATGGCGTTTCGGTTATCATTCTCTCTATTAACGGCCAAGCCCGTAACACTTCCTCGCTTTCACACAATTTATATCTGTAAGAAGATTTTTTAAATACATGTGATCCAGCTTCCTTGCTATGCCTATGAAATGATCCTCCAATTGTCATGTTAGAGAGCAAGTATGACAATGACTTATCATCAAACCCATGCTCTTTTATTGTTTGCTTCGTAAGGCCATGAAATTTGAATGCATTAGGGGCATCAGCCAAACTTCGCTCCAGTTGTGCCATAGCAATAACGCATTCATTAACAATTCGAATTTTACGGTTGTGGAAGAATGTCCATGCTTGCCAAGCTAGGCCAATCACTGAAAAGATAAAAGCCAATATTGATATTATAATCTCCATGGCTAACAAGTAAACAAGAGGTTTTTGATTAACATAACAATTGCAATGTTAACCCAGCAATCATGTATTTCTAAAATAAATACAACATAACACGCCCTTATCTGACGTTCACCAAACAGGGTAGTATTATATAAAATAAGGGATAATTACATAATAAAAAGTTGAAACGCTATTACGTATTCTGTTTCAATCCCAATCGGAGGACGTACTAACTTCACGAGTAACTAGTAGTAAATGAATCATTGAAAACATTCTTGAAAATAAGTATTCAACATGCTTTTCATCTTTAATCTCTATTTTATCCGTTTCAGAATGACGGATCATGAAACTATTACCAATCTCTGTTAATGTCTTAGCTTCATCTTCAAGTAATTGACGAAAGTGTTGTTCGGATGCAACAGAATCTAAAATATTTTTTGTTTTTTCCTTTTTATCTTTTCCATCTTCAATTGTCTTAATTCTTTCCCACGCTTTCCATAGCTTTTCTAAAGAATCGCGTCTTTCTTCTTGTTTTGGATTCAAATATTTCTTGACTGCCAGCTCTAATATATCATTAAGTTTGTCAGAGCTATGCCCGAAAGTGGTGTATGGGCTAAATCTGATCCATCAGGATTGGGGATAATGTGAAGTTGGCGTACCTTTTTTTAGGCAAAAAAGAAAGGACACGCCATGAACGACGATACAGTATTAAATTTCACAAATCCAGCCACAGAGGCCACAGATCCCCTCACGGATATTCTTCGCAACGGTGCGCGGCAATTGCTGGCCCAGGCGATTGAGGCCGAGGTGCAGGCGCATCTGCACGATCATAAAGATGATCGCTTGCCCGATGGCCGCGCGGCAATTGTGCGCAATGGGTATTTGCCGGAGCGGCCTATCCAGACCGGGATTGGGGATGTTGCCGTGCAGGTTCCCAAGGTTCGAGATCGCGCCGGTGGGGGCCGTAAATTCACCTCCTCTTTGATCCCGCCTTTTTTGCGGCGCTCGGCAAGCATTAATGAGCTTTTGCCTGCTTTATATCTCAAAGGCATTTCGACCGGCGACTTTGGCGAGGCCCTGGAAGCCTTGCTTGGCAAGGATGCTGGTGGATTAAGTTCTTCGACAATCAGCCGCCTCAAACGCGTGTGGGAAGAAGAATACAAAGCGTGGCAAACCCGGGATTTGAGCCATAAACGCTATGTTTACATCTGGGCGGACGGTGTGTATTTTCACGTGCGCAGCAATGATGCGCGCGCTTGCATGCTTGTGATGATCGGGGTTACAGAGCTTGGCCGCAAAGAGCTGATCGCGGTGCAGCCAGGCTATAGCGAGGCCTCGGAAGCCTGGCGCGATATTATCCGCTCGCTAAAAAACCAGGGACTTTCGCACGCACCAGAACTTGTCATCGCAGACGGCGCACCAGGCTTCTGGAGCGCTGTAAAAGCCGAATGGCCGGCGGCGCGGCATCAGCGCTGCTGGGTGCATAAAACCGCCAATGTGCTGGCCAAACTGCCGAAGAAAATACAGGGCCCGGCAAAATCATACCTCCATCAAATCTGGCAGGCCGATACGAAAAGCCATGCCCTGCAAGCCTACGGCGAAATGGAAGCCGTGTTTGGTGACAAATATCCCGGCGCGATGACGTGCCTTGCCAAAGACAAAACGGAGATGCTGGCCTTCTATGATTTTCCAGCCCGGCACTGGCATCATATTCGCACAACAAATGCCATAGAGAGCGTTTTTGCCACTGTGCGCCTGCGTTCGAACAAGGTCAAAAACTGTGTCTCGGAGGCGACCTTGTCGGCCATGGTCTTCAAACTCGCCCTCTCGGCAGAAAAAAGATGGATGAAAATCAGAGGCTTTGATCAGCTCAAAAATGTCATCCAAGGCGTGAATTTTGTAGACGGCATCGCCCAGGATGAGATACAAACAGATTCAGTGAGGTATGCTACTTAACATATCCCATACACCACTTTCGGGCATAGCTCGTTTGTCATCTCCGGAACGAATGTTATCATTAGAAATTATTTTTTCCTGAACTGGGTTTAGTAATCTAGTAATTTCACCTGATTTCTTCAATTCAAAAGCAATCCCATTTCTCGAAAATATCTGATTAATATTATCTCTAAATTTGTCTCTTCCAAGTTTTCGGTTAAATGCTAGGTGATCGTGGCTGTAATATTCATGATGTTTTAGTTTGATAGCTTCTGCGATATGCTCGTAACAAAACTGAACAAAGTCTAAAGTAGTAGTATTTTTTCTTGATCACTAAAATATTTGTCCATATTTTTGTACTTCTGATTTTTGAAACTCTCTTACCCATTCTGTTTCACAATACAATCGGATGGATGAAATTATTTCTATGTGTTATCGACAATTCGAGATTTATGCAAATATGCCTGCAAATACACCACGAAACCCAACAAAATGAATTGAAAAATGTAGCTCAATGTCTTGGTACATTCCCAAAATCTTAGAGGATTACCTACAAGCTTATTAAGATTGTCTATTTCATGATTATAAAGAGTCCAGAATTCTATATATTGCTTTTGACGCATATCTTTCTTTGTCTTTAAATATTCCTTACTGGATATCTTTCCACTACTGAAACTCTTAAGCAGCCTCTTGCTCTGCGAATCCACATGTGGATCATCAAATGGATAGAGGCGTTTCGATGCATCGAACATAACATTAGTATCTAATGCCAGCAAAAGAGTAGCAAAATTTCGTTGTCTCGCTCTAGAATCTGCAAGGATATGAAGCTGGTTAGTTTTGGTCTGTAAACTCAATATCTCCTTATAGTGATCATCAATTTTCCCATCTGCCAATTGAACAATGATGCTAAGAACAACAATAAAAACTGAAGAGGCAATTGATACGATAAAAGAACTATTCTGTTTTAACAGATTTTTTGTCATAAGATAATAATGTTATCAAGTTCATTCATTATTTAATAACTAAAAAAGATTATGCAGTGGTTTAACCCACCCTTATCGGACGTTAACAGGCAGTCTATTATATAAAATGAGGATTAATTACATAACAAAAACAGAGTGATAATTCGCTGTATGGAAAAAGACTATCCTATTTCAGATTTACCTAATTAAGGACATTCAGGTAACTTGTATTATTTCCTAGAACGCACTTTGGAAGAAACCAGCACATTGTTAACGAACGGTTCTACTTCTTCATATGCGCTCGCACCTGATTGAACAGCGATTTCAGATATGAGGCTTTCCTTTTGATTGCAAGCGTGTTGTAAACCGCCTAGTGCACGTTGCAGGAAAATAAATGCAGATGACACGTCCCTATAACCAAGACTGGAGGCCTCTGTATATGTACGCTTACCCATGCACGCTTCTATTTCGTCGATAGATTTTCTCAGTTCATCCAGAGCTTGAGATACTCCGATAGTTTCCCCGATGATATTATTATCAACGGTTTTTATTTTTTCCATTGCGTTATCAATGGCTTTAAGAATTTTGTTATTGTCTGTCATATCTTAAAATAAGGCCTGAATATCCCTATGCCCCTCGATGATTGTTACTACGTAAAAGCAGTCATCTTCATACATAAAAATTAAAACGTAATTTCCAAATGGATGCGAACGCAAGCCCCTTCCCAAATCAGGTCGTGCAATACCCATTGTTCCTTTAATACTAGCCAGTTCTTTGCATTTCGCTATAATTTTTTTAGTGAAATTGCGACCAATAGTACGATTTTGACTTTTTCGTGCAATGTATTCGGCAATATCTTTTAAATCGGCTTGCGCCTGATCGGATAATTTTAAGCGCATAAATTATTCGTCCACATCAGATAGTGTATCTAAATGAGCATCAATTGCTGCTTGCACTTCTTCATCTGTATGCGAGCCGCCTTTAGAAAGTGCCGCGTTAACATGTTTCCGCAATGCTTGGAGCTTTAACTGTTTTTCCTGTACAGCGCGTAAACCATCGCGGAAAACTTCACTAGCGTTACTGTATGTGCCATCCTCGACGATACCAGCTACATAATCTTTCATTTTATCTGATACAGATATTGTTATTGTTGCCATGAGAAAATCTCCTTCCTGCTTACAATTATAACAACAGTTAATAACAATTAACAACTTTTTTATGCGATGGATACTGTAATTGAGTTAGCCGCATCCCCTCCCATTAGGCCATTGTGGCCGGAATCCCAACATGGTAGAAGAAACCATGAAACTTGCACCAATAGCGGATGATTAATTTTTCTTTATCACAGCCGGAAATATTTATAGGCACAGTGGTTTTCTTTGTGTTGTTTCTTTGCGTTGTAGTGTTGCTGACCAAGAAAACACATCCTGACC
The DNA here is from genome assembly GCA_021777055.1 of Candidatus Anammoxibacter sp. Taxonomy (GTDB): domain Bacteria; phylum Planctomycetota; class Brocadiia; order Brocadiales; family Anammoxibacteraceae; genus Anammoxibacter_A. The sequence goes on along the minus strand of JAIQZO010000032.1, from coordinate 10,167 downwards.
CTTATGAGCGTTTGCCGAGTGTTTTAACCCCGCCGGAACAACAGTTTTACAAAGCCCTTGTTTCTGCCGTACAAGGCCGTGCTATCATTTTGGCGAAAGTCCGTATTGCCGACATTCTCAAAGTCCGGCGCGGCGTGCCGCGTAAATCATTTTGGCGGCACTTTTCAAAAATCTCACAGAAGCATATAGATTTTATCCTGATTGACCCTCAGAGCTTTGACACGCTTTGCCTGATAGAGCTAGACGACAAGAGCCATGCGCGGTTTGATCGTGCGGCGCGTGACAGGTTTGTAAATCAGATCATGGCGAAAGCCGGACTTCCCTTGCATCGTTTTCCGGTACGCCGCCGCTATGACCGCGCCGAGATTTTACAAACCTTGAATGTGTCTTTGATTGCTGCGTTATAACAGGTAGCAGGAAAATCAACGCTTGGGTTTTGAAAATCGTCTTTTCGGGCCACGGAAACGCGGCTTAAATTTTGGATTGGCAAATTTTTTATCCCACCGGCGAACGCGCATTGCAGCTTTGAATGAATTCTTGAGCGACATGATTTGATCGTAGCGCAAATCAATATTGAACGGTACGCCCTATTGTGATAACGCTTGGAGTTATCAAGATTTAATCGTAAAAGGTAAAAGCAGCAACAATGGACATTCCGGAGAAAATCATTGCTACGGTTATTATGACGAAGGATGAGCTTTTTCGTCATTTGATAGATTTTGATGTGCAGCTCGATGATCCTATAGTAACGGTGCCACAAGCGCTTGTGGCACAAGAAGTGGAAGACATACGATCAGGTAAGAGTGATTATATATCATTTGACGTTATTAAATTAATCCAAGATACGATAGTGCAAATTTCTATCAATACGGATGATAATAGATCCGAGCTTAACACCCAGAGAATTGCGATACTGGCTGAGTTACAGGAAACAATATCTGAGTGGGAATTGCAGGAGCGCCCTGCCCTCAAAAAGCAAAATTCGACATCACTAGATTTGAATGAACAGTTTAATTTATAGCCAGGTAGCTTTTTATTTGAAATCTAAAGGTTAAAATCGCTATCATAAAATTGCGGAACAGCCAGAGGTGGCAATGACCGTGACTATACGAAGTGAAGGGGGACGAGTTTTATGCTCGTCCCTTTTCTATTTTAAGGTGACCGTATTTGTGCTGAGAATAAATAGCACTTTGATTTATTGTAAAAAGCAATTTTTCAGTTTTAACAATATTCAACATATAGTCTTTAAAAATTTATCTAATACAATATGTAATAAAAAAATTAGTTAAAGAAAAAACGGCGACGAATCTTCCTTTGTTGTCGTTTAATATATTTAATACGTTTAAATAATTTAAGAGCCATTTTAAGTCCTATAATAATATGCATTTAAATTCTGAAAGGTGACTTCATTTGTGCCGGAAAGTGACCGTATTTGTGATGAAAGGTGACTGCAATTGTGCCGAGAAGTGACTGTATTTGTGATATAAAGTGACCTTAATTGTGCTGTGTTGATGGTAAAGTGACTATAAAAAACTTGACAATTGTCACTTAAAACATATTATGACAATCTATTCTTTTAACTAATCCAATTCAATTAGGAGGTTAATAAAGTTGGATCGCAATGAGGTCATAAAACATAGTGCGGCGATTCATATCTCAAATACTCTTACCCATACGCAACGGATGGTATCTAATGTACTTTTAAAGAATGCATTCAAAGACTTATTATCCAGTGATCGGTATCAAATAAAGATTTCCACCCTTGTACAAGCCATTGATTGTAACACCAGAAACATTAAAGCGCTTAAAGATATTTTATCGGTCTTAGTTACTACAAAGCTTGAATGGAATATTTTAGACAAAGATAAAAAGAACAGGTGGGGTGTTTCCGCCCTACTCGCTTATGCCGAAATTAAAAATGGTGTTTGTCAATATGAATATAGCAGCGGGCTACGTACGATTTTTAGTAATCCAAATATTTATGCGCGGCTCAATCTGCTGATACAAAGACAGTTTAAATGCGGCCATACTTTAGCAATCTGGGAATATTTGATGGAGTTTCTATGCTCAACAGGATTTAAAACCGGATATACGCAGTGGCTTAGTGTCGAGGCTTTTAAAAAGCTCTTGGGCACACAAAACGATCCTTTGTACAATGAATTCAAATATGTAGGGCAAAGACTTATAAAAAAACCTCTAAAAAAAATAAACGCCCTATCAGATATAAATGCGGCGGTAGAATATGAACGAAAAAAACGCAAAGTTATAGCTATCCGTTTTAAAGTTTCCCGTAAGGAAAATTATCAACTCCCTGCCGATATTGCTTTGCCACCGGCCTTAATTGATGCCAATGCAACCGGAACAAAATTAAAATCATCCGCGTCAACAAAAGTGTTTGAAGGAAACGATCAACTTTTAAGCCGCCTGCTTTCTTTTGGTTTGACGAACAAACAAGCACAAAAAATTATCTTAAGCCATGATGAAAGCTACATAACGGATAATCTGGAAGTCGTAGAGAGAAATAGTCAGGCCGGTAAAGTGACAAAGGTTCCAGCCTATACAATGATGGCCTTAAAAGAAGATTACAGGCCAAAAAAGACATTCCTGGACGAGGAAAAGGAGGCGAAAAGCAAAGAAGTTAAAGCCGCGTATGAACAAAAAAACCGCTTGGAAATTTTCAAAGATATAAAAACAGAACTGGAAACGCAGCGCCTGGAAACAGCTCTTGAAAAACTCTCCACGCAAGAAAGAGAAATATTAGAAAATGAGTTTTTAGAATCCGTTCATGAAAATGGCAATGGAACTCTGGTATTAAAGTACTACAAGGCAAAAGGGTTTACCTCTATTGTTGTTAGAAGCGTATTTAACGTGTTTGCAAAGGATAGGCTTCTCAAGTGCCCTATAACCCAAAAAGAAATAAAGGCTTTCATAAAATCCAAGGGTTATAAAATTGGCGATTTTAAGCAGGAGTTAGAGAAAACAAAAAAATAAGGTATTTAAGTGTAATGTATTGAATTGTATGTAATATAAATATATTGAATAAAGATTGTGAGAAGAAAGTTCTTAAAATAAATTATCCCCCCTACTCTACCTTTTTTAAAATCCTAAAACTAAAGCGGTAAACTAACCGCTTTGAGCTCATACCTCTCCTGTTCTTACCCCTTGGTAAGCAAAAAAAAGGAAATTATAGGCGCAAAGATTTGTTTTTTATCATTCAAACTGATATTCAAGCCCCATATTTTGTGCCATCCGCCTTAATCTATCCCCTACCCCATCATCTTTTTTCTTATTTATATATATATTTCTATTAGTGTCGGACGTAAATGTCGTGGCTGGTTTTCTGCGGGTTTTCACGGATTTTTCTTTTAATATGCGCGGAAATCTAAGAAAAATCTTTATGCCGGTAATCAGCCCTATTCTGTCCTTGGTGTAGGAATAGGTTAAGTACCCTTCCCGCCAGGCATCCAGAAGCATTCTTTGCACCTGGCGCACGGATTTACCTATGTGCTTGGCGATAATTCCTTGTGTGGTTTCTATGGCTATCCCCTGCCCTGCCCAACCTGCAAGTAAGGAAACCATTCTTGCGGTGCTGTCCATGATCCGGCGGTTTTTCATGAAGCATTGTTTCATCGGCAAGATGAAAGTGCCGTTATCTTCCGGCTCTATTGCTTTTGCTCTTGATTGAGGGACAAAACCGAAGTTGCGGCTCCCTGCCCTACTCGGCAATACACTATTTGATATATGGTACATGCGTTTATAAGCATCGGCAAAAAACCTTGTGAATAAGGGTGCAAAAATCCTTTGCAGAATCATATATTGACTTGCATCCGATTCGGAAGAGCGCTACCATTTAAAAGTTGGATTTGGGTGGTTGCGCCCTTCAATTTAAAAAACCGTTGTTCAAGCAGCGGTTTTTTTATGTCTGGTTTAAAGCTGGAAGCTTCTCCTGTTTGGTTGGTTAAGTTTGGCCTTGCAGACTGTAAAGCCGTGGGGATAATTACGTTGTGATTCTAGTCATCTGTCAAACTCACTGTTAGTATGTGTATAAGCGAATCTGTGAATAACTGTTCACAACCTTATCCACTAATACCGTAAGCTTATACTGTTGTCAAAAGCTTATTTTGTAACTAACATCGTCAGCTAACCGTTCAAAGAGACAAAGGCTAACCCCATGAAACTAACATTAGGACGCGCTGCAAAAGAGGCAGGAATTTCCAAACCATCATTGTCTGCAGCTATAAAGAAAGGGAGGCTTTCAGCGTTTAAAAATGAAAGTGGTGTTTATGAAATCGACCCTGCTGAGTTGTTTAGAGTGTACCCTAAAAAGACTAACACTAACATGGAAGCTGACAGTAAATCTTTGTCAGAAACTAACCCCGTTAGCGGCAGTGGATTACACCATAAGGATAGGGGTAAGGAGGTGTTAGATTTAGTGTTAGCCGAACGGGATAAGCTAATAGCGGAAAAAGATAGGGCAATTGAACGTTTAGAACGTGAAAAAGAAGAAATTCGTGAGGATTTTGAAGACCAAAAAGAGCAAACCAAGCGAATCACATTATTACTTGATAATAGAAGTAGCGGGGCAGGGGAGTGGGAAAAAGCCATTAAGGCCCTCGAAGCGCGTCTGGCCAATCAGGAAAAAGCGGAAAAAGACCGTGAACAGCGCGAAGAAAAGATATTGCGTCAAAATAAGGCGCTTAAGAATACCTTGCAAGAGGAGCGGAGTAGGGGGTTTTTCAAAAAGTTGTTCGGATAAGGCAGGGGGGAGTTGCATTGCAATACATGTAAATGTATTGAATTGTATTGAATGTAGATGGTTTGGCAAAAACTGTTTTCAGCAAGGTATATAAAAATGAGTGAGTATTTTGAATCCATAAAAAAAGGAGCCAAAGAAGCTTTAGCCTGGAAGCGCGGTCGAAAGACCGGTGCATATGTGCGCCAGTATGTGGCTGTGGATGTCGCGGAAATCCGTAAGAATACCAACATGACCCAAAAAGAGTTCTCTGAATCTTTCTCAATTCCTTTAGCAACGCTTAGGCAATGGGAGCAGGGGAAGTGGGTTCCTCAAGGTCCAGCCCAGGCATTGCTTCGTATTATTGCTCATGATAACGAATTTGAGGCAGAGTAGGGGGCTTGGCACAACCATATAAGGTGTCCAAGCTCCCATTGGACTGTATTTGTCAAAATTCCGCTCTTTCTAAGCGCAATTATATATATAATGAGTTCCTGCGATAGTAATATCGCCATAATCAATTGCTAAATCTCGCGCAATGGCTTCATAGTCAATATAAAATCTTAAGTTTTCCGGGATTTCTCCAAAATAGCCTTCATCTACAAAATACTCAGCAAGGTCTTTCATGCTGTCCATTTCATATACAAAAACATCAAAATCATCTGGGGTATTATTATCAAAGTCAAAGTCATATCCGGCATCACCAACAGCAATGATTACATTCACTTTCTGATAATCTTCCCATTCCTCGATTGCATCGAAAAAATGGTGTAAACTACCCTGATGAATACTTAAAGCCTTGAAAAGCTCACAATCTATGTCTTCTCCATCAATAAACTGAATTTCAAATTCCTCGACCGGCTGGCCATAATCGTTGTGAAGTTTTGAAGCTTTTTCTTTGTATTCCTCTGTTGACTTAAAAAAGAATCCATTAGCTGAAATGTCATATGGTTGAGCGTATAACTGTGTCATTGATCTTACCTTTCCAATTAATAGTGGGTTGCACATGCAACCCTGCTTCCGGCTGAGGATGGGGGTGCAAACGGAATGAAAAATCGGCGAAAGATTCTTGTCTTTCCTAGCTGAGTGACGGCAAAGCAGGAATCTGTTTGATCTATTTTTTATGAAGTGCGCCGGGGGCAAAGCCCCAAGCAAAACCTAAATAGGGGGAAATCCCATAAAGGGACGTGAGCAACAAAAGCGGAGTAGGGGTGTATTGTATCGTATTGAAATGTATGTAATGTAATTGTGTGATAATATTAAAGGCTGATATTTATGAAATTGTTGTCTGACACACTACTTTTCTATTGACAGTATAAAAGTAGTGCGATAAACTACATTTATGGTTAAGAGTTTTGCAGATAAAAGAACCGAGCAAATATTTAATGGAGAGCTAGTCAAAAGACTTGATGCCAGGCTACAAAAAAAAGTGCTTCGCCGCCTGCGGTATATTGATGCCGCGAAGCGGATTGAGGATTTACAGGTTCCCCCTTCTAACAAACTCGAAAAGAAAGAAGGAGACTTGCAAGAATTTTACGCCATATGGGTAAACACGCAGTGGAGGATTATTTTTAAATGGCTAGATAATGAAGCCCACGAAGTACAGTTGGTTGATTATCACTAGATAGGAGAAGGTAAGATGTCTAAGAAATTTATTGAAATAGAACATCCTGGTGTAATGTTGAAGGAAGATTTTCTTGAAGATTTAGGAATTAAACCGGGAACATTTGCCAGAGCAATTGGTGTTGACCGCACAGCTATCAAAAAAATTATTGATGGGAAGCGGGCAATAACGGCTGACATGGCGTTACGTTTTGGCCTGTATTTTAATATGAGTGCTGGGTTTTGGTTAAACCTGCAAAAGGATTATGAGCTGAGAACGGCCAAACGAGAAAAGCTTGCGGAGTTTGAGAAGGTTATTCAACCCTTTGAGATTGCACATGCCTGATATCTTTTATGCGGAGTAGGGGGGGCATTTAATGTATGATATTGTATTGAATTGTATGTAATGTGATTGTGTGATAATGTATCTTATGGAAAGTAAGGCGTTCTCCTTATAGCCAAAAGCGCACGTTTATAATTTTCTATTAGGAATAAAGAAAACTTGACTTAAAAAGGTCAACTTCTTGCACTGAAATTATAGTTGAAAGCACATTAATACTTTGTTCATCGACAATTTTGTTTGCATCTATAATACTTTGTAGCTGAGGATTTAACCACTCTGTGTTCCAAATATTAACAGTTTTCCCAGAGACTAATTGGCACAGAGGTTCATCATAATCATAATTTTCTTTAAACCCCAACGTAACTCGTTGCAACCAGACTTCTAAATGCCCAGTATTTGGAATATTACTGAATTTTTTTCTTATCTTATCAACCATTATTAGTTTTTGATTTTCTGGATTTATAGAAGTGAGTAACAAACTAATAATTGCTGCAATATACGGATAGGTTCTTGGATTTTTATAAGCGATATCTGCAGCTATGCTAATAAGAGGAATTGTACTGTTATGAAGCTTTGTGATCTTTAGAAGCCGATGGTAATAGTCTTCCAATCCGGTAACTAGACTACCGGAATTGGGATATGTGCGTGACAGGTCATGTATAATCAAAAAGTGTTTTTGTAGGCTTTTTTCAGTTTGTTTTTGTTTCATCCAAAATAGCTTGTCACTTTTTATAGAACCTTTTACAACTTCATTGGTAGATGTTGTTTTTTCTGCGCTTAACTTTAGTCCCAAGTCAATCATAACCCCAGTAAGATACTTTACAATCTTCTCTCCATCACGGGGATTATTAACAAATATACGATAATCATCGCGATATCGAATAATTTTATAATCTGTAATTTCGTTGTCTTCTATTTGTTTTGTAAGAAGCATATCGGCATAGCCAAGCACTATCTCTGCAATAAAATCCATAAGGGCTGAACCTTGTGGAATCCCATTTGTCTGTCCATGTGCCATGTCTTGTAGATGGTTATCTATAATATTCCCAATAAGATTTTGATTGGTTCTGTTCTCCTTAGCTTTCATAAAACTTTTATCATGTAGTGCCCAAGCTACGGAATGGGTGTATATGGAGCTATAGCAATCGGTAATGTCTGTGTGTGTTAGGTGGTCGAAATCAAGAGCAAGCTCAATTGATCTTTGTTCAACCTTATTCCACCAATGGTGAATTTGTTCGGCCTTATCAGAATTTCCAGAAAAAGATAGGCGAGGTAAACTAATGCATTCAATTTTTGGGTTTTTGGTAAGATCGCAGTAGCGGTCACAAATTATTTTCCAATTTTCTTTGTTTGTAATTTTATGAATCAAAGAAACATACAAGGCTGGGTGAATTAATTGTATTGGCCGCCATGAATAACGCCCATCTTTATTATTCATAATTTTATAATTTAAATCATTGTAATCTCTTGGGGGGTGTTTTCGTAAATCAGACAAATTTTTACCACTTAAGACCTTATCAACATCAGCAAGAATTTGATCGAACTTGAAATAAGGTGGGAGTTCGAAATTACAGTAACTCTCTGCTTTTAAAAAGAATTTCTTGGCTTCATTGTTCGTAAGTTCGAGTACATTTTTTGCAACATCCACCGCATCTGTCGAGCAACTATTGCCGTCCTCATTTTCTTGATTCTGAATATTGACAATATTGTTTTTAGAGTTCACATCATTTCCAGATAAATTCATCAACTATATATTCGCTTTTGGTTTGCAACGGACATTTCTTCATTTTAGTATTTCGGTACTTTATAGGGATTTTTTTGCACGTACCAGTAGAGTCTAGCATTTTCCACAATGATGATTATCTGATTATTGCTTATTTTTAATGTATGTCCTTATTGATCGCTCAATAAGTTTTGATCGCATACGATCAGGCAGATTTGAATAAAAATCTTTAAGGCTCTGATCAACACGAAGGCTTGTATTGATCTTTTCCCCTTTTTCGTCAAGCTCTGTGAGTTCCATGCCATCCTTATAAGCGTTTAAGGCCTTTCTAATGAAATCTGACGCAGAAACATAGGTAAAATCCTGTGATGTATGCAGTGAGCTTATAATGTTTTGTATTGTATTGTATAGAATTGTATTGATTTGAAAGGTAAGTGTCGTGTTCTTCCTTTTTACCGGTTTGGGTTCCATTACGGCAGGTGCTGATGAATCTTTGTTTTGTAGATTCTTATTTGCCTGTTTATTCGCAGCTTTCAGTTTCATTTATCATTACCCCTGTTTTTGATGTTATAGACGTAAAAAGTCGGGTAGTTTCATCTTTGACTTTTTCGTCTAAGTTGTTGTTAAAGAAATTGATTTTACTTCCATTCAGAAACGGCGGATAAACGGCTGGGCGGTTTGATAACCCGCTTAAAAGCTCTCCCCTGCCCTCATTGTCGATTATATTTTGCAATTCCGCGAGGCCGTCTCTTTGTTCTTTTGTGTTTGATAATCTATTTGGTATGAATTTGACCTTTTCCTGCAAGAGTTGATTTAAGGATAAAAACCAGCCAACTACAATTTCAAGGTCAGAGACATGGGGCTGAAAAGGCACCAATATCAAATCAGAATCTTTAATATACTTAATCAAACTGGAGCCGCTTGTCCCGGCAGTATCAACAATTGTTATATTTGAGGTCGGGAAACTAATAGCACGGCCTGCCTCTTCACATTTTTCCAGCCAGGTTTTAGTAGTTTGGTTTGGATCGGCATCAACAAGTTTAATTTTATGATTATGGTAGTTAAACCATTCAGCCAAAAGACAGGCAATTGTAGACTTTCCTACGCCGCCTTTGTCACCTGTAACAGAAATGTTGGTATATGCTTCCATAGCAATTATTGTATATGTAATTAATTGTATTGAAATGTATGTAATGTGAACATATTAAAACCAATAGAATAGTTAAAAGCAAGACAAAACTTACAGGCTTTTTCATTGGACAGCTTACAGGCAAATATGGTGTGAGCCCATGGCTGCTCCTTTGAATAGCTTATTACACGATATTTGCTGATTGGTGAGGGCTTTTCTTGCGGCTGCTCACTAGGCAGATTTGGAGCAAACACCATGTTAGCCTACTTTGGTAAGCCTGTTTGCTCTATATCTGCCATGGTTAGGTTCGCTTGGTTCTGCATAATTTTTCCAAACATTGTCAACATTAACATTTTTATTGCAATCACAAAGCGCTATTGTTAATATGCAAAGTTATTTCTTTTAACATAGTACCCGATAACACTTTATAAATTCTTGCAATACCTTTGATTGAACCCTGCAATGAGGACATATCGGATGTATAAATGATGTATAAATGATGTATAAATATTGGAAATTCCCCTTATACCTGATCTTTGCTACTTATATGATGACGTTAAACAGCGTATATAGCGGCTTTCTTGATGATCTTAAACAAAAAGCTTCAAATGCCTATAAAACAGTTGAAGATAAGATCA
>JAIQZO010000031.1 GCA_021777055.1 Candidatus Anammoxibacter sp. | reverse complement strand
TTCGCACCCTGAATGGGTGCAACATATTTTCCCGATTCATCGCCAATGTATGTTACGCCCTTACAGGGCTAAATTTCTTTTGTATTTTTGTCCCAGGGCGTTGCCCTGGGCTGGTATATCAGCCCCTTTCAGGGTCAAATAAGCGCAATGTTCATAATCTTAATGGTAATCATTGTGTGTGGATTAAAATTAAGATTACGATTAGGATTAATATTCTAGAGGCTAAAAAGTTCGCCGTAGGCGGTAATTTAATAACACTGAAAAAAAGTGCAATTAATTGTCCTTTTAACGATTTAGCTTTTCTCAATGAAATTTGCTTTTTACCTAAAATATTGTATAAATTTTATATCTGTTAGCCTATAAATAAATTCGTGAAATACCTTTTAATTTATAATCATTGTCATAAGCAGGGATTAGAGAAAGGAAATGAAATGAAATTGAACGAGAAAATCAACTCGCTTTTTCCTGACGAAACTCAGGTTCCAGAGGAATTCAAAATACCCACACTTGTTGATCAGCAAGAATATTTAATTAATGGAGAATTCCGCCATTGGAATGGACCAGTGCAGGAGGTTCTATCCCCTGTTTGTATTAATACGGAAACTGGTCTTCACCAGAAAAGATTGGGTAGTTATCCTCTTCTCACAGAAATAGAAGCAAATACAGCACTTGATGCCGCCTCTAAGGCCTACAATCAGGGAAGAGGAGAATGGCCAACTATGACTGTTGAAGAAAGAATAAGACACGTAGCAAAGTTTATCTATTTGATGAAAGAAAAGAGAACCGAAGTAATCCGTCTTCTGATGTGGGAAATAGGCAAGACTTTGAAAGATTCTGAAAAAGAGTTTGACAGAACTGTGGACTACATTCAGGAGACTGTAGACGCGTTAAAGGATTTAGATCGTGTATCATCCAGGTTCACAATAGAACAGGGAGTTATAGGGCAAATTCGCCGCGCACCTTTGGGAGTAGTATTATGCATGGGGCCCTTCAATTATCCCCTTAATGAGACATTCACTACGCTTATTCCCGCTTTAATCATGGGAAATACTGTAATATTCAAGCCACCCAGACTAGGCGTTCTATTGCACCAGCCTTTACTTGAAGCATTTCAGAAATCTTTTCCTGCAGGAGTTGTAAACACCGTATACGGGCGCGGTCAGAAGGTTATAACTCCGTTAATATCATCTGGCAAGATCGATGTTTTAGCCTTTATTGGCTCAAGCAGTGCAGCGGATACATTGAAGAGTAAACACCCTAAGCCCCATCGCCTGCGCGGCGTCCTCGGACTTGAAGCAAAAAACGCGGGTATTGTTCTTGCTGACGCCGACCTGGAATCCAGCGTTAACGAATGTGTTCTGGGAAGCCTATCCTATAATGGGCAACGGTGCACTGCGCTAAAGATCTTATTTCTGCATAATACTATCTTGAAACCATTTATTGATCTCTTCATTAAGAAAATTGAAACATTACCTTTCGGAATGCCGTGGGTACCTAACGTCAGCATTACCCCTTTACCAGAGCCAAAAAAGGTGGAATACTTAACTCAACTGGTAGAGGATGCCGTTAACTTAGGCAGCAAGGTAGTAAATAAATCAGGTGGTATGGTGAATAAGACTTTTTTTTACCCTGCAGTTCTTTATCCGGTTAATTCAGATATGCGAGTTTACAAGGAAGAGCAATTCGGACCCGTTATCCCTATAGTTTCATTTGATAATATTGAAGAGCCATTAAGCTACGTCATCAACTCTGACTACGGACAACAGGTCAGTATTTTCGGGAAAAACCCTGATATGATAGCTGAACTTATTGATCCTTTGGTTAATCAGGTATGCAGGGTTAATATAAATAGTCAGTGCCAGAGAGGTCCGGACACATTTCCTTTTACCGGTAGAAAAGATTCAGCCGAAGGTACGCTTTCAGTATCTGATGCTTTACGTGTGTTCTCAATAAGGACCCTGGTAGCCGCTAAAGGAACCGAAACAAACAAGCAAATAATATCAAGCATTACAAGAGAGCGAAAATCGAATTTTCTATCGACCGATTTTATACTTTAAGTTTAACTATTCAGTGAAATCCAGAGTAACACGCCCCTAAATCCCCTCTTATTAGAGGGGACTTTTATGTTTCAAGACGTGTCCTCAGTGTAAATCCCCTCTAGAAAGAGGGGTGGCTGCGCAGCAGACGGGGTGTGTAATATACGTAGAATAGATACATGTGAGTTTGATCAGCGGTTGCCTGGAAAGAAACATTTGGAAAGAACTATGCATACAATAAACAGATAAGATAGAGAATGTCCATTTAAGTGTTTAACTTCTTAGAAAAATAGAGGTATCAGAAGAATGAATAATACCAAAAGAAGAATAGTTGATCCTATAAAGAAAATGCTCAATCCCACAACAGTCGCTTTAATAGGTGCAACCGAAAGGGATGGTTCTGTTGGAAAAACAGTTATGGAAAATTTGTTACTAACGAGAGATATAAAGGTGTTTCCCGTAAATCCAAACAGAAAGAGCGTATTGGGCATTGAATGCTACCCGGCGATCATAAATATATCAGAAGAAATTGATCTTGCAATAATAGTAACACCAGCCCAAAGAGTACCAGATATTGTTATGGAATGCGGCAAAACCGGTGTAAAGGGAATAATAATAGTTTCTGCAGGTTTTAGAGAGATTGGTGAGGAAGGACGAGAATTAGAGCACCGAATAAGTGAAATCAGAAAACAATATGGGATGAGAATCATAGGTCCTAATTGCCTAGGCATAATCAGACCTAGCATTGGTTTAAATGCATCTTTTCTGAAAGCAAGTCCTAAACCTGGAGAAATTGCCTTTATCTCGCAAAGTGGTGCTTTAGGTAGCGCTATACTTGATTGGGCCATCAGTTCGCATATAGGGTTTAGTATGTTTGCATCTATTGGCACAATGAGTGATGTTAATTTTAGTGACTTAATAGATTTCCTAGGAAACGACCCATATACAAAAAGCATAATGATTTATATGGAAACTATTGGAGATGCCAGAAAATTCATGAGTGCTGCTAGAGGATTTGCACGTAATAAACCTATAATAGTTGTAAAGCCTGGTAAGTTTGCTGAAAGTGCGAAAGCAACACTGTCGCATACAGGCTCAATGGCAGGAGATGATCAGATTTATGATGCAGCATTTAAGAGAGTTGGAGTAATCAGGGTAAAGGATGTGGCAGATTTATTTGATGTGGCAGAAGTTCTTTCTTCAAAGAATCTACCTAAAAACCCCAGATTGGCTATTATTACAAACGCGGGTGGACCGGGTGTTATGGCTACTGATGTCTTAATAGCACTGGGAGGAAAACTTGCAAAACTTTCTGATAAAACATTAAATGAACTTGATACCCAGTTACCACCATATTGGAGTAAAAGTAATCCAATTGATGTGCTAGGAGATTCAGACAATGAAAGATACCTCAATACCATTAACGTCTGTCTAAATGATCTGGAAATTGACGGTATTTTAGTTATTTATACGCCTCAAGGTGCGGTTAAACTGAATGAACTTGCAAAAGATATCGCAGTGCTTGCTAAAAAGGCGTGGAAACCCATATTAACCGCCTTGATTGGAGGAGATGATATTCAAAAGGCAAGGAAGATCTTTCTTCAAAACCTTATACCAACTTACGAAACCCCTGAAGATGCAGTTAGAACATACCTGTACATGTATAAATACGTTAGAAATCTTGAGCTGTTATATGAAACTCCTGCTGAATTACCAGTAGACCAATCACCACCAAAACAAAACCTCAAAGCGCTCATAAGAAGGGTTGTAAGAGAAGGAAGAACTGTTCTTACAGAGAATGAATCCAAAAAGTTTTTAATAAATTATGGCATTTCTGTGACAAAACCACACATTGCCAAAAATATTGATGAAGCAATTTCCATAGCAAATAAAATTGGTTATCCAGTGGTGCTTAAAATAATTTCCAATGATATAACTCACAAAAGCGATATTGGTGGCGTGGTAACGGGGATAAATCGTGATGAAAGTATAAGAGAGGAATACGAAGGGATAATTAAGAGGGTAAAAAAAAATGTCCCACAAGCAAAAATAGACGGTGTAGCTGTTCAGAAGATGATTAAGAATATTGACTACGAAATTATATTGGGGGCCAAAAAGGATAAAGATTTCGGTTCTGTAATACTCTTTGGTATGGGAGGTATCGGTACAGAGATATTTAAGGATTTTTCTATTGGGCTTCCACCACTTAATCAAACTTTAGCAAAAAGGCTGATGGAAGAGACAAAAGTATACGAGATGCTTAAAGGTTACAGAGGAAAACCTCCTGCTGATATTAGACAATTGGAGCAGACAATTGTAAGTTTCTCCAACTTGATAGTAGATTTCCCGGAGATTGCAGAGATGGACATAAACCCCATTGCAATATCTAATGGCAAATCGTGTGCCCTTGATGCCAGGATTGTTATTGATAAAGATGCTTTAATGCATGAAACACAGTATCCTCATCTGGTAATTACACCTTATCCAGGAAGATATATTATACCTTGGAAAATGTTAGGTGGAACAGAAGTGCTGCTAAGACCAATAAGGCCGGAAGATGAACCATTAGAACATGAAATGCTTACATCTTTATCTGAAGAATCATTACGAGGCAGGTTTTTTCAAGTTATTAAAAACATAGACCATCCCATACTAACAAGGTTTTGCAACATAGATTATGATAGAGAGATAGCGATTGTTGCAGAGTTAAAAGAGAAGGAGAAGAGAAGGATAATCGGTATTGGACGGTTGATAATGGAATCAGACTTTAAGGATGGTGAGTTTGCAATTGTTGTACACGATCATTATCAACATAGAGGCCTAGGACATAAGTTAGTGGATATGATTATAGGGATAGCTCAAGAAAAAGGGTTAGAGAAGATTTATGGTACAGTATTAACAGATAACAAGAAAATGTTAATTTTTTGCGAGGAATTAGGATTTACAATAAGACAGTTGCCGGATGGAATAAGCGCGGTGGAATTGTTACTAAAGTAGGATCACAATTAGACGGATTGTTTGGATTTTTTTTAAAAGGAGTTTTTAAAAGATATGATAGATTGTAAGGTCGCATATTTTTCAATGGAAATAGCCGTGGATGCAGGAATACCGTCGTACAGTGGCGGTCTGGGAATATTGGCAGGAGATATGATCCGTTCAGCTTCAGACCTTAAAATTCCGATGATCGGCATGTCTCTTCTCTATCGAAAGGGTTATTTTTATCAAAGATTGGATTCTCACGGATGGCAGAGTGAAGAACCTGTACAGTGGATGGTTGACGACTTTCTAGAAGAGATGCCAGAGAGAGTATCTGTGACTGTAGAGGGACGCATGGTTTACCTTCGTGCCTGGAAGTATGAGGTGGAAGGTATCAGCGGTTTCAAAGTCCCTGTCTATTTTTTAGATGCAAATCTGAATGAAAATTTCGAATGGGATAGGACATTAACCGATTCTCTTTATGGGGGTGATGACCATTATCGCATTTGCCAAGAAATAGTTCTGGGTGTAGGTGGTATAAGAATGCTTAGAGCACTGGGATATCAGAATATTGAACGATTTCATATGAATGAAGGTCACTCCAGCCTTATGACAATAGAACTTCTAGACGAGGAGGTAAACAAAGCAGGGAGAAAATCCATCACCTCTGCTGATGTTGAGGCGGTACGAAAGAAGTGCGTCTTTACTACCCATACACCGGTGCCGGCAGGACATGATCAGTTCCCCATGGACCTTGTGAAACGTGTTCTTGGACGGCAAGAGTTTTACGACATGAAGGATGTATTCTGTTGCGGAGGTTCCCTAAATTTGACATATCTGGCGCTTAATCTGAGTCATTATGTAAATGGTGTTGCGAAAAAACATAGTGAAGTTGCAAAACATATGTTTGCAAACTATATAATTGAGTCCATTACAAATGGTGTCCATGCAGAGACATGGACATCTAAACCTTTTCAGGAGTTATTTGACAGTTACGTCCCTGGATGGAGACGAGACAACGAAAGCCTACGATATGCGTTGAGTATTCCACGGCAGGAATTATGGGACGCCCATACCAAAGCAAAATCCCAACTGATTCATTATGTCAACCGGGAAGCTAATGCCGGATTGGATGTGGATATCTTCACAATAGGGTTTGCAAGGCGGGCAACTGTTTATAAAAGAAGCGATCTTTTCTTTGAAGATATTGAGAAGCTTAAGGAGATCTCGTCAAGTGTTGGCCCATTTCAAGTTATTTATGCCGGGAAGGCCCATCCTAAAGATAATAGCGGCAAGGAACTTATCAAGCATATTTATAAGATTAAAAACATGTTAAAGGATGATATCAAAATTGTTTACCTTCAAAATTACGACATGGAGCTAGCAAAGATGATCACATCAGGCGTTGATATTTGGCTAAATACTCCACAACCGCCACTTGAGGCATCCGGAACAAGCGGTATGAAGGCCGCCCTAAATGGAGTACCAAGCCTAAGTATTTTGGATGGTTGGTGGATTGAAGGTCATATTGAAGGAGTTACAGGATGGTCCATTGGCGACAAGGTCCAAGACTTAGACAAGACCAGCGATAGAGTAAAAGACGCCATGGCATTGTACTCCAAGCTTTCTAAAGAGATTCTTCCAATCTACAATAATAATCATAGCTTTGTTGATATTATGCGTCATTGCATTGCAATTAACGGTTCGTTTTTCAATACACATAGGATGTTAAGACAGTACATTGTGAACGCCTATTTTCTCTAGAGAGCAGTCCCAAACTAAGTTGAGTTTCTAGTATTTAGATTCTTACTCCATAATTCTGAGAATTTGTCTCTCACATTTTGCAAAATATATTATATATTAATAGGTAACAAGAACAATTGTTAGTTCAAGTCTCCGACTTGAACTAATTTGACCTTAACAATACTCTGTATTGTGTAAAGTTAATAGGTTCCGTTAATACTGATTATTACTGGCTACAGACTTACCGTAATGTCAGCATGGTTCCAGTCAGAAGACTTGAACCAACAAACTAGGTTGCGTGATTAGTGATTTTTTGATATTCCAAATATTTTTGGCTAGATTTAGGTTAGATTTAACAAGTCTGATTGAACAGATCTAACCTAAATCTGTGAGTTACATGCTCATCCCTAAAGATCCCCCCCTCCCACCATATTTCCAACCATTTCAGATTCATCCTCACTACTTTCTTTCCAAGTTACAACACCATTAATGTTCCATGTATGATAAATAATTAGGTAATGGGGTATTATCATAGACAAAACCGGTTAATACTTCTTCACAATATTCATTCACATTCCTAAACCTTATTCCCAGGCAAAGGTTATCATTCTTTTTTCTCTGTTCACGCACACAAACCCCATCAGTTGCAAGAGATATACCCGGAGGTCGCAAGTTAAGAGTTAAGTTGTAAAGGTCTTTACCTTTGATATGTGTATTTTCCCCGATTAAACCCTTTGATGCATGAACTTGCGATACATACATACCATTTTTACTAATATTTTCTGCTTGTGCATGACAGCAGCAGACATGATGCAGATGTGAAATATCACATCTAAATTCTACAGGAAAAGAGCTTTCAACACGGGGGTAAGGTCTCTTTTTAATACAATCAGCAAAAGAAAAATCCTTTTGCTTAGATAATTCCATAATTTCTTCGTCAAACATAAGAACTGCTTCTTCCCGAGAATTTACGTCTAATATTTTCTCGCTGAGGCATTTATTCCTGTTTGACCCTATTATATGTTTTATGACAGGAGAAACATTGAACAAACGTAATTGCATACCTCTGCCTAATAAATTATGTAATATATCAACCGCATGCTTATCAATTCTTGAAACATTAGCAAAATCAATCAGCTGGAAATATCTACCCTCATACAAACATGAAAACAACTCACGCTTAAGTGACAAATCATTGCTACCTTTTATGTTTCCACTTAAAGAAATCACTTCTATGTTAAAACGAGATCTCTCTTTCAGTAAATTGTTAGTTGCAATAGCGACATCAACCATTCTCTTTCCCCCCTTTTTATTATGGTTGCTATATAATTTAAAATTATTCATAACCTCTTCCTATAATATAAAAAGCAAAACTTGTGCCGTTCCTAAGTATCATATTCGAAAACATTTTAAGACGTTGTTCATCATATAGTTATAATTGCATGTATAATAAACATAAATTAGAAAAGTCCATATATTGCTATAACAATTCTAAAAAGGAGGCCTATTTACCTCCTGCAAGGAAAGTCGTATATACAAAACAGGAATCCGTTGACAGCACCAACACAAATGTCATATCGCAAGTTATAGATTTATATTTTCAAATGGTTTGGAAAGCAGGATTTGACAAACTAATGGCTTCGATTTATGATTATTATGCAAATATAAATTGTTTTTCAGGAGATCTTACTGTTATGTTTGAAGAATTGGACAAAGAAGAACCTTCATATAAGATTATTAAGAAATCAGAATGGGTTCGATATTACATCGATTTGCCTGGAGTTATTGAACCCGATATTGACGTAGAGATTGCAGAATTAGAGATTGTTATAAGGGCTCTTCGTACTCTGCCTGAGAGCAAGATCTTCACCTGCAGCTTATCTGTTCCATTTAAGTATTCTTCAGATGAGATGGTAATCAAGTTTGAATGGGGCGTTTTAGAGATTAGTATTCATGCAAAAGGAGATTAAATAATGAAAGATTATTATGAAATCTTAGGAGTCTCTAAAGATGCTACCCTTGACGAGATCAAGCAGGCTTACCGTAGTTTAGCCTTGAAGTACCACCCGGATAAAAATAAGGGATCAAAAGAAGCTGAGGAGAAATTTAAAGAGATTGCGAATGCTTACTCTGTTCTTTCAGATAAAAAACGTCGAAATGCCTATGATGAAAGTGGTACAGAAGGTGTTCGGCAAACCGGATTTAAAGGATGGACGGATACAGATGATATTCTTCGCAACTTCTCAGATCTATTTTCTGGTTTTGGAACACGTTTTCATGAGAGATATGAACCTGGTATGGGGCAAGGATTGAGTCAGAATATTGAAGCGAAGGTTCAAGTAGATTTTCGGACTGCCGCTCTTGGTGGAAA
The DNA here is from genome assembly GCA_021777055.1 of Candidatus Anammoxibacter sp. Classification (GTDB taxonomy): domain Bacteria; phylum Planctomycetota; class Brocadiia; order Brocadiales; family Anammoxibacteraceae; genus Anammoxibacter_A. Next base: position 54,928 of record JAIQZO010000031.1, on the reverse strand, counting down.
GATCAAATTTCAATTAAACGGCCAAGATGCTTGTTCCACCTGTAAAGGAACAGGAGCAAAAGCAGGACATTCAAAATCTTGTAAAGTATGCAATGGCTCTGGACACAGTATAAGCACCGATTCTGAATATGGCAATTTTTTTAGCATAACCAGACCTTGTCAATTTTGCGGTGGATCAGGTATAGATCCGTCAAATAAGTGCAGCACCTGTAAAGGCATGGGTTTAGTAGAAAAATTGAGGAATGTTGATGTAAAAGTACCAGAGGGAACCAGATCTGGTCAGACTCTCCGGTTAAAAGGTTTAGGTGTCCCCTCTGTAAAAACGGCTTCTGCTGGCGATTTATATTTGACCATTGAAGTTATCCCAGATAAGGAATTTCACATAGATGGAAATAATGTTGTTTCAAATCTTTTTGTTCCTTTCTGGACCGCCGCAATAGGAGGTAAAATATCCTGCAGGACAATTAGAGGTGAAGTAGTTGTAACTATTCACCCTGGAACATCATCTGGGGCTTGCCTTAAATTAAATGGACAAGGTGTAAAAGGTGGTAACCATCTGTTTAAAGTAGTAATATCAGTACCAGCCAATTTGAGTAAACGTCAAAAGGAACTTATTAAAGAGATAGCAAAAGAGGCATCATGATAAAAATTTAATCTCCGAAACTCACACCTATAGAGCGTGCAGATTTGATCAATTGATGATCAATTGGAACAATTCGTTCACCTTTGGCAACATCATCTAATGGGACATTGATAAAGGAATCATTTTGTATACCAGCCATGTAACCAAATTCCCCCGCCTCAATCATATCCACAGTCCTTGTCCCTAAAACCGTGTTGCGAGAATACGATCAAAAGAGGAAGGTGTACCTCCCCTTTGTAGATGGCCCATAACAACAGCTCGAGTCTCTAATCCTGTTACATTCTCTATCTCTTCGCCTAAAACAAAACTTATTCCACCTAGGCGAACCGGTTCTGAACTATCTTTAACAATCCTTTTTACAACGACATTTCCACCTTTAGGCTTTGCCCCTTCGGCCACGACAACAAGACTAAACCTCTTACCTCTTTTACTTCGTTTTCTGAGCTCTTCAGCAACAATGTTGATATCGTAAGGAATTTCAGGAATCAAAATAACATCTCCCCCCCTGCTATGCCAGCATGCAACGCAATCCAGCCAGCTGTTCGGCCCATCACTTCAACAATCATAACACGATGGTGAGATTGCGCAGTACTGTGAATACGATCAATTCCTTCAGTCGCAATTTCAACAGCGGTATCAAATCCAAATGTAACATCAGTACCTCTGATATCATTATCTATAGTCTTTGGAACACCAACAACAGGAACTCCATCATCAAACAATTTCTTTGCAATTCGTAAAGTACCGTCACCCCCCAATACATACCAACACTTTTATATTCAAATGCTTAATGTAATCAATAACTTCCTTTGATCTATCAGAATATATAGTCTTTCCTTCGTTAAGCACTGCATAATTATAAGGATCGGCCTTATTGGATGTTCCAAGAATAGTGCCGCCAAGGGTCAAGATTCCGGATACATCACCTAGATTTAATTCTTTTATTTTTTTGTAAATAAGTCCAGCATAACCATCTAGAATCCTGATAACTTAATAATCATGTTCAAAGATTGCTTTTTTGTAACAGCACAAATAACTGCATTTAGTCCTACACAGTCACCGCCACCGGTTAATATCCCAATGCGTCTTTTTTATTTTCATGATACTCCGATTTACCCAGTAAAGATAGCCATGCTTTTTTTAAGAAAAGAAACTTGAAATACTCAGAAATAAAACTATGTATCTAGAAGACAACCTTAAAGAGATCAAACCTTGTATGGAGGAACTTAAGACTAAAACCAAAAACGAAAGTGATAAAGCTTCTATCTATTCAGCATAGGCAGAAAACAAGAGCCAGAAGTCAGAATAAAAAAAACTAGTACCATAGTGCGGCGAAGCCACAACCAGAATACAGAATTCAGGAGCCAGAAGTCAGAATAATAGGAAACATAATTCAGGAAGTGAATACAAATTTACAATTAATAACTCTATTGTAAACCAAGAACAAATCTATGCTTTATTCTGAATTCTGGCTCCTGAATTCTGTATTCCATAAAAGCTACAAAATCTTTTTGCACCTGGAGCAGCCTTGCAGGCTGCTTCTAAATGTTTTAATACACCAAGTTGAAATATATATGTTTGTATCTATAGCAAGGTCAATACAAAAATCTTTCTAAAAAAGAGGTCTTTACAGGGTAATACTATATTGACACCGTTTAGCGGACAGGCAAAAAGCCTTCTCGTCTATTTATTCTGTTTAAATGTTTAAAAATTAAACCGAAAACTGGTGCTATATTCTGAATTCTGGCTCCTGACTACTGTATTCTGAATAATTACCATAAATATCTTATAAGCCGCTATAAACATATCCGCATATTCTAGACTACCCTTCAAATGGTCAACCAATTATACCCAAAGCGTCCCCTACCTCAAAATTTCCAACTTCTTATTCAGCCACACTACTTTCTACACATGTGACAACACCATTAATTTCCCATGTATGATAAATAGTTAGGCAAAGGGGTATTATCGTAAACAAGACCGGTCAATACTTCTTCACAATATCCATTCATATTCCTAAATCTTATTCCCAGACAAAGATTATCACTGTTTTTCCTATGCTCACGCACACAAACCCCTTCTGTATCAAGAGATATCCCCCAATTTCTCAAGTTAAGGCTTAAGTTATAAAGATCTTTACCTTTGACACGCGTATTTTTCTTGAGTAAACCATTTGACGCATGAACTTGTGATATATACATACCGTTTTTACTAATATTCTCTGTTTGCGCATGGCATAATGCATGATGAGTATGCGAGATTTCGCAACGAAACACTACAGGTAAAGATATTTCAACACGCGGAAAAGGTCTCTTCTTCATAGAATCAACAAAAGAAGAATTTTTCTCTTTCGTTAATTTAATGATTTTTTCTTCAAACAGAATGACTGCTTCTTGCTGAGTACTTGCATCTAATATCTTCTCACTAAGACATTTATTCCTATTTAAACCTATTATACGTTTTATGCCAGGAGAAACATTGAACAAACCTAACTGCATACCTCTGCCTAATAAAATATGTAATGTATCAACTGCATGCTTATCAATTTTTGAAACGTTTGCAAAATTAATCAGCTGTAAACATCTCCCCTCATACAGACATGAAAACAATTTATCCTTAAATAATAAGACATTGCTACCTTTCATATCTCCCAAGGGAGATATCACTCCTATGTTATAACAAGTTCTCTTTCCAGGTAAATTGCTAATAACAACATCGGTAGCGACCATTCTATTTTCCTCCTTTAATTAATACTTGCCCCCAATTTAAAGTATTTACTAACCTCCTCCTCCTAATTTCTTAAATTAGCAAAACTTATACCGTTCTAAAGGCTAATCTCTACAAACACCATAAGACAAAGGACAATATCCAGTTACAACTTTACACAATAAAAGCATTAATTAAACCAGGCCATATATCGCTATAACAATTCTAAAAAGGAGGTCAATTTACCACCACAAAAACAAGTCTGTTGAGAAGTAAAGGCAATTTGACTATTAATAACATAGTGAAATAACTACCAATCTGTGCTTTATTCTGTATCCTGCATTCTCTATTCCCAATTTGGTTGCGGTTTCGCCCACTATAGAGTTTCTTTATAAGAACTTCTCTTTTTTAAAGATTTTGTAGCTTTTATGGAATACAGAATCAGTAGTCAGAATAATAGAAAACAAGATTTAGAAAATTCATACTAACCTTACGATAAAAAAGCAGTGTAAAATTATGACGAACCTATGATTTATTCTGAATCCTGACTACTGAATTCTGTATTCGCAATCTTGGTTGCAGTTTCGCCCACATTATGTATCTGGTTTCAAAGTGATTTAGAATATATAATATAAAAACAAATGATTATATCGTTTTGGATTAATTATTTGAGTATAACAATCTTTAAAATAATATTCTTAAAATGTTTGGAAAGACAACCGGTGGTATGTTTACCACCAAAACTATTTATACTAAAAGAATTTTGCATCTGATTATCAGCTTAATTAATGGTTGCATAGATAAATAAGAGATACAATTAAAAAGGCGGTATATGTACCGCCGTATGAATTTGGATCAATTACAGATTTCGCTTTTACTTGTTTGATCAGACAGTTGTTTACAAACTTTTTCCATCAATAAAAGTTGACAATGAAAAAGCAAGAGCAGATTCTAGTAGTGGATAATGACATAAAAACACTAGATCAAATACAAACGTGTCTATGGCAAAATAACTTTCACGTGACTATTTCACGCAATTACATTACCACTATCAAATCATTAGAGAAATACCATTTCAACTTAATAGTTGTTGGTGATTTAAAACCGGAAAACAGCTGTCTGGAACTGACAAGGCATATTGTAAAAGAATATAAAGATAGCGAAATCGTAATAATGACCGCTTCTACTAATGAGAAAACGATAACCACATTTAGTTCCTTAGGTATAACCTTCTTCATCTCTAAACCTTTTCATGAGAAACAATTTGTATGCACTATATATGCTGCACTGCGCCATATACGTAAGGTCAGATCAATTGTGATAGACAAAGCAAGCAGCATGTTTAAATATAAATTTGTCGGTGTTTCTAAGTCTGTTCGTCGCGTTACAGAAGATATCAGAACATTTGCTAATAGTGACGTACCTATCCTCATCAGCGGTGAGACGGGGACTGGAAAGGAGATCGTTGCAAACCGCATTCACATGGCAGGAAATAGATGGGACAAACCGTTTGTCCCGGTAAATTGTTCAACACTGGGAACCCTTGCAGAAAGTGAATTTTTTGGACATACAAAAGGGGCCTTTACCGGTGCAGGCACTACATCCCTGGGGTATGCAGGTGCGGCGGACAGAGGTACACTATTCCTAGACGAAGTATGCGATCTTCCAACCAATACACAAACCAAACTCCTTAGATTTCTAGACAGCGGTGAATATTATTCCGTAGGCAGTAATTCTTGCCGTAAGGCTGATGCACGTATAATATGTGCCACTAATTGTGACCTAAAAGAAAGAGTGAAACAGGGCCGTTTTCGCCAGGACCTTTATTATCGTATTGCAGGCGTTACAATATACGTAGAACCTTTAAGGTCACGTCCGGAAGATATACCGCACCTTGTTGGCTATTTTCTTGAGATGTACAGCAACATGCAGAACAGAAGACGAAGTATATCACCACGCGCCCTAGATGCACTCACAAGATATCTATGGCCAGGAAACGTTAGAGAACTAAAACAGACCATCTATGCCTTGACGTTAAGCTGCCGTGAATGTGAGATTGATTATCCAGATGTTATACATCATATTGGTCTGGTGGATATTAGTATTCCGGAAAAGTATCATGATATGAAAGAGAAAGCAATTAACGATTTTGATGCTGCATATTTCACCAAACTTCAAGGTTTAACTAAAGGGAGCCTGAAACAAGCATTGGAAATATCCGGAATGCATAAGAAGAATTTTTATGAAAAGCTCAAACACTGTAACTTATCATGGAAAATGATAAAATAAATTTGGCAAAAGAAGTTAGCCGATGAAGCCAGATATTAGTATAATTATTGCCTGAATAACAATATTGCGGCAAAGCCGCAACTAGAATACAGGAGTCAGGAGGCAGAAGTCAGAATAAAGCATAGATTTATGTTTGTTTTACAGTAAAATTATTAATTGGAAATTTGTATTCAATACCTGAATTATGTTTTCCATTATTCTGAATTCTAACTCCTGTATTCTGTATTCAATAAAAACCACAAAATCTTTTTAAAAAAGAAGTTTTTATTAAGTAATACCATAATAGGCTGTATTAGAAAGCAGTATAGACAGCTCCGTCTCTGGAGATAATAAAGCTGTCTTGTATTACCAGCAAGATTCTATTTATAAAAGTTTAAGGAGGAATATATTAACATGCAAATCAACAGATATGTTTTAATAAGCCTGGTGCTTATTAATCTATTTATGTTTACACAAGGACAAAGAAGAGCTGACGCGGAAAGTGGAATAACACTTGCCAGCGGGGTGGAGATGGAGGAGGGATCCAACCCACCGCCTTCACAAACACGAGTCAATACATTTTCGTTTGAAATAAATAATAACCACTTCCTTTGCGGAGAAAGGGTAAAGATTTCGGCACCTTTAGCATTGCAGCTATTAGTAAACGACCCGTTTACAGAACGCGACGGTGTGGCAGGGAGAAAAGGAAGTTCCAGATTTGTAGGTTTTAAAGATTCCGCAGGAGGTGAACCTCTGGATGAGTTAGTGGTGGATGTTTCAAGCAATGAAACCAAAACCATACTCTTTGATGTAGAAACAGGGGAAGATTCCGACGGCTGCGATTTTCAGGCGTTCAGGGTACGAGTGCGGGTATGTGACACTGGCCCAAAATGCTTCTTCTGTTGTGACTGGCTTGATCCCCCTTGTGAATCACCTACTCCATTTCGTATAGATGAAATTATAGAGGCCGAAGCTGCAAACATACCAACAGGGACAGGAATGCTTTCCGGAAGGGTCACCAATGCAAACGGACGTGGACTTCGTGCAAGGGTACGTGCTTTGAAACTTGGTTCATGTGTACCGAGAGACATAGATAACGACCAAACGTTTAACCTTGAAGCAACCGCAACTGAAGGTGGTTTTGGCGCAAACAGAGGAGTATATGAGATTAACGACCTGCCGTTTGGTGTATACCAGATCACTGCTCGGTGGGACGGTAACAGCCAGACAATAGAAAACGTTGTCATTAACAGCGAAAACAGCGAAATTGATATTAATTTTACATTCTAAAGCGTGCAATTTGAAAGGAGAGGGGCTGTATATATGTCTCTATTAAATAAATTATTAACATGTTGTATCATGTTTTCATCGATACTTTTCATTGGAACAGTAACAGTTAGAGCAGAGAACCCACTGTTTGTTGCGGTTCCTGACGGAGCACAACCAGGTATTTGGAAAGTGGAAGACCTCAACGGCGATGGGGATGCCCTTGATGACAAAGAGGTAGCCCCCTACGTCTCAAAATTTGGTTTTGCTGATCTTGCAGTGGACGCAAACGGTATTGTATATGCAATTGACGGTAAGACCGGGACCATTTTCTCTATTCCAAAACCTGAAGAGATAGAGGTGTTTCGTGATAGTAATGACGCATTAGGACTTACACTTCAGCGACCATTAAGCATTGCAGCCCATAACCATATTGATCCTAATACAAAGAAACCACGTACGGTATTATATATCATGGATCTGGCGCTCCAGATTGCAGCTCGGGTTGAAGACGTTGATGGTGATGGAAAGGCACAAAAGGCAAGCGAAATATGTGTTGTTCTGGAAAGCTCAATCACTTCACCATTTACCGCCAACCGTGCTATAATTGACGAAGTTGGCAGAATAGTGGCTTGTAATCCAAACAACCAATCAGTTGTTAGACTAGATGACGCCAACGGAGACTGCCGTATAGAAGAACCGGAAAAGAGTAAGTGTCCATCCATAACTTGTGGACCTGAATCGTTTCTAGAGTTTCAGGTTATCAGAGAGTTTACATCCACAAAAAAGATCAATCTGAATGATCCGTTTGGCGTAACAGTATCCAACGCAGAAGAATATTTTGTAAGTGAATTTGAGAATAGAGAGTTCAGGGTAACAAGACTGACAGATCTAAATGGAGACGAAGATGCCCTTGATGACGATGAAGCTGTCATATATTACAGTAATCCAGAATTCCTGCGCGGTTATGATATTGCAATTGATAACAATGATATTCTCTATGTGGGCGAAGAGTCCCTAAAAGAAGAATTTGTGATCACAAGGCTGGGCGACCGCAATCGTAACGGCGTAATCGATTCCGTCGAGGCAACGCTTTTTGCAGATTTCACTAAAATAGGGAGGCCGCAGGGAATAGCCACATTCAGGGAGCCAAAACAGCAATTATCAATTAAGCACAACATAAATGATGTCTCACCCATGAGAGGCCCGGTACTGGTAGTAGAGGGTAATGATTCCACATCCATAACTCTACTGATAACAGAAAGCGACACAGGCACTCCAGTTCCAGACGTAAAGGTTGTCAGTCAGGTACTTACCGGTTGTTTCTCCGTTTGTCCCAAAACTCCTCGTACAGAAAGCGGAGGGGAGATAACTTTTATTGTCACACGAACCAGTAATTCATCCGAAGATGGAGAAACACTTAAATTCTCCGTCAACGGAGATCAGCTAATTGTTCCCGTAGTACCTACTCCATGTACCCCTGCCCCAAAGGCTGATCCCGGAGCAGATAGAATAGCGGGTATAACTGAAGTTGTTACACTGGACGGAAATAACAGCGTTGGCGAAGGATTGAGCTACTGCTGGGAGCAAACAGATGGTCCTGATGTAGGATTGCCGGAGTGCACGGAAGAGACTGCAATTAACTCAGCTGTCACATTCAAGACACCACCCACTTCTGAAGCATTAACGTTTGTATTAAACGTAAGAAATGCATGCGACATGATAGACAGCCAAAAGGTAACAGTAAAAGTAACTGATGATTCTACGGAACCAACTCCAAAACCAACAGAGACATCAAAAGAGACACCAACACCAACTTCAGGGACTCGACCGACAGCGACACCAGAACCGACACCAATACAAACTTTTACACCCAGACCGAGGCCAACAGAGACACCAAAATCCACACCAACACCTGTTTTCACACCAAGGCCCACCTCCATTCCCACGGCAACTCCAAACGGTAGCCCGCGCCCCACTGCCACTCCGCCGACAAAATCGTTCACATTTAATTGTGACAACAATTTGGAAATAGTCCGGGGCGGAATAGAGAAGCTTACTTTGAATATGGGAGAAAGTGTCTCCTGCCAGGCAAAACTGACAAGGCTCAGACCAAACACTGTGGTTGAGATATCCACAAGGTTGCGCCCCAGGTTGATGTCTGCCATAAAGGTAGAACCAAAAAGAGCCGTTGCTGACGAAAACGGCGAGGTCAGTTTTACACTTACCGCAGTAAAGGAAGGTATTAACTGGATAGCCTGGGCAGTAAAAAATGATAGAGATGAGTTTTCTTTCAATAAGGAAGCGTATGATGAAGGCAATGCATGGGGAATGTATGTAGAGGTGGAGGATAATAATTGATTTTGCCAAAAGGAGTTAAGGATGAAACCTTAACTCCTTTTATTTTTTAATTAACACAAACTGGCATGAAACCTTTTAAATATTACCTGATATTCCTTATACCAATAATCTTTGTTTTAGGAAATATGTACGGAGGGATCTTCAACTATTCAGTAGTGTTTACGCTCTTCGTTATAACACCTATTGCAGACATGCTGATAGGAACAGACATAAGCAACCCTTCCAATGATGAAGAAGCAAAGGTAAAAAAAATGTTCCAGTTCAGGTTTATTACATACCTCTGTGTTCCCATCCAGATCTGTATAATAACTATGGCTCTATTTATCTTTAACAATAGTGCCATGACCATTTCAGAATCTATTGGTTTTATTGTTTCTGCAGGTATAACCTCTGGTATATTAGGAATAAACATTGCACACGAGTTGTCCCACAGGCTTGACAACAAACTAGAACCTCTCCTTGCACGTATACTCCTACTGATAGTGGGATACGTACACTGGAGTATTGAACACGTTTATGGACATCACAGAACCGTGGCCACACCTGATGACCCAGCTACAGCCAGATACGGAGAGACAATTATTTCGTTCCTCCCAAGGACAATAATAGGCGGTATGATGAGTTCGTGGAGAATAGAAACCGGAAGACTGAGAAAAAGAGGAATAAAAAAATGGAGTATACACAACACGGTGCTCTTTTATTCCACCTTATATTTCTTAACTGTTTTACTTATATACAACGTTTTCGGGCCAAAAGCTACCATATTTTTTATAGCTCAAGGCGCAGTAGCCATCATCCTGCTGGAAATTGTTAACTATGTGGAACATTATGGACTAAAACGGAAGAAAATCAGCGAAAACAAATATGAACCGGTAAAGGTACACCATTCATTGAACTCCAGTAATCTGATAACAAACTGCCTGCTTTTTAACCTCCAACGCCATTCGGACCACCACTATGCCCCTCTAAAGCGCTACCAGATCCTTCGCCATTACAATGAAAGTCCACAACTACCAACAGGATATGCAGGAATGATCTTGATAGCCCTAGTCCCACCTTTATGGAAATTTGTAATGGACAGAAGAATTGTGAATATATAATACTGCGAAGCCGCAACCAAATAGAGAATACAGAATTCAGGAGACAGAATTCAGAATAAAGCATCAAATTGTAGAAATATACGGAGTGCAAGATTTATCTTGCTGAAATCAGATAGTAATACAATCTTAAAATATGTTTTCTAGCAAGATTAATCATTACCAGCTTTCTATGTCTCTCTAAATCGTCAGAAAATGATTGAATCACCTCTGGTGGAAACCGTTAATTCGAATCTTACATCTTCCAATTCTATAATTGAATCCATAGCAAAATAAATTTTGCACTCCGATGAACCTAATCAAATCTGTTAAAAATTTTCTTAAAAATAAGAAGTTTTTACAGGGTAATACTATAATTGCCTAAAATGCCTAAAATGCCTAAAATGCCTAAAATGCCTAAAATGCCTAAAATGCCTAAAATGCCTAAAGTAAATAATGCTGCGCTTTAATAATAAATAAATTTCTATAACGTTATCTCATTTTAGGCATTTTAGTCTTTCATTGTTAGTACTATACGTTACGCAAATACTTAACCGGACAATACAGTCTCTTTACCCCCTTATCATTAAATATAACAGACTCTTCTTTTGTTACTTTAACTCCTCCTCAACCAGGGATCATCCTTTATTTCTATAGCTTGACATAATTTATAAAAAAAGCTATATTCGAGTTTTAACTATCGTAATTCTTGACATACAATCTTATCGTTTTTAGAAAACGAGATCTTATAATCTTATCATTCATGGAGTTCGATGGCTTTCCGCAAGGCATTTTATATATTCATTATTACATTAGGACTGATGTCTACTTGCAGCGCTTTTGCAGATGAGATAGTATTGTTAAACGGTTCACGACTCATTGGTAGTGTTGTTAAGAAAGAAGATGGATTTCTCAAGTTAAAGACCGACTTTGCCGGCACCTTAAATATCCAGTGGACTAAGGTTAAGTCATTGAAGGCAGATAACCCAATGACCGTAATGCTAAAAAACAAAGAAATAATCATGTCCCATGTTATTAGAAAAAGCGGTGACATCACAAGCATAGTAAGGGAGGACAAAAAATCTCTACGTATGTTGCAAAATCCAGAAGTAGCATTCATTAATCCTGATCCCTGGCGCCTGGGCAACGGCAACAAGTTTTCTGGAAATGTAAACTTATCATTAAGAGCACAGCGTGGTAACACGGATAAGGATGAGTCTGATATAGAGACTGATCTCACATGGCGCCGGGAGCGGGACAGATTCCTTTTTAATGGCGAAATGGAGTACGATCGGGATAACAAGAAGAAAACTGTGGATAAATGGCGATTGCAAGGAAATTACAATTTTTTCGCTAACAAGAAGTTATACTATGGATGGAACGCAGGTATGGAAACCGATGATTTCGCCGACCTTAATCACCGAATCAGCATGGGGCCCATAGTTGGCGTCCAATTATTTGAGAGCAGAACTATGAACTTTAGTGCTGAAGCCAGACTAAAACGTGTACACGAGGAGTTTGAAACAGAAGCAGATAACAATTACTGGTCCGCGGGTTGGTCTCTCAACTTTGATAAGTACCTGTTTGATGATTTGTTTCAGTTTTATCATAAGCAGAACGGATTGCCTAACCTGGAAGAGAACAGTCATATCGTCTGGAATAGCTGGACAGGTCTTCGGTTTCCACTAATAAAGGGCTTCGCTGTCAGCACAGAAGTTAAATTGGACTATGACAGTGGTGCTGCCACGGAAGCAAATGATATCGATACAACTTACCATTTCAAGATTGGCTATCAATGGTAATACTGATATCAGATAGTTTTACAATTGTTTCAATGCCTGAAAGCTCCCTACGCATCGTTGTGATCAAAACCTTGACAGGAACTTATACGCAAAGTCCAATAATCAGCTATAGTACTTTTATAATGAGTAGGGTACATTTCCCGCACCGTTTTCCATACCAATAAGTTTTCATTTTCGGTGCATGAAATGCACCCTACTTTTCCATCTGTATCTAATATACTCCACTCGCAAAAAACTGGTTATTTATCTCTATATCATTACATGTAAGCTATTTGTCCCCAAAGTTCTCCCTAGGGCTCTCTGATTCTAACTCAATAAATAGAACAGGTCCATTGGTATCACTGTTTTCAGCCGTTCGGTGGTTTAGAAGATCCTTGCTGGAAACTATAAACGTCATCGCATTGCCGGATTTCCATCCCGGAATATCTACTATCTCCTGCACTATAGATGCCAAACTCGGTGTCTTTTGTGCATCGCTAGAATCGCCAGTACTCCAAGCACCAGGATTCCAATTGACAGATGCTTTTGTACCTTGACGACTAGATACATTACCTGATGTTTCCTGGAATTGATCGGCATTATCATTAGCTTCACCATGCAAAGTTATGGTTACAGGACCATTTTGATTCTCATCAGATACAAACTGGATATACGCATCTTTAATAAGAGCCCCTTGCGAAATCTCTATATTAGGAAATCTAAGACCAACCACTTGCTCTTTATTTTCATCGGAATCAGTAGTTAGCTCTATATCAGATGATCGGGATCCTAGGGTTTCGACTCCCCCAGTTGAAAGATCTTCTTCTGCCACATTACCCTCTTTTGCTACTGCTGGGCCACTAAAAAATTTATCTTTAGTTTTTCTAAACATAATAGTCAAGACAGGGCCATTATTAGCACCGTTTTCAGCTGTTCGGTGATTTGGGGAATTTCTACTGGAAATTATAAAAGCCATTGCATTACCGAATCTCCATCCAGGCATATCTACTATCTCCTGTATTATAGATACTAGATTCGGTGTCTTCTGCCTCTCCCCGGAATCACCCCTGCCCCAACCACCAGGGGACCAATTAACTGATGCATTTGTCATTTGACGACCGGAAATATTACTGAAGTTCTCCATAAACAGTTCAGCATTATCATTAGCTTCACCACGCAAGGTAATAGTAACAGGACCTTCTTGCTTCTCATCTGATATAAATTGTATATATGCATCTTCAATAATGGAACCATGTGGGATCTTAATATTAGGAAATCTAATACCAACCACTTGATGTTTATTTTCATCGGGATCTGCAACGAGTTCAATATCCGATGATCTAGAGCCTAATGTCTCTACTCTACCGGTAGTAACGTCTTCCTCTGCAACATTACCCTCTTTTGCTACTGCCCGACTACTAACAAATTTGCCTATCCCATGCAAATCTTTATCAATAATAAAATCTGCAAATACAGAACGTCCACAAAAACCATCAGGGCTAACTAGTAACCTGACCATCTTCCGTTCGCCATTAAGAATGGGTTTTGCAGGCTCAACCAATGCAGATAACCCATCCCTATCTCCGCTATTATCAAAAGCCATGTTTCCACTACCATCATCAATGGTAGGATGATTCCCCATAACAAATATAACATCGATATCACCATCATTATACAGGCCTTGAATATAGACTACATCCTTGTTAAGTTCATCATTGTCATCTTTAACCGTATCTTCACACATGAGTTCGGGAGAAACATTGGAAACTTTTATACTCACATTATCCAGATCAAGCGGAGCTTCTATTCTAGGATCAGACTTGGCTACAATTTTCAGTGCTAAGGGTTGACCAGGCACAGAAGTAATCCTGGCTATAAGTTTATTACCACCTGAGTTATCATTGAATGCCTTAACCGTTTCCTTGTTAAGGGATATTGTTTCAAGTACAGAATCAGAAGCCGCTTTCCTAATCAATTTTGGTTTCGTAGTAGAATTCCTAACTTCGGCGCTTGCATGCACACTATCATATCTATGGGAAACCGCATTCGCCTCCGTACTCGTCCCACTAATCCACACAGAAGGTGTTTTATCAAAATCCATGGTAAACGAATTTGGCATGGTAAGCTTTGCCTTTCTCAAATCATTTACATCAAGTTCAACGTCTATGGGTTCTACACCACTACTTCTATCAATGGAATTGCCTATTCTAAATTGTGAGGTCTTCAAAGCCCCAACCTCAGATTTGAACATCACATCCAACTCAGTGGAACTAAACTCTTTTGCCGTCAAAAGATTAGGTCGGAGTAGTAAATTGATAGAGTCATTGAAAGAGACTCTGCTTGCTGAAATATGGCCACCATTAACATTAACCTCCAACGGTAAACCTTTAGATTCAACCATATTCATTATTGAAGCATCGGTGGGCATCATGCAAATTACATCATCAGCAGTACTACCTCCAACCTTCAACAAACCTGCAGTTGAAACATTTTCAACAATGAATTTAATATGTGTATCATTATTTACTAGAAAAGGCGAGATAGATACCATTGATTTCATGTCATTAGTAATACGGTTTTCGGTAAGACCATCAATAGATGATATGGTTAAAGCACCTGATACAACACTAATTGTCGTATTGTTTGCCTTGCAAAACTTTATACCAGGTGGTGCCTTAATCGAGATAAGTGATCCATCTATAAGTCCAAAATCTTTCCCTTCATTCTCATCCCAGAAAATATGAATAGGCCTATTAACAATACCATAAGACCCTAACGGCGGGTTAGGTACATCAGCCACACCATTAAATGTTACACTCGGCCCAGAGTTTTTTTTTATACTGGAAAATGAGGCCTTCTCAATACAACCAGAACTACATCGAACACCACCAATAATATTTGCAGTGACCTCATACCCACCCATAGCAAGCGGTCCTAACTCTTTTGTAACGCTCCAGGGAGTTATAACTTGAGCACAAATATCTCCTTTTTCAACAATATGGACTGATATTTCAATACTATTTCCGACAATATTAGAAGATGAAGAGATCTCAAAACAAGGGTTATTATGCAAGCCGGAAACAGTTACTTTTACATTATCGGATATGGTGGGATTAGATGGTTCTATAATTATACCAGCATGAACTATTGCCGGCATAAGAAGGAAGAAGAGAATAGCAAATAAACATCTATTTTTCATAATACCCTCACATTTAATAGAAAATATTTATAATCGTTATCAACTTTCTAACGAATAAGTCGCATGACAAAGTAGAAAATCTTTCTACTTGTTATAGATTTATCGTCATCAAGCTTAACTTCTTTAAATTTCATCTATCAAAGGAGGCGCCAATTATATTCATAACAAGATTAAACTTCCCAATTTCATGTACCCGTTCTTTCTGTAACAGATTATTGACGGGTTTCGCTATCGCTCAACCCATCCTACATTTTAACTCATTGCAAATATAATAGTTACTTCTCGGCTCAAAAAAGACCTATTCGGCCCAAAATGAAAAGTCCTATACTTTCAAGTTAGCCACAATTTCTCACAAAATTATACCGTAATACCTCAGGCATTCGGATTCGTGTCCCCTTACAACTCGTAGTCCTTTTAATGCTCCGTGTTGCTCTGTAACGACAGTACATTGATCTTCATTACCATCACGTTCATAATAGACAATAACCCAATCATCTGTCTTTCCCAATTCGTGGGCACGGGCAGTGTTTGAAAACATCGCTGTAAAATACCACCCTTTACGTTCAGTGTGAAGTATGGGAAGCCACGATTTGTTCTCAGGATTAAACCTTCTGGGAGTGATTGTTTTTAGTTCCCCTGTATTTGCTTTATACCTGTATTCCCTGTCTACCTTGAGAATAACACTTATATGGGGGTGGGGAGGGGACTCGGTTTTATTTCCCTCTTCAAGGAAGCGGCGTCTTTTTGCAAATCGTCTGTTACTACTAACCAGAATTGTAGACAACGAACCAATTAGGCCTTTTATTCTGCGTTTACCAAGTCCTGGAATCGTTTCAAGCCGGCCATCATATGCTGCCAGTTCCAGGTCTTCTAATGTATCGATATGTAGTTTTAAATGTATTCGTCGAGCCAGCACATCTCCAATGCCTGGTACTGTGGCAAAAAGTTCTTCAGAAGAGACCAGACCTTCCAATCGATCCAACATGAGAAGTCTTCTAGTGTGTACAAACTCACGTATAGAGCTGGCGATACTCTTACCTATGCAGGGTAGGCGTTCCAGTTTTTTTTTGTTTTGCTCTTCATTCGCAACTATCTCAGAGATAGATTTGTGGAAATGTTCAACCATTTGTGATGCACGCCGATATGCACGGATACGAAAACGATTTGCATCTTGTGCTTCAAGTAAATCTGCGACACGTTCAAGTACGTCTGCTATCTCTTTATTGGTTGGGTAATCCATATTCATAATGCGGCGAAGCCGTAACTAAGTTGAGAATACAGGAGTCAGGAGACTGAATTCAGAAGAATGCATTGTAATCATCTTACCATGTTATTAATCATAATAAATAAGGGCATCGTCAAAATATATGGAGTGCAAGATTTATCTTGCTAAAATCAGATAACAAGCCAATCTTAGAATAGGTTTCTGCTAAGATTAATCATACTCTACCTTTCATGTCTATATATATCTTAAAGAAATGATTGAATACCAAATGTAACGAAACAGTTGGTTCGAATCTTGTATCTTCCCATTCTATAATTAAATCCCTGGCAAAATAAATTTTGCACTCCGATTAACGTTATATCATATTCCGCTACCAATTCAGTTAATTTGTTTAACCTTTAAATCGCGAAATCGATTCAATGTTGCCGCTAATTCATAACTCCTGAATTCAGCTAAATCACCTCTTATTTCCGGTTCACACAGACAATCAATTCCCTTTTCTTCTATGTTTGTCCACACTATTTGACATATCTCCTTTATGCTTCTTTGACCATCTATAAAACGTTGAGCGTAATGAATGGCATAGCCTATAGCCCGCAACTGACTTGAATGCACCATTTGTTCCAGGGCGCCTAACTGCACACGATGTTCACCAAATTGCAATAACGTAAGACCTTCCGGTCTAATATGAATAGGTTTTCTACCTTTTGATGCATTTAATATGTTTGGCAAGGGGATACGATGAACTACCGAAGGTGGCGTAACATGAAATTCACTACAGGATGCATCTTTCTTTACTATTTGGTGGGCTTGGGTAGTTAAATCATGGGGACGGTATTCAATCATCCCAATTACAATGTCAGCTAAACCAAAATAATCACTGCTTCCTCCCATCACAATTACGGTTGAAACCCCCCTCTTCTTATATAGACCCTTTACATGCTCTACAAAAGGGGTAATAGGCTCTTTGTCCTTGGAAATTAGGGCTTTCATCTGTTTATCGCGAATCATAAAATTTGTTGCAAGTGTATCTTCGTCAAGAAGAAGTGCCTTTGCCCCAATCTCAATGGCCTCAAGGATATTCGCAGCCTGCGATGTACTGCCACTGGCATTGACCGTAGAAAATGTAGTAGTATCCTGTCCAAAAGGTAAATTGGAAATAAAGGGATCTATATTCAGGTTTTGTATACTGCGGCCATCTTCAGCCCTTATCTTAACGGCATTACCATCGGTTACCACAAATTCGCGACCATCATCAGGGACATGGTTATAGATTCCGTGTTCCAGCGCATTTAGCAATGTAGATTTTCCGTGATATCCTCCACCAACTATTAATGTAACACCTTTAGGAATACCCATACCGGATATTTCTTCGTGGTTAGGCAGATTAATTTTGATCCGCAGAGATGAACAGCTTTCAAAAGGTATAAGTCGTCCTAATGTTAACGGTCCGGGATCTACACCACTTGCCCTGGGGAGTATGGCATTGTCTGCTACAAACGCAACTAAACCAAGTTCTGATAACCTTCCTCTTATAAATTCTGCATCTTCAACCGTTGTGATATGACGATACAATTCCCCTTTGTCCTGTTTTTCAAAATATAACGAATCATCTACTATATTAGGAATCACATCTGTAAACATACGTGCCGCAATCTTACCGGCAATCCGACGACCAAATCCAGGCAAACCAACCAGAAACCTAGTCTCAATAAATCCTTTTTTTATTAGCATGGAAGAAGAGTTAAGGACCTCCTGCCCCGGTCGATCTATTTCTATAACTCCACTTTTCCCTGAGCCCTCCCTTCTTTTATTATGTTTAATAATAGAATGATAGAACCGCCTTTTTAAGAAATCACACAAAGCAATCATCCTGTAATCGTTTGAATAAGTATCTTCAGGAAATCCTGATACACTCATTGGTATGCGTACTCGTACCTTACTGGGTGCCGCAAATGGGTCACCCTGAACATAATCAATCCATATCTCATAATTTGCGCATTGGTAACCGCCTTTTAATGTCTTATAGAGAGGGTATCCTTTACCGTCAATCTTTATTAGTGATTGTTGCAGCTCTTTTTGGCTTCGCATCATAGTCATCCCTCAAATATATAGTATTACTTTATAAAAACTTCTTTCTTAAGAAAATTTAGTAGCTTTTATTGAATACAGAATAATAGAAACATGATTCAAGATGTACATACAAATTTATAATTAATAACTCGATTATAAAACAAACACGAATCTATACATTATTCTGAATTCTGTCTCCTGGCTACGGTATTCTGTGTTTTGGTTACGGCATCACCACACTATAGTATTACCCTGTAAAAACTTCTTTTTTTAGAAAAAAATTTTTAACGTGCATTGTTAAATTATTTGAAACGGTATAGTTACTGGATGCTTGATACTAGATGCTTGATAATTTATTGTGCTGTCTTAAAACATTATATCTTAGATTGCGTTTGCCTCTTTTTCATATTACATCTTGAAAAAAACTAGAAATATAACTGATTGACAGTATCTACTATCTAGAATCCAGTATCCGGCATCTTGTGTTTTGGTTACGGCATCACCACACTATGTCTTTTCTTGCCAAACTCTTGCCTAAACAACCAGCAGAGCCTGGAATTGATACAATAATAGTTACATCTCATAAAAAAAAGAAGAAAAAATCATATATTAATTTTAATCTTTTCCGATAATAATTCAAGTATGGGATAAATATTAACGCAATATAAAAGCTTTAATTCTGCAAGGCTGGTATGGAAGTGCTTATATTGTAAACAGTCTAGCCCCCTAACGTGGATTATTTTGATCGGGGTATTATTCTATAATCACAGCTAAGGCCGTGGGCTAACTTTGGTTGCCCCTATGCTGGCAATGGTTTCTGAAACCAGGCAAAGTTTAATATTTGTAATCCAGACACGATTCTGCAATGAATGGATAACTCATTTTATATTAATAAGGAGCTTAAACCATGTTAAAGAATTATTCAAAGATTATGCCGTATTCACTCGCTATCAAGATGACCCTATTGCAAAAGAGCGAGAGCCATACTCACATAAGGCATAGGGAGACGTTATCCCTACCACACTTCAAAGGCTTACCTGAAAAAGGCCCAGAACCAGATCCACGGCGGAATTAATAGTAGAAGTGTTTAAGGAAGGCTATATACTGTGCATTTTTTTAAATACAAAATGATGGAGCAAGTATAGTTTTTTTCTCTTAATTAGCACAAAGATTGTCTTATTGAAGTGACATTGCCTTAGGATCCGCTCACAAATAACTTCAACATCTTACACTATCGCCCGACTATCATTTCTCAAATTGCGTCCACTAAATCAACGTAACGAAAGCGATGCTTCTGGTTTGATTAAATCAACTTGAGCAACTAAAGAATTAAGATAGTCCCAATACCATATTACCAACGCGTTTAATACTCAAGAAAGTGATAAAGTACTGCGTCGCGCTGTTTATGATAATTGAGGTTCTATAGTATGCATTTTATCTACAACTTCTTCCATTATAGACTCTACATCTTCTGTACTAAGACCTAAAACAGACAGAGACTCTTTTTCAAAATCATACATTAGACCGGCACTCCCAAGTCCTATTCCTAGCATTTCACTGATTGCGTCTGCAAGATGAACAATGTATGCCAGAACTTTATTTGTTTTTGCTTTAACCGGAGAATGATGAGATTGAACTGCTTCTACAAGAACCTGCGGGAGCCCCCAATTCTTCATCATCTTTCCACCAATAGTGGGATGATCAAAACCAAGTACCTGTTGTTCTGCCACATTGTACAATGTCTTATTTCTATTTGTTTTTTCTAATATCTGGGCAAACTTCTCCGCAGCAAACTTGCAAAGAATAAGTTTGCCAATATCAAGTAAAAGGCCTGCTATATATGCCTCTTCAGGATCATTATACCGTACACGCAGTGCAATTATCCTTGAAGAGACAGCACAAAACATGGAGTGTTCCCACAACATACCTTTTTCAAGATCAAACGCAGAGACTTCATCATCTAAGATTCCTTGGGTAAATGATGTTAATGCGGCACTTCTTACCGCCTCACGACCGAGGCATACTATTGCATGTGATATTGTTGAAATCTTGTTGCTAAAACCGTATATAGGTGAATTTGCAAGTTTAAGTATGTTTGTGGTTAAAGCAGGATCATATTCAATAACTTTTGACAATTCTTCTGTAGAAAAATCAGGATTATTAGTAATTTCAACGACCTGTGCTATACTTAGTGGTAATGGAGGCATCTCTTTTATATTTTTTATCAATTCAAGAAGAGTTGTTTTACTCATTGTAGACTCCTAACAAGAAATCAGCTAAAACTTTACTATAATGATTTAACCATATCCAGTACATGATTTCACATAATAGCGACCCAAAGTACATAAGACAAGTAACCGTCCATTTTCAAGGTTATGTCCTATACATTTACCATCATTTCGTAGATTATGACAAAAGAAACACTTTTCTGTTTTAAAAAGCATTCTTCCCGCACGAATCCTTTTCCCTATCGTTTCTCCATTCCCATCGCTTGAATATGCCATATTTGTCATAACAGACATCGTTAAAGTAATGGCAAAGATAACCGATAAAAGAACAAAATATTTTGTACTTTTATTCTACATCTTATTATCTCTATAAAGTTTTTGTGTAATTAGATCTAAAGTTAAGAATATTATTCTTAATTATCGTAAAAATGACAAAATGTTTAATTAATAAGTTGAAATGTCATAAGTTATGAGTAGCGAATATCTGGCCATTTGTATAAGGAGTCTACAATACAAGTCACAGGGTGCTGTTTCTTAATATTATGATCGGAATATTTGTAATAATGTTTGGAAAAGTAATATCATTTTTAAAAGATTAACGATTTTTGGTTTTTTATAGTGTCAGTTTAGACATTAAAATCTTAAATCGCTACTCGTTAGTCCTTGTTCGTAAATCAAGATAATATCCACCATCAAGTGTCCAGTATCTATTTACAATAATGGAACTTAACAAGTTGAAACTAAAAATTCTTTCTAAAAAACAAGTTTTCATAGGGTAATACTATAATTGGTGAAGAGGTGTGTTGCATACATAATTTATTACATCTGAGTTCCTAAGGAGGCCAAACCATATTAAAGAATTGTTCAAAGATCATGCCATACACACTCGCTATCAAGATACCACTCTTGCAAAAGAGCGAGAATCATACCACTCATTTAGGGCATTGGGAGAGCTAGTCCCAACAACAGCTTAATGGCTTGCCTGAGAAAACACCCCAATCAAGTCTGCAGCAGAATAAAGAGTAAAAGTGTTTGAAGATGGTCATATACTATGCATTTCTTCAAATACAAGGTTATGGCTTATGTTTAGAGAGCAACTCCTTGAGAACTTTTAACAATAATATATTTATCCCGTAATCAAGTGCACAGTTCTAATATAAACATTACTTGTAAAGGAGACTGTATTTAATGGATTTACGATTATTACTCCTTGCCCCGGAAGGGGAAAGGAGAGAACTCTATTCTACTGAAATTAGCAAACTAAACATTAAATTTGATACTGTTGGCTCTTTTGGTAAGTTGTATGATCTGATGGCTGATGTGCCGTATAGCGGAGTATTGATAGACCTTAACACAAAGTTGCGGGCACCTAAAGAGGAGTTAGCTCTTGTGCGCAATATTTTCAGTCAATTTCCCGTCGCAGAATTACGGTGCAATAACAACGCAAAGAAGATAGGGCTGTTTTATGAGGGGCAATCCAGCGAAGGGGGAAACCTGAATGATTTTGCAAATAGGTATTGCAAAACATTTGAACCAAGAACGCTAGCCACGGAGAAAAGGTTAAATCTAAATTTTAACGTACTTCTTTCAACAACAAACAATTTTGACAATGTAAATGCAGAAAAGACAATAACCATAAATGTGTCTAAATCCGGATGTTTTATTTTTTCAACTAATGTATGGCAACCGGGCGATAACGCATGGTTTATTATACAGGATATAGAAGATAAGACTCCCATGTGCGGAAAAGTATGCTGGTGCCATGAATGGGGCAAGAATATTGCTATCCCGGGGATTGGATTACAATTTAAAGTATTTAATCAAAAGCAAGTTGATGAGATTTACCATACAAAGATAGATAAATGGACACGAGTATAATTAAGATTCTCTAATAGTTGGCAAAATTACATTAACCAGAAAAAGGTTAAAGGTAAAATAAAAATTGCACGACTTTAAGAAAATAGGGGAAATATATGGAACTAAAAGAAGTTGCGGAAGACATTTCAAAAGATATCGTATCTGTGACAAAAACATTGTTTGAAACAATGATAATGCTAGACCTGAAATTCAATAGCGCTACATTGACAACGGAAACGCATATAAAATCAGATGTTGCAGCAATGGTTAGTTTTATGGGAAAGTACCACGGCATTGTCGGGCTTTTTTGTTCAGAAAAGTTTTCGTTAAAAATAGCCTCAAGCATGTTGATGGAAGAGATGCCGGACTTTACAAGCGAAGTGGTTGACGCGGTTGGGGAACTATCCAATATGATTGCTGGAAATGTAAAAACAATAATCACTGATAATTACGGCGAAATGGAACTCTCTATACCTATGATTCTTGTTGCTAACGATAAAACCAGGGAAGATGACAATGGAAAACTCACTTTGACCAATTCTAAACTTTGCTGTTTTACAAATGATCCGTGGCTGTTTGCCAATTTCACCACTGAAAATGAAGATTTTGACATAGGACTTATGATAAAAGAGAGTGTCTAAGTTTAATATACAATATTTAACAAAATTAAATGTAGATGTTCACTTAATTTACAAGAAAATCAGCCGCAATCTTTCTAAAGATTTGATTCTCATCATAAATGGAAAATAGATCAGCAAAACGTTTTGCCCCGGAATAGTTCTCTTTGAGAAGTTTTATGCTATTTTTAACAATTATTAACGTTTCTTGTTTTGAGAAAATACCAGGTAATTCTGAAGCAAGGCGGGCATGACGTCCAAGTTTCCCTCCTACCATGATGCGAAACCCACTCTCTTTTATTGTTATTGTCTCAGTAGGACAATTTTTTGCGCACTTTGCACAATATACACACCTATCATGAGAAATCTTAGGCCCCTTCATTGCATCAAGCAGAATTGCATCTTCTATACATGTATTAATACAGGAGTTGCAATTAGAGCAATTTTCATTAGAAACCATTACTGGACTTGCGGCAACAATACCCAAATCAACAATTTGCGGCATTGGACAACTGTTAGGGCAACATGATATTGTAACTTTAAATTGATGATGACTCTTAACCGGACCTTTAATCTCCCTTTTAATAAAATCCGTATAGTTTATCCCATCAAAAAGTAATACTATTTCATCACTTATTTCCGATTCTTTGTAAACAGCATTTTTGCAACCATTCTCTCTTTTACACATCTTTATTTTATAAGCATTCATTAATATGATAATATTTTCTTTCTTTATTTTTAGAGAAAATTAGATTACTGATTTCTGTTTGCAGAAGAATCTCTTGTATACTTAAAACCGGTTTAAACTAGAAACATTGGACAAAGAGTCAATAAACAGAGAAATTATTGTGTAAGTTTAGATTATTCATTACAACCTAAAGTATATTATTATTTCTCTGTTTTCAAGAGTATAATTAAATATACAATACTGGCGAACAAAATATAAAACAGTAGATTTTACATGCATAGATTGATATATTTATGCATATGGAGGCAGAAAAATGAGAACTACGCTTGATTTACCAGAGAAGTTAGTCAGAGATGCAATGGAAATAACCCATGTAGAGACAAAGACAAAAGTGATAGTAATTGCACTAGAAGAATTGATCAGGAAATCTAAGATCTTGGCCATAAAAGAGTTTAAAGGGAAAATTGATATGGATATAGATTTGGACATAATTAGAGGTCGTTAATGCAAATTCTTGTAGAGACATCTACATGGATCGATTATTTCAAAAGTGGTGTCAAATCAAAAGGTTTGGACACACTCATAGATGAGAATCTAATCGCAACCAATGATATTATCCTTGCGGAATTGATCCCTTTCTTAAAAATAAAGAGACAAAACAGGGTTATAGAGTTATTAAACGATGTTGTGAAATTACCATTACAAATTGACTGGAAAGAGGTTATTCAATTTCAAGTAAAATGCCTCAAATCTGGAATTAATGGAATCGGAATACCAGATTTGATCATAGTACAAAATGCAAAACAAAATAATTCAGCAATCTACTCTTTAGACAAACACTTTATAATGTTACAAAAGATTATAAGTGTCAAATCATATTAATTACATTCGAAAACAAGCCTTTTCTGCGAAGCAAAAGAAAACATTTTGTTTCGGATGCAACATTGCTATCAAAGTTGGATATTAGGAGACTATCCCCCTGCTTGATGTTTCGTCCTGCCAAATGCAAACGTTATGAAGATAAAAGAGTAAGAATTTTGAACCGTAGAAAATTTATGTAATAGTATGGAGTGGTAACAGAATGACTATTCGTTAATTAATAAAAAAACTTGCTCAATGTTCTTTTTGTTGATTTGATATACGACCAGTAATAACCAGTCATATTTAATGTGACCAAAAAGTCATAACTGGGGTGATTTATTAGTGAAAGTTAGAACTTGTTTATTGAAAGTCGCATAGACTAAGCGTCATGCATAAATGCCTAGACAGCACCATCACAACAAACACCCTTCTATTGTTTTATTGCTGGCGTTCCCATTTTTCTACAAACCTGTAGTTGATGTTCCTAAGCAGACAATGTCGTTACCTCCACCTGGTTATGCCTTTTACGGGCATCATCAACTATTTTTTCCAGTTTTTCAGCGATGTCATCGCCAATCCAATCAGCACCACATTGAGAACAGACTGTTGCGGGCACGTCTCTGACCACAACAACCCCAAACCCCAAATCAACTGTAAATGAAGTTTTTCCTGATTCTTTTCCTCCACCACAGAGCGGACATTTATCAGGTAATACTCTGTCCTTCATTTTTCCTCCTTGTCTTATAATCCTGTTCAAAATGTTCCAAGTCGGGACAATATACCGTAATTACAAAACAGTGTTCACTTTGAGAATCAAATGCGGCAACTACATGAAACGGCTTTTGTTCAAACCAACCCATAAACAATGCAGTGGGATAAGGCATATCATCTGGATAATCTTCAATAATTGTTCCAGACAGCAATACACTTTTGACAATGTCCCTTGAAATACCTCTTTGCAGCATTCTTTCTAATGCATGTTTCTGCCATTCAATATGACCATTTTCAACAGCAATTTTTATCTCGTCATTATTCAAGATTGTTTTAGATATAAGTAATCCTGATATTATTTCAAGTCATAAATTAAATGCACATGAACAAAACTCTAATGCACAACCGAAAGGTTCTTTCAAGACAGTAACTTACTCTTCTAAACATTCTTAACCATAAACCTCTGATTGCTCAATCCTTAAATTGAGTAAAGAAACTGGTTCTATTTTACGCTTTATAACAAGTATGTAAAGAACATTTATCCTGTTTGCGGTGCAATAAACATAGTATTTCTTCCTATCTGTTCAAAGAAATCTGGTATCAGACCCAATGCAGTTCCGCACAGTATTTAAATACTTATTATCCCGCGTAAAGGATTTTGAATTAGCAGAGAAAATTTGAACCGTAGAAAATTTATGTAGTAGTATGGGGCGGTAACAGAATGGCGATTCGTTAGTTCATAAGAAAAACTTGCCCGATGTTCTTTTTGTTGATTTGATATACGACCAGTAAGAACCAGTCATATTTACTGTGGCCAAAAAGTCATAAACTGGGGTGAGCGAGGGGATTTGAACCCCCGGCCCCCTGAGCCACAGTCTCTATCATCATTATCAGCATATTTTTAATCTAGTTCTAACTATTACTTTCTGTTAGGGTTACAAGTGCATAGCCAAACCCGTGTTTTGTTCTGTTTTAGCCTTTTTTAAGTTGTTTTGTTCACAATTTGTTCACATTCCCCCACCTGTGTAGTCTAACAGGGGGCTTTATTGTTTTAGTGATTTATACTGTTCATACCTCATATTCTTCTCTCAAAGTTTTACTGCCTATTCCAGTGCTTTCTCCACTATTACGATGGCGTTGACTACAATTTGACTACAGTCTAGAAAACGTATCTTATTCTTGAATTGGTCGGTAAACTTTTATTTTATAATAATCGTCGTCTTTATAGGCTTTATAATTTGTTGCTTTTAATTGACCACGTTTTTTCCAAGTATTAATCCTGTATTCATCTTTATCTGACATTTCACATCCAAAAATAATTCCAGTAATTAAACCTTTCTTAAATTTGTAAACTTTGCCTTTATCTTCAAGGTTATCCTCTTTTTCTATATGGTTTATTATTCTCCACTCGTCTTCGTAACACCAATGGCTAGATTTAGTTATTAAAAACATATGAGGGCCATTTCTTTCACTAAAATCTTTTATTGAAGGATAAGATTCGTCCGAAGGATAAAAAACTTCATATAGCCGTGATTTAAAATACTCTTCCAAAACTCCTTTATCAAATTGTAAGACAAAACCACGATGTCCATCGGCATAATGCGCCCACATTAATATATCATTATAGTTTTCACTTAAACATAATATTCGAAACTCATCAATAGTTGGATTTAATTCCTCTTTTAATACTCCGTTTATTCTTTCTCTTAATTCATATTTATCAGACGTTTCAAATGCTTCTATAGCTAGATTTTCGATATCTAGTTTTTCATCATAAGTTAAATCTCTTTTAAGGCTATCTCTTTTATTAGTTAAAACAAAATTTATATATTCTTCTTTATTGTAATCCCTTTCAAATGTAAGCAAAGACTTGCAATCAAAAGGATCATTAAAATAGTCCGGATTTGAAAACCACAGTTCATTGTGTGTAAAAATACGATCTACATTTGGAGTTGCCATTGAAAAATATTTGTAAAGGTATTTATGTTGCTTCTTTTTTGTTTGTTGCATTACTTAAAACAAAATGGATAGTAATAGTAATTGTATCTTTAGTATGTAATTAAAATAATAATTACAATCATTTTCCAGCTATAATTATAAAGTGAAACACTATTAGTAATTCTCTTACAAACTGATTTGGTAAGGTCAAAAAATATAGATGAAAGATAATAGTTTTTATTTGCTATAGTATATTATTAAATTGACCTGATCATAACATGATTAATAATCGTAATCAAGATTTGTATTGTCTTGATTGTTGGTGTATCATTCTGGAATGATGTAGTTATTTTGGACAACTAATTTAATTTACATATATTTAGAGAGAGAAAAGAAAACAATGACGAAGCAATTAATCATAGTACTAATGTTGATACTAATCATAATGTCAAGTAAATCAAGCAACGCAACCCTGATATGGGACAACGTGGATATCGTAGACACAAGGAGTGTAGATAGTGGTGGCCCCAACCCTTGGTCAATAGAAACCTGGTCAAATAATGAAGATTTCATCCTGACGGAAGAAACCCACATAACTAATCTTGTGGTAGAGATTTTCATTGATCATCCAGAAAAATATACAGGTACAGCGGTATCAATCTACGCAAATGAAGCTGACATTGGTTCGAATCCATTGTTCAGTAGTTTCATAGTGGCATCACTGTCTGCCTCCGGCAACACTCGTGGTGCTGCAACCAATAATCCTATTGATGGTTACACACTTGATCACACAACCGACGTAACCTTGGGGCCAGGTGATTATTGGGTTGGTTTTTCATTGCCCACTACCAATCTATATAGCGCATTTGGTGCATATGGGACAGGACTCGATAATATAGGCCCAGGGTTTATACATAACCATCCAACCAACCCCCTAGAACATAATGTTACGAGGACAGGTGATCATTTAGAATTTACCATCACAGGAGATGCGACAACACCAACACCAACACCAACACCAATTCGACATCCAACACCAACACCAACACCAATATCAAATGGAACACCAACACCAACACCAATATCAAATGGAACACCAACACCAACACCAATATCAAATGGAACACCAACACCAACACCAACACCAACTCCCATTTTAACACCAGGTACTGAAATTGGAGGTATTATTTCGGAAGATACAACTTTTACTCTTGCTGATAGCCCTTTTGATGTTACTTCTTCACTTGTTGTAAATGAGGATGTAACATTAATCATAGAGCCTGGAGTTATACTTCGGTTCTCTGAAAACACACTTCTTTTAGTGAATGGAGAACTTATTGCCAAAGGTACTGTTTCCCAGCACATTGTTTTCACATCATTTGCAAGCAATTGGTTGCAAATTAAATTTTCCAATATAGCAAAACCCGCAATCTATGATGTAAATTTCAACTTCATAAGTGGCTCTATAATGGAATTTTGTATTGTTGAAAATACGATAGGCGCAGTGTTGCAATCTAATCTCAGTATTGTCGATATAGCGCCAATTGCCACAGAACCACAGCCGGTTGTAGTAAATACGCCGACAACAGAAGACCTTGGAGCAATTCGTGGTGTTAGTCCTCCATTTATTAATAATTGTATTATTAGAAATAATAAAATTGGAATTGTGATTTTTCGATCAAATATACCCGTAAAAATATCTAATAATATAATGACTAAAAACGAAATAATATCAATATATGGCGAGGCATCATCTGATTTTCAAATTACTGGTAACATTATTGAGGGAAACGGCGGTATCGAAATAGAGGGTGACGATATTACAATCGCAGATAATTCAATTACAAAATGTGAGGCTGCAATTGAAATCAGGTCATCTAGTCGTGACAGAGCTACCATTAATAACAACACTATAAGTAATAACCGTGATGGTGTAATCTTAAATCGCACTGGAAAAGCCATAATTTCAGGTAACATTATTAAGGGAAATGTTGACAGGGGGATTATTGCACAAGATTTTGATTTTGACGAAATATTAATCAAAGGAAATGATATTACACAAAATGGAAAAGAGAAGACACTAAATGGTGGGGCAGGGATACAAATAAGTGATAGTGGTACTGTTGATACTGTTGATACTGTTGTTGCTTTTGTAAATAATAATAATATATTTGATAATGCTGGTTTTTCTATATCTAATTTAACTGAATCAGGCACAATCAATTTTGATGCAACAAACAACTGGTGGGGGACAACGGAATTAAATTCTATAAATGAATGTATTTTTGATTTCTTCGATGATCCTACTCTCAGTATTGTCAATATAGCGCCAATTGCCACAAAACCACAGCCGGTTGTAGTAGTAATTACGCCGACACCGACATCAACTCTAATAACGCCAACTCCAACGCCAACTCTAACGCCAGAAATAACACCAATTCTAACTCCAGCAGAAAAACCAATTGCCAATTTTATTGCAGACCAGACCCTAGGACCTCCACCCCTAG
This sequence comes from Candidatus Anammoxibacter sp., assembly GCA_021777055.1. Lineage (GTDB taxonomy): Bacteria > Planctomycetota > Brocadiia > Brocadiales > Anammoxibacteraceae > Anammoxibacter_A. The sequence goes on along the minus strand of JAIQZO010000031.1, from coordinate 24,923 downwards.
AAGTGCAATTCACTGATTTATCAACAGGAGGACCCACAGGATGGTTCTGGGATTTTGGTGATGGTAGTGCAAGTATAGAGCAGAATGCAACACATACCTACCGGGTTGAAGGGATGTTCACTGTAACATTAACTGTCTCAAATGCATCTGGATCTGATAGCCAGACAAGAGACAACCTTATTAATGTGACACCGAAATCATTTACATTCAATTGCGAAAATAGCATGAAACAAGGTCCTATATTTGGATTAGAGAAACTAACTATGAATGTTGGAGACACAGAGAATTGCATATTAAAACTTACAAATTATGAACAAGGCAAAACAGTAGAAGTATCGTCACTGCGGAGAAGAGGGTTTATGTCCGCAATTAAGATTGAACCGGCAAGAAGCGTAACCGATGAAAATGGAGAACTTGAAATTACTATAACGGCAATCAGAAAAGGTAGAGACTGGGCAGCATGGGCTGTGCAAAATGATAGAGGTCAGTTTAAGTTTAACAAGAAAACATATGATACTGGACTTGCGTGGGGTATGTTTGTTGAGGTTAAATAATACAGTCTATAGATATACTAATTGCAATTAATTTTGATATTTTGTTCTAATCAATTTGTAAGGTAACATATATCCCAGAAACTAGAAAAATAGCATGCTGCACAGTGCACCGTACTTAATTAGTCTTCTCACAGTACCTTTTATTGTTTTTCTAACATAATAGAGCAACTTTATCAGTGCTCTCATTCCCAACTATACGTGGTCGGTTACTGAACCTATGATGGAATAATAAACATCTTGTAAATAAACAAGGTTCATCGTCATAACTTAACCAACAACATTCGCTACACATTTGATGAATTGATTTATCAACTGTTTGATTTTGTATATGGATTCTTTTTTTGACTTGACTTACTCTAATCATTTCAAAAAAACAAGAGGAGAGAATCAATTTCAAATCAATTCATCATGATACTCTTCCACTACCCACGGTAAGTGTTATTTCCATTAAATTCGGTGTCTTGATACCTAACTCCTTATAAGTATCACATCTCCTGCTCCAGAAACTATAATCTAAAACTCCTACATTTTTATCAACATAATCATATACAACTGCTTTATTCTTACCTTCTGCTATTCTCAAGATACGTCCTATACACTGCGTAAGCCTACCTGCGGATGACATTGGTGTACATAGAAAGATGGATGATAGATGTTTCAAGTCGAAGCCCTCGCCTATCAATTGGGACGTTACTACCAACGCTTTAATATGTCCATGACTAAGTTCTGCAACAATTGTCTTACGTTTCTTAGGAGCAATATCACCTGTAAGAAGACTTGTTTCTATATCTCTATCTGCTAACATTTGATAAAGTTTTTTACAATGATCTTTACTATCTGAAAGTATCAATCCAATCCCACTGCCATTCTGAATTGCTTCAATAACATCATTAACAATAAGTTCATTACGGTCACAATCCCGTATAAGATTGTTTAACATTTCAGGGTAATTATCATTATATGGAAAATCAAAATTTGTATCACGTTTTTTAAGAGTGGCAGTCATGATCATATTTGTTTTCTGCAATTCCGTTGCACTAATATAATGAACTTTGTCGCCAACATGGAAATATATTAATTTTGTTAAGCCATCATTTCTATAAGGTGTAGCTGATAATCCAAGCATATAACCACAATCAAAAACCTTTACAGCGTCGCTAAATACCTTTGACGGCGTCCTGTGGCATTCGTCAACTATTAGGAAGCCAATTCTATCTTTAACTTCATCAATGCATTTCTTGAGACTGTTTATAATGGCGATAGTTATTTTAGTGCCAATGGTTTTATTACTATCACCTATTAATCCTATTTTATCCTTTGAGATTCCTAAAAACTGTTCAATCCTTGCCTGCCATTGATAAAGTAATTCTTTTGTGTGAACAATTATTAATGCAGGTTGTTTCTGTTTAGCTATCACATCACAAGCAATAACGGTCTTGCCTGAACCTGTCGGACTTTGCAAAACAGAAAAACGTTTAGATATAATCTTCTCAACCGCTACTTGCTGGTAATCGTAAAGTTTACCTTTGAAATAAAAATCAACCTGTGGCAACTTTCTTGTCTTGTTGATAATCTTATAGTCAACATTATAGTTTTTTAATATGCCGATAAGTTGATAAATAAAACCACGTGGAATGATCAAATTATTCCCCTTCTTTTTCAGGTAATTCAAATATTCCGGTGTATTCTGATTTGAACGGTTGTATTTCTGATTTTTCACATATTGTGGATTTATGAAAGTTAGCTGATCACGGATATCTTTAGTTACAGCATCTGGTAAACTACCTTTGTTAATAGAAATTTCATTGTCAATTGTAATTATAATCATTACTTATCCTTTTATTGTTTATAAACAACATAAATAACAAAATCAAACATTAACATTAACAATAACAAAGTAATACATATACATATACATATACATATAGTATAATGTATAGCCATATACACACTTAAACGCTGATATATTAACATCTTAAGTGTCATTGCCAATAGCGTCAATTTCAACTATAAATTCATATGGTTTTCCTGTTAATTTCTTAGATAATTTCCGACTTGCTTTACGAAAAGCATCAGCACAATCATCTGCATCTTGTTTACTACCATTAATAATAATGCCATCGTGTAATGGTAAACCAGGTTTCAATCCAAACCTGATTGCATCATCAAGCATATCTGCACCTTTTTGCTTAAGTATGCGCCCTAATTCTTTTCTGTTATTACATAGATTATTCTTGTCAGGAAACATCTTTTCAAACTCCTCAATGATGTGATCATATTCATATCTCTCATAATCCAAATTATATTCATTTTCAGAAGTATAAAAATAATTCCCAAAAGTTTGACCATTTAAATAATTGTTCACGATAAATTTAACTTTATATTTAAATATACCTAACTCATTAGAAAACCTTTCATGCGTGTAATCTGGTTCATTACCTGTTAATAACGCTAATATATTCGGTTCTTGGCCTTTGTAATCAATATTCCAAATTTCACTACCATTATTAACAAAGCCAAGTGGCCTTAATTCTTTTGATATATTTTGTACTGCTGGATCTGATGCGAACATTCTGTAATTTATATCCGAACGTCGCCAATTACTTTTTATGATACCAGTTGGTACATCTTTAATCTTTCCCCACATTTTTTGTTTTTGTTCCTGATCTGTCACGTCATCCAGTATATATTGTAAAACGGGTTTACCATTCCAATTAATGCTACAATTTTTATAAAAATTCTTAATTATATCATCATCAACGTTACATTTTTTTCTCTTTTCGCTAGGATTATTTATAATTGCATTGTGTAGTGTGCTGTAAAACCCAGGCGTATCATATGCACTTTCTAATGCTGATCGTGTAAGCTTATATTCACATGCTTGTCTTTTAGCATAACTATGATAACTGACTCTATCTATGATGTTATTTTCTAGTAAATATTTAAAAACATATTGAATATCCCTATTGTGAAAACCATCATCAAGGAAACGTTGATAATCAACAACAGATTGTTCTATGTTCTGGTAACATTCTGCTAGTATTTGGTAAGCAATGTCGATACGTTTTCTTTTTCCAATTTCTCTTATTTGGTTAAACAAGGTAATTGATATTGGATGCTTTATCTTTTTCTTTTTGTAAGACTTAACAGGTGACATATCATAATCCTTACGAAAATTAAAAACGTCTTTAAACAAGCACACATGAACATGTTTTTCGCAATGGTCAAAACATCCGCAGCGGCTCTACGGCTCATCACAGGCATTTAAACGTACCTTGTTGCCATTGTAGTTGAGGTGACAAAAACCATTGTTTTGTTGATCTATATTGTTCTCTAAGACCTGATCTTATACATAGATATTACTTGTAAAATAGAGACAACATCCTTATTTATCTGATTAAAAAGATAATAATTTAAGATCATTAAGTGTATTTTTACCAATGTTTTTGTAAGTATATTAACCTTATATTGTCAGGATTGTGGTGATATTTATCACATTTCAGGAAGAAAGAATTGACATCTGGATTAGAAATCCTTATGCTTCAGCCTTGGCTAAATCTTGTAATCTTGACAGAAAGGAGGTGTTAGAGAAGGAGGTAACAAGGAAATGAATGGTTTATATAAACGAGGCAAAATATATTGGATTGCTTGTCGCATTAATGGCAAATTGTACCGTGAAAGTACCAAGACAGACAAGAGGCGTGAAGCTGAGTATATTTTAGCTTGCAGGAAAAAGGAAGTAAAAGAAGGTAATATACCGGAAATAAAGAGAATGATGGGAAATGTTACCTTTCACGAGCTTGCAAAAGAGTATTTGGTTTGGGCTGAAAGACAAAAATCATTTGATAGGAAAAGATTTTTAATTGCCGATATTGTTAATTTATTTGGCAATATAAAAATAGATGATTTACGCCCTATGGTTGTAGAACAGTTACAATCAACAAAACTAAAAGAGGGTAAAAAACCTGCTACGATCAACCGTTTGGTAAGTTGCTTGAAACATATGATAAGTAAAGGTTTTGAGTGGCACATGGCAACCGAGAATGCAGTAAAAGAGATCAGAAAAGTAAAACAACTTAAAGAAGATAACAAACGGTTGCGGTATTTGACGATTGAAGAGTGTCAGAAATTGTTAGATTGTTGTCCATACCATTTAAAGCAGATTGTTACAGTGGCACTTCACAGTGGAATGCGCAGAGGTGAAATTCTTGGTTTAACGTGGAATCAGATAGATTTGCAAAATGGATTTATACTTCTTGATAAGACTAAAAGCGGCTTTAGAAGGGAGATACCTATAAATTCTACATTGGAAATGCTGTTTAATAGTCTCTCAATAGGTTTTGACAACGATTATCTGTTTACAAATAAAGATGGTAAGCCTTATTCAGAGATAAAACATAGTTTTACAACAGCAGTAAAGAAGGCAGGAATACATGATTTCAGGTTTCACGATATCAGACATACATTTGCAAGCCACTTAATAATGCAGGGAATCGGTATTACAAGTGTAAAAGAGCTACTTGGACATTCAGACATTAAAATGACATTAAGGTATGCCCATTTAGCTCCTGGATACAAAAGAAAGGCAGTTAATACATTGGATAAATTAATGCAAAATAATGCAGATGAAAATTTTGTTCACAATTTGTTCACAGTTCCAGAATCACAACCAACAGAGACAAGTCGTAAGTAGTTATAATAACTGGGGTGAGCGAGGGGATTTGAACCCCCGGCCCCCTGAGCCACAGTCAGGTGCTCTAACCAACTGAGCTACGCCCACCACATTTAAGCTTTAGCCATACGTATGTATGGTGTTGAATTGTGTTACATGTGATGCTAATTATTTCATTTTAATTCATTTTGTCAAGTATTAAATCAAATTTGGCCGTAACTGGTTTGTAAGTTTTCAATTACAGTTTTCATTAAAACTATTTATCCTCCGGAGCTTCATCATCTTTTTCCGCATCTTTGGCAACATCTTCTAGTTTGTTTGTTATGTAATCACATTCGGGATAGTTTGAACAGCCATAAAAGAATCCTTTCTTGCCCCGTGCCCGTCTCTGTATAATGTCTCCTTCACACCCTTCGTTGGGGCATTTTACTCCGGTTGGCAGAGGCTTGGCATTTTTACAGTCAGGGTAACCAGAACATCCGAGAAATTTGCCCATTCTGCTGAATTTTATTCTCATGGGGCTACCGCATTTTTCACACTTTTCGTCTGTCTCCATGTTGTTTTCTGCGTCATTGCCGTTAACCGATTTCGTGTTTTTACATTTGGGATAGGCTGAACAGGCCATGAATTCACCATTTCGGCCGTTACGAATTATCATCTTGCTACCACATTTTTCGCAATTCTCATCAGTCTCTTTAATGCTTTGAGGTTTCTCCTCTTCACCATCAATTGCACCTGTATTCTTACATTCCGGAAACCCGGAGCAGCCCAGGAATTTACCTGCTTTTCCCCATCTTATAAGCATGGGCTTCCCGCACAAGCCACACTCTTTGCCTGACTCAGCTTGAGCTCCTTTTTCACTTTTCATTTCGTTAGCCGCCTTTTCAAGGTCCGATTTAAAAGATCCGTAAAAATTTTGCAAAACGGTGACCCAGTTTTCACCGGAGTCTTCAATCTTGTCCAGTTTGTCTTCCATGTCAGATGTAAAACCGACATCAAGAATTTTTTTAAAGTGTTCTTCCAGTTTTTCTGTAACCAGGATTCCTAGATCTGTTGCGTGAAAGGCACGTTTCTCTACATTTACATACCCTCGATCCTGAATAGTTGAGATGATGGGCGCATATGTACTAGGTCTGCCTATTCCCTTCTTTTCCATGGTCTTTACCAACGTTGCTTCTGTATACCTTGGTGGTGGTTCTGTAAAGTGTTGGCTTGGAGTGATCTTCTTACAGTCAAGATCATCTCCTTTTTTCATATCAGGTATCATCAAGTTGGTATCTCCCGGTTCGTTACCTGAAATTTTGGTGTGACCATCAAAAATAAGTATCCTTCCACGGGTCTTGAATTGGTAATCTCCTGCTATGATATCCACATCCGTTGTTGCATATACCGCCGGAGTCATCTGACTGGCCACAAATCTTTCCCAAATTAATTTGTATAGCTTGTACTGATCGTTTGTCAAAAAGCCTTTTATTTCGTCCGGCGTTTTTTCTACCAATGCAGGTCTTATGGCTTCGTGTGCACCTTGCGATCTCTTTTGGGACTGATAAACGTTAGATTTCGCCGGGAGGTATTTATCCCCATAACTTTCCATGATCAGATCACGGCACCCCTGCAGGGCCGCTTCTGAAATATTAAATGAATCAGTTCTCATGTAGGTTATTAGCCCTGTAGATCCTTCACTTCCTATCTCAATTCCTTCATACAGTTGTTGAGCAATCATCATGGTTTTCTTTGCGCTAAACCGAAGTTTTGTGGACGCTCTCTGTTGCAAAGTACTAGTGGTAAATGGAGGTGACGCGTTGTTCTTGTTCTGTTTCTTTGTAACCTTGCTAACGCTAAACTGCGACTTGTTAAGACTATCGACTATTGCAGTTGCCTCTTTTTCGTTATTAACTTCTATCTTCTCTTTCTCATCCTTTAACCGCAGCAGTTCTGCGACAAATTCATCAACTTCTCCTTTTTCTCCATCAACCGGTTTCAGTTTAGCAATTATTTTCCAGTACTCTTTTGGTACAAATGCCCTTATCTCCATCTCGCGCTCAGAGATTAATTTAACAGCAACAGACTGTACACGTCCAGCACTAAGACCTTTAGCAACATTCTTCCACAAAAGCGGGCTGATTTGGTATCCCACCAGCCTGTCCAGAATCCTCCTTGCCTGTTGCGCATTCACCTTATCCATATTGATAGTGCCGGGGTGGTCAAATGCTTTCAGGATGGAGTCTTTCGTGATTTCGTTAAATGTTACGCGATGCACCTTCTCTGCCGGAATGTTTAGTGTTTCACACAGATGCCATGCAATGGCTTCTCCTTCCCTATCCATATCAGGGGCAAGGTAAACGTGGTCAACTTTTTTTATCTCTTTCTTAAGTTTGGTTATAAACTCTTTTCGTTTGGCTATTATACTGTATTGAGGTTTAAAATCATCCTCAACATCAACGCCAAGCTTCCTGCTTGGCAGGTTTCTTATATGCCCCATGGAAGAGTGAACGAGGTAAGATGGCCCCAGGTATTTATTTATAGTTTTGGCTTTTGTCGGTGATTCGACAATAACCATAGATTTTGCCATATAAATCAACTCCTTCAATTATTTTGATACTGAAAATCCTTTTCATTAAATCAAGTAAAAGGCACGGTATGATTTAAATAAAAGAAAATCTTTCTGTCAAGTATTTTCTGAATAAATAATTTGAATTTTCTGTTTAGAGTTGTATAAATACCAGCGGTTTCTTGCTTAATTAATGGCAAATTAGCTAAGAAAAAAACAAAAATTTATGGCCATAACAATTTGGTTGCGGCTTCATCTATATATATATATAATATTGCACAATTGGGCTTTGTATGTGATTTGGCATAACGGGCATTAGATATATACTTTTAGTTTAAATTAAAGTAAGTTTGGGAGCAAATATGGCGTTTAATAATTGGTTTCGGAGAAATCAAAAAAAGGTTTTCATATTGATGATTTTTGCTATGGGGGCGTGGGGAATTGGTTCCTCTGCCATGTTTTTTATACCTGAAAAATCAGTTGGGTCAATAGCAGGTGAGAATATTCGTAGGGACGAACTGGCAGATTTTGATGCTCGCTGGAGAAGGATAATTCTGTCGAGGTTACGGGGACCGGTGCAAGATATTGTCTGGAAACAGATGATATTTGAACGCGAAGCTAAAAGGACGGGGATAGTAATCACAGAAGAAGATGTTGTTGAGGGTATATATGACTTGGCAACACAGGTGTTTGGTCAGAAACCGGAAACTGATGTGGAAAACCTTATAAGGGTATTGTGCAGCAGCTTTAATGTGAACCGGGGCCAGTTGATCAGGACGATAGAAGAGGTGATGCGTATACATAAGATGGATCATTTCTTGAAGAGTGGAATTAAAGTGACAACTGAAGAGGCGTGGCAGCGTTATTCACTTGAGAATGAAAAGGTTAAGATAAAATATGTATCTTTCGATGCCGCAAACTTTGTTGATTCGGCTAACGTAACCAACGCTGAGATTGAGGAGTTTTATAATAAACATAAAGGCGTTATACCAGATAAACAGAGCGGTACGTATGGTTATATGGAACCTGACAAGATAAAGGTTGAGTATATACTTGCAAACTTCAATGCACTGGAAAGCAGGGTAGAAATAAGCGAAGATGAGCAGAAAGAGTATTACGAAAAAAATAAAGAGAACGAATTCAAGAAAGTAGTAGAAAAAAAGGCGGAAGAATCAGAAGACACAGAGGGAGAACCAGAAAAAACAGACGCGTTTAAATCGTTTGAGGAAGTTAAAGATCTTATAGCCAATAAATTGAAAAAAGAGAAGGCCGCGAATTTAGCCAATGAACTTATAAGTAAGGTAGATGAAGAGATCTACGAAGGTATTGACAAGGTTAAACGCCCTTTATTTAAGGATTTAGCCGAGAAATACGGGTTAATATATAACATACCAAAATCCGTAAATGGCAAGGAATTTATAACACAAGAAGAGGCTGATGCCTTGTTAGTTGGAACAGACAGGTTTGCAAATATAGCATTTAACAGGGAAGAGAATGATCCAAGTCCCCCGTTAAGTGCCCTTGTGGGTAAGTATATTTTCCAGGTAATTGACAGAAAGACACCAGAAACACCTCCGTTATCAGAGGTAAAAAGTAAGGTGGAAGCCGATTTAAAGCTAGAAATGGCATTAAGGATCGCAACCGAGTCTGCCGAGAAATGTCTTGCCATGATGAAGAGTTCTTCTTTCAAAGATGGCCTGGATTCGTATATTGCGGACTCAAGCGGCAAAGCTCCGGAGGTTGGTGAAACGGACTTTTTAAGCCGACCGCAGATTGTTAATAATAGACAGCACAGTTATGTGGCCGCTTTAAAGGCGTACAGACCTAATGTTGTAGCTAAGGCGTTTAAATTAGATGATGATAAAAAGATTGAACTAGTCGCCGAAGATGAAGGAAAAAAAGCATGTTATTTAATAACGTTGGTAGAAAAAAAGGAAGCAGACAGAAAAGGGTTTGATGACAAGTTCAATGATATAGCAAGGACAATTGGTGCTGAAAAACAGAGGTTTATCTTATCAAAATGGGAAAATAAGGTATTAAGCAACGCAGAATTGGATATTTAATCGAGTTAATTAATGGATAAATAATAATTACGACATGAAATTTGTATCTATTCTCCAAAATCTTGTAACACACCCCTAAATCCCCTTTTATTAAAGGATACTTTTAAATTTCAATTTGTATGCTATTTAATCACCTCTAGAAAGAGGGGTGGCTGTGTAAGCAGATTGGGTGTGTAATATACGCTGAATAGATACTGAAATTTACAGATTAAATATGGAAATAATTTATGGAATAAACAAGCCAATGGAAAGTAACTGTTGGCCAGTTGTAACTCTTGGCGTGTTTGACGGAATTCACAAGGGACATTTACGTGTAATAAATAAGACAGTTAACTGGGCAAAAGAGAAAAACGGTAAATCCATTGTAATGACCTTTAGCATGAACCCGAAAGCGGTACTCGGAGTAAAGCCATCATCCATGATAACATCGCTGGAACATCGCCTGAATGTCTTTGAAAGCTTAGGTGTTGATTGTACTGTTGTTATGGAGTTTAATGATGATGTGGCAAACATTGCAGCGGATAAGTTTGTGGACAATGTCTTACATAAGTGGATAGGGGTTAAAGGGCTTGTTCTTGGTTATAATTGCTCATTTGGAAAGAATGGTACCGGTGACAAGGGAATGGTTTACATGCTTGCCGATAAATACGACTATGAAGTGTTTTCGTGCGATCCCGTTATGCTTGACAATGACATTATTAGCAGTACATTAGTACGTAAAGCTGTTATGACCGGTGATTTGAAACGGGCAGAAGAGATGCTTGGACGGCCAGTTACCATTTTAGGAACAGTTGTGTCCGGGAGTCAGAGGGGAGGGAAAGTTCTTTTTCCCACGGCAAACCTGGACCTGCATCACGAAGTCATGCCACCCGGAGGTGTGTATGGGACCTCTGCAAGGTTAAATGGAAAGGATTTCTATGCAATCACCAATATAGGTAAACGACCAACATTTGAGGCGGAGTTAATTATAGAAAACGGTTACTTGGAGACTGTGGTTGAAGTACATATTCTGGATTTCTCCGATTCCATATATGGACAGGATTTAGAGGTCAAGTTTTTGTGTAAGATAAGAGATGAAAAGAAATTTGATAGTGCAAATGAGCTAAAGATACAGATAGAAAAGGATAAACAGACGTTTATGGAGTATGTAAAAGCTCATGGCTTATAAGGGATAAGCAAAAATCTCCTTGACAGGTCATAGATTGGTACCTATAATGCACCAAAATTTCAGTGTTAATTTTTTTACACACGGAAATTTTGAAGAAATAAATTATGTAGTGGGGGCAGATAGCTCAGTCGGTAGAGCACAGGACTGAAAATCCTGGTGTCGACGGTTCGATCCCGTCTCTGCCCACCATCAATAATTCATTTGGGCACGATTTAATGTTACGGTTAAAGTTTGGGGTTATTGTTTGGTACAACTTTGACGGATGTTTGCGTGCCAAACACGCTGGTCACACACCATTTTTGCCTCTGGTTAGACATTTCTTGGAAATTTCATAAAGTCTATAAGTTAGATACAGCCCCCATCTCTTTTCTGAATATTTTAATAGTTAAAACGGAATTATTTTTGTTGTTTAGGATAAATGAGTACACTAATAAAAACCGCTAATTCAAGTACAACTGATATTTACAAGCTTAAAGATATTACGAAAAAAGTCAGGATCAACATTGTCAAAATGTTGTCAGAGGCGGGATCCGGACATCCAGGTGGCTCCCTTTCTGCAACAGATTTGTTGGTGGGGTTATACTTTTGTAAAATGAAGCACGATGCAAGTGATCCGAAATGTGCAGATAGGGATAGATTCATTTTGTCAAAAGGACATGCTTGCCCTGCACTATATTCTGTACTGGCAGAGAGTGGATATTTTGACGTTGACGAGCTAATGGGGTTAAGAAAATTTGGAAGCAATTTGCAGGGACATCCCGATATGAAAAGAGTCAACGGGGTAGATATATCAAGCGGGTCATTAGGCCAAGGACTTTCCGTTGGATTGGGAATGGCACTGGCAGGAGTGGTAGATAAGAAGAATTACAGGGTTTATGTCATGATGGGAGACGGCGAGATCCAAGAGGGGCAGATTTGGGAAGCCGCAATGGCGATTGGCCATTATAAACTGGACAATATATGTGCCATACTGGATAACAACGGCTATCAAATCGACGGCCCTATTGATCAAATTATGTCTCCGTATCCTATTGTTGATAAATGGAAAGCATTCGGATGGAACGTACTTGAGATTGACGGACATGACATGGAAGCAATCTTGGATGCATATGATGAGGCAAAGACAGTTAAGGGAAAACCTACAATTATTATAGCAAAGACATTAAAAGGTAAAGGGGTTGGATTAATGGAAGCTGACCCATCTTCCTGGCACGGTTCTGTTCCTTCCAAGGAACAAGCTAGCGAAGCAGTATCAAACCTCAATTAATTAATAATGAAAGAACAATCCAATAAACCAGAAAAAATAGCAACACGTGCAGCCTATGGTGGAGCGCTGTTAGAGATAGGGGCTTTGAACAAAGAAATAATAGTATTGGATGCCGACCTATCGAAGTCAACAACTACAAAGAAATTTGCAGATAAATTCCCTGACCGGTTCTTTAATATGGGTATTGCTGAAGCAAACATGATGGGCACAGCTGCAGGTCTAGCATCATGTGGCAAGACAGTGTTTACCAGCACATTCGCCATTTTTGCGGCAGGTAGAGCATGGGAGCAGATAAGGAATACAATATGTTATTGCAATCTGAATGTTAATATTGCAGCAACGCACGCAGGCCTTGGTGTTGGCCCTGACGGGGCATCTCATCAAATGAATGAAGATATCGCCATCATGTCCAGTATCCCAAATATGGTAGTAATTGAGCCGTGTGACGGGCCAGAGACAAAGAAGGCGGTTTTTGAGGCAGTTAAGTTGAATGGGCCTGTATATCTACGACTTGGAAGAGCGACAGTTCCTGTCCTCACAAGCGATGAACATGTCTTTAAGATTGGCAAAGGCATTACCTTTAGATCAGGCGATGATATAACTATTGTTGCTTGCGGAATGTTGGTTGAAAAGGCACTTGATGCAGCTGAAGAGCTTTCTAAAGATGGAATTGAAGCGACAGTTATTAATATGCATACTATTAAACCCCTTGACAGGGAACTTATATTAGAATCCGCAAAGAAGACCGGGGCAGTAGTCACGGCAGAACAGCATGTTCTTAACGGAGGTCTTGGTAGTGCAGTTGCTTCTGCTCTTGCACAAGAGTGTCCGGTCCCCATTGAGATGATTGGAATTGATAATAGATTTGGACAGTCAGGTGAGCCTGATATACTGTTTAAAGAATACAATCTGACAACGGAGTGTATAGTTGCTGCAGCAAAAAAAGCACATCAGAGAAAATCATCTAGCTAAGGAAGTAGTGTAATTCCCCTTATAAATAATATACCATTTAGGGAGATTTCAGTATGACGGTAGTTAAATTAGCGCCTGCAGCGGACTTTAATCACAAAATTACACAGAAAAACCTACAGATTGTTTATGTAGTGTGCATTTTATGCACCGAAATGAGCAGAAAGATTAACTTTGGTATCATATAATATTGCATGTCGGTGCGTAATACGCACCCTACATTTTTATATTTCGCTCATTCTACGATCTTTTACAGTACAACAAACCAAAATGAAAATTCCTATACTATTAAATTAGCACCTACGGAGAACTCTTTGCTTTTAAGATCGTAATTCCTAATAGTACTCTTAATCTTAATCCACACACAGCCATTAAGATTAAGAGTACTATTAAGAGAAAGTTAAGACTACAGTAATTTGTGGGCAATGCCCGTCCTACATTATTAATAAAATGAAAATTCCTTTACTATTTTAAATTAGCACCAAATTCATAATCATACGCCCCACCGGAATTATGGTTACTGTGATTTTGGAGAAGAACAGACGCCGTACATTACAACGAATTAAAAACGAAATTCCTATACTATTAAATTAATAACGTACACCTACAATAACTATGCAGAGACAAATATTAATATATGCTTTTCTGGTTTTGTTGATCTTTAAAGGTAATGTCTTATATGCAGAGGAGACGAATGGAAGAGTTGTTAGCTATGGAGATTATGAGAGGTTTGTCAAGGTTGTAAAGATGATTCAAGATAAATATGTTGACGAGGTTGACATTAAGGATATCTTTCATAATGCATATAAAGGTATGTTGTCAGGTTTAGATTCATACAGTCAATTTTTTGGCGAGGAAGAGCTTGCAGATTTAAAGGTAGAGACAGAGGGAGAGTTTGAAGGACTGGGTATCGAAGTTGTAGTAAAAAAGGGTATGCTGAAAGTTATATCTCCCATTGTTGATTCACCTGCTATGCGTGGGGGTATACTTGCTGGTGATATAATTCTGAAGATTGACGGAAAACCTGCTGACGATATGGCTTTCAGAGAAATAATAAAAAGTTTAAGAGGAAAACCAGGTAGTTACGTTACGCTAACTGTATTGCACATGGGAGAGTCGGAACCGGTTGATATAACTATTAAAAGGGCAAAAGTACAGGTGGTTAGTGTCAGAGGCGTAAGGATAGTGGATGAAGAGAACAAAGTGGGGTATATGGCAATTACCAACTTTCAAGACCATACAATAGAAGATTTAAGAACTGCGATTGCTGATTTAAAGAACCTGGATGTTAAATCCATTGTCTTGGATTTACGATTTAATCCCGGTGGTTTGCTGAATGTTGCAATTGAGGTTTCGGATCAGTTCCTAAAAAAAGGGATTATTGTCTCTACAAAAGGACGAGACGAGTCACAAGACATAACATACAAAGCCCACAGAAGTGGAGCATTGACTAAATACCCCATGGTGGTATTGGTGAACAACGGTAGCGCCAGTGCATCTGAGATTGTTGCTGGTGCAATTAAAGATAACAAACGGGGAGTACTCGTAGGAACAAAGACTTTTGGAAAGGGATCCGTGCAGAGCCTTATTCCTATAGAGGATGGAAAAGTAGCATTAAAGATTACAACCGCCAGGTATTATACTCCATCCGGTATTTCAATCCATGAAAAGGGTATAGTACCTGATAGTATAATTGAGCTTACAACTGAAGAATTAAAAGAACTCCATAAGAATCTTGCAATGATTAATAGTGCCGTTGCGCAAGAGAAAGCAAACGGTACGCACAGTGAAGAACTTGATGATACGGAATTTATAGATAAACAGCTCGAAAACGCCATTAATATCCTTATAGGCAAAGAGAGCATTACTCAAGTAGGTGAATAGACTGAAGACTGAAGGCTGAAGATAAAAGCCTTTTTGCATTTCGTCTTTAAGCTTTTACCTTCAGCCCTTAGCCTTCAGCCTAGACGCCTGATTATGCTTTTGCATGTTTTGCTTATTGCAAAAAACGAATCCTCGAATTAACTATTTAACGAATTATCAAATGAGTCTTTTCTGTTTTAAAATGTTTATATAATCTTCATATGATAACGAGCAACCTGCTAGATCTCTAAAATCATTTTGCGCCAGTTTTAGTTGCCCCCTGATTCTATTAACAATACTACTTGGAATATCTCCATTTCCGTGAGAATAATGGACCCGCAATATTTTTTTGTCTCCAACAATCAACCATCCATAATTATGAATAGTAGATCGAATTTTCAAATCTAATTTCTTGAATATCTTTTCAACCTCACGTTTCTTCATTTAATTTCTATAATTTCATCTAAAAAAGCTAACCACTTTCCCGGAAGAACTGACAAATTAGTTCTATCATTTTTTAAGTCCTCATAGACAGAAATTATTTCTTCACATAATCCACTAATAGCTTCATATGCAGTATCAGCATAACTAAATGCTTCTATGTCATCAAGCGAAGCAATAACTACATCTTTTTCTACCTCAATTGTAATATATATAGATCTCTTTAAAACATAATTTGCATTCTGCAATGAATTCAATGCAACTACTTTATAACGTTTTTCAACAGCATTTATCAGATTTTTAGAAAGTGTTTTATATTGTTTTTCTGTTAAAAGTTTTGTTTCCATATTATATAGGGGTTAAAGAGGTCAATTTGGTAATTCGGTGAATCGTATGCACATTACAAGTAATGTTAATTTAATCCCACCATCTAATTTGTATGATCAAACACTGTTTTTCTCTAACAACTTTTAACTTTTAACTTTTAGCCTAACCACTTAAGTAAGTCCTCCACGAATATCTTTTGCTAACTCAAATATATGTTCTGATTTTTCTGTTAAGATTCCGTTTTCTTGCATTACTTTTATAGCATACAGAGCCAGCTTCCTTCCGTCGTTTGATAAATCGCCATTTTTCCCATACTGACTTATTCCGTATTTAATTTGTGCCATTTGAGCAGCCAGAGAACTACCCACTGTATGCCATTCACCTTCAATATCAACAGCAATTAGTTTTTGTTCTCTTATGTTTTTCTGAAAAAGAGATGTAAAGTCCAGTTCCTTTTGCATCGTACCATCTTCTCCAGCCAGGAAGCTTATATCATCTCTGTTTAAAACATATCTTCCTAAAACAGCATAGTATCGTTTCCTTCCTTCTATAACATTAGGAGCAGGATTTTTCGGTTTTTCCTCCACACCGGTTACTCTGTATGCAGCTTTACCGTTAAAGTCGGCAGACAGATCAAGCATTCCATTATCAGTATCTATCAAGACAACTCCAAATTTCTTTGCCTCTTCATAGCTAACCTCTTGAACCCCAACAATCATACTGCCAGTCTGTTTATGTGCAGAAATAAGTTGTTTGCACCCTGGTGTTTTTGAAAACACCAAATCATCCCCAAGAATAACTACAATACCATTGAAATCGTTATTGGCATTTACCTTTGGATAAACTTTGGCAATTGCGTCACCAAAACCATTTGCAACTGGTTGCGCGAAGTAACTTATCTTCAGTGAAGATAATGTGTTAATAAAATTAATATCGTCCTGCAAGTTCCTTGCAGTTAAACCCTCTTTTAATGAAGGGTCTGCATCAAAAGGTGAAAAGAATTTTCTAAATATCTTTTCATCCTCATCCCCGTTTACTATAATAGATATTTCGTTTAGACCGGAGCACATTATCTCTTTCACTGTCTCTTCGAGCACAGTGGACCCTTTTTCGGTTGCGTTAATAAATGGTTTAAGTATAGCCCCGTATCCAGTAAGACACATTGCTCTTGTTCCCTTGCCTGCGGCGGGAATGACAGCCAGATAATTTTCTTTCATTAGATAGTTAGAAGTACAGAAACGATTGTAGGCAACAACTATTCGCTGTAAACGTATTGCCTATCTTTCGTGCCTGCAGTTTCTTTTTAAGTATAAAATATTCTATAATAATGTTTTATCGAAACAAATATTTTAAGACATTAATAGTATTATCGATGGTCGTGTTGTTATTTTAACAAATAGATGTTTGTTTTCAAATTCATTTTGATTTATTTGCATTCTTTTGATAGGATGCTTTTTATATGGAAAAACCAATTATTCAAGCAAATCCCAATAGAACTGTTAGAGATGCACTATTTGATGCGTCATGCAAAACATTGGGAAAAGAGAGTACAAAGTTCTTCTTTAAGATTTATGATTTAATCAAGTTTGACATGTTTGGCCGTCCTCATGGATCCATTAGTTCATTTGACATAACTAATAGATGCAATCTTCGGTGTAAACACTGTTATTTTTTTGCACACGATTATAATATCAAACATGAGCTCACAAACGGTCAATGGATAGAAAAACTTGATGCGCTCAAAGAGACATCTTTCCCATTTTACCAGTGCTCCTGGATAGGTGGAGAGCCCCTACTAAGGCCTGATCTAATTGAATTGGGCATGAAGTATTTTAAGTCAAATTTAATAGCAACAAATGGAACCATTGAACTGCCAAACTGGCCTGATGTTAATTTCTATATATCTGTGGACGGTCCTAAGGATCTGCATGATTCAATCCGAGGTGCCGGGATGTATGAGAAAACCAGAAAGAATGCAGCCCGGCCAGACTTAAAGATAATTGTTTCTATGGTTATTAGTCGGCTAAACTATACAGGAGTTGAACGTTTTCTGGAAGATTGGTATGATACGGGCGTAAAGGCATGCCTTTTTCAGATCTATACACCTGTTAAGGGGCTAAAAAACGATAAGATGGCTCTGGATTGGGAACTGCGTGACACTATTCTGGATAAACTCATTAGGTTAAAGGATTCAAAATACGGAGATTTTATAGGCGTACCGGTTTCAGTACTAAAGCTTATGAAGTCAGACAAATGTCAAAGTGTAACAAGGAATTGCTTGTTTAGAAAGGTATCATTTTGCTTGGACCCGCAAGGGAAACGCAAAAGGCCTTGTATGTTGGGCCCCCAAGCCAATTGTGAAAAATGCGGGTGCGTTTTGCCTTTTCATATGAAGATACTGGAAAACAAGGCATTGGTGTTTAGGGAGATCATGATGGGAGCGCGAAAGAAGATTGGTCGCAAAGCACTTGTCTGAGATTATTGGATTAGAATAAATGTGTTTAACATGAGCGTGTTGAGATTTGTTTAAAATGGCAGAATCCAGATTAAATGTTGTTTTGTTAAATTATACTCAAAACCCGGAAGAGACGGTTTCACACGCCGCACGCTTATGCTACAGTTCATCAACTATAGAAACGCTTAAAGAAAGAGTTACGCAAAATGATCAAGACCGATTTGTAAACAAGCTGGCTTCCATAGGGCATACATCTCCTTTTGAGCATGTTTCATTTACCTTTGGAGTGGAGGGGATTTCCAGGGCATGTTCCCATCAATTAGTAAGGCATCGTCTCGCCTCTTTTTCACAGCAAAGTCAGCGTTATGTGGGATCTCATAGTAATGATAATAAAGGGTTTGATTATATTATCCCACATAGTGTTAAACAGACTGGTATGGAAGGGTGGTTTTCTGGTAAAATGAAGGAGCTGCAAAAGTGGTATGATGAACTTGTTGAAGTATTAAGTAACACTGGTGAAAGCGTCTACGAAGATGCCAGGTTTATATTGCCAAATGCAATAGAGACAAAAATTGTTATAACAATGAATGCTAGAGAATTGCTTCATTTCTTTAATGTTAGGTGCTGTAACCGTGCTCAATGGGAAATAAGAGAAATGGCAATGGAGATGTTACGAATAACCAAACCACTTGCACCAAATATTTTTAAGAATTCCGGGCCGTCATGCGTAAATGATAAGTGTGAAGAGGGGGAAATGAGTTGTGGCAAAACACAGGAAGTAAGAATAAAGTTTCAGAACCTATAATCTTTCTTGATATTCACAATAGTTTTACTTTACAAGAACTTCTTTTCCAAGATCTTGTAGTTTTTATGGGATAGAGATGCCAGGATAATGTAAGTCTGGGTTCAGGGAGCGAATACAAACTTACAGTTAATACCATAGTAAAACAAACATAAATCTATGCTTTATTCTGCATTCTGGCTCCTGACTCCTGTATTCTGGTTGCGGCTTCGCCGCGCTATGCAGTACATTTATTCCCGCCGCAATTATAATCTAAAATAATCTAACATTTCCAAACTGAATTCTCTATTTTCCAAAAAAAAGAACAAAATATTTCTAATAAAATATCTTTTGTAACGTAATACTATTATTGGGTTGTAAAATTATAACCTTTACAATTATCGCGCTCAGATTTAATATAAATTTGGTTAGTTTGATTGAACCGAACCGGAAGCACAGCCTAAGCATTTGTTGTTAGTTGTTGATACAATTTTAATGCAAGATAAATCTTGCACTCCAAGGTATGAAAATTTCTGATTTTAACGGAGTGCAAGATTTATCTTGCAAATAACAAATAGCACAACAATTGCATATTGACGAAGTCAAGGAGTTGTTGTTAGAATCTATCCATTTTCTATACTGAATTCTGGATACTAATTCCTGTATACTGAACAGATATATAATTTTTAATATTTTGATCTATTTTAAGTAAGGAGTAGTTGCATATGTTATTTAAATTAACCATTTTAAAAAAGAGATCTTTAGGTATTTTCTCTTTTGTGCTTTTTGTAGCAGTGCTTTTGGGAATCTCTTCCAATTTACAGGTTCTTTATGCAGATGGAGAAAAAGTACACGGAAAGACTATCCGTTTGATAAAGGGCAGGATAGCAACAGAGATTATTAAGGCGAAAGATAGCAATGGTATTGCCATGCCCAATGCGAATATATCAGTTACAGTTGACGAACCAGCTATTGCGTCCATAAAAATAAAAGATGTAGGGGCAGGAGACAAGCTAGATGATAACGGAACAATTGCAGTAGCTGTGGCAGATGGAGGTGGAAGCAAAGCGTTCATTGTTAAAGGTTTAAGGGAAGGAAAAACAACCGTGAACTTTACTATTACTGGAAGCGGCGATGGAGCAGAGGTAGTTAAACATGCCCTAACGGTTAAAGTAATAGAACTTAAGATAAAGGATAACAGCTCTTGGTGATTTATTACAATCACCTTCCTTTGGAATAATGTACCTTATTATTTTGTTTAGATAAATAGGTCGGTGTTTAGTGATGGTTCAGAGGTTTAACGTTCAGAGTTTTTTTAAACGCTCTTTTTTTGTCACCATTTATGGTTAACGTATTTTCTATAAACCTTTAAATCCTGAACCCAGAACGCAGGATCGGAACTGTAATATTAATTTGTTGCTGATCATAATTTAAGAGAACCAGAGTATAAGATTATGATACTTATAATAGATAATTATGACTCATTTACATATAATTTGGTACAATATATAGGTGAGTTTGGCGTAGATTTAGAAGTTTTCAGGAACGATAAGATAACGGTTGCAGGTATTAAATCAATGGAACCGGACCATATTATAATTTCACCAGGACCGTGCACACCTAAGGAGAGTGGTATTTCAAATGAGGTGATAAGATCATTCGCCGGTAAGATTCCCATACTTGGGGTTTGTTTAGGACATCAGTGCATTGCCAATGTATTTGGTGCTGAAATAGTGAGGGCAGACAGAGTTATGCACGGTAAGACATCAATGATTTACCATGATAACACTGGAGTTTTTAGAGGGTTGGATAATCCGTTTGTAGCAACAAGATACCACTCATTAATTGCAAAAGAGGATACAATCCCAGACTGTTTTGAGATTACGGCACGAACTGATGAGAAAGAGATAATGGGTATTCGACACAAAGAGTACGCATTAGAGGGAGTACAGTTTCACCCGGAGTCTTATTTGACGGAACAGGGAAAATTGCTGCTGAAGAATTTTGTTTATTAAATGGCAATCCATTAAACCGAACCGAAAGCACAGTCGTCGCAGTGTTGAAGATTTGGCGTTTGAAATTCGGGCAAAGATAATGTAGATAATGAAAAGATGAGAGTTGCATGTATAATTTATTACATGTGCGCTCCTTAGTCATATAATTATTAATAATATAATCAATCGAAAAGGTAAGAATATTTGCCAAACGGAAAGGAGGGGGCTGGCAAAGAAAACTTAATAATTTTGTAGAAATCTTATATTTAGATATTTAAGGAGGAAAGTAATGTTTAATAAAAATTTCAAGAAAATCGCTTTGGTCTCTGCTTTAGTAGCTGGGATGTTTATATGTGGCGCATCCCTAACAGGAAAGGTATTTGCTTCTGATGGAGAGGGTCACGGAGGTGAAAAAGTAGAACTTAAAGTTTCCGGTATGTCATGCGGCGCATGTTCAAGCAAGGTTAAAACGGCACTGGAACACTGCGACGGTGTTAATAAGGTTGAAGTAAGCCATAAAACCGGTACTGCAGTAGTTGAAATCGATGAAAACAAGATTAATAAAGAAGAATTGATAAAGGTAATTAAAAAATCAGGATTTAAAGCTGAAGAATCGTAAGGCGTGATATTGTTAGTTTTTCTGTTATTTAATCATAAGTTAAAGAAGGGAACCTTTTAGTGTTCCCTTCTTTAACGTTACATTATATTAATGTATTGACCCTGTTATGATAGTCCTGCCAACGTCTCTTATTTAGCTACTTTATAAGCAAACATAGAAACAACTTCGATCTGGTATTCTTTGTTTAGATCTTGACATCCAATGGCTGCTCTTGTAGGAGAACATTTAATGTACTGTTTGTAAACGTCGTTCATCTGACCCCAATAATCAATGTTCTTCATGAATATGATCAGGTTTGTGATTCTGTCAACGCTAGTACCGGCAATCTTTAGAGCTTTCTTTATGTTTTCAAATACGAGTTTAAACTGCGCCTTTGGATCAAGGCTTGGAACTTCCCCATCTGCACCAACAGGAATAAATCCACCACACTGAACTTTAATAGCCTTTACTTTAAGTAAACGTGTTACGTTTTCTTCAAAATAGTCACACATCAACCCAACCTGTCTTGCCGGTTGTTTTCCGCAACACTTTCTAGAATCATCTAATATAAGATCAAGAAGTTCATCTCTCGCTGAAAATGATAAAGCTTGTGCAGTTGCAATATCCATTGCATCAAGGTCCGCTAAAGAACATTTTTTTTTTGCCGTAGCCATAATTTATTTTCCTCCTTTTAAAAGAATAAAAAAAACATACTAACATCAAAATTAACAAAATTTATTATATGAAAACTAATTCGATTTATTCCCCCCCCTGCTTCATTTACTTGTTACTACTACACATATTCTTGTCTGCCAGTATTTATCGAAGATATCTTTGTCCTTAATCACCTCCTTTATTACAAACGCTGTGTCAATTTGATTCCCAAGTAATTGATACAGTTGGTATATTTCTTGTTATTACGCAATATCTATACCTAATTCCAAGCTGATAAACCAAGCCACATATTTTGTTACTCTTATTACTCTATGTAAAGAATTAATCCGTATGAAATTATGTTTTAATGTTTGTACAGGTTAGTGTTTACAAAAAAAAAGTTTGTAAATAAAAAAGAAACTTACGCATAGTGAATAAGGCGTATAGATTAACGCAAATGATTAAACTTGTCAAACCTAAATTGAATATAATTAGTTAGTTATTTTTCGTACAGAAATCTATAAATTGTTGCTAATTAGTCAGATACAGACAACGCAACTCAACAAAGCCGCTTCATTTACTGAGAAAAACAGTACAACATTCCACACATAAACAATATCACAACAACATGTTACAGCAAAACCAGCCAAGCTAGTGTGAGAGTAAAAGTGAAACAGTCCGGAACAACGAGATAGGGTTCGCGTTCTATCAATACGGTAACAAATTACCTAAACAATTGAATGAATTATCCGGAATAATCAGGATGAGATAATAGTTTTTCTAGAAAAAACATCAAATGATTTCAAGAGAGATAAATAGATATCAATACAAAGCAAAATGAATGATCATTGTTAATGGGGCGCAGATCTACGTTGATTAACAATGATCAGAACAAACACTTTTATAACACGGGCTATTCTTACCAGTTTTCAATTTGCAGTCCGTCATTATTTTTATCCGGAAGCTCGAGAAACTATCATAACGCCCACCACCACCTCAGTCCTTAGTTTTTAAATCAGCGTACGTCAGCTTTTATCCGCGTCCCATTAGCATTGAAAATCCCTTGTTCACTTTCTTGTTGTAACCTAAAACAAACTATTGTAACATACATAGTATTTCGCATATTTACTATATATTCATTGGTCTTGATACTCAACGAGAAAACAGATGGTAAATAATAGAAGACAAAAAAAAGCGCCTAGTATCATAAACCCCAATACTACCGACAGAGACCAAGGCCCAATAGATAGCAAGCCAAACAAAACCACATTAATAGACACACTCTATAATAACAGTACCTATCCTTGCAGGATAAATGGTATTGAATCACACAATTTATCAGATGATGCTTTACTTTACGTCACTGAAAAAGAAAAGGGTTTTACGCTCAATAATACAGCTAAAGAGATATGGGAGCTATGCGATGGTAAAAACTCAGTTGAAGATATAATTCGTAACTTAAGCAACCGTTTTGAGTGCACTGAATCAATATTACGTAAAGATGTAAAAGAAACCATAAAGCAATTGTACGCAGAATCACTTTTGGAGTTAAAAAACAATCTTGCCACAAAAGCAGATTAAATCTAAAGATAGAACGGTAGTCGTTGCCAGAGAATTCTTATATGTTGGGTTTGGTGATTATAAAGTAGCCATATACTCAAACGCTATAGAGGTACTTGAAGGACTAGAACGAAGATTTCGTGAAATGATTGGTGATAAGTCCGCGAAATTGGTAAATAAATTACATGTGCTAGAAAGAAATGGGACTTACTGCTTTTCAGGAACAGATGGGTACCATGAAAACGAAAGGTCATTGACTATCATCTTAAATAGTGTAAGTAAAGAGATTATCCACAATCTAGTTGTGGCAAATCCTCACTATTTATGGGTACATGCAGGTGCTGTTTCTTGTGACGGCAAAGGGGTTCTCGTTTTTGGATCATGGGGTAGAGGAAAAAGTACCCTTGTTACTAACCTTTGTAAATATGGGTGGGGTTATCTTTCGGACGATATAGCTCCATTGGATATTAATTCAGGTAATGTTGTTCCATTTAGATTGACTCCTTTTGTACGTAAAAGATCAGAGAAAGAGATATCTTTAAATGAGGTTGGGTATTTGAAAAAGATTGAGATAAATATCAATGAGAAAAATATGTGTCAACAACCTATACCTATTCGCGCGGTGGCATTTCCTAATTACAGATTTAGCTCTTCACCATTGGATATTGCAGATTGCCCACCAGCGGAAGCTGCGACTGAGCTGATACAGCGATGTTTGAATTTTAAAGATCATCGCGCAACCGCTGTACGTTTCCTCTGCAATCTGGTGAACAATTTACCGGCGATTAGGATAACCTTCAATAATAATAACCTTTCAGCGGAACAGATAACGAAATATATAAAGCCTCTATTGTAACTATTCAGGTGGTTAGGCTGAAGGCTGAAGGCTGAAGGCTGAAGGCTGAAGGCTGAAGGCTGAAGGCTGAAGGCTGAAGGCTGAAGGCTGAAGGCTGAAGGCTGAAGGCTGAAGGCTGAAGGCTGAAGGCTGAAGGCTGAAGGCTGAAGG
>JAIQZO010000004.1 GCA_021777055.1 Candidatus Anammoxibacter sp. | reverse complement strand
CAATCAAATCCTATTGATATACAATCGGTTTTCATGCGCCCTCCTTTTTTCTACATTGGATATTTATTACTAGTCACATATATACTATCCAATGGGAGGGCCTTTATCTACTCAAGTCTCCTTTTTTCTACTCTATCAAATTATTAGTACTAGGAGACAATCTAGTACACTAAAGCTAAAAATCAGCTTCTTTTCGCACAACATAATCTTTACAAGTGATTTTATCGCAAAAAACAGATCTAGTGTTAATAATCTTACGATCAAGCTCAACGTTAGGTTATTATACATGTTACAGAGATATTGTTTTCCATTATTAGAACAAAAACGTCAATATGTTACCGCTGTGAAGATTCAGGGGAAGAGTAATGTTTTTTTTGTGGGACAGACGTAAGCCCTTGTTGATAAGTAAATTATGGGGCATTATGGTTGTTTTTTTGCGTTCCATTGGTATGTTAATTGCTAATAATTATAAAATTGAATACTTTAATTTATATAATTATTTGATTATTAGGGCTTTTTTACTAGTTTTTGTTGTTTAATAACATGTTATATAAGTAGGCATTTTACAGGGCAAGCTTAATTATATTTAATAGGTGGTAATTATTGTGGATACCTTGTGTTATAAGTCATTTCTGTTAACGATTGGGTGTTTTTTTAGGAAATAGATCTTATAAGTATTGTAGGTATACGACATCGTTACTCTTTTTTGATATGAATTTACAGATGGTAAATTTGTTTATCTGAAAAGAGTAAAAGCTGATAAATGCATGTAATTATAACGATGAAACAATTATTATAATAAATTGTGGTTGGTTTTTTTGCATCTTATTGTAAATACAGGTATAATTTAAAGTGTATCTATTTAATTTGTATCTAAATGTTTGGATTTTGCCAACATCTACAATCTGTAGTGTCTCTTAGGCTTTAATCTGAGGCTTCTTGTTATCTAAATGAATAACATGTCCAGCGGTTAATATGTAGATGCTAATAGCTTGCAAAGGGGGCGAGAGAAATGAGGAAGAATTATTTGTTATTTGGAACATCAAAATGTCTGGTTGTTTTTACGTCATGTATTATATTATTTATATCGTCTATCGCTTGTGCTGCAACGTTTACTATAAATAGTTTAGACGATGCAGTAGATGTTAATCATGGTGATGGTGTGTGTGCTGACAATAGTGGTAATTGTACCCTAAGGGCAGCTATTCAAGAATGCAACAATTTGCCTGGCCCGGATACGATTAATTTGCCCGCAAATACTTACAAGCTAAACATTGATGGTAAAGACGAGGATAATTCTGCCACTGGTGACCTTGATATAATGGATGACTTAGTGATCCTGGGTGATGCTGGTAATACAATAATTGATGGAAATAAGAAAGATAGAGTGTTGCATATTATTAATTCTATTAAAGTGGAGATTTCAAATGTACAAATAACAAATGGTCTTTCTGGCTTTGGAGGGGGGCTGCTTAATGAAGATGCAACAGTTAATCTTAATGGTAGCGTTATTTATAGAAACAACGTAGATTCTGATGGTGGAGGGATAAACAACTCAGGCATTATCTTCATATCCGACTCTAGAATTTCAGAAAACTCCGTCCTTACGGGAGGCGGTGGTATTAAGAATTTAGGTACAGCCACTTTGGATGACTGTATTATTTCTTACAATAGTGCTCATGACTTATCTGGAGGAATTGAGAACCACGGTAACATTACAATAAATAATAGTACTTTATTCAATAATTTTACTGACATTGCTGCTGGCGGTATAAATAACTTTGGATCTGCTGTGATATCCAAATGCACCATAAATGACAATAGTGCATTAGATGGAGGTGGCATAAATAATGCAGGTATTCTTAGAATTTTAAATAGCACTGTTTCTGGTAATACTGCAAATCAAGGTGGGGGTATCATGAACCAAATTGGTGGATTAATTAAAGCAATTAACTCCACCATTGCTGAAAACAAAGCTACCTCAATAGGTGGGGGTGTTTTTTCCGTAGAGAATGCTGCTGTTGGTAAATTTGAGTTGCAAAATACTATAATTGCGAATAATGGTGCATCTACAGGAGCGGATTGTTTTGGTGCAATAACATCTTTAGGACATAACATCATAAGTGATGTGTCTGATTGTGATTACGTGCCTTTGCAAAGTGACAAGGTTAATGTGGATGCTGGTTTAGAAGAGTTTAATGATAATGGGTTGCCTGGGAAAGGGCACTTCCAGTTGTTACCTGATAGCCTTGCTGTGGACGCGGGAAGTGATGATATCTCTTTAGAAAAGGATCAGATAGGTAATGTTCGCTTCTTTGAAGGTAATGATGACGGTATTGGTGATTGTGATATCGGTGCAATTGAATTTATTAAACAAACTACCATTATTAGTGGTCGTGCCGTTGCTCGCGAAGGAAATATTGCAGAAGAAGACATTACAAACGGAATGCCTGGTGTTGTTGAGACGTTAAATACTGCTGGAAGTGATTTAGAATTGACCAGTGACTCAGATGAAGACAAACGTCAAATAATTGGTATCCGTTTTCCTGACATGGATATCCCTAAAAATTCTATAATTCTTAGTGCTTCTATCGAATTTGTGTGCGATGAGGAGCAGAGCAACCCTGTTACTATAACTTTCAAAGGTGAATCAAGCGATAATGCACCATTATTTCAAGTGATAGATGGTGATGTTTCTAACAGGCAAACTACTATTGCATCAGTAGATTGGGTTCCTGACGATTGGGAAAAAGGGGAAACCCATAAATGTCTCAAGCTGAAATCAATTGTACAAGAGATAGTGAATAATAATGGATGGGAGCCTGGGAATGCAATGGCTTTTATTGCCTCTAGTGATGATTATCCAAACCATAGAACCGTTGAAAACGATAGTATCAATGGTCCAATTCTGACAATAACTTTTCAACCCAATGTTTCAACATTTGTTAGTGAACGTTCGGTTGCTCATGAAGGAAATATTGCAGAAGAAAACATTACTAACGGAACGCCAGGTTGGGTTGAAACATTAGGTAGTGGAAGCGACTTAGAGTTGACCAGTGACTCAGATGAAGACAAACAGCAAATAATTGGGATTCGTTTTCCTGATATGGATATCCCTAAAGACTCAACAATTAATAGTGCATTCATCGATTTTGTATCTGATGAGAATCAAAGCGGTCCTGTTACCGTTACATTTAAAGGCGAATCAAGTGATAATGCTCCATTGTTTCAAAAAATAGATGGGGACGTTTCTAACAGGCTAACCACTAGCGCATCAGTAGATTGGACTCCTGATGATTGGAAAACAGGAGAAAAACATAAAAGTCTTAACATGAAATCAATTGTACAAGAGTTAGTAAATCAGGATGGATGGATTCCTGGTAACGCAATGGCCTTTATCGCTTCTAGCGGTGATTACCCAAACCATAGAACGGCGGAAAATGATAGTTCTAATGGTCCAACTTTGAGTGTAACTCTTCAACCTGATGTTTCAACAATTGTTAGCGTTCGTGCTGTCGCCAAGGAAGGAAATATTGCAGAAGAAAACATTACTAACGGAACACCAGGTGTAGTTGAAACGTTAAATACCGCAGAAAGTGACTTAGAATTAACTAGTGACTCAGTCGAAGACAAACAACAAATAATTGGTATTCGTTTCCCTAACATGAATATCCCTAAGGATTCAACTATTCTTGGTGCTTTCATTGAGTTTGTGGCTGATGAGGTTCGCGGTGGCCCTGTTACTGTAACATTTAAAGGTGAATCAAGTGACAATGCTCCATTATTTCAAGCGATAGATGGTGATGTTTCTAACAGGTTAACTACTAGCGCATCAGTAGATTGGACTCCTGATGATTGGAAACCAAGAGAAAAACATAAAAGTCTCAACCTGAAATCAATTGTGCAAGAGGTAGTAAATCAGGATGGGTGGATTCCTGGTAATGCAATAGTATTTATCGCTTCTAGCGATGATTATCCAAACCATAGAACGGCGAAAAACAATAGTCTCTATGGGCCAACTCTGACAGTAACTTTTCAGCCTAATGTTCAATAATTGTTAGTTTCGGTGCGGTTACCCATGGTTAAAATATTACGGAATAAGGTATTCATACTAGAAATAGTAGGATAGGCAGCTTGTCTCTGATTGGCAAGCTGTCGCCTATAGACTTAAGTATCTGATTAAATTACAACTGAAAGAGGCAAGTACCAAGTACTCTTTTGGACTTTACATTACAAAATAGAGCCGTGGAACGAGTCTGAAAGTTTATTACATTTATGAAGCACAAATCTGATAATTCTTGTTTTGTATAAAAAGAAAAACATTCATCTCTCTTAAGCATCATCCATTTCCATAACAAACTTTTTAGATTTACATTATTCTCTTTTTTGCCATTTTTTCTAATATGCAAATCACTTAACTGTAAAAATCTAACCATAATAAGTACCCCCTAAAACATTAATGATCAATCCATAAACAGAATAAAGAACAGACTTCTTAGATCTTTCTATTCTATTGCCTGAAGATTAAGCAAACGTGGTATCTGCATCAAGTATGATACTTCTACCATCTCTTGAATCAACAAGTACTCTTCCGGTTTTAATGGAATTAAGGATATGATTAAACACTACGCCGGGATTTTGCTTGCTTTTATCTGTCAGGAAATATGAATGACCTGCAAGGGAATCATACTCAGTGTTTACTTCATCACAATCTATAGCATATATATTTTTTGAAACTTTTGCTATGTCATCAGGGCCTGAATGTCCCAGGCGTTTTGATGCTATTCCATTTTTTTGATTTATTACTTTGCTGGCACGCAAAGCGAGATCGTCACCGGCGTAATAAACGGAAACATTACGAGATGCCTGCGAGATAAAATAACCGGCTTGCCCTTTTTCAAGGGATTCGTTTACAACGTCGGCTGCGACAAGGAAACTGTTTCTAAAGAGTTGAGGGATTTTATGTTCTCCCTCATATTTAGCCCATGCCCGTAAAGCCTCTCTAAGAACCCTGTTACCCATGGAATGTGCCAGCACATTAATCCTTTTGCTGCAGTAATCACTCCCATCGTTCTGCTGATTAATCTGCCATATCTTGAACTTTTCCAATACCCTTGCAAACGCAAAGGCGCTAGCATCCGCAGCCTTTTGATCATCCCAGTAATCTTCAAGCACTGTAACATCGTTATCGCACGGCCAAATTAAAGGAACGACTTGCACCAAATCTTTCTCTCTTTCATCAAATAACTTCTGAAGCTGCATTGCCCTCGGAAAAATATTTTCTTCTGGCAGATTTGAGTAGCCATGTATATAGATTAATATCTGTTTCGCACGGGATGTTTTTAATTCTGAAAAAAAGACTTTACTCCCTAGCTCTTTGTAAAACTCAGGATGTTCCCGTTTACAGAAATATACGGACTGACCTGCATTGTTGTTGTCTATATCTAATGAAACTGTCCTTCCTATCTCAGATTTAACATTTTCATTTATTGCGCGATTTGTGATAAAAAGCATTGTCTCTTTCTCCTGATATTTTCTATAGATTTTTATTTAAATATTTGTAAAAAGACAACTAATACGAAATTTTCTAAACATTTATTAAATTTCATTTCCCACCTTTTTAAAGGGGGAAGCCTGTAGTCTCTTTGCAATTAAATATCTGAAAAACTATATGTTTTGTAAAATTATTAAGAATTAATCTATTGTCCTCTATTTACAGGTGATAGTACCCCTGACAATGTATTTAATCTCGTGCCTCTTCCCTGGCGATTGCCAATTCTCCCTCTGACAGTTTCCAATACATTGCCTGAATTTCCCAACTCCTCAAAAGCATTTTGCACATTTATTTGTAATTCGTTAGCAATTTCCTCTCTTTGAGATAAACTTCTCTCCTCATCATCCGGATCAACAGGAGGTTTACTGTCAGGGTTTACCGCATCAGCTATAAACATAATGGCTTTTTCATAATCGTTCACTGAATCCTTCCTAAGATTATATATTTTTGCTACCTCATCATGAATAATACGTGTAATACCATCGACTAAAATTTCTTCAGCACCTTTTGCTTTCTCCAGCTCACTTTCACTTTCGGTTACGGCCTTTGATAATTCTTTTAACTTCTCATCAGACTCGCTTACTTTCATTTCTTCAGCTTTTACTTTTGCTTTCTTTTTATCCATCTCTGTATCAAGAGCATCTCTTTCATCTTCTGCTTTAATAAGTTTGCTATTTACTTTTGTTTGAAGTTCTTTTAATGATGCCAATGATTCATTCGCCGATACACTAGCTGCATTAGCCGCATGGGCTGCGCCTTTTGCATTAGTGGCATTAGCTCTAGCCTCACTAGCTTCAGCATTTGCTTTAACAACTTTTGTACTTGCAATTCGAGCATCATCATTTGCTTTATCCGCCTTTTTATTTGCAGTATTAGCTGCAGTAGCTGCTGCGGCTGCTGCAGTGGCTTCTATTCTAGCTGATTCATTCGCAATACGTACACGTTCATTTGCATTATCAAGTACAATTTTAGCTGCTTTAGAAGCTGCAATAGCATTAGCGTCATTAGCAGCATTAAATGCAGCTAATGCATCCGCTGCTGCGTCATTAGCAGCATTAGCGGTAGCGCTAGCTGTCGTAGCTTTTGCCGCAGCGTTGGTATTAGTCGTGTTAGCTATGGCAGCTGCTGCATTCGCTTTATTGGCATTATCATTTGCCCTATCAGCTGTTTCATTCGCTCTCGCGTTAGCAGACTCAGCTTTAGTATTTGCAGTGTTAGCATTGCGAGCCGCGTTATTTGCCTCATTTGCAATCCTAGTAGCTTCAGTTGCCGCTCTTTCAGCATTTGAAACTAACTTCTTATATTCTTTGCTTTTTAATTCCAAATCATTTACTTCATCTATCTTCTTCTCATAAGCTTCCAATGTTTCACTATATTCCTTTTTAGCTTTCTTTGTACTGTCTATTGCTGCAGTTAGATTCTCTTCCTCTTGTTTCTTAGCCGTTTTTGATGCTGTTAAATTTGTTTTAGCTTTACTAGTAACTAAATTACCTGATTTAATTTTATAGATTAGTTCATTATGAAATCGTATTGTAGAGTATAGGAGGTCTATTACTGTACCGCTTAGTTTAGCAACTGTATTTTTGTCATCAATATTCTCTGCATTCTTTAAGTCTTTTGCTACAGGATCTAACATATTCTCTGATACAATATCTACATTATTATCAATTGCGGTTTTAACACCTTCTGTTTTCGTAATATATTCAATTGATTCTGCCGATTTCTTGATCTTTTTTTCTATTTCTTTTTCATTGAGAGTATTTAGAAATAAATTATAATCTGATTTCGCCTGTTGATTAAAACTGTTGACGTACTTAACGTATAAAGTTTCTATATTGGAAAGGCTGGAGTCAGATTTTTTATCAGATCCAGTGCTTTCACCTGCCTGTTCCGAAGTATACTGCCTTAGCCTGCTAATCATGTCTACTCCCATACTGCCACTCAGGTTGAACATGGCAAGGCTTTTTGCGGATCTTATAATATCTTGGGGATCAGTAGAATATGACTTAACATACCAATTACCAACATCATCTTTTGCGACCACATAGTTTGTCCTGCCTCCGCCAGAAACCCTTACACGATTAATATTGTGCCAGAACTGTTTGTCAACCTCTTCCCTTACTTCTTGGCGAGACCCTACACGATTTCCAGTAGCGAAAAGATCAGAAATAAGAGGAAGACCCTTTATCGCCCGATCTGTAAGCATATTATTCCAACCAAGTTGTGGGCTATCCTGAAATGTTGTCACCGGATAACTGCTACGGAGATAGGCACTAGGTGGTCTTATATATACTAAACCCGAACGATGTTCATATGCTGCAGCAAGAGCTTTTTCTATATTTTTTGCAAAGCCATTATCTCCCTCTTCAATGGCTAAGATATGCTCATTTCGCAAAACTGTAATAAGTGTATCTAATATGTCTTTTGCGTCAATTTTATCCTTTTTGTCTTTGTCATTTAACCCTAATGCATCTTCAATAGAAAAACTATCCATTGGATGCTTAAGATTGTTCAG
This sequence comes from Candidatus Anammoxibacter sp., assembly GCA_021777055.1. Lineage (GTDB taxonomy): Bacteria > Planctomycetota > Brocadiia > Brocadiales > Anammoxibacteraceae > Anammoxibacter_A. The sequence goes on along the minus strand of JAIQZO010000004.1, from coordinate 171,704 downwards.
TACTAAGATTGTATTCTCTAGTTTCTTAAAGCGTTCACTATCTTCTGTTTCATTTTTTAATTCTGTATTTATTATCTGCTTTATTTTATTGGCAACTGCACTTGGGCTTATATTCAGAGCTTTGGCATCTTGTTCCGGTTCTGCTACAGAAATTAGACTGGAACCTGGAGTTTTTGGCGCTTTATAAAGTTCTTGAATAACTTTAGCTTTGTTTTCAATAACCATTTCAACTGCATCTTCATGTTGAACAGTTTCGGTTCCGATTTTTGCAATTAACAGATCAAGACCCCTAAGTTTGTTATTCTTTTCAGTTAGATCTTTGTTTAATTCGTTTTTTTGCTTTTCTTTTTCTTTCAGTGTTGATTTCAATTTGCCTAATTCTTTGTCTGTTTTGTTAAGCTCATTTCTATTTGTCGTTGCTGCTTCAATCTCTGTGGTCAGCAAATGGATCTTTCCTGTTATTGCTGATATCTCCTTATTAATTGACTCCTTATGTTTTCTTTCTCTCTCTATATCTTTATTATTGCTCTCAACAATGGACTGCAATCCGTTAATCCTACTATTGATAACCTGCTCAGGTGACCGAAACAGAACGTGATTTAATGCTAAAACTTCAGAATCAACTTTTTCCTTTAACATTTTGTCGTGACTTTCACGGTGACGTAATTCATCTGCCTGTATAAGTATTGAATTACCTATTGATTGTAGAAGTGTTGTATACCTGAATTTTTCATTACCAATAAAGCCGATACCATCTCCAAAAATCTGTTGATCTCCCAAAAGGGCTTCATTATTAGTCAAGACTAACACTTTTTCTGCAAACCGAACCACTGCATTTGCAAGTTTATTTTGTTCAGGATATATTTTCTCATTATAATCCCTACGGTTTGAATCAGAAATCAAATACTCCTTAATCAATGTTTCCAGACCATTTGCTAATCTCCCACTACTTAAACTAGCATTTTTAATATGTTTATTATCGTCGTAAAGTGACAATATATCATTTACGGCCTTTGCCGTCTCGTTTTTAAATGTATACCCATCACCTATATAACTATCTTTATACTTTATATTTATATTTGTGTTATCTCTGTATATATTACCTTTATATTTAACATCTCTCTTTACATATGAAAGATCTCCAGTATTTTTTATCATCATTAATTCTTTTTTCTTCCATTCAAGTCCATCTCTCAACCTAACTAAAAGCGGTTTTGCCCCCACTGCCATAGAGGCCAGCTGCTGCATTTGAACTTCTTCATGGTTTGACATAGGGCCTTTGTATACATCCACATCAACCGTCATTACAGCACATCCAATAAAAGAAACCAGGAGAGTGGATAATAAAACAAACTTAAAAATGCTTAATCTTTTCCTGATTCTCATAACTATACCCCTTTCCGAACGGTTAAATCTTTCTCTATTTCATATTTTAATGCATCAAGACGTACTTTCTCTTTTTGCACCTGTGCAAGTGCTTCAAACAACAGACTGTTTAACGCTGAATAATGTTGCTCTTCCTGCACCTCTGAAATAACACCTAGGGATCGGTCCATTGCATTAAAGAACTCTTGTGGTGTTGCCCCCATCACAATAGCTAACCTATGATCTTTAGGGGCTTCACGAAAACCTTCTGGACCAAATAGCATAAGACGGCGACCGGTTTTTATCCCTCCAAACTCTTCCCCTGTCTTTTCGATACGGAGTATACCATCATCATCTCCATACTGAAGACTTGATCCTATGGAATCTATTAAGCTTGCATGCACCCAGCCAGAGGCAAACTTTGTCCTGCTTATAAAACTTGCCTGGCCTCTTACGCGAACCCTATATACAGTTGCTGGCACCTGATCATGGGGATCAAGCACGCCTAAATAATAAACTTGTTCTATTTCACTACTTGCAGAGAGTGATCCGAAAGCTGTTGCACCACCTGCCCCTATTGTCACATTACGCTGAGTTGAGCCACAACCTAATTGTATTAAACAACAGATGCCAAATAACACAGGTAAAAGAATTAGTGAAATAAATCGACCTCTTACTTTCATATTTACTCCTTGAAGATAATAAAAATAGAAATCGGTATATTATAGAATTATCTGCTAGAATACGACCGACCACCCTTGCTTTTTAACATCGCCACCGTTGTATGAAATACCATCAATTTTGATACCGTTATTATCAAGTAGAGTAATAATACCACCTTTATTTGAAAGTTGCGCACCACTGCCACTTAACTTAATGCTTACTGTTTCGCACCCTCTTAGTTCAAGTCCGCTTAATATCTCTCGTTTTTTGTTCTTATCAACAATACTCCAACCATTGAGGTCTATGGAATCTGGAGAAGTGTTGATTAAAGTCACAGTTTCCTTTCCTGTATCATTTCCCTCTGGGTTTATTTTCGCTGCAATTATACGAATAATACCATCACTGATAGGTAAGTGGGTAATTGTGTGTCCGGTTTTATCATCTGTATGCCAGGCCTGCGATTGAAATGCAAGAAATATACCTACCCAACGGTCTTGTCCTGGAAAGTGAAACAATAGACCTCCGTCCTGCCAAACCCCATCATCTTTAATAAAATCACCGACATTTCCCTGATTCATATGGATATCATGGATTCCATTGCCCGGTCTATAACCGAAGTGATCGTCTTTCTTATGCGGTTCAGGTCCCCATCTTTCACCAAAAGCAAAAATGGAGGAACTGATATCATTAATGGCTATTTGAACAAAGTGGTCTATTTTTTCGTTTAGATCGTTATCTGGCCCTGGAATGTTGTGTGCCAAAGGTACCATATCCCTGGGATCAAACAAATTACTCCGGATATAGTCTAATGCTATTCCTTCAGGTTTAGAGGCAACAGGGGTAAATCCAGATTTAAAATCCTTTAAATCTTCTATTAGAGGATGGGTAAAGTTTTCATCCACAACATAAAGCAACTCTGAAGGACTTAACTTTGATTTTACGTTTACCGCGATACGGTAATCAGTTGTGTCATCAATCATGTGTATTTGATAATGTGGACTATTACCTAGACCAATTTTCTTATTAATTGGACGTGCCTTTAAGACTCCGTAATTTTGTAATGCCATATACCACCTCTGAAATAGTTAAAGGGAAAATATGCTATAACTAACATTAGCTATTGTCATTCTGGTAACTTTACCAAACGATATTGCATACAACATACCAACGGTTCCTAATATTTAATTATTTAATCTTTACGATGTTAACTATTTTTGAAATAACGAGATAAAGCTATTAAACTTATACTGGAATCTAAGATACATTAATTTGATCTTATTCTCCCCGTTGGCAATATTGTGGTATTTATGGAATAATGCCCACTTTTCCCAAAAATTACCATTAGACTTTCAACTTCTATATCATCGAATCGGCGTACTCATTAAAGACTATATTCGTTTAATGTCGCTTACCGTAGTGTTTTATACAAGTATAACCTACAAATTGAATGATGACACAATAGGAGTGAAACATATGTCATATTCAACGGTCGTAATGACATGTTAGAATAAGACAGCTTACAGGGGAAGTGCGACGTTCAAGAAATTAGCCGTCATAAATACATTATTTCATACTTTGGACGCGATATCTCTAATCTAAGATACGGTATTGATGGTGAGTATAACACAAGTAATGCGTCAAAACAATCAGGTGATCACCCTACAATTTTTGCAATACGATACAATATAAGATGCTTTGTTTTTTGAAAGATTTTATTGTAAAAATAAAATAATAACTAATTACTATTTACTATCTATGTAGAAATAATAATGATTGCATTGAGGGTATTTTCTTTTGAAAGAGTTGGTGATTAAACAGATAAAAAAAAACGTGAGACAGCGAAGAGTGCAAGGTTATATTTGAAATGGGAAATATAATTGCAGCGCTTCTATAACGAAAAGCGCTGCGTGTTGCAATTTGAAGAAACAATAGGTTTTAAACGATGGTCTTTCGTTATCAATGTTGCTGACTCCTAACCTTATGCATAAATTCAACGGTGATCTCTGTTTCGCCAGACTTGATAGCTTCCTTTTCTATTTTTGCCTTTGCCATCTTGCGAACAAAAAACGGTACGGATTTAAGACGTTCCTGTGCCTCTTCTGTCCAGACTACTTTATCTTCCATAGAATAACTCCTTTACGTTATCAATATATTGTTATTTAAAAATCTAATTTGCCGATATTTGACTGTTATTATTATCAATTATTACACCATAGTCAATAGACAAATTGAAAGCATCAAACAGTAGTTAGTAACGTATAGTCTAAGATGAATTATAAGTTACTAATTCAATTATATTTACTCTTTTCGTTGTTTTAGAATCCCTATATCATAGAATATCCCGTTAAGGCACGGAACAAATATAAGGACATTTACCGTTGAGAAAATAATACCAAACACTATAGCTGCTGCCATTGGTACCAATACCTGCGCTTGCACACTTTTCTCCAACAATATTGGCAACAATCCCATTACAGTTGTAACTGAAGTCAGAAAAACCGCTCTAAACCTTGCAACGCTTGCTTCATACCCTGCGGTTAAAGGATTTTCACCCATTCTTATCTTTTTATTTATAAAATCAACCAGCACTATGGAATCGTTGACTACTATTCCGCTGAGAGATGCAAACCCAAGGATTGATGGCATGCTCAGGTCAATACCCATAAAGTAGAATCCAAAGATTGTGCCAATCAGGCCGAATGGTATTACTGTCATGATTGTCAGCGGTTGTACGTATGAACCAAATACAAATGAAAGCACTATAAATATTGCAGAAAGTCCAATAATCATACCAGAATTCACACTTTCCAGTGTCTTGCCTGTCTCCTTCTCCTGACCCGCAACTTCCATTCGCAATCCAGGGTACATGACTTTTAGTTTAGGGAAGTAGTCACGAACTAACTCCTTCATAATCTTGCTTGAATTACCATGCAGAGTATCAATATCCGCACTGACAGTCACCGTTCTTCTACCGTTAATGCGGTAGATATTGGAGTATCCCCTTTCCATGTTTATTTTCGCTACATTTAAGAGCGGGACTTGATTACCACGCTTATCAACCAAGTAAAAGTTCTCAAGGTCACTTAATGAGTTGCGGTCTCTGTCTGCAAACTGTACCTTAACCTCAACATTTTCTTTGCCGGATTGAAACTCCTGTACCTTACCACCGAAGAAGGACGAATTAAGTTGCTGTACTATTTCTCGTGATGTAAAACCCAATGTCTTTGCTATTGGTTTTGTTACTACCCGAGCCTCTCTCTTTCCTGCGTTAAGATTATCGTTAATGTTATAGACACCATTGTACTCATCCAGTTTATTTTCCAGCTCTTTTGCTGCCGCACCAAGCATTTTCAAACTGCCTCCTTTTAGTAGTATTTCAAATGCCATACCTGCTGGGCCTATTATCAATGATTTATACTTAAGTGACAAAGTATCCTCTATCGTGCCAACCCTCTTCCTCCATCTTTCTAGAATCAGATTACTTTTGTGGGCCCTTATTTCACTGCTAAGCAGCTCCACACTTATAGTCGCGACATTGGACCCCACATCCTTGGCATCAGGATTAACTCCATAGAGAATTTTAACATTTCTTATTAATGGTTGCCCCTCCGGTTGTGATGGTGCCAATTCCCTATTCACATCCCAGATTCCTTCTTCAATACGCTGCGAGACTGATTTAGTCATGCCAACGGGAGTTCCGGAAGGCATCATTACGTAACAAACAAGCACATCGCCATCAAGCTCGGGAAATGCAACAAAGCTTAATCTGCCACCCTTGACAAGACCAATGGATACAATCAGCAAACCGATCATGACAGAGAGTGTCACATAACGGTTTTTCAGACAGAGTGTTACAAATGGAGAAAAGATGTTTTTTATGAAATATTCTATGGCTCTTTCTATCTTCAACCGCGCTATGTTTAACTTTGTTCTGGAGCTAATATTCTTTAAGCTGTGTACAAGATGGTTTGGGAGGACGAGAAATGCTTCAATAAGACTTACGGAGAGGCACAAAATCACCCCAATAGGTAGAACATACAAAACTTTTCCTATTTGTCCCTTCAGAAAAACAAGGGGCATGAAGACGGCGACCGTTGTAAGGAAAGAACTTATAACTCCACCTGAAACTTCTTTTACCCCTGCTACGCAGGCGGCAAAGGGTTCTTTGCCGGACTTAAGGTGTGTAAAGATATTTTCCCCTATCACAATGGCGTCATCCACAATAAGCCCTATACCTAGTATAAGACTGAACATGGTAATCATGTTCAAGGTCAAACCGGTAAACTGCATGAAAAAGAGTGCGCCTAGAAAGGAAAAAGGAATGCCCATTGCTGTCCAGAATGCTAATCGTATATCCAGAAAAATCCACAATGAAATGAAGACAAGTATGAAACCCTGTATCACATTCTTCATTAACATGGAAAGGCGGTCATCTATAACTTTTGCAGAATCTTCGATCAGCTTCATCTCCATGCCTGACGGTAGGCGGGACTGATAATTTTCTACAAACTCTATAACATTTTTTCTTATACGCAGGGCATCTTCCCCATCCGATTTCTTTATTGCAAGGATAATTGCCTGTTTACCATTGAGGTAACACACATCTTCTTCATTCTCTTTGTCCCAAGAGATTTCCGCTATATCAGAAAGGAATATGCGGGATCCCTTGTTATCAGAAACAACAAGCAGGTCTGTAAACTCATCGGGAGTACGCCTTTGATCCGTGACCCTGATAATGAGTTCCTGATCATTGCTTTTTACACTTCCCACAGGAGAATCCCCGCTCTGGCTTAAAATAATATCCCTCAGTCGAAACAGGTCAAGTCCCAATCCTCGCAGTGTCTGTTCATCTACCTTAATCTTTATATTTGTGTCTGAAACACCCTGAAGTTTTACTAGAGTTGCCACATTCTCTTCTATCAGATCATTTTTTATTATATTTGCATACTCTTTGAGGTCTCTAAAATTAGCATCACCTGCCAGCGCTATGCTGATTACCGGCATATTAGTCTTCTCTACGTATACAATGGGGTCTTCTGCCTGTTCAGGCAGGTTATTTATTTGTTCAATTTCGTTTCTTACATCTCGATAAAGGATATCCAGGTCGTAGTCATCTTTCATCTCAACTGTAACGCTGCATGAACCTTCTCGAGCCCTCGCAACGAACTGTTCTATTCCATCTACTCCATCCAGAGATTCTTCAAGCAAAACACAGACGGATTCCTCAAGCTCTGCGGCTGAAGCACCGATATAATCTACTTTTACTATGACCCTGTCTAAACTAAACTTGGGAAATGTTTCTCGAACCATATCTTTAGTGCTGTATATCCCCAGTCCTATGGCCATTATGAGAATCAAGTTTGCTGCTGTCTTATGATGAACAAAAAAACGAATCATTCCTTATACAGATTAATAAATCCGGGACTAATTTTCCATGGTCTCCACAAACCACGGATAGTTACTCAATACTGTTTCTGTTTTATCTACTCCTGTTATCGGCATATTTGGTACGGCTGGAAATACATCGCTGAGGATAATGTGCTCTCCCTTATTAATACCGTTTGAGATTACAGCATAATCTTCCTGAAAATAATCCACCTTTACATCACGCACTTCTAGTTTGCCATCTTTCATTATCAATACCTTGTCGTGGTGCAATGCTGTTCTGGAGATACAGTATTTTGGTGCTGTTTTGTTCCCCAGAAGGGTAACCTTGCAGTATCGTCCTTTTGTCAGTGGCGGTTTTGAACCGAGAACCATATCTTTGTACGGGTCTTTTACTGTTACTACTACTGGTACGGTTTGACTCACTTCATTAATTGAACTGAGTAAACGGGTAACCTTACCCCGCCAGGCCGGGGCATCCTCTGTTTGTTCCACACCACTGAGTTCAGACAGGTTAACTATTGCTTGAACGTTTAGTGCTTCTATATACTCTTTTGACCCTGAATTAAGAAACTTAAGGAAATCAAAGGTGTGATTTCTATCAAATAACCCGTTTCCAATGTTTTTCGCAAGAAAATTGGCATGAACCTCTGCAGTGTCTATTCCATAACCCCTGACTAGTATCTGACCATGGGAGACAAATTGATTGAGTTCAACATTTTCTTCACTGATGCGCATTGCGAATGGGGCAGTTAGCACAGTTCTTTTCAGATCCAGGCGTGCCTGTTTAAGCTGTGACTCCGCCTGTTGGGTGGTAGCTTCAAGGTTCTTAATCTTCATCGGAATCAGCTCTATTGAATTCGCTATCTCCTCAACGGCATTAAGCTGATGAAGATAGTTATTAAGCTCTCTCTCAACTTCTGAAGCAGAAAAGGCCTGCTGTTTCAATATCGAAAGTTTTCTCTCGTATTCTGTTTTAAAAAGCTCCGCTCTTTTATTTTCCAGTTCAAATATCTTTTTAAGGTGTATCAACTCATTATTTAGCTCCTTTATCTGCATAATATTTTGTTCAACAACCAGTGACCTTTGTTCAATAAGTAGATAATAATCAGTTGGATCTATCTGACAAATTACAGCTCCTTCCGGGACAAACTGCCCCTCTTTAATATTATAAAAAGTACTTGAACCTAGTTCGTCTGGAAATAATGCTTCAATAAGTGACCTGTTCAAACAGATTAGTTCATCCGACCTTAACTCTTTTTTTTCTGCAAGCAGCTGCTTTTTCTGGTCTAACACCACATCATTAAAGTATGGTAATGAATAAATGGAACTATCCTGTATCAAGATATTTAATTCATACACCAATTTCTCTAAAAGAGAATCTGACATTTCTAAAGATTGACCGAATTCGGAAAGATCATCCAGTGTACTGTTTGAAAGCCTGTTTTTGATATATGATGATGCCGGGTCTATACCAGAAGAAAGCTTTGACGCTAGTTGATTCGGGTTCCTTATGTCCTCATTTCTGAATAATGAACACCCTACACATATTATGCGACCCTTTACCTCACTGAAACCTGTCCATTCGCTGGACGGTACTATACGTCCATAACCAACTGCCACCTTTTGTACTGTAACAGGTGTTGCTTCCATATAACGTACTTTACGTATTGTACTGGTTTCGTCGTTTTCGGAAGAAAGATTCTTTGTTTTTACAAAATATAAGAATACTGCGGCAGAAAAAATAAATGGTATTATTGCAAAAATTATGATCAGCAGCTTGCTCTTTTTTCTATTACCAGCTATATCATTATTGATATAACATTTTCCAGCCTCATTATTTCTGTCCATATCTTTCATCATAATCAATTTTTATAATGTAAATTATCTGTCTATCTAAAATGACGAGAAAGAAGTTTTTCTTTAAGCTTGTATTTCTATAAATTGGCTATCTAATTCTTTAAAATTATTTAGTACGGGTTGTTATTATACACTCCAAGCCCTGAATATCATAGATTTTATAGAAGAGAATATTATAACTGCTTTTTTCGAATTGCTTGAACCGTTTCTATTGTCTGCACTGTACATAAAGCAGATAGCATCAATTAGTGATCTATCAATAGATATAAATTCGTCAAGGTTTGTATATTTGGTGGTATAAGTTGATGTTCAAAATTCATTGTAATGCTCTGCTGCATTTAGCCTTGAGATGCTGCATAAGGCGAGGAAGTAAATAGGTTCCCCTCGTTCGTTTAACTACTGCGATTTCTGATTTTTTAGAGGGTAAATGTTGCTCTATGTTACTGCAACTTTTTTATCGATAGGGCTTTGTAGTTGTTTTAGCGAAGAAGCTTATCTTGGAAGATTAAGTAAAAAATGACTTAATGAGAAAATATTTTTTTATACTCAGTGTTGTCCAGTTAGTTATTTGCTTAGCACACATGTGTGCTAAGATTTATAGAGCTTAAAGTTTCTAAAATGAGCTAAAGTTAATAGAAAATAAAAGACAACACTTTTAACTTTAGGCACTTTAAGTAATTTAGGCATTTCTTTGCATCATAATTTGGAAAAACGTTTGTTATCAATTTTTCTAGTGCATTTTTTCGATTGGCCGTTTAAATATTTAAGAATACTCTATTCAAAGCTGATCCATATACATTCCAGGAGTATATATCCAGTATGTTTAAACTTTATTCCTTTCTTTCATATGCTCCTTCTGGAACATATATCATTTCTCCGGTTTTTAATTTATAAGCAGTTCCCAAGCGCAATCCCTCGTCTCCGCCTATTTTCTGATTTGTAACCTTCTGCACCTTAATCTCCTTCCCCTTTTTAGTAATTATTTGCCACTTTTCCTTATCTTTCTTCATAATAGTAACCTCGCTATCCGGATCAAAGAAATCAAGCATCTTGTATGTGGACATAAATGCCAGGAATAAAGCTACAATAAAAACCAGAGCGGCATCAAACAGATTTGCCAAGCCGTTCAATGGATCTTCATGCTTTCCAAGTTTTGAGAACCGTGAAGACCTTTTGCGTTTTATATATTTCATGATTAAGAAAAATGCGGGTTTAAGTTATTAATATTTTCGTAATTACTTAAGTGAATAGGCAAAGGTTGAAGACTGAAAGCTAAAGTAAAATCAACGATTTCGAAGCGCTCTAATCAAGCAATTTAAGACTTCCTCCGTTTTGATGATCTTTGGCTCAATTAGGGATAAATTATGATTATCCAAGAACCCAATCCGATTCTCCAAATAAATGGCCATACGTTTTGTATGATCACGCATTGCCTTTCTCTAATAGCCTTCAGCTTGGTCACCTGAGTAGTTACGTATCTTCTATCTTTAAGTTCAATTGTTTTTCAGATTTTGTCATTGCTTCTGTTATTAATTGTATCTTCCTCATGTCATCAATAATCCATCTCTCTTTAACTATGGCAAAGAAATACGCAGCTATTCCCAAGGCTAGTCCTACAACCGTTGTGCTGAATGCAATTATCAGGCTTGACGAGAGCTGTGCCATGTTTCCCTGAGTCAACCCCGCAAGGCCGGTACCCATAGGAATCAAGGTTCCCATCAGACCAAGGCTTGGCCCGCCCCGTACTATCCATTGTATCTTGTTTAACTCTCTAAAAAGAGTATGCTCTTTTCTTTGATTAAGGTCTTCTACCCTTTCCTCTGTAAATAGATCATTATTATCTATAACCTTTTTTAACTCTTTTGCATAATCTTGAATGTGCAACGGAATCACGCTAGCTATATCAGGAGTAAGTCTGCCTTCTTTTTGTATATCAGAAAGATGGTCCGCAATCAATACATTTGATTTAAATTGCCGCCTTTTAATCCATTCGGAAATAAAACCACCGGAATATAAAGCCAACCACACACTGAGTATAATCAGCAGGATAACAACCGGGTAAAGAAGTGCGGTGGAAACAGTATAAAGAATAGTCTGAAACAGTGGAAACAAGCTCATTTTTGGAATTCCCCTTTATTGTATTGCTTTTTTATAAAACCTACACTAATAAGTAGAATGAGAATACCAACAATAATAGACGTTGTATGGTAATCTATATCATTTGCAGGATTATTTACTAAGGCCATTTTAAATGTGTCCTTTATCGTTGAATAGATAGGTGTAATTATGAGAGTCAACAAGAAATATAGGGCGATAAATGTCATCGACAACCCAAGAAAATTGTTATTTACACTACCATTGCGGCTAAAGGGATATACAACTATAATTGTTATGAAAATAAATAACGTAAATATGCCAAAAAGGATAAACGTTGTCAACAATGGTGCAAGGCTTGAGATAGAGTGAACAAATGTCATGTTCAGAAATATGGCAGTTGCGCAAACAGGACAGGGCATTATTAAAAGCAAACTTCCACTGTAAGAATCATCCTTGCTCTTTTCCGTTAGCTGATTTTTTAACAACAGCTTTATTCCCCAGGTTAAAAGGCCGGTAGCAATAATTAAATGCAAAACCAATCCAAATCTTACCACCGTCATTATCTCTTCAAGATAATTAAAGAGATTCAAGTTTGCAACTAGGTAGTAGAGTATTAAAAATAAAATAAGATAAACAACCAGTGCTCCGGCAAAAAGCGAGGCTTTTTTTGATCGTGAAATTACACCTGAATATATCTGGCAGCTAAGCCCCAGTCCGACTTTTATTCCAAATATGGAGAATGCAACTATAACACCTGCCATCCATAATTGTTCAATCATTAATAACCCCTGATTTCAAAAAAATTATTATGTTCCGGTTCTCTTGTGGTGCAACCTCAAACCCACCAGGATGGGTAATCCTGAAAAGCATCTTCCGCAAAGAAACAAACCTATACCTTGTTCCTTTTCCATCCAATAAAGAGGAGTGATAATATCCCAACAACTATTCCTATCACTATCCATGAAATCCCGGAAGTCGTTACACTTGTTTCCTCAGATTTCTCTTCAACCATTTCGAATCCTTCTATCGTCTTCTTTTCCGGTTCATTTTTTTCTGCCTGTTTCTTTTCTTCCGTCGATTCGCTCACCGGTTCTTTAACCTTTTCTATCTTTTTTGATAGATTAACGGTTGATATCTCAGGTTCCACTGCTGTTTTATCCTCAATTTTGTCTTCAACCTTTTTACCTGTCGCCTTTGCTATCTGTAACTTAAAATCTGCAAGTTGCTGCGGTGTGCAAATCCCGGTCATTGATATGACATTAGCAACAAACTGATTAAATGCCGGATTGTTGCATGTATGCTCGCAACAGGCAACGCCATTTTCAATTACACTTACAGCATATGTCTTTGCCAGGCTTTTCTTCATCTCTTCCGACGCTTTCCAGTACCCTTTACGGTCAACTTCAAGCATTCTTGCGGAAATTGCCTGCTGCGCCCACGGATTTGTTTCTGCAAAAAACTCTTTCAGATCCATACCATATTTGTCCTCAACATAAACTTCAAATGTTTGCTCCCAGCGTGCGGAATCTATTGTTTCAGGTACTGTAACCTGCCAACCCCACATATTTTCAACAAACTCTGCCATCTTGTTTGCTCCTTCATATCCCTCCTTTTTCATACCTTCAATCCATTTAGGGTTCCAATAGCGGGAACGCAGTTCCATTCCCATCATTCTGTCAATTGATGTCATCTCTGGATTTACCGGATTCATTATATTTGTGACCATTAGCTCTGGCGACTTATCATCTAGTTCTCTAACTGCCGCAACCAAACCTCCGGCATACATAAAGAAATCGTCATTATCAAGGGTTCCATAAAGATTGGTAGAGCGACTGTGAAGGACCATTTCCGTACCACTCAATATCTCTTTGTAAACGTCTTCCATGGGTTCTCCCCATAAACCGTTTCCATAACCATAACTCATATGTCTGAAGTAGTCTTCTGCAACTACGGAATCATCTTCCCATGTTCCGCTCGCGCTTGTAATTCGTGATACGTTCAAATCATACCTTCCTGGTGGTTCGTCAAATATTCTAACCGCCGCATATTGTTCCGCTCTTTTTTTATCCCAACCTTGCTTGATAAGCTTTTCCGTTATTTCTAGAAAATGTTTACGTACGTGATTATCATTTTCTTTTAACTGTTTTACCATCTGAACCGCCTGATCTATGTAATGAGTCAACTGGCCAAACATCTCTTCCGCCGCAGATGAAACAACAATATCAATTCTTGGCCGTCCCAATTTGTCTCTAGGGATAAGTTGAATACCTGTGACCTTTCCCCACTCGTTCCATACGGGTCTGACCCCCAACAAATAAAGTATCTGCGATTCCAATATACCTTCATGACGGATTGTCTCTGTTCCCCAAATCACAAATGCTAATTTCTCAGGATACTTTCCATCGTGTTTTGCCTTATATTTTTTTAAAAGCTTATCTGTTAATTTAATACCCACCTGCCAGGCCTCTTTTTTTGGTATTTTATCAGGATTAAAGGCGTAAAAATTTTTTCCAGTGGGCAATGATTCCGGATTCCTTACAGGATCATTTCCAGTGCCCGTGGAGATGTAACGTCCACTCATGGCATTTATTGTATTGGCAAGTTCTCGTTTTGCTCCTTTAAGAATGTTATCATCCAGCTCTTTATCCGGAATATCTTTAGCAACTTCTTTTATTGCCTTTATAGTAGATTTCCGTAACGATTCATTAGGTGCATCACCAAATGTGTGCAACCCATAAGGCATATTTATCTGTTTCAACTCTTTAAGATACTCTTCTATTTTGTGGATGACTTCGTGGTCAAATCTGTGCGGATCTCCATCTTTGGCATTAATATCAAGAGATTCGCTAATCTCAATATCCTTTTCAAGCCCCAAGGACTTTATCTTCTTTATAATATTTGCCATGTACTGACTTGCCAGTACCTCATTTTGATCAAGTGCCCGGTGGTGATCGCTGATTAACTCTTCAAGCTCGGCATATTCATGATAAAGTCCTCCTTTTTTAAGGGGCGGAATCATGTGGTCTATAACCACGGCCGACCCCCTGCGTTTTGCAACAAGACCCTCTCCAACATCATCTACAATATAAGGATATATTACCGGTAAATCATGAACCAAAGCCTCCGGCGGGTCATCACCTGATAAACCGTTGCTTTTACCGGGCAGCCATTCATGGGTACCATGTGTGCCAAAATGAATAATCGTATCCGCCTTAAATCCAAACTTAAGCCAGGCGTAAACACCAGCGTATTGATGATGTGGCCATAGATCATCATCATGATACATAGCCTCTTTATCTTGCAACCAGCCTCTGACTGGCTGTGGCAAAATAACCACATTACCTCTCTGAATAGCAGGAATCACCATATATTTCTTATTATCTTTAGGATTGGTCCATACCATTAGGTTAGATTCTTCTACATCTCCCCAATCGTTGTTAATTTCTTTCATAAAAGGAATAGGAAGGTTCTTACTCCACAGAATATAATCATCCAAAGGGAGCAGTAGACATCGTCCGGCACCTGCCATTTCATCCAGTTCACCCGGGGCCCAGTTGCCTATATTTCTTCCATATTTTAGGGAGGTTTTCAAGAGTAATTCTTTGTTTATGCTTTCTTCACCCACGGTGTATCCAGAACTTTTCATTTTTTCTAAAACATTTTCAATACTGGCAAAGACGTTAAGATAACTTGCGCCAATATGCTGCTTTCCCGGAGGATAGTTCCAATAAAAAATAGCAACCTTTTTTTTACTATTCTCTTTTTTCTGAAGATCAATCCACGTCTTCATTCTGTCTGTCGCGCGATCAACCCGTTCGGAAACAGGTCGACGTCTTTCTACAAAGAAACCAGTCTCCTTATCTCTTTCACGTATACGGTATGCTACTACTGTGGGTTGGATTAGACCTGCAATCTCAGGTATGGCTAGTTGCCAGCTAACCTCAAGGGAACTCAGGCCTTCTGGGTCAGTCTCCCATTCCTTCCCGTCTTTTCCATATACGGTTATAAGATTTATTACCGGTACGCCTAATTTCTTTAACATCTTTGAAGCTTTGAAATCTGAAAACCTAAAGATAAAGGAAAGAACACCGGAAACCCTGGCGTTTCCTTTTGAATCTATTAATAATTCTTCTGCCGCTTTAGCTGCCGGATAACCAAATGCAACAAATGTATTAAAGCCCTTTTTCTCCAGGATATGAACCAGTTCATCCTCCACCGCATTATGACCCTCTTCCAAAAAAGAGGAATAAGTTAGAACAGAAATCCAATCCGCATCTTTATCAAAATAGCCAGTGCTTTTATACCACTCTTTGTATTCATTAAATGTTTGAAAAAGCATCTCTTTTCCCTTGTGATTATGATAATATGCCATCTTTAAGCCTTTTTGAGGCGGTTTGACATCAATATCAGGGAAATTGAGGTACTTTTTTAATGAAAGCAATATCATGTTCTGCATGTTTCCCGCGCTTCTATGTTCAAGATAAGATCTGATCTCCTTATCATAAATAAGACCAACTGCTGTATATTGTGGATCCAATCCGGCTGTTTGACCAACTGCAAGGACTGATCCGCCTTTGTCAATTACTTCCTTTAGTATCTCCGCGTCAAAACCGGTTTGAGTCGAAGTGGAAATCCTGATACCATGAACGTCAAATATAATTAGATCTGCATTATAAACCTCATTTTCGTCTAGACGGGAATTAATATCTGTCTTACTTATCAATTCAAATCTTATTTGATCTTTCAAGTAAGGATATTCTTTCCATATTGTCTTAATCGTTCTTACGATGCCTTGTGTCATATAATTCCCTACAATAAATGTGCATCTCTTTTTTTGGTCATGATGGCTATGGTCATGATTGTTATGATTATGATCTGCGTGTCCTTCATGCGCAAAGCAGAGAGGGTTTAACAATTGGTAATCGATGATTGAAAATTGAAAACTGACGATTGTCGCAAACAGGACAAAAAATATTATCTTTTTCATGTTTATGCATTTTCTTGGTTTTGATATTATTAAAAATGGTATATCATGTTTGTTGCCTGAACCAAAATATTAGGTTCAATTTTCGTAACTTCAAACTGATTTCAGAGGCTTTACCTGGATTATGTAAGAATCAATAATATACAAGCGTCTCTTGTGAACTAAAATGACTAAAGTAAAGGCATCTTTTTTAATTTCTTAAAGAAATTCTTAATCTTCCCTGTTTTGCGTCTCTGTTTCTCAGAGGTTTTTTCCTGAAGAGGTTCAAGCTTTTTTCCGCGTTCATCATAATGAAGTAATTTTTTGTGACCATTCTTATTATAAGGATGATCAGAAATACGGGAAATTGCCTTGTCCGATACTCCTTCGGATTCTTCTGGTCTCATCATAATGTGAGGGGTAATTAAGAAGACGGTTTCCGTCTTTCTTTTCTCTACTTCTTTCTTTTTAAAGAGAAACCCTAACAATGGGATATTACCCAAGATGGGAACTTTTCGTTGAAAATCACGATCTGTTTCCCTTATAAGACCGCCGACAGCAATAGTAGAGCCGTCCTTGGCCACAAAGATATTCTCAACCCTGGATGTATTGACTGTATCTATGGGTAAAGCAAGGACTTCTCCTGCCTCGCTTACAAAGTTTATGTTTGATCCTCCCACGTTAACCGTATCAACCTCTGCTAGAAAACGCATGGTCACAGTTCTGTCTTCGTTAACGGAAGGTGTAATAATAAGTGATGTTCCGATATCCCTGAGTTCAATAACCGGGCGAAGGGTCTCGGTGGTTCGTTCTTCGAACTCCCGAATCTCCTGTTCATAATTAACAACGATGGTCCTCTCTTCTCCAATGAAAAAATCTCCTGTAGCGTTGTTTGCGCTGAGAATCATTGGAGTGCCGATAACCTTTACATGATTCTCCTCCTTGAACAACTCTAAGCGAGTCTGCAGGTTACTATGGATAGACTCAAAAATAACGGTAGATGAATCGAGGGGGGGGAAATTGCCTATATTAAAGCTGTTTTCATCAGAACTAGTTGTCAGATCCAAATTAAAAAAAGAATTAAAATCATCGCTTAAAGTAATCTCTAGAATTTTACCCTCAAGCAATACCTGCGTAGTTGGAGTGTCTACTTTTCTAATAAAATCATCTATATCTTCTAATATCTTTACATCAACCGAACGACCCGCAATGGTGTTATTACGCAGGAAGACCGCAATATTCACAACCGCCTGCCCTTTTACAACATCCCGGGCATCTTTATATTTTATCTCGTTGCCTTCAACATTCCTTTCAAGGTCCTCAATCTTTTGTGAACTAAGTGTCTTTTCAATCTCTAAAGCCTCTCTTGCTATACGGGAAGCTGCTAACGTTGAATCAAACCGTCTAGTTCTAGCACTAAATCTGTTATTATCTCTTTGGAAACTATCTCTAAAACCACCACTACTTCTTCCACCTCTATCACCTCTACCTCTTCTGCCGTCACTACCGGTTCTTCTTTGTCCCCTCCGACTTCTACCGTCACTCCCAATTCCAAAGCGTCCGTCTCTACCATCATCTCTTCCAGTTCCAAAACCGTTCCCTCTGCTGTCGTCCCCCTCTGTACCAACGTGACCATAGCTTTCAAACTCCTCAGGTTCAATATACTCAATACGATCACCAAACAAACTTTCCAATACCTCTGCGACCGCCAAACTGGAGACATACTTAAGCTTGTAAATAAAAGTCTTTTCGTCACGTCTAATAGTTAACTCCTTGCCATATTCTTCGACGCTCATAATCCTGATAGCATTACCGTCTTCAACAAACCAAAGGTTGTAAAGTTTACACATCGTTTTAAGGGCCTCCCTTGACGGAATGTTCTTTAGAAAAAGCGTTATAGCTTTTTCACCTGCTTTAGGCGTTACTGTGATATTAAGTCCTGTAGCTTCTGCTATTAACCGAGTAGCATCAATAAGTTTTGCATCTTTGAGCTCAAGGCGTTCAATAACGGTTTGATTTTGTAAATCACCCCCAACCGTTTTCCCCTGTGCAAATACTTGGAAGGTTAAAAGAAACCACAGGCATGCACCTATTAATAGGTTTTTCCTTTTATACAACATTTCTCCTTTCAATACGCCGGTAAACTTCGCAAATGAGTATAGTCTTAACGATAGGTCGTTTTCTAACGAATCGGTATGATTTGATCAAATGGCATAATTTTGATTAGCACTTCTGAATCATTGATCTCATGAACACTTAGGCTGATGCTGTTTGCCGTTTGTTGAAGAGAGATTTGGTCTCCTTTTCTTACCAGGAAAACTCCGTCCCCATCGATATCTATAAGCACGATAGAAGGTTTTCCTTTTACCTCTACAATACCTCGTAAGACGATATTCGGTTCCCATCCCGCAAACCTGTCAGCTCCCAATTGCATAGAGAAACCTCCTAATGGAGAGAGTTGAAATGGGTCCCTTTCTTCCTCTTTATGAGGTGCCTGGGGTGTCTCAGGTTCTTTTTTAGGCCCTTCACCGGCTTGACACACCTGTATCTTACTGGTATACAAGAAGAAAATAATAACAGCAATCAAAACAAGTCCTACAAAATATTGGTATGCATATTTCATATTTTATCTCTCCTTCATTAATAATGTTATTTTGCTCCACATTGCTCACAATAACAGGCAGAATAGTTCTTAACCCCGAGCAACCTGAAAAAGAACTTGAAAGAAAGCAAAATAGACAAAACCCATCATGCCTCCTACCAAAAGAATCACCATAGGCTCAAACAAAGCAGTCATCATTTTTATATTACGCTCCAGGTTTTGTTCATAGAAATAACCTATTTCATCAAGTACCTGATCAAGCGAACCAGTAACCTCTCCCACATTAACAATTTCCGAAACCAATGAAGGTATTATGTTAGATTGTAGCCCATTGGAAAAACTCTGCCCTTTCAAGATCTCATTCTTTGTTAATTGGAGGTGGCGAGCAAGTGCCTTGTTGGGTATTCCTTCACTCATAACATGGATGCTTTCAAGAAGCGAGACACCGCTACGTAGCAAGATAGCCAAAGTTCTTCCAAAATAGGCCATAAAAGCCGTTGTTAATATTCCTCCAGCAACGGGGAAAGCCAAAAGCAATCTATCTATGGCAAGACGTGTCCTCGGTACTAGATATACAAACATCGTTGCAACAATAACAGTCCCCAATCCTATTGTAATGATCACTCTATTCGTAATTAATAATTCAGACATATCCATCAGGAATTGTGTAGACGTTGGAAGGGCAACGTCACGTTGCGCAAGAAAAGAAGCGAACTTAGGGACGACCTTTGTTACAAGAAACGTAACAACTGCTATCATGATGAGAACAACCAGAGCCGGATACATAAGACCTGTTAATGTCTTGCTCTTAAGTTCTTGTTTTCTTTCCATTTGAACTGCTATTTGATCCAAGATTACGGAGAGTTCACCTGTTACCTCAGCAGTAACGATCATTTTAACTGCAATATCTGGAAAATATTTTTTGGTTTGCAGTAGCGCAACAGAAAAACTTGATCCGGACTGTACAGCTTTAATAATATTGTCAATAACCCGCTTGAGCTGGGGTTTTGCCGATGGACCGCTACAGATTTCAAGCGACTGTAATAGTGTCAGTCCTGTTCTGCGCATCAGTGCAAGTTGTCTAAAAAAGAATATAATATCACGCTTCGTAATAGGTAGAAACCTTCGTAAAAACTGCTTCCATCCTACAATCTGTTTGGGATTTTGAGTATCAGATCTCCCTTTTTCAGAGAGCTTTAGAACAAACATACTAGCTTCTCTCAAAAGTGCGGCTGCGGAATTAGCATCTAATGCCTCTATCAATCCTTGAGTTTTACGGCCTTGTGTGTCAATTGCCTTGTAATGAAAAGATTTCATATTATTCCTCTCGTGATACAATTATCCGTTTCGCTTCATCAAGCGAAGTTATCCCTGCGAGAACCTTTGCAATAGCATCATCGTACAAAGTAGTCATATATTCTGCTGCCAGCTCAATTTCATCCTCTTCTCTACCCTGGGCGATTACCCTCCTAAGTTTCTTGTCGACACGGATCATTTCGAAAACTCCCACCCTTCCCAGATAACCTGTGTCCTGGCAACTGATACAACCGGTGGCTTCATACACATAAAAATCTTTTTCCTGTTTGCGTATAAAAATCCGGTCCTCTTCTGAAATGCGCACCTGACGTTTGCATAAAGGACAGAGTCGCCGGACCAGGCGCTGAGCAATCGAAGTAGTCAATGTCGAGGCAAGTAGATAAGGTTCGCATCCCATATCCATTAGACGCGTAATTGTGCCGCAGGCAGTATTGGTATGCAGCGTTGAAAATACCATATGGCCAGTGATTGATGCTCGCAAAGCGATCCCTGCGGTTTCCAGATCACGTATCTCACCCACCATCAGAACGTCCGGATCGTGACGTAACAGTGATCTCAGAGATCCAGCGAACGTTACTTTTCCCACGCTGTCGGTCTGAATCTGAGAAACACCTTCGATAGGATATTCTACAGGATTTTCTACTGTCATAATATTCCTGCCTGGCTGGTTAATAACGCGGAGAGCGGCATACAACGTAGTTGTTTTACCACTTCCAGTTGGTCCCGTTATAAGTATCAAACCATGTGGTCGTTGGATCATTTGTTCAAACTGATGATAGATGTTCGATGGAAATCCCAACATCTCCAGTGTCAGCACCCTAGAGTCTATGGCAAAAATACGCATCGTTGCCCGTTCTCCGTAACGGGTCGGTGCGGTGGCCAAACGAACATCAATTTTCTCCGCATCTATATCTTCTATTGTATAAGTAAAACTGCCGTCCTGAAATTCCCTTGTCTCTGCTATATCAAGCCCGCCCAAGACTTTAATCCTTGAGAGGATTGTATATGCGGCTTCTCGTGAGAGACCAGCTTTGTATACCTGCAAAAGGCCATCAACGCGAAACCGGATGCGAACATATTGTTCCTCCGGCTCGATATGTATATCCGAAGCCCGCCATATATACGCTTCCTTTATCATCTTGTCAACAAACTTGACCGTGTCATCAATGTTCTGTACCACAACAAACCTATCCTTATTGATTAATCGTAATGCTTTTTCAATTGCAAATTTTAAGTCATCAGGATTAACCATTACAAACTTAATCGGTTTATCTATGACGGATCGAAAAGATTCCCGAATCTGGCGATACTCGCTATCTTCTTTATATGAACTGGCGACAAAAATCTCATTGTCATTCTCTGCAACTGGAAGAAGTAAATTTCTACGTATCAATGAAACTGGAATCTTATTGAGAAGCTCTGGCTGGGGACAAAGACGCTCGCTACTGTAATAGGGGAGCCCCTTGTCCTCTGCTAAAGCCTGATAAATTGAGGAAATAGGAAGACGCCCACGATTTGAAATAGCCTCAACAGCATCTACATCTTTTTTTCTGACATCTTGGCTCACTTTTGCAGCCATTTTAGAGTCTATAATTCCTGCACGAACACAGACATCAAGGATAGTTCTAAATGCAAGGGCCATTAGCTGCTCCTCCGTTCAGAAGAAAATCCTTTAGCTATCTGGCATCGTTGTTCAAAAATGTTGAGGTCTTCAGATGCTTTGCGAGCATCTTCCATTGTCACTTTTCGTGATACAACTAGATCAGCCAGCGATTGCTCCAGGGTCATCATTCCTTCTAGAGTGCCGGCTTCCATGGTAGAGTAAATCTGCTCAGTTTTATGGTTCCGTACCAGGTTTGCAACAGCTTTTGTCACCTTGAGGATTTCGACAGCCGGAACGCGTCCTTTGAAATTAACGGTTGGAAGCAGACGTTGTGCAACCACAGCCCGAAGGACCATGGACAACTGCTGGCAAAGTGATTGCTGCTCTTCTGCGGGAAAAGCGCCAATAAGACGATCAATAGCTCCAACTGCGTTATTACAATGCAGAGTAGAAAAGACCAGGTGGCCCGTTTCGGCCACTGTAATTGCCGTCCGCATGGTCTCAAGATCCCTCATTTCTCCAATAAGAACAACATCGGGATCCTCACGAAGCGATGACCGAACTGCCTCAGCGAATGTCCCAACATCGGAGTATAGTTCTCGTTGGTGAACCAGGCTCTTCTCATCCTTGTGAACGTACTCAACCGGATCTTCAATTGTCAAGATGTGGCAAGAACGTTTCATGTTAATCTGGTGTATTAAAGTTGCCAGTGTAGTGGTTTTTCCACTACCTGTCGGTCCGGTCACTAGGATAAGGCCGTCCCTTAGATCTGACAGTTCGGACACAGACTGTGGAAAACCTAAATCCTGAAAAGTACGAAATTCTCTGTCTAATTTTCGCGCTGTCATACACTGGCCTCTGCGCTCCTTATAAATATGGATCCTGAAACGGTCGCTTTCTTTCAATGAGACAGCAAGATCAACGGCTTGAGTGCTTGTCAGTACGTCACGCTGTGCCGAGTTTAAGATAGAGTTAATAATCTCTTCAACCGCAGTTGCAGAAAGAATGTTTTCTTCTGCTTCAAACAGTTCTCCATGTTGTCTAAAATACGGCGGTGTTCCCGGGGAGATATGGAGGTCAGACGCGCCTTTTTCCACGCATTGCTCAAGCATTGCCTCAAGTCTGGGATCCATATGTTTGTCCATGATATTTTCTCTCTCTATAGCGCTAAAAGAACTGTAAGCTCCAAATTGCCAAAATGTTTTTGAAACGTATACGTTTCACTACGTATTCTTGTTCGTATTAAACTATTGTTATTGCGGTCGATGTATTGTAATCCCGGTGGGACTTTCCTTTCTTTTTTCGCAATAGCAGATTTGTTGCGTGCCCTTGTTCGCGTTAAACTATTATTACGTTGAATGCTTTGTAACGCCGGTTCATCTTTTCTCTCTTTCCTTATAATAGAGAATTTGACAGGAGTAACCTGCCACTGGAACTCCTGAAGTTTTTTAAAAAATAACCGGACCCCGGCAAACGTGGCTGTTGCCTTAAATTTAAGAATCGGACGTTTGTATACTGCTCCTTTGGGATAATGGTTAAGAAACGTTTTACCTGACGAAGCTTGTACTTTCTTTGGCATTTGTATGTATTGATTTATTCTTCTTGGCGGACCCGCTTTGTTTTCACGCATATTTTCATCAGTTATCCTCAAGCCGCATTGTGTTGCCAGATCTAACACTAGAAGTTTATTTTGTTCATAAGTTCCCGGTGAAAGCGGTGCGAATTGTCTTTCCATCTGTTTAAGCTCAAGCCTGCTGTCGTTTATCTTTTGTTCCAACTCTCTTGACTGCATCCGGAGCCTCTCTAAATCTTCTCTCACAATGTTTAAAGAAGGCAGAACTCTATGTTTTTTTAAGAAATTTTTGTGCTCTCTTGAATAAAAGATGTACTCTTTTATTAAAAGCCCTCCTCCAAAAAGAAAACCTGCTACAACGACTACTGCAGCTATATAGGAAAATAGATTATTCCTGATCCATACTCGATGTGATTTTTTGAGTATCATGGCGCTTTCCTTGCCAGCATCGGAGCTTTCTTGCTTTTAGATTTGGATTCAGAAATCAAATCAAATTTAAACGAATAGCCGTCAGACTGCTTCCAACCTTTTTTTTGCTGTACGGGATAGCCTTTAGAATCAAGCCGCATACCGGTTAGTCTTTCGGAGATATCTAGCTTGAATATCTGAATGGACCTAACGGATAATCCCCATCCCTCTATGTGTATCAGTCCTGCGTTGTCTTCATAAAACTTGTTAAGCATTATATCTTTCGGTATAGCTGATTGAAAAATATAGAGGAGCTCCGGAAGCAGCTCTTTTCGACGGGGTAGTTCTTCATTTAAGAATGATTTCTTTTTGTTTAATGACATAAGTTGCTTTCTTAAGGTATTTATATCTGCCATTATCTTTTCCTTAGCTCTTACTTCTTGCACGATTTCCGACTGAAAAGAACGCTTAGATTGATGCATGACTCCCAAAGTGTTAAACAATACCGCTATAATGGCTAAAACAACACCATAACGAAAATACTTGTGCTGTGTTAATGGGGTAGAAGGAACACGTGCTGAAACATAAACCCCGCTTTCTGCAGAGGCTAACCTTACAAAATGCCGAAAAGCTCCGGTCATTCCCATGTACTCAGATAAACTATTTTCATCCATTATTGATAATTCCGTCTCTACTGATAGCTTATGACAGGAACGTTCTGTACCAATAGAAATATTATGAGCTGCTTTTTCAATATCCGGCCATCGACCCGCAATCCAAACATCTTCCACATCTTTCTCAATGAACTCCATACAAGATTGGACTAAATTATCCAAATCGCTGATAAAATTAAAACGGGTATTTATAATGTTTCCATCTTTAAGGCGCGTATAGCTCAGTGACCCTGACTGAAACTCAAACACCCCGCTTGTGCTAATGGACTGTCGGTCAAGATTAGCTCCGGCCATTCCAACGTTTGGATAGATTGCGTAAAGTGTGAGTTTTTGGTCTTCAAACGACTTGACTGCATAATCTCTATATGTTACAGGTAAACCGCAGACAAGCCACGGCCATCTGCCGTTCAAGGGCTTTTTAGATAATGAAGTCCAACCACTTACAGGTTCCCCTTCATTGTAGTGGGAAGGCTGCTGAAGTATCAGAGATTCTTCTAACTGATCACGTGAAATCAATCCTATCCTCTGCGCTACTTCCCCGAACAGGGGGATTTTTTTTGCGCCGGGAGTAGCAATGTTACCATCTTTTTCGCTTTCTATAATAGTGATAATTCGATCTACGTCTTTTTCTTTAATATACCCACGTCCCACCAAGACTGAGCCTAGCCGCCTTAATCGCCTCTGGGTGATATAGGGCTCTAGTTCCCAACGAATGAGTTCCTGCATTTCTTTATAAATCAACGGTTTTCTCGGGTCAACTGGCAACTGAAGTATGGTAGAAAAAACATGGGAATCCAGCAAGACTGCTTGTGTGGGTGCCTTTAAAGAAGATTTACGTATTCCCACCATGATCTCCTTTAACGCGTCTGCCAGATCTAATTCTCTCGACTTTATACAACACTTAATAACACACTTCCCATTTTCGTTTTTTTTTATAACTGCAGCATGGATAACAAGGCCGTTGGATTCAACTACTAAAAGTTCCTTTTCGCCCCTCTTTGTAAAAATATCTTGTATTCTTCGTATGCTCTTTATCATTATTTTTGACGTACCCTTATTTTGATAGTGCCAGGAGGAGCCAAATTTCTGGTAATCAAGATCTCTGCAAAGGCATCATCAAAGTTACCGGCAGAGGAATCAGATCTATACTTTGTTGCGGCTATCTCTGTCCCGTTATCGTCTACCATAAAAATCACCCGTCGTCCTAATGGAACCCAATGAGGAACAGTACCATTCCCGCCAAAGCTAAACGTTGAAGATGAACCGGCTTGAATCTGCCCTGTAGAGTACCTTCCTCCTATATGTCCCCATTTGTCTTTCTCCTCATCTGTGGATGGCCAAAAATCTAATACACCACGATCTACTCCATTATTCAATAGGGTCATCCAATAAGGAATAACTATCATAAAACGAAAAGGATTTATGGAAAAATCAAGTTCGGATCCCGTTTCATTAAAAACTTCTATCTGCCAATCCTGAATGTCCACTGCCCAATCCGCAAAGGGAATTAAGGGTTGCGAAACATGGGGAATATCAGAGTCAAATGCCCCAGTTCCTTCCCCGTCCGGCCCGTCAGCTCCGTAGCTCTTGATGCTAATATTTTCCAATGGGTCTACGAGTGTTCCGACAAGTGGAGCCTGTGGCCAGACAATGTTGCCTTGATAAGACCATCCGTCAAACTCTCGGCCCCAATCATCGTAAACTACCGAAATATCATTAGATATATCTTGCTTTCTACGCGGTTGTACACTCATATACGGCCCGGCCCATCCATACCATGTCCGCCAGATGGGATCATATTTCCGGAGGTTCTCTTCAATACTCCAATAAGGGTGTTTGCTGTCGACAAGGTCCCTAGGGTCTACAGGAGGCCATCCTGTATCTTGCAAAAAACCGCCGAACATCAATTGCCCATTCACTTCGAGAGCTCTTGGGCCTAATATGGCGATTCGAATGGCTGCCAATCGATCTAACGTCTTCTGGTAGCGATCTCTCCCTTCAAAATTATCCACCAGACTAAGTGTAGCCATTGAAAGCGCTGCAAGAATAGCAACTACAATCAAAAGCTCTATAAGGGTCAATCCATCTGAACTATTTATGACATCCCTTTTCATAGTTTGATTCCCACACGAATTTCAGCAACTATATCTAGCTCTGTAACAGTTTCCGTCGAGTCATTCAGAAACTTGCCCAGGTGCGGATTATCCACAAACCGAACGACTAGTTCACCGGATGAATCATTAAAAACCAATTGGTAATGGCTTATAGTCCTTGTTATGGTCCCGCCCTCATTAGTCTTTGATACTTGAGAAA
The DNA here is from genome assembly GCA_021777055.1 of Candidatus Anammoxibacter sp. GTDB lineage: Bacteria > Planctomycetota > Brocadiia > Brocadiales > Anammoxibacteraceae > Anammoxibacter_A. Next base: position 144,881 of record JAIQZO010000004.1, on the reverse strand, counting down.
AGCTGCCATAATCAGATCTTAGTATAGCGATACTCTTCGGAGGTTCAAATCCTACAGTAGAGTCTATTGCTCCCAAGCTCTCTAGTGCGCTATCAGGGTTAACCCTTGTCTCCCTGAGCTCATTATTTGAACCACTCAAAAGTTCTCTTTGTATGTACGGCCCATTCCAACCACGACGGGTGACAGGGTCGTACGAATATAACGAAACATCAGGAAGCGAAGGCAGTAGCGGAGTTAGATCCGAATCAAGTAAAGGATAATTACCTCCATCCCGCCACCACCATCCACCCATTAAATCGTCAGGATCAGGCGACTGAAATAGCTCTGCGATAAACTGTGGATGTTGTCCCATATCCTGCTTAAAAAGCAATGCAGCATCTCTTATAACTGTAAGTTCCGATCGAATCAATGTCTCTTCCGCATTCCGTCTGATCCCACCCAAAGAAACAATAGCCAGCCCGCCAACAATGCCAATAATAGCCACTACGAGCAGAAGCTCCATTAAAGTAAACCCACGGTTCCATACAGAGGTTTCTCTGTTTAGTAAGAAATTAAATCTCATAAAAATACCAGGCATCGTTTATATTAATTAAGATTTTCATATAGTTGTAGATCTGTCTTGTAGTAGGTGTACCCAAACATGCACACCTACTACACATACCATCTTACAATGTACATGTATAACCTTTACAACTATCATAATGTACTCTATTGACTAACTTCGAACAGGTTGTAACTCTGAGTCTAGAATGCCTAACAGGTCACCAGAAAAACCAGGTCCGCCAATATTATCCGGAGATAGATAGAAAGCTGCCCAGTAATAAGGAAACTGGCTCTCCTTTTGGGCTTCAGGATCAATTGGTGGTTCAACTAATTCGATCTGAGAATTTCCTATAAAAGAACCAAAACTCGACGTCTCATCAGGATCACCTTTAAGAATAGATTTCCAATTTACATCCCTTGTACATGCGACTAATACAACCGCTTCTGAACCAAATCCATTCCAAGAAGCTAGAGTTCGACCATCAATTGTAACGACTTCAGTACCCAGCGTATAGATGGTGTTAAAATCCTCATCCAAAGTAGCCGTACCTCTACGAAACAAATCCTTGCCACCGGTGAGTACCCAAGCAACGAGATCGGAATCAACGTTTCTAGTGGTCGGTACAGAATCCGGATTACTGACAGGTGTGTAACCATCGTTTGTCAACGAATGAACGCCGTGGTCGCGAAGCGCACGAATCTGCTCTGTAGTCAAGGCATTCACGTTATCACCGAGAGTAAGAACTTGGTAACCGCGACTAAAATTGTTGGCGATGCTGTCATCCGCAACGTCACCAGAGTCATCAGCGGCCATATTAAGTGCAACCTGCAACCCTAGGCCTTCAACAGATGTACTACTGCTGAGCCCGGTGTGCCACTTTATTGGCCAAGTACCGTACAAACTATCAAAATCATTTATTGTTTGCTCAAGGGTATCAGGGTTGTGAACGGCGGCAACAGCCTTGGCATTTTCTTCCGTATCTCCGAATTGCGTAACGATCATCCCTCCCACTATTGCCAATACGGCAACCACAAGTAACATCTCTATGAGGGTAAATCCCCCCATGTTCTTTTTTGTTCTGTCCATGTAAGAATCTCCTTCGTGTTCATTTAATGTCATTTAACTGTAAAATCAACGACTCGAATATGCAATTATTAAACTGGCGTCTGGTATTAACTTTCAACAATACTAATCTTTTTTTTCGCATCACCACCTCTCTTAACAAATTAGTAAAGAAATCTTTAATCTGTTCTATTCGTATCTAACACTTTTTCTATCTAGGCCCATAAAAAAAGCCAACCTGTGGTAAGGTTGGCTTGGTATTCAATAATTACTCCTAACTTCCCTTTCCACAGAAGGTACTTTCCAATATAAAAAGTGATCGGACTAGTTAATCTATTAATTAACATTACCGTTGCCGGACAGCCTCCGAATCTCACGAAACTTCCCTTTTTATACGGCTAAATTTTGTTTTATTCTGCTATAGCCCATAAAAAAAGCCAACCTGTGGTAAGGTTGGCTTGGTATTCAATAATTGCCACTAACTTCCCTTTCCACAGAAGGTACTTTCCAATATAAAAAGTGATCGGACTAGTTAATCTATTAATTAACATTACCGTTGCCGGACAGTCTCCGAATCTCACGGAACTTCCCTTTTTATACGGCTAAATTTTGTTTTATTTTGTAATTATAAAAGAACGAAATACTTCTTAAGTTATCGGTATAACCTTATCATCAAGAGCTACCAAATGTCAATATGTTTTTTTAAGTTTTTTTATTTATGTGTTTTAACATCTACATAAGTAAACGGTTAAGGAACATAAATAAAAAAAACTTAAATGCTGATTTCATGCAATCTAAGCAAAGTTTCTATGCCATTACCCCAAAGCATTCTTATATCTAGAAAAAGGAATGTATGCTTTTTTGATCATTGAATTGTCAATTTCTGCTTCGTTGAATTCCTAATCACTTTGAGTATATTATGATTTTTTTGTTATCGCAGGGGCTTATTCCCATTTCTCATTAAACCCCAAAGCAAATGATTTACAAATAAAATTTATAAATGTATGATTGCATATACCCATCTGTTCCAGTGAAAGAGATTCCCGATAATAGCCCATCCTCTCAAACTTCCCTGAAACAGATGCGCTAAGCTGTGCACCATAGGATGAGAATATCTCAGGTAAACAGTTTTCCGGTAAGATTCCCCAGACAATTTTATCGTGCAAGTGAACAAGCGCAGAAGTTGCGGCAACAGTGATGGAATCACTGTTTATATTTTCAAAATTCTCCTCAAATAGTTTAGACTTTTCTTTATTTAGAAGACTGCAAATTTTCTCCCTCATTGATTCTTTATCAATTCCAAATCGTTCTAAGTGAATTTTGGCTGAACGCTGACTCTGAGGAGTAAGAGAATTTTGTAATTCTAAGGTCTTTTTTACTGATTTCTTTACAGTCACTCCTATGAGTTCACCTAACTTAGCGTGCTTGCCAGCGCTGGTTAGAGGAATTTTTCTGGTTAGCCTGGACGCAATACCGATCTGATCCGTTCCTGTTCCGGTAGCCAATCCGCATGAATAGCGGGAATTAACTGCCAGCTCTTGGAGCACTGCTGCTTTTGCCTCTACAGCGGTAACAAGTGCCCTGACCATTGCTCCGTGTGTGAGTTCTTTATTTATAATAATTATTGTGTTTATAGTGCCATGAGGCTCATCTACCTCGCCTTTTGCACTAATAAATTTACCGTCCTTTTCGTAAAGGGTGGCAGGGTCGCCGGCTCTTCCAGCGTTTGTTTCCACACCTCCAGTACTAACCGCTATAACCTCAAGGTCACGGTATTTCTGCGATTCAACAATAGCATAGTTCATGTTAGCAGCCGTGCCCAGAGATGCTCTTTTATCAGGAGAAAGTCCGTGTTTTTCGCAAACCAGTTTTAAATAATTAAAGGGACTTTCAGTTATTGACTTAAGCTCCTTTCTATAGTGTCCTGAAGGCTCACATGACTGATGGTTAATAATACCCTCAAGGTCGTCTCGCAACCCGCCGTTTACGTTACATGTAGAAATCACTCTGTGTTGAACAAGAAAGTTAACGTATATAATCTTTTCTTTACGGTGTATTTCAATACCGTCATATTTTTCTATTAACATTGCTGTGCGTCCTTTTTTTATGGAGGATGAAGCTACGCTAAATTACTCCGGCCAGATAGTTGGTTGTCCTGTTTTAGGATGCGGATAAACTGACAAGGCTGTGCCATAAATTTTACTGAGTAGTTCCGCTTGGAAAATTTCATTTGGAGCGCCTATTTTCTCAATACGTCCTTCGTGCATTAACATAATACGGTCACTATACATCGCAGCATAATTTAAATCATGAGAAATCATGAAAACTGATAGATTTTGATCATGTGCCAAGGATTGGGCAAGCCGGTAAATATCTAATTGATAGTGTATGTCAAGATGGATTGTAGGTTCATCCATCAACAAAATAGATGTTTTCTGTGCTAAAGCCCTGGCGATCAAAACCCGTTGTCTTTCTCCGCTGGAAAGCCGGTTAAAAATCTTACGCTCGTATTTCATTAATCCGGTTCGTTCAATTACTTCACTTATAATTTCCCGGTCGTTTTTAGTTAAAGACTCAAGAGGACTATGGTAAGGATAACGTCCCATGGCCACAATATCATAAACCGTGAAATCAAATGCAATATTTGATTCCGCAGGGATAATAGTCATGATTTTGGCAAGGTCCTGACGCCTAAAAGAAGATAAGGGTTTCTCATCCAATAAGATCTGACCGGACCGCGGTTTAATGATCCCTCCCAGTAAATATAATAGAGTGGTTTTCCCAGTTCCGTTAGGGCCAACAACATTAAAGAATTCTCCCGCCTTAAAGCCAAAAGACAAATCCTCTATGAATGGAGTTTCGGTATACGAAAAATTGAGTTGTTCAACAGCTACATTTTGATATTGTTTGTTCATCGTTTTCCCTTATTTTTGTTTTTCCAAAGTAAAAGCAGAAAAAACGGTCCTCCAATAAGAGCAGTAATAACGCCCACGGGAATTTCAGTTGGTGAAAGCAGGACACGTGCTAGGGTATCGGCCACAACCATAAAAATGCTGCCTACAATAATACAGGCAGGTAATAAACACCTGTGATCCGGCCCCACTAACAATCGTAATAAATGTGGTATGATAATTCCCACAAAACCGATTAAACCTGTTAACGCAACTATACTTCCAGTTAATAGTGAGCAGGCAAAAAAAAGAATCTTTTTTAATCTTTCGACATCAACACCAACAATTTGAGCATCCAGCTCACCTAGTGTAAGTGCGTTTAGATGCCTTGCCTGTGGCAAAATTACAGCCATTCCTAGTAAAACATATAAAAATATCCATAATAAATTTCTATATTCCGGAGTTGGGATGTTCCCCATTAGCCAAGTAAAAACTTGCATCAATTGTAAAGGGTCCAGAAGGCTTTGTAGAAACAAAATTAAGGCTGACAGCATAGCCTGTAATGAAATACCGGCCAACAACATTGTTTGTGTTGGCAAATAATTGCCGATTCTTGAAAAATTATAGACAAATAGTATGGTAAAAAGCGCGCCGCATATAGCAGAAATCGGAATAATTTGAAAGCCAATAAACATCAGATGTATACCAGAGCCAATAGCGATCACTGCGCCTAGAGCCGAACCACCAGAAACCCCAAGAATGTAAGGGTCCGCAAGTGGGTTGCGCAGTAATGCCTGAAACACGGCCCCGGTCAAAGAAAGTGTCGCTCCGGTAAGTGCCGCCAGAAGTAGTCTGGGCAATCGTACCTGTAATAATATAACATTAGTTTGGTTGGAAGCAGAGCCTCCGAAAATAATGTTTTTCAGTTGCTCCCAGGTAATTATTACAGTACCGGATTTCCAACATAGAAAAAAAATGCCGAACCAGCAAAACAGGAGAATGAACCAAAATATTTTACGGTTTTTCATTTTTCATAATCCGTTGAATCAACCGGGCTTTTTCAGGATGAAATTGTTGGGCTATGGAAGCAAGCGCCTGAACAATTCTTGGCCCTGGGCGATTAATAATGTCGTGATTTATTTCAATAAACCTTTGGTTCCGTACGGCAGGAAGGTTTTTCCAACGCATCCAAAATGGTAGTTGATTTTTCATGTCAAGCTCATTGCCCATACCACTAGAAAATATCAGAACATCAGGTGACCTGGCAATAACACTTTCGATGGTTAACCTGGGATAGGCTTGCTCTATATCACCGGTAGTGTTAATTCCTCCTGCATCATGAATTAATTGGTTGATGAAGCTTTTGGTTCCAACAGATATTATGGGGTTTAATGCGATAGAATAAAAAACGCTCAGCTTTGGCATATCTTTAACCAGGGACCGAATCTGTTCATAACGGCTTTCTAAATTTCTAGCTACTTCCTTTGCTTTTTCTTGACGCTCTAAAATTTCGCCCAACAACTTAATATTTTTGATAATATCAGAAAATTTTTCACTGCGCAGAACCGCGACATTTAGATTTAGTTTTCGTAATTTATCTACATCATTCCTCGGTGCACCACTATAAGACATCAGAATCAGGTCAGGTTTTAAAGAGACTATTTGCTCAATATTTGGTTTAACATAACTACCTACTTTAGGAAGGCCTTTAACGGAAGTGGGATAATATGAGTATAATGAAACTCCCACCAGCATAGAATCAGCATCAAGAACTCCTAATATTTCTGTCGCGCTCGGTGAGACAGAAATAATTCGCTCAGGTGGATTTTCAAAATCTAATGAAAAGTATGTGTCGTCAATAAAAGTTTTTGTCTCTTTTAAATTGCCAGAATCTGCCAGCAAAGGTTGACTGGATACTGTCAGGATAAAACAAGAAATTAAAAACAGCTTATTTAAAGAATTTTGATTCATGATTTTTTATTAAATGTATTTAAAACCTTGTTAATGATAATATAGTTCAAGTTAAGTGACTTTAATCTTCTTTATTCACATCTATATTTTTTATTAATTTGTCCTATTATTTACCCAAATTGGACTTGTCCATACTATATAAGGAGTGCCATATTCATTAAATCCCTTTAATCTAATCTTAGTGACATAGAATGATGATTCCGTGAAATTATCATCTTCTGTCATATGATTCACTTCTTTTAGGTCAGAGCTAAATGACAAAGAATTTCCATTGTTGATGGTAATCCATTTGTTGTTATTTTTATAAATATAAACCTCTAGAATTTCTCTTTCCGATTGAATGTTTAATAATAACTTAGGCTTTTTATCTGTCCCAAATTCATCTCCAACAATATGATCATTAATGCTAAAGTAGACATTGACTGACTCTAAACATACTTCCGCGTAATTATGTCTCTTTTTAAGTGCGTCTAAAATATTCTTCCTAGTAAGCCCTTTTGCAAAGACCACAGTTCGTCTATCTTTTCCCGGTTTAATACTAGGCCAATGTGTATCAGAAGTTGCAATAAAGCCGAGCCTGTAACCCATGGAAAGGGCCTTCTGTATCTCTAATTCCCATGAGATTTGAACCTGTTCGTCTTTTATATCATCATTAGCTTTATTATCAAAATCGTAACTATACAGGGGACCATTGGGATAAATCTCTGCATTTGGAAATATTATATTGTAGTCAGAACCGTAGTTCCAGTGGTCTCTTTCATGTTGCGAGACCACTATCTGTCTGTTTTTCAGATCGATAACCGTAAATGATCTTGGGTGTGGTGTATGTCCAATACCGCCTGCATGTTTAACCGCCTCGGCAAGTTTTTGCGATGTATCATATTCTCTGAATCTAAAGATATCTTCTGGTGGATTGGCAAAATATATGATCTTATGCTCATAATCAATTGCAGTTTTCTCAAAATGCTGATCCGGGTATGTCCATTCATATCCTGGTATAACCGCAAATTTACCGTCACGGTTCTCTTTTTCACATACAGTGACAATCTGGTTCCACTCTTTTTTTGTCAAAACATCATTAAGATGTTCGTCATGATCTGTAATTGCAATAAAATCCAGACTCTCTTTTGCTGATTTCATGACCGATTCAATTGTTTGTTCAGGGCTCGCATCAGCGGACAAATTGGTGTGAACATGTAAGTCACCACGATAGATACGATATCCTTTGTAAGGTTCTAAGGCTCTTTTACGAATAGCATTGAAATCATTTTCTTTTGCTGACAAAAAAGGAATAAAAGATAGAAAGAGAAGCAAATAAACTACAATCATTTTTACATTTTTCATGATTTTTTTTTATTTATTTCGGCGTACCTTATTATTATAATTTTGGTAAATGTATCATTAGCACTTTGTATTCAAATAAAGAATTTGTATAATAATTATTATGCCAATAACTGAAGAATTAAAAAATGTTAAAAAATTAGAATCTGTGGGGTTCAGCCACGCGCAAGCGGAAACCTTAACAGATATAATAGAACAAGCGCAAGTTTCAGGCCAGGAGGGCTTAAAAGAATTCATCCGCAATGAACTAGATAAACAAATAAGCAAATTAGAGACTAGCCTTACAGCTTCCCAAAAAGATCTGCTTGTTAAAATATTTGGTATTATTGTTGGTACTGTAGGCATCGCAGTCACAATTCTAAAATTATTTTAATATTTTAAGTCTTATTACATTTGCCTGACTTTTAACATCTCAGCAAACGCCTCTATGCGTGTTTTTAATTGGCCTTCATCCTCATTGGAATAATCGGTTTCAACCTTTAAAAACGGTATCCCTCTTTCTTTAATCGCTTTTTCAATAGTAAAGCTTTCTATATCATATGGATGACATCCTTTTAAAACGTGGTATACAACACCATTTATCCTGTTCCGGTCAACCAATTCATGCAATCTTTTCAGCCGATTCTTATTCGTGCTGAAAGTTGGACAGGTACATGGCAATAAATATCTATCAGATATGGCCCTTAAAAGGCCACTTTCTGTCGTATCATCTATGGGTACAATATCAGAAAACATCCTTTCCGAAGAACAAAGCTCATCTGCCATTATTCTACAGCCCGCATCTTCCAATAATAAAGGGACCTTAAAATTAGGGAAGATAACGGGTGATCCTGTAAGCAACACACTTGTCCTCTGTCCGGTTGCATCAACGGAACCGGAATCTCTGTTTTCTGTTATTTCATGATTTAGCAAGTCCAGTGCTTGAGTCCATTGTTTGGTATGTAGATAGAAATAGGCCTTGCTTACAAGGATAGCCTCACTGCCAGAAACCAGGCCTTCCCTCCTGAACAAGAGAAATCTGTTATACTCCATCTGAGCTTTCTGAACAAGACGGATACTTTCCATTAGATTTCGCTTTCGGATCTTTCTTTTACTTATTTTCTCTATCCATTTTTTGATTCTGACTATCTCTGAAAACCATCTATTTCCTGAGACTTCCGTATCACGTTGATGGGGCAGATCCATAGTACATACATTATATTCAGGATCGATCTGATCAAAAAGCTTTACCTTCCAATCACATGTAGTTGGGATAATAATGTTCTTTATTTGCTCAAGATACGGTGTTTTCAGTTTCAAAAAACCAGTAAAAGATCTTACCATTGGACATGCTAATTTTGGCAGATAGTTATCACATTGGTCTGCGGTTTCCCCAATGCCCATATCCAACCTTACAGGCTGACCTTCAACAGCGTAAATCAGTTCTTCAGGCACCTGGACACAAAATGTTCCAAATATCAACTTACTTTCAAATGCTGTTTCCAAGTCAACATGTTGATCAAACGGTTTCATCAATGATTCTGCAAAAAGTAATAAACCTTGTTTATAAGGAGAGTTTCTCACAATTTTATCAAGCCCGCTTTGTAAGTTATCTAATAAGGTTGCTGGTAATCTTTCGTTGTTAATCATCTTGCCTCAGAAACAAACCCTTTCTACTGGAATGAAAAAAACTCTTTGTCAAAAATGTTGCTTTTAGCGCATCATCTTCCGGACAGTTTTCTATACATTTAAAACATAACATACAGTCCTGGGTTAAAACGTTTCGTTTCTCTTCCTCAAGGTTCACCTCTCTGATATCCATTGGGCAAACACGGGCGCATGTCCCGCATGAAGTGCATTTGCTGTTGTTCTTTCTTAACCCTATAAAGCCAATCCTATCAAACAGTGACATTAACGCACTCATGGGGCAATAAGAACAAAAAAACGTTCTTTATAAAAAGCTCCTACTAAAAATATGCCCAGAACAATCATAGAAACAGAGGTCATTATAATCGTTACATAATTTGAAAAATTGATGCCGATATAAGAGAAATTCCCTGAAAACATAGGCATTAAGGGTTTCGCCGGACAAATTTGGCAAAACGGATTGTAGAGATCAGGATGAACCCCACATTCTCCCTTACAAAATCGATTACCAATACCAATGGGCAGAGTTATCATTAATCCCAAAAAACCATATTTAACGATCTTTAACCGATCATGCAGGTTCCACGAAAATACAGATTTTCTTATATTTAACCGTTTCCTTAAAATTGTAATTAGGTCTTGCACAAATCCCATGGGGCAAACCCACCCGCACCAAGCTTTATTAAATATGACAAACAGAATGAAAAATGTCAAAAATGCCATACCAATTCGTAGGCCCCAATATCCTGAGTAGTTTCCAAATGGAAGTTCTAACATTCTTTGCAAAGACATCAGAAAACAACCGCCACCTCTTGTATGTACATAAGGACATGCAAATGTTGGTAGATGATTACCAAGGTTTACGGATAACAGCCCTCCATATACTAAAATTATGAAACAGGTAATCTGAAAAATTAATCTAAGCCTTGATACGTTCATTTTTTTTAGTATCTATGATTGTTAGTGACTATAGTTAGAAAGAGATCAACTTTAGTCACTTTTAATTCTTCCGCTCTTTAGCCCACTTGTTTCTTTTTACGTCTAACTATAACAAATAACACTGCAATCCCCATTGTTCCAATCAGTGTAGAAAACCCGGCAATGGGTGTGTTAACTATCCTTTCAGGATGAACCAAGATGGTTAATGTGCTGATATATGTTGTATCTTCATATTCATGTTCTACCTCCAAATGATAATGGCAAACATCCCTGCTGTGCTGAAAAACACCATTTTCTGGAGATGGTAACACAAATGATAACTTACCATTGTCGTCAGTCTTAAACTTCCCGTAAAAACTATTATTAATGAAGAAATTTACACTCTTGTTTACTAAAGGTTCTTTAAGAAATATAGTACCAATATTAAGTCTCTGGCCTACTTTTATCCAATAATTAGAAGATGCATTTTTATCAACAATATCCAATGAAAAAGCGGGCTCGTCTGTATCTACAAATTCATGATCTCTTTCTTGAGGATCAAAACTTCGTTGGCCGTACAAAAATATATTTATCTTGGCGCCCATTACGATCATTTTATCTCTTTTCGTTATAAATGTAGAAACAGCTTTAAATTCATACCGTATTGGATGCCGTGAATTTACAATATAAGTTCGGGTTTTCTCCTTGTGTAGAACTTTTTTCAATAAGAAAATTCCCTTATGATAATCTTTGTGCCATTTCGATTCGGCTTCACTTCCAAAGACTATAACGTCACGCATATAATCCTTAGATAAATCATGATCTGAAGAAAGATGCAATTCCTGTGACACGCTTCCATCATTAACGCGATAAGAATTCTTTGCTTTAAACCAGATTCCGTCAGAAAATGTTACTTCAGAACGCAGTAACAGCACCAAAAACATAACGAGAATAACGTTACTTTTGTACTTGTTTTTCATCAAACTGCATATAAAGATTTAATGATGTCTAGATTTTGTCTCTTTGCAAATAATAGCATTCCTTGGGCATGCCTTATATTCTTTCTGTTTCGTTTGCGCTATAATACCTCGATCTATTTCAATGTATGCGCCGTCATAGTTTGTTGGCATACTTCCGGGCATGGTCTTGCACATCTAATATGGCTTTAACTATGCGGTGAGAAACAGTAGTAATGTGTTTTCCCGGTATGGTATAGATATTACCAGCTTTAACCGCAGTGATGTCTTGATAATCAGTACTCTGAAAAAGCTTTAAGGTTTCATCTTCTGCTAATTTACAGTCTTCACCAACCAAGATAATATCAGGATTTAAATTGGCAATTAATGTTGGAGTAGCTTTTACCGTACCAACAATACCAGATTCGCCACATGCATCAACAAGCCCTGCAGCTTTTATAACATCTGAAGGCGTAGTTGATCTCCCTGAAAGCCTTCCTTCTGAGTAGTATATGGCCTTTATTTTTTTACTCCATTTTTTGTTTGAAGACGCTTGAATTGTCTGATGCATCTTATTAATAAGCTCCGAGGCCTTTTCCTCCTCACCTGTCAATGTGCCAAGAATTTTAATGTTTTCTTTCAGGGCATCAATTCCTCTAAAATTGGAAAACAAATAGACAGGCAATCCTTTTGCAACAAGTGGGTCTGCAATCTTCCTGGTATAGGTCGCTGCTAAAATGAGATCAGGTTTTGCATTCAAAACTTTTTCCCATTCACTCTGATCCTTAATCATAACTTTGTCATGAATAATATTACCATCTACATTAGATACATAATCTGATCGGGAGATAGCTGTCATTACAACAATGCGAGAATGGTCTACGATTTCCCAAAGATTTTCATCGGTTCCAAGGGTTAGCGACGCTATACGTTGTGGCTTAGTTGGCAATGTTATAGTGTTGCCATCGTTATCGGTTATAGTCAGCGGATACTTGTCGTCCCCAAACACAGTTGGAGTATCAGCATCTATATAAATGGGAAGAATAAATAAAGCGGCGAAAAAAACAATGATAAATTTCATATAAAATCCCCTTTCCCCTCGGAAATTAGAATTAATAAATTAATTGTGATAAAGACAGGTTTCCTGACTTTCGAGTCATTCTACTTTCCGCACCTTCCCATCTCAAATTGTCTTGAGACAGTGGTTAATTGCGAATTTCGTCATCGAATACAGTTGCGGGGCAGCTCCCTTTACCCAAATATAGTTTGGTTGGGATTCCCTTACATCTTTTTCAGCATAGATTTGTAAAGATTGAGAAAAACTATAGCCGGTTATCACCTCCACTTTTTGTAAGATTTATTAATTGAATTCTCTACACGTGATTTGTCTGGAAAAACCAATAAAAAAACCCGAACCTCTTGATAAAGAGATTCGGGTTTATATTGCAATTACAAAAATTGCAATTGTACAAATTACGTATAATCCCTTCACGTTCTCTCTACCACGAAGATAAGTGAAATAGTTACAAGCAGGTCTTCTGACTATTGAATTATCCTACTCATTGCGCCTTCCCATCCCAATCATGGAACAGTGACATTATGCAATTTTCGTCCTCAAATACAGTGGCGGGTCCGTGTCCATATGGAACTTCCCTTAACCTGTAACTGTTTTATTAAATTTTGCGCACTCTACCAAAATAAATCCGACAAATCAATATTATTCTTATGGGCTATTAAATTTGCTAAAGATAGTTTTTTTTTCAAATATTCTACCTTTGGGTTACTGCCTTCTACATTACTATATTTTATTGTCAGAAAAATGCTGTTTTTTAAGGAATATTATTTAGGTAGAAAAGGTTTATAATATTATCATTAAAAAAGTTTGGAATCTTAAGTAACTGTAAGAAGAATTATCTAAAAATTCCCATTGAATGGAGTTTCAAATATCATAACGGTTACTGAAAATCAACAGTTTAAGAATAATAATTTCTTTAGCATCTCAGAAAGGAGATTAGTATGAAGATAACGAAATTGATCTTAATGATATTCGCTTCTGTACTTGTAATATCCAGATTCTCTTCCAGCGAAACTTTTGCTGCTATTAAAGCTCCTGAATTGGTGGTTTCTGAATGGGTAAACGGGAATCCCGGTTCTTTAAAGAATATGCGCGATAAAGTGGTCGTAATTGATTTCTTTCAAATGTGGTGTCCAGGATGCAGCAGTTTTTCAATACCTCTAATGTTTCATCTGGAGGATAAGTATAAGGAAAGGGATGATATCGTCTTTTTGTCGATCCATACCGTTTTTGAAGGGCATGCGTATCAAACGCCTGATGATTTAAAGGAATTTGTTTTAGGAAAGGGTATAAAACATCCCGTTGGAATTGACGATTATCAAGAAGATAATACAACTCCTATTACGATGCGAAGATACCAGACCGGAGGAACCCCTTGCATAACTATTATTGATAAAAGTGGTTATCTTCGGTTTAAAAAACTTGGTGGATTTGACAAAGTTGTAGCAGAAAGACTTATTGATCAATTATTGATCCAACAATAATTGGGTTCGGAGAGGATTCATCCTCTTTCTGCTATTTCATTTTTTAATAACAATGCTGCCTTGTTGTCATCTGTCTCATTGTATATTATGTTGAGTAGCTCTTCTTTTTTTGCCAATTTTAAAACAGCTCTTATTTCCGTACAGACGTTAAATAGGCGGATATCTATGCCTTTATTTATAATATGTTCCAAAACTGCGACGCCTAATCCGTCAATCCTTTCTACTCGTTCAAAGTTCATTGCTATGCTATTCATTTTTGCAACAACATGAGAAAGTAGCCAATCTTCTAACTCAATGGCACTTCTTCCATTTAAGCCTCCGATAAGCTTTGCAACCGCAATCTCTTGGTTCTGTGGCTCTAATAAAATAATCTTCAATTAAACCTCCTATTAATAAACACATCTTTCTAATCTAGAATTGCTTATGTTGTAATAAGAGGTTGCAACTATTATGCCAAAATGAAATAAATCTCAAGTAGTTCTATGACAAGTAGTAATATAAAAAGATACAGCAATACCAAACATTAGCAAGTTTATATCCTCCCATAAGTTACTACAGAATATAATGAGTTAATGAGATGTTGTGTATGATCTGACATACTATACAAATTGTTTAACCGAATGCCTCAAATGTTAATAATTTAGTACATATGTAAAGTTATCTAACATGAGCAAAATTTTGCGAAACTTCTTTTACTATTTGCTGCGGGATTTTATTAAAAGAGATGATTATTGGCTACTTTAAACTGTTTTTAGATAAAACTTTGCTGGGAATCCTGGTTTTGACTTTGCTTCTTTATGGTATTACCCTGTAAAACATGCTTTTTTTGTATGGAATCCGCTGGCGGCCTTGTTACGTTATTTGTAGCGCTATAGTTACTAGATAATAGGAGCTTGATAATTAATGCCGAAACCTTAAAATGTTACATTTCAAGTTAAGTTTCCGTTTTTTACCTGAATCCTAATAAGAGAATTATTAATCTAACTATTTTGCATATATCCTATGTCCATAACTGAGTATCCGGCTTCATGTGTCTTGGTTGCAACTTAGCCGGTGTTATGATTTATTAAGAAAACAGTATCCTTTCTGAATTTCCCAAATTTGGTTGAGGCTTTGAGCTTCTAAGTCATTACTTTCCCTATTATCTCAACGGCTTCTAATGTTTGAGGAATTATTACATGATCAACGCCAATTTGCTGTAATTCACCTTTTTCAGCTTCAGAACGGCCACGGGCGATAACCTCTATTTCCGGATTATAAACCTTTGCATACCGTGTAGCAATTGATTTTGCGTTAATGTCAGGAATAGTTAAGATCAATATTTGTGCTGTTGCAATAGAAGCCTTAATCAGGAGGTGATGATTTATAGCGTCTCCATACTGGTATTTGTAATTTAATTGCTTTATTTTTTCTAATTTTTGTATATCGTGATCAATAATTACTACATCATATGTTTTGTCTAGCGCCTTTGCTACAGTGCTACCAGATCTACCGAAACCACAAATAATAACATGTCCTTCCAGTTTGTCTTTGTTTTCTTTTTTATTGGCTAACTTATAGTGTGGAATGTGCCTTAAAAGTTTACCCAGGGGTAGACTCTTTGTGAAAAATCTGTGCACTCTATCAGCTTGATTAATGGCAAGCGGAGTGAGCATTATTGAGATAAGTGCTGCTGCCGTTGTTGATGAAAATAGAGAAGAGGATAAATATCCGTGTTGTTTTCCCATTGTGAGCATGACAAACGAAAATTCGCCTATCTGCATCATACCCATTCCCACCTTTACTGCGGTTTTGCCATCATATCCGAACACCCAGGTGGGAAGTGCGCATGCAATGAATTTTCCAAACATCATTATGGTAACAATAAAGAATACCATGGGGATGTCGTTTAAAATTATTTTTGGATCTATAAACAATCCAACAGAGACAAAGAATATAACAATAAAAATGTCCTTTAATGGTCTTATTTGGGCAGATATTTCACGGTTATACTCTGCTTCTGAAAGCATAAATCCAACGATAAAGGCTCCTAAGGAGATGGAAAGACCTAATAAATGCGTGGTAACTGAAATTCCTATTGAAAACGAAAATATAGAGAGTAAGAACATCTCCTTGCTTTTCATTTTTACAATCAAATACATAACTTTTGGCAAAAGTTTTCTACCGATAATGACAATGGCTGCAACCGCCGCAATACTAATTCCTAGGACTTTTAAGAAGTCTAAAGTATTACCCTTTGCAATTTGTTCAAAATTAATTATAAAGAATACCATTATGACAACGGCCAAATCTTGAATAATAAGAAGTCCTACCATTATCCTGCTGTGTAATAGGTTCATTTCCCTTTTTTCAGTCAATATTTTGACCACAAGCATAGTGCTGCTAATAGCGCCAACCATTCCAAGTATGACGGCGCTAAATGTTGTGTATCCTATTGATATTGATATTGCGTATACTGATGCCATTACAAACGTTATTTGAAAAATGCCACCAAATATTATTATCTTCCAAATCCTACCAACATGGGAAAACTTGAATTCTACCCCTATGACAAACATCAATAAGGCAACTCCTATTTCAGCAAGAGAGTTTACTTCACCTACCATATTTATAAGGCCTAACCCATGAGGGCCTACTAATATACCAACAAAGATGTATGCAATAATGACGGACTGCTTAAGTTTATGGGCAAAGATGCCAAAAAGGAATGAAGCAGATATTATTATTACAATATCTATGATGAGGGTCATTGAATCTGAATGATCCATATTTACTCCTGGTGTTTGATTGCAAAAGTTTGTTTATTTATCTTTTTTTATAAGTCTCGTGCCACAGAAAAAAAGAATTTACGCAATTAAACACTTCTATAGTTAGTGGAACGTCCAGTTCGACTAAAGTTTGGTTTAAAAATAACTTATCGTTTTAGTCGTGACTTTAAAGTAGTCTGGTTGATTTGGTTATTTCCAGATCTTGCTTTAAAGTTTTACTTATTGCACTACTTTTCATATTTGTACCCTATCACGTATTTATGTAAATCGCAACGAAAATTTACATATGGCAATTGTATCATCTAAGATTGAGAAGCCCAAAAAAAAAGGCGCAAAGCTCATTGAGCTTTGCGCCTTTTATCTATAGTTAAGAAGATACTTTATTGCATTTATCTAATTACTTGCAGGTTATTTATTCGCTTCTCTTTTCTTCTTAAACTCTTCTAACTTACTTTTGATTTTTTCTCTAGCCTTTGCCTTATCTTCATCTGACAGACCTTTTACGTTATGCTGCTTTTTCCAACTGTCAACCTGGTTTTTGACCTGTGCTGCATATTCTGCATCTTTTTCCTTCTGAAACTGTTCCAGTGCTTTCCGCAACTCTTCGGCTTGCTTTTCCTCTTCAGTCTGTGAAAGACCTGTTACATTGTGATCTTTTTTCCACTGTTCAACCTTTTTCTTGAGCTCAGAAGCATAATCGGTATCCTGCTGACTTTTTAACTCATCAATTCTCTTCTTTACATCATCTGCCATCGATGTGTCCACTGATCCTGGAGCCACACCTAATGCCTGCCATCTTGCATTAAACTGTGCATCTTGCTGTGCATGGTAAATCTTTAATTGAGCATTTTCGCCTCTATGTTTGGTCTGCAGCTGAAGCTCTTCCATCTTATGCTTTGTATCTACCATAGTTTTTTCGTTTAGATATTGAGCTTGTAGCTTACTATCCATCGCAAAGCTAGCACTACTACTAAAATTAAAGATTACAGCAGTTGAAAGCATGCCTATGACAACTATTTTTTTTAACATAACAATCAGTTCCTTCCTTTAAAAATTCATAAAGTAAATCATACATTACACAAATAAAAATTATTTTAGAAATTTTTCTTACAAAAACAACAGTTTTCGCCCATCCCCCCATTTATGGGTAATAAAACAATAATATATATATAATCTAAAAAATATATTTCATAGTCTCTATTCCATAAGGTACCGTTATGGTAATTTTGAGAAGTGGCAAAATAGATATTCAGGCTCATATCTCCTGCTTTCTGTATGCCCTATTCCATATAAATTACAAAATTTTTCTTGAAATCATAGTACGACAATTTTATTTCTAACTGCTCGCAAATAATATGCCAACATTTACCGTCTTGCTGAGCGTTTGATGTTATAACGTGTACGTTAGCTAAATGTTACGCCATGTTGTATGAGAATGCCTGTTTCTGGTCTCAGCTATTCAATGTTACTGATCTAACGTATAAATGGATATTATGTTAAATTACTAACGAAAAAAAACTTGCTTTTATCCTGAACTTGAGAAAAAGCAGAATAGGTGCCTTCCCAGTCTAGACCAGATGTGGTTCTTCGTTAAACCAGATCCGAATGGCAAGTTTAATTTGCTTATCAATGTATAAATACTTCTTATCCACTAAAGCCCTAAAGAGGCTTATTTATTCATAAATTCTCGCAACTTACCACCTTTTTCCCTTCTTGCCTTTATTCTTTCCGCTATGGATGCAAAGCTTTCGTTCTTAAACTCCTGTAGCTTTTTGTACTGCTCTGTCGTCAGTACATTCTTTATAGAAAGTATAGTGTTTATCCTTTCATAGAAAAGCTTATCTCGCAGTACTTTCACTTTATCCGCTATAGTATAAACCGATTCGTCTTCTACATCCTTATTTTCTAGCCCCAGCCTAAGCTTTTTAATGTTGAGCCAAAGTTCATTTCTTGTTTTTGTAACCCTTGTTTTGTACTCTTCGCGCTGCTTTTTTAGCAAAGATTTCTGTTCTGATGTCAGGTTTAATTTCTTTAGAATATCTTCCTTTATCTCTTCCTTAATCTCCTTTCTGCGCTCCATTCTTTTTTCCACAAGGTCACTAAATGGGCCGGCATTAGCAACGAAACTAACCGAACACACAGCTACTAACAAATAACAGGTAAGATATTTTTTTATTTTTCTATTAAAATTAGTCATACTACTTATTACACACTCTTAGACAACGGTAATTAAATGAAAGTTCCACTAAAATAAATAATTTTCTATGGAAGTATGAAAATAGAAATTGTTCATCTCCATGTAGTCGTCTCCATATAGATCCAACTCGGTAAGAAACTCAACGTGCTCGTTCAAATACTCCCTGATAAAGGAATCGGATTCAGTCTCATTGTTGAGCTTAGTCTTTACAAATAGAGTTCCAACCGTTATAACAACCATTAACATTAATACTGCAAATACGGGTCTTTTTATGTTGAAGAGGGTCCTTGCATTGTGTAATAGAACGTCCAAGATACTACCCTCATTCTTAACCTTAACCCTTTGACCTTGTTTTATGTTATCTTTAATGTTTATCCAAACTGAATCTGCGGGAGCAGATACTTTCATGCTTTTAAAAGGATCAACGGCTTTTAATTTCAGCATATTTTCAAATTGATAACAGTTGCTGCATTTGTTTATATGTGATTCAATACAGCGAGACATCTCCTCATTAACCTCTCCATCCAGATAATCTGTTACAATAATATCTTTTATCTCTTCACAATTCATTTTCAGATAATCCTCCGGCCATAAGAAGCAGCAAGTGCAAGTCTTGCCCGCTTCAATCTTGAACGTACAGTATTAATATTTATCTTTAATGCCTCTGCGATCTCTTTATAAGAGAGCCCTTCTACCTCCCTTAGTAAGATACACGCTCGTTGATCAGGGTTAAGTATCTTTAAAACCTCCTCAATATTAAAATCGTTATCATTATTATGAATAGGGTCCGTATCAGCGTGAAAAGAGGATCCTTTTGCCGCGTCGTTATATTCTTCTATTTTGCGCATATCCCGAGTTCTCTTTTTTACTGTATTTAAAGCCGTGTTAAGCGCAACCTTATAGATCCACGTCTTAAATGAAGATTTAAAATTAAATGAGGAGAGGCTGTTATAAACCTTTATAAAGACTTCCTGTGTAACGTCCTGTGCATCTTCTTCATTATTTGTGACCTGATAAACTATAGTGTATATATACGGAGATGCAGTCTTATAGATCTGTTCAAATGCGTCCAGATTACCATTGGCCGATTTTTTTATCAGTTTAATATCAATATCCTGCATGGTTAGTCAAATGGAGGCCCATATCTACGGTTGTCACTACAGAATATTTACAGGAAACAAGACAAGCTTTCATATTTTCTTATGTGTCTCGCCTTCTGCCTATATATTTAGACAACGGAAATAAGCAAAAGTTTCTTTATTTAAAAATTATTAAACAATTTCTTAAAAAAAAGTGGATCTGCAATTCGTAATATTACTGTATGTCATTATGCTTCCAATACCTACTGTTGTTTGGTACACATTATTACCTATTTAAGAGATAAATTCAAATAATTATATGTCTGTTTATAATACCCATTAGATCTGGTTATTTACCCTGATCTTGTAGTTGACTATTGTTTCATTATTTGCTGGAACATTAACGTCAAATCTCATTGTAAACGCATCAATTTTCTTATATGGATGACTGTTATTAATAACATCCCAGTCTCCACGATAAATCTCCTCTTCTATACCCACCGAGATATCGGTATCCTTATGATTACGAATTGTAATCTTCCACTCAGATTCGTGCAGCGCTGAACCGATCTTTTTATAATCAGTCTGTAATTTCTCCGCAACCACATCGAAAGCATCCCCTAGTTTAAGGCGAATCTCTTCATCTTTCGGTGTATGTACAATATTATCCTCACCAATAAACTGGAGGCTTGAATCATCGTCGCTTTTATACACACGTATAACACCAGCAGGTAGCGGCATTCCCATATTGCTTTGCTTAGAGTTTTCAAATTTAATGTAAACCGTAACTGGTATCTTATTAACACCAGTTCCGTGTTGTCTGAAATAACCCCCTCTTCGATTTCGTACTATCAGCTCTTTTTTCATTGGTATTGCGAAGGCATCCATGAAGCTGATCTGTTTCATCTGTTTATCTTTTATAGTAGTTTTTCTCTGCAGATCATAAATATGATACTCAGAGAAACTCTTTTCTGTAAATTGAGGAGCGCTTTCTGCTGTCATCATGCGCAGCGAATCCATATCTCTTTTGTGCATTATTCTGTTTTCTCTTACTCTGTTAGGTTTACCCGCAATCAGTTTAAGGTTCGCATTTCTATAAGTTGCTCCGCTGCGATTATCAATAGTTACCCAGCCTGCAATATCTGCCAATTCGTCGTTTTTATCAATGGACAAGACATAATCTGCTTTCCAACCTATGTTATTCGTTAGATATGAGACTTCGATAGTATGATCATTTTCTATTTTGTTTTCATAAAGCCATGTCAATGTCGGTTTAGCTATAAGATCTTCTGGCATCTCAGGAATCACCTTAGTACCGGCATGTCCAAGGTATATCTCGTCATTAATTCTATAAATCTGCCCGCCATTGTTGCTCAACAATTCAGCCTCTACCTCATTTTTTCTGTTTTGATACTTATTCCACTCCATTATCTTTATTTTTTTACCAACATACTTATCAAGTAGTTTATCTGCGTTAATGAGATCGTACTCATAATTTTGTTCAAGTACATTGAAATCTTCTTGGTGATTTAATGACCTTGCATGTACTGATACTGGCATTATCCCTGATGCCACATCCATGAACCTTAGTTCACCACTACCAGACGGCAATTTAATACCCCTGACATCCTTTATTAGGGCAAGGTCGTCATTATAAACAGTAACACTCACCTCCGTCTGTTCCGCTTCTGTACTTTTTAGCGATACTTCGGCAATACAATCCACTGAAACTAAAAGGAAACTTATTAGACAAACAATTAATACTGTATTTTTCATCATTTACACCCACTTTTCTTCAAAAATAATAAAGTAAGATCAAGTTAATTGTTGAGAAAGGATTCTATCGTTTCGATTAAGAATCTTTGCAAACAATACAATAATATTACATATATAACCCACTAAAAGTCAAATTTATAGTTCTATTGAAATATGTAGAAAAGTTAAACACGGGTATAATTTGTCCACATGTTTTTGCACGTAAAAATAATCTTCCTACTAATGCACATATTTTCCCATATATATCTGGAAATCTGTCTTTAGTTTCAGGCTTTCATTTTTTACTCCGTTAATATCTTAAAAAAATATCTCTTCAAAATGTTTGGATAACAATAATTGGTGTTGCTTAACATGTAACCTGTTTTTTGGAAACGTTTTAAAGGGAGGTAACTCTCGGTCATCGTTTCTTCTGTTTATTAATAGTTATGACATTATAAAACTGTTTAAATTACTGCTTTCGACATCACTTATGGGAGAATCCAGTTAATTGCAAGAGTTGCAATTGGTTGTTAATAATGTTCATAAAGTATCGGATTATTTCTAGAAATAGAGTATAGGCATAGTATTTGCGTTTGGATATGGTGAGGACACAAATAATGCATAGAGTTATTAGAGTATCACTGTTATTGATTTTGTTTCAAGTATGGTTAATAAGCACAACATTAGGTAGTGCCGGAATGGAGTCCGGCACCGCAATTACAAACGAATCACAACAGGAAGACAATGAGGATATCTTTGTGAAAGATCTACCCTCAATTAAAGGAATGGCAGGTTCGTTTGGAATAGTCATTGTTCTTATTATTATTTTCTTTCTTTTTTTAAAGTGGCGATACGGATTTTCCGGTGGGGTTAAAGGTAATAGGAAGTATATTCGGGTAGTAGAGCACAGGTCATTGGGCCCAAAACGGTATTTATATCTGGTGAAAGTAGTAGATAAGCTGCTGGTTCTCGGATCTACAAATGAAGGATTGTCTTTATTATCAGAAATGGATGATGATGGTAAGGTTGTGCTGGTAGAAAAACCATCTTCAGGTGATGATGGCTTTTCTGGGTTTATAAAGAAGGTTTGCAGTAATAAAAATAGTTAAAGGGTTGAACATGAATAGCATATGCAACACCTAAGCACTTTTTTCAGAAATGGCATGAAACGTATAACTATCTGTTCCTTACTATTTTTATTGATATTTTTTTCAGGCGAAATTGTTAAGGCTGAAGATGAAACGAAAAGCAGCGGCAGTAGTGATCCGTTTAATATGACGTTCAGTATTGACTCCGGTGAGGAATCAGGCAGGTTAACGACTGTCTTGAAGATAGCAATATTTCTCACTTTTATGTCTATACTCCCGGGGCTTGTAATGTCAATGACCTCGTTTCTGAGAATTATTATCGTTCTCTCTTTTGTGAAACAAGCTATTGGAACGCCTCAAATGCCGCCAAACCAGGTTGTGATAGGCATTGCCATCTTTTTAACTATGTTTATTATGTCTCCGGTGTGGAAGGATGTTAACTCTAATGCTATTCAACCCTATATGAAGAAAGAGATTAACGAAAAAGAGGCCTTTGCGAATGGATTGGCTCCTATGCGTGAGTTTATGTTAAGGCAGACCAGGGAGGCTGATCTCGGAATGTTTATCAGTCTCGCTGGCGGAGAAAAGCCTGAGAATGTGAATGAAATATCCACGTTTGTGCTTATTCCAGCATTCATAACAAGTGAACTTAAAACGGCTTTCCAGATGGGTTTTATTTTATATCTCCCGTTTATAGTTATCGATGCAGTTATCTCTACAACATTAACTGCAATGGGGATGTTTATGTTGCCGCCGGTAATGATTTCGTTGCCATTTAAGTTGGTTCTCTTTGTCTTGGCTGATGGTTGGCGCCTAATAATACAGTCCGTCGTTTCCAGCTTTAGATAGAGAGAACATTGCTCAGAGGTATTTATAAAATTTTTGTAAAGTTACATATACGAGATCATGACACCTGAACTTGTTATTACATTGTTACAAAGGACAATCGAAACGACCTTATACATAATGGGGCCTATTTTAATAGCCGCTATGGTCGTTGGGTTAGCGGTTTCTGTGTTTCAGACTGTAACGAGTCTTCAAGAGCAAACGTTGTCTTTTTTGCCTAAGGTTATGGCGGTTTTTGGTGTTACGATTTTTATGTTTCCGTGGGCTATACGTTTTTTAACTGACTTTACCGTTGAGTTGTTTAATTTGTTAACAACATTAAATAAGTAGGGTAGGCCGGATGGGGTTTGACGTTGGTAGTATTAGTGATTTGTTTAATGAGATGCCTCTTTTTACACTGATCATGTTCAGGATGGGAGGTATGCTTTTTACGGCTCCGGTGTTTAGTCATAGATCTGTGCCGGCTAAATTAAGAATAGCGCTTGCGTTTTTTTTTGCGGTTATTGCATTTCCTTCGGCACATGCAACACTAGTTGAGATACCAAACAATCTGTTTCTTTTCGGTATGATTGTTTTTCGGGAAATAGCCGTTGGGGCTGTTTTAGGGTTCTTTGTTGGTTTGGCATTTATGGTCTTTTCTTCGGCAGGTATGATAGCAGGAAGGCAGGTGGCATTGGAAATGGCTTCTACTTTATCACCAAACACAGAAACTGGCGGGTCGATATCTGCACTTTTATATTATATGGTGGGTGCAACATTGTTTTTGGCTATTAATGGACATCATTGGCTTATTAAAGCTCTTGCTTTTAGTTATAAAGTAGTTCCTGTTGATGGGTTTAGGTTTATGCCAAAGTTATCGGATAAAATGCTTGAGAGTTTTAGTCTTTACTTTAGTCTTGGAGTCAAGATGGCGGCCCCATTTATCATTATAGCCCTTATTTCTCTTGTTATTGTGGGAGTTGTGTTAAAAGTAACAGAGCAGCAGAATCTCTTTGTGTTGGAATTGCCAATGAAGTCTTTGGTTGGATTTATCTTGTTTATTGTAAGCGCTCCGTTCATTGTCAATTTCATGATAACTATTTTTGAGCATATGCAAGGTGAGGTTGGTGGGCTTTTACGATACATGAGATGAGTATAGTGTTTATTATCGTTCAGATGTAGTAATTGTATAAGTGGAGGAAATAATATGGCAGAATCCCAAAAAACTGAACAGCCTACTAGTAAAAAATTATCAGAGGCGAAAAAGAAGGGAAATATTAGCAAAAGCATGGATGTCGGCCAGGTAGTATCCATTTTTACCGCTTTTTTTATAATAAATGTAATAGGGTTCTTTATTTATCGTAATTTAATAAGCAATATGCAGTCTGGTTTTGCTGGTATATTGGTGAATGATTTCAACGAAAAGACGGTAAACACATTGTTTGTCAATAATATGAAAGATATAGTTATTATTATTTCACCAATTATGGTCGGATTGCTGTTCGTTGGCATTTTAACTTCATACTTGCAGACAGGATTTAATCTTACTTTAGAGCCTCTGAAACCAAACTTTACTAAGCTTAATCCCATAAGCGGGGTTAAAAACTTGTTTTCTCTAAAATCTCTGATGAAGCTTGTTATGGGGATTGCAAAGGTTGCTGCAACAGGTATTCCTGCATATTTTATTATAAAAAAAGAGATTGCGACTGTTCAGGATATGTCAGGGTTGGGCTTTGCCGGTGTCTTTGTATATGCTTGGCAGGCGATATTTTCCATAACAATCAAGATTCTTGCCATACTCTTTGCCATTGCAATTATTGATTTAATATTTCAAAAGTGGCAGTGGAAAAGAAAGCTCAAAATGACCAAGCAGGAAGTAAAAGACGAAAAGAAGCAAGCAGATGGAGATGAAGAGGCGAAAAGGCGTATAAAGAATATGCAGATTACCATGATAAGGAAGATGATGATGCAAGATGTGCCGACGGCAGATGTTATTGTTACAAACCCTACCCATTATGCGGTGGCCATAAAGTATGATTCGTCTCAAGCTGAAGCACCGTTGGTAGTTGCGAAAGGAAGAAACATAATTGCTGAACGTATCAAAGAGGTTGCAAAAGAGCACGACATACCTGTTATGGAAGATAGATTTCTTGCTCAGACACTATACAAAACTGTAGAGCTTGGGCAGGAAATACCGGCGCAACTATATCAGGCTGTAGCAAAGATATTATCATATGTCTATAAATTAAGAAGTAAAGTTTAAATTTAAATAAATGGAAAACACATTAATACAAAATAGATCTTTCTCCAAAGTTTCAGGTTTTTTTATGCCTGCAGCGCTGATAGTAATTATCATAATATTGATAATTCCGTTACCGGCATTCATACTTGATTTGCTGATAACTGCGAATATTGCGCTGTCTATATTAGTGTTGTTAGTGGTGCTTAATTCCAAGGAAGCAATAGAGCTCTCTGTTTTTCCATCATTATTGTTATTTGTTACCCTATTCAGATTATCGTTAAATGTTGCGTCAACTAAATTGATATTACTTGATGGATATGCCGGAAAAGTAATAATGGCCTTTGGCCATGTTGTTGTCGGTGGGAATTTAGTTGTTGGGTTGGTAGTGTTTTTAATTCTGGTTGTCATACAATTTATAGTTATTAATAAAGGTGCGACCAGGGTATCTGAAGTTGCTGCAAGGTTTACTTTAGATGCTATGCCAGGAAAGCAGATGAGCATCGATTCTGATCTAAACGCAGGTATGATAACTGAGGAGCAAGCAAAAGAGAGACGCGAAAAAATATCGAAAGAGGCGGAATTCTACGGTGCAATGGATGGTGCGGGTAAATTTGTCCAGGGAGATGCTATTGCCGGTATTGTAATAACTATAGTGAACCTAATCGGAGGTATAGCGTTTGGTGCCAGCCGGGGAATGGAGGTTGGTGATACGGTAAGTACATACTCAATACTAACAATAGGTGATGGCTTAGGTGCACAAATACCCTCATTTATTGTTGCGATCTCCATGGGTATGTTGATAACCAAGACCCGATCTAAAGCATTTCTGGGTGACGACATAAGCTCTCAGCTGTTCTTTAAGACAAAGCCCCTGATCATTACTGCAGGAGTGTTAACTGTTTTGTGCCTTTTGCCCGGGCTTCCGAAAATACCGTTTATACTAATGGCCGTTCCTTTGCTGATCCTTTTTAGAATTATTAGAAAACCTGGTAAAAAAACGGTTCCTGGAAAACCTGCAGAAAGTGGTGGAGAAAAAGCAAAGCCAAAACTTGATGATAGATCCATAGAGCAACTGTTGTTTGTAGAAAGGCTTGGGATAGAGATAGGTTATAACCTGATCCCGCTTGCGGATCAGAATTTGGCAGACGGCATACTTGCAAAAATTAATAGTTTAAGAAAAGAACTTGCTAAAGAACTAGGCTTTATTGTGCCACCAATCAGATTGAGGGACGATTTGCAATTGGAGTCGAATGCATACTCTATTAAGATTAAAGGTCAGGAGATTGCCGCTGGTGTTTTATTCCCAGACCATTTCCTGGCTCTTGACTCGGGTTGTGTTTCTGGAGAATTGGAGGGAATCAAGACTGTGGATCCCACATATGGTATGCCTGGCGTATGGATAAATAAAAGTCAAAAAGAGTATGCTGAGTCCATAGGGTATACGCTAGTCGACACGGTGTCTGTATTGATTACACATTTGTCTGAGGTTATTAAGACACATGCAAACGAGATTATTTCAAGGGAAGATGTTCAAAAATTAATTGATAATGTTGGGCATGGTAATCCTGCAGTGGTGAAAGAGGTTACTCCAAACTTGCTAAGCCTGGCAGTTATTCATGAGATATTGAAGAATCTATTGCGTGAGCGTGTCTCTATTAGGGATTTGGTAACAATACTTGAGACTGTTGGAGATTTTGCGGTTACATGTAAAGACCCTGCAATGTTGACTGAGTATGTACGACAGTCTATTTCAAGGACGGTGTGTCAGAAATTTGTTACCAGAGAAAATAACCTTTTTGTCGTTTCTGTTGATCCAGCACTGGACCAACAGCTTGCAAATAGTGTGCACAAAAGTGAATCTGGCCAGATTTTAGCATTAGAGCCAACATTGGCACAGAAGTTTGTTGATAAGATTCTAGAGGTGATAAAAGGCTCCATGTCCATATCATATGAGGTAGCGATACTTTCATCATCAAATACACGAATGCATATTAGGAAGCTGATAGAGAACCTTCTTCCGACGGTTCCGGTGATTTCTTACAAAGAGATTCCATTTGGAATCCAACTTGAAACGGTAGGGATTATTAATGTTGAAAATGAAAATTAAAAACTTTGTTGCCGCTGACGTCGAAAACGCTTTAACCCAAATAAATAAAGAAATTGGCCAGTCAGCTTTAATACTTGAAATACGCAGAAATGAAGAGAAAGGGTTTAAGCGTTTCTTAGGTAAGAAGATTGTTAATGTTGCAGCTGCATATACAGAAGATGTTGTTAATGACACATTCGGAAGCGTCTTGAACGATGTTTTGTCAAATAATGGAGTTGGAGGTGCCAATAAAGATTCTTTATGTCATAAAAAGTCAGTAAATGTTGATCATAAGACATCCGCGAAGATGTTGTTGCTTTTAAATGAAAGCAAAAAAAGAGGAATAAATGTTACAGATGGAGATAAGGATGGAAGTGATGTGACGTTTGATAGATTTATGCCGAAAAGTGAAGTGCATGGGTTTGGAGATTGTAATAAATCCAAAAGAATTAATGGAGAATTTGATAACTTTATATTAGAAGATGATGTGCATGAGGTTTCAGATCTGAATAAACCCAAAAAATCTCACGGAAAATTTGATAGCTTTCTGCTAGAAAGTGAAACTTCTGGGCTTAAAGATTTGCAGATGACCAATGAAATTATCGAGGAAACAGAAAGTAGTGAGAATACATCTGCTGTTATCTATACCGGTTTAAAGGATGAACTGGAAAAGATACGGACTCATCTTAACTGCCAGCAAGTAAAAGTGGATATAACTGATTCATTGTTAAAACGGTGGGAGTCTATTCCAATACAAAGACAGGAATCACTTAATGTTAAAAGTATAAGAAGTGATATTCAGAGCAGAATCGCTAACTTAATTCGTGTAGAAGATATTTTAGGAAACTACTCGGTGACCGACAATAAGAAAGTAATTACATTTGTTGGCCCTACTGGAGTGGGTAAAACAACGACTCTTGCAAAGGTTGCGGCGAAACTTGTATTAGACGGTAAAAAAAGCGTAGGCATCATTACCATGGATACTTACAAAGTTGCTGCCGTTGAGCAAATGGCTGTTTTTGCTGAAAGGATTGATACTCCGGTTCGTGTAGCAAATACGTCTGATGAGCTGTTAGCTGTAGTTAATGATTTTAAAGATAAGGATTTTATCCTGATTGATACAGTTGGAAGGAGTCAATACGATGATAAAAAAATCAAGATACTGATGGCGGCCTTAGAAAACCTACCATTATTAGAGACATACCTTGTAGTTGGAGCTGGCACAATGTACAAAGATGCAGAAGATATATTTAATAGTTTTAGTATCGTGCCGTTAAATGGATTCATATTTACCAAGGTTGATGAGACAAAATGTTTTGGAACAATGTTAAACATATCTGAAACCACAAGGTTGCCCATATGCTGCATTACAAACGGGCAAGAGGTACCCGGTGATATTTTGAAACCGGATCCGAAGTGGATCGCAAGTTTGATTTTTTCATTGTGATTTCTATTGTTTGAAAAGTTGAATCTTTTAAAAATATTTAAAGTTTTAAGAAAATTTATATAAAGCTAAGAAAAATGCAAGACCAAGCATCAAAATTAAGAGATATTTCCAGAAACCGAAATGATGAGGATCAAACCGTATCGTCAACGGTTATGGCCGTTACAAGTGGAAAAGGTGGGGTTGGGAAATCAAACATGTCTACAAATCTAGCTTTAGCGCTTGTTCAGTACGGTAAGAAGGTGCTTTTGATGGATTTTGACTTAGGTCTCGCAAATGTAGACGTGTTGTTTGGCTTATATCCTAGGTTCACATTAAGAGATGTACTAAACGGTAAGAAGAAGCTAAAGGATATTCTTATAGAAGGTCCTGAAGGTTTAATGATAATACCGGCAAGTTCTGGAGTAGAAGAGATGGTAAATCTTTCCGCACTACAAAAGGAAAGGTTGATAAAGGATGTTCGCTCGTTTAAGAATGAGGTGGACATTGTTCTAGTTGATACAGGGTCTGGTATCTATGCCGATGTGGTAAAAATGCTTGTCGCTGCTAATGAGATTATCCTTATTGTGACACCTGAACCCACGTCAATAACAGATGCATATGCTGTAATAAAGGTAGTTTCTAAATATAAAAAATACCCTAGGATTAAACTACTTATTAATATGTGTAAAAACATTGCGGATGCTAAAAACACAGGGAAAAAGATAACTGAAGCCGCAAAGCGTTTCTTGGATGTAGAGATAGGTGAGGTGTGGGGGGTCCCTTTTGATACCCATGTTGCAATGGCCGTTCGACAGCAAAAACCGTTTTTGCTGCAATACCCAGAGGTTGCTGTTTCCTCTAATATTAGGAAGATAGCTGGAAATATTCTTGGTGCGCAAAACTTTAATCATTATCAGAATGGTTTTGGAATTGAAAGTTTTTTTCAGGATCTTATGGATTAGTATGGGGCAAACATAATGAATGGTACGGAGTATAAATCAGAAGAAGATACAGAAAATAAAAGTGTGCTTGAAGAAGAACTTCCGGAGAAGGGCAATGACGGCTTGGAAGATAAAGAACAAAAAAGTAACGAAGAAAAGAGCAAGTCTCCATCAGAAGATAATACAAAAAATGAAGATGTACTAGAAGATGAAAGTCCTGACAATAACAACAAACACTCTGAAGATAAAGAGAAGAAGTTCCGTGAAGAAAAGAGAAAAAAAGATGAGGAGAGAAAAGAAAAGCTTAGAAAAGAAAAGGAAGCTGAGCAACTAAGAAGGGGAATTAAGAAAAAGGAAGTTGAGTTTAAATATTTTGTAGATTTTTGTTCCATAGGGGTTATAGGCATTGTATTTTTTGTTACATGTCTAACTGGCCTGCTTAACGGTGTCTCATCAAAAGAGTTGAGCATAAGGGCTGTTGTATCTGTATTGTTTGCTTCTGTCGTAGTATATATTTTTAAAGGGATAGTTAAAAAAAATTTTTGTAAAGAAGAAAATGATAAAGAAGATGGGGGTGCTGATCAATGAATAAACAAAAGGAAAATGTAATGCTACCGGATATTGATGATGAAGTCAGTACCTTAGTCCTGAATAATGCGGATTTGGTAAAATATGTTGTAGGTAAAATGCAAATATATTTTAAAAAGGATTCCCAGGAAGACATTATTGGGTATGGAACTATAGGATTAATTGAAGCTGCAATGAGGTTTGATAAGACAAGGGGAGTTAAATTTAATACTTTTGCCGTGCCAAGGATTAAGGGAGCAATAATCGATCATCTAAGGACACAGGATGTCTTACCTAGGTCGTTACGAAAAAAAGAATCAGAGATTAAAAAAGTTTATCAAGGACTTGTAAAAAGGCTTGGATACGAACCTGACGAGAATGAGTTAGCTGACGAGTTAGGTGTGTGTGTTGAAGAGCTTCAGGCTATACAAAATAAGCTGCATTTTGACTATTTTGTGTCTTTGGAGAATCTACATCAAAATAATGATGGTGATTTTAAAAGAGATATATCAAATGTATTAGAAGATAAGAAAACAGAGATGGCAAGTGATATAATTGAAAACGACGAGAAAAAACGCATAATGATATCTTTGATAAAGAAGTTGCCGCGACAGGAAAGGTTAGTTATAACACTTTATTATTTAGAAGACATGTTAATTAAAGAGATTAGTAAAGTACTTAAAATATCAGAATCAAGGGTCTCTCAATTACATCATAAGGCATTGTTCTATTTGCGTACCCATTTAGATAAGGTATATGATTAGACCTCTTCATTATATCTTGCATGGCTTTCTGTCATGTTGAAATGTTGGTTATATTTAAATGGCGTATTGGTGTGTGTGGGGTAATAGATAATCATAACCATAATCTTACTCAGTATGCATAAAATCTCTGCCCATGAACAATAATTGTTGGATTAATCAAATGTAATCCAGTTAAACCGGATTTGCTAACAAATTACGGAATGTGGGTGAGGTTAAGATTAAGATTATGATTGTGATTATGAATGAAAACTAATATCTTAATTTAAAGAAGAGGTTTGATTCCTGCACCAGTATAGTCTTGCCACGCAATTGATTTGATCAAAAGTTCTGTTTTATGCGGATGTTTATTTCTACGTTAATTTATTTTTGGAAATTAATAATTTCAATACGTTAATGGATGATGACATAAGCAACATAAATAGCATTACACCATCACGGCCTTATAATCCTAAACAAAAGAAAGAGTTCCCACAAAAGAAAAAGAAGAAAGTAGACGATAGTAATACAGATAAGAATATTGCCGATGATATTAATATACTTGACCAGGATGACGAAAATGGTGATGTTGGGCATAATCTGGATATAGACATTTAACATCAGTTCGAAAATTTTATAAAAGAATTTAACTAAATTTATTAATCTTGTTACCGATAATAAATCCATAAAATTTAAAATTAAGAAAATTTATAATTTTAGCGAAATTTGAAAGGAGGTGGCGGGCGATAACGTGTTGTGGTACAAATAATTAAGTGACATTATAAATCTTCGGCAAGGATGCCGAAAAAACGCAGGGAATTTCCTGCTATTACTAAGGAGGGTAATAATATGGGTTTAACCGTAAATACAAATATTGCAGGCCTGAGTGCTCAGAGAAACTTAAATATTAATAATGATAGACTTGGCAAATCTATTACAAAGCTTTCTTCTGGATTAAGGATAAACAGCGCAGCTGATGATGCTGCTGGTCTTTCTATTGCAACAAAATTTGCAGCACAGGTTCGTGGTTTAAGTCAGGCTGTTAGAAATTCCAACAATGCGATCTCTCTTGTTCAGGTTGCAGAGGGTGGAATAGATACTATTACAAACATTCTCCAAAGATTAAGAGAGCTTGCTGTTCAAGCAGCTTCTGATGATAACACTACAAGTGACAGGGCGACAATTACTAAAGAAGCAGATAACTTGACAACAGAACTTACAAGGGTTGCCAGTACATCTGAGTTTAATACTCAGACTCTACTTGATGGATCTTTTAGGGATAAATTGCTTCAGATTGGTGCGAATGCGGACCAAACTCTTAATATCAATGTTAGTGATATACGTGGTAAGGCTATTGGTGGAAGGGCTGAATTCACTGCTGCTCTTGCGGATGGAACGGAAAACGCAATAGATCAGGCATTTGGTACCTCAGAAATAAAGATTAACGGTGTTGATGTTGTTTCATCAAGTTCTGCAGATGATCAATTTTCAGTGATTAGTGTTGCAAGTGGCCAATATGGTGATTCAAATCTTAGCGGTACTGCAACTCTTATTATAAACGGAACATCTGTGACCGTTACCGTTGGTTCTACCACCGGAGGTTCTGCTGCAGCGACAAGTGTTGTGGCTGCAATTAATGCTGCAAGCATTGCAGGTGTTACGGCAAGGGTTGTAAATGAGTCAGGTTATGTTATAGAGGGTACAGGAGGAACGGACTTAGCATTGGCAACCTCCGAAACTACCGGGTTATCTAATTTTGCAATTGAGGGTACAGGAGCATCTGCTAACTTTGGAACTAGTGCAGCAGCTGCGGTAACCAATAGCAATGGTTCTTCTAGTGCTATTGCGAAATCTGTAGCCATTAATGCAATAAAGACATCAACAACTGTAACAGCAACAGCATTAAAAAATACCGTTACGGGTACTGCTGCGATTAGCGCTGTAACTCTCGCATCCGGCGACCTCTTTATTAATGGTGAGGATATCGGTGCAGTTGCCGTTGAGGCCAGCGATAGCACAGGTGCCTTGGCAACTGCGATCAATAACAAATCTAGTGAGACAGGTGTCACTGCGTCTGTTAACAGTGATGGTAAGCTGGTACTTGATGCTGCTGATGGTAGAAACATTTCGATACAGGCAAAGGATTCCTCTATCGCTGAAGCGGGTTCAGGGTTAAGCATTGGAACATCAGTTAATAACACCTTAGTATTTAGGGGTGAAATCAGGTTAAATTCAGAAGAAACGTTTACGTTGGAAGCTCCAACATCTTTATCAGATTTGGATAGTACTCTTGGGACAAGTAAATCAGTTGCAAAAGATGTGTCAACTTTTAACGTTAACACTCTTAAGGTTGATTCTCAGGAGAATGCAACTGCCGCGATTCTAACACTGGATGCGGCCCTGAATGATGTCAGTGATTTGAGGTCTGAACTCGGTGCGATTCAAAACAGGATTGAATTTACCATTTCAAATCTGGATGTGGCCGGTGAGAATACAAGTGCTTCTGAAAGCCGAATAAGGGATGCGGATTTTGCAACTGAGGTTGCTAAATTTACCAAAAACCAGATATTGGTTCAGGCTGGAACCGCTATGTTGGCTCAGGCAAACGGGCTACCACAGATAGCGTTACAGCTGTTAGGTTAAAAAATGATTTGCATATGTTTTGGTTTTGTTATTTATATGATTTTTATTGTAAAAAAGGGCGGGGATTATCCCCGCCTTTTTCTTTTCTAGGGCAATTGACATTTATACTATAGTTAAGGAGTGCATAAACGTTTCATTTATGCACTCCTTAACTATAGCCAACAATTTGTAAATATCGGAGGTGATAATGGGTATTTCTTCGTTAGGTTTAAGTTCTGGCATAGATTTTGAAAATATTATTACAAGTCTAATTGCCGCGGAAGGAAGGCCTCTTGTAAACTTAAGAAGCGATGAGATAAAGAATGAAGTTAAGAATGCAGAGGTTTTAAACCTGAAGACAAAGTTATCGTCATTTGAATCTGCAGTTAACAAGCTTAATTCCATTTCGCAGTTTAATACAAAAGCCGCGTCTATAACCAACTCACTAACGGGTGAAGAACTTGCTTCAGTCTTTGCAGATGATACGGCGTCTGTTGGAACAACCTCTATTAAGGTTTTACAGCTCGCAAAGTCAGGGAAAATGATAGCACAAGGGTTCTCCGACCAGGATACCGCTGCAGTTTCATCTTCAACCGGGACATTAAAATTTAAGGTTGGTGCTGCCGGCTCGGAAACGACTATTAATGTGGGCACATCAACCACACTGGAGCAGCTAAGGGATTCTATAAATAATACAAGTGGTGTTACTGCCTCTATTATAAATGATGGGACAGGGACAAATCCTTTCCGCCTTATTCTTGCATCTGACGAAACAGGATCAAGCAATGATATAATTATTACAAATAATGATACGGATCTTGATTTTACTAATAAAAAGATTGAAGAGGCCTTTGCTTTTACAACTAATAGTTTTTCTGGAGCAGTTGCATCCAATACCTCTGATGCGTATACCGGTACAACCAATAAGACATTTATGGTTGAAATAGTTGATGATACCGGAGGTACTCCCGCATCCGGCACCGTAACTTATAAATACTCAATTGACGGAGGTATTACATTTTTAGGTGCAAATGGTGACGCTTTTGACGGGACAAACGGTGTTGCTATATCCGCTGACGCTACGTTGCAAAATATTGACGGCCAAATTGACGCATCTACAACTACAGAAGGAGTAAAGATCAGTTTTACAGGGGGAACATTTTTAACTGGAGACAAATTCAGCATAGATGTGTTTAACCCTGAATTGCAAGAGGCAAAGGATGCTGTAATTGAAGTTGACAATGCTGTTCTAACAAAGAGCAGTAATACTATTGACGATGTTATTCAAGGTGTTACACTGGATCTAATTAATACAGATGCGTCGTCAACCCTTACGTTGTCTGTGTCTCAAAGTTCACAAGAGGCAAAGGATAATATTGAAAACTTTGTTGAGGCGTTTAACGATGTTGCAACGTTTCTCGATGATCAGTTGAGTTTTGATCCAGATGCAGATGAGGCCAGCCCTTTATTAGGAGACATTACAATACTGACATTACGAAGACGGTTGGGTAACATTCTTACAGGGGTGGTTCCAGGGATATCCAATGATAGCTTTACTAATTTATCGTCGATCGGCATTACCTCAAGCTCAACGACAGCTAAACTTTCCATAGATGATTCTAAACTAAGTGATGCTTTAAGTGAAGATCCTGACGCGGTTGCAAGGTTGTTTGTTGGCATTGCAACACCAACGAATTCGGATATTGAATTTGTCAGTAATTCATCTGCTACTCAGCCGGGAGTATATAACGTTACTATTGCCACTGCACCTGAACAAGCAACTTTTTCTCAAGTTGCCAAATTAGGAGGCGGTGGAGATGCCCGAAATGATCTATCTGTAACCGGTTTAACTGCAGATGAAACACTAACTTTTCTGTTTTCATCGAATAGTACAGATAATTCTCCGGATTTTAAGACATTTAATGTCACTCTTAATCAGGATTCAACCATAAATACAATCGTTAATAATCTTAATAGTGCGTTTGCAACAAATGACGTTGCTCTGTCTGCATCCAATGACAATGGTAAACTGGAAATCAAGACAAATGGATTTGGCGAAGACCTGTCGCTTCAGGTAAGTACTAGCGTGGACGGTGCTGGGCAAATCCTTCAGGATACAAATGGAATCTCAGGCGAAACATTTAAAGATTCTGGCGTTGATATAGTGGGATTCATAAACAATCATGCGGCGGTTGGGATTGGTAATGTGCTAACCGGTGCTTCGAGTTTTCCGGAAGAGGGGCTTACTATAAGTACAACCTCCACTGTGACAGGAGGACATGGGACGGTTGCTGTCTCTTCGGGAGTCGCCAACCAACTGTCATCGCTCCTTGAAACATACACTAATAACACGAGTGGGATCCTTACGACAAAAACTGATTCAATTCAAAATACAATTGATGGTATAAAGGATAGGCAGGAGGAGATAGAAAAGCGTCTTGAAGAGAGAGAAGCAAGTTTAAGGGCAGAGTTTACAAGGCTTGAATCCATTATTGCAGAATTTACGGCCACCGGTGATTTTCTGACTGCCCAATTGGGAAATCTTCCAAAACTGGGGGGGAGTTCTTCATAGTTCTATTACGGTTCTTCGCTTTTTTGTTTAAAAAGTTTTAATAAAAGGCCGATATTAAGATTAGATATTATTAAGAATAACACCTTAGTTAAAGTAAATGGAGGTGCGGTAAATGTTGAAACAACGAAATGTGTTAAAACAGTATTTGGAGAAAGATCTTACGTCGTCGACACCTGAGAAACTTATTCTGAAACTGTTTGATGGTGCAATTGGATTTGCAAAATCGGCTCTATTCTGCTTAGGGAAGAATGACTCTGTAAACAAAGCAAAACTTTTAAACAAGACGGTAAACATTGTAGATTATTTACGGTCATGCCTCGATTTTGGGAAAGGTGGAGAAATTGCTGAGAATCTTGACAGGGTTTACGATTACATCCTTTTGCAACTAACTGAGGGAAATTTAAAGAATGATGCAAACAAGATAAAAGAAGCTGTGGAACTGCTTAATACAATAAAAGATGGATGGGCGGAATTATGCGGGGAAGATTCTAATGTGCAAGTTGGAGGTATAGATAATAGGAATCAAGTAGAGGATGCTCGTCGTTGTGAAGGTTTTACTGCAGTGGCCTAAGAACTATAATACAAATATAAAAATATTGTCCGTGAATGTTGGCTTTATATTATGAAAAAAATTTAATAAGATAAATGGAAGACAATAAAAGGATAGAATATTTGAGACGGTTATTAAATGTCGTAGTTATGGAAGCTGCTGATATTGAAGATGGCAATCTTGATAAAATAGGTGAATATATATTGATAAAAAGGGGCATAATGAGTGCAGTAGGGCAACTCGACGGGCTTACAATTGATAGTGATGATTGCAATGAGATCAAATCTTTAATTGTTAAGATACAAAATATTAACGAGGAGAGTGGCAAGGCATTACTTGTTATGCGTGAAATGGTAAAAAATAAAATGGCAGGGCTTCATGCTAGCAATAGAGCTCACAAAGCATACTTTCATAAGGCGATCGCTGATGGGTTGGAAGGGAATTAAAACGAATTGTATTGCTAGACAAACAAATATTAATAATAGGTGAGTTATGAATATTACAAATAGCTTTAACAGGACAATAATTTCAGATAGTATAATTCATAAAGGTAAGAATAGAGGAAATAACTCTACGTTTGAAGATCTTGGTTTTGGATATGGAGAAGATATTGTTGAGATTTCTCAGGATGCCTATGAAATTCGCCGTTTGATTGAGGATAAAAGCATAGAGTTTCTTGATGTTATAAAAAACAATACCGTAGACGTTCGGCGGTTTAAGGTAGATGCGGCTTCAAAAAATTTGGCAGATGGCGTATATGACAGGCAAGAGACGTTTGTTGCATTGTCGAACAGGCTCTCTGATATTTTGTAGTTTTTGTGCATATATTTACCAGCCTAAACGCTTTTCTGCGTTAAACAGCGAAATAGAGAGTAAAATATATAAATAAAAAACTTTAAGATTAGAAATATATCTTGTGATAAAAAAGCAAAGAATATGCTTGAAAGAAAAGATTTATCATTACTTTTCTTTGTTTGCTATTCAAAACATTACATATCAAAATTCCAAACGGTCATTTAGTCTCATATCTGTTTTACTTCTATTTCTGCTATTACAATCTTTCTTAACAAGGCTTTCTTCTGCTTTACCCGTTTCCTCTTCTTTCTTAAATGAGAAAAAAGAGATCGTTGTTTTTACGTTTAGAAACAATACAATATTTGATGGGTTACAGAGGTCCATACCGGAAGTATTGAATAGTGAGCTATTTAATACGGGTCTTTTTGAAATTGTAGACAGAAATATGCTATACAAAACAGTGTGGAGGTTAGCAATATCTGATAATATTAAGATTGATAATGCTGGAGTTTCAAGCCGTGAACGATTTAGAGATCAAGAAGTCGATCTGTTCTCCAATCTTAGGAGGGAAGATGTTGAATTGATATATGGATATTTAGATGCGGACTATGTAGTGAAAGGGGCGGTAAATCAATTTGGCGATTTAATTCGTGGCGATATGGAAATAATAGATGCTCACGAGAAAAAGACATTAGATACAATAACTTTTGAAATAAGTGATCCTAAAGATATTCCGGCTTCGCTTAAGAGTGTAGTTTCACAAATAGTACAGGTATATTATGGCAATGAAATTGAAAATGTTGTGGATGCTGCTGTCAGCCAATACAGGGCAGGGATGGTTACGTTTGATGCTACTGTTTCAATACTAAAAGAGTTAGCTTCTAAGGTCCCATCTTCTATATATTCTAATATGCAGTTGTTGTTTCTTTTTGAAGAGAAAGGTTTTAAGCAGGATTTAATAGCAACTTGCGAATCGATTATATTGTCTATAGAAAAACATAGTGAAGGGGTGCTGGATATCATTGCACACTTGGGTGTTGATCCTTTTGAACGATTGGGGGAGCTCTATTTCGATGAAAGTCGTTTTGATGAGGCGGTTAGTGTTTATGTCAAAGCATTAAAGGTAATGCCCGTAAATATAGCTGTTTATTATAAGAAATTAGGAAATGTTTATTTAAAGCAGAAGAAAACAAAAGCTGCGATTAATGCTTTTAAAAAATCTGTAGCTCTAAACTCTAGGGATTTTGATTTGCATTATAATCTTGGTAGGGCCTATGAGATGGTTAATCAGCCGGATTTAGCAATGGATGAATATAGGCAATGTTTGAAGCATTCTGGTGGTACAAACATAGAGATAATAACTAGTATAAAAGAAAAGATAAAAATATTAGCTCCGATCCATTAAGGTTTGTATGTTTAAATTGATTTTAAAAAGCATCGCCTTCATAAGAACAAAAGAAGTTAGTCTACTACTATTTAAACGGTGGTTTTGGCTGGGATTTTATGGCAAAACCGTCTTATAACCTAAATACTTTGACTAACGTTAAAAATACTGGATGCTGTTTTCTTTGAGAAATATATTGACATTATTTCTAGTTTAATATGTTAACATGGTTTGGTGTTGAAAAATTAGTCATTATTATGTAAGCTAAAGATTCTTTTGCGATACTTACCTTGTCTTAACAGCAGCATAGTAATGGTATAACAAGCTTTGTAGTCTGGAATTGTTTGTGGTAAAAGCAATTGTTTCCGGTACAAAAGGGACTTTATGAAAAAGAAGAATGTTGTTTTGCTGGTAGACGATGAAGAGATTTTTCTAAGAAACATTAGTGAAGCGTTGGAAAGTGCAGGATATGAAGTTTTAAAAGCAAATGATGATAAGAAAGCATTGTCTGCTGTGCATGAAAAGAATCCTGATGTTATGCTCTTGGACATGTGTCTTGGGGGGGCGGATGGTATAGATATTCTTAAAGAGGTAAAAAAAACAAACCCGGAAGTTATCGTAATAATGGTTAGCGGTTATGGTACGATAGATTTGGCGGTAAAGGCTGTCAAGTTGGGAGCTTATGACTTCTTGAAAAAACCAATCCGGATTGAGCCACTTAAACTTGCAATAAACAGAGCGCTTGAAGTTAAATCTATGCGTGATGAAATCTTTAACTTGAGAACTTCGTCAGGAGAAAATGGTTTCAGGATAGAGGATAAGCTGATAGGTAAATCGCCTGCTATAAAAAATGTATACGATATGATCTACCGTGTCGCGGATACTCCTAATAGTACGGTTCTTATACTAGGAGAAAGTGGTACAGGAAAGGAGATCGTTGCGCGTGCTATCCATGCTATCTCAACAAAGGAAAACGGAGGAAGGTTTGTTGATATCAACTGCGCAGCATTAACTGAAAGTTTATTAGAATCCGAGCTTTTTGGGTATGAGGGACGCGCATTTACCGGTGCATCCAAAGATGGTAAAGAGGGACTGTTTGAGACCGCAAACGAAGGATGTATGTTTCTTGATGAGATCGGTGAGATGGACATGCACTTACAGGCAAAGTTATTACGTGTTCTCCAAGAGAAGCAAATTAGGCATATAGGGGGGTTAAACGATATTCCGATAAACACAAGGGTAATTGCATCAACTAACAGGAATCTTGAAGAAGAGGTGGAAAAGAAAAACTTCAGAGAGGATTTGTATTACCGCCTTAACGTTTTTCCTATTAAGGTGCCTCCTTTAAGGGATCGGCAGGAGGACATTATTTTACTAACTAAACACTTTGTGAAAAAATTTAATTCTGAATGTAGCAAGGATATAAGGACTGTTTCTGCTGAAGCGCAGCAAATGTTAAAAAACTATGATTGGCCCGGCAATGTTCGTGAACTGGAAAATGTTGTAGAACGTGCAATGATTTTGGCAACTGGCGATACAATAACCCCTAACGAATTAGCACTTAGTAGTAAGAAGGCTGCAATTAATAGTAATGGTATTGAGAAGTGCAGTACCATCGCCGAGATGGAGAAGTTACATATTATTAATGTGTTGGAAGAGCAAAAAGGACAAAGGGCCTCAACTGCACGTATACTGGGAATCAATCGTACGACATTATACAATAAAATGAAGGCGTATGATCTTGTTGACTAGCTGTTTAGGAAAGGGGTTGCGCAATGTCAGAAACTAGTGCAAAGGATAGTAGCTCTAATGGTGTTGCTATCAAAAAAAATGACAAAAAAAACCTCCTTAACCTTGATTATGAGGTGAAGTTAAAGAAAATTCTTCAAAAGTTTATGGACGTTGACGCGTCTCAATTGCTGCAGTCAATATGTCTTCGTAATGACAACGCAGGTGAGGTATTATCAGAATTAGACAAAATTAATGAACCGCAGCTAAACAGGGCATTACTGATACAGGATAAAATCATTAACCAGATTATTGAATATCAATCTGGTGTAGATGTTAATGAGATAAAAGATGAGTTTGAAAACAATGAGCTAGATGACGTTATTAATGATTTGCAAAACAAAGATTCTCTAGATTTTCAAAAGTTGTTAAACCTCGTAATTTTCTTTCTCCGCGACAAACATATTGGGGATATCAAGAAGTTGATATCAAACGTTGGCAAAGAACAGTATGATCTCCAGGTACTTGCGCGAATTGGTGAATTTACAGGTCTTATTGCTCATGTGGTGCGTAATCCGTTGGCAAATATACTGATAACGGCAGAGTTATTGGGTTCCAAATTTGAACCAGATGACCCACGCTTGGACCATGTTAATACTATAATTGGTGAAATTGAAAAACTGGCAACAAAAATTGAAGATTTAGTCAACTATAAGGATGTTAAAGACGATAATAATGATGTACGCTTGGAAGAGTTGGATATTCATGACATTATTAATATTATCATCGCAGATTTGCAATTAAAGTTTAACGATCGTGGTATTAAAGTTAGAACGTCTTATTCTAAATCTATTCCAAAGGTTCACATGCTTGCGTCAAACATTGAAGAGGCATTCCTTAATATTTTACAAAACATGGTGGACGCAATGCCTGGTGGCGGAGTCATAAGTATAGTTACACACAAGGAAAGAGAGCTTTATAATGGGCATGGTGGGGTTGTTGTAAAGATAGAAGATACTGGCGATGGAATACCTCTGGAACACATTGCACATATTTTTGATCAGCGGTATACAACTAAAGAGAAGGGAATGGGGTTAGGTCTTTATATGGCAAAAAAGTTTATAGATAACCATAACGGTAGTATAAAGGTTGAAAATAGGGCAAAAAACGGAGCTCGATTTACTGTTATTTTACCCATAAAGCCCGCAGATAGTAAACAAGATTCATAATAATAGAGTTACACCTGTCTCATTCATGCTACCTATGTATATATTGCAATCAGTCTATTAATATTTTGAGGTCATTACTTATGGATGACAAGATTAAAGATGATTTAGTTGATGATACAGAGAATGACAACGTTGAAACTAATGTTGAAAATTCGCAGCTAAGTGACGAGACAGTATCCGTGGATACAGATGACAAAGATCCTCTGGAACCGTCAGATTCAGTCTGGAACACCAAAGATGACGCTGTTGCGAAGGCAGTCTTAACTGAGAGTAGTGATGACGATATTAGTGAGTTATTAAACAATACAGAGAGCAGTGATGCAGAGAGTAGTGATGCCGATATTAGTGAGATATTAAACAATCAATCTGTTGATATAAATGAAAATAAAGATGAAGAGGGAAACAATGATTCAGAAGAAGAAGTTCTAATTACAGATGAAAACACTGCAATCTCAAAGTTGCGTCTGCACTTTCTAAATCCTCAGATCACGAACTTACTAAAAGTAATACGTAACCCCTGGATAATTGCCAATTGTGTAGTCTTAGTTATTGCACTTATTATGACTATTGTTATTGTCTCCTGGTTTAAGGCAAAAACAAGTTCTATTGATGTTGCATTAACAAATTTGTCCAAAATTCAGGCAGATGCGGAGAGTGATAAGACTGAAAAGAAGCCGGATAATGTGATTGTACAACCTTTTATTGTCCAAGAGAAAGAAGAAATAAAAGAGAATAGTACTAAATTTGATGTTGATGGAAGATTGACGATTAACGATACTAGCGAATCCCTACTTGTGTCGGCTGAACAATCTTTTAATAACGCCAATTATAAGAAAGCAATAGCATTTTATAGCGCATTGTTAAACAATAATAGGGACTTGGAAACAAAGAGTTTTCTAAATGCTCGATTGGGAGAGTGTTACTATCATGCCGGGTTATATAATGATGCAATTAGTACTTTACGGAAAGTGTTTGGCGGAAAGGTTTCTGATAAAAAGAATGTTTGGCGGAGTAAGTACTTGATAGCCGAATGTCATATGAAGCAAGGAAATTATGATAAAGGAAGAAAGGTGTTGTATTCTCTGATGGCGATTGGGGGTGACTTTACTTCTGATATGGTGGAATTAACGGAACGTTCATATTTGATGATTGCAGATTCGTTTCTTAGTGAGGCACAATTAAGATTAGTAAAATAGAATCTATTATCTTTTATTAAATTAGTGATATTTTTAAGCAACTCAATATCTATGCTAATAAAGTATAAAAAAGAAGCGATCTTGGTTTTAGTTGCCATCTTTTCGTGTATAGGTGTCTCTTACTGTGACGATAGCGAAGTAGATAATGTGCTAGAGGTAGAACAGCAGCTTTTAGAAAGTATGCAATCTAGATACAATGAGATTTATTCCTCAGTATTAAAAGAAGAGAGCCATGACAAGAATAATGCATCTGAAATTGATAAAGAAAAGTATGGAAGGTACGCAGTTAGTGAAGAGAACAGTTCAGGGAAAGTAGTTAAAGTATTTAAAGATATAAAAGGACTACGGATAGTAAAGAGATTGCATGAATTTGGAATTTATTTATATTCTATTAATGCAAACCAGATAAAGCTGGGTGATGTCTTAAATCAGATAGCCCTTTCCGCGGATTTAAAGATCGAATATGAAATGATTGAGCCTCAGTTTTTGCGTAAAAGGGTTGATTTATCATTAAAAAATATACCCCTGCGTGATCTGCTGGAA
This sequence comes from Candidatus Anammoxibacter sp., assembly GCA_021777055.1. Taxonomy (GTDB): domain Bacteria; phylum Planctomycetota; class Brocadiia; order Brocadiales; family Anammoxibacteraceae; genus Anammoxibacter_A. The sequence continues at coordinate 100,680 of JAIQZO010000004.1, read as the reverse complement.
ATCGTTACAGGGATTTTTGGCTTTGATTTCATACAAAAGGAAAACAACCCTTTAAAAATAACAATACCTTCAAATATGGGTTTTGAAAGACCTGAAGACTACTTTCAGAATAAAATTGTCAAAATGTATCGTACGCTACAAATTAAATACCCTAACAATGAAAACATTCCTGAGACACATTATAAGTTAGCAAACTACTTTTACTCTTTAGGACTAAAGTTGTTCGCTAGCCAGGAATACATGGTTGTTGCTGAAAAATTCCCTAAACACCCATTGGCAAAGGAATCTTTAATGAAAATGGGGCAATGCTTTATGGATATAAAAGATCTTCAGAAGGCCCGGGATATATATAATAAATATATTGAGAGATATCCCCATGATGAAGCATTGGAGAATGTTTATTGGGCAATAACCAATTCATGGTTTGTTGATGGAAAATATGACATTGCCATTACACTGTATGAAAAGATTTTAGAGATGTATCCTTTGTCTGGATTGTCCAGTAAGATTCGTGAACGTATTGCATTGTCTTATATGAAAACGGGGAATTATTCAAAAGCGTTTGATCTCTTTATCGCATTAAAGAAAAGAATTAATCCTGTAGATTGGAGTGCTGAAAATGATTTTCTGATTGGTGAAAGTTTGTACCAAATGTCAATGATTGCAGATGCATTTGTTGTGTTTACCAGTATAGTAGGAAAAGATGGCCTGGATGAAGAGAAGAATAGCTTGGCAATGTTGCGGGTCGCTGAATGCCTGGACAAAATGGATCGCTGTGTTGAGGCTATACAGGCGTATAAAAGCTGGATGCTAGAAGCGGATAAACAGACATATGGTATGTTTTCAATTGGTAAATGCCTTCGGCGGCTGGATCTGTATACTCAAGCAATAAGGGTCTTAAATGATGCAATGGTCTTAAATGATACTGATGAACAAGATGAAGATATCAAGTTTGAGCTAGCCATGAGTTACTACGATAATAGTCAATATGAAAATGCATTGAAACTCTTTGAGGATATTTTGTCTGACGAAAGTAGTGAAAAGTTTGTAGATAGTAATTTCTATGGAGCAGAAAGTCTGTTCTTTAAGAAAGATTATAAAGATGCCATTCCTTTCTATGAAAAGCTTGTTCCGCTCCTTGTTATGGATACGAACCGGCAGCAACATGTTGAAAAACGATTGGCGGTCTGCTATCAGAATTTAGGGCAGTTTTCTAAAGCCATGGAAACGTATAAATAGAATTTCAAACTTGGCTTTATTATCCTGTCTTCTTTACCATTTCCGGTATTAACGATACTTCGTTGCGTACCACATCAGGAGTTACTACCCATGTAGATCCTGGTTTTTCTGAAGGTAAATGGTACATGGCATCAAGCATAAAATCTTCAAATATTGACCGTAAAGCCCTTGCGCCAGTCTTTCTTTTTTGAGCAACCTTACTAATTTCTCTTAGCGATTCATCCATGAATTCCAATTTTGCACCTTCAATCTCGAAGATTTTCTGGTACTGTTTAACCAAAGCGTTTTTCGGTTCAACCATAATTTGTACCAAGTCATCAAGTCCAAGTGGCATTAAAGGTGCTATAACCGGTAGTCTTCCTACAAATTCAACAATCAGCCCGTATTCTATCAGATCTTCAACCGTAATTTTAGAAAGCAGGTTACCAAATGATTCATCTTCCTGATCATCTATGTCAGCATTGAATCCGATTGCCTTATTACCTAATCTCTTGCTTATAATATGTTCAATTCCGTCAAATGTTCCACCGCATATGAAAAGTATATCAGATGTGTCAATCTGTATATATTGCTGTTCAGGATGCTTCCGTCCCCCTTGTGGAGGTACGTTTGCTACAGTACCTTCAAGTAGTTTTAGTAATGCTTGTTGAACTCCTTCACCGGAAACATCGCGGGTGATGGAAGGGCCAGCTCCTTTTTTTGTTACTTTATCAATTTCGTCAATATATATAATACCATGCTGTGCCTTATTTATATCGAAGTCTGCGTTTCTTAAAAGTTTTAATAAAACATTTTCAACATCTTCGCCTACGTATCCCGCCTCGGTTAATGTTGTGGCATCAGCTATGGCAATAGGAACGTTTACAATTTTTGCCAAGATTCTAGCTAAAAGTGTCTTTCCGCATCCGGTTGGTCCGATAAGCAAAACGTTGCTCTTCTCAATCTCGACGTCATCGCTTTTTGCATTAGAAGATATTCTTTTGTAATGGTTATATATAGCCACTGCAAGTGTTCTTTTTGCTTTATCCTGTCCGATTATATATTCATTCAGCTGATCATGAATCTTAGACGGTATAAGAGGCGCCTTTATTTTTGTACTTAGGCTGGAGGTTTGTTCATTTTGAAAAAGTATACGGCAAGCATCTGCACATTCATTACAAATGTATGAACTTGAAATACCTTGTATTAAACGGCCAGTTTCCTTATTATTTCTATTGCAAAAAGAGCATGCATTTTTCTCGTTATTTTTGTTTTTGTTTGTCATTGCAGTACCTATGGATAATGAAACATGGAAAAACTTAATCATATTTACCAAGTGTGGCAATAAATTAAGTTTTACGAATTTGTACCTTAGTAAGATATAATTATCAATAATATTGTGGCAAATGTCAAAATTTTTTTATCATACCAGTATTTATCAATAGTTCTTAAGCATTGTCAACCGGATCATACTTTGGTTTGCTGAAAGGGTTACATCTGATAAGACGCCAGAGACCTTTTGCTACACCAAGCGCGCACCCCTTTTTGCTAACAGCTTCTATCATATAGTGTGAACATGATGGTGTAAACTTGCACGATCCTCCAAATAGTGGAGATAAGCATATCTGATATGCTTTTATTAATAATATAATGAATTTTACCATTAATGTTTAATATAGTTGGAAAGTTTTTCTATAAACCCTTTTGCTAAAGAGTGTGTTATATCTTCCGCCTTTATTCTTGGTATAATGATAATGTCTATGTTGCTTGCTAGCCCGTTCTTTTCTGTTCTAAACGCATCTCTAAAAAGGCGTTTAGCCCTGTTTCGTTTTACGGCATTGCCTATTTTCTTTTTTGCAATAATGCCGATTCTTGAATTTTGTCTGTTATTTAACAAAAGATGGGCAACAAAATTTTTGTCCTTAAAAACCTTTCCGTTTTCAAAAACATTTCTAAATTCATTTGTTTTTCGTAGCCTTTCTTCCTTTGTGAATTTGTAGTTCATTTTTAAACTTACACTCAAGGGGAAGACAAATGAAACATTTGTCTTCCCCTTGAGTGTATATCTGTTTGTATTGGTATTGAGATATGGTGCTTATGTTAATATAATAAATATTTCCTCTATATTCAATGTGAAAAATGAAAATGTAATGTATTGTGTCGCTTGCTTCCTCTTTAACTATCAAATATTAATTAAATTGAAAATGGTGTAAATGAAAATTCTTACAGGAAAAATTCTTCTAGAAAATGGCATATTGTCCGAATCCCAGTTGTTAAATGCTGAAAAGCTGAGTGAAGAAACCGGTGTAAGCATCGAAGGTGCGATAAAAGGGTTGGGGTTTGCTACATCTGAAGATATTGCAAGGTGTTTAGCCGGTAATTTTGGTGTTGAATTTATGGATGTTGATAAATCGGTGATTAATGATATTGACATTAGTCTGATATCGGAAAATGTGGCGTCAAAACATATCGTAGTGCCTATAAAAAAAGAGGGCAATGTCCTTATTCTAGCTTCTAGTTCGCCGCTAGACCTTCTTACCTTAGATAATCTACGGTTTATTCTTGGTGTTGATATAAAATTTGTCCTGATTACTCCAGAAAGTTTTAAAAATATTCAAGAGCTTTATCAACAGAGAGATAAACCTGAGGCAGAAATCTTACCTTCCGTGGATAATATCTTGGATGCTGGCGCTGAAGAAGCGGATGGTGTATCTATTCAGCTTATAAATGAAACGTTTGATTCTGCAGAAGATAAAGAGACCGACGCCCCTGTAATAAAGATAGTTTTGCATATTATAAGCGAAGCGGTTAAAGCCCAAGCAAGCGATATACACATAGAACCGATGTCAGATAGTCTCCGCGTCCGCTATCGGATTGATGGTGTTTGCCAACAGACAAATGTATTGCCAAGGAATATACAAAACGCAGTTATCTCCCGAATTAAGATTATGAGCAATATTGATATTACCGAGAAAAGGAAACCGCAGGATGGAAGAATCTCGTTGATGATAGAAGATCACCCGTTGGATTTACGAGTAAGTACAATTCCGGTAACAAATGGAGAAAGTATAGTAATGAGGTTGCTGGAATCAGAGTCAATCATGGTGAATCTTGATCAACTGGGTTTTGAACTGGATGATTTGGGACTTTTTAGGGAAGCCATAAGACGACCTAATGGAATATTACTTATAACAGGGCCTACCGGAAGTGGTAAGACTACCACATTATACTCTGCGTTAAATGAAATTAACGCCCCTGAGAAAAAACTGATAACAGTGGAGAATCCAATAGAATATGATTTAAGGGGAGTTAATCAATGTGAGGTTAATGAAGTGGCGGGGTTGACATTTCCTGTAATACTGAGGTCTATCTTGCGGCAGGACCCCAACATAGTTGTAGTTGGAGAGATAAGGGATATTGAAACTGCAGAAATCGCTATTGCCGCAGCGCTAACAGGACATTTGATACTGAGCACACTGCATACGAATGATGCCCCTTCTGCAATTACGCGGTTAGTAGATATGGGAGCAAAGTCGTACCTTGTTGCCACATCAATTCTTGGTGTGATGGCTCAAAGGCTGGTAAGGAAGAATTGTCCGGAATGCAAGAAACCGTTTATATACTCCACAGAAAAGCTGGCGATGGTAGGACTTGACCCGCGGGAGTTAAAAGATGTTACTTTCTTTAAAGGTAAAGGCTGTAGCAACTGTAAAGGCACCGGGTATAAGGGTAGAATTGGTATCTATGAACTTATGATAATAAACAATGAGATTAAAGATATGATATATAATGGCGAAACAAAAGAGAAGATAAAAAATGCGGCGATTGTGGGCTGTGGTATGAAAACACTGCGTGAAGACGGATTGTGTAAGGTCTTTAAAGGAAACACAACTATTGAAGAGATTATTAGGGTTACAGGGTAAAGGCGCCGGTTAATGATCCCATTGAAATGCCTTATTTTGTGTCCAGCTTGAGTATATATTAAAACTGCCATATTAAGTGTGGTGGATGAAATGTTATCTTACGCTTCATCCACATGTGTAAAATCTTTGATTATGAAAAAATTCAAAGTGTGGCAGGTTTCTATCTAGCTTATTGTATGTGGTTAAAAAACATGGATAAATCCCAAAGAAAGTTGCTGGCTCCTAACCGGGGCGGTCGTGCTTCAACATGAACTAGATTAAGATTATGAAGAGAAACTAATATATGGGAATTCTATCTATCTCAATCACCGCTTAAAAATATGAAACTAAAAAATAAACAGTATCGTGGCAAGTCTGAACCAGAGCTTATTGCCAGGCGCAAGTTGTTCGGCCAGATCCTTATGGAGATGAACCTTATCACTGACGAGCAGATGCAGGAGGCGCTTAAAATACAGAAAAACCGTAAAGGTATGCTTGGAGATATATTGGTTCGTCTTAAATATATCACTTCCGAACAGATACAGGACGCCATTAGTAAATTCCTGGGGATGCGCCAAGTTGATATCTCTCGCTTGGAGCTCCCTGAAGAGGCCATCGAAAAAATCCCACAGTCAATTGCACAAATCTACCGTATTGTACCCATATCTTATGAAGATGGAATTCTGGAAGTTGCACAGGAAAATGCCTTAAAATTAGACCAGCTGCGAGATATTACGCTCTTTTTTGGATATAGGGTTAAGGGGGTTGTTTGCCCTTACGATGATGTCAGCAAAGCAATAGAAAAGTACTACCCAATGGGAAGCAAGTGTGATTCTTTGGCGAAACTGCTGGGTGATGTTGAATATGGCAAACCGTCTGGATTACAGAGTGGTGATCATAATGTCATAGATTTAGATATTGAAGAGCTTAAAATCATGGCAGATATTGCCCCTGTGAAAAGTTTTGTAAATACAGTTTTATTGCATGCGGTAAAAGAAGGGGCTAGTGATATTCATTTTGAACCGTTTGATGACGAATTTGTAGTTAGGTATCGGATTGATAACACTTTGTATCAAAAGGCATCTCCTCCGAATAATTTTGGGATGGGAATTATAACCAGGATTAAAGTTATGTCCAACTTGAATATATCCGAAAAAAGACTGCCTCAGGACGGAAGGATAAAACTTCGTATTATGGGTAGCCCCATAGAGTTTCGGGTGTCATGCCTGCCAACTAAATTCGGTGAAAGTGTTGTACTACGAATATTTGATAAAGGCATTGCGTCTATGGATTTTAAAAACCTGGGACTGGAAGGAAAAGAGTTAAATCAGGTTATGAATTTATTAAGGATGCCCAATGGTATTATTCTTGTTACCGGCCCTACCGGTTCGGGAAAAACCTCCACTTTATATGCAATCCTGCACCAAAAAAATACTATCGATGTAAAAATTATTACAACTGAGGACCCCGTGGAGAACGAAATAGAAGGAATAATGCAGATTCCGATTAATCCGAATGTGGGTACTACATTTGCGTCAAGTTTACGTGCTGTATTAAGGCAAGACCCGGACATAATCCTAGTTGGTGAGATAAGGGACGAAGAAACCGCACAGATAGCTGTACAGGCTGCGATGACAGGGCATTTGGTGTTTAGTACACTTCACACAAACGACTCCCCTTCTACAATTTCCAGGTTAGTTGATATGGGTGTACAGCCTTTTTTGATATCAGCAACACTGCAGGCAGTAATAAGTCAGAGGTTAATAAGGAGGGTATGTCTTGCTTGCAAAGAGGAATATGTTCCAGGCGAGATGGTGTTAAAGAACCTTAAACTGATGCCCAGTGACATTACTGGCAAAAAGTTCTATCATGGCGTAGGATGTGATGAATGTAGAAAGACCGGTTATAAAGGCAGAATTGCTATATATGAAATAATGGAGATGAACGACGAGATCTCTTACCTGGTAACGAAAAACGCTTCTGTTTCAGAGATAAGATCTGCGGCAAGGAAAAACGGCATGAGAACACTAAGGGAAGGTGGGCTTCGTGTTGCATATGATGGCATTACTACATTAGAACAAGTTTTAGATGAAACTGTAATAGAGTAATCATAACAGATAATCTTCTTTTTTTTCTACAATACTAGTGTTAAAAGTGATATCTGGACATGCCTTTTATTAATACATCAATAAATAGTTAAACAGTGTGTTTAAAACATAAACGCTAGCACTTGTTTATTTCCCTAACTCCAAAAGTAATTTGTGCGTCTCTTCTGAGTTTATATGCCCATCAAGAAAATCATGATTGAATAACATTCAAATATAGCCGAAACATAAAAACTAGAACTGTTATTTAATGCTCTTGATTTATAAAACCACTAATTTTCTGGTATTTAGGAGGAAACAATGCCGACATTCAAGTTTGCCGCTATTGATAAAACTGGTAAGAAAGTAAAGAATACCATAATTGCCAATGATATTAATAATGCAAGAGAGAAAATTAGAGAAAAGAATCTTTATCTTTCAAGCATAAAAGAGGTGAAAAAGGGTGCAGGGGACAAGAAAAAAAAGTCCATGGGCATTACAATAGGAGGTGTGTCCAGTAAACAGCTAAATATGTTTACTCGCCAATTGTCTACCTTAATAAATGCAGATGTGCCTATCGTCAGAAGCTTAAACATTCTGGAAACTCAAATGAAACCGTGCTTGTTGAAGAAAAACCTAATGACTATTGTTGATGATATTGAAAACGGGAGCAGCCTTTCTGGTGCAATGGTAAAGCATAAACGTGCCTTTAGCAAGATATATGTAAATACGATTAAAGCTGGTGAGATAGGTGGTATGCTAGACCAAATATTGTTAAGGTTGGCTGATTTCTTGGAGAAAATAGACAGATTAAAGAAAAGGATTGTGAGTGCGTTGGCATATCCAGTATCTGTAATTGTTATAGCTACAGGTATTATTGCAGGCATAATGATGTTTATCATTCCAAGTTTTGTAAAGATGTTTGATGATATGGAAGTTGAGGGAGGCTTGCCGATGATGACGCAGATCGTTATATTTATCAGCGATTTCCTGGTTGCCTATTGGTATTATCTGTTTGGCATACCTATCGGAGTGTTAATCTTCAAGAAATTATTGTCGAAAGTAAGAAAGATTAAATACTTCATGGATAGAGCATCATTCAGGATACCAGTATTTGGGAAAATAATTAATAAAGCTGCTGTTTCAGGGGTTTGCAGGACCCTTGCAACATTGACTACTGCTGGTGTCCCCATATTGGATGCATTAACAAATACTAAAGATGCAACTAAAAATGAGGCATTGGTGGTGGCCATTGAGGATATTGGTGACAGTGTGAGGGAGGGGGGGACCATAGGAGATCCTTTGCGAAAATCAAAGGTGACCGAAGAGATCGTTATTAATATGGTTGAAGTAGGTGAAGAGACCGGAGAGCTGGATAAAATGCTGGTAAAGGTTGCAGATAATCTGGATTCCGAAGTTGACGCAATCGTTGATGCGATGACAAGCCTGATTGAACCATTGCTCATTGTTTTTTTAGGTGGGGCAATCGGTTTTATTGTAATTGCAATGTTTATGCCTCTGATTAAATTGATGCAGAGTTTAGGTTGAGGAGTGCTGCCATTTTTCTTGATACTATATTTTTTTCAGAAACTAACTTAATCAATGTTTCGTTTGTCTTGTGTAATTGGTTTACAAACTTGGTTTGCTGCATTGATTTGGATTAATTGTGCTGGTTTTTATGATCAGTGATTTTACTTGGCGATAATGATTACATGTCATTCTTATAACGCGAAATCTCAATTTGGCTGAAAGCCAATCTAATGAGAGGTTTATATTTTTACTTGTTTTTATAATACGAATAAACATGGTAATAAAAGAATTGTTGGAAACAATGGTAGATCGAGGAGCATCTGACATCTATGTCGCAACAGAAATACCGCCAATGTTCAGGGTAGATGGTGTAACGCAACCTATCGGAAATGAAATAGTTACTCCTGAAATTGCTAAGGAGCTTGCATATTCAATGATGAATGAAAAACAGATGGCGGATTTTGAGCGGTTGCTTGAAATGAACCTTGCTCTCTATTCTCCCGATTTAGGGCGTTTTAGGGTAAACATCTTTTATCAACGAAAAGATGTGGGATTTGTAATCAGACAGATAAAAATGAATATATTGACGATTGATGAGCTGGAATTGCCGAATATTTTAAAAGATATTGTAATGACAAAAAGGGGGCTTGTTTTGGTTGTAGGTGGTACTGGGTCGGGAAAATCTACTTCCCTTGCTGCAATGGTGGACCATCGCAATTCAACTGCATCTGGCCATATTATTACAGTAGAAGACCCTGTCGAGTATGTCCACCGACATAAAAAGTGCGTTATTACACATAGGGAAGTTGGTACTGACACTCTCTCCTTTGCGGACGCACTTAAAAATACTCTACGCCAGGCACCTGATGTGATTTTGGTTGGAGAAATAAGAGATACGGAGACAATGGAAGCCGCCATAACATTTGCGGAAACCGGGCACCTCTGTATGGCGACACTACATTCAAATAATGCAAACCAGACGCTGGAAAGGATCATTAACTTCTTTCCTGCAGAAAGGCACCCACAGGTATATCAATTGCTTTCCCTGAATCTAAGAGCTATTATTTCACAACGGCTTGTACCTGCGGCAGATGGGAAAAGGATGGCGGCAATAGAAATACTGTTAGGGACTCCCCGTGTTCAAGATCTAATTTTAAAAGCAAGCATTTCAACCCTAAAGGATACAATGGCGGCTGGAGTACAGGAAGGCATGCAAACCTTTGATCAGGCTCTCTACGTATTATATAAATCGGGTAGAATTACCCTTGATACTGCTCTGGCCAATGCTGACAGTGCAAATAATCTGCGTTTAAGAATAAAGCTGGAATCGGGTGAAAAGGTTTCTGGTAAAGAAGCCGAGGAACAACAAGAAGGGGACTCGCCTTTTTCTTTAAAAGTATGATTATTTTGTCGCTTATTTGTTCTTGCGTAGAGAGCCTAATGAAAAGATATTATTTCTTTAAATTTGCATGTGCACTGGTTTTTTAATACTTGCATTCCGTGAATCGGCAGGTGAAATAATTAAAGATAAAGGAAAGTCCATTAAAAGTGTAAATACAGTAGAGACTTTCAGTTCAAAAGTAACGTTGACATTTTCAAAGACATTTGTAAACAATTTCCAAGCCTCTTACTCTCTTTCCATATTGGTTAAGGACGAAAGAGATTTCTGGCTTTTTGACAGTTCCAGGAAAACAAGATTAATACTGGACATAGGTGACGATGTACAACTCACTACTTTGAATGTGGAGAAACCTGCGAGCTGGATAGGAAACGATTCGCTTCACTGTACCAGTGCTTTTTCCGCGTTGATAGAAGATATTGTTAATGCAATGTGGATGTGGAAGATCTTATCTTGAATCAGGGCATATGTCCTATACTCATCCTGCCCTGATTTATTATTCATAGTTGAACTGTTTTGCCTGGGCACGGCATTTAAGATGTCCTTAACGTTTAGCTTTTAATTTCCAATGAAATGTCCAGTGCCTTTGCTGAATGTGTAACTGCTCCTATTGCAAGCCTGTCAATTCCCGGTTGTGCAATTTTCTCAAGATTTTTAAGTATTACGCCGCCGGATACTTCTATTATCGGTTTTATTTTTGATGTCTCCAGTGTCCAATCATTGACTGCCCGCAATGATTTTGATATCTGATCGCAGTCCATATTGTCAAACATGATAATATCCGCCCCAGATTCAAGGGCGTCTTTTACGTTTTCAACATGGTCAATCTCAATCTCTATCAGCATGCCTTTGGGAATTGTTCTTCTTGCTTGGTGTACAGATTCAATTATTTGGTTACCGAGGTCATGCTTTTTGTCTGATTGGAGTGAGCATAAAATGCTTAGGTGGTTATCTTTTATTAGGACTTGGTCAAAAAGGCCTTCTCGGTGATTTGTGCCACCTCCCACCCTAACGGCATATTTTTCCAAGTAGCGCCATCCTGGCGTGGTTTTTCTTGTGTCAACGATCTTGATTCCATATTTTCCCGCCTGTTTTACATATACAGATGTTAATGTTGCAATTCCGGATAGCCTTTGAAGGAAGTTCAAAGACAATCTTTCGTAGGATAGTATTGTCCTTGCATCTCCTCTAATTTTTGCTATTAAATCACCTTCGGAAACATGGTCTCCGTCTTTTACATGCATGTTTAGGGACACACTGTTTTTGAATCGTTCGAAAATAGACTCCACAACCGGTAACCCCGCAATAATTCCTGGCTCTTTTGCAATAAAGTCACCATAGATGGTAACACTGTCCGGAATAATCGCATTTGCTGTCACATCACCGTTGCCGATATCTTCATTTATTGCAAGTTCAATAATGTTTTTGATTTTCTTTTTGTTTAAGTCCAATGTTAGATAGTTTTAAATTAAGATTAAAAATAATAGTTCTTTAAGATTTTGAGAGAGGAAATAGTATTAATGCTTCGTTAGATATATCTGTATGTATGTAGTAATAAGGCTTGAATATTCATAACCATTCTAAATTTTGGATTTTAGCGCGTCGTTGTTACTCCTTTCATTAAATTGTTTATGCTTTAATCTAAAAAAAAATTTGCTTTGATATGTAAATATTTCTGTAGGATTAGAACGCAAATAACTTGGTCATCCTTCCTTTAATGTTTTAAAATTATGCTCATAGGTAGTGGTGGCGCAACAGAGGCATATTTTTTATGAGGATACCACTGTTGTCAACTCAAAATACTAAAGAACCGAAATATCAAGAGGTTTAATGTCCTACATTTGATGTTAATAAACTTATATTCTATTAATCTTTTTGAAATGGTTAGTTAAGCTGTAAAATTTATCTGCTTTTTTCACGGTTCTTTTTTTTTCTTCACAGACTATATGTTTTTTTTGCCTAAAATTATGTATGGTAAGGGTTTGCTGATTGACTAAGCAGTAATAATAGAAGAGCATTATGTAAAATTCAAGTTTTTTCTATAAATAATTTTGCTTTAGATGCGATATTAAAAGTAATAGTTTTGATGATGTGCAGAGAATTGTAAAGTAAGAGTCTAAAACAAATTTGTGTGTTAGTTTTGTGTCGCATGTGTGTGTAGTGCTTTTGTTCCTTGGTTTTTCTATCTACAATATGCATTGCTGTAACGAGATAAGTTGCTTTATCTCTGTTCTGGTTGTTCTTGAATGTTACTAATCTAACGTTTTGTTAGCTTTTGTTTGCGAAGGCAAATTTAGTTGGTTTATTGCGTAACTCCTTGCCATACAAAAGTTTCTAACATTTTTTAGCTGTTTTTTTTTGTTTGGCGTGTTATTTGCTTCTGTTCTTGGCAGTCTTGTTTCTTTGGTTCAGGTACATTTTTATCTTCTTTTCTTTTGAGTGGTGTAACATGTTGATCTGTAATGGCTTATTTGACTATTTTGCGTTTTTTTTTCGTGAATTATATTTTTTGTACTGATATCTTTGTGTAGATTTGCATGCATTTTCATGCATTTTTCTTAACATGACTTTATTCGCTGGATTGCTTGGTTGCTTTGTTTCGGTATGTTTTTGTGCTGTATGGCTTTGTGGCTTTATCACGAAAAGAATTTATCGATTTGTTTGTTATCAAATGTTATGTTATAATGCCTTGGTGGTAAATTGTACAGTGGGTAGTGGTGAAAATTGTGCTTAATTTAAGAATACTGTATGGCTTTGTTGTTTATTTATCTTGAAAACTTTTTTTTTAGGATTTAGTTTATTATTATGCCGATTATCTTCTATTTTTTGGTGTTCTTAGTGATGTCTTCGATTAATCTTTTTGCAGATAATAATCTTGTAGATGAGTATAAAATAGGTCCGGGTGATGTTGTTGGGGTGCAAGTATGGGATAATTCGGATTTGGATCGTGATGTTAGTGTTGCCCAAGATGGTTCATTTACATTTCCCCTAATTGGTAAAGTTTATGGGGGCGGTCTTACTGCGTATGAACTTGAAGTGCTCGTTAAGGAAAAACTGGCAGATGGTTATTTAGTGGATCCGCAGGTTAGTGTAAAAGTGAGATCGTTTCAAAGCCAGAAGGTTTTTCTGTTTGGGGAAGTTAGGAAAGCTGGAAGTTATTATCTAAAAAAGAAGACGCATTTACTTGAATTGATATCTATGGCGGGTGGGTTTACTGGTGATGCAGGGCAAACTGTAACAATTGTACGTAATAAGCATAAAAGGTTGGGGAAAGGGGCTTTTGCTGTTTCTGAGAATAAAAAGCCGGAGATTATTACATTAGATCTTGCCGAATATGATCCCAAAAGTAGGTACGATATCTTTTACCTGGTAAACGGTGATTCAATATATGTGGAGAAAGTTCAACGCTATTTTGTGATGGGGGAAGTGAGGAGACCGGGGAGGTATGCGTGGGAAGAGGGGCTGACTGTGCGTCATGCGATATCTCTGGCTGGAGGCCCGAATGAAAGTGCTGCTATAAAACGTACGAAATTTATTCGTGTTAATCGAAATGGAAAAGAAGAAGAGATTAATGCTAATATGGAAGATTTTGTAATGTATGATGATATTATTGTTGTGAGTGAACGGTATTTCTGATTTTATTAATTAAATGGCAGATAAATGAATTTAGGATTAGCCGCTTTTGTTTGTTAGGTGTTATGTTAGTTATGCTATTTTTATATAATAAATAATAACTTTTGTTAATAGTTTTTGCTAAAGATATTTATGAATAAAAACCTGATTTCGAATTTTCCAGATGGAGAAGTTTCACGTTCAGATCAAGTCCATTTAAGTGATTACCTTAATATTGTTTGGCGGCGTAAATGGGTGGTTATCGTTTTCTTTTTATCTATAGTTTGCCTTGTGTCCGTTAAAACAATAAATACTAAGCCTGTATTTAAATCCAGTACTCGTTTTTTTCTTCAAAAGGATTCTTCCTTTATAGGAAGGTTGGCGAAAGTTGATATGGGGCCAAATCCGAAGATGTATAATGATACGCAATATAAACTATTGAAGAGTCGGGGCCTTGCAAAAAAAGTGATTGATGATCTGGAATTAAGGGGTTACTTTAAATCTATTATGAGAGAAAAGCCGGATTATTTAACTTTTGTACAGAAAAAAGTTTCAAAGTTTTTTAAAGGTTTCTTGCCTAAACCAAAATATAAAGTTGCGAAAGGTCAAGGGGCCTTACCATTGAGTGGTAAAGAGGAGGGTCTGTATAAAAAGGATGTTTTTGTGGATTATTATTTGTCTAAATTAGATGTTTCTCCTGTTCGCGATACTAGTTTGGTGGATATTACTTTTTCGGATTTATCTCCTAAAATGGCAGCACGTATTGCTAACGCACATGCGCTTGAATTTATTAAAAACGATATTGATTCTCAGCGTCTAGCATCTCAGCAAGCGCTTGATTGGATCAAAGAGCAAATTAGAGATCAAAAGGTTAAAGTTGAGTCATCATTGCAAATGTTAAATAAATTTAAGTATGAAAAACTTGATCCGTCTTTTATTGAAGCTGAAAGTGCCTTTTCGTCACCCTTGATTGAGGATAATCGTGTTATTGCTGAGCTGCGGAACAAATTAACAAAACTTTCAATTGACAGGGCAGAGCTTTCGGCCAAATACGGTCAAAGGTACCCAAAAATAATTGAAATAGATTCAAGTCTTGAGCAGATAAAACAAGAGATTAAGAACGAAATAAGGCTGGCGCGGATGACAATAAAAACAAAGATGGATCGTGCTTTAGCCAGTGATGAAAACAAATCTAGCCAAGTTGCTAGTAATCTCGTACAAAAGGGCGGAGAAGTTATTACTTCTGATGAACTTAATTATGAAATGTTAAAATTAGATGTAGAAAGCGAAAGAGCGATCCATGATATTTTGCTTAAACAAGCAAAGGAACTAAACCTTACTGGTAGCATGGAAACAAATAATATTCGTGTTGTGGATAAGGCTGAGGTTCCAA
This sequence comes from Candidatus Anammoxibacter sp., assembly GCA_021777055.1. Classification (GTDB taxonomy): domain Bacteria; phylum Planctomycetota; class Brocadiia; order Brocadiales; family Anammoxibacteraceae; genus Anammoxibacter_A. The sequence goes on along the minus strand of JAIQZO010000004.1, from coordinate 85,542 downwards.
ATCGTCCGTCAGAACCGAATGTATTTGTGAACTTTATGATGTCGGTGGTTGTGGGGCTGGCGTTTGGTGTTGGCTTGGCCTTTTTCTTTGAATATATGGACAATACGATTAAGACCCCTAATGATGTTAGGCAGTTTTTGGGAACTCCTGTGCTTGGTCTCTTGCCATATGACAGGGCGATAAAAAGAAGTAAACCTGTTTTGCGGTTGGAGAGTGCCAATGGAAAAGAAAGGAAAGGTTATGGTTATGGTCGTTATGATATTTCTGGAAATCTTTCTACTTGTTTGTCTTCAATACAATCAAAAGCACTTGGGCAGGTTTTTGTCGTACAGAGTGCAACTGCGGGTGAAGGTAAGACCTCTGTCATTGCAAAATCTGCTATAAGCCTTGCTGTAGGAGGGGCTCGCGTGCTTATGGTTGATGCTGATTTTCTGCGACCATCCTTGCACCGTCTCTTTGCTCTGGAAAATAAGGGCGAGAAAGGGTTATCTAATGTTATGGAGGATATTATGTTGCATGAATTAAGGCAAGGGGCATTAGATAAATGCAGTGTTGATGACATCTTTTTTTTGATTGGTTTAAAGAGGCATAGTGGTCAACTTGTAGTTAGGAGCGATAACCAGGCGATGACTGCTTTCTTCGAGAAAGGTCGTTTATTTAATTTGCAGAGCCAAGATGTTCCTTTTGCTAATCGTCTGGGTACTATGTTGTTGCGTGGAGGTTTTATTGATGAAAGTCAATTAAAAGATGCGCTTGAAAGAAATCAACGGACCGGGCAACCTTTGGGGTACATTCTTATTAATGCTGGGTATATAAATCAAGATCAACTGCAGGGCCCTTTGAAACTACAGATGGAGGAACATTTGCAGAAGCTGTTTAGCTGGAAACATGGGACATTTTCTTTTGAACATGGTAGTATTGAAACTTACGAAGATAAAAGGATTTATTTTCAGGAGGATTATAAGCCTATTATTAATCGGTTAAGTAGAATATCTGAAACCCGCTTGCTTGAAAGGGATATATTTTCTTATATTCAGAATGTAAATGGGCCAAATTTGTCGTTATTGCCAGCAGGAATACTAAATGTAAGGCCGGTGAGTTCAGTCTATTTTCTGTCGATAATGGAAAAATGTTTAAATATTCTCCGTAATAATTACGATGTGGTGCTTGTGGATGCCGCCCCGATTCTGGAAACAATGTGCAGCGCAAGCCCATTGTTTTCTATTGTTGATGGTGTTATATTTGTTGCTAAATCAGGGCATGTCTCTGTCAAACAAATTGAGGAAGCTGGAGATCATTTAAAAAAGGCGAACGCTAATGTTGTGGGAACTATACTGAATCAGGTAAAGGCGGGGAAGGTACATGATAATAGTTATGCATGTTATGCATAATGCGGTGAAGCTTCTACCAGGTTGGAATATAGAATAAGGCATAGATTTGTAGTTATTTCTTCCTGTTGTTAATCGTAATATAGTATGTGTTTTTCATCTTCAGTTTTATGTTGGCTTGGCTTACGGATTCAGTATTTCGTGAAAACTACAAAATCTTTAAAAATTAAGCTTTTGTACTGTAAGGCTATGTTGATCTGGCAATTAAATAATTAAGATGTTAGTTGCTTATCTGGCCTAAACATAAGACCTTGTGCTTTTATCTGCAGTGTGTAGTTAATTGGTTAATAATAACAAAGGAAACTTTTGATTGTTTTTTTTTTGCCTAAATAAAGAGCCGGAAGGTAGGATCCTAGGAAAAACATGAAAACTTGCCTTGCTTTTTGAAGGTGTCCTGTGCTGTTAGTTACAGATATGGATTTTTATTTAACTTGCCATGGTGTAAATTTTGATATTAAATTGAGAAAAAGACAACAAGCTGTAAGGTTGTTTCTTAAAGGGTATAAGTTTACTTTGATATATGCAACTCTGCTTGCTGCACAATTTTGTGCTCAATGCGCAAATTTTTTGCAGGCTAGATTTTAAAAATATTCATGTAAATAAACTTGTAGGTTGGTTATCTGCTTGGAGGTCAGCGGAGTTGAGTCCAAAATATTGTATTTAGTTTGCTTATAATATAAATATTATTTGGCTCTCTATTTGCTGTTGGTTTTGGTAGCTCTTTTGTTTAGAATAGTTTGTCTGGTTTTTTATAGATGAGATGCCAATTAATGCATGTTTATTTGCATTTCCAGCCATTTTATTATTTCGTTTTTTCAACTGAGACTCAATTTTTCTTCTGGTTATTTCTCATGTAAAAGGTATTGATTTTAATTGTAAAAGAAGAATTGTTTAGATGTAAACCACTGGATTGGCATAGCTGTCTGCTTAATAGATTAGTTTCTTTTATTCAAGTAATTGTTTAAAAATTCTAAATTCACAATTAATTTGCAATTAAAATATTATTAAACCTAAAATTAGTTTTGGATCACATTATGTCAAACTTCCATATTGATACCGTCTTTTACAAGGTATTGAAAGCTGCTATTCTCCGTTTTAGGCCCACGGCTGTAATTAATAGGACTGTATTTGTAGTTCTTGTACATATTATTCAATCTACATTTGCAGGTTATTTAGCATTTGCTATTAGGTCTGAATCGTTTTTCCCTCCTGCAGATAATTTAAGATTAATGTTAGGTTATCTGCCCGTGCTTTTGTTAATACGAACAGCTTTTTACTTTCAGGCAGGATTAAATAAAGACTTCTGGCGTTATTCAAGCATTAGTGATATGAGTAGGATCATAAAATGCACGCTTATGGGAAGTGCCCTGTTTTTTATAGTAGTAAGGTTTGTGTATGGTGACATTGGTTATCCAATTTCAATATATGTACTTGACTGGTTGTTGCTAGTACTTCTTTCTTGTGGTACTAGGCTAAGCGTGAGGATCGCCTATAGAGAACATCTGCGATCAAAACCTGTGGGGAAGAGAGCGTTGCTCATTGGTGATAGTGTAATATTAGAAGTAATTATAAAAAATTTGATGGATAATCCTAAATATGGATATATCCCTATCGGGATTATAGATGAGGATCTTGGTAAAAAGGGACGCTCTGTGCACGGAGTTAGAATATTTGGTACAAGCAGAATAATTCCAAGAATTATAGAAAAATATAAGCCGGATGAGATCTTAATGTCTGTAAAATCTTCAGATAATAAGGAGATTCGTGATATCTTTGAACTTAGTAAATCATCCAACATACCGATAAAGAAACTACCTGGTTTGCAGGAGGTTTTAGATGGAGATGTCTCAACATTAAGAAGGATAGGGGAACGTCTTGTATCTGCTAATTTGGTTACAAAGGAACAGATACAGGAAGCGTTATCGTTGCGTGATGATGATAAGCTTGGTGTAAGGCTAATAAAGCTTGGCTATATTGCAGAGAAGGATCTTGTTTCGTTTCTAGTAAACGATAATGGGATATCAGGTTTGAAGAATATATCTCTGGAAGACTTGCTTCAACGAGAGCCAGTCAAGACAGGCATAAAATCAGTATGCGATTTTATAAAAGGCAAATCGGTATTGGTAACAGGAGCCGGAGGGTCAATAGGTTCTGAACTTTGTCGACAAATAATTAAATATAATCCATCTAAATTAATACTTTTGGATAGGTATGAAAACGGCTTATATAAGATAGGGTTGGAATTAAAGCCTTTATTAGATAGCGATGATAGTGGGACTAAGGTGGTATTGGTAATAGGGGATATTGCGGAGAAAGTATCCTTGGAAAGATCATTTCTGCTCCATGGGCCACAAATAGTATTCCACGCCGCAGCGCACAAACATGTTCCTCTTATGGAAGCGAATCCACTGGAAGCAGTAAAAAACAATATTTTTGGGACAAAAAACCTAATAGATGTTTCAACTATGTGCAATGTAGATAACTTTGTGATGATATCAACTGATAAGGCGGTAAACCCGACGAGTGTAATGGGGGCAACAAAACGAATAGCAGAGTTTCTGGCAATAAATATGAATTCAGTCTCGCGAACACAATTTACAACAGTGAGGTTTGGAAATGTGTTAGGCAGCAATGGGAGTGTTGTGCCTGTGTTCAAAGATATGTTGAAAAACGGAGGACCATTAAAAGTAACCCATCCAGATATAAAGAGGTACTTTATGCTTATACCAGAAGCTGTCAACCTTGTCCTTATAGCTGCCTCGTCAGGCTCTAACGGCGAGATATTTGTTCTTGATATGGGGGAGCAGATAAAAATAATGGACCTGGCAGAAAACATAATAAGGTTGTCAGGTTTTATTCCACATAAGGAAGTAAAAATTGAGTTTACTGGTTTAAGGCCAGGAGAGAAATTGTATGAAGAGCTTTTTGATAAATCTGAAAAGGTGATGCCAACATTTCATAAGAAGATTAGAACCATAATTCCGGTTGTTCCGTCAACTAAAGTTCTCGATGGGCATATTGCTAAATTGGGGAGCCTTATCAAAAACAATTCTGATGAAGATGTCGTGGATGAAGTACGGAAAATAATTGATAGTTTAAAAGGTGAAAATCATATACTTAATAAATTTTCTGGCAGTTCAGAAAATAATGTTAAGGTTGTTGGGCTAGGGAGACATCGTGAACACAAAAGAGTTGCAACAAACGTTAATAGTTGAAAATATGTTAGGTATTATTTTTAATTGGTAACCAAGGGGTAACCTTAATTTTTTAGTTTAGATTTATTATTTGCAGAAATTGCTGTTTATATTCAAAGTGTTCAGAGATTTGCCATTTATAGATCTATCTTTAGGCTATCTTTAAATGTTATTCAATCGAGGTTTCCTTGATGTAGAGAAGGTAATGCTTGTGGAATTACCTAATTGTAGCATCTAAATCTAATCAAAACCTAAATCACTAAATATAAGCTTTTTGATTGCTTTGAGCATGAGGCTATTTTCAGCTATAGTTAAAATTAAGTGTGTAAATAATGATTATGTGTAAATATCCTGACTATGATAGAATTTTTGAAAATATTTTTAAGTTCATATTGACATCAGTTTGGCAACGGTTAAATAACTATGTCTGAAAATAGATTGTAATTAGTTTATTTAATAATGAAACGGAGAAACTTTTTATGAAAGCAGTGATTTTAGCGGGAGGTTTCGGTACTCGTATTTCTGAGGAGACAAGTGTACGTCCTAAGCCAATGGTTGAAATTGGAGGTAAACCAATTCTTTGGCATATCATGAAAATATACTCGGCGTATGGGATAAATGAATTTGTTATCTGCTGTGGGTACAAAGGATATGTGATTAAAGAATATTTTGCAAATTATCTTCTTCATATGTCTGATGTGATATTTGATATAAAAAATAATAGCATGGATATCTTGCAAAACAATGCGGAAACATGGAAAGTTACATTAGTTGACACTGGAGAGAGAACTGCTACCGGAGGACGGTTGAAACGCGTAAAAGAGCATATTGGTGATGATGATTTTTGCTTTACATATGGAGATGGTGTCTGTAATGTAGACATAAAGAAGCTAATTGCATATCACAAAGAACAAAATACTTTGGCTACAGTTACTGCTATTTTGCCTCCAACGAGATATGGTGTTTTAACGTTTGATGCCCAGCATCGTGTTCTTGGCTTTGAAGAGAAGCCAGAAGGAGATAGTGGGTGGATTAATGGAGGTTTTTTTGTTTTGTCACCTCAGGTTCTTGATTATATTGACGGAGATGAGACCATGTGGGAACATGCACCAATGAAGCGTTTAGTGCAAGATGGGAAGATTTCTGCATTCTTGCATAAAGATTTTTGGCAACCAATGGATACATTACGTAATAAAATGTATTTAGATGAATTATGGAATTCCGGTAATCCTCCTTGGAAGGTTTGGACATGAATAGACTGTTTTGGAAAGGCAAAAAGGTACTTGTTACTGGTTGTACGGGCTTTAAGGGTAGTTGGTTGTCTCTGTGGTTGCAATCTTTGGAATCACATGTTGTTGGATATTCTTTGTTGCCACATACAGAACCTAGCTTGTTTGAATTAGCGAATGTAGAAAATGGCATGGTATATATTCCTGGTGACGTTCGTGATTTAGAGCACATCAAGTCTGTTATGGAAAAGTATCAGCCTGAAATCGTCATACATATGGCAGCGCAAGCGCTAGTTCATAGTTCTTATCTTGATCCAGTTGAAACGTACTCTACGAATATTATGGGTACTGTAAATATATTAGAAGCCGTCAGGCACTCAAATAGCGTACGCGTTGTTGTTTCTATCACAAGTGATAAGTGTTATGAAAATAAAGAATGGTTATGGGGGTATAGGGAGAATGAAAGGATGGGAGGGCATGATCCTTACTCTAGCAGTAAAGGATGTGCAGAACTTGTTGTTTCTGCTTACCGTACGTCTTATTTTTCTATAGAAAAATATGCTCAGCATGGAATTGCAGTTGGTAGTGCTAGGGCTGGAAATGTAATTGGTGGTGGAGATTGGTCTAAAGATAGGCTTGTCCCTGATATTCTGAATGCATTTATGAAAGACCAACCAGTTATAATTCGCAACCCAAGTAGTACTCGTCCTTGGCAGTTTGTTATGACACCGTTGAGTGGTTATTTAATTCTTGCTGAACAGTTATGGAGTAGAGGGCCTGGATTTGCCGAGAGTTGGAATTTTGGGCCTAATGATGATGACGTAAAACCTGTTTCATGGATTGTAGAGTATATGTCGAATCTTTGGGGAGATGGAGCTTGTTTTGAGATTGATTCAGTCGTGCATCCGCATGAAGATAATCTTTTAAAACTAGATTGTTCAAAGGCAAAAAGTTTGTTAAAGTGGACGCCAAAGTTAACTCTTGCTACAACCTTAGAGTGGATCGTTGAATGGTATCAAGCATATCGACAAAATAAAAATATTCGTCAGTTCACAGAATCTCAAATTAAAATATATGAAAGTTATTAGTTAAGTTTTTTTTAGAATAAACAGAGAGTGTAGTGAAATGTAATTTTTGCAAAAATAATTCAGGAACTACATTTATAGGTCTTGGGGATGTCGCTTTTGGTAAGGGTTATATTAAGGGAGAGAACTTACAATGTAGGTTCTATTGCTGAACGGTCCGGTTTGTTTGAATGAGAATAGTCAGGTGGTTGAAATTGCTGGTAATGATTACTATTTGCTTTAATACCTGAAGGAGTAAGTGTATATATCTTAGGTGTTGAACCTGCTCTTGTGTTAATTCTGCCCCATAACCTTAAGGATGAAAATGTGGATCAGGTGCCATATGTCCGTGAATGGGGAGTAAATTTATAGACCCTCTTTCTAAGGTAAAGGTTTATTCATGATTTTTACAGAAACGAAAATTAAAGGTGCTTTTGTTATTGAGCCAAGCAAACTAAAAGATAGTAGAGGTTTCTTTTCTCGTATGTGGTGTAAAAAAGAATTTGAAACGCGCGGCTTGGTATCAAATTTTGTTCAATTTAACATGTCTTTCAATAATAAAATGGGAACGTTGCGTGGGTTACACTACCAAATTACACCTTATAAAGAAGTTAAAGTCGTACGATGTACAAAAGGTGCTATTTACGATGTAATTGTTGATATAAGATCTGAGTCGCCTACTTTTAAGCAGTGGTTTGGAATTGAATTAAGAAATGATTCTTACAAGATGGTATATGTGCCGGAAGGTGTTGCGCATGGTTTCCAAACACTGGAAGATGATTCAGAGATTTTTTACCAGGTTTCTCAATTTCATTCCCCTGAACACGAACGAGGTCTACGTTGGGATGACAAGATGTTTTCTGTTGAATGGCCCGAAACTGGAAAACGCATCATTTCCGACAAAGATAAGAACTTGCAGAATTACTCATTGTAAAAGAATTGTTTTGGGTAAAGACTGTTTTATTATAAGATTTAATTTCTTTCATATAATTACCACTATTTTCAACTATAGTTATTTAACCGTTGGTTAAATGGATGTTTATGTGAACCTGAAAAGATTTTTAACGATTCTGTAATTGCCTATATCTTCTTAGATATTAATTGTTTATGTGGTTAAATGTTAACATTATATGAAAATAGATGATAATGAGTTTTTCTTATGAAAAAAGTTTTAATTAGTGGTGCTACTGGATTTATTGGTCGTAATTGTTTGCCGATACTATTACAAAAGGGCTATGAAGTTCACGTTGTTTCTTCAAAAGTCTCATCAAAGATACTACCTGATGTTCACTATCACCAATTTGATTTGTTAGATCCTGAACAGTGTACAAAACTAATGAATAGCGTAAAGCCAAGTCATCTTTTACATCTGGCGTGGTATGTAGTTCCAGGGAAGCGTTGGTGGAGTTCTTTAGAACATTTTAAATGGATGCATGCAAGTCTTACGATGTTGAAATTGTTTGAGCAAGCTGGCGGTGAAAGGGTGGTGATAACAGGGACTTGTTTTGAGTACGATTTGAGATATGGATATTGCTCTGATAGTATAACGCCACTTGCACCTTCGACTTTTTATGGGAAATGTAAACATTCTTTACAGATAATGCTAGATGGTTTTGGTAAAGAGACGGAACTCAGTAATGCTTGGGCACGTATCTTTTTTCTTTACGGACCATATGAATATCCGGAAAGATTAGTTTCCTCTGTCTCTTCTTCTTTGGTGCAGGGTAAGCCCGCTCTTTGTTCGCATAGTAATCAAATTAGAGATTTTTTGTATGTAAAAGATGTTGCAGATGCTCTGGTTGAAGTCTTGGATAGTGATATCCAAGGATCTGTAAATATTGGATCGGGGCAGGCAATTACCCTAAAGGATATTATTTTTACAATTGCTAAGAAATTAGGCCGGCAAGATCTAATTAGATTAGGTGCCGTTTCGGTACCGGCAGATGAACCCCATTTGTTGGTTGCTGATGTTAATCGATTATTTGAAGAGGTTGGTTGGCGTCCAAAATATGATTTGGAGTATGGTTTAGAGCAAACTGTTGAATGGTGGCAAGAAAGAATTAATAATATTAATGGGGGAAGGTGAAGAACTATGGCAATGGTTACTATTATAGGGGCTGGTATGGCAGGTTTTGGGGCTGCGCATAAATTATATAATAATAATTTGAAATCTGTGATTTTTGAAAGAAACCAACATTATGGAGGTAATTGTGCTTCATTTAGTTATGATGGAGGTTACATTTTTGACTTGGGGCCACACTTGTCGTTTACAAAATTTGAACGTGTTAAAGAGCTTTTTGCCAAAAGTGTTAATCAAGAATTTCAAGATATCAAGATAAAAGCCAGTAATTACTGGAAGGGCCATTGGATTAAGCATCCGGCACAGTGTAATCTACATGGATTACCTGAAAATCTATTAGTGGATCTGTTATGTGATTTTATTAATGAACAAAACAAAAAGTGTGATAGGATTAATAACTACGCGGATTGGCTTATTTCAAGCTTTGGGAAAACTTTCGCAGAAACATTTCCTATGCAGTATGGATTAAAATTTCATACTACAACTGCGGATAACATGAGTACAGAGTGGTTAGGGCCAAGAATGTATCGGCCTAAACTAGAAGAAGTCTTGCACGGTGTTATTTCTCCTAAAACAACAGATGTTCACTACATTAACTATGTCAGATATCCAACGTTTAACGGTTACATGTCATTTCTTAATCTTTTTATTGACCAGACTGAACTTAAATTAGGTTTTGAAGTTGATACTATTAATCCAAAAGAAAAGAGATTGTGCCTAACAAATGGAACAGTCGTTTCATATGACCATGTTATTTCCTCTTTACCTCTGCCTGAGTTGATTGCTAAGATTATTGATGCACCTAAAGAAGTAATCAATGCTGCGCAAAAATTGAGTTGCTCTAGTTGTGTGGTTGTTGACATTGCCATTGATCGGGTAGATATTTCTGATGCGCATTGGATATATTTTTACGATAAAGATTTCTTTTTTACCAGATTAAATTTTCCGCATATGTTGTCGCCAAACAATACCCCTGCCGGCACGGGAAGTATTCAAGCAGAGGTCTATTATTCTAAAAAGTATAAACCCTTGGACCGTTCGCCTAATGATTGTATTAAACCAGTGATAAATGATCTAAAAAGATGTGGACTAATTCGTGAAGAAGACAAAATATTGTATAGTAACGCAATACTAATGCCATATGCAAATGTGATCTTTGATTTAGAGCGTGCAGATGCGTTAAAGATTGTCAAAGGATATCTTGATGATATAGGGATCTACTATTGTGGACGGTATGGGGAATGGGACTATTTATGGTCAGATCAATCTTTTGTAAGTGGAGAGAATGCGGCACAAAAAATTATAGAAAGCTTGTGATGTTAGGTTTATATACTCTTGGCTATAAACGAAAAAAAGAAAATATTCTAGATTTTTTAAGACATGAACAATTCATTGCCCAAATAAAAGGCTGAACAAGTAGCTCAGTTTTGACAGTTGTTGATAAAAATGTTTTTATGTGTCAGTAAATGACAATGTTATTCCCGCACTTGCTTTTAGGGTATTATAAGGCAAGTCTTGACGTTAATCAAAAAATGAAAATTATATACTGAAAATATATGATAATTTTGCTTCTTTCAATATAAAGTTTAAATTAATAATCAAAAACTTTTAGAGGAAAAATGGATACTAAAAATTCACCTGTTATTAGTTATGGGCCAGAGTCTCAGATGCGTTCACCGTTAAAGCTTATTTTGCTAATGTTGAAAGATCTTAAGTCTTCCCGTGAATTAGCGTGGAGACTATTTGTACGTGATGTTTCTGCACGATATCGCCAAAGTGTACTTGGCATATTCTGGGCATTTTTACCCCCTATAGTTACAGGTCTGATTTTTATTATTTTACAATCAAAGAAAGTAATAAACCTTGGCGAAACAGATGTTCCGTATCCTGTTTTTGTTTTGCTTGGCACAACTATCTGGCAGGTGTTTGTGGATAGTATTAATGCCCCCATAAGATGTACAACAAGTGCGAAACCATTATTAGCAAAAATCAACTTTCCTCGTGAAGCGCTAATTGTATGTGCGTTTTATGATGTTGTTTTTAATCTCTTAATAAAAATAGTAATTCTAATCGGGATTTTCTTATATTTTAAGGTTCAGGTTACGTTTGGTCTTTTATACTTACCAATAGCATTACTAATGTTAATAATCTTAGGAATGGCTATAGGTTTGTTTCTCACACCTATTGGAACGTTATACAAAGATATTGGGACGGGGATAACAATTATTTTAAGGTTATGGTTTTTTGTTACGCCGGTTGTTTATCCAGCGATAAAAACGTTTCCTTACTCTTTGTTGTCAACCTGGAATCCCGTAAGTCCAATACTTGTTGGTACTAGAGATCTTGCGACCAGAGGAGTATTGTCGAACTTCGAACCTTTTGTTATTGTAAGTTGTGTATCAATATTTGGTTTGTTTTTTGCCTGGGTTATATTTAAGTTGACACTCCCTATAATTATAGAAAGGATGAGTGCTTAATGTCTGCCCCTATTATAAGTGTAAAAAATGTAAGTAAGAAATTTTGTTATAGCCTGAAACGCTCACTTTGGTATGGTATGAAAGATATGAGGGTTGAACTGATTGGAGATAAATAATAGCCATAAAGAATTACGGAAAAATGAATTTTGGGCAAATACGGATATTTCATTTGAAGTAGAACGTGGTGGAGTCCTTAGGCTTAATTGGCGGTAATGGTGTATGGAAAACGACCTTACTGCGCATGATAAACGGATTAATAAAGCCGGAATTCTGGACGTGTTGAGCTTCGTGGGCGGATGCAAGCGTTAATTGCTTTAGGTGCTGGGTTCAATCCAATATAGTTCAATATGGACCGACGGCTAATCGGGTATATAAATTATGTGAGTCAATAAAGATACCATTTGTAACTCACTTTCATGGATTATGATGTCAGTAAAAGAAAGTGATTGGAAGGAACTATTTTTATAAAAATACCTTTCGGAAACGTTATAAGATAATTGCCGTATCGAAAAGAATGGAAAAGATGCTAACTGAACTGGGTTGCCCAAGAAATAAAATTATTTATAATACTTATGGCCACAATCCCATCTTTTCGTCCATCAAACCACATGGTAATAAAGTGCAATTTGTTTCTTGTTGGGCGATTCACTGATAAAAAGGCTGCTCATTGCACGATTCTTGCTTTAAATGCTGCGCTTAAAAAATTTCCCAATGCAAAACTCTTGATGGTTGGAGATGGAACTTTATTAAACAAATGCAAAAACTTGGTTAAACATTTAAAGATTGATAAAAATGTTATATTTTCAGGGGTTATTAGTCCTAATGAGTTTAAAGAACATTTATCAAAATCTTTAGACTTCATTCAACACTCAATTACTGCGGATGATGGAAATATGGAAGGAACATCAGTGGTTATATTAAAGGCTATAGTTCAGCAGGTTTACCGGTAATATCTACTTATCATGTTGGTATACCAGATATTATCATACATAAGAATATAGGGCTTCTGTGTGAAGAGCATGATGTACGTTTAATGAGTTAACATTAACATATGGAAATTCTTTTAGATTCCCATGGATTTGCTATTGAACTAGGATCCAATGGAAAATTATGAATTACTTTAACATTGATAAACATATTCATAAATTACAGTCCATTTTAGATCAAGTTTGTAATGTCTAGCGTGAGTTTATTACGAAAAACTTGTTTGCGAGAGTTAAGTTTTTATTGTAAAAAACTTATACCAAGAAAATGTCTATAGACTGATTACAGTACCCTTGTTGTCACTTCCATTATATGTTATACTAAATTATGCAAACATTTATATAACAACAAGTTACAACGTGTGTAAAAATGGGTAATGCTTAACGTGTTGATATACCATAAGTTACGTCACCGGCACGGTGTCGTTCCTAATAAACATACGCTAGAAAAGTGAATGTGTGGAAATTTGGGAAGATCATTTAGTTATGTTTTGGTTGTTAAGGTGTAAGTCTATGTTTTACAAAATGATACACAGATGAATCTTTTGTGAGAAAACAATAAAAACTACTTGTATTGTTGACTCTTTGGAATGATAAGTAGAGAAATACAACAAAATAGCAACAGCATGAAAGATCCTAAAGTCAGTGTTATTATGGCTGCATACAATACTGAGAAGTATATACAAGAATCAATAGAAAGTGTTGTTGGGCAGACTTTTACGGATTGGGAATTATTAATTGTCGATGATGGGTCTAGTGACAGTACTCCAGAGATAATAAATAAATTTTGTGAAAAGTATTCAAACAAGATACATGGTTTTTTTATCAAAAATAGTGGTCCTGCAAACGCAAGGAATTATGCTATTGAAAAAGCAAAAGGTAGTTATATTGCAGTGCTAGATTCTGATGATATTGCGTTACCTGAGCGTTTTGAAAGACAGGTACAGGTTTTAGATGAAAATTTAGACATAGGTTTGGTAAGTGGTAATTATGCAGGAATGGATTGTAAGGGAAATCATATTGGTTATATTAAAATAAGAAAGAACAATTCAGCATTTATAGCGTGGAAATTAGCTTTTTATAACTCTATTGGTGGACATAGTCTAGTAATGTATCGTAAAAAAATAATCGATAAGTTAGCTGGATATAATACAGATTTTACTTATAGTCATGATTACGAACTTTTTACAAGAATAAGTAGGATGGCAAAGGTGTATATGTTGCCTGAAGTTCTAATGAAATATAGGGTTCGCGACTCTAATATCACAAATACAAAAAGAGAAGAACAGCGAGTGTTTAGTTATCAGAGTTCTCTAGAGTTATTATCGGAATTAATTAGTGGTGCAAATTTGTCTATTAATGATATTAAAGATTTATTTCATTTTTGGAAACATAAATATTATTTAATTGAAAACCCAAATAGGGTTATAAAAATTATAAAAGATGCATATAGAGGGTTTAAAAATAGTAAAATTAAATTTACAAGAAAGGATTATTCTGAAATAAGGGAAGATATTGCAATGCACTATTTTTCATGGCAAAGAGATGTATCTCTAAAGGGGGATATTAGTTTCTCAATTAAAATTCTAAAAGAAAGTTTTTATTGGCGACCACAATGGCCTATTAAGAAATTATGTAAGAAGATTATGGCAAGTCTTTCTGGAAGAGGGTGATCGAAAATTATAATTGATGTTAAAAAAAATATTTAGACTATTCTGGGTAATTCATAGACAAGTAAGCCAGAAGTTTACAATGGTGATTAATAAACTGCGCATCGTTGGCAAGGGTAGAATAATATTTTATTTGCATAGCAAAACAAGCCCTTTGGGATTATGGAATATTTCTATATGAATCATTAAGATATACATTTTATATATAAAGTGAGTGAATCAAATAATGCAACCAGTTTTTTTTAATCCATTTTATAAACCTAGTGATACTATATTAGTTACCGGGTCTGGTCGGAGCGGCACTACCTGGTTAGGGAATATCATTGGAAGTTGTTCTGGTTTTTTATCACTTTTTGAGCCGTTTAATTACAAATATGTTCCACAAATAAATACATCGTCTTTGCGGCCTTATATTAGACCAGATAGTAAGGAACATCGTCTAGATAAAACAATCGAAGATGTTTTACTAGGAAAAATCAGAAACAAATGGATATTATCGGAAAATAGAAGAAATGTTACATGGAGAATTATTGTAAAGGAAATTCGGGCAAATCTATTTTTAGGGTATCTTAAGAAGAGATTTAAAAACCCTATAATCTTTACTACTCGCCATCCTTGTGCTGTTGTCTTATCTAGGATGAAAAAGAAATGGGAAACGCATCTTGATACGTTTTTGGACCAGCAAGAGTTAATGGAAGATTATCTTTATCCTTTTGAAGGTTTAATAAGAGGTTGCAAGAAAGATATCGAAAAGCATGCAATTATGTGGAGTATTGAAAACATGATTCCGCTTAAACAGCTAGAAAATGAGGAAGCTATATTTTGTAAATACGAAAATTTAGTCACAAAGAGAGAAGAATTAGAAAGAGTATTTACATTACTCGGCCTAAAGATGCCTTGTGGAATAAGCGATAAAATCTCTAAGCCAACAGACGTTTCTACAAATAAAGATAGAAATTATTTGATTGAGGGGAGAAACTTACAAGGCTGGAAGTCTGAGCTTAATAAAGATGAGGTCCGCACTATTTCTGATATTGTTTCTTCGTTTGGTATAGATCTTTACACTAACGAGTAATATAGAATTACAATAGCAGATGATATAAATGAGTCCGAAAGTCAGCGTCATAAAATTGCTTTAAGGGCCGGGTTCTATCCAATCTTGACAGGGAGGGAAAATATCTATGCAAATGCTGCTGTGTTAGGAATTACAAGATCAACTATCGAAAGAAAGTTTGAAGAAATACTTGATTTTGCAGGGATTAAAAAATTTATTGATACTCCTACACAGAGTTATAGTTCTGGGATGAAAGTGAGATTAGGTTTTGCCATATCAATAATATGAACCCTGATATTTTGTTGATTGATGAAGTTCTGGCTGTCGGCGATATGGATTCTGGTCTAAATGTTGGCAGTGTATACAAGAATTAGTACGAAAAGATGTTGTTATAATTCTTGTAACACATAATATGCTAAATTATCTGACTCTTTTGATTGATACGTTTTTATTAAAATTCTTGTGGCAATAGATGGCTATCCGTAAGTGTGTAA
Source organism: Candidatus Anammoxibacter sp. (assembly GCA_021777055.1). GTDB lineage: Bacteria > Planctomycetota > Brocadiia > Brocadiales > Anammoxibacteraceae > Anammoxibacter_A. Next base: position 69,909 of record JAIQZO010000004.1, on the reverse strand, counting down.
TTAATCCGGCAAGTATTTACACCATGAGACCGCATCGTGCTTTTGCTATGAGGTGATAAACTTTGCGGTGGCGTTTCCACCTGCCGAAGAATGTTTCAATATTCCAACGAGGCCTATAGATATAGACAATTTCTTTTGCGTCATAGAAAATAGAGGAGTCTGCTTCAATAGCATTGGCTTGTATAACGAACTTATTTGTCGATTTCTTGATTCTGCATACAAAATGTTTTCCTTCAAGTTGCCAAATATCAAAATCTTTATGATATTGGTAGCCTCTGTACATGATTCCTGTTTGACCAGCGGTGAGAATTTGGCGAACAAATGAGCGTTCATCTTATTTACCATCAGTTAAAAATATTTTAGATTGAATAGAGTGGTTAATGTCAAAACCAAAATGGACCTTTGCTTTTTTAGAACCGTTTCTATAGTCTTGCCAGTACATGAAAGAGACACCATCACTTAATGATCCATCAATGACGATGAGTTTACCAAGGAATGCATATTAGGTTGATAAAAGTAGAAGTATGGCCTTGGCGGCATTGAATGGCAAATGTTAACTGTTCAAGCCTTCTATTATTGATAGATTAGAAGAAGCTATTTTTTTTTACTATCCGGGAAGCTATTTTATTCCTGGCAAGATCATCTTTGGTTATACTCTGCGAGGGCATAAATTAAAAGTTCTAAATTGCTGAAAAAATATCATACATTAGGCATCTTTCCAGTTTAAGTGTAGTACTGTAGCTTGGTTATCAGTTTACGTAAAATATTGTTTTATTTTTTATAAAAAGCCCGCATTGTCCAGTTAGCTTTTTGTAGTGTAAAATTGTTTCATATTTCTGAACATTTTGCAACATTATGATGTGAAAAAGCGCATAAAGTTAATAGCGTTGTTTTTTTATTAATAATAAATTTCTATCAATTTAGGCATTTTAGGCGTGAATGTTAGTACGCATATGTGTGATGCAAATTTCTAACCGGACAACACTGATAAAAAGCATGTTTTACTTATTTATACTTCCTTTATGTATAAATGAAGAAAATATGTTTTAATTTCTTCCTGTATTTTCTTTAACGATCTTATAAGGCTGATTTTGACATTAATCAAAAAAATGAGAATTATATTCTTAAGATATAGGATCAGTTTTATTTCTAATATAAAGTTTAAAAAAACAAATAGATTTCGATAATAAGAAAATTGATACAAAAACTTTGCCTGTTACTAATTTCCACGTGAAGCGCTAATTGTAAGCCCGTTTTATGGTGTCGTTTTTAATCTTTTAATAAAAATAGTAATTCTAATCGGGATCTTTATATTTTTTAAGGTTCAGGTTACATTGGGACTTTTATATTTGCCAATTGCATTACTAATATCAATAATTTTAGGGATGGCTATTGGTTTGTTTCTTACTCCTATTGGAACGTTATACAAAGATATTGGAACAGGGTTAACAACTGTCTTAAGGTTATGGTTTTTTGTTACGACGGTTGTTTATCCAGCGCTAAAAACGTTTCCTTACTCTTTGTTGTCAACCTGGCATCCTGTAAGTCCAATACTTGTTGGTGCAAGGGATCTTGCTACCAAAGGAGTATTGTCGAATTTCGAACCGTTTTTTGTTGTAAGTTGTGTATCACTATTTGGTCTGTTTGTGACCTGGATTATATTTAAGTTGACCCTTCCCATAATTATAGAAAGGATGAGTGCTTGATGTCTGACCCTATTATAAGTGTAAAAAATGTAAGCAAGAAATTTTGCTATAGCCTAAAGCGTTCACTTTGGTATGGCATGAAAGATATGGGGTCTGAACTGATTGGAAGAAATAATAACCATAAAGAATTACGAAAAAATGAATTTTGGGCAAATGGGGATATTTCATTTGAAGTAGAACGTGGGGAGTCGTTAGGTTTAATTGGTGGTAATGGTGCAGGGAAAACGACTTTACTTCGCATGTTAAATGGATTAATAAAACCGGATACCGGAAGCATAGAGATTCGTGGACGGATGCAAGCGTTAATTGCTTTAGGTGCAGGATTTAACCCCATATTGACAGGACGGGAAAATATATATGTAAATGCAGCGGTGCTAGGAATTGCGAAGTCAAGTATTGATAAGAAATTTGATGAAATCCTTGATTTTTCAGGGATTGAAGAATTTATTGATACTCCTGTACAGAGTTATAGTTCTGGAATGAAAGTGCGATTAGGTTTTGCCATAGCAATAAATATGAACCCCGATATCTTGTTGGTTGATGAAGTTCTGGCTGTTGGAGATATGGACTTTCGGTCTAAATGTCGTCAACGTATACAAGAATTAGTACAAAAAGATGTCGCTATAATTCTTGTAACACATAATATGCAAACTGTTAGCACTCTTTGTCCCCGTGCTATTGTGCTAGAGAAAGGAAAGATGATCTTTGATGGTGACGTTTCTCCGGCAATTGATGTTTTAAGAACTTCGATGACAAGTGGGAAAGAAACAAAGGCTGTAAATATAGGTACTGGAGAAATAAAAATTTCACGTTTTGAGGTTTTAAATAGTTTAAATATGGTTCAAGATGAATTTAATGTAGGCGATAATGTAAAGTTTCGCATTCACTATAAAGTCTCTAAACCTGTTGAAAACCCTGCTTTTCAGGTTGGCATTACAGGATTAGGTGATTCACAAGTGACTGGTATTCGCGGGGATGTAGATGGCTTGCAATTAGGTGTTCTTGCTGAAGATGGATATGTAGATATTGACATTAAGAATTTTAATCTTTTACCAAACATATATTCTATGAATGCTGGGATTACTCATTCTGATGGTTTTGTTTTTTACGACAAAAGAGAGAGAATCGGTGAACTTAAGATAGTTGGTGGACATCAAGTTAATGGGACGATTTATTTGCCGCATAAATGGGATTGTGTGAAATTAAGCGATAATCCTAGCCAAATAATTAGTTGATTTGGCAATTAGTACGTTCTGAAAATAATGTTACAAAACATAATTAATTTTAACCAGAAATGCCCAAAGAAGATAAAGTCTTAACGCGCAGTTATGGGGCTGGTTATATTTCTTCTGATGTTTGTGTTTTTACGGTTACTGCAAGGGATGGTGGAGAGCAATGTCATTTGCTGAACGGTCTACTAATTAAAGATTCTGGTAAGAAATATGTTGGTATAATCTACTTTCTCTCTTTTAATATCTGATCGTACCGAAACTTGCTTGATGGGGTTATTGTGGGGTGGCGAAGATGGAATAGTATCTATCGGTATCCTGAAAAAGAATATGCAGAATTATTCGTAGATAAACAAACTCCGTGCATTTTTGGATAATTCCTTAGTGTTCGCTAACGAATAGAGATGTCTGTTGGCTATATAGGATAGGACCGAAATTTTGCTTGGTAACAAATCAGTGATAAAACACCACAATAAACTATATATAACAACAACATAGGCCGCGAGTCTATTAATAAATACAGAAAAGATTAGGAGGCCATTTTGTGAAGAAAAAGGTTGGAGTTTTAACACTTCATTCAGGATTTAATGAAGGTGCAATTTTGCAAGCTTTTTGCCTTACTAAGCTTTTAGCGGAACAACTCTCAAACTGCGATGTGGATATAGTGGACCATAATTATATCTCTAAAATAAAAGTTTATGGAGAGCCTAAAAATAAAAGAGAAAAAGTTTTAGACAACTTCATTAATAATTCCTTACCTTTAAGTCCGCAGAGATTCATAGAAGATACACATGTTAAGGCGTTTAAGTATATTATTAAAAATAATTACAATGCCGTTATTGTTGGAAGTGATGAAGTTTGGCGGGTTAAATATACACATTCTAAAAAATGGTTTTGGCCTGTTTATAATCAGAAATATCCTTGGTCACCAGCTTTTCCGAATGCATATTGGCCTGATAGGAGCATAAAAATGCCAAAGATTGCATATGCTGCATGCGTAGGGCAAACTGATTGGACTCTGATTCCTAAAAAGCATAAAAAAATGATGACAAGAAATCTCTTAGATTTTAGTTTGTTAGGGGTAAGAGATCAAAGAACAATTTCTTTTCTTGAATGGTTGGATAAAGATCTTGCCCAAAAAGCAGAGTTGGTGCCCGATCCGGCATTCTCTATTGATGTTTTAGGCCTTGTTGATAAAAACCAGATTAAATGTAAACTAGAAGAGTTAGGGGTAGACTTCTCAAAACCAAGAGTGGGTATTGTTGCTTATAATAATTCAGAGACAAATGAATTAATAAAATATTTTAAACAAAGAGAATATCAAACGGTAGGGGTTTCTTTCTCAAATGATGCTATAGATGTCGATCTTTCAAAAGAGGATTTTAATCCTTTAGAATGGTTCTCTATCTTTGGTTTCTTTGATATTTGTGTTTCTATCTTGATGCATCCAAGTATAGCGTGTATTGCGAATGGGACTCCATTTTTTGGGATCGATCTCCGTAATTCTAGTAGTGATGGAGAAAGTAAAATGAAAGATTTGATGCGATCCTTTGATTTATTGGAATTTTATTACACAACTCAAGCTGCTTTTCTAAAAAAAATCGATCAAATTTTTAAAGATAACATTTTGAAAGAATGGCCATATAGTTACATTAAGGAAAAAAGAAAGATTTTTACTAACCAATCAAATGAATTTGTTAATAAGATTAAACTGATAATTTCGGCAAATGAATAGATCTGAATATTATAATGAACCTCTTTCGAGACATACTACTTTTAAAATTGGCGGGATAGCAGAGTGTTTATGTATTCCTTCCAGTAAGGATGAATTGATAGAGAAGGTAATGTTTTGTAAGAAAAAGAAGATACCATATTACGTTATTGGAAGAGGATCCAATCTTCTTATCTGCGATGAAGGATTAAAAGGAATTGTCATTAAGAATACTGAGGCTTGTAGAACGATTAGCGTTGATGATAATTATCTTGTAAAAGTAGGATCTAGTATAGAATTACAGAAATTGATAGCTTTTGGTATTGAAAATAATCTATCGGGAATAGAATATCTTCATTCTGTTCCTGGTAATGTTGGAGGTGCGATATGGATGAATGCGGGTAGAGGACGCGCTCATAAACTCTCCATATCTGATCATGTTGTTTCTGTCGAGATATTTGATGGAAAAGAAATAAGAATAATTAATAACAAGGACTGTTGTTTCGATTATAGATCCTCCATATTTCATAAGAAGAGAGAATGGATTATATTGTCTGCAGTTTTACAACTGCATTATCAAGATAAAGAAATAAGCAGGCAAAAGATTAAAGAAAGAATAGAGCTAGTAAGAAAAACGCAAGATCTTGGATATCCCAACGCTGGAACTATTTTTAAGCAGAAATTTAAGCCGTTACCTGAAATTATTGGTCATCGAATAGGTAACGCTATGTTTTCAGAAAAAACACCTGGATGGATTATCAATTTAGGGGATGCAACTTTTAGTGATGTTTATAGATTAATTAACTATTCTATAGAATGTCATAGACGTCGACATCTTTCTATCCCAAAACTTGAAATAGTACTTTTTCAACAATCACGGTGGAAAAGATTAGAATATAAGGTGCGAGATATATACTCCAGTGTAATAAGACGTTGAGTGTTTATTGGGTAATATGAGAATAATATTATGCTTACAAATTGTAGACTATATGTGAATTAGTACGTTATTATCATTATATATTATTACAATAATTTTAGGCGCTCCATGTTAGCACGCAAATGTGTTACGCAAATATCTAACCGGATAACGCTGATTTTTAGGGGATATTAAAAAAAATTTAAAACCCTGTGGTTTTTATTACTCGCCACCCTTAAATAAAGATAGAAATTATTTGATTGAGTGAAAAAACTTACAAGGCTGGAAGTCTGAACTTCACAAAGATGAGGTACGCTCTATTTTTGATATTGTTTATTCGTTTGGTATAGATCTTTACACCAATATTTAGTCGAATTGAAGCTGTCAATGTTAGGTATTGGTAACAATTTTAACAGTTTAGCAATTCGGTATCGGCTATGCCGCTCTATGTATTTTGGCATATCTACAGACAAGTAATAAACCGAATTAGACAAATTGCCCAATCAAAGATAAAAAATATGATTGTATCCGACACTAAATGTTCTGAGATTATGAAAGAGTTAATGATTAGCGTTGTCGTTTGTACCTATAATAGAGCTGACTTACTTTCTGATGTCCTTAAAACTCTTGTTAATCAATCTTTAAATGAATCGTTTTACGAAATTATTGTCATTGATAATAATTCCAAAGATAATACTTGCAAAACAGTTAAAGAACTTCAGCGTAATCATCACAATATAAGATATGTTTTAGAAAATCGTCAAGGCCTATCTTATGCACGTAATAGAGGATGGCAAGAATCTAATAGCAAATATGTCGCTTACATTGATGATGATTGCAAAGTGCCTGAGCAGTGGTTAGCGGTTGCCAAAAGTGTGATAGAAAACATTTCTCCCTCTGTTTTTGGAGGTCCTTTTTATCCATTCTATAATGGGCGCAAACCAAAATGGTACAAAGATAGTTATGGTACGCATGAGCCTGGTAAAGAAGCTCGTATACTAAACGGTAAGGAATGCGTTAATATTTATGGCGGTAATATGTTTTTCAAACGAACCGTGCTTAAAAGTATTGGTGGATTTGATCCGAAATTTGGCATGTCTGGCAATAAGATTGCTTATAGTGAAGAAACTGTATTGTTGAAAGCGATTTCTAATAAGATGCCAGATCAAATAATATATTACGATCCACAACTCTTCTTGTATCACCTCGTTAAGCAAAATAAGATGAAATTGTTTTCGATTGCTTCCGTGTACTTTATACATGGAAGATATAATTACTATCATTCTGAGAATAAGATTGTAAATCTAAATCTAGAATCGAATATAAAATTGCGATTTCTAGTGATTTCCGCTAAAATCATTACTGCTTTTGCTTTTGATTTTGCGTTTAGTTTTGTTCGTAATAACAGAAAACAATATCCTTATATACAAAACTATCTAAAAGAACATACATTTAAGTACTTAATGAAATTAGGGATGACCTATGAAAAATATACACAAATCAATAAATAGTCTTGAAATGTGTCAGATTGCCTCATTTGCTTTAAGATAATAAGGTATGAAAACCCCGGTAGCGCTAATTATATTCAACAGACCAAATACAACAGCTAAAGTTTTTGCTAAAATAGCAGAATATCGGCCAGAAAAGCTATTTGTTATTGCTGATGGCCCACGGAGCAATAATTATCAGGATGTTGGAAAATGTGCCGCATCTAGGGCGATTATTGACCAGGTGGATTGGGACTGTGAGGTATTTAAAGACTATTCAGATATTAATTTGGGATGCGGATGCCGGCCTGCAACGGGGATAAGTTGGGTTTTTGAAAATGTTGAAGAAGCTATAATTTTAGAAGATGATTGTGTGCCTGATATTACATTTTTTCGCTTTTGCGAAGAGTTGTTAGAAAGATATCGTAACAATGAGGATGTATGGTTGATAAGTGGGATAAAACCACACATTTTTAATAAAACAGAATATAGTTATCATTTTAGTTGTTTGCCATTTACATGGGGTTGGGCCACCTGGCGTCGCTCTTGGAGCCATTACGATTTTGTAATTAAAAAATGGTCCGAGTTACAAAACTTAGATTGGTTAGAAAATATTACAGGAAATCGAAAACTAGCCGAGTTTTATAAGAGTCGATTTGATAAAGCACATAATTGTGAAGGTGATTTAGATTATTGGGACTATCAATGGGTCTTCTCGTGTTGGTCACAAAATGGACTTGCCATTATACCAAAAGTTAACCTTGTTGCTAATATTGGAATAGGGAAAATAGCGACACATACTCACAATTATGAATATTTTGCTAAAATTTTTGATTTTGAATCAAGGAAGATGGAGTTTCCGTTAAATCATCCAAACGGTATTTTGTTTGACCGAAAATTTGACATGAATTATTTTAAGATTGAAAGTTTGGAGATGAGAAAAAGGTTTAGGTGTGGTTCTAGGTTGAAGAAAAAGCTTAGAAAACTTTTTAAAGTAGTATACCGGTTTAAAGATTAAAATATGTATTTTGGAAATCAAATTGCTCTTGTGACACGAAAGTTAATAGGTACTACTACACGTTTTGACACTAAGGAATTTGTAGTCTCATTAACTTTTGATGATGGTCCTCATCCACTATATACGCCTAAAGTTCTTAGTATATTAGAAGATTTTGGCGTATATGCTAATTTTTTTATGGTTGGAAAAGCTGCAAAAAGTCATCCTGATATAGTTCAGATGGTTTCACGGGCCGGACATTCTGTTTGTAACCATTCCTGGGACCATAAATCATTTCCTACGATAACTGCAAAAGAACAACGGTATCAAATCCGTGAATGCGCGCGTGTGTTATCCCCTTATGGGCGGCAGCGTATCTTTCGGCCTCCATGGGGACGTGAGAATTTGAAATCACATATAAATGCTTTTTATCTGCGCTATAAGGTTTTTGCTTGGGATTTAGAGATTGGTGACTGGAAAGATCAAAGTAGTCAATCCATGGCCAACCAATTGATTAGTAGAGTGCAACCTGGAAGTGTTATTCTTCTTCACGATTCTGTCTACAACAAACCTGATGTTGGTCGGGAAAACATGTTGGAGGCCCTTTATTTATTCTTAAAAAGGGTCGATAAGGAAGTACACTTTAAGACTCTACCTGAAATGTTAAAGTTTGGACGTCCAGTAAAAAGGATAAAACTTTGTTTATAAGCAAAGTTACGTAATGTTGTACATTGTTTTCCAAAGTACACTTTATTTTGTGTTAGAATGTTTTCAACTTTATTTGGAGAAGTTTAATTGAACACACCAGTTTCGTTAATTATTTTTAACCGTCCAGATAAGACACAGAAAGTTTTTGATGAAATAGCAAAAGCTAAACCCAAGAAATTATTTGTCATTGCCGATGGCCCTAGAGACGAGTGTCCTGATGATAAAGAAAAATGTGCTGCTGCGCGAAAAGTTATTGAGCAGGTTGATTGGGATTGTGAAGTTTTCAAAAACTACTCAGATGTAAATTTGGGGTGTGGGAAACGTCCTGCGACAGGTATTAGTTGGGTGTTTGAGAATGTTGAAGAAGCAATCATATTTGAAGATGATTGTATTCCAAATCAAACCTTTTTTCGATTTTGCGATGAAATACTTGAACGATATCGTGATGATCAAAGAGTGATGGTCATTAATGGGATGAACACGGTGGCAGGGCAAAAGGAAATTCCATATAGTTATTGCTTTAGATATCTTATGAAATGCGCAGGGGCTTGGGCTACTTGGCGTAGAGCATGGCAGTATCATGATTTAGGAATAAAAATGTGGCCGAAAGTCCGTGATTCGTCATGGTTGTTTGATTTTCTAATATACCCGACTGCGGTGGAACAATTTAAAAACGTTTTTGAGAAAACGTATACAATGGGTGGTAATGTTGATTATTGGGATTATCAGTGGTGTTTATGTTGTTGGCTTCAAAATGGGCTTGTTGTGGTGCCGGAAACGAACCTTGTTAAGAATATTGGATATGGAGATGATGCCACTCATACTAAATCAGTAAAAAATCATGAGGTTGATGCTAATTTGTTGGTAAAAGATTTGGCTTTTCCATTACGCCATCCCCCGTATATGGTACGAGATAGAGAAGCTGACCTGCTTCGTCTTGAGTATAGAATTTCTCGAAAGAAAAAAAGAAATAGCATGTTTCGCAGAGTTCGGAGGAAAATTTCTTCTTTATTGAAATAGTCAATAAGTATTTTATAAGATATAAGGCGAGAATTTGATTTTACTATTTCCATTTGTTTTAATTAATATTTTATTGTAATTAAGAATCTTGCTCACGTAAAAGAATAAATTGGGAAACGTTAATAAATATCAATATTTTAAATTAAGCCCTCGGCGTTATTTTTGCATTCAACAAAATGTACTGGAACTTGCGTGGGTTTTGTTTGTCAAAAAAGAGACATTAAGGCCGTTACCTAGGAATAATAGCACAAATACTTTACTTTGTATTAAAACATGGTTTACGTGCAAATTTAAATACTATAGGTATAATTTGAAAGTCCTGGCCCGTTTAATGTTGTTTAAAGCTAACTTAATGGAATATGGTTCAGTACTTGAATTGCCATTTTATGGACAACTTTGTATGTTGGTGCACAAAGGATATAAAATATTTGACCTTAAACGTGGTAAGGTTATTAAGTTGTTTGATAATAATGTCAGTACATCTATTGTCTCGTCAGAAATTGAACTTATGAAACGCGTTAGTAGCATAGAGTTTGCTACTGCCATAAATAGGTGGGATGTTGAAGAAGGTTGGTATGAAGAAAATTTTATTGCTGGTAGTTTGGAAGCGGGCAAGCCATTAGAAGCAAACCTTTTTATAAAGAACTTCTTTCGCCATGTAGCACCATGTATAGAACGACTGCTTTTCTTTCAGCCTCCTTTAGCAAAAAATTTGTTAGAATATGCTAATGAATTAACTGAAAATTTATCAACCTTAGAATTATTAATAAATGATTTAGATTCATTAGAAACCGACAAAACGATGAACTTTATTTATTCGATAATCAACAGATTGAGAAGTGAGAAAAATTGTGATATATATTTAGTGTTTTCTCACGGGGATTTCTGTCCTGAAAATATGCTTAAGGCAAATCGTGGATTACGGATTTTTGATTGGGAAGGAGCTAAGCATAGAAGTGCCTTGTTTGATTTTTATAGTTTCCTCTTCTACGGACCTTCTATGTGGAACATTTTGCCCAAAACACTTGAGGTTGAGATCGGAGAATTGTTACCATTTATTTTTTCAAAAATAACAATAAAGGCTCCAAGACTTGTAGAAAATCTACAGCGCTTTAAAGATGTGTATCGTTTAGTTTACTATGTGGAACGTATTTCCATGCTTTTGGAACGAAAGGAAACTGACAATAACTTAGAAATAGGAAAGTATATATTACAATATATTGACGCATATAATCAGTACGAAGAGTTGGGAAATAGTAAAAGAATTGCCTGTGGTTAATTTCAAAACGCATACTGCACATCTTAAGTAAAAATACTGTTTGCTGTAATTTCTGGTTTCTTTATAAACTTGCAAGTAAAATAATTAATTTTATACCCTGCCAAAGTTAGTTTATTGCATTCCGTTATTTTGCCTCTGTTTTTTTATCAATCTGTTTCGTAAAATAGTAAAAATTGGGTAAAACGCGATACTGTTCGGTGCTGTATTTGATTGAAAGCCGCAATGATGAAACGCGTAAGTAAATACTGTATAAAATTAGCGTAGCAATATAAGTGCGTGAGTTAATGGGCGAAGAGAGGAGAAAAATGCAGACATATCTCTCGCCTTGGCGATCAATAGTGAAAGTGTACCATCACCGTTATGGTGATTTTTTCTTTTCTAGTTTAAGCTTCTTGATATGTTTGAGTAATTCATCTAATGTCGCCCATCCTTGAAAATATAAACATATTATTTTAAATGTACGTTTAGTAGGCTTTCTGCTAGGCCATAGTCAGATTAACAAACTGGCAATCAAAGCACTGTAAACTTGGATAGTTATTCCATTCTTTGAGAGTGCAAGAAGGTGCAGGCTGCCGAATGCGTTTAAACCAACGAAAGAAAACCTCTATTTGTCAGAGGTAAGCTCTGCGGGCAAATCCATACATCTGTGGTAATTAAAAGTGTATGTCTGGTGATTTAGTTCTAAATGTCTTTTTACTGGATACACGTGATTTTTGTTTGCAACCATAGAGTGCCCGTTCATCGTAGTTGTGAATTTGTATGATTATTAATGGTTTTTGGAGATAGCATTACGTTTTTGTATAGGTCCAAGTGAAACGGTATGATCGAATTCAACTCCAGCCTTTTGGTCTGACTCAGTAAGTACGTGCTCTTTAATAATTTTACAACTTGTGTTATCCTGTAATCGAACAACAAACGAGCTAGATTTTTGTATAATCTTTTCCATAAATTTATACTCCATGTAACCAGCATCTAAGATATAAAGTTTGTCTGAGTTTAAATTAGATGCAAGATTTGTTCTTTCGTTTCTATTTGCATGAGTAAGCTGCGCCCGTAGGGAAGCGATTTAAGAATATTGAATTCCAGATGCATTTTAACTTCAGGGTGATCATTGTTAAGCCATAAGGCCCATAATATCTTTGGTAGTGCTTTAAGCAATGTACCATCTACTGTTACCAGGGACATGTTGAAATTGTTTAAACGCTTTTCAAGTTTCAACGGACGGGCTTCTTGTGCAAGTCCCATGATGATTGGCCTGCGTAGTTCCGGGTCAAATACATTACTTGCTTCTGAAAGGCTACCCAGGCTGGTTTGTTTAATGCCAAGTTTCTTGTACTCTATAGGACTGGCTTGCTGTAATGAACGTAAGCCGGTAAATGTTGGGTTAAAAGAAATATAATAAGATGAGATCACGTATTCATCATAATGTAATTTCCGGTTGAAATAGTTAGCATGGCCATAGGAATTTTTGATATAGTTATATTAATGTAACGGACGGCGATACCATTTCTAAACCAAAAATTAACTACTGTGCCGAACAGTATTGGGTAAAACGGGGAATATTGTTACGCATAAACATACTTTATAACTCCGTAATTGTTATTGTGTTTCTTTTGGAAATTATTTTAGAAAACCTAACCGGCCTATGTTTAAGATTGTAGGGAACTCCTACACTTAATGATGTTAGTTTTTTTACACTGGTGGTGGTTTTTTTTGTGTTGTTGTAACGTGTTGTTGGTGCAGATGTTACCTCTTGGTCTGTCAAGGCTTAGAGGTTTGTTCTTACGTAAACGTAACGGATGAATACTTTCCTTCGCTGGTTTATCATTACTGTCGATAAAGTGCTAGTATTGGTTAAATAAACAAGTTACAAATATATTTTTTTTGTTAGCTAACATGGTATACATTTTGCGTTGTATTCTGTGCGTTTGGTAGAATTCTTACCTATATGCTCTTAATTGTAGGGTATAATAAAAGTAATAATATATTTTGATTTGTTCGAAATTTAATCATGATTTGGAGGGAAAAGACTGGTGCGAATGTGTAAAAATAAACCAACAAAAAAGATTGAAAATGCTGTAAGTGGAAGTTATGCTGGTGTTTATATTTCCTTAAACATAAAAACCTTTGTTTTGTTAAGTTTAATAATCTTTACATCTTCTCTCCTTTCTCATAGTGTGTTAGCTAAATCAAAAAATGATATAATGCCTGGAGATAAATGGAAATTTCTTAAAGGTATTAAAGACGCTCCTGAGAATTGGCAAGACATTAATTTTGATGATTCAGGTTGGTTTGAAGGCAGTAGCGGTATAGGGTACGGGAATAACCCAAAAAACGGGAAAATAATAATTAATAAGGATGGTACATTTACATATATTCCTGATAAAGGGTTTACAGGGGATGATACCTTTGTTTATAAGGTGGAAGATGACAGTGGTGCAATTTCTGAGGCAAAAGTGACAGTAAGTGTGGCAGGTGTAAATGCTTTTAAGCTTAATTCTCGGCAAGCCAATGTTGAGTCTATGTCATTTAATTATAAGAAGGATAACATTGTTTATGAAGAGGGGATCGTAAATAGGGACGTTCAAGATCAAAATGATAAAGTTAAGTTAGATTTTGGCGGTACTGATCATGAATTTAAAAGTGATATAGATGATATAAACAAGCACCCTGATATTAATGACGATTTTGCATTCGTAGATAAAGATGGTGAAGTAAAGATTGATGTCCTTAAAAATGATGATGACACTGACGGAATTATTAATCCGCAAACTATTTTGTTAGGTAATAGTGAGGATGGTGAGTTGGACGATATGCAAGGTAATTTTTTAGGAATTCTAGGGCGTAAAGAGTTTGTCATTAACGATCCTGAAGAATTAAAAGACCTTCGTTTGGGGTTGATCTGTGATGGGCAAGCTATAGTTTTTATAAATTGTATTGAGATTTTTCGGACTGAGATACCTGTAAATGAGAAGATAGATATTAGTGGCTTTGGGCACGAATTATTTCCGGGGAGAAACATCCTGGCTATTAAATGTTCTAACGATAATATAAACAGTGACGATTTCTCTTTTATACCTGCGTTAGAGATTACCGAAGGGGGGGGTAAATAATAATGTTTAAATATATCTTAAAAAGGGCTTTAAAAAACAATAACAAATTCATAGACCAATTCTTTGGGTTCAAATTATATGTTTCTATGATTTGTGCCTTTCTAGTTTTAGCGTTGGATATAAATTACATTAGAGCTCAAACACCTGTAGCAAGAAATGTTATATTAATGATTGCGGATGGTTGGGGCGAAAAGCAGATTGAGGCGGCTAATAAATACACAGGAACTACGCCTCTGTATCAGACAAGTACTGATTGGACACAGTATTGGATGTCAACTTATCCAATAGGTGGTAGCTATGATACAACGCAAGCTTGGACAAATTTCCAATATGTTTTGCAAAATGCAGTTACAGATAGTGCTGCTGCTGCATCAGCATTATATACCGGTTCTAAAACTGACGTTGGAAATATTAGTGTTTCAACAGGTGATGCAAGCCGTTTATTTGCAATAGGAGAAAAATCTAAACAATTAATAAAGGCGGTAGGTTCTGTAAGCTCAGTTGCCGTTTCACATGGTACACCAGGAGCCTGGACATCACATAATGATGTACGTTCAAATGGTTATGCAATTGCGGATGAAGCATTTTTTGGTGATCCAAATACAACTGGTTTAGCTTCCGATCCATTATATGGCGGAGGGCATGGGGTAACATTACCTGTTGCAGATGTTGTAATTGGGTCAAGTGGGTCAGCATATATTAACAGCGCAATTTCAACTAAACTTGGAAATGAAAGTGGCCAGGCTGGTAAACATGTCTTGGTGGAACGTCAAACAGGGGTAGATGGTGGTACTGCGCTACTAAATGCGGCTAATAATGCAAGTACAACAAAATTAGCAGGGCTTTTTGGAGGCCATATTTTCCGATTGGCGGATGGTTCGAACTTTAACAGTGATAGACCGACTCTTTCAGATTGTGCTCTTGCCGCCTTAACTGTGCTGAATCGAAATGCCTCAGGGTTTGTTCTTATGATAGAAGGTGGTGCTGTAGATTGGGCTGGACATGCGAATAACATGGATCAGCTTGTGGGTGAAATGATAGATTTTAATGATGCCGTTCAGGCCGTTATTGATTGGATAGATGATCCTGCAAACGGTAGTGATTGGGATGATACTTTGCTTATTGTTACCGGAGATCATGAGACTGGTTACCTTACTCCTGATACCGGTATATTTCCAAATTTACCTCTTGGTACTGTAAACGATACAACTATAGGACTTGAAAAGGTATATTCTGGTAGCGGCGGACGTAGGGCAAGTTGGGATGATCTTGATAATGATAGTGTTATCGATGCAGGGGAAGTCGTGTATTGGGCCTGGAACACCGGTAGTCATTCAAATAGTCTTATTCCCCTTTATACAAGAGGTGTAGGTTCAAATCTCTTTGCAAATTATTCTACAAATAATGATACAGTTCGAGGTACATATCTTGATAATACTAATGTTTTCAATGTAATGAACACTGTTTTTGATAATTTGATTCCTATCGCGAATGATGATATTGCGTTTACGGGAGTTGAAACATTAGTAGTAATAGACGTAGTCTCTAATGACGAGGATTTAGATGGTGGTATAGACCCCGCCTCTGTTGTTGTAAGTGTGCCGGGTAATGGATCCGCAGTTGCAAACGCTAACGGCACAGTGGATTATACTCCTGACCCAGGGTTTATAGGTTCCGATCAATTTACATATACTGTTAATGACACGCTTGGGACAACCTCAAATGTTGCAAATGTCACAATAAATGTCGGGCAAATTCTTTTTTCTGACGATTTTAGTTCGGATACAACCGCAAACTATACGGTTGTTGAAGTGTGGGGATCCGGTTCGTCGTTTGTCTATGATTCAATAGGTGACAGAGCTCAAGTGATTTCTGGTGACAATTTGGGGCTGCAGTTCTCCAATAGCTTGACTGCTACTGATGACGGAGTTTTTGGTATAGATTTTCTTCCAACTGTAAAGTATCCTTTAGGTGGCTGGATTGAAATACGTCTTATACAAGATGCTAATAATTATTATGAATTGTCAAATTCTGATGGTTATGGACCGTACCAGATGAAAAAGTTTGTAGGTGGTGTTGAGGTGGAGAATGTACCATTTACAAATGGGTTTGTTCAGAATACTAATTACTCCATGATCATCAACTTTAGTCCAACCCTTACAACTGTAAATGCATTTGGTGACGAGCTAACATTAAATACTGATACAACTAGTATCTTGATTAATAGTTTTGAAGTTGAAATAAACCAACAGGAGGCTTATTTTGATAACATCTTTCTTACTAGTGGTAGTTCGGCGAACCTACCACCTGTTGCGGTTGATGACATAGCAACTACTCCACTAGATATACCTGTTATAATTGATGTTGTTGCTAACGATACGGATAGTGATGGTAGCGTAGATCCTGCAACTGTGGCTATTGTTGATGATGTGCCTAATGGATCAACTGCTGTAATTGGTGATGGGACTGTAACATATACCCCTAACGTAGGTTTTGTTGGGGCGGATATCTTCACTTATACAGTTATGGATAATCTAGGGCTAATATCTAATATTGGAACTGTAACTGTTCATGCAGGTAATGATCCGCCTGTTGCTACGGATGATGATGCTAACACTATTAAGGAAACTCAAGTTATAATTGATGTTATTGATAATGATTCCGATGATGGAGTTATTGACCCCACAACAGTGACTATTGTGGATTTCCCTGTTGGTGGTATACAAGCCGATCCTAATCCTGATGGTACGGTTACCTATACACCTGAATTTGGGTTTACAGGTATCGATACATTTACGTACACAGTTAAGGATACTTTAGGGGCAATATCTAATACCGCGACCGTGAATGTAACAGTAACATTACAAAATTCAGCGCCAACATTGAGTGTGTCAGAGCCGAATGGAGTAGGAGATACAGTTACTGTCGGAGATTTATATGATATTACGTATGATCTAGGAGATGCGGAAGATACAGTGACGGCGGCATTCTTTCACGATGCAGACAATACAGGCCTAGATGGAACAGCGATAACAGGAGCCTGCGCATCGG
Source organism: Candidatus Anammoxibacter sp. (assembly GCA_021777055.1). Taxonomy (GTDB): domain Bacteria; phylum Planctomycetota; class Brocadiia; order Brocadiales; family Anammoxibacteraceae; genus Anammoxibacter_A. The sequence continues at coordinate 52,692 of JAIQZO010000004.1, read as the reverse complement.
CAATAGAAGGAACAGGAGTAACGTGTTCATGGGACACAACGGGAATGTCCCCCGGTACGTATTATGTATACGGACTAACAGATGATGGAACAAATCCTCAGGTAAGCGCCTATTCATCAGGGGTCATAACAATCAATGCGGTTGGGAATTCAGCGCCAACATTGAGTGTGTCAGAGCCGAATGGAGTAGGAGATACAGTTACTGTCGGAGATTTATATGATATTACGTATGATCTAGGAGATGCAGAAGATACAGTGACGGCGGCATTCTTCTACGATGCTGATAATACGGGTTTAGATGGAACAGCGATAATCGGAGCCTGCGCATCGGCAGCAGAAGGGACAGGAGTAACGTGTTCATGGGATACAACGGGAATGTCCCCCGGTACGTATTATGTATACGGCTTAACAGATGATGGAACGAATCCTCAGGTAAGTGCCTATTCGCCAGGTACGATTGTTATTAATGCGAGCGCTTCACTATTTAGTGATAATTTCGATACAGATACTACAGGAAACTATACGGTTGTTGAGGTGTGGGGATCTGGTTCGTCATTTGCCTATGATTCAATAGGTAATAGGGCTCAAGTAGGTACAGGTGACAATATGGGGATCCAGTTTTCCCATAGTCTGTCCGCTACTGATAACGGAAGTTTTAGTATAGACTTCCTTCCAACAACAAAATATCCTTTCGGTGGTTGGGTTGAGATTCGTCTTATACAAGACGCAAATAACTATTATGAGATGTCAAATTCTGATGGTTATGGGCCCTACCAGATGAAAAAGATAGTAGGTGGTGTTGAAGTGGAAAATGTACCTTTTATAAATGGGTTTGTTCAGAACACTAATTATACTATAACAATTGATTTCAGCCCGAACCTTACAACTGTAAATGCATTTGGTGACTTGCTAACATTAAATACTGATACAACGAGTATTTTGATTAACAATCTTGAGGTCGAAACAAACCAGCAGGATGCATTCTTTGATAACATTTTATTAACAACTGGTAATTCTCTGCCGACACTAAACATAACTGAACCAAACGGTATAAGTGATACAATAACTGTAGGGGATTTATATGATATCACGTATGATCTAGGGGATGCGGAAGAAACAGTGACGGCGGCATTCTTCTACGATGCTGATAATACGGGTTTAGATGGAACAGCAATAATCGGAGCCTGCGCATCGGCAATAGAAGGAACAGGGGTAACGTGTTCATGGGATACAACGGGAATGCTCCCCGGTACGTATTATGTGTACGGCTTAACAGATGATGGAACGAATCCGCAGATAAGCGCCTATTCGTCAGGGGTCATAACAATCAATTCGGTTGGGAATGCAGCGCCAACATTGAGTGTGTCAGAACCGAATGGAGTAGGAGATACAATAACTGTAGGAGATTTATATAATATCACGTATGATCTAGGAGATGCGGAAGACACAGTAACGGCGGCATTCTTCTACGATGCTGATAATACAGGTTTAGATGGTACAGCGATAATCGGAGCCTGCGCATCAGCAGTAGAAGGGACAGGAGTAACGTGTTCATGGGATACAGCGGGAATGCTCCCCGGCACGTATTATGTATACGGACTAACAGATGATGGCACGAATCCTCAGGTAAGTGCCTATTCGCCCGGGACGATTGTTATTAATGCACTATTCAGTGATAATTTCGATACAGATACTACAGGAAATTATACGGTTGTTGATGTGTGGGGGGCTGGTTCGTCATTTGCCTATGATTCAATAGGTAATAGGGCTCAAGTAGGTACAGGTGACAATATGGGGATCCAGTTTTCCCATAGTCTGCCCGCTGCTGATAACGGAAGTTTTAGTATAGACTTCCTTCCAACAACAAAATATCCTTTCGGTGGTTGGGTTGAGATTCGCCTAATACAAGACGCAAATAACTATTATGAGATGTCAAATTCAGATGGTTATGGGCCGTACCAGATGAAAAAGATAGTAGGTGGTGTTGAAGTGGAAAATGTACCTTTTGTAAATGGATTTGTTCAAAACACTAATTATACTATAACAATTGATTTCAGCCCGAACCTTACAACTGTAAATGCATTTGGTAACGAGCTAACATTAAATACTGATACAACTAGTATTTTGATTAACAATTTTGAGGTTGAAACAAACCAGCAGGACGCTTATTACGATAATATTCTGTATCAATAGTAACCGGTCCGGGAAAATGTATAGGGGTGGTCATCGGTATATTACAAATGATCACCCCTTATATTCTAATAGCAATAACTTAAGTGCACAGTTCTTTTGGAAAGCGATTAAAATTGAAGTAAATCAACAAAGTCATACATGCCTTCATTTCTTGATGTTTCGTAAGGTACATCTTATAATAAATACTCCAATATCAATTTCAGAACAAAATAAGTCTTTGTAAATCTGCGGAATCATTAGTTGACGAGTCACTTGTAAGTATTATTTAACTTTACAATAGTTTTCATGATTAAGGTTTTTACATAGACAAAAGAGAGAACATATGATTATAAGTAATAACTCGCAAAAAGAAATACCTCGAAAGCTTGTTTCAATAGTGGTGCCGTTATCAAATCTTGATGTTTTGTAAGGCACATCTTATAATAAATACTCCGATATCAATTTCAGAACAAAATAAGTCTTTGTAAATCTGCGAAATCATTAGTTGACGAGTCACTTGTAAGTATTATTTAACTTTACAATAGTTTTCATGATTAAGGTTTTTACATAGACAAAAGAGAGAACATATGACTATAAGCAATAACTCGCAAAAAGAAATACCTCAAAAGCTTGTCGCAATAGTGGTGCCGTTGTCAAACAGGGACCAATTGACGCCGGGTGAAGAGGTATCATTAAAACATCTAACTCATTACCTTGGTAAATATGATAAATATTTCTTGATGCCGGAAAGTCTAAGATTTGAACGTCCTGGTTTTAAAATAGAGAGATTTAGCGACAAGTATTTTGGAAGTGCAGATGCACATTTGAAATTGTTGTTCTCTCCCAAACTTTATGAGCGTTTTATTGATTACAAATATATACTAATTTATCAATTAGATGCTTTGGTTTTTTCGGATCAATTAAAAGAATGGTGTGACCGGGACTTTGATTTTATTGGTGCTCCTTGGATTAAACATAAAGATGCTGTCTATTATGGAAATCCGGCTTACGAAGGTAAGGTCGGAAATAGCGGCTTTGCGCTAAAAAAAGTAGAAAGTTTTCTCAAAATATTTAATTCTAAAAGATATTCTGTCGACCCTACCGAATATAAGGAACAGCTATATAAAACTAACAATAGCAAAAAAATCAGTATTTATGTGAAAAAATGGCTAAAACATTTAAAAATGTTTAATGGTGTAAAGTGGGAATTAGCCCGATACAAACTAAGTGAAGAGCGTTTTCTTGTGAGTAGGGGAAGTCATTACTATCCCGGATTTAACATAGCACCTTTAGAAACGGCTCTTGAATTCTCATTTGAATGTGTTCCACGATATTGTTATGAACAAAATAATTACCGACTTCCGTTTGGTTGTCATGCATGGCAAAGATATGATGAAGAATTTTGGAAACCCTATTTGCTCAAATAAATGAAAAAATCTCAAAAACATGTTTTATGGAAAACAGAAAGTTTTCTTGCCTAACGTGTGGGAAATTATAATACTTGTTTAGTGATGTGTGATATGTAAAATTATAGATTAAACATAAAGAATTAAATACCGAAAATTAACAACTGAGGATGCGGGTGAAGATAACTTTCATGTTTTATGTTTATATTTAGATAAGAATTGTTCAAACTGATTGAGCCAAAACTTAAGCGTTGCTTTCGTTATTATGAAAAACTGATGTTTGATTGCTTAATAATTGTGGATGATTTTGCTTTAGATGGAAATTCTGTCCATTACTAATAAGTTCTTATATTTTTAAAGAATAATATCTGTCCAAAATAAGTTTTATATGTTAACCTACAGAGAATACTCAAAGTAATTAGAGATTCAAATTTAGCAATCTTCTGCTATCTTTGAATGTAATTCAATCGTGATTTCCTTGATTTAGCTAAGGCGATGGCTGTGGAATCACTCAATCATAACTTCCAAATAATATTCAAAATGAAAAGCCCTATCCTTACAGAACTACCAGCTCCTCCAGTTAATAAAACAGGGTGGCCATGGACAACTGAATGTAAACAAATCGATTCAACAATGGATGATGGTAAGATTTGGCCGAAAATAAGTGTTGTCACTCCTTCATTTAATCAGGCTCAATTTATTGAGGAGACCATTCGATCAGTTTTGTTGCAAGGGTATCCCAATTTAGAATATATAATTATGGATGGTGGCTCAACAGATGGAAGTGCTGAAATTATCAGAAAATACGGGCCATGGCTCTCTTTTTGGGTTAGTGAGCCAGATAATGGTCAGTCAGATGCGATCAATAAGGGATGGCATCGTTCAAGCGGTGAAATTTTAGCTTGGCTTAACTCTGATGATACTTATGAGATGGGAGCTCTTCAAAAGACGGCTAATTTTATGTTAGAAAATTATGATATTGGAATGCTTTATGGTGATTGCAATATTATTGATGAAAATGGACAAGTTACAAATAAAGCCCCGGCGAAGGATTTTGATTTAAAGTCATTGGTTTGTAATGAGTGGTTTATTCCCCAGCAGTCAAGTTTTATTAGACGCAAAGTTATACAAGAAACTGGCGATGTAAATGAAGAATTACATCTTGTCATGGATTGGGAATATTGGCTTCGCATCGCATTAAAAGAGTTTAAAGTTTCATATTTTCCTGAAACTTTAGCAAATTTCAGACAGTATGGTGAAGCAAAAACATTTGACAAAACTGATGTGTCCTCGGAAGAAAAATTTTCTGTTTTAAATAGCTTGTTTAATAATGATGACATATTACCAAAGATAAGTAGTTTTAAGAATAAAGCATACGCCCATGTACATAAATATGCCAGTAGTGCTTACGCATATGGTAAAAATGTGGATAACAAAAAGGCTTTTTGTCATTTAATAAAATCTATTAAGTATAAACCTAGTTATTTATTAGAGAAAAAAGTCTTAATCATGCTTTTGGTCTTTGCAATTGGACGATCCAGATTGAAAAAATGTCGTAATCTTTTATTAACTATCGTGAAATCTTAAACTAAAATATAAATTAGATAGAAAAATAAAAAAAATCCAACTATTGTTTAACGTTATTAGCAAGAATGACGAGGAAACCACGTATTTATGAAAATAGCTTTTATTGTTAATAAATTCCCCTGCTTGTCTGAAACCTTTATTTTGAGCCAAATTACAGGGCTTATAGATAGAGGATATGTTGTTGACATATTTGCCGCTAAATCTGCCGGGGAATCAACTGTGCATAAAGCCGTAAAAGAGTATAATTTGTTAGACAATACTATTTATTATGGTCAATTACCCGTGAATATGGTCTTAAGGTTTGTAAAAGCTGTAGGATTAATTTTTGCAAATCTCAAGAAAAATCCAGGTTCTTTAGTGAAATCACTTAATGTGTTAAAATATGGAAAAAGAGCGGCATCTCTTAGTTTGTTATATACAACTATTTCTTTTTTGGATAGTAGACCGTATGATATTATTCATTGCCATTTCGGCCCTTTTGGTAATCTGGGAGTTATATTAAAGGATATCGGTGTTCTTAGAGGTAAACTTATTGTTACTTTTCATGGGTATGATGTGTATCTTTGTCCTGCATCACATGGAGGAAATATTTATTTAGATTTGTTTGGAAAAGTAGATCTAGTTACAGCTAATAGTAATTTTACGAGAGACAAAGTCATAAAGTTAGGTTGTAATCATAATGATATTGTTAGATTGCCAGTGGGACTTGACACTGCCAAGTTTGCATTTAAAGAAAGAAAGTTTAAGCCGGGAGAGAAGATAAGAATTTTAACAGTAGCTAGATTTGTTGAAAAAAAGGGTATAAAGTATTCTATTGAGGCTGTAGCTAAAATCATAAAAAAATACCCGACAATTCGATATAAAATCGTTGGAGATGGGCCTCTTCGCAACCAACTTAAGGAGCTGATTAGACAACTGGGAGTTGAAAATAATGTTACGCTTTCTGGTTGGATGGACCAGGATGAGATTCAAAGGCTTTATTCTGAAGCTCATATTTTTATCCTTTCCAGTGTAACTGCAAGTAATGGAAATATGGAGGGGCAAGGGTTAGTATTGCAGGAAGCTCAAGCCATGGGAATTCCAGTAATTGCAACACTTCATAATGGGTTTCCTGAAAGTGTTGTAGACGGTGAATCGGGATATCTTGTTCCTGAAAGAAATGTTGATTCTTTGGCTGAACGTTTAGAGCATGTAATAGAAAGGTTTAATGACTGGCCTGCAATGGGACGGATTGGTAGGGAATTTGTTGAAGAAAATTTCGACATTAATAAATTAAATGATCGTTTGGTGGATATTTATCATAAAGTAATTAATAATCGTCCAATGGAAGATAACTAGATTTTAATTTATAAAGTTTTTTTTAGTCAATGTAAAATATAGATCAAGGCTTATTATGGGTAAAAAGATCGCGTTAATAACAGGTATAACAGGACAAGATGGTTCGTATCTAGCGGAGTTTCTTCTGTCTAAAGATTATGAGGTCCATGGCCTAATTCGTCGTGCAAGTACATTTAATACTGAGAGGGTAAATCATTTATATGTTGATCCTCACATTTCAGGGGCACGACTTTTCCTTCACTATGGGGATCTTTCTGATTCCGGACAATTAACTAATCTTATTTATAACATTGAACCTGATGAAATTTACCATTTAGGTGCACAGAGTCATGTACGTGTAAGTTTTGACATGCCTGAATATACGGGTGATATTACAGCTTTAGGTACAATTAGACTTCTTGAAGGAATAAGGCGAAGTGGTATAAAAACAAAATTTTATCAGGCCTCTTCATCGGAAATGTTTGGAGCTACAAATCCTCCACAGAATGAAACTAGTCAATTTTATCCAAGAAGTCCGTATGCCGCAGCAAAGATATATTCATATTGGGTAACTGTTAATTATAGAGAAGGGTATGATCTGTTTGCGTGTAACGGGATCTTGTTTAACCATGAATCTCCTCGTCGAGGAGAGACCTTTGTTACCAGAAAGATAACAAACGCAGTAGCAAGCATAATTGCCGGAAAACAGGAAAAATTATACCTTGGAAATCTCGATGCTAAACGAGATTGGGGATTTGCACCTGAATATACTGAGTGCCAGTGGTTGATATTGCAGCAGGATAGACCGGATGATTATGTAATAGGTACTGGTGAAAGCCATTCTGTTAGAGAATTTGTAGAACTTGCTTTTAAATATGCGGGAGTAGAGATTGTGTGGGAAAATAGTGGTGTTAATGAAAAGGGTGTGGTAGGCTCTTTGTCGCCAAACTTAAAGGCAATATTAAATACTGGTGATGCAGTGGTAGAGATTGATTCGCGTTATTTCAGGCCAACAGAGGTGGAATATCTTCTTGCTGATGCGTCTAAGGCACAAGAAAAACTCGGGTGGAAACCTAAAGTAACTTTTGAAGAACTTGTCAAAATAATGGTAGATTCGGATATGGAATTGATTGGTGCTAAACCGCAAGGTGAAAGTAAGGATATTTTGGAAAATAAAGGGATTAATTGGACCTCTAATAAATTAACAAGAGGATCGTGAACTGTTATTAAAATGATGTATAGTTATTTGTTAAGGCTTTTTGTTTTATGGGTGGTAAACAAGAAAAAAATTATGCTTAAATAGCTATGGTAGTGTATATGTATAGAAATGAAATTAATTTATATATGAATGTGCAAAACTAAAAAGAAGATAATATTGTTAACATGAAGGATAATTGAAAGAGTTAGATGAATAAAATGGAGTATCCATACTTTACCGTTGTTATACCAACTTATAACCGAGCAAAATTACTTAAAGAGGCTATTCAGAGTGTTTGCAATCAAACATTTACTAACTTTGAGGTAATTGTAGTTGATGATCACTCAACAGACAATACAAAAGTTGTTGTAAATTCCTTTCAAGATACTCGGATCAAGTATGTACTCAACGATCTCTCTACTGGGGGAGCAGGGACACGTAATGCGGGTATATTCCGGAGCTGTGGAAAATGGGTTGCTTTCTTGGATGATGATGATGTTTGGCTTAAAGAGAAGTTAGAGTTACAACATAAAAAGATCCAAGTTTGTGATGATATGGTTGGTCTAATATACTGCGGACGTGCATCCTATGATTTTGAAAAAAAACAAGAAATTCTCTTATATGTACCCCAAAAAAGAGGATGGATACAAAATGATTTGTTGTATAAAAACTATATAGGTACTTACAGTACTGTTGTAATAAAGGCAGACTTGCTTAAAAAGCTTTATGGCTTAGATGAACGGTTTATGGGGATGCAGGATATGGAATTATATGTTCGTATAGCAGGTATAGCCAAAGTAGAATTTCTTAAAGAAAAACTAGTCCATGTTCGGCAATCGAATAATGATAAGATCTCGTATAATCCTCAAAAGAAATTAGAGAGTAGCATCCTTTTTTGGCAGAAGTATAACTATCTAATTAATAAAAATTGTAGGCTTAAGCACCGTGCCGCATCGCGGGTTTTTATAAATGCTTTTGATTATAAAGATAGGAAATATATGTTTAAGGTGTTTTTCTGGATAGTACTAGGACTGCTTTTTGATATTAAGAATGTTTTCTGGGTATTACGGTATGTTACTTCATCGATTTATAGAAATAAGATATTGGTAAAGCCAAATTAAACTTTATTCTTAATATGGCACTAAACAAAAATAAATTAGACTCTATACTCAACGGACATAAGTGCAATTTTTAGCGTTTCGTCTTTCGGCTATCTTTGGATGTTATTCAATCCTGATTTTCTCGATGTAGCGAAGGCTACTTTCTGCGGAATAAATCAATCATAACATACGAATCTAACCAAGATCTGAATCAGTACATGTTGCATTTTTGACTCATTTGAATATAGCGATATTAGGTTTCTTTTTCATTTATTAGAAAGATTTATTATATGATAAATTTATTAGTAGGTGGCGATCTTTGCCCTATTGGCAAGAACTTACCATACTTTATAAATGGAAATGCTGATGTTCTTTTCAATGATCTTTTGCCATATTTTTGTGACGCAGATCTCTCAATTGTAAACCTTGAATGTCCTCTTATAAATGAAAGTAAACCGATAAAAAAAAATGGGCCAGTGATTGGTGTGGAAAGTGCCTGTATTAACGGTATAAATAAGGCAAAAATAGATGTCCTTAATCTTGCAAATAACCATATCATGGATCATGGAAAAGAAGGACTTGCGAATACTCTACAAATTTGTTCTGAAGTTGATATTGCAACTGTTGGTGCAGGGAAAGATCTTGATAATGCTAGGCAGATATTGATAAAAGAGGTTAAAGGGATAAGGATTGGGATTATAGCTGTCGCCGAGCATGAGTTTTCTATTGCAAAAGAAAATTTGTATGGTGCGAACCCCCTTGATTTGATTGATTATGTAAGAGTAGTAAAAAGGCAAAGGGATAAATTTGATTATCTTGTTGTTTTAGTTCATGGAGGAAATGAACTTTACCCTTTACCTAGTCCTCGTTTAAGAGATACTTGTCGCTTTTTTGTTGAGATGGGAGCAAATGCAGTAATAGTGCAACATACTCATTGTTCAGGGTGCTATGAACAATATAACGGAGCTTATATTGTATATGGACAGGGTAATTTTATTTTTGATATTGGGGAAAACCAATCTGGCCAATGGAATAAAGGCTTCCTTGTGCAACTTGAGATTAGTGATAAAGATAATCACGTTTTAAATCTTATCCCTCTTGTGCAGTCCCATGGAAATATAGGAGCACAAAAGATGCCAAAAGAATTAGAAAGTGAATTTCTTAAGGAAATAAATGAGAGATCTTCAAAACTGGCAGACTCTCATTATATTCAACAAGAATGGTTAAACTTCTGTAATGAAAGAGAAGATTATTATTATTCTAGATTTTTACCAACAATTTTTAATAATCGTTTGTTTGGGAAACTTAGTAGTTATTTTCCATTTGCAAAACGTTTGTTCTCTGAAAAACATTTTTTGCGAATAGAAAATGTAATTCAATGTGAATCACATAGAGAAGTTCTTGAAACTATTTTTTCAAAAAGAAAAGATATTTAGCTGAAGTATTAAGCTGAAAGATAAAGTTTAGTGATAGTACTAAGTCAATAAGATTACCAATTCATCGTGGGGATCGGCGGTTTGCAGATAGATGGATTCAATTTAATATACTTAATGGGTGTATAAATGAAGCATTCGGACTCCATCTCTTTGCTATCTTTGAATGTTATTCAATCGTGATTTATTCGATGTCGCTAAGGTTACACACCTGCGGAATTACTCAAAAATAACATCCAAATCTAACCAAAACCTGAATCTCTGAATACTTAATTTATGCACCTGTTGTGTATAGTTAATCAAATGTCCTATGTTTATAGCTTAAATGCTTACTCTGATTTTTGAGAATCGGTTTAATAGATAATGGTTTTTGCCAAAAAGCTCCACCATGTTTACTACTTTTTCGCATAGGGTTTGTGTTTTTAGTAGAGTGTGAAATTCTTAGATTAACTTTAAATCATAAAATACGATAAATATACAATTTAAATGCTATATCTAAAAAACTTAATATGGAAGATGCGACTTGCTTTATTAAGTGAAGTTCCTAATAATCTTAGGCTGCTTAAGGAATTACAGTGGAAAAGTAAAAATGAAATATTAAATTTCCAACAGAAACAGCTTAGAAAACTTTTGCTGCATTCCTTTCGACATGTTCCATATTATCGAGAGATTTTGGTTAATTCCAATGTTATAGATAATTCTTGTAATGTAAATCTAGAATATTTTTCCAGAATACCATTTCTTAGTAAAGGAATAATTAGATCATGTTACGATAATCTCAAGTCGGATGACATTAGTACACGTAAATGGCAGGTAAATACTTCTGGCGGTTCAACTGGAGAACCCGTAAAATTGATTCAGGATAAAGATTCTGATGGCTGGAAGCAGACTGTAAAGATTTTATATGATTTATGGAGTGGTTATTCAATTGTTGACAAAAAGGTTAAGCTTTGGGGGTCTGAGAGGGATCTTTTTGTGGGACACGAAAGATTGCAAACTCGGGTGGGTCAATGGATTAGAAGTGAAGTCTGTCTCAATACGTTCAGTATGAGCCCTGCACAAATGCTTTCATATGTGGAACGAATTAATAAGTTCAAACCTGTACAGATTTTAGCTTATGTTGAAAGTATATACGAAATTGCACGTTTTATTAAACGTGAAAAATTAAAGATTCATAGACCACTCGCTATTATGTCTACTGCAGGTACATTAAATTCTCATATGCGGAGTACTATTGAAAGTGTGTTTAGATCACCAGTGTTTAACCGTTATGGTTCTCGTGAAGTTGGTGACATCGCATGCGAATGTGATCATCATAAAGGATTGCATATTACTCCATGCACACATTATGTAGAAATAATAAGACCTGATGGTACCATAATTGATGCACCAGGTGAAGTGGGGGAAATTGTTGTTACTCTTCTGGTTAATTATGCTATGCCTCTAATTCGATATCGCATTGAAGACATGGGATCCTGGGCTGATGAGCCTTGCTCATGTGGCCGAAGCTGGCCTTTGTTAAAAGAGGTTACTGGGCGGGTAACTGATACATTCATAACGAATAACGGAACTAAGGTTCATGGTGAATTTTTTACTCACCTATTTTATTTTCTTGATTGGGTTGCGAAATTCCAGGTTATCCAGGAAGAATATGATTCCTTACGTGTCCTTATTGTTCCTCATGAAATGAATAGTAACGTACATGAGTATTATAATCAAGAGATAATGGATATTACTGGGAAAATTAAAGTGGTAATGGGTAATGAATGTAATGTCAAATATGAGTTCTTAGACTGTATAGCTCCAAGCGCGTCTGGTAAGTTTAGGTATACAATATCAAATGTGGAGAAATGTTGATTTTTTATTTAATTAATATAGTTCATTATAGTCATATAATACGATGATAAACACATCTGGCAGGAAATACTTTAACGTAAATAGCTTAAACGATAATATCAATAAAAGATTTTGGGAGTGTCTATTAGTTATATTTATTATAGGACTTCTGACGTTGAGTTTTCTCCCTGGTTGGTCGCAGATTATGATATTATATGGTTTGGCGATTAGTTATGTTTTTATGATTTATTTTCTTACACACAAACTGACGTTACAACCGGAAATTATTATTTACTTTTTGTGGATTTTGTGGGCCATCTGCGGCTTAGTAAACGTAATTGATCAACCTTTGTTTCTCAAGCAATTCAGGACGATTATCCAAATAGCTGCGCTACTTTTTGTGATTGCAGGAATAACTGCTTTAAAGCGAGATATATCAATGGTTTTTTTGGGTATAGCTATAGGTGGGACTCTTGTGGCATTATCAAGTTATTACTTTGGTGATTTGCAATCAGCTGGAGATGTAGGTGCTAGGACACGAACTGAAGGTATCGCAGGAAATGCTAATTCTTTTGCTTATCATTTGTTGTTTGTTGTGTTTGCATGTTTTTATTTTTTTGAAAAAAAATCTTCTGTTAAGTTTCGTGCTGCGTTATTAGTAGTTATAGCTGCGCTGGTCATTGGTATTATATTTTCAGGGTCACGGAAAGGATTATTAGGTGTTTTTACTTTTATATTTCTTTGGTGGTTTTTTTGTAGGCCTAAGCAACTACCACGAAATCCTTTTATTATATACATGGCCTTGCTTGTTGTTTTAGTATGTTTGTGTTATGCGTATGTATATGTAATGTCGAATACTTATATAGGGGAACGTTTTAAAGATGTTGCTGATTCTGGCACCGAAAAAAGAGTTTCAATGTATAAAGAAGGCATTAACATGATCAAAGAATATCCATTATTTGGTGTTGGCCTAAATAATTATAGAGCTCATTATTATATTAAGTACGCAAAAGAAACTTATTCACATTCAGAATATATAGAAGTTGCTGCAAATACAGGGATCGTTGGTTTGATTTTATATTTCTCTATTTATGTCATATTATGGCACCGGTTCAATAGAATAAGATCAATGACGAATGATAAGGAAATTCTGTATATAATTGGATTGTTAAAAGCTTCTATCATAACTATACTCTTGCTAGCGATAGGACGTCCTAACATTATTTCCAAACTAACATGGATTTTCTTGGCGGGAGCTATTGGATATTCATGGGCAATAGAACAAGTTTTATGTGCAAAAATAGTATCAAAAAGAGATGCGAGCGAATAATGAATCTATTTTATTGGAATTAATTCCTGTTTCGTTTATTTTTTATTTCTACTATAATTAAAATTGCAGTAGAAGAAAAGCTTCAGTAAGATTCAATTATGTTCACTGTTGTCTGGTAGGAATTCTAATATAGTTTCAATAGACCTTCTCTACTAGACAGACGATATGAATGGCCAGCTTGTTTATGTGACTGCTCATATGTTGCTAATGAGTGGACGATTTCTTAAGTTAGCTAAAGTTTCTTGTTAATCATTTTTTTTACATTAGATTTTAGCTGTTTTATAAGTGCTTATGAATTCTTTATTGAAGTGCGATTGGTGTTGTTTTATGAAAATTAATTAAAACGGGTAAGAATGACTAAAATTTGTTATATCATTGGGCAATTAGGCAAAGGTGGTGCTGAGAGGCAATTATATGAACTTGTTAAAGGTATAGATAAGAACAAGTTCAACCCCGTTGTTATTAGTTTGTCAAAGGGAGGTTATTGGGCAAAAGAGTTTAGAAAATTAAACATTCAAATAATAGAACTTCATAGAAGTGGCAATAGGGAGTTTTTGAGATTATTTAAAATTGTAAAATTACTCAAGGCAATACAGCCCACTATAGTACATACGTACATGTTTTCTGGTAATTCTTATGGTAGAATTGCTGCAATTATAACAAGAGTACCAATTATTATTGCTTCTGAGCGTAATTTACCTGTGATAGGTAAAGATAAGAATTATTATATGATTTGTATTGATAAATTGCTTGCTTTCTTTTCTCATGCAATAATATGCAACTCTTTTATGGCATCTCAATCTCTAATAGATGTCTACTCTTTTAATGTAGAAAAAGTTTTTACTGTTCAAAATGGCATTGATATATCCGCGTTTGTAAAAGAGACAAAGTCTAATTTGCAAAAAAAATTAGCAAAAAAAGTAGTAGGGACTATTGGAAGCCTATCTTCTCAGAAAAATCAGATATTATTTCTTGATATGGCAAAAATAGTTATAGAATCATTCAATAGAATGGACCTAATATTCTTGATAGTTGGTGAGGGCCCATTAAGGTTTAAGCTAGAGAAGTATTCTGAGGATTTGGGTATTAGTAACCACGTAGTGTTTACAGGTGAATCGGATGACATTCCTAATATATTAAAAAATATAGATGTCTTTGTTTTGACTTCTTTGTATGAAGGAATGGCGAATGTCATTATGGAAGCAATGTTATCAGGGCTTCCAATTGTTGCTACTGATGTTGGAGGAAACAGTGAACTTATAATTGAAGATGTGACGGGGTTTCTATGTCCATCTAATGATGCGAAGTCTTTATCTGATAAGGTGATAACCCTTCTTAATGATGAGATGAAAACGAAGAGTATGGGGCAGCTTGGAAAAATGAGAATATTGAAAGAGTTTAACCTTGAAAGGATGATTAGAGAAACAGAAGATATTTATATTAGGTTTTTAAACAAAAAGCGTCTATAGGGAAAACAATAGATACCTTTATTTTAACTGGAAAGATGTTTAATATTGTAATATTGTTTTTTGTATCAGAGAAACGTTTATGGTCATATTAACAAAATACAGATAATCTGAACAAGGGCATATTTACACAGTTTTTTAGAAATGGTAATGTTTTCTTTTGCTTATATTGGAAAACTGAAGACTTATTGTATGATATGTAATAAATCTATAAAAATTTGCACAGAAAATTTATAAGTTTTATTTATTGTGACAAGCTTGTTACATTAGGATAAAAGTAATATATATCTTTTAGATGAGTAAAAAAACAAAAAACAGTAAACCTTTGTTAGTCCTTTTGGTTGGTCCTCTACCACCTCCTATTGGTGGAGGGCAAACGGTTTTTCAATATATTGTAGAAGACCTAGAAAAAGATAGGCGTTGTAATATTAAGGTAATTAATACATCGCGCAAAACCGATGATGAAACATTTATAGTTAATATTAAAGAAGGCATTCGTGTTCTTCTGAAGTTGATTTGTCATATTCGTTCGGTTGATGTTATTAGTTTTCATGGAAGTAATAGAGGTGTCTCATTATTTGGACCTTTCGTTTTTTTGGTTTGCCGTTTGTTTAGAAAACCTTCTGTTTTTCGGCTTTTTGGTGGTGCATTTGATAGCTTTTATGAAGGAAAAAACAACCTGACAAAATTAATGCTGAGAAGAACTGTCTTGTCCGCGGATGCTTGTCTATTTCAAACAAAAAGGCTTGTTAATTATTTTGGAAATCTTAAATCTGTAAATACGGTCTGGTTTTCCAATTATACCAGAAATATACCGTCTCTACCTACAAAGTTAGAAAGGAAAGTTTGTAACCGATACGTCTTTCTTGGCCGTATTCTGAAGGAAAAAGGCATAGATTTGATGCTAGATGCCGTCCCATTACTTTCTGATGACGTTTGCATTGATCTTTGGGGCCCTTTATGCAATGGTTATACTGTAGATGAAATATCTGCCCGTGGAAAAGGTAAAGTCCGATATTGTGGAACAATGACAAAAGGTGAAGTTCTCGATAAGCTGTGGGAATATGATTCAGTTATTTTTCCAACATCTTTTACTACTGAAGGGTATCCGGGGGCGATCTTAGATGGTTTTAGTCATGGACTTCCTATTATAACCACGCGAATGGGATCGATTCCTGAAATAGTTGATGACTCTTGCGGGATATTTATAGAGTCTTTTGATAAGAACGAGCTTGCAAAAGCTGTAAATTTGTTGCATGATAATCGTGAACTCTTTGATAAATTGCGCAATGGATCATTTGAAAGAGCACAGGATTTTTTAGATGTTCACTGGAGCGAAATTTTTTTTCAAATATTACAAGATGTTGTAGATAAAAATGATTAAAGTAAGGTAGATAACATTTGTTGACATAAGTTTATATACCAATGGTATTATTATATAAATTTGATTTTAGTCATTACTGTTTTGGGTCTGATTATCTAATAAGGAATAAGGAAGACGGATAAATTGAACACTATAAAAAAATATAAAGTAGGTATTGTTGGTTGTGGCCGAGTTGCAGATCACCATTTAAAGTTTTTAGTAGATGTGGAAAAAGTAGAAATTGTTGGATTGGTAGATAAAAACATCGATCAGGCAAGGTTGTTAGGGGAAAAATATAACATATCAAATACGTTTTCATCTATCGACGAATTAACTGAATATAGTACCGTAGACGTTATTCATGTTTTATCCCCCCCGCAATTTCACTTTGATTTAGCTGAGACTGTTATCAAAAACGGATCCCATCTATTGATTGAAAAACCTGTGACACTTTCTTTTGAAGATACTCAAAGGCTGTATAAATTAGCAGAAGAGAGAAATGTAAAAGTATGTCCTGACTTTATACATCTTTTTAATCCTCTTGTTTTGGAAGTAAAGGCGGCGATAGAAAAGAGTGATCCTGGACAATTAATTCATGCTGAATGTTATATGTCCATAAACCTAAACGATATATCCGAACTTACTGAAGCGGTGGGACTTCACTGGAGTTATGAGTTGCCTGGTGGAGAAATGCTAAACTATATTACACATCCGCTTTATTTGGTTTTTGACTGGATAGGTAGATCAAAAGAGATTCTTACATGTCCCAGACAATTTGGCACACTTGCTCAAAAGCTAACAGATCATGTGGATGTTTTTGTTAAAGGTGAAAAAGCAACTGGTAAGATTACGTTTTCGTTTGCTCCAAAGCATGAGAATTATTATTTAAAGCTGTTTTTTGATAAAGGGACCGTTACCATAGATTTTACTACACAGACGTATACCATAGAACGGGTTAGTGGTGTACCCCGAACAGTTAATCGCGTATTGACTAATTTTGTGAAGTCAAAGCAGCTTATGGGGGGATCAGTTAAAAATGTAATAAGCTTTCTACGGAAAAAAGTGGTTCCTTATCATGGACTCAAATACCTTATTGATTCATTTTACAGACATATTGACGAAGATACCCTTCCACCTATTACAAAGGAGTTGGTTTTAGATGTTAGTTATGCGGAGGAAGAGATACTAAAACAAGCCGGTAAGGTCCATTTTGATGATACACCAAGACAATCATCTCAGGAAAATATTACTAAAGATGAAAAGGTTCTGGTGACAGGCGGTACGGGGTATTTAGGGCGTGAAGTCGTAGATCTACTAGTTAAGTCCGGTTATTACGTTCGGGCATATGTAAGGATAACAAGTCATACCAGTGCCCTTGAGAAGCTAGGCGTTGAAATATGTTACGGGGATATGAGGGAAGCAAACAAAGTTGCTATGGCTGCGAATGGCATGGATATGATCGTTCATATAGCGGCAGGGCTTAGAGGTTCTCAAGAATTCATCTTAGATAGTTGTGTTAAGGGGACAGAGAATATTGCGGAATCCGCACGTACTGCTAATGTAAAGAAAGTAATTTATATAAGTTCTTTTGGCGTTTATGATTATTTGATTAGAAGAAATGGTGATATTATAACGGAAGATAGTCAACTTGAAACTAATGGTGAGAAGCGTGGGGCTTATTCTTTTGGTAAAAGACTGGCAGAAGATGTTGCTATTTCTAATTTGTCTTCCAAAGACGGTCCGGCTTGGACTATTCTCCGCCCTTCTTTACTTTTTGGTAACAAGGATGATATTGTCTCCTTGATTGGCCCAAAGATAGGTAATTTTGTCTTCTCTTTTGGTAAACGCCAAAAACACTTAAAACTTATTCATGTTAAAGACGTTGCAAGGGCCATTCTCTTTTCAATTGATAAAAGGTCTACTAATAATTGCAAATACAATATCTCTCATGAAGATCAAATTACTGTAGATGAGCTGGCCCGTGAGTGTAATAAAGATGGTTCTTCTGGTAAGTTTCATGTTATATGCATTCCATATCTATTTGGGTTAACAAGTCTCGTAATGCTTAGAATTCTAAAACTCCTTACAAAAAAAAGTATAGGTATGAATAAAATTCGGTTAGCCTATCTTTGCAAAGATTTGACGACTAACAGTAATGATTTTATTAGTGCGACGCAATGGCATCCAAGTGATAAATTATTAATGCAATTATTAAAAGAAATTAAATAAAAGAAATTTTACAATTTTAGCAAATTGTTGTATCTGCCGCATTATGGAAGAAATTAAAAAATCCGATGAAGTGTTAACGGTTTCAGTTATTATTCCTTGTCGTAACGAAGAGAAGTTTATTCGTGAATGTTTAGACTCCGTTCTTGCTAATGATTACCCTAGAGAGAAACTAGAGATTATAGTTGTTGATGGAATGAGTGATGATTTGACAAGAAATATAGCAGAAGAGTATATTGAGAAATATTCTTTTATTAGCTTATTTGATAATCATTGCAAAATAGTTCCAACTGCATTAAATATTGGTATTAAAAAATCTCAAGGAGATGTTATTGTGCGATTAGATGCGCATAATATCTATACAAACGACTACATCTCTAAATGTGTAAAATATTTACAACAATATAACGTAGATAATGTTGGTGGAATATGGATAACAATGCCGGCTAAAGATACTATTATGTGTAGCGCAATTGCATTTGCTCTTTCTCATCCATTTGGTGTTGGTAATGCTCATTTTAGGCTAGAATCAAAAGAGCCGAAGTATGTGGATACTGTACCTTTTGGTTGTTACAAAAGAGAAGTTTTTGATAAGATTGGGCTATTTGATGAGGATTTAGTGAGAAACCAGGATGACGAATTTAACCTGAGGTTAATAAAAAATGGCGGTAAAATATTGTTAGTCCCTGATATTGTATCATACTATTGTGCAAGGGATTCAATATCAAAGCTTTGGAAAATGTATTATCAATACGGGTATTTTAAACCTCTCGTTGTAAAGAAAATAAAAGCGGTTCTCACATGGAGGCAATTAGTGCCTGTATTATTTGTGGGTATCTTAATGGTTTCTTTTTTACTCTCTTTAGTATCGTATCAGTATTCATGGACATTTTTTTCTGTTTTGCTGACATACTTATTTGCGAATTCAGTTCTATCATTCTCTATAGCTAAAAATAAAGGATTAAAGTATTTTCTTGCGTTACCAATTGTTTTTGGGACCCTTCATTTTAGTTATGGATTTGGGTACCTAAAAGGTATTTTGGATTTTTTTGTGTTTAGGAAGCATAAAAAGAAAAAAATCAGAGATATCAAATTGTCCAGGTAAAAGATGTTTAAATTATAATGAAAAATGGAATCTGGAAATAATATTTTAGCAAACTATACCATATTATCTTAATTGTTAAGGGAAGTTTATGAAAAATGTTATACCTAATTTTCTGGGCATAGGTGCAAAAAAATCAGGTACTACTTGGGTCGCAGAAGTATTACGAGTTCATCCTGATATTTTTGTTGCACATGGTAAAGAGCTTCACTATTTTACAGCAAACTTTCATAAAGGTTTGGATTGGTATCTCAGTAACTTTAAAACTGTAGAGAAACAAAAAGCTATAGGGGAGTATTCCGTTTCATACATGAGTGATAGTAAAGTTGTTGCCAGGAGAATTTATGACCTTAACCCAAAGATTAAAATAATTGTTGCTCTGCGTAATCCTGTTGATAGGGCTTTTTCGCATTACTGTTGGAGTATGCAAAAAGGGAAAAATTTTACCACTTTCGTTGATTCGATTAAAACAAACCCTAGTTTTATTTCAGATGGCCTATATTTTCAAAAGATGGAGCCTTACTGGAAAATCTTTTCAAATGATCAAATCCACTTTATTCTTTATGATGATATTAAGAATAACGATATTAAAGTACAAAAAGATCTTTATCGTTTTTTAGAGGTAGAGGAGTGCTTCGATTCTGGTCTTGGAGATACGGTTGTAGGGAAAACTATTACCCCGCGCCTTCGTATTGCCGAGGGCATACGTCAGAAAGTCTTCTCTTTGGCAATGCGAAATGATATACCGTTTATTATAACGTGGGCAAAAAAATGTGGTATTTCTAGGTTTTATCGGAGTATTAATGATAAGGCTACGGAAAACAATAAACTGACAGAGGATGATCGTAAAAAAGTTTTTGCCTATTTTGCCGATGACCTAGAGATGTTTAGTGATAAGGCCGGAATAGACTTGTCTTCTTGGTATGTAAAATGCTAATGTTTTCTGAAGATTTAGATAGGCGTGTGAAACGATGGTGGCACTATCATCCGTTAAATTTGTATGAAATCTGATGATTCTAGATATTTTATAAACCAGATTTGGTCGTTTTTAAGAAAACAGAAAACATTGTTAATTAATATTTAAATATTTTGTTAACTACTCCCAATTAGTTTGTAAAAACCTGCACAATGTTTAATGTAAGTTATATATAAAACTAGAGTTTGTGTATTCTCAATGTTCGGGTATTATTATCCTTTCGCTTGACATAATTAATAAGTAATGTTGCAATGACTCTTAATACATAAAATAAGCAATTTTGTGTTATTTTGAGATAATTGATACAGATATAAGGCATTCGTTTAATAGCGGTTGTGCTTGTCGTTGAATATTATTTACTCCACTAAATAATAGTGCAAATTTGACAATATTTATAGATATACATTTGGTAAATACAGACATTGAAATAATTGCAGTTACTAGGGAGATACCAGATGAGTTTGTTTTAAAATAAGTAGATTCTTTACATTCAACAAAACAATTTGATGCTGAGGTTATAAAAAGTGGCAAAAGATTTTATACCGTTTACCATTCCTTTAATAGAAGAGGAAGAAAAAAAAGAAGTTCTTGAAGTACTTGAATCTGGTTGGCTAACTACAGGGCCAAAAACAAAACAATTTGAGAAAGAATTTTCGTCCTTTGTCGGGGCAAAACATGCAATTGCGGTTAATTCGTGTACGGCAGCACTTCATCTATCGTTAGAGGCTATTGGTCTTCAAGAAGGGGATGAGGTTATTATCCCCACCATGACATTTGCTGCTACTGCAGAAGTTGTAAGGTATTTTAATGCAAAGCCTGTTATGGCTGACATATTCCCTGATACATTAAATATAGATCCTGCGAAAATAGAATCCGGCAAAGGGAAAAACTGGACTGAAGGTAAAGCAAAAGCTATTATCCCTGTCCATTTTGGAGGACTTCCTTGTGATATGGATCCCATTATGGAAATTGCAAAACGATATAACATGAAAGTTATAGAGGATGCCGCTCATACCCTTCCTTCCAGCTATAAAGGGAAAATGGTTGGAACAATTGGAGATATAACGTGTTTCAGCTTTTATGCAACGAAGACAATCACTACTGGAGAGGGTGGGATGATAACAACGGAGAATGATGAATATGCTGAGAGGATGAGAATTATGAGTCTTCATGGTATAAGCCGTGATGCATGGAAGCGTTACACTTCTGAAGGAAGCTGGTATTATGAGATAACCGCCGCAGGGTTTAAATATAACCTTACTGATTTAGCTGCCGCGGTTGGGCTTGCGCAATTAAAAAAAGCAGAATCCATGTATTTGCGAAGACGAGCAATAGCCTTGTTTTATAATAATGCTTTTGAAGACATTGAAGAGATTGAGATACCGGATACATGTGAAAGCGGTGGCAATGAGAATCATCTGCAGCATAGTTGGCATTTATATGTTATAAAACTAAATCTAGGATTATTGACAATAAATAGAGATGAATTTATAAATAAACTTAAAGATGAGGGGATAGGTACATCTGTGCATTTTATTCCTTTACATATCCATCCATATTATAGAGATACATATGGATATGCACCGGAAGATTTTCCAGTTGCCAATGAAACATATTTACGTATGCTTTCACTGCCTATCTATCCTAAGATGACTGATAGTAATATGGAAAGGGTTGCAGATACTGTTAAGAAAGTGATTAAGAGATATAGGAAATGATAAAATTACCAGGTTCTTAAACATCTTATATTGTGATAATAAAAATGAAACGTCTTTTTGATATTTTCTTTTCGACCATTGGATTAGTTTTGGTTCTGCCGTTTTTTGTTTTTTTTGCGTTGTTAATTAAATTAAGCAGTAAAGGTGAGGTGTTTTTTAAGCAGGAGAGAGTCGGGCAAAACTTTAATCTTTTCAAAATCTACAAATTTAGAACAATGATAAAAGATGCTGAAAGTAAAGGCCCGAAAATAACAGTTGCTGGTGATCAAAGAATTACAAAAATTGGTAAATTACTAAGAAAATATAAAATTGATGAATTGCCACAGCTGATCAATGTATTAAAAGGAGAAATGAGTTTTGTTGGGCCTCGGCCTGAGGTTATAAAATATGTGAATATTTTTAAAACCGATTATGAAAAACTTTTAACTGTTAGGCCTGGTATAACCGATCCTGCTTCAATAAAATTTTCAAAAGAAGAAAGTGTATTATCTTTATCAACGAGCTGGGAAGAGGACTATTTAACGAGGATACTACCTGAAAAGATCAAACTCTCTGTAAATTATGTAGACAACTGTAGTGTTTTTACAGATATTAAGTTGATACTGAAAACTGTTTTTCTTAAATGTGTATGATTTTATGTCTGGCGTTTACATTGCTCAGTTTGGCCCCTGCAGCTCTACCTTTGTTCTCAAGCGTCCAATCCAACATTTTTTTCGTCTAAAGACTGGATGAGAAAGCCTCAGGACAATTGTTAAAACGTGTTGGCCCCCAATATCTCCTCCGTGCAATTAAATTTCTAAACAATTAAAAGCGCTTTATCTTTAAATCAATATAATACTCTTTAAATCTTAATTCTGATCAAGAATAAAGCGTCCTAAGTGTATATGCTCTGGTGACAAAAATAGTAAGAGTAATGGTTTAGCTGCCTCTGGGCAAGAAAAAGATTAGACATCTTGCTTGCAAAGACATAATATGCTTACATTAAACAATTTACGCTTAGCGTGCAAAATGCCTGTTAATGAAAATGTATTAAAGTTTAACATCAATGATATTTAGCCCGTAAGGAGGTTCTAAACTTTCACTGAGTCTATCATTGATGTACTCTAAGGCTCCTGCATCATGCTCTTTACCGCTGTCACCATTGCCATCCACTGGCCTCAAATTACCATCAAAGTCATAACTAGGAGCAGATGAACTACGCCCGAAGTCTATTGCTGGAGAATTTTGCTTTAAGCTATAATTACGTTTCTTAAAGTCTGTATTGTTAGGATCAACAATTAATGGGTCTACTTTATTACGATTTTTTGTAAGAATGAAATCGCAGGTTCTTTCATTTATTAAAATACCAGTAGAAATATTATTACTCATAGTAACGTTAGTTTTGTTGGTACAATTAAGGTTAGTTATAGCGCTTACTCGTGGATTGTGAAATATGTTGTTCTGTATTAATACATTGTCCATTGGCGAAGAAAGAGCGATGTGCCCGTCTCTAGTAATATTCTGCCCAGTAAAAGTATTATTAACAATAGTAATATTTGAAAATGAACTGTTTGGGCTGTAGAGATGAATTGGCCAACCAGAATCTCTATTTGCAAATATATTATTCTTTATTTCTATATTTCTTGCTGCTGGATTACCAGAAAGATAAATACCATGATCATGGTTTGTCGTCGTTTCATCTCTTCCTATCTCGTAAAGATAATTGCTATCTACAGTAATATTAAATGTGCCCGAACCACAATAAATACCATTTTGTCCATTTCCAGATGTGTTATGTAATTTACCAATATGATGAATTGTATTGTTAGATATATCTATATCGTGGTTTGCTGCATTAATAACAATTCCAGTATCCCTTATATACCGTATATCAAAGCCTTCCACACGAACATAAGCAACCCCTGTCTTTGTAACAAATCCAAACGTTGTTTTCTTGTTTTGGCCGTCTATAATGGCGCCATACTTTCTCTCGGACTTAAACGTAATCCAGTTACTTTTTGTTCCTGGGAATCTTAGCAAAACCACAATATTGTCACTATTACGATCAGTATAAATGCCGTCTTTAACAATAACTGTATCACCTGGCCCGGCTGAATTTGCTGCTTGCTGTATGGTCGCCCACGGAGTTGCTTCGTTCTGTGCTTGAGTTGTGCTTCGCCCATCTGAACCACCATTACTTGAGACATAATAAGTCTTTGCCTCTGATAAAGATACAAAAATGAATAACAAAAAAGCCAGAAAATATATCTTAGAGATGAATTTTATAAGTGTGTATTTATTCAAATTAACATCCTCTTTCTCTTCAAAAAAATTTACAAAAAAGAATTTCGGTACCAGCAATGTGTACCTGTTATAATCTGCAAAAAACAAAGCTTCTTCATTTTTGCTTTGCAAAATGAGTTATTAATCGTTTGTTTTAGTTTAAAATGTTAAATTTTACTTTATAATGTTTTGTCCTATGAATAAATGTATATGGATGTCAATTTAAAATAGCTTAGTGATATGTGCTGCAATTTTCATGCCATATTTGTCTGGTGCGTGGTAAGTCTTTCACTAGCAACACATTGTTGTTGTTGTTGTGCTGTCGAGGTAATTTTGTAGAAGGAAATAGCATACAGCAGTTTTTAGCATCTTACCTCTTTGAGCAGGGGATACCGTTTTGCCAACTATTTTCATGGTAAACTGCGATAAATAATATTTTAAAAGTTAACATAGATTTTCATTAACAAGATAGGTGCTAATTTAAAAATGCTTAACCATGTTGATTCTAAACTATTTCCCTCTACTTTCTATAAAATTCACTTTCTACCAACAGGTAATTAATTGTATTAATGGTTGCTAAAAGCGAGATTAAAATTATCTTGTAGACTCAGTGAATTCCAAACAAAAGCAATATGAAGCGCTCAGTACTTTTTTTGTTGAGGAATTCTCCACCCAAGAAACAGCCAAGAAGTTTGGATATGGACTTCATTGTTTTTATTCTATAACAAAGATGTTTATTAAAGAGTTTTAGTCCCAAAACAAAATTGATTCCTTTTTTATAAGTCGTAAAAAAGAGAGAAAGCGGAAAGATGTAGATGGAGAGCTAAAGTCTTAATTGTAGATTGGCGAAAACAGTATTTACCATTCCGGATATTAAGGCCACTCTTGATGCCAAAGGACATAGTGCAAGCCAGAGATATATCCATCGGTGCTAAAAAAGAGAGGGATTTCACAGATTACCATGAAGGAGCCAATATAGCCGAGAAGAAGTAAAAAGAGAGGTGGCCAAGAAATTCGAAGCGCCCAAAAGCACGTCCCGAGGCTTTGAGTTGAAATCCTTCCGTGGCCAAAATGCAACAGGTTTTTTTGTCTAATACCACTTATAGAAAACTATGGTATTTGTAAGGCTATTGAGAAGACTAGGTGTCCAGAAACAAACGTCCTCAATCATTTGCTTTTTTAGCCTTGAAACTTTCTAATATGCAGATACAGTGCAGATGATTTATGGTGTATGGAAAGAGCTACAGGTCTACTGGCAGGTTTAAATGTACTACCTAGAACGGGATATATACTTCCTATTCTCATAGGGTGACTAGTGATATGAATCTGTGATTACTAAAAGAATTCCAGCAAATCTGGTTTAAGAGTCATTTAGTCTCCGACACCTGTAATTTAGACTTTATAGCAATACTTTGCAGAGGAAATGATTCCCATCTACAAAAACAACTGGTCCGGTAAAAGACACGGAGTGTTAGCAAGCATGTTAGCCGTATTATTCCAAGGCCCAGACAGTGGTATTGTTACGTATAGAGATACTACTGTAAGATATAGAAATGAGCCGGAAGTGGTTTTGCAGTTTTTGGATTTTTACAGAACTAACAAGATCAAAAGCCCTAAATATCACCTTTTTGGCAGCAAATTCACTACATATGAAAACTTAAATAGTCTAGACGATAAAGGAATAAAGCTTGTAACAATTCTCAGGAGAGGGAAAATATAGTTGATCCGCTATGGACAAACCCAGTTCTGATTGGAAGAAGATCCGTGTCATGAAAGCGAATGGTAAATGTAGTGCATTAAAGTTACGGATGAAATCCTGGACAAATTAAAGGGTTATAATAATATAGATTAGGCAAGTCGCGATAACAGAGCATGGGAAAATAAAACATTGCTTGATAATTACAGATGATTTGCAGATTAAGTATTGAAGATATACTCGAAGACGGATTGTAGAAAGAGAGGAGTCAGGACAAATAATTTTCTTTCGTTTAAACCGAGTTTCATCTTCAATGGTAATAAAAGTTGGTTTAGATTTTACTATGTCAATCCTGGATCATAATCTTTATCGGTTATTTGCGCTACAATTTCCTGAGTTTTTCATTTTGCTGACCAAAATATATTTGAAAAGTTTTTTTTTATGATTGAATTGTGCAAACATCAGAAGAGAAAATTATCATAAGCTTTAAAAAGAAAAGGTATCTTCCACACTTTTTGACTGTAATGAAAAAATTTGTGGATTTACTAGTCCCATTGCAGGGAAACAAAAAAATACTTTTTCGCAGGGTGACGACAACCTAATTTTAGTAATCATTTAGTGTAATGAAAATCAATGGTTAATGTTATTTACCCTAAAGTTTTTTGGTGCTGTTGTATTAGATGTTTCTATGTACTCATATGCACCTATGTCAAAAGCTTTTATATTGTCGCCATTACCATCTGAAGGTCGTGAGTTTTTCTCATAATCATAGAAAACTAAATCTGAAGCGGCGACCATATCAATGGCTGGAGAATTTACGGTTAAACTATAATCAGCTTCTTCTGGGTTAGGATTATTTGGGCTAACAAGTAATGGGTTAGTGTTAGTAATGTTATTACTATATTTAAAGTTGCAAGATTCACTATCAATGATCTTTGCCATGTCTGTAATATTGTTACGAATAGTTATGTTTGTTTTTCCTGAACATGTTGAATTGCGTATACCCGCCCCTTTTGGTTTAAAAAAAATGTTATTCTCTATTAAGAGGTTGTCTATTGGTGTCGCAAGGAGTACCTGTCCAATTCTAGTAGAATTTTCTTCATAAAAAGTATTAAATGCAATCGTTATTTGTGAAAATTTACCACCAGTAGCTGAATATATGTGTATCGGCCAACCAGAATCTCTGTTTCTAAAAATGTTGTTTTTTATTATAACAAGTCTTGCAGCAGGATTACCGCTAATATAAATACCATGATCATGGTTTGTTGACGTTCCATTTCGTCCAATTTCATAAAAATAATTACTATCTATTGTGATATTATATGTATTCGAACCACTATATAATCCATTTTGGCCACCTTTTATATCAGTTTGTAATTGTCCAATATGGTGTATTACATTATTATAGACATATATGTCATGGTTTTCATTGTTGACCACGATACCGGTATCTTTTAAATCTTTAATATTAAAGCCTTCTATCCTAATAAAATTAGCACCTTTCAGAAAAAGAAAACCAAACATAGTCGTTCTGTCTTTACCATCAATAATAGCTCCAGATTTTGTGTCGGACTTAAATGTAATCCATTTGTCTAAAGTTCCACCTCGTGAAATCTCTACTATTTTACCATCGCCATTAGTGTCATAATAAGTGCCGGGTTTAACTATGACTGTGTCGCCTGCCGTAACATTGTCTGCTGCTTTTTGTGGTGTTGACCAAGGATTGCTTTCTGAACCATTTCCAGTACTATCATTACCAAAGGGTGAGACATAATAAGATGCTGCATTTAGAATTGAAATCATTGGAAATAGAAATAAAAAGACGTTTGTTAATAAAACATTCTTTAGGGTTTTGAGAGTATAATATTTTGCCATTTGGATCCTCCTCTAAATTAACAAAAATGGTGTATGCTTAGTGAACAAAACATTTGATAGGCAAGATATCATGTCATTCTTTCCATGTTTCTTTGCTGCTACATTGCAAACGTCGCTATTTTTAATTTTGTATTCATTACTAAGCATATAAGAGTTTTCTTTATTATTAGTAAATAAAGAAAGTTAAACTATTTGTCGTTTGCATGTTTTACGTTCAATATAGCACTCAATATATTTATGAATTCTTTATGTAGAATATCGGCACTATCTAAAAATATCTTAAACTTCATATCTAATTTGACAGTACAGTTGCTTATTAGAAAAGCTTGCTATTTAGAATGCATTCCTACAGTCGCATGATCAGTAAGTTAAAAAAGAAGCTATTAGATATAAATGATTTATTAAATTACCAGTGGTGTGTGTGTGCATTAAAAAGGTTATACTGCGCAGTGGAGAAAGAAATATTAAATATTTTTGGGTGATGCAACCGTTAACGTATATACATAAAAAGTAAAATATTATTAAACCAAGAGATGTATTATTGGATCTTTTGATAGATCCGAGCTAAATAAAGTTACAATTAATTATAGCTTATTTAGATTTGAGAAAATTTTGATTCCGTCTGAAGCAGAACAATAGGCCATCAATCCTTCCATAAATGGAACAATTAATTTAAACGATATTATTCTTAGATCTTCTTACTTTGCTTTACACACTTCACCAATTCTGGTAGTATTTTCAATTATGGATTGCAAAGGAAGGTAGTCGTTATAAGAAAAAGACTTTTAACCTTTGTGTTACCTTGTTGAGTACAATATTATAAATTGCTTTTTG
The DNA here is from genome assembly GCA_021777055.1 of Candidatus Anammoxibacter sp. GTDB lineage: Bacteria > Planctomycetota > Brocadiia > Brocadiales > Anammoxibacteraceae > Anammoxibacter_A. The sequence continues at coordinate 23,796 of JAIQZO010000004.1, read as the reverse complement.
CAAAAGCATATAGTAACATGATAGGGATTTGTTTCATGGTGAATAGTGCTTTTTGTGAAAAGGTTTTAATTTTCTACGTTTATAGAGAAGGTTTGAGGAATTAAGAAGACTTCTTCTGTTACGCTATAAACAAAAGTATAAATATCTGTTGTTTAAGGTAAGGTATTGATTTATTCAACGTTTTTCTTGTTGTAGAAAATTCCTTAAACTTTTCTTTCTTATTAACGATATAGCACTAGAATGCTTAATTACGCTTAACTAAATATACTTTATTTTATGAAATGAGGAAATAAAAGTTTTATAGTTTTGCTTAATTATTTTCGGTTGCGGTACTTTTTAACGATTTCATTGCATGGGCATTTCAACTCATTGACAAAATGTACATAGTTCAAATTCTAAAAAAAACATGTAGCTTTTACTTAACAAGCCTTATAGTTTTAGGTGTTTTACTTGCCCAGGATGGGCCAACCGCAGATATAAAAAATGGTTTTATTGTAGATAAAACAGATCAGCTTGTTAAAATTTTACAGGAGATACCTAAGTATGCAGACAATATAAACATTGGTCCTCTAAAGTTAGAAACTTCATTTATGATAGTTGAACAATTTACAGATAATGTTTTTGGTGCTTCTAATGATAAAGTTGGTGATTTTTTTGCTACTTATAAACCAAGTCTTGGTTTATCATTACCATTTAGAAAACATTCGCTTGATATTGATTATAGTGCTAATATCGTTAATTACCTACGTATCCAAGAGAGAAATCACTTTGATCATAACTTAACTGGATCATTAAATCTTAACTTTCGTAATGGATTCCGCGTTCTTTTGTCAGAGAGAATTTCATCTATTAGAAAACCTGGTGGAATTACTAGACGTGAGAATCCTGGTGTTATAGATGAAGAGGGTGATGACCCGGTAGGACCAGAAGATCCTGAAATAGATGAAGAATTTACGTTTAATGCATTTACTAACCGGAAGGACATAACAACTAACGTTGTGTCTGCAATTATAGATCTGCCAAATTTTTTAAGCAAATTTGATTTTCAATTACGCTATTCCAATAGAGACATTAATTATCAACGAGATAGGTCTAAAAGTAGTGAACGTAACGAGGATACTTTTGGAGGTGACATTATAATAAATCCTTTACCAAAAGTAAGAATCAAAACAGGATTTGAATATCGTGTCGTTCGGTATCCTTCGGCAAAACAGAAGGATTCTACTTCGCACCGTATTCCATTCAATGTATCATGGCGACCTACTAAAAAGAGCAATTTCTTTATTAACTCTAGTTTAAATGAAAGGGACTATGGTAATGATGGCATATTTAAGAATTTTCACGGTTGGGAGTTTGCATTAGGATATGAATTTGATATTACAGACAGAGATAATTTGGAGATAAAGTTGGAAAGGAGCTTGGATGAACAGCAATTTCGTACTAACATGGTTGTGCTACCTGGCGATTCTTTGCCAACTAGAGTAGGTGATGATAATCCTTCTTTTTTTTCACAGATAAATATTGAATACATACATAAATTTACATCGAATTTTTTGTTAGAATTTAAACCATATTATCAAGATAGACGATTTCGAGAAAAAGTCACGGTTCTGGAGTCTGACGGAGAACTTACCACATTGCGTAGAGAAAAGATCAGTACGATTGGAGTTGATATAAGTGCGAAATATAGAGCTCCAAAGAAATGGCTTTTCGGTGAAGTGTCTTATACTTATCAAGACCGTAAAAGTAATCAACCTGGTGGTGATCTAGTGAAACACGGGGGTAAAATTAGTATTGGGATAAGTTTTTGATTTTTTACGCTAGATATTATGCGATACAATACGGATAATTTTTGATAAAGCAAATAATAAATAGATAATATCAGAACTATCAATCAGTAAATTGTTCGTTATGTTTGATTTCCGATTACGGCATATGCCTTAATTTATAAAAGTAACAATCTAAATAAAAAAACAATTTACTATATCAAATGTCAGTCATGCCAGCATAAATCTAAAAATGCTATATATTTCACATAAATTAACCAACCCTTAAATTATTTCATATGACTTAACTTGTATTAGAAATAAATTAATACATCCAAAAAAGTGATGCTTTTATCACTGGGTAGCTATAATAAAACTTGCCTCAATTATTTAGTAGAAGAATATCAACTACAATGGTGTGTCCTGAAATATGGTGTAGCGCATGTATTCTATTAACAACGTCACAATGATAGTAGTGTGAACCTTAATGTTTTTTTTAGTAAGAAAATGGTTTTAGGTACAGGATCTAATAAACTGATTTGAAGTACTACCAATTCTGCTAATTTATTGTCAATAAATTGGATTTTATACTCGTATGAAAGATCTCTTAAAGATAATTAAGTTAAAAATATTAAATATAGTTCCTGTAAAATTAAGGTATAAACAAGGAAGTAGGAAAAATATTTTATTATTTGCTACCCGCAGAGGGGGTTCAACTCTTATTCAGCAATTATTATCTGTAGATGAATACACTAGAGATATTAATGAACCCTTTCAATTGTTTAATACGAATAACTTACAAGGCAAAATAAAATTGAAATTATTGCCTGATAAATTTTATAGCCAATATATAACGCTGGATGAAACTGAAGAAAAACAGGTCTTGGATTATTTAAGATTGCTTTTATCTGGGGAATATCAAGAGTTCAAAGTTTATCATAAAGCAGATCGTACTGTTCTTAAAATAGTAAATGCTTTACCTTTAATTGATATTTTTTCTAAAAACCTTAATGTGTATACATTATATTTTGTCAGGCATCCTATTCCTCAGGCTTTATCAATATTAAAAAATAAATGGGGGATAACTGCAAAAGCTTACTTAGCTGATAAGCTGTTTTGTGATAGTTACTTGACTTCTACTCAAGTTGAATTTTGCAAGAAAATATTTAATGAAGGCACATACATTGAAAAAGCCGTTCTGAGCTGGTGTTTAGAGAATTTATATCCACTTAAATTTAGCAAAACAGAAAAGATAATCTTAACGTATGAAGAACTTGTTTTAAAAACAGATAGAGTAATAAATTATCTTTCTGATAATCTAAATATTTCTAATAAAGAAGGGATGTTTCATATTATAAAAAAGCCATCTCAGTCAAGTCATTTAAGTTTAGCAAGTACAAAAGAGGCTATTCTTAAGCAGGAGAAAAGGGAAATTGTTGGTAGGTGGGAGAGTGAAATTTCTCAAACTGATAAAAGTAAAATTCAAGTAATCTTGGATAAACTTAATATTTTTGAATATAAAGCGGATAGTATATTACCTAGTAAAAGTTTACTGCTTTTTGAAGATGAGACTTTGTAGAAATTTAAATATTGCTAGTCCTAACCAGTAAAACGAGTCAAATCTCCTCCTGTGTGCGTCACGAAAGAGTAAAATAACTGGTGTTTAGATAATTAAGTTTTCTATATTATTTCTGAGTTCTGTTTCTTTAACTCCCGTTTAACTTCATTTAAATGGTTTTGAGATAGGGGTATAATTCCTATGTTAGTAATCTTCAATACGTTGCCTTTGTGTCGTCGTGTTCGTAAAAGAGGAACCACAAAAAGTTTCTTGGTAAATATAAGTGACCAGGCACTTCTTGATTCAACGCGTTTGTAAATTTTGCTATAAAATGATGATGCTTTTTTTTGATAAATCACTCTTTATTTTTCTTTGGGTGGTGCCGTGATTGTTTGAAATGATATAAACATCTTGTCTGAGAAGCTTATGTGGTAATTGTATCTATAAATGCTTGAAAATCCCTTCGTCTTTTTCTTCTGACAACTTGCCATTAATCTTTCTTCGACTAAATTCCAGGGCAGCGCATAAGTTCAGGTTTTACGGTGTTTATACGTAGTTTTGTGTACCTTAATAACATTGATGTTATTAAATTCTGCATTACATCCCTCTTTACACTACTATTTTAAAAGTGTCAAAATGCCCAATAAGAGAGTTACCTATGCGGCGGATATAAAATTCACTGCAAGCATAGAGTTTTCCTTTATAGTCACTTGAGTATGGCGGAAACTCTCAATTGTAATGGTAATCACTGCTAAAGGCCTTGTATTCCTTAATTTCATAAAACCTATACAGATATCTACTGTTGCAAGCTTGTAATTGTTGATCCATTTATCTAAGGTTTATAGTATGCGGTGGAAACTTGGTAAGTAAATGACGTTTCCATCGAGAAAATGTTGCATCAAAAAATGTTGAAAGTAGAATGTTGATTTCATCTAGCTTTCTGACTACCACCAATGTATTTGTAAATCACAACAAGTATAATTCCTACCTCTTTTTCTCGAAGGTTATTGCCGAAGGTTCTATTTTTCTTGCCGTTTCAAGTATTGTAGTTTAAATTTTTATTAATCTTGCTGTTTTTTTAAGCATTCTTCACTTCTACTTTTTCTCTGATAATTTTTAATTAGTTACCTCCTATTCTCAGTCATAGTTAAAGTTAAGTGGGGAGTTGACGAGAATATTTTTAGAATCAAATAAACATTTGTTTGGTTAATGGTTAAATAACTATGGCTGGAAATATATGGTAATTAGTAATTTCTTATAATGCCGTAGATCGAAACCAATTACCGTACTAAATAGATTTTTCCTAAAATTAAATCGGACTTTGTGTATAAGTAAATGCAGGATAAACACACTAGGTGTATATTAAAACATCCAGTTTTTGTATATTGTAAATGCGGAGAATGCGTAACTTTACTGGTAGCAAGAAGATAGTAATGTTCGCGTGTTTGGCATGTATATTGCAGGTATTTGTTGCTATAAAGTTTATTTAGAATATACGATTTAAATTAAAAGAGAGAGGTTGTTAATGTTATTAATGCAAAAACAGAGGAATGGGATGCTTTTTTTTTTCTTTATTTTAGCGATTTGCCTTTTACATAATGTAAACATATATGCTGCGCAGGTCACCTTGGGATGGAATCAAAGCACGGGAAATAATCTTGCTGGCTACAACTTACACTATGGAACTAATGAAAATAATTATGATAGGAAAATTGATGTGGGAGATTTCACAACACATACTGTTTTGGGATTATCAGAAGGTACAAAATATTTCTTTGCCGTAACAGCATATGATTTAACCAGTAATGAAAGTGATTTCTCTGATAGTGTTAGTGTTGTTATTCCTGATACTACAACCACCACGACTGATACTCAAACTGGATCGTTTAAATTTTTTGACGATTTTAGTAGTGATAGAACTGGAAACTATAAAGTTGCTGATGGTAATACAAAAGGAGGATTTGGATCCTTTTTATACGATTCGAAAGGAACTAGGGGGCAAGTACTCACTGGTGATAATATTAGTTTAATAGTATCTCACAGTTTGCCTGAACTTAATAGTGGTACTTTTGAAATAGAATTCTTACCTACAACTAGATATCCAAAGGGTGGCGAACTTAAACTACTCTTAAAAAGAGATAATAAAAACTATTATGAATTATCGAATTCAGATGGTTATGGTCCTTATAAAATAACGAAAGTAATAAATGGTAATGTTGTAGATAGTGCGAATTTTATAGACGAATATTCCCAAGGTAGTAATCATAAAATAAAGATACACTTTAGTCCAGAGGAAACAATGGTAAGTGCATTTGGTGAACTACTTACTTTAACTAGCAACACTAATGGTATTAATGTTGCTAGTTTTGAACTTGAGTTGCATCAGCAGGATGCTTTTATTGACAATATTATTTATACAGACGAGATAAATTTTCCTAGTGGGTCAGAACATCCAACTAATAATATAATTTTTGATGATTTCAGTAACAATACAACTACAGACTATACTGTTACTAATATTATAACTGACGGCGGGGTTGGTTCATTTCTATACGATTCTGATGGGAAAAGGGGACAGGTTCGGACTGGAGACAACATTTCTTTGCAAATTTCTCGTAATTTGCCCGAATTGAATAATGCTACTTTTGGAATAGAATTTTTGCCTACTACTAAATACCCTAAAGGTAGTAAATTTAAATTACGTCTCAAAAGAGATAATAAAAACTATTATGAATTATCAAATTCAGATGGTTATGGCGCTCTCAAGATGAAGAAAGTTGCAGGAGGAAGCGAGGTCGAAAGTGAGTTTTTTCAGGACGAGTACACACAAGGTATCCCTTATGATATAACAATGAATATTAGCGCGAATCAAACAATTGTAGATGCTTTTGGTGAAATGTTTGTTTTAAATACTAATACAAATAATATTGTAGCTAATAAATTAGAAATAGAGTTAGAACAGCAAGATGCGTTTCTTGATAATATCATTTATACAAATGATATTAAAGTCTTCAATCAGACGCTCTTTAAGGATGGCAGTTCAACTATTGATAATTTCAAAACTGATACAACTGATAGATATTCTGTTGTTGGAAAAGGATCTCTTGTCTATGACTCCAACGGTGAAAGGGCGCAGGTACTTACTGGCGATAATATTACCTTAAAATTTTCTGATAGTTTGCCAAATACTATTGATGGTACCTTTAGTATAGATTTTCTACCAACGGTTAATTATCCTAAAGGTGGACGTATTTCTTTGCGTCTGATACAAGATTCCCAAAACTATTATGAAATAGCAAATACAGATGGTTATGGACCTTTAATGGTAAAAAAAGTAGTAAAAGGGATAGTTGTTGATAGTTTACCCTTTCAGAAAGAATATGCACAAAATAAAAACCACCAAATTGCTATTAATTTTAAAGCAGAAGTAGCAATTGTTGGTGCTTTCGAAGAGGTTCTTGTTATTAATAAAAATACTGATAGTATTTTAGTTAAAAAGTTTGAAATTGAGCTGTCCCAACAGGATGCTTTTTTTGATAACATAAAATTTGAGTAATCGTTCATCCTATTGTAGTGCCCTCGTTGAGTATATCACTAATAGTTACAAAACCCCATATCTCCCTTTACAAGGGGGAATGGGTTTTTTTTTTGAGCTAGAAGTTTATGTTAAAACTGTATTCTCTTGCGAAAAGTGGAATTGGCGAAACGTATTACGGTATAACAAGTTATGTGGCCACAAGGTCCTAAATATGCGTAAGGAGTAACTTGTTATATAACAACATGTCATGTTTGCTGCCTTTCTTAATCGCATTACCGTCTCTTGTTATTCCATACCGGCTTATCTGCGTTGACTCATATTGAGTATATAACTCTTATACATTGTTTCCATTGTTACCTCTGCTATCGTATATCTACTATTGGTTTTGATTTATGCTAAACGCCAATTCTAGGATTTCCATTTTCTATCTTTTAATTTCTCTCTAATTTGTGACTTAGATTACATCGCTACATATTATTTGTAGATATAATACTTCTATAATTAATCTTATTTTATTTTGTTTTAACCTGAAAAAGGCAAACCATTCGAAAGGGTGGGACGCAAAGTCATTGGCCTAAGTCCTATGAATATAGGATACGGTAGCAAGATTGCCAGGCAAATCCAGCATCTTCTTTTTAGCTGTGTTTGCACGGCTAATTAAGGAGGTGCGTAATGTTTTTACCAAAAAAGAGAAATTTTAACTTTTTCATTGTTTTAACTCTTGTATCAATACTTTTATCTTCGTTTTCTATTGTAAAAGGAGCAGATGTCTTATTTGAATGGGATCCAAACACCGAGTCTGAACTTGCCGGTTATGAAATATTCCATGGGAGTTCAAGTGGCACTTATCATAGTAGTGAGAAACTTGGCAATGTTACAGAATATACAATGTCTGGTTTAGAAGATGGCGTAAAACATTATTTTGCTTTAAAAGCTTATGATATAAATGATAATAAAAGTGAATTCTCTGATGAAATTGGATTGGATATTCCTGATCTTACACAACCGTCAATAATATCCGTGCAGTCTGCTGGAGATGCAACTAAAGTCTTTGTGACGTTTAGCGAACCGGTAGAGAATATAAGCGCAACAAACATATCAAATTATACCATTGATAATGGAATTACTATCTGGAAAGCCTCAATTGATGCGGATTCCTTGATCGTAACCCTGGATACAACTCCCCACAGCAAAGAGATAACATACACCTTGAAAGCTTCAAATATCCAAGACATTGCAATCTCTCCAAACGTAATTGATCCAACTCTTGTAACATATACATATACTTCCCTCGTTGTTGTTGATGATTTCAGTGTTGATACAATAGGAAATTACACAGTTACAAATACTGATACAAGGGGTGGCACTGGATCATTAATATATGATTCCAACGGAAAAAGGGCTCAAATGCTTACAGAAGATAATGTTGGTCTGTACATTTCTAATGACATGCTGTCTTCAAGTAAAGGTTCATTCAGTCTTGACTTCCTGCCGACAGTTGAACATCCAAAAGGTGGTACATTCATACTGCGCCTTGTACAAGACGTAAACAACTATTACGAACTCAAAAATACAGATGGTTACGGGGCGGGGCAATTAACAAAATATGTAGACGGAATTGATGTAGAAAGTGGCAGGTTTATAAATGAGTATGTGCAAAACAACAACTATGCAGTAACTCTCGATTTTAGCCCTGAGCAGACGACTGCTAATGCATTTGGAGAATCAATCTCCATAAACACAAATAGCAGTGATATTAAGGTTAAACGGTTTGAAATTGAGGTAATACAGCAGGATGCCTTTCTTGATAATATAAAGTGTGTAGTAAATAACGCGCCTGTATCAATTGACGATACAGCTGATACATTCCAAAACACACCTGTAGATATTGTGGTTATTGGTAATGATGCTGATATTGATGGTACTATAAGCCTTAACTCTGTAGCTATAGTTGAGACTCCGGTAAATGGTATTGCAGTTAGTAATCCGAATGGTACCGTTACTTATACACCAAATGCAGGGTATATAGGAGAAGATAGTTTCAAATATACTGTAGCAGATGATTTGGGTGCAAAGTCAAACATAGCAACAGTAACTATTATAGTCAAAGCGTCAAACCAGGCACCTGACGGAGTTATCATTACTCCTGCCGGTGGCGATACAATAACAGCTGGAGATTCAGTAGACTTTGAAGGAATAGGTACAGATCCTGATGGTGATACCCTGCTGCAGTATAATTGGAGTTTTGGTGATCCTTCTATTGCAGATGCAACATCAGCAGCACCGGGGTTGGTAACATTTAATAACGAAGGCGTCTTTACAGTAACATTAACGGTTACAGACTCAGGAAAGCTTTCAGATTCCACACCTGCGACAGTGCAGATAACAGTAAAAGAAAAGCCAAATCAAGCACCTAATGGAGTTATAGATACACCAAATAGTGACATTACAATAACGGAGGGAGATTCTGTAAACTTTAAAGGCACAGGAACAGACCCTGATAAAAACACTCCGTTAGGATATAGCTGGAGCTTTGGTGATCCTTCCATATCAGATTCAACATCAGCAGCACCGGGATTGATAACATTTAACAATAAAGGTGTATTTACGGTGACATTCACCGTTACAGATGCAAAAAAATTATCAGATTCCACACCTGCAACAGTGCAAATAACAGTAGAAGAAAAGCCAAATCAAGCACCTGATGGGGTGATAGATACACCAAATGGTGATATTATAATAAAAGCAGGAGATTCAGTAAATTTTGAAGGCACGGGAACAGACCCTGATAAAAACACGCCATTAGAATATAGCTGGAGTTTTGGAGATCCTTCCATACCAGATTCAACATTAGCCGCACCGGGATTGATAACATTTAATAACGAAGGTGTATTTAATGTCGCATTAACAGTTACTGACTCTGAAAACCTTTCAGATACGACACCTGCAACACTTACTGTGAGAGTTGAAGCTAGAGATGTAGATTTCTTTGACGAATTTAGCGTTGATACAACCAAAGAGTACGAGGTTGAAGATGTTAGAACGAACAAAGGTCTTAAAGGATCTTTCACATATGATTCAGATGGTAAGAGAGCTCAAGTGCTTTCAGGCGATAACGTTATTCTCCGAATTTCCCATGACTTGCCTCCACTTAATAATGGACAGTTTGCGATTGATTTCCTGCCAACTAAGATATATCCAAAAGGAGGAACCTTTTCGTTGATCCTTAGGCAAGATGCTGGTAGTTATTATCGATTAACACACACAGATGGTTATGGTCCGGGAAGTTTAGATAAATATATAGGTGGTAAAAAGGTTGACAGTGTAAGTTTTGCAAATAAGTATTTTCAAAATAATAACTATAATATATTAATAAATTTTGGCCAAGAGAGTACTACTGTTGATGCCTTTGGAGAATCGATTTCCATAAGTTCTGACGTTAACAGTATTAAGGTTAACAGGTTTGAGTTAGAAATAGGGCAACAGGATGCATTCTTTGATAATATAAGTTATATAAGTGATGTTGTTGCAAATAAACAACCAGTTGCTCAAGACGATAATGCGGTTACTTCCAAAGATACCTTTGTAGATATCAAAGTTATTGCTAATGATAATGACGTTGATGGTAACATTGAGGCGGATTCTGTGGATATTATTGATAATCCTGTTAATGGTGAAACACTGGTAAATTTTGATGGATCAGTAAATTATATGCCTAATCTAGGATTTACTGGCGATGACACTTTTACTTATACGGTAAGAGATAACCTTGGTAAGGTCTCAAATATAGCGACTGTTAACATAACAGTAAAACCTGATAATCAAGAACCAAATGGTGTAATAGAAACTCCTGTTAGTGATCAAACTATTAGTGTAGGAGACTCAATAAACTTTGCAGGAGTTGGAACAGATATAGATAATAATACTCCTTTAACTTATTTGTGGAACTTTGGTGATCCTGTAATTCCTGAGTCATCAACTGATGTGCCTGGAATAGTAACATTTAGCACTCCTGGAGTATATACAGTAACGTTTACTGTGACAGATTCTATGGGGCTTTCTGATGCAACTCCTGCAACTCTTACTGTGACAGTTAAATCAGGAATGACATATTTCTCTGATGATTTCAGTCGTGATACTACTGGTGACTACACTGTAGATGATACTGATACAAGGGGTGGTACTGGGTCATTCATGTTTAATATATCTGAACAGAAAGGGCAGGTACGTACAGGTGATAACGTTGGTATGATAATATCACAAAATCTTCAATCGCTAGAGAGTGGCATGTTTAATATGGATTTCTTGCCAACTGTTATGTATCCTAAAGGCGGTGTATTTAAATTGCGTCTTGTACAAGATGTAAATAACTATTATGAATTGTTAAATACCGATGGTTATGGTGCTGGTCAGTTAATAAAATATGTAAATGGTGTTAAAGTTGATAGCGTTCCATTTTCTGGTGAGTTTTCACAGGAAAAGAATTACAGCGTAACAATCAACTTTAGCCCTGCACTGACTACAGTTGATGCATTTGGAGAATCGATTTCAATAAAAACAGATAATAATACTATTATGGTTAGCAGTTTCGAGGTTGAACTGATGCAACAGGATGCATTTCTTGATAATATTGTATATCTTGACAGTGGAATAAATGACAAGCCTTCTACAAAGATGGTTGACGATTTTAGTGTTGATACAACTGGCAGTTATACAGTAACTGATGGTAGGACCACTGGGGGATTTGGATCATTTGAATATGATGCTTCAGGAGAAAGAGTACAGATGATTACAGGAGATAATATAGGATTGAAAATATCACAAGATCTGGATTCTGCCGAACGAGGTAGTTTTAGCATAGATTTCTTGCCAGCAGTAATGCATCCAAAAGGCGGAATATTTACTCTACGGTTAATAGAGGATGAGAACAACTATTATGCATTGTCTAATACCGATGGTTATGGTGCAAGAGAATTAAAGAAATTTGTAAATGGTGTTGAGGTTGATAGTGTACCTCTTGCCATGGAATATTCACAGAAAAATGAATATACAATATCTATTGATTTTAGCCCGGAACAAACTACGGCAAATGCATTTGGCGAAACTATTACTATGAATGCTGACAATAGTAGTATTACAGTTAATAGTTTTGCTGTAGAGGTGGAGCAGCAGGATGCATTTCTTGATAATATAGAATATAGGTAATGCGGTTCCTGAATGTTGATGTTCTGTTGTGATTCCGACAATAGGTAAATATTGAAAATGATATAAATTGGAATCTCACAATCGAGTGTAATTATTTTACGACTAATTCAATGTCATGAAAAATTGGTGGCACAGGCATCTTGCCTGTGCCATTTCTAATTATTATTTTGCATATCTTGCCAAAGTAATATGTTATAATATTGCTTCGCCTAACTTTATGGCATTATTTTTTAACAAAATGTAAAGGAGTAATTATTATGAGGAAATTGGTAGTAATTGTTTTTGTTGCGGTGGTGCTGTTTAGTTTTAATGATGCCAATGTGTTCGCCGGTGGCAGTTTACAGGATGCTTTTGAAAAGGAAAGCATGGCTTTAGCGACTAAACAGCGAATGGAACAGATGCAGTTGTCGGTAAAACATAAAGGCGAAAATGCACAACTCAAGGCTTATCATGCGAAGCAGAACATCCAATTTAAGGCAAGATGGAATCAGGTGGGTATAACAACTGGTGACACCGATTTTGAAGAAGAACTTAGAAAGAAACTGGATAGTTGGAAGAATCAGCAATCAGGTGACGATTTTGCTAGTGAGTTGGAAAGAAAGATAAAAGAGATGCAGAATAAAGAAAATACTAAGTACATGGATGAGTTGCAAAAGAACGTAGAAAAATGGAAGAAAAAATCAAAGGCATCTAATGATGATGAGTTGGCAGTAGAGTTGCAAAAGAAGATAGACAAATGGAAAAAGGAGCATGATAAGAAAGATGACTTTGGTAAAGAGCTGCAAAAGAAGATTGGACAGTTGCAAAAACAGAGTAATGCTAGAAACTCAAAAGATATAGAGAAGAAGGTTAAGTCCTGGAGAGAAAAGAGAGCGGCTAACAGGGGTAAACTAAGAGATAAAATAGAAGAAAAAAGACGTAACAGATAAATAAATCCAGTAATATTAATAATGGTTTAAAAGGCAGCAAGATCTCTTTGCTGCCTTTTGTCTATGGATTCTATCATTCCGTCTTTTAGCGTTAAAATATTATGGATTTGTGGTAACATCTCTTCTATATGGTGTGTCGCAAGCACTATTGAGGTTTGTGTCTTTGATACCTTTGAAAGAGTAGCAAGAAATGCGGCTCTGGAATAAGTATCCAATCCATCACAAGGTTCATCTAGGACCAGAATAGACGGGTTGTTAACCATGGCACGCACAATAAGGATTTTCCTGAACTGTCCGTAAGACATTGTATGTATCTCTTTCTTTGATAGCTCTTCTATATCGAAGAATGTAAGCCACTCCATTGCAATCCTTTTTTGCGCATCAGTTACAATCTCCCACAATCCAATACTTGAGAAAAATCCTGATTGTACAACCTCTTCTCCGGAAAGGTTCATAGTGTAATTTGCCTGTAGATCGGCGGATACATAGCCTATTTTCTTCTTAATTTCCCATATATTACTCCTTTCAATGTTGCCAAATCTATTGATTGCTCCCCCATATGCAGGGACAACATCTCCACAGATTAATTTCAACAATGTAGATTTACCCGCCCCATTGTCCCCTAGTACTATCCAGTTTTCACCATTATTTATATGCCAGTTAATTCCTGACAGAATCTTTTTTTCCTTGATATATACATCTGCATTTTCTATCTTTATGAGAAAGTCACCCCTCTCTTCATAACTTTGTATATCATCTAATGCAACATCTATATTTTTAATGTTGAGATCTTCTACCGTATGTGGCAAGTCAATAATGCTTTCGAGTTTTTTGCTTTTGTATACATCCTCTTTTTTGCCCATTTCTACTATCTTGCCGTCCTCCAGCACCAAGGCATATGAGATTTGTTCTGCAATCTCCGTTAATCGATGGGTTGTAAGTATTAGTTGAACACCAAATTCTGTTATTTCAACAATAAAATTACGTAAATCTTTATGTGCTCTTTTGTCAAGTCCGTTGTAAAACTCATCTAATAGTAATAGTTTAGGATTCGCAACTAAAGCTCTAGCAATCAAGACCTTTCTTGCTTCTCCTTGTGATATGTTTCTAAACTCTTTTTTTCTCAAATAATCCAGTTTTAACCTTCGTATAATGGTATCCGCTATTTTCAGTTGATCATCATCTGGTTGACTCTGCAACCAAACTGTACCGTAAAAACCCGTATGGATAACACTTTCAGCACTCTGGAAGGTATCGTATCTTATATAAGCGTTCTGGTTTTCCGCTGAAACAAGGGCCATATTGTCCTTTATCCCAATAGTGGTTGATTGTTTCTCTTCTTTAAAACAGTATGTTCTTGTTCCAGTGCAACATTGATCTGGCCACAAATCGCCGTATATCAACTTTAATAACGTAGATTTTCCTGCACCATTGCATCCAATAAACGCCCAATGCTCGCCGGAACAAATTCGCCATGTTATATCTGATAACACCATTTTACCGCTAAGAGATACATCTATATTATTCAGTTCAATTATAGGGTTGCCCATTTTTTTTATGTTGAATTTAGAGTCTAGATATTTTTATTTTAAATAGTTGTGCTGTAAAAGATTGAAGAAAGTGTGAAATACAACAAATGTAGAATGCGTATTACGTACCGACATACTTTCCGTAGCTCATTTCAGTGTATAAAATGCAGCCTATATAGAAACGATCTGTCTGTTTCTGTGGGATTTTGTTATTAAAGTCCACCTAATACGCTAATGATCTTAAAAATGCTTTAGCTTATACTTTAAAAAGCTTCTTGCGTGAAAAAAAAAGTGTTTAAGTTTCCTGGTGGAATCTCTTTGAACAGAATGGACTGCGGCAGCATTAGGGTTATAATAGACCCGTTTTCCCTTGCAGAAGTCCACATCTTCCAAGTATAAAAAGTATCGTTCATCAAATTTGTACCCGTTTTTAAACAACATACATCCTCCAGAAATCCAATCTACAATCCTGGGTTCTTTATGGTCATAATCGTACATCAAGTGGCGGCTAACGGAGTCCCTAAATATGCCAAGCCTTCGTCCTGCTGCATCTTTTAATGTGGGGAAGCGTTTACATGAGAATATCAATTCTCCGTTATCATCCAAAAGTTTTGGTCCCTGAACATCGCACTTTTTATTTTCGTGCATAAAGAGGATTAGATCTTCTATTGTATCTTCCTGCAAATAGATATCAGGGTTGATAAGAAGGATATAATCTCCATGAGAATTTTCAATTCCAATGTTTGCGGCCTTTGCATAACCATAATTTTTATTACTTATTATAATTTTAGGGTTGTGTTTTTCTGCTATTTTTATAGTATTATCACTTGAGTTGTTATCGACAATTACAATTTGGTTGTTTTTAATAGAATTAAGGCATCGGTCTATAAATTTCTCTGAATTATATGTTACAATAACAACTGTTAATTCCGTTTCTTTGATTTTTGTCATTTAAAGCTTTAAATTAGATTACGAGCCTGCCAGCTATTTAGTTATTATACACAACGAGATCTTAAATCCTCTGTTGTGCTGTAAAATTTTACCACTTATTAAGGATAGGAATTACGATTTTACACTTAATAAGTTTTTCAGAAAAGAAAAAATACATTGACGAAAGAACTTTCTCTATTTATTACGTATATATTTGTGTTAACTCTAGCAATCTCTTATTTCTTAATACCGTTATTAAGGAAGATTGCCAAGAAGTACGGTATTATAGACAACCCAAATAATCGCAAAACACATAAATGCCCTATGCCTCTTTTAGGTGGCATTGCAATCTGGGGCTCATTTACATCTGTAATTATTTTACATCTGATAATCGTTATAGTCTTTAAAGATTATATTAAAGAGAAAAGCCACTTTTCCCCTGCCCTGGCTTTTTATGCGAACAATGCCACTTATATAGTTAAGGAGGTATTGCTGTTTATTATTTGCGGAACGTTAATAATGCTTATAGGGCTATTGGATGACATAAAGAAAATTACAATTGCAAGAAGGATAATCCTTGAAACCGTAGTGGCATTTATCATTATCTTCTCTGGATTTCAGCCTGAACTGTTTTTTCTTCCGAAAAGCGTAGCTTGCATTGTAACAATTTTATGGATTGTAGGCATTATTAATGCGATTAATTTGCTAGATGGAGCAAACGGATTAGCCAGCGGTGTATCTATAATCTCTGCTACATTGCTCTCAATTGTGATGTTTCTTGGAAATCAGCCTCTACTTGGGATGTTACTTGTAATTCTTGTTGCATCAACATTGGGGTTTTTCAAATTTAACTTTCCTAAGGCAAGTATATTTATGGGAAGTGCAGGAAGTATGTTTCTCGGATATGTTTTATCTGTTGTCACTATTCTGGCAACTTTCATGATCCATGAAGTTAGTTCGCATTTTGCTTTACTTATTCCCATTGCAATATTGGGAATACCACTTTATGACACATTCTCAGTTATTGCCATTCGACTCTTTCAACGAAAGTCAGTAGTAATTGCAGACCAAAACCATCTGATACACAGGTTGCTTTATAAGGGGCATAAGGTTGAGAGCGCCGTACTATATATTTTTCTTTTTACCGCCTTTAGCGGTGGGACGGCTATCTTTTTGTTAAATGCATCAACAATGAGATGCATAGTGATCCTTATCTCAATTTTGACAATATATGGGTGCCTGTTTCTGTTTGAGCGATTTATTCCTAAACGTAGCACTGATAAGAAGTACCGCCTGCATCTTCCTAATGTATGAGAAACCAATACGAAAGCATTATTACTCTCGATTATTTAAATCCTTCAATAAATTCCTTATTGCTTTAGCATCTTTCTGTTTAGGATTAAGTTCCAGTGTCTTGTTTAGATGGAATGTTGCTTTTTTAAAGTCTTTGTTGTTGAAAAGAGTAATCCCAAGATTTTTATGTGCATTTGCATAATCAGGCCTTAATTTTACTGCGGTGGTAAACGCATTAAGTGCTTTACCCGGATTCTGAAGTAGATTATTAATCACCCCCAGAAAGTTGTGCCATTCTGCTATATTTGCATCTAAATCAATGGCTTTTTCCAACTCTTGCTCTGCTATGTCAAAGGTCCCCTTTTTGTAGTTTGCCCACCCAAGTTTATAATGCAGTTCTGCCGCATAGGGTCTTTTTATCAACTCCTTATTAAATAAATTGATTGCATCGTCAACACGGCCTTTTCTGACATAAATAGATCCGACGTTGATAAGCGACTTTATAACAACATTGTCTTTTACCTCCACGATAATCTCATTCAAGGAGCTTTTATGGTAAGCCTCAAACATTTCCAAACGGTTAAAGTCATCTTTTTCTGCAATCTCTACGGCGTTTTTAAACATAGATTCCGCGCTATCAATATCCCCTTTTGCCATATATATATTTCCCAAGTTATACATGACGATAATATTATTTGGTTTAAGCTCCAATGATCTTTTGTATTCCTTAACCGCCTGGTCCACATTCCCCGCTTCTTCTAAGGCTATTGCGAGATTAAATCTTGCATCGCTATAGTTTTCTTTTAATCCAGTTGAGATATTGAACTCTTTTATCGCTAATGCCAAGTCACCTTTCTCCTTATATGCAATACCAAGATTGTTATGTACCTGGAAATCATTAAAGTCTAGTTCTGATGCTTTAAGATAATGTGATATGGATGCGTCCCAATCTTTATTCTTCGTATATAGTTGTCCCAAATTATATTGAGCCTTAAAACTCCTCGGATGATGTTTCACTGCTTTTGACCACAATGTGTATTCGTCCTTCCAATCTCTATTTCTATAAAACGTTGTAATGCAACAAAGAATTATTACTGGGCACATAATGCCGATTTGAATATAATATAATTTGTTTCTGTTTGTCTCAAAAGAAAGAAGCTTTGATTTCAATATATACTTTGATCCAATACATATAACCGTTGAAATTGCCATACAAAAACCAATTGCAGAAGCGTAGATACGATGTTCGGAGATTAACGAGGTCATGCTACTGTATGATATTATTAATATACTGCTTGTTGCAATGGGAGCAATAAAATATATCACTATGGAGAATGACACTATTCTCTTATTTTTGAACAGAAATATGGCAAGTACAATCAATAATATTACCAGACAAATTGACGTAATACCTGGAATATCGGAAAAGGAGGTTACAAGGGGAAAGTTATGATCAATGCTCAATCCTACAGGTACAAACAAGAGTTTAATATAATAGATGTACACCTTGCAAGCAGTTAAAACGTTAACATGTAATGGTACATAAAGGTTGAAATTGTCGGAATTGAGAAATTTAAAAGCGCCAATAATAATAATTGCCCAGTAAGGGATATGGTATAATCTAAACCTCCAGATTATCAGTTTTAGCCTATACAAAAACCCCCAAGAGATTTTTGCTTCTTCATCATATTTATTCAAACGGTTACTGTTATTGCCAGTTTTAAACCGCCTACTATAAAAATAGTAGTCAAAACAAATCAACAACAATGGAACTATTATGGCCATTTTCCTGGTACCCAGAGCTAACAGGAAGGCCGCTAATGATGTGGAAAGGTATAAGAGTGAAAAAGAAAAGAACCTTAGATTGCTTTTTAATACACGATCCTCTCCTCCTTCCACTGCCGCAAACAGATCAAGAAATTTTATAAATAGCCATAGTGATATAACGATAAAGAGGACACATAAAGAAGAAGACCTTGCGGAGATATAGTTAACCGCTTGTGTGTTTATAGGATGTACAGCAAACAAAAAAGATGTAAATATGGGTAATAGCTTATACTGCTCTAGGTCCTTATCGTCTTGTTGATGAATATATGTACGTAAAAACACTTTACTTGCAACAAAATAAACAAGAACACATACTGCCATATGTATGATGAGGTTGAATAAATGATATCCAAAGACATTAAATCCTCCTAAATAGTAATTTACGGCAAATGTAAGATTCAGTACTGGCCGGCTCCCTATCCTACTGCTTATTTTGAAGAGATTTTCATAATCAACAAAACTTTTAATTGCTTCATTGTCTAGAATTGCCCTTTCGTCATCATAATGAAATGAATTGGAAAATGTATTTGAATAGATTAACGCAGTTAATACTAATATTATTGAAATGACTATAATGTCAGTTTTAGTACCTTGTCTCATAATAATTACTCTGAATCTTTTGTGACTTTCAACTCATTTATCGTCTTCTTAAAATATTTTATGCCCTCTGGATCTCCATGACTTTCAAAGATTGCTAGTGCTCGTTGGAAGTATATAGCTGCTTCATCCTTTTTTTCTTCTAAAGATGCAACCTTTCCCAATCCAAAAAGGTCTAGTCCTATTTTTCGGCTTAAGTTTGAGGATTTGTCCAGTTCTAATGCTTGTTTGTAATAATTCTCCGCATCTCTATACTCTTTTAATATTGTTTTACTTTCAGCTAGAAGCCTTAATGAATTAGAGGTCTCTTCATCATCTTTATTTTGTTTGTTCGCCTGCATTGCTTTCATCCCCATGCTTATTGCCATATGTGGCTCATTCTTTATGAGCAACAATCTTGTTTTAAGATTATACAGCCTTCCCGTTGTATTTGTATCATTGTTTTTTGGAAATGTTAAACCCTTTTCTACCAATTCCCATGCTTTGCTATACTCTTTTGTGTCAATAAAGATAAGTGTCTTAACTATCGCAGCTTCTGATAACCGTAAAGTGTGCCCGTGTTCCGGATGTAAATGATCAAAAACTTCATTAACACATTTTAACGCGTTATTATAATCATTACGCTTACGGTAAATAATTGACAAATTGATCAGGTTTACCGCTATGCCGTCAATGTCCTCTATGGAACGGTCAATACGGAGGGCTTCACTGTATAACGATAATGCATTCTTATAATCACCTGTTATATAGTTCGCCATTGCTTTATGGTTTAATCTTGCCGCGTCAAGCGGTGTATTTGCGGTTGCCTTAGGTATAACGAAAATGTAAATAGATAAAATGATAATAAATTTCAGAGTGTATATTCTCTTTTTAGTTGACAAATTTTTATTCATAGCTGTCCACCTTAATTATTTGTTCTTTGATGTCTGCCCTTTTTCTTATCTTCGAGCTTATTGGCCAGATTTGTTTTACTGCGTCCACAACGTCTTCAGTTTCTCCCAAAATTGTTGCTCCGTCATTGATTACCTCAATTATTTCAGCAAAGGCGTTAATAGTAACTTTTCTAAAGTCAGTGGCCATTAAATTAATACTGTCAAGGCTTTTGTTTACACTCTTAATTATGTTTGGGATGTCTACATTAAGCTGTGTGACTAAAGTGTTAAGCTCATTTAGATTACTGTCTGCATTCTGGTACATTGAATCAAGATATTGTCTTGTTATCAATGCATCTTCTGACAGGGTTCTAAAGTTTTTTAATGCTAATTTTACGTTTTCAAGGACAGGATTTATTTCCCCTTGAAGTTCCGTTTTCAGTTCAGTAATTATATCTGTTATAAAAGGGCTGTTTGTTAATGTAATTGGTATGGTGTTTATTTCGTCTTCCATTGCAGGAAACCATCTTGCTCGTTCAAATGCGATAAAATCATTTTCCGCTATTATTTTCGTATTCTCTGAACCCTTTGTAATATCAATTATGCTGTCTCCTATGGCTAATTCTTTCATTAGTCTTGCGACGGAATCCTTTTTTATCCATTTGATATAATCTCTGTTTATGGAGAGTTCAGCCTTTACGTTTCCTGCTTCTTCCAGGTTGACACTGCTGATCTTTCCTATCTTAAAACCGTTAAAGACTACCTTTGCACCTGTTTTTATATTCTTTCCGCTGTTTGAGACAAAATATATATTTACTTTAGGGGTAAACATATTTTGCTGTAATCCTATAAAGAAAGCGACTGCAACAATTCCTATGATGGCAAAAATAACAAAGATCCCACCTCTCTTCTCAATACTTAAAAATTTATTGTCTATCGTCTTTGGGGTTGCCATAATGTTAACCTTAATGCTTATTATGAGATTATCATAACAAAAAGTTCATGTTGTGGAGTTTGACATAATAAACTAATATGTTTTATTGTTACATGGAGCGGCTTGATTATTGTGTATTTATGTCAAAATGTTTTCCGTTCTGCCGTATTACAAAATCTACCGTAGCATGTTTTCCAGATTCCTCTTCCGATTTTGAGAAAAGGAATATAGATGTTCTTTCCTCTTTTTGTTTGTGGAAATTTTCAACTATGTCTATTAAATTATTGACGATTGACTGTCTATATCCTTCAAACAGTGACTCATAGATGATCAAGTCTGGCTCGCTTATCATTGCCCTTACCGTACCAATTAACCTCTTGTCATGTATGTGGAGATTGCCGCACATCTCTTTTAAATAACCTGGGTTGTCCGATATGTTAGAACCCAACTGTTTAAACATATTATTTATTGTTCCCTCGTCAGTAAGCTTTAATTTTTGCTCTACTTTATGATATTTTAAAGGTAGTAGAACTGAGTCCAGAATTGATAAACTGCTAATAAGCCCTCCATACTTCCAAACTACACCTATTTTTCTTAATACATCAGATGTCTCATTTTTTGTGGCAGTTAAAAGGTCTTTTCCCATTAACTCTACCGTCCCATATAAAGGCTTTGTGAAAGCCAAGAGGGTATCAAAGAATTCCCTTCTTTCATCATCTGACTCTGTAATTATTTTATATCTCTTTCCTTTTTCTATTTTAAAGGAGACAGATTTAAAACTCTTAGTGGTTACATCCTTAAATTTTATCATAAGTAGAATGCTATGGTCGCTATGCCGTCAAGGATAACAATAGAGTGTATGTTTTGCATGACAGCCGTCTTTGTTGAGAGCGAAACGTCTACGATTGACGTGTGTTGTTTTATACCGTGATAACAAGAAGTAGTTGATATTATTATTCCAAAGACAATGCTTTTTGATAAAGATATTATCATATCCATGAAACTAATAGTACTAAATATCTCTTTAAAGTATTGACTAAATTCTATTCCTGTCAGTAAAGAAGAGAAAGCAAGGCCACCTGCAACCGTTGCAACCTGGAAGTAGAAAGTCAAAACAAACATAGCCATTGTAATGCCAATGACTCGTGGTATTACAATAAATCGTAAAGGATCAATGCCCATGACGATAATGCTATCTATTTCCCTTTTTAACTTCATTGCGGCCAATTCCGAAGTGATAATTGTTCCGCTTCTGGAAATGACTAATGCCGCAACAAGCAAGGGGCTTAGCTCCCTGACTACGGTCCATACCAATAACTTGCTTACAACTTCCTTGTTTTCACCAACGAAACTATTAGTCTGTGTAATAATAAGAAGACCTATAAATATTCCGGTTAAGATTATTAAGCCCATAGGTTCTACACCGGTGTGATAAATCTGTTTGTATACGATGCTTCTTGTTGTTCTGTCTTTTAGTGCTATTAATTGTTTTGTTACTTCCCAAAATAATTGTATAGATCCATTGATATCGGTGATTTCACTGGATATAAACTTAATTGTTCGTCCGGTTCCAAATACCATGATTTCTCTTCGATAATTTTAATTGTATGCTAATAATCTGGAATAAGTATGTCTGCATTTTAGTCGTTCATCGTTAAGTATTACCTGGCAAATTCTCAACCCCGTGATAGCGACGCTTCCGCTTTAGCACTATAAATTTACCAAATATGACTTAAATCTGCGAGCTAAAATACCGAATTATTTATTTTCGATTACTAAATGTAGTTTGGCAAGTAACACTGTGGGCTAAAGAGACATTTCGCATTCAGTTGTTTTATTTGGCAGTCCCATGTTTTTCTGTTTTTCCATATCAAAAAAAATGTGGGTATTGTCCATGGGTTCTTGATCTCTTGATTCAGATCTTATAAAATACCCTGGGACGGCATTGGATAAATTTTCAGGCCTTCTACAGATAAGGTAACGCCACTGTTTTTCCTGCCATCGCATATAAATAAATTTGTTGTCGCAAAGCCTTTTCAGATCGTCGTATGTGAATGTCGTAACGTGGGAAAGATACTGTTCTACTAATGATATATAAAGATCTGAGGCTGCCTGATGTATATTCCATAACTGATGCTTTTCTGGATGATCAAGTTGTTGCTCTAGTTCCTGAATAAGCAAATGATCACCAATAACATATCTTGCCCGATCCAGACTTGACCAGAATTGACTTTGTATTTTTACTTCAAACCGCAGTCTCCTGTTACGTTCATGTAGACCAAACCATATACCCCAAAACCCAGGTCCCAGACTAACTATTCCTACCGTTATTGAGATAAATTCAATTGTAGACATAAGAAAACGTCCTTTTTTTTAATTTCAAAACTCAGATTTTTTAATTTCAAAACTCAGATATTATGCCGTAGAATGTTCCATTTCACTATTTATCACCTCCTTCAATATTGGCAAAACTAAAGAATATATTTATGGATGCGAATTATAATTCTTGTATAAAAATAATTATATGGAGAACGCTTAGTATTAAAATCAATTTTTGGTAAACGGTTGCTTTTTTTTGATAAACGGTTTTACGTTGAAGTGGTCTTAAACGCAGTTTTAGCGGTGTGAATAACTATATAGTATTATTTTATAAAAACGTCTTTTCTTTAAGATTTTGTCAGCATTGTCCGGTTAGCCTTTTGCAGTGCAATAATGTTCCATATTTATGAACATTTTGCAACATCATGATGCGAAAAAGTACCTAAAGTTAATAGCTTTGTTTTTTATAAATAATAAATTTCTATAATTTTAGGCATTT
>JAIQZO010000030.1 GCA_021777055.1 Candidatus Anammoxibacter sp. | reverse complement strand
TAACCTTCTAATACACACTTCAATATTTATCCAATCTTTGTTATATCTCTCTTTTCTCCAGCATATCTTTCTTGTTTCTCTTCTGAACCTACTGCTCAATTTATCTGAGGAAAAAGGGGGCAATTTAACTGAGGGTTATTGAGATAGCCCTTGCACCTTTATACAACCACTACTAAATGGTATAATTTAAACACGGGAACTTACTTAACTTGTGTAACTATAAAGGCCACGACTAATGTTTTACCATCCAGCAAGTGGCCTTAATTAACTCTTATATATTGTTATTTCTGTGATATTTGTGCTTCTATAATCCCTCCTGCATTGAATATAATTACACCGTTTTTACCAAGAAACGGGAACCGGAAATTAAATTGTGCCTGTCCGTCTGAATCCGTAATGACAATGCCAGGATTTACTTCGGGCAACTTCCTGCCGTTTCCACTTACAATTGCAGTTATTGTTACACCGATCATTGCATTACCAAATTGATCTAATGCTGTAACTGTTGCTATTTTGGGTGCAAATGCACTTGAAGCCGCTGAAGGGCTTACAAGTAATGTTGTAATCTTCCGCTTTTCAGGAGTTGGTTCTGGTGTAGTTTCCGGCGTTGATGTTGGTCTTCGAGTTGGTACTGATGTTGCCGTCGGAGTTAATGTAGGTATCGGTGTAGATGTAGACACTGGAGTTGGTATAGTCGTCGTATCTTCTTCAAGACTTATAAAGGCCTGCTTTGTTACGGTATCTACATCTGTTGTATTCCTTACGGTAAGTCTTACGCTAAAAACATCATCTTTTGTACCTATAAATGTATGTTCCGGAGCTTTTTCGTTACTCTTTTCTCCGTCTCCAAAATCCCATTCCCTTTCAACTATCTCACCACTGCCTTTAGACGATAGGTCACTAAATCCTACAGTAAGGCTACCAGAACTATCTGTGGAGATTTCCATTACATTACGTCTATCAACTATTATTCGACCCGCATTTACGTCAGCCTTGGTTTGCTTATTCGCCCTAAAACCTGCAGTTGGCCTGCTTCCTGTATTGACTTTTATCAGTCCCGCTTTTCTCTCACTTGATGTGCCGTCCTTGCCGCTTACCGTCAATTTAACATTATATGATCCTGAAGTTTTATAGGTGTGAACAGGATTTTTTTCAGTACTTACATCACCATCTCCAAATTCCCATGACTGGTTTGATATTTCACCACTGGACGTGTCAAAGAAATTAACTGTAAACGGGGCATTACCTGTAAGTGGTTCAGCAAGGAATTCAGCTGTTGGTCCAACGCCATCAAGAATGATCACAAAATTTGTCTTTTCTTTGGTTCCTGAGCCGTCTTTACCACTTACTATCAATTTTACATTATAAAATCCGGGATTTTTATATTCATGCATGGGGTTTTTGAGAATGCTGATTGAGCCATCACCAAAATCCCAAGCCCAGCTATCAATATTTCCCGTAGATAGGTCTGTAAATTGTACCTTTAGAGGACCAAACCCGGTTAACGGACTTGCCCCAAATTCTGCGACGGGAGAACTACTACCTTGTATGTTTATCAGGTTTGTCTGTATCTCCATATCCGCGTTTGCTCCGCTTGCAATTAGTGTCACAGTATATATGCCGGGTATTCTATATGTATACATAGGGTTTTTCTCATCACTGCTCGCTCCGTCTCCAAAAAGCCATGCATAACTGGTAGCTTCTTCCGTAGACAAATTATTAAACTGTACATCCAAAGGTGCAAAACCGCTCGTGGGGTTGGCATTAAACTCTGCCTTTATTTCCGGTGTGGCCAGAACGTTGATAAGGTTTGTTTGTTGTATTGTATCAGTGCCGCAAGGTGACACACCGCTAATAGTTAGTTTGACGGAATATATGTTTGGTGTTTGGTAAACATGTGCAGGGTTCTGTTCTGAACTAAAAGCACCGTCACCGAACTCCCATGCCCAGCTTGTTGCGTTACCTGTTGATATATCTGTAAACGTAATTGTCAACGGCGCAAACCCGGAGGTTTTATCAGTCTTAAATGCAGCCTTACATGAAGGGCTTGGTTTTACCCCAATTAATCCCAATTTTTCTTCCGTATCGCTACCTCTACTGTTGCTTACCGTTAATCTGACAGTAAAATCACCGTCTTCATTATAAGTATGGGTAGGATT
Organism: Candidatus Anammoxibacter sp.; assembly: GCA_021777055.1. Classification (GTDB taxonomy): domain Bacteria; phylum Planctomycetota; class Brocadiia; order Brocadiales; family Anammoxibacteraceae; genus Anammoxibacter_A. The sequence goes on along the minus strand of JAIQZO010000030.1, from coordinate 640 downwards.
CTGTTCTGAACTAAAAGCACCGTCACCGAACTCCCATGCCCAGCTTGTAGGAATACCAATAGATTTATCGCGAAACTCTACAGTTAAAGGTTTGAATCCACCTAAAGGATCTGCATCAAATTCGGCAGTTGGTGCAACAACATTAGGTGTTGGTAAAGGAGTAACCAAAGGTGTAGGAGTCGGCGATGTTGTTGGTGTAATAGTTACAGTAGGTGTTGGTAAATCCAACTCTTCTACAGAAATAAAATCTGTCTTTATCTCTGCATCTGAGCCCCCAGGGCCTGTTACAGTTAATACTACCGTATAACTACCTACAGTTGTATATGTATGTGAAGGATTTGTTTCCGTACTTGTTCCTCCATCTCCAAAGTTCCAGGAACGTGAGGTTATATCACCTGTTGACGTACTTGTGAATTGCACTATCAGTGGGGCTGGTCCACTTGTTGGTGTGGCTGTGAAATTGGACACTGGAGCCGATGGTTTTACTAATATCAAAGATTGTATTGTCTCTGCATCTGAGCCCCCAGGGCCTGTTACAGTTAATACTACCGTATAACTACCTACAGTTGTATATGTATGTGAAGGATTTGTTTCCGTACTTGTTCCTCCATCTCCAAAGTTCCAGGAACGTGACGTTATA
>JAIQZO010000029.1 GCA_021777055.1 Candidatus Anammoxibacter sp. | reverse complement strand
TAACCTTCTAATACACACTTCAATATTTATCCAATCTTTGTTATATCTCTCTTTTCTCCAGCATATCTTTCTTGTTTCTCTTCTGAACCTACTGCTCAATTTATCTGAGGAAAAAGGGGGCAATTTAACTGAGGGTTATTGGTAGCGCTAATGTGTAGACATAGACGGCTTCCGTATCGGATTCCATAACCCAACCCGATAATTATCAATCCGGTGATTACGCTTTTAACCCCAACTCCCATTTCTATAAAGAGATGTGTACATAGTGGCAGCAATAAGGCTCAGGAATGAATAAAGTATTCCAATAAAAATAATAGTGTTTGCAGTCTTTCCGACCCTTTTTCTGGTATCATTTTCTTTTTTTCCATGAAAATAGATATTTTATTCTAGCCAAAAATATTTAAAATTTTTGGTTAAAAACAGATGCTGTTAATCCCCTCTAGAAAGAGGGGTGGATGCGCAAGCTGCCAGGGCGTGTAATAGACGCTGAACAGATACGAAATTTTCAGGGTTCAACGTTTTTTTGTTTCCTTATCTTTAACCTATGAACCGTGAACCTTGAACCAGGAACGCACAAAAAACTTTATTTTTAGCTGATTATAAATTTGAGAGATAAATTTGCAGAGTTACAGTGTAAGAATCTAAACTATTTTTGTCAAAGACATTTCATAGTACTGATTCACCGATGAATTTCTCTATAGTCATAACGCTCCCCATAAAAGGGATGGCTTGACGGTTATGAGCTGTCTCAAAGAGAGCCAGCAAACCAATTTAAAATTTACATACTTCTTAAGTTTTTATATCAAATTAACTTAAAATTTACCGTCTTCTTGATCTTTATCTAATTTCTTTTGTTCCCCTATGTATTTTTTGATCTTACCAATTTCAAAACCTACTGTAGACACTGCGTATCCTCTTGTCCAAAGTTTCTCACCGCTGAAGTTTTTATTTTTACCGCCATTTTGTCTTGCAACTGCAATTGCACACTTGCCCTTCAAATACCCTATTACTTCAGATACAGCATATTTTGGTGGTATCGATATACACATGTGCACATGGTCTAATGCCATATGTCCAGATAATATCACACTACTCCTTTGTCTTGCTAACTCATGAAAAACACCTTTTAAGTATTCTCTAATCTTACCAAACAACGCTTCCTTCCTAAACTTTGGAACAAACACAATGTGGTATTTACAATCATACTTTGAATGTGATAAACTATTTAACGTTTCCATTCGAACCTCCTTCCTGGTTTGCTTTTACCGTAAGGCCTGAAGGAGGTCATTATACTAAATACTTAGAGGTAAAACCTTTGATAGTCTCACTGGTAAAACCAGTGGCTTACCTATCAGTGAGTTATAATTATGACGCAACCAGAAATAACTTGCTGTTTTTCACTTTCATATGCAAGCCAACTTTACGCAATCTTTAATCACCAAATTCTCAACGTAGCTATGGCTGCGCTTTCAGTTCGGTTCAATCAAGTTTGACAAATTTAACATAAATCCAGCCATGAATTTTGGGAATTTCAAAAACAATTATTCTTGCAACCCATTGATATCTGAAATCTTGCAAAATATGAGAGACAAAGTCACAGAATTATAGTTTAAGAATCAAAACACGAGAAGATCAACTTATTTTGCGACAGTTCTTATCCACATAAATCTCACAACCAGGAAACGTATGTGCAAATCCGTACCACCGACTAAAAAGCTGTATAGGTCTAGAGCCATCTGACCATTCTGCGAGGGGAATATGGTTTGAAGTATTTATGGATATCGCAATCTCTCGGTTATTAATGGTATCTTTAATTACACATTTGATAACATTCTTCGGATAGAAGCGTTTTGTATTATCAGTTATTACGCCAAGGCCGATCTCCATTTCTGGGAGTCTCAAATCAGGCGTGGCCATAGTTAACCTGAAGCCAGGGGGAAATCTGCCTTGAAAGAATTTAAACTCCATCATTCGGCCCATTAGGCGCCCCAGGATGGAGGGTTTTGACTGTAAGAGTAAAAGCTCTGGGGATTCAACGTTTGCACTACGCACGTCAGTCATTTCAATTCCCCACATCTTCAGACGGTATCCTTTTAGTGGGCCGTAATAGGCTTCACCTGTTATGTGGTCCCAATAAGTACCACTTTCATCGTCATAAAGTAAGACTAATCCATTGTATAAACCACCGGCACTAAAATGATGGATTTTACCACTTACTCTTGGGGTCAGACCGATCCCGGTATTGCAAACAGCTCAAAAGGTTAGCAGATATGGTTCTCCTTTTACATCACCCTGCACAACATGATGATAAACCATTTGCTTCACCAAAACGGCCTGCCTTAATCCATTACACTCAAAAACAAGGAGCTTCGCCTCTTTTTCTATATTAGCTTTGTATAAGGGAGTTCCGTTTTCTGTAACATTAAAACGTTTAAAATAATCCGGTCCTTTAAGGCTGGCCATTTTAACATCAAAATTCATTAGAAGTCCCTTTTAACAAATACTGCAACACTAATTAATAATTTTTCGAAAGGTGCGACGATTATTGACATCCCTAAATGTATCTGGCGATTTATAAACTTCCAGCAGAAAACTTCTGATAAGGAACATTGTGGGCCAGACACCGATGGGATATAAATCCATTGGTTTTGCCCCAGGGTAGATAGGAAAAGGCCCAATCTTCATCATTACGTGCCCGGTATCTACGCCCTTATCAACTTCGTGTAGAGATATCCAGAAGTGGGTCTCACCTGCATCAATTGCATCTGCATATGGCGTGCCACCTGCATATTTTGGTAAATCACTGGCGTGAGTGTTGTATATTCCTAAAGGAAACTGTTTTATTATGTTTTCAGGTACAATATCACCAAAATTGGCAAGGATCCCTATATCCGCTTTATGTTCTGCAACAAAGTTATTTGCTATATCTGTCTTTGACAATGCATTACAGACTGGCACACCTGCCCTCTCAAGGGGAGCTAATACCATGTTTTCAGCTGCAACTTTTTCATCTTCAGTCAGATATTGCCAAAAACGAAACTTCCCGTTTCTATTCCTATTATCAGGTAGTGCGGCCACAACTGAACAGATTTTCGCCGACGGCCCTGCTAACAGTTCATCGATAACATAGACGCCCCTTATGTAACCTGGACAAAGAAGCACTCTTAATTTATCTCTGTTTTCCATAGCTTCCTCCCAAAAAACATTTATATTCTCATGTTTTTATTCCGGCACTAACCATACAAAATCATAAGGTTGCATTTTCAAGTTCATTATTCTACTTTTAAAGGAATATAACTTCTTCCATATTAAATCATACCACACATTTTTATGAATATAAACTTTTTCCATTGGTATTTCCACTGACACATTCTTGTCACTAATATTAATTATACAAAGGACATGCTGCTTCTTATCAACGGAAACGCGAAGGACTACAAACACCTCAGGTCTAACATTTAGAATGTACTGCATCGCATTTGGGTGAAATGCTTCAAGCCTTATCCGTATTGCAATAAGGTCTTTTAGACGACGGCTAATCTTTGATGTAAGGGTATGAGGTGAATTTAATTCCTTTATCAATGTGTTGTAATTAATTATGGTACGGTTAATATCACGTCTTGACTGTGCATCAATTACAACATTTTTATCATTCTTCGTACCAAAAAAACTATGGATGTAAATTCCTGGAACCCCTTTCAAAACAAGTGCTATAGAACGTGAAGCGATAAACCTCTTTATCTGAAGATTTAAAGACTCATCTGCATCGTCTCTATTAAGTGCACTGAACCAAGTAATATTTATTTCATAAGGTACTTCATTTCCATCCTTGTCAATTTTGTAAGAGATATACCCTCCATGCTCTTCAGCTTTTCCTATCATAAAGTCTACATCTTCTGATAAAAGGATATCTTTAACCGGCATTAGACCAATACCATCATGTGAATCAAGAAAATTAAAAAAAGTCGTAAACTCAGATGGAGGCCTAAGACTTGCAGCCCATTCAGTTAACTTTGTAGAGTCATTGGAATAGAAAGTATGAAGGACAAGGGGAGGCAAGGCAAAGTTATAAACCATTTGCGCTTCATCTTTCCCATTCCCAAAATAAGTAATATTTTCATGATGCGGTATATTTGACTCTGTAATTATTGCTACATGAGGGGCAAAAACATCCAGGATTTGTCTGAACAACTTTACAATCACATGGGTTTCTTCTTGATTAGCACATGAGGTTCCCGGGTTTGTCCAAAGGTATGTAACAGCGTCAAGCCTTACAATGTCTGCGCCCCTGCGTACATACAACAGCAATATCTCTATCACCTTCATAAGCACGTTAGGGTTTCTGTAGTTCAGATCCACTTGGTCTTTAGAAAACGTTGACCAAACATAGGCTCTTCCATTTATTGTATTAAATCCAGTAAGAATATCTGATGTACGTGGCCGTAAAATAACACTTCGCTCCTCTGGTGTTAGCTCTTCGTATGAGTTAAAACTGATAAAGAAATCTTTAAAGTATCGACAATCGTTTAAAAACTCCTGAAACCAGTAACTCTGGCTTGAAACATGGTTGATAACACCATCAAACATAAGCTTATAGCGATACTCAAGATCTTCAATATTCTCCCAGGTCCCTAATGTGGGATCCACAGACTTAAAATCTATGACAGAAAATCCTCTATCTGATGAATAAGGAAAAAACGGCAGGATATGAAGGGTATTTATTGCGCGTTGTAGATAGATTCCACAAAATTTTGATAGCGTTATAAGAGGTGGCACACCAAATTCACGAATAAGATCACCATAGGTGATTAATATAACATCCTCTTCGGTAAAACGCTCTTTAGGGTCAAATCTCTCTTCAAGTTTGATCATCTCATTAGGTTTAAATGTATAATAGACCTTGCAGATACGCACAAGCTCATGTATACACTCCTTTGCTACCATATCTCCATACAGCAAACTAAGCTTATGCATTATACTTTTATAAATATGGTCAGGTACTTTTCTTAAAGGACGGACATAATCAGGTTCCACACTATGGGAGAATTTATATCCCTCGTACCGCCTACGGCCATTTGTTTTTATAGTTGTCATGTTTGAACAAATAATCTGTATTAAAGTTAGAAAATATTCAATTACATTTCTTTACAAAAACACATTTCACATAATAAATGAATAAGAAAATTGTTTAAGTCTAATTATACAACCTTAAAGACATACGCTTAAATATAAATGATTGAGAAATCCCCCTTGCCATCATAAACAGAATCAACGCTAACCAGAGTGCATGATTCCCTGCAGAGTTACGAAAGATGTAAAAAGTTGGAAAAAAGATTAACAATGTAGAGACAAGCATAGTGTTTCGCATCTCTTTTGACGCAGTAATTGCAATAAAAACACCGTCCCAGATAAAAGGCACTGCATTAATTACAGGAGCCACGATAATCCAGCACATATAAGGTTTAGCTGCTTCAATAACAGTTCTATTATCGGTTAATATTTGGACTATGTTCATGCCAAACAAGTAAAAGGCTAAAACCATTATGGTTCCTAACCCAATACCCCATTGAAAGAACCGTTTAATAGCTTTTTTATAGTTCACTCTATCGCCAGCACCAAAATATTTTCCGACAACGGACTCTGCAGCATAACCAAACCCATCTACTCCATATGCAATTATTGTAAAAAATTCAAACAGAATAATATTAGCAGACCCTAATATTATACCTTGCTTACCCGATTGAATCTTAAAAAATGAAAATGTAACGATCAAGCAAACGGTTCTTATGAAGATATCGGAGTTTACACTGACGAACTTTTTAATCTTTTTCACATTAAAAAGGCCCCTATTCTCATAATGACAATGGATATACCCATAACATTTATAAAATAGGATAACAGCCAGAAGCAAACCGCAATACTGGGCAATCAATGTCCCCAACGCAGCCCCTCTGGAATCCATCTTTGCAAACTTAACAAACCAGACATCAAACCCTATGTTTAACAAATTAACCATAACGGCAATAATCATGGGTATGCGAGCATTCTGCATCCCAAAAAACCACCCGGTAAAGGCAAAAATTGATATGGTTGCAGGTGCGGAAAGGATCCTTATATTAAAATAGTCAGTAATATAGATCTCCACCTCCGGAGTTGTATCTATAAACAGAAGGCTCAACCTAATTAAATACCCTCTGAATATAATTAGCAACACGGCACCGATAATAGCAATCAATAAAGCACGGTATAAAACAAACAAGCACTCTTTATGATTATCACGACCAAATTCCTGAGCGGCAAAACCTGAAGTTCCCATGCGCAGGAAACCAAAACCCCAGAAGATAAAGTTAAATATCATTACACCAAAACCAATGGTTAGTATATATTCGGCATTTTCAAGATGGCCCATTAATGCAACATCTACAAAACTTAAAAGAGGAACTGAAAGATTGCTGATTATATTAGGAATTGCAAGCCGTAATATCTCTTTATTCATGTGTCAACTTTTAGTTTACGCAAAAACACAGAAAGATTAAACCACATTATATTTAAATCAGGCACAACTTGGGGAAAGAAAATCAAGATTAAGAGTTGTCTTAGATTGCGCGAATCGCTTTAATACGTTCTATAATTGCTGGGTGGGAATAATAAAATGCACTATACCAAGGATGGGGAGTAAGGTTTGAAAGGTTTTGCTTTGTCAGCGTTAGCAATGCATCTTCAATGTTGGCTTTATTGAGGGTTTCTTTAACACAAAATCTGTCTGCTTCATATTCATGTTTCCGTGACATAGCGGAGAATATTGGTCTTAAATAGAATGTAAATGTTTTTGATAATATGATAAATAATACTAACGCAGCGTGGTTAGTAATGTTACTTAAACCAAAAGCACTAAAGAAAGGGGGGAAATCATATAACTGACCAAGTGCAAATAGGCCAACGAGCAAACCAAACGCACTAATCACAATCATCTTTTTAACGTGGTGCAGTTTATAGTGACCAATCTCGTGGGCAAGAACAGCAACCGCTTGTGGTACTGTCATTTCTTTAATCAATGTATCATACAGGACAATACGCCTGCTTTTACTAATCCCAGTGAAGTATGCGTTTGCATGAGCAGAACGCTTTGACCCATCCATTTGAAATATACCGATTATAGAAAATTTCACTTTTCTACATAATGCAGTCAATGCTTCTTTAAGCTCACCATCCTCTAATGGTTTAAATTTATTAAACAGAGGTGCAATAAACATTGGATAGATTACCAGCATTACTAATTGAAATAGCATAACAAATCCAAACGTCCATACCCACCATAGGGAACCTGTTGTACTCATAAACCATAAAACAACATAAAGGACCGGCAAACTAATTGCCGTTGACAGCGCGATCTCCTTCAGCTTATCTTTTATATATAAACCAACTGTGGTTTTGTTAAAACCGTGTTTTTGCTCTATATAAAATGTGGAGATCCATTCCAGAGGTAACCCCAAAACAAAACTAACAACACCAAACCCAAAAATAAATAAGACACCCGTCCAAATAGCACCAAAGCCAAACGATTCAGACCATTTTTCTATCCAGGGCAAAACTCCGCCAAACAGTATCCATAATGTAACAAGTGTATCAAATAGTGTGCTCCATCGGCTAAACCGCCCTTTGTCCATTGTGTATTCTATTGTCTTACTATACGTTTCATCATCTATGGTGTTCTTGAAAAACTCCGGTACCTGAAAAGCATTCTTTCTAAGGTAACGAACATTCAGTTCATCCAGCCCAAAGGAAACCACTCGATCCATTGTAAAAAAAACAAAGAATAATAGAATAATTATTGTTTCCATATCATTCGCGAAAAGATATTACTTGCATTTTACTTTCAGAAAATCCATAGAAAACTAAAGTCCTCTAGCGTTAAAATGAAGCGCGCCTGTTTTTGGCGTCACCTTACTACTTTCCATAATCGAGTACGCCAACCATTAATTCCACCAGCATCAGCAGTGATCAAAAGACTCTTTGCTCGAGGAAAACGATTTTGGCCCATTTCTGTCCACCAACGTAGAATGCTATTTGAAGCAAAACGAGCTGTATCATAGTTGATCCCAATATTAACCCAACCTTCGTTGGAATTAATATCGTAGACACCATAAGGAATTGCATTGCGAAGTTTCTTATCTGGAAAATCATGTATGCGTGTCTCTTCAGGTGAACCTTTTTTTCGATACTCTTTGCCAACATTACTGAAATCACCTACAATTTCCTTCTTTTTAGTGTTAACAGAAATAACAGGTTGTAGTGAATGTAGAAACTTTTGAGCAGTTTTATTGATGTATTCAAATTGCCTGTCACGATCTGGATGATCGACTCCCTCCCGAGTTTTTCTATTTACTTGTAAGCTATAATCTAAATCATGAAGTAGCTTCGCACACTTGTCGAACTAATAGAATATCCTGTTTTAGCAATTCCAAAGACAGCCGCTGTGTACTCGAGCAAGTTCATTTCAAAGATGATTCAGGAAGGCCTAGTGTACAGGATCAATCAATGAATCCAGTGCATTTAAAATTTATTTTTAAATCATACTGATTGTATTCGTTTTTTCGATTTATGTAGTATTGCAGAAATTACCATTGTTTGCAATACAAATTCAATCATTTATTTGCACACAGGCCCTTAGCAGGACTTTCCGGCACAGGAGCAAGACGTAAATGGAGAAAGAAAGCCCTTGATAAAAACTAGGTAATCATTTACCAATATTGCATCATTATACATACACTTACATTCTCCATACACAGAGGAATGTAGGTGTTTTTATAAATATTACACTAACCCACACCAAACCGCATCTCGCTAGCCAAAAAGTTCGTCGGGCAGGCCTATAATATCTCTTTGTATCCCGATGTCTAAGTTACCTGGAGCAATAAACCTCATCATTACGCTAAAGTTCTCAATAGCAAATTCAAGAAACACTTCATCTTCTATTTCGTCAGTTAGTATTTGCTTCTGAATTTATACAAAGTATCACAATTCCACTTCAAAATATGATGTGTCAACTACGGTAGTGTAAAATATTTTATGTAAACTTCTAAAGAGAGATATATTAATAATAAGAGGAACGCAATGTATGGTAGTTTCTCAGATTAGGAAAATCTTTTTTGGAGGTATAAAACACAAATGTCTATATTAACGAAAGATCAGGTAAAAGACGTAATAGCCTTGTATAATATCTGAACAGCTGAAGATGCACACAACGCAGTGAAAGACTTGATGAAGGACGTCTTACAAGGTTCTTTGGAAGCCGAACTAAGTAATACGATTGAAAGTGTCAATCGCAGTATCAGAAAAGTTGCGCGCCAGAAAAGTATCTTCCCTACAAATGATTCAGCCTTGAAAATGGTTTTTCTGGCATTGCAAGGTAGAGTAAAGAAATGGACAATGAGAGTACGTGACTGGAATATGATTATCGGGCAACTATCAATTCATTTTGGTGAAAGAGTAGAGGCTAAATTATAATGCGAGATTTGAGGTTTACACAAAATTCTTGACAGGCTCATCCTTTATGAAAACCAATATGAATATCCAGTCTTTTACTATTAAGAGCAAATTCAATATCCTTAATGAACCATGGATTAGTAATGTGTAATGCTTGTTCAAATAATTGTTACGGTAACATTGACATTCTCCTGAATTTATATTTTTCCCAGGATTATACCACACTTACCCACGCAAAATCCTAAAGAGCCAAAAAAGAAATTACGATAAAATTCATATTGGATAACCATAATGAGAGAGCTTTCTGTCTAGCATTTGGTTCGTATAGAAATTACTCACAGAATAAAATGACTGTAAAAAGGTAAAGTCATCATTGTTTAGTACGTCATGTCCAAAGATTTTTGATAAAGGTTTCTTGAGAGGTCTTAAGTATGGCTGGAAAATCCCCATCGTAGCCGTACTTAACCCTAAAGAGGAGCCTAACTTAATAAGATTACCTGAACTTTTATGTATACCTAGATTTCTCCGTTCTTTCTCTTTTGGCAAGTTGGTATGAGAAACGTTCAGAAAAGCACATAGTTTTTGAAAAGACCTCTCTCGGTCGTTTTTAAACTCTTCTAATAGCATGACTAATACATTTTCTTTGTCAAACAGTTCATAATAATCAGAAATAGTCTGATGGAATAAACCTGCAAAGAGTGCATTTTTTCCTTCCCTTGTTGAAATAAAATCCTTAAATTTCTTTCTTTTTTTAGGTAGGTACTTTATGAAATACAAATAGTATGATCGCAACCAATCAACTTGATTACGTATGGTAATAAGAATTTTTACATTAGGACATATCTCTTTTATGCGTTGAGGAATTTTTTTATGGTTTGGGTAAAAATCATCATCTTTTACAATACTCTCACCTGGTTGAAAACGGATCGAATAATCTAAAGGTACTTGAACTTTTAAATATCCCCTGGCCAACCCTTCATTCATATCGATTAAGCATTTAGATCCTTGATCCCGTTTATGTAAAGGTAAATATTCATCTTTGCAATCTTCAAAATGATCAAATCAAAAATAATCCGCATGCCTCGCCCACTGAATCTCTGGGTGATAGTCAAAGTAACTACGAAGGAAAGTCGATCCTGTTTTCGGTTGACCTATATATATAGCATCAGGGATATGGTTCATTTTGTCAAGTCCCTTTCTATGTTAAAAATCATACTAAAAAAAAATTTTCCTAGTCCCAAGTTCTGCACCACAAAACTTACGACAATTCAGCACCTTATGCCATCTTTTATCGTTGATATTTGCCGATACTCGTGCTATTAATTGTACTCACAATGTATATTAATAATCAACTACTAAACAAATTTATTAAACATTTTGGCCTATTCTTTAGAAAAAAACAATTTGCAATATTTGCTCTAGCCATTTACGCAATGTTTAAAGATTAAATGATTACCAACAATTCTCAGCTAAATTTATTATTCCTATTACTATCAGCGTTGGTCGGTTAAGGATTTGCGAGTGTAAATAAAAGAACATTTTCCAATCAGTGTCATTTTTTACTTGATTCTTTAAAACAAGACCTTGCGACAAAATTGCAATAATGTCTTATTTATAAAGGAGTTATAACGATGTCGCACTGTATTGGGTTTCTAAATTTCCAGAAATCACCTTAGTTCATTGAACAATGGGAACCTGTTACCTAAATTGAGCGGTTCTTACTAAAATCAAAAAAAAACGTAAGAATGGTAATTCTCCAAATCCCAAACCTTTTAAACCTCGGTGAGGTAATTCATACGCTCCTCTCTGGTGATAATTACGTATTATCGTTTTGTTCTTCAGGAGACATTTAATCATTTTGGGTTCACAATTTAATAACGCACTTTGTGTTACTTCTATATTCGTTATTATTACATTATCAGGGCGTGCAAAATCCAACAACCTCTGACCGTTTTCTTCTTAATAACAATAATGCGTATATATGGCACGATAAAACTTTTTCCAACTCTTGCACCTAAAACCAAACTCTAAATACTCCCATTTGTTCTGCACTTTTTCATACTCGAACCAATCATCTATTAATTGCGATTTTACATGCTCCTTTACATCGTCATACATCTTTCCTGTGCAAACGAACCTTATTCCTAATTTATAAAAAACTGCGAAATTCTTCTCATCAAAGAATCCACTATCTGTACTTAAAATTATAGTAACGTCTTTCCTGTATCTTTTTCGGATAACATCCACTATGTTTGTTACCATTAGTTTAACGTCTCTACCATAATTACTATGTTTATCTCCACTGCGAAATATCGCATCTACTATCTTCCCATTCCATATTATTTGTATTGGCTGAAAACCTTTCTTCTTATTATACGTTACTTTTACTCCGTGTCGCTTCAATGCTTCATCATTAGACATTACCATTGTGTCTAACGTTAAATGTATTATATCAGGATTTAATATCTCTAATCTCTATACAAAGAAATGTTGCAATACCTTGCGGAATTTCCATCTGTAAAAATAAGAGAACTTCCAGAAAAATCTCTTTATTTGGTGTGATGACGCCATATCTTCTACTGCGTTTTCTATCGTTGCTGCGTATCCTTCATCTTTTCTGCGTTCATCAAATGACACCAAGTGTCTACTTGCACCATCATAAAACCAACAAAACACCTGCTTGAAAGTTGCTTCCACTTTGCTGATTATTTTTTTTCTTATTGTTCTCTTTACGGCATTTACTCATTTTACTTCCTTTAAATAGGGAGCAATTTTCATTTTACGTAAAAAGAAGTACCAAAAATACCTTGAAACTTTAAAATATAGTGTATTTAAGACTTTTAATGAAGGTAAGATGAAAATTTTAGATGTAATAAATGTGATGATATCAAAAATAAAAATAATTTTAGGAACATTTTTCAAAAAAGAGAATAGAAGAGAATCAAGAGAAAGTAAATGAGGTTGTATTTTCGCAAGAAAAAATACCAGAAGAGACAAAAGTTTTAACGGTGAGCCTTGATGGAGCGAACGTCTTATTAAAAAAGTCGGGTAATAAACGTGGCCGTCCTAAAGAAAAGCCATCTGAAGAGCCGAAAGAGACAAAGTCGTGTTATTAGAATGCGATGGTGGGAAGTATAACATACTACGGTTCAGCACCTGAAGACAATGAGAGTCCATTAAGACTATATTCCCATTATACCGCGAGAATGCCCGCGGAGAGTTATCCAACATTCAAGAAACAATTTGAAAAGGAATTGGAACACACAGAAGATGCAATTGGAGTAGGAGTCATAAAGATACTTTTAGCAGATGGTCATCGTTCGATATGGGGTTATGTAGATGAAAGTCCAAGGTTTGATTCATATGGGAAGTTAATCGATTTTTATCATACAACGGAACATCTTTCAAGTGCAGGTGAAGTTATTCTTGAAAAAAAAAGCAAAGAAGGGTCAATGTGGTACAAGAAATGTCAAAAGAAGCTATAATCAGACGATAACTCTGCAGAAGGAGTTATCAAAAGTATAGATTACTATAAAGCAATTCTAAAATGCGTGAGAACTAAAAGCGGGAGAAAAAAATTATTTGATACTTTATAAAAAGATGCAAGTCGATCATTTTAGGCCGCTCTTTTAATAGGTGTATCAAACACTTTGGTTTGCAGTGATTTTGCAGTGATAAAGAATCATGATATTTACCTGTTGATATGGTCATTGAAGATTTAAGAGATGTAAATAGGATACCAGTAATTTCTTGGACACAAACAAGCCGGTAATTGTAAGGAAATGTGCAGTAGCTCTCAACAATGCGATTAAGTATGTATGAAGATATCTTTACCCCCACAGTGCTGGGAGATGGCATGGATAACGGAGTTTTGAGAATGAGATATTATCATTATTAATCCCTGCTTAAAACCTGAACACTATGATTACGTTGTTCCATCTAATGAGGAAGGGGTGGCTACTTTTAAACGGCTCAACAAAGTACAGTAAAACAAGGGTTATTACATCCTTTGAATCCGTAATATGATGATATTGACCTCAACAAAAAAATGTATCGATAGAGTACGATAACTGAGAAAAAACGAAGAGAACACCTTGCGTGGATAAAAAGTACATCTTTCAGGAAAGCCTGAGACAGGAACATAGTATTACATATACCAAACAATCTAATCAAAAATAACTGGGGCTAATTATTATGATCTCAGAACAAGTATTAAGTGGAAGTAAATCACTATTCTGAGATCTATAATTTATCAAATAAATCAAAAAAGCCGGATTGTTACGGCACCCATGTCATAAGCAAAAAATTAATTTGCGGCAATAATATTAACCTTCCTTTGTGTTCCAAAATTTACAATACCGTCAGCTTTCGCAAATAGAGTATAATCTCGTCCACAGCCAACGTTTAACCCCGGTTTAAATCGTGTTCCGCACTGCCTTACAATTATAGTCCCAGTTGTAACGCTTTCACCACCATAACGTTTTACACCCCTGTTTTGCGCATTACTGTCACGTCCGTTTCTACTGGACCCCTGTCCCTTTTTATGAGCCATTCCAACATCCTTTCGTATCTATATAAAAATGTTCTATTTTCAGCAGATATTAATATATTACTTAGGCACTACTTACTATATCCTTTATATTAACTTCAGTATATCTCTGACGGTGCCCTCTCTTTGTCCTTGAATCCTTTCTACGGCGAAACTTCATCACTACTAATTTCTTCGCCTTCCTTGTTCCTTTAACTTCGGCAAGGACTTTTACACCTTGAACCAATGGCGTCCCAACCTTTGTTTCGTCATCATTTGAATAAAGTAGAATATCATTAAACTCTAGAATATCCCCTTCCGCAGCATCATCTTTCAGGTCTAGCCATATTCTATCACCGGTCTTTACTTTATACTGTCTTCCCTTATCTTTCATAATAGCGAACATAACACTCTCCTATAAAACAACATATCTAAAACAACATATCTTCCAAATTACCACTACAAATCACAAAAACTTCATTTCTAAATGGCTGGATTGCTAAAAATTTTGATTATAGCGTTACAGGTTGACCATTACTAGAAAAATATTTAATTTTTATCTTGTCTTGATCAAAACCATTATACTTTCCTATAACTACTTCCTTGTTAAATTCCCCTTCCATTTTAGCAACATTACCCCTTTTCTGGTTTTGGAGGAACATAACAACCTGATCATTTGCATAAATTTCTATTTTCTTAATGTTTTCATTATGCGCCGCAAACTTTGTTATTCTCAAAATGCTTAATCCCAAACTTTCTGCGGTCTTAACAAAACCAGTCCCCACACAGTGCGGGCATTTCGTGTACAACACATCCCTAATGCTAGACCTTATACGCTGCCTTGTCATTTCTGTAATACAAAACTTTGACAACTTTAACACTGTAATTCTCGCCCTGTCCCTTTTTAACACATCCATAAACCATTTTTCAAGTTTTCTTATATGGTTTGCCTCTTTCATATCGATAAAATCTATTACAACTTCACCACCCATATCCCTAAGACGAATCTGCCTTGAGATCTCTTGAGCCGCCTCACAATTTGTCTTAAATGCAGTCTCCTCCGGGTTATCTTCCTCCTTAAACTTTTTGCTGTTAACGTCTATTGCAACTAACGCTTCTGTCTGTTCTATAATAATAGAACCACCGCCTGGCAAAATGACCTCTCTATTATTTATGCTTTCTATTTCCTCTTCGATTTTAAATTTATGAAACAAGGGTTCTGTCTCTTTAAACAGCTTTACTCTTCTTTCATATTTAGGCATAATTAACCGAAGAAATTCACGCGCCCTTTTATAAACATCTTGTGAATCTATGATAATTTCATCAATATCAGTTGAAAATATATCCCTAATCGCCCTTATAACCAGATCACTTTCCTGGTAAAGAGGAAAAGGGGCTTTTTTCTCCTTTATCTTTTCTGATACTACCTTCCAAAGCCTATGTAAATATCGCAAATCTCTATTAAGCTCCCTCTTTGTCTGATTAAGGCCCGCAGTTCGGATAATAACACCCATATTTGGAGGTACATTTAACCCTTCTACCAGCTTTTTTAACCTTTTTCTCTCTTTTTCATCTGTAATCTTTCTTGAAACACCGTTACGGTTCACATTTGGCATTAGCACCAAATATCTTCCCGGAAGGCTTATATAAGTAGTTAGACTTGGCCCCTTCTCTCCTATACCTTCTTTAGTCATCTGCACAACTATGTTTTGGCCCTTTTTCAACAAAGATCTTATTTTAGGTTTTGAATTTTCCGATCTTGACTGTTTAGATCCTTTTTTCTGAGTCCCCTTACTTTCCGCTTCCGGCATAATATCGGAAACATATAAAAATCCGTTCTTTTTTATTCCTAAATCAACAAACGCAGCCTGTATACTTGACTCTATGTTAACAACCTTACCTATATAAATATTTCCAACTGTTTGTTGTCTGGAACGCCTTTCAATATAAAACTCTTCAAGAATTTCGTCTTCCAATACTGCTATACGGCTCTCTTCGGGCTCAATAGCATTAATTAACATAATTTTTTTCATAAGCGTTACTATGTGGCATATGGGTTAGTATCTTTTACCTGTCTGCACCCCATATCGGGCGGACCGGACAAATTCATTAATATTTTGTTAAGTAGATATTAAATCATTAGAACACAAATTAACATTCAAATCATCCCTGATAGCTTAACACCTGATCAATTTCCTGAACAGGATCTCACAGCAAATCAACTTGCGTTCGTGTTATTCTGATAGGCAGTGGCAATACTCTTTCATCAATCCCCAAAGCATCAACAACATCACTTGGTTTGGCAGTCCCCGAGCATGTAGCATCAATTTGGACAAGAATACCATCATCTTCTTTTTCAATATTGAGGATTGATTGCCTTATATTCACGATCTTCTCATCCCTTCCTTTAATCCTGGTAACATTAATTGTTTCACTAGCCATGAGGCTGCAAATTGATTGGGTAATGGGAAAGTTCTCTATGGCAAAGCTCATCTTATAAGTGAACCCGGAAACCCTGCTTTTCTGATTCGGAGCAATGACTTCCGGTAAATTTATGTCAACTCCATCTGGTAATTGGCATTCCAATCGTTCCAAAAGGTCAGTAGGTTTCATCCACTCACAGAGTTCTAGTTCCATAATCTCTTCAAATGCTTCAATTCCGAGTTGCAATGCCAATGGAAATGATAATTTTGGACGAGGATTAAACCCCTTTGACATACCAATAGGGATTTGCGCTCTCCTGAGAGCTCTCTCAAAAAGCCTCATTAGATCGAGGTGTGATATGAAAATCTTATTGCCTGATTTCTTATATCGTAATCTAAATCTGTACTTTGACAATTGAACGATAAGTTGGTAAATAAATGTAATGTCAAACTAAAATTACAAACAGCCTATCTACAACATTTGAACTATAAAAAGGTAAAACTGTTTTCCCCAATATCAATAACCCTGCTCTATATCCGGCAGAAGCTCTTTTGTTGTATCTCTTAGAAACTTGTCTACTTTTAATGCATTATCAAACGAGCATGCAATTTCTGCAACCTCTTTTGCTTTCTTA
Source organism: Candidatus Anammoxibacter sp. (assembly GCA_021777055.1). Lineage (GTDB taxonomy): Bacteria > Planctomycetota > Brocadiia > Brocadiales > Anammoxibacteraceae > Anammoxibacter_A. The sequence goes on along the minus strand of JAIQZO010000029.1, from coordinate 39,908 downwards.
TATGTAATTGACCTGATTATTTTCTTTACATTAGGTAGTGCATTTGGAGGGGAAACACTAAATTCCTTTAAGCCTAAACCAATGAGAAGGATTACAAATGGTAGCTCACTACCCATCTCTCCACAAAGCCCAACCTGAACATTACTCTTTTCTGCTGCGTCTATAACAGTTTTTATCAATCTAAGGATAGCCGGGTGAGTAGGAGTGTAAAGGTGCGCAACCTTCTCGTTATTCCTATCTACCGCAACTGTATATTGAATAAGGTCATTTGTACCAATACTGAAGAAATCCACCTCTTTAGCAAAATAGTCTGCTATTATAGCAGCAGACGGCACTTCGACCATTATCCCAACATCAATATCTTTATCATAAACAATGCCTTCCTGAGAAAGCTCCAACATCACCCCTTGTAATATTTCTTTTGACTTCAACAACTCCTCTAACGATGAAATCATTGGAAACAGGATCTTTACATTACCAAATGCAGATGCCCTTAATATCGCCCTGAGTTGGAGTTTAAATGAATCTAAATGTTCAAGACAGTACCTTATTGACCTTTGCCCCAAAAAAGGGTTTAATTCCGTTTGGCTTGCACCGTTATCTACGAATTTATCTCCGCCGATATCATTTGTTCTAATAACTATCGGTCTGTCCTCTAGAAACTCCACTGCCTTTGAGTACGCATTAAAATGATCTTCCTCAGTGGGATTACCATCCTTTTCCATATACAAGAATTCTGTACGATAAAGCCCTATCCCCGAGGCCCCAAAGTCAAGATTCCTCTTAATTTCTCTAGGAAATTTAATATTACCCATCAAATCTATTCTGCGGCCGTCAATAGTCTCAACAGGCAAACCTTTAAATTGATCAGAAATCTCTTTCACTGGAGTAACACGCTTTATCTCTTCTTTTTCCCGATACTCGCTCTCTAACTTTTTGTTCGGTCGGACAATAACAATCCCTTCATCCCCGTCAACAATAATTTTATCACCACCAAACATATCGCCAGAAATATTTCCAAGACCTACAACTGCCGGAATACCTAAAGCCCTTGCCACTATTGCAGTATGTGATGCCTTTCCCCCTACGTCAGTAACAAAACCTTTAACCTTCTCTACATCAAGAGAAGCAGTTTGTGAGGGACTTAAATCATGAGCAACCAGTATCACCCCCTTGGATAAATGGTGTAAATCTTCCTTCTTCTCTCCCAGCAAATTCTTTAACAGCCTTTTCTCTATATCGTAAATGTCACGAACCCTTTCGGCAAGATAAGGGTCTTCAATCTCCTTAAATTTTCTTATATATGACCGCAGTGTAACAGAGACAGCATACTCAGCACAGAAGCTGTGCTTTTTTATTTTCTCAAAAAATTCATCTTTAAGATGCTGATCTTTCAGCAATGTCTGGTGTGCACCAAAGATTTCGCCAATCTCACTACCAAATTTATCGGTTACCGTCTTTTCCAGTTTTTCTATCTCATTTAATGCATCATCAATTCCAGCTTTAAGCCTTTCAACCTCACTACCAAGCTCGTCCTCATTAATAAAATGGCGTGGAATGAAATAGCCTTCAGACGGTAAGACAAAAGCCTCCCCGATAACAACACCGGGATTAACAGAAATCCCCTTCTTTCTTATCATAAAATCTTCATCAAAGTTGCTTCTCACGAGATTAGCAAGACAATTAACCGCATCTTCACCATCTTTACCTTCCGCTATAATCCGCAAGTTTGTACCTTTGGCCATCCCTAAAGTCAGCAGATCAATGATACTTTTCCCGTCAACCTTTTTGTTCTTTGCACATATTGTAATGTCTGAATCAAACCCGGCAGCTCTTTCTGCAAAAATAGCAGCAGGTCTGGCATGCAAACCTTCTTTGTTTAACAGAGAAACTTCCATTTGAAATATTTCCACAGTTTCTTTTTTTTGTTTGTTCATTACTTTTCTACAAGAAAACAGGTAAAGAGTCACAAACTTGCTTTACACTTAAGATCTTTTATAACCTCACAAATACAGCACTGAGTACTGAATCATAGAACAAAATTAACCGTCATCCATTTCTTTAAGTATGTCTACTATACCTTCTTTGGTTGTTGCGTCTTTAATGAATCTTCTAAAATCACTGTCCCTAATTACATTTGAAATACGCTCCAATGCTGCCAAATGGGACCCCGCAGAATCATTGGGAGATAACAACATAAAGAAAAGGTAAACAGGTTCACCATCAAGCGCATCAAACTCCACACCTTTTGTCGAGCGCGCTAATAGCCCTATTATGTTTTTTATTGAAGCATGTTTAGTATGAGGTACCGCAACTCCCTTTCCAATACCAGTACTTCCCAACTCCTCTCTCTTCTTTAAAGCCCGCAAGATGTCATTCACCTCATCCCCGCTTATACCGTCAGCTTCTTTTAAAGCATTAACCATTTCAGCAATGACAGACATCTTCTCGGTAGATTCCAAATCAGGAATTATTGCATCTTTTACAATAAACTCCATTAATTTCATCGAACTCCTCCGGTTTATCTATGTTTGGAAAAAGTTTCACTATAAACAAAATAACGCCATTAACAAAAGTTTTTACCGTTACAACAACAAGAGTAATATCCATAAAGTAAGTACAAGTTAATGTCATCGTAAGAACTTTTATCAGTGGCGTTACGTTTAATGATTAAAGCGGCAAATAAATTGAAAAGACTAAGCAAATTCATCTATTTCTTCATCTTCATTTGCGTCTAATTCAAGGGCTTCACTTTCAGAGACAATATCTCTTTTATTCTTTAATTTTTTTGTATAAAGCTTTTCTTTATACTTTGTTAGTTGCCTTTCCAGCTTATCTACAACAAAATCAATTGAAGCATACATATCACCTTTTGCAACAACACCAATTAAAGTAGGCCCTTTTGTTACCTTAACAACCATTTCGGCAACATGGTTATCGCCTTCTACATCTAAAATCACGTGCACATCGCCTATCCTTTCAAAGAACTTCTCTAGCTTTGCTGCCTTTTTCTGAGCATAGTCCTGGATCGCTTTTGTTATTTCTAAATGTTTGCCGTGAACGCTAATATTCACTACAATATTCCTTTCCAAAAATTTCTAGTAATAGTTAAATTTATCAAAAAACGATTTTACTTGTTTATGCAAACACAGTCAAGCAAATAACCTGTGGTATTTATAGCACTGTTCAGATGATATTCAAACAAATAACTCACCTAAATTTTTTGATAGAAACAACCCTTAAAATATAGAAAATTTTATTATTAACATTCTTTGAGTAATTCTACTTTTTCACATTAAAATTAAACCCCTCCTACCTATTGTGCTGCTATACCTAAGTCAAAATACTTGGTTCCGGATACGTGGTTCTTGATACTGGACAGAGGCAAATAGTTCAATTTCTGTTTTTCTATCACCATGCTCATTAGGAAGGCAGAGACACAATTTACGGTGCAAAATGAGAAGGTTGCCGGATTAATTACCAAGCATTTCAGCATACTATAACTATTGCGTTTCAAACATCTTAACAACACTCACCAAAAGTTTCTTCCTAATAAATAGGTTTTTGAAGGGTAATACCATATAAAAACATTTTTATGATATCCACATTTCTTGTATAGTATAGAAATTTCTTACAATTTTATGTCAAAATCTATTTTTATGCACAAATATGCCTAAAAAACAGATAGAGACGAAATGAGTATAACCCGAAAAGCTGAAAACCTTTTTTGATTTCAGTATTACACTATGACGAAAAATGGAAACTACATCTCTGTCTGCGGCGCAAAAAACCATAATCTGAAAGATATAAGTGTCAGAATCCCCAGAGACAAACTGATTGTCATTACAGGAGTTAGCGGTTCAGGCAAATCGTCACTCGCATTTGACACTATTTATGCAGAAGGCCAGAGGAGGTATATAGAGAGCCTTTCATCATATGCCAGACAGTTCCTTAATCAGATGGAGAAACCGGAGGTAGACCATATTGAAGGACTACCCCCAACAATTGCGATCGACCAGAAGAGAGGATCATTAAACCCCCGTTCAACAGTAGGTACAGTAACAGAGGTTTACGATTATCTTCGGCTACTATTTGCAAAAGTGGGCATACCACACTGCCACAGGTGCGGATTGGAAATAACCAAACAATCAGCTGAGCAAATAATGCATAAGACCATGGATATAACCAAAAAAACAAAAATACTTGTATTATCTCCTATTATTAAAGGTAGAAAAGGAGAACATCTAGAAGTATTTGAGAAGATAAAACGCAAAGGTTTTGTAAAGGCCAGGATTGATGGGATTATTACAGACCTGGATAGTAATCCAAAACTGAGCAGATATAAATTACATGACATAGAGGTTGTAATAGACCAGTTGGTTATCAAAGATGGTATCGAACAGAGGCTCCTTAGATCGATTGATACAGGTCTGGAACTTGGCAATGGAGCTGTAATAATTGCAGAAGATAGTAATACTGAAGATCGAAAGAGCAAAAAAGGCTGGGCAGACACAATCTTCAGCAAAGATTATGCTTGCCCTAAATGCGGCATAGGATTTAAAGAATTGAGCCCTCGACTGTTTTCATTTAATAGCCCATACGGAGCGTGCCCGGAATGCAACGGATTAGGCGTAGAATGCACAGATAGCGATAATGAAACGAATATTGAATTAACTGAAATATGTAAATACTGCCTTGGCGCAAAACTAAACAAGGACGCTTTATCTGTTAAAATAAATGATAAAAATATCAACCAGATAACCGCAATCGATATAAGATGCTTGAGAGAATTCATCAAATCACTGACCTTTGAAGGCAGAAATTTAATAATTGCGACTCAAGTATTAAAAGAGATCACAAGCAGACTAAATTTTTTAGATGAGGTGGGATTACACTACATCTCTCTTGATCGACCATATTATACCCTTTCGGGCGGGGAATCTCAAAGGGTCCGGCTCGCAACACAAGTAGGTTCTGGTATTGTAGGCGTTTGCTATGTGCTTGACGAACCAACTATCGGACTTCACCCAAGGGACAACAGTAAATTAATCGATATCCTCAAGCGATTAAAAGAGAGCGGAAATACTGTAATTATAATAGAACATGATGAAACTGTTATGAAAAACGCAGATTATCTCCTGGATATCGGTCCTGGAGCCGGCCGTTTGGGTGGAAATCTTATAGCAGAAGGCACATTAAAAAATATATTGTCAAACAAGCAGTCAGTTACCGCTCAATATCTGCAACACGGCATAAACAGAGATCAACTCACAGCCCAAAGAGAAGTTGACATGTCAAAGGTTATAACAATTAAAGGGGCGGAAGAAAACAATCTAAAATCCATTGATGTCAAATTCCCCCTTGGAGTGTTCTGCTGCGTTACGGGGGTCTCCGGTTCAGGCAAGAGTACCTTGGTACACGAAATCCTTCACAATGCAATTGCCCGAAAACTGTATAATAGCAAGAAAAGACCTGGTATACATAATAGCATTGAAGGCATTGATAAAATTGATAAAATAATTGAAATAGACCAGGCCCCTATAGGGAAAACGCCACGGTCAAACCCTGCTACATACACAAAGCTTTTCAGTTTTATAAGATCCCTGTTTGCAATGACAAAGGATGCAAAGATGAGGGGGTATGGACCGGGCCGCTTCAGCTTTAATATTCCAGGGGGGAGATGTGAATTCTGCCAGGGGCAAGGGCAAAAAAAGATAGAGATGAATTTTCTACCCAACACATATGTCACATGTGATATATGTAAAGGAAGAAGATACACAAAGGAAACGCTACAAATAACTTATAAGCACAAAAACATTTCAGATGTACTGGAAATGTACGTTGACGACGCTTATCAATTTTTTAAAAATTTTCCACAGGTAGAGAGGATATTAAAAACTTTAAAAGATGTAGGGCTAGGATATATTACGCTAGGACAACCAAGCACCACCCTCTCCGGTGGCGAAGTACAAAGGCTTAAACTTGCATCTGAACTTGGCAAGCGCAGCACAGGAAAAACATTTTACATCCTTGATGAACCTACAACAGGATTGCATTTTACTGATATACAAAAGCTTTTGAATATACTGCATAAACTTGTAGATTTGGGAAATACCGTAGTAGTAATAGAGCATAACCTTGATATTATTAAGAACGCAGACTATATTATTGATTTGGGCCCGGATGGCGGTGAAATGGGAGGCAGGATCGTTACCACTGGTACACCCACTGGAGTAGCGAATAATCCTGATTCATACACAGGACAATATTTAAAAGATACATTGCAAAACTGTTGTATATAAGTAATAATGACTATATTATAATTTTCCAGAATATTGTAAACTGGATCCAGGATTTAGAATACGGCACCAGTTTTAGTGTATACATTTAAACTGAGCAGATGGTAGGGTAGATCTTTTATCCACAAGTTAAATGGTGTCAATATTGTATTGTTTTCTCTGTTCTGCATTCTGATTAAACAGCAGAAAGACACTATATTATCCATATTTTTTAAGAACAAAACGCTGTTAAAAAACCATGTTTTCAAGATTAGACAGATATATAATAAGGTCATTTATACCTACATTCTTACTTGCAATGTTCATAATAACAAGTCTATATATAATCATAGACCTGCTACAAAAATTAGATGAGCTTATAGAGCTTGGGGAGAATGGACTGACACTGGGCCTTTATTATTATGCCTTCCTTACTCCGGTTATAATCCTACAACTCTTTCCTGCAATAACATTGATCGCGGTAGGATTTGTCCTTGTTAGACTTATAAAAACCAATGAACTTTTAGCTATGCAGGTTGCCGGAATTAGTATGTATAGAACCCTTTTGCCAATTTTTGTTATATCGATAATACTTTCAATAACGGCAGGATGCAATCAGGAGTGGTTAATACCAAAACTTGCAACCAAGATAAAGTCAGTAGAAAGAATAACATTTGAAAAGAATGTCAGGAATAATATACTGGTAGAAGACAGCGACTTCAATATAATCCTGCGCATTTGGCGGTATAATGTAAAGGATGAGATCATGCAATCACCTTTTATCCTGGCAAAACACCGCAACGGCAAACGCAAATTTATTATAAAGGCAAAAGAGGCGAAATGGGTAGAGGACAAATGGGAACTCTCTGAAGTTATTAAAAACAATTATGATAATGAAGGGAAATGGGTAGCACCAACAAATGAACTGGCCAAATATGAATTAAAGACAATGCTTACCCCCAAAAAGCTTCTAAACATTGATGTGGACCCCAACCTTTTAGGGTTGGAAGAGCTAAAGGAACTTATGAAAAACGATCCGGCAAATTTCCACAATGCCATGATATACCATACAAGGTTGGCATATCCATTAACAAACTTTGTTATCCTGCTTTTGGGACTTCCTTTTATAGTAGGATTTGAACAATACAGCCGCAACATTTTTCTCAGAATAGGTTTTTGCACCTTGGTCTGCTTCGCATTCTACGCCCTTAACTATTTTTGTGTCAATCTGGGCAATACGGGAATGATGCTCCCGGCTTTAGCAGCCTGGCTACCAATTGTTCTCTTTGGAACTCTGGGTGTGTATTTGTTCGATTCTATGAACGCATAAACAATAAGCCTCTCCACGAAAAGCACCTTTACCTGCAGTTCATAGTTGAGCGTTATTTTGTTTCTTTAACGGTTTATATTTATCCGGTAAATCGTGAAATTTCAACATACCAAAACATATAGCAGGAAACGAGAAAAATGTAGAAATACAGTTTCCTGAAATCATATCGAATAACATGATACCAAGAAGGTCTTCTTTCTTGATATCATTAAATACAACACAATATCAAGAAAGACAATGCAGAAATAATATTTATGAATAGGCAAGAATTACAAAATATCTCAAGGGTAAGACGACAGGAAGCTGGCATTTTGCTTAAAGCAAAGAAATATGCTGGAGCGTATTACTTGCTGGGTTATGCTGTAGAGTGTGCTTTAAAAGCTTGCATTGCAAAACAGACTAGAAAATACGATTTCCCAAATAAGGAAATTGCTCAAAAAGCTTACGTTCATGACTTGGAGAAACTTCTAAAAATTGCAGGATTGGATTACCAATTAAAAGAAGATATGAATACAAATAGCAATCTGGAGGTAAATTGGTCTCTTGTCAAAGACTGGAAAGAAACAGCAAGGTATTCATCGTCTATTACTCGTGCTGAGGCAAAGGATCTCTATTCTGCCTGCACGTCTAAAACCAATGGAATTTTAGCTTGGATTAAAGAAAAATGGTAAATACATTAACAGAAAAACAAATTGAAGCAGGCAAAGAGCTTATAAAAGAGGCCGATGCTTTGAAAATAAAAACGATGGCAGCTCTCTGGTTCTATTTTCAAGATCAAGAAGCATGGAAACTTATGCTTTCAATTAAGGGTGTTGAGAACGATGGGCCTAAATTAACCTACAGTAAATTGCAAAAAGTTATAGCAAAAGCAAAAATTAAAGATCAACTTGCTTTAAGTGAAATCGTCTTGGCTAAACCAGTATCACCTTTATTAGAATTATTAAAAACTGCAGTTAAAACCGGCCCTGGGATCAGTGGGGTAAGGTTTACCGGTAATGTAATTAATGGCCACCTAATACAAGATGCTTACATATATAGGCTAATTTAGAACCCTAACAAAACGCTTGCAGGGACACATACTGTTCCGCGGTCTGTGCCCCACAACTTCATCGTTAGGATCAAGCATTCTCAATAGTTTAGTGTTGTGTTTATATATGTTCAAGCTGAAAAGAAAACTTATTACGGATTAGGTTAATGAATTTTTCAAATACTTACGCATGTTTAAATGAAGTTTTTTACGAGAAAACACACCCTACACCTGTTCTGGACCCGAAACTTTTTTTGTGGAATTCCAGCTTAGCGGAACAGCTAATGATTCCAGATGATTTAAAAAATGACCCGATTGCATTGGCACAAGTTTTTTCTGGCAACCACATTATGCCAGGATCAGAACCCATTGCGACTGCCTACGCAGGACACCAGTTTGGCAACTTTGTTCCCCAACTTGGTGACGGGAGAGCACATCTTCTCGGAGAAGTGATCGACCGATCCGGTCAAAGGTGGGACATTCAACTTAAAGGTTCCGGTCCCACCTCATTTTCAAGAGGAAGGGATGGCCGTTGTGCTATTGGGCCAGCTGTTAGAGAGTTCATAATGAGTGAGGCCATGAATGCGTTAGGTGTTCCAACAACGCGCTGTTTGGCCGTTGTCACTACAGGAGAACCAGTTTTTCGTGATACCCCAGTACCAGGAGCTATCGTGACACGGGTAGCATCAAGTCATTTGCGTATTGGTACTTTTCAGTTCTTCGCGGCTCAAGGTGATCATCATGCCCTCAAAACTCTCTGTGACTATACGATAAAGCGTCACTATCCAGAGTTACAGGAAGAGGGACCGAATCAATATATCCTATTTATCAAGAAGGTCATTGAAAGACTGATTCAACTAATTGTTGAATGGATGAGAGTTGGGTTTATTCACGGTGTCATGAATACGGACAACATGTCTATTTCCGGAGAAACCATCGACTATGGCCCTTGTGCAATGATGGGGACCTATGATCCGCAGACCGTTTATAGTTCGATTGATATTATGGGACGATATGCTTTTGGCAATCAGCCTAGAATTGCACAATGGAACATAGAACGATTCGCCGAATGCCTATTACCTCTCATCAACGTTAACACGAATAAAGCAATTGATCAGGTTGGACCTATTATTACAGAATTCCCCAATCGGTTTAAGCAAGTATATATGGAAATGATAGAAAAAAAGCTTGGACTGACATCTTTTCAACAAGAGGATCAGAAACTTCTATTTTCTATTCTGGGCCGACTAAAAGAGAGGAGGATAGACTACACGGTCACTTTCGATCTCTTGACAAAATCGTTAATGTCTGAAACTGCAACTTCTCAGATGAAGAATGAACTTGAGGAATGCTTTGACATTTGGAAAAGACGATTAAACGATCAAGACGCAACTTCTAAAGAGGTGCAAAAACTTATGAGAAAACACAATCCTGTGGTAATTCCAAGGAACCATCATATCGAAGCAGTAATTCAAGAGTGTGAGCAGTCCGGTGATGTTACGTTGGTCGAGAAATTTCTTCAAGTGCTTCGCTCTCCTTATGAAGAGCTAGAACAAACATCCCAGTATCAAGATCTTCCGAGTGATGGTGACAAGGATTATCAAACTTTCTGCGGGACATGAAACGCATCCTAACCAGAAAACAGAATGTATTGCCATAAACGATTCTGAAAATAGCCTAGTTAAAGCAATCGCAGAAAGGCACTTATAAAATCAAATGTTTATCCAAAGCATGGTTAACCCGATGAAGTATAAGTAAAATGGAAAATGCGTTAGAAATGCTTTTACCGATTATTAAATGGGCATCATATATTAAAGTACCTATATACTTCTTTGAAGGTAAATATGATATGATTACACCCACAGTTCTGGTTGAAAATTTTTATAATAACTTGGACGCGAAAAAAGAAAAAAAACTTATCATTTTTGAAAACTCCGCACACGTCCCAATGTCAAAAGAAAAAGAAAAGTATGAGGAATTATTAATAAACGTTATTTTGAAAGAGAGTCAGAACATATAATTACAACCTCCAATAGATCGTTATTGGAGATTTGTTAGAGCTAACGTTTTAAATAAAGGGTGAATATAAGGCGTTCTTTTGAGAAAATTCGGCAGAATTGCGTGACAGGAGTGGTAAATACTACCACACAACCGATTGCCGAGACTCACAGGTATATGGAAAAAGGACACAAGAATGGCAATATGTTCAAAGCTTTTGAACATAAATAGAATGCCCCCTATACAATCAAATTAATCTTCAACAGACTTTGGCTTAAATTTCTTCTTAATATATGCCAATACCTCCAATTGGTCCGGTTCCATTATAAACTTTTCAAAGGAAGGCATCTTGTCTCTGCCATTCTTTATAACACTTAAGATGTATTCATCGGTTTTGCCTTGCCAATACGATGGTTGGGTAAAGTTAGGAGTCGCCTTCAACTTCTTAACCCTTGCGGTGATACCACGCCCATTCCCCTTTTTCCCATGACAACCGGAACAGTAATTCATATAAAATGTTTCACCTCCCGGTTCAAAATTATGTTTTTTGTCCAAGAAATAGGCAAGGACTATCATAAATACAATAGGAAGTATAAATATAAATGGAACAACAATAAACGGTCTTTTCATAAAACTTATAATACTCATAATACTCATAAAATTACCCAATAATTTTTGCTTTGCACTTCTCTATTAAATCATAAACCAAAGGTATTATAATTAATGACAGGAACGTTGAGGTTATAAGACCACCTATTACGGTAATGCCCATAGCACTCCGGAGCTCAGAGCTTTTACCAAACCCTAATACCATAGGAAGCAGGGCAAGAATCGTTGTAACGGTTGTCATCAAAATAGGCCGCAGCCTGTGCCTTCCGGCCGTTATTATAGCATCTCTTTTCCCCAAGCCTTCTTGTTCCCTCTGTTTAATGCAATCCACTAACACAATTGCATTATTGACAACAATCCCCACAAGCATAACAACACCTATTAATACAACAACACTTATCACTGTCTTTGTCAGGAATAGTGCCCACACTGAGCCCACTAATGCAAATGGTATTGTAAACATTATAGTTAAAGGATTCAACAACGATTCGAATTGGGAGGCCATTACTATATAAACAAGAAACACTGCCAATAAAAATGCAAACCTCATACTTGAAAACGCCAAACTCATCTCCCGGCTCTGACCGCTTACATTTATCATAAAATCATCCGGCATCTCTATTCCTGCCAGCCGATCTTTCATTCTTTTAACTGCGCTCTTCAGGTCAACAGCATCAAGGTTGGCAGAAACTACAGCAACACGTTCGTGATTTACCCTGCGAATAGATGCTGCCCCATTTTCGATCTTAATGTCCGCTACCGCTTCCAGTGGGATTGAAATATCCATTTCCGGGTTTATAATAAGTCGTTTCAGACCATTAATATCACCTAAAGAACCTTTATCCGCCATAACACGGATATCAATATTCCGCGCATGCTGTCTAAACTCAGTATCAACATTACCCAGTACATAACTTTTTATCGTTTCCGCAATAGATCCAATATCAAGCCCCATCTTTGCCAGTTTCTGCCGGTTAAAACTTATAAGGATCTCGGGATTCCCTGGTTCACTGGTGGATTTTATGTCCTCCAGACCTGAAATCTCCTTTAATCTTTCAACCACAATATCAGAAACTTTCTTTAGCTTTCTTAAATTATAACCTGTTACCTCAACCTCAATTGGTGTACTAAAACTAAAAAGTGCCGGCCGTGAAAACTTGTATTCAAGGCCAGAAATATTATCCAGCTTTCCCCTAATCGCATCCATTAACATCTCTTCGTCATTACGAACAGTATCTTCGTCGAGTATAATATCTATTTCGGCCACATTTTCTCTCTCTTCCATTGCCGATCCGCCCACCTGGCTTGTTGTCCCTACAAGTGTATAGAGTTTCCTTACATTGGGCATTCCGTCAACGAGGCTCTCAACCCTTTTTACCGTATCCAGTGTAGAGTTTAAAGGTGTTCCTTCCCGCAACTTCATACTTAAATAGATCTCATTCTGGCTAAGTTCAGGAATAAATTCGCTGCCAATACTACCTAAAATCCTCCATGATCCTGCAAAACACCCCAGTACGGCAATAATAATAATCAGTTTATGATTCAATGCAAACTCAATGATCTTCGAATACTTTTCACTTATCATCGAAAATGGCTTTGAGAGTTCCGTCTGCGGACGTTTTATATTTGTAAGTTTTTTTTGCCGGCTTAGAAATTTAATACGCAAAGAAAAAGAGGAGAGCATAGGAATCAAAGTAACAGCAACAAGCAATGATATAACCAGTGAGTATATTACGGTAAGCGCCTGATCAACAAACATCTGACCAACAACACCCTTTACAAATACCATTGGAGCAAACACACATATTGACGTGAGTGTGGAAGCTGTAACAGCTTTACTAACATCATTAGCTCCTAGCATGGCCGCATCACGCTGACAGTGCCCGGTTTGCCTGTATCGCTCAATATTTTCAAGTACAACAATGGAGTTATCAACAAGCATACCAATACCAAGAGCCAAGCCACCTAAGGACATAATGTTAATAGTCACACCTGAGATGTACATAAAGAAGAAACATGCAATAACAGATAACGGAATCGCCAAGCCAATAATAACGGTGCTCTTAATATTTCGGAGGAAAAGAAAAAGTGTAATAACCGCCAGTAGCCCTCCCCACAACGCAGAAGATATTACGTCCTTAATTGACTGCCTAATAAAACGTGACTGGTCATACACAACTTCCATTTTTATGTTGTTATTGGTAAGAACTGCCAGCTTCTGCTGTAATTCCTTAAGCTTTTCCTTTACGAGTTCTGCTACTTTAGTGGTATTAGCACCTGCCTCCTTAAATACCGCAATCTCGACGCTCTCCTTGCCATTTGTACGGGTGACAACAGACCTCTCCTTAAACCCTTTCTTGATACGAGCAATATCACCAAGACGTACAATCTGATTGTCGTCACTCAGAATTACAGTATCCTTAATCTCCTTAACGTTTTTAAACTCAGCCAATGTACGTACAAGATATTCCACCTCGCCATCTAAGACTTTACCACCGGTCAGGTTCACATTTTCTTCAACAAGGCGAGACACCACTTCAGACATTTTTATCCCGAGGCGAGAAAGCCTGGGAATATCAACTTCTATATGAATCTCCTCCTCAAACCCGCCACTAACCTTTATCGCCGCAATACCACTTCCAGAACCTTCCACACTCCCAACTTTATCATCAGATATACTCTCAAGTGCAGGCTTTATATCATCCTCTGCCATTAATCGCAACTTAACAAGACGTTCATTACCATACAGACCTATTCTTAATATGGGGTCAAAAGAGGGATTAAACCGCAAAAGCATAGGTTGTTCTGCATCTTTTGGGAGGTCAACCATGTCAATCTTTTCACGGATATCAAGGGAAGCATAGTCCATATCTGTTTTCCATGCAAACTCAACAATAATATCCGAAATACCCGCTTTTGAAATAGAACTGACCCTTAAAACATCTGGGATAATGCTTACAGACTCTTCCAAAGGCATTGTCACGTGATTTTCAACCTCAGCAGGTGCGGCGCCAGGGTATTTTGTCCTTATAGTAATCGTAGGGTACGATATATCAGGTAAAAGATTTACCGGTAGGCGATCAAACGATATTCCCCCAAAAAGCAGTAGCGAAACCATTAACATCACTATGGTTACCGGCCGTTTAAGGGAAAATTCAACAATTCTCATATCAGCAGAAGAGTAGGGGATTATATATCAGTCAAGGACTTGTGACATTACCAATATATTGAATCAATTCGAATGTGATGACTTCAAAGAAGTTGAGCATAAACTTATATCTGCACGGCCTTATCAATCTCCATCGCCATACTAAATGCATCTATCAGATATTTGTCAGTTTTCCTGAGCCTTTCAATCAAACCTTTAACTATTCCAACTGCAAAATCCGAGTTCTCAGAAAGCAGCTGTTCTACTTTTTTCTGAGTCAAAGATAATATTGTGCTCTCTTCATTTACTTCCATAGTAGACATATGCTTTTTGTGTGAAATCAATGACATCTCTCCAAAAAAGTCACCAGCCTTAAATGTTGCAAATATTATCTTCCTTTTACCTACCATCTTAGACACATTTACAGATCCTGATATAATATAATACATATGGTTACTTTCAGTTCCTACTTTCGCTATTGTATGATCTGCCTTATACTCTTTTTCATGCCCATACTCTTTAAAAACCTTTTCCAACGATTTCATGATGTATCCTTTCTTCCGGCCAAATGGTTTGAATATTAACATTATAAAGATAACACAACTATAAATAACACATCTTAAGCTATAGATGATAATCATATCCCCGTTGTAAGTAAAGTAAAAATAACTTACATTGTTGCAAGAGCGAAACAAGACACGCAAATTATTCTTCCAAAATATTCATAAATATTGTCATCGCAGATATTATAAACACGACTATTGACATAGATTATAGCAGTAGATATAATCCGTTGGTTATTTCTATAAGTATTATGTATAATAAATTCATAATTTTTATAAAAATAAATGTAAATTATTATCATCGTTTCTACTGTTGTTATGGAAATATAAGTTTAGGCAGCTAGCTTGTTAGGAGATATTTTAAATGGGTTATGTAAAAGGATTAAAGTGTAGAGAGTGCGGACGCGACTATCCAAAAGAACCATTGCATGTGTGCAGTTTTTGTTTTGGTCCTTTAGAGGTTTCGTATGATTATGACGCAATCAAGGCAATCCTTACACGCGAAATAATAGAAAGCAGGGGCCCAAATATATGGAGGTACAAAGAGCTACTTCCAGTAGACGGCATCCCTCATGTTGGTCACCATGTTGGGTTTACTCCATTGGTAAAGGCAAACAATTTGGGGAAAATTTTAGGAGTTGATAAGTTATACATTAAAAACGATTCCGTAAATCACCCAACATTCTCATTTAAGGACAGGGTAGTTGCAGTAGCACTATCAAAAGCGCACGAGTTTGGGTTTGATACAGTTTCATGTGCCACAACTGGCAATCTGGGAAACTCAGTAGCAGCACATGCTGTTCAAGGAAATTTTAAGAGCTATATCTTTATGCCGGCAACAATCGAGCAGAGCAAAATCATAGGCACCTTGATATACGGTATTAATGTTGTAGGGGTTAACAGCAATTATGACGGTGTAAATAGATTATGTTCTGAGATTGCAGATAAATATGGATGGGCGATAGTAAACGTGAATTTGAGACCCTACTATGCAGAAGGGTCAAAAACATATGGTTACGAAATAGTTGAACAGCTGGGCTGGAAAGCGCCACAACATGTAGTAGTACCAATGGCAGGTGGGTCATTAATTCTTAAGATTCAAAAAGCCATAAACGAAATGTATAAATTAGGATTAATAGATAATGCAAAGACAAGTTTCTACGGCGCACAGGCAACTGGATGCTCTCCAATTACTGGAGCGGTAAAAGAGAACCTTGATGCAATAAGACCGGTAAAACCTAACACTATTGCTCATTCCATAGCGATTGGTAATCCTGCAGATGGACACTATTCTAAAGAGGCCATCAAAGAAAGTGGTGGATGGGCAGACGATGTTACTGATGACGAATTAGTTGAAGGTATAAAACTTCTGGCTGAAACCGAAGGTATCTTTACAGAAACCGCGGGTGGTGTAACTGTCGCCACAACAAGAAAATTAATTGAAAGTGGGAAACTGCCTAGAGACGAAACAATTATCATTTGCGTTACAGGCAACGGATTGAAGACACAAGAAGCCGTCATAGACAAACTGAATAAACCGACGATTATAAACCCGGACATAAAAGAAGTGGACAAGATTGTCGAAAAGCAGAAAAACGAAACGGCAATGGTTTAAGCATAACTTGTAGATCATAGATTATAAGAAAGGAGATTATATAACATGGCTGTAACAGTACGTGTACCAACGCCATTACGCTCTTTTACAAATGGAGCAGAAGAGGTAAACATAGAAGGAAATACTATCCAGGAAGTTGTTGACAATTTAGAAGCAAATCATAGTGGAATTAAAGAGCGACTTTGTGGAGAAGATGGCAAGATTCGTAGATTTCTCAACGTATATATTAACGATGAAGACATAAGATTCTTAGAGAATCAAGAGACTCCGGTAAAAGATGGAGATACTGTATCTATTGTTCCTGCAATTGCCGGCGGGTAAACGAACACGGTTCACTTATTTTAAATTAACCTAGAAAGAAACTAAACACAATGGGGGCATAAATGCAAAATTTATGCCCCCATTGTGTTTAGTACAAAGAATGATCTTAGATAAAAGAGTCGCAATAATTACAGGCAGCGGTACCGGAATAGGGAAAGCAACAGCCCTTCTTTTCGCTAAAGAAGGCGCAAACGTAATACTATTTGGACGCCGGGATGAGAAGCTAAAAGAAGTAAAAGATGAAATAAAAGATTCCCATGGCAAAGATGCTATTACTGTTCCTGGCGATGTTACAAATATTGATGATATAAAATCATTGGTTAATACGACATTAGAACGATACGGAAAGATAGACATTCTCATAAATAACGCCGGAACCTTTCGTACAACAGAGTTTCTTGACATTGACATAACCGAATGGGACCGGGTTATGAACTCAAACCTAAAAGGTGTATTTTTAATAACAAAAGAGGTGATACCTCATATGCTGGACAAAAAAGGCGGTGTTATTGTTAATATTGCTTCAATTTTAGGAATGGTTGCAGTCCCAAATGCAACAGCTTATAATAGTTCCAAAGGTGGGCTGATAATGTTTACAAAAAGTATTGCAGCTGAATACGCCAAACATAATATAAGGGCAAACTGTATATGCCCAGGATTAGTTGCAACTCCTATGACAAAAGACTTCATGTCAGAACAAGATACAATGAAAGAGGTAATAAAAGGTTATCCATTGGGACGTTTTGGAAAAGCAGATGACATTGCTTATCCTTGCCTTTTTCTTGCGTCAGAATGGTCATCATGGATAACAGGTGCAATTCTACCCGTTGATGGTGGTTATACTGCAATATAACGGTTTCTACTATCTTATCTCCAGGGATCCGCAACAGTATTGAAAATTTTATAACTCCTTTACTCCATATTTTTCACAAAAAGTAATATCTTTTAGAGGTATTCGTGGCCTTGGCGAAGGGTGTTCATCTGGAATACCGATAGGAAGCAATGCCATAACCTCTACATTATCAGGTATCTCCACAATCTCTTTTACTTTTTTTTCATCATACCACCTAACCCAACAAGAACCCAACCCCATCTCAGTTGCCTGTATCATCATATTTGTTATGGCAATTGCGGTATTCCCTGCAGCAGCAACAAGCATATTACTTTTCGTTGTCGTAGTCATACTTTTCTTTAACGCGGGAACAAAAGAAGTGCGAGTTTTTTCAGGCAAGGCCCCGACATCTATTAGTTCATCAACCCGTTGGGGAAATTCTGCAAACGAATCCAAATCAGCACAACATACAATTACAACAGGTGCGGTCCCCACATGCCTCTGATTATTAGCCGCTAGCTGTAATTTTTTCCTTGTATTACCATCCCTAACAATGACAAATCTCCAAGGCTGGGAATTTGTACCTGATGGAGCCAAACGCGCACTTTCCAGTAAAACATTTATTTGATGATCAGAAATCGACTCTGGTTTAAACCGTCGAACACTCCTTCGATCTCTAATCGATTTTAACACTTCATTAATACTATTCATTATTTTTTCTGTAGATTCTTAATAGTATCTTATTCAATACTTCAGTTTTTATAAAAACGGCAAAAAACCAAAATTCAAAATTTGTTAATTATTAAAGAAAAAACTATTAATTTTAAGCACTTCAGGTATTTTCACGTATCATAATATTGTAAAATATTCATAAATATTAAACATTATTGCACGACAAAAGACTAACCAGCCAATGCTAATCCTGATTGAAACTTTGTTACCAAGATTTCAATTTCATTTTCTGCCTGCACAGAATGCACAACCCTTGCCTCAAGCTCAACCAATGCCCCCTTTTCCATCTTTAAGGATTTACCATTGTATCCAAAAGTACCACTACCTGATATACACAATACTGTAATAGGACAATCGGCAGCATGATCCGATAAAGTTGCACCGTTTTTTAATCTAATTAGTACAATTTTTTTTAACGGATCGCTGTGTAATATTTTGGCTGTTAAATCTTTATCCACATCATTATCACTTTCTTGCGCAACCTTTTTCTCGACCTCTTTTCTTCTTTCCGCCTCTTTACATAAAGGACAAATATTAAGATCATTCTCTTTGGCAATATTGTGAAGTGTAATCTTTGCCAGGTAATCACCTTCTTTAATAAGATTTCGTATAAGTTTATCAAGGGCAACATTAGGATTGCCACTTATTATAACATCCCCGTTACCTGCAACGCTAACACTGGAAATCTCATAAATTCTTTTCGCCTTCTCTTCATCAAGCACCCCCCTAAGCCTGGAAATAATTTCTTCTATAATCTGATCTCCGGATTTCGCCATAACAGACCTCCCATAATTTTACAGAATAGATGTCTTCCTCTTCTAATTTCAGACTATTCACCTTTTATAGTCCCATCAATACCAATTGTCACCTCTTCTAACGGTATATCACTTTTAGAAGCCTTTAATGCTTCGCCAACTGTATGATTTAGACCAAAACAACATGGAACTTCCATATGCACAATCGTTATCTTTTTTATGCTGTTCTTTGTAAAAATACCTGTAAGCCTTTCAATATAAAAATTGACATCATCCAGTTTTGGACAAGCAATTACCAGAGTCTTGTCTTTTAAAAATTTTTCATGAAACCTAGGGTACGCAAAAGGCACACAATCTGCTGCTATTAAAAGCTCAGTATTATCAAGAAAAGGCGCCTCCGGCGATACAAGTGTCAATTGTATTGGCCACTGCATAAGCATTGACTGCACATTATCAACATCAGTGTTTTTATCATTTACCGCAGGTCTCTCTCTTTGAATAATTCTAGCAGATGGACACCCTGACGCATGAACATCATCATGAGCATTTTGATTTACTTCAGTAAGAGGCTCTCTACCTATGCTCTTTAAGTGCTCATTCGTTGCATCTTCATCATAATCAACTGCCTCCCTGTGCTCAATTGTGATAGCATCCTGCGGACAATGACCTAAACAAGCCCCAAGACCATCACAATATATTTCACTTATCATTCTAGCCTTACCATCTACTATCTCTATTGCACCCTCAGCGCAGTTATTTATACACTCTCCACATCCATTACATCTTTCTTGATCAATTAAGACAATATCTCTTTTCATCTGGAAACTCCTTTACAAGTTAAATAATTACAAATAATACAAAATAGATATCGTAAGTATTATTCAACTTTACCAAACTATCTAAAATATTACCTTGATATGAGTCAAATAAAAAAATAAATATAAAAATTACAAATAAAGGATTTGACATCGCAGCAAAACGACATTCCAAACCAAAGTCAACTGTTCATAGAAAAGCAATCCAGCATTACTAAACAAAAGGTATCTCCTTCTAACATTATTTTTTTGTCATTCCTCTTCAGATAAATGAAATACGACATAAGAAACATGCTGGAAGCTGATAGGATTTTTTTCAAGACAAGGATAGATTAATGTTTACAAGAATTCAAGGTTTTTCCCATATTTTTGATACACGCAATGGATATTTTGACGCCCCCCCTCTTGGTAATTGGAGATTAGTCTTTGTACGTTATACAGATGCAGCCACGATGACACTGTTTGGCTGGCGTGAACTTCGCGTGATAGCAGAACGTAAGGTAGGGGTCTTGGCGGTACGCCTGTAATTAAAGGAGTTATAGAGGTTGAATGTCTTGCGGCTAAATGACTTATTCAATTGCAGATACGTGTCCCTGACGGAACAGAAGGCTTCCCTTGGGTTTTAGTGACCGGTTATAAATAATCCCCAGGATGGGGTGATAATATTAGACGTATTCTTAGTTAAAACAGGCGGCGAGGGAGCGGATGGAGGAGATCCTGAAGTACTTGCAGACTTTGAATATCTCCAAAGCACAGGAGAACGTTGCGAACAATAATTACCGATGAACGTTAACAACAATAGAGAAGACCAAAAGGCTCTATATGAACATCAAAAAAAAAGACGCATTCACCTATTTCCAAAACCAAAGACAGCCTAATAAAAAAGTCAGATCCCTTTATTATATTGTATCTCAGAAATAAGCTTATAAGGATTGGAAAAAATTGTATGTATTTATGATGCCTACTTTCATGTTCATTGGTTATGGTGTTACATTTAACAACACAAAAGCATTACATGAAACTAAACATCAAAAGAAATTTTTTTAGGGAAGCCAAAGTGCGGTATCAAAAAGAGGGAAAATGTGTACGAGAAAGAACTATGCACGACCAATCAAGCTTATGTTTATATCCTAAATAGTCATTTAGTAATATACAGCCTTAGCAGTTCATGCATTATGCAAATAAGAACGAATGCGTTTTCACCCTATTTTTTTCTAATGTATCAAATAAGGTCTCTTGCTTGTTGGCGTGACCACGATTATTCTCGAGTTTAAGAAAGGTCTTAACTATTAATTCATGCCGTTTATTGATTACAAAAAGAAATCCGGCAGAAAATGGCAAGAAAAATGATTATGTCATTGTCCTTTTAATCTTCACCTTTATAGAGTGAGGCCTTTAACCTCTCTATCTGGACATTTAACTCCTGATCCTTTTCTATTCTTTCTTTTATCTTCTTTATTGCATGTATAACGGTAGTATGCTTCTTACCGCCAAAATGGTTTCCTATCTGTTGACGGGAAAGATTAGTAAGTATCGATGAAAGGTACATTGCTGTCTGACGTGCCTGTGAGATATAAGCAACCCTTTTACTTGAATGGATATCCGCCAATGTGATATTAAAATGTTTTATTACAGATTTCTCAATGTCCTTTATTGTGACGGTCCTGGTCCTACTCTGCTTCGGTATTTGGTCATTCAGAGCGTCTTTAACCATCTCAACATCAATACGTTTCTTTGTAATATTTGATACCGCCAACACGGTGGTAAGGGCACATTCTAAATCCCGTACATTTGAAAGAAATGTTTCTGCCATATACTCAATTACTGCAGCAGGAAACTCTTTCTTCATTATCTTGAGTTTTGAATCAAGTATTAAATATGCGGTCTTAACATCTGGACTTTCAATTTTAGTTACCATGCCAGTCATAAACCTGCTAGACAAACTCTCTTTAAGCTTATAAATAAACTTTGGGTGGGAATCACTGGCAAAAACGATCCTTTTAGACATCCCGTGTAACATATTAAAAGTATGTAAAAGCTCCTCCTGAACGCCAGGTTTACTAGATATAAAGTGAACATCGTCTATAAGAAGGATATCCATATTTCGATACTTATGCCTAAATGAGTCCAATTTCCCGTTCTTAAGTGCATGTATAAACTCATTTGTCCAACATTCCGCGGCCAGGTACGCAACATTCTTACTATTACCACTTTTCTTAACCATATTCCATATCCCCTGTAAGAGATGCGTCTTACCTACACCGACCTGTCCATGGATAAACAAAGCATTGTAAGAGTTATTCGTCGGATTTATCAGTTCCAAAGCCGAGGCATATGCCAGCCTATTACAATTACCAACAACAAAATCGTTTAAGCTCAACACTCTGCAAGATGATTTTAACTGATCATCACAAGAACTGCTACCACTACTACCACCATCATCACTATCTTCAGAATCTCTCTTTCCAGATGGGGCACGAGTTGACATCGCAATTTCATTTTCAAAACCGGTCCCACCAACTGTAAACTCAACATCAACATCTTTATTTGTTACTGTTTGAAGATTTTCCTTAATAATTGAAAGGAAATTCTCCTCAAACCACGTTTTAATAAATACATTTGGAACAACTATACTCGCAATACCTTCATTATAACCAGGCATTCTTACATTCTTAAACCAAAGATTAAAGCGCTCATTCCCAATCTGCGTTCGCGTTAAATCCAAAACGTTTAACCATATTTTTGACGACTTGTTAATCATAGGTAAATGGCGTCTAATAGACACCTTATAAAAAAACAGGCAGTATAAAATAATAAAACGTGAAAATAGTTAACAGTAAGCTATTTAATCATATGTAAGTGTTGTACCCAATAAACATTACACAAAAAACACAGCATGATTTAATTAAAACGTGAAAATAAGTTGACAGAAAAGCTATTTTGTATTTTCACGGTTCGAGGTCAGATCTGAAGGAGATATTATCAAGCATAGAGAACCCTGTCAAAATAAAAAATATTAACACAGAAAAACTTTAGCAGAAAAATAAAATAAAATGACGTAACACTTTTGTTCACCACTAAATTTAACGTTTTTTCTAATAAATAACTGACAATAAAATCAACGGATTAAAAGAAAATTATTATTAAAAAAAAAACAATTTGCCATTAATCTATTTCTTTAAATTTTTGCAAGATTTAACTATCAAAATAGATATGGATATTTTCCACAAATTTTAAGATGTGTGACTTCATTAAAAATGAAACCAGATGAAAAATAACTACGGTGGATAAACTGTGGATAACATGTAGATGTGCACAAAAGAGTTGTCCATACTTATATGTACATAGATGGTTTTCTCTTGAATTAATTTTTATTTGATCTTTATAGCCTATAAATACGAAAACACATCATACAAGAAACTTACAACTACTCAAAAAAAGCTAAAAGAGCAAACAACAACGCTACAACAAAATACACCTTATTAACATTTTGCAATGTCATATTTTGTGGATTGCAATATGCATAACTTTCATAAGGTGAAACAAAGCAAAAAATTTATTTAACAGAAGATTCTTTCTTACTGATAGAATCAGGTCCGAGATAATCACATTTTTGGTCAAATAATTTGTCAGAAAATCACAATTAGAAAATTGCTATATCCCCCCCTGCTTACACAAATTAAAGCACAAAAAATAACTTTTGCAATCCTTCACTGGAAGCTACGCAAAAAGGTGAGCAAATTCTAAAAGCAACAATTTGATGCATGGTTAACAACTTACTTAATATCTTTTGTCAAGAAACTGCCCATCCCTCTAATTACCGCTGAACGGTGACATTACTTCAAAAAGGTAGATTTTACTTATAAACTGATTTAGGTTGACACTTTAAATCATGTTTGATAACATAACCGACTAACTTTTACTATAATTTATGATAAATGAAAACAGCTTTTTTTGAATGTTTTTCCGGAGTTAGCGGCGATATGATTTTGGGGGCATTGGCTGACCTTGGAATAGATATAAAAGATCTAATATATGAGCTGAAAAAGCTTAATCTGTCCGGTTATACCTTAGCTTCTGAAAAAGTTAATAGATGCGGCATAGTCGGAACAAAAGTTAACGTCAGACCTGAAACGGAAAGTGATGAAAATAAGCACCACAGAAGATTAGAAGATATCTGCAACATAATAAGAAAAAGTTCTCTAAATGATGATATAAAAGATGCAAGCATATCCGTCTTTCAACGACTAGCTATAGCCGAGGCAACGGTTCATAATTCTGAGATTAATGAAGTGCACTTTCACGAGGTCGGAGCAGTTGACGCCATTATTGATATTGTTGGTTCGGTTGTTGGGTTTAAGAAGTTAGGATTTGACAACATTTTATTTTCCCCGATCGCAACAGGGTCTGGTTATACACAATGTGAACACGGTACACTACCAGTCCCCGCACCGGCAACTGCGAATTTATTAGTCGGTATTAATTTGTATAGTACAAATGTTAAACGTGAACTTACAACACCAACAGGAGCCGCTATATTAACAACATTAGGTAAACAAGTCGACTATTTACCTGATTTTAGAGTAACAAAAATAGGTTATGGTGCTGGTAGTTACGATAATCCTGATTTGCCAAATCTCTTACGCATATTTGTAGGTAATACGAAAGCAGAAACGATTAGCAACGAAGTAAATGGTCTCAGAGATGAAGTTTGGGTTGTGGAAACCAATATAGATGATATGCCCGGTGAGCTGTTTGGTTATATTATAGATAAACTTTTTGAAGCGGGGGCGGTAGACGCATATATGACCCCAATTCAAATGAAAAAGAACAGGCCCTCAATGCTGATTAGCGCAATTACCTATGAAGATAAGTTGCCTGATGTGGAATATGTCTTTTTCAATCAATCCACCACTTTGGGTGTTAGACGGCACAAAGTTTTTCGTAAAATACTTGATAGAAAAACTATAAGTGTTGAAACGACCATTGGAAATGTAAGGGTTAAGATTGGAAGCTTTAATGGGAAGATTAGAAATATTGCACCTGAGTATGAAGATTGTAAACAGATAGCAGAGGAGAAGTGCTTATCTTTAAAATCTGTTTATAATGAAGTAATGAAATCTACCATTAATAATGGAATAGAAATCGAATATGGTAGTTGTGAATAGGCGTAAACATAGTGCGGTATTACTGCAGCCAAAATAGAGAATACTGGCGACCGTTTTCAGTATAAAGCATATATTTGAAATCATTTTGGAATGCTATTTATTTTAGAATCTATGCGCGCTTTCCAACTCTTGTTTCATTTTGTTCTGAATTCTGTATTCTATTAAAACGCCAAAACATTAAAAAAGAAGTCCTTTTTTAAGTAATACTATAATTCACAGTAGGTGTTAAATTTTTAAAACCGCATTATTTTAATTTTTATGAAACATATAATATCAGCAACTGTAACCAATAAGAGTGGCGTATTAGCAAGGATAACAGGGCTTTTTAGTGCAAGGGGGTTTAACATTGACAGCCTGGCTGTCGGCGAAACAGAACACCCTGAACTTTCACGTATGACAATTGTGGTAGACGGTGATGATGCACAACTTGAACAGGTGCGTAAACAGTTAGGAAAAATAATTGACGTTATAAAGGTTACGGACATCTCTTCTGAAGAACATGTAGAAAGGGATTTTATGCTTATAAAAGTCAATATCCCACCTGACAAGAGGAGTGAAATAATTGAAATTGTTGACATTTTCAGGGGAAAAATAATTGATGTGGGAAGGAAAGACATGATTATAGAGATCTCTGGCCCTGAAGATCGAATAGAAGCGATTATCAACCTGGTTAGACCTTATGGTATAAAGGAGATAGCGAGAACAGGTGGTATTGCCATGAAACGAGGAGCAAAGTAACTATAATATTAACAACAGAACCTGAAAAAACTAATTGCGCAAATTTTTTAGAAATCAAAGAAAGGTGAAAAATGTCAAAAGAGGAATTAAAAGTATATACAGATAGTGATGCGGACCTAAAATTTCTTAGTAATAAGAAAGTTGCCATAATAGGGTATGGAAGCCAGGGTCACGCACAGGCACAGAATCTAAGGGATAGTGGTGTTGAGGTTATTGTTGCTAATCGAAAGGGCGGAAAGAATTTTGACCTTGCCAAAAAACACGGCTTTGAACCTGTAACAAACCAGGAAGCCGCAGAAAAGGGAGATCTCATACAAATTTTACTTCCTGATGAAATTCAAGGAAATGTATATAAAGAAGAGATAGAACCATATATAAAAGAAGGAAAAGTTTTAGTCTTTTCCCACGGTTTCAGTATTCTCTATCACCAGATCGTGCCTCCAGAAAATGTAGATGTAATATTGGTCGCACCTAAAGGTCCAGGTCACCTTGTAAGAAGTGAATATGTAAGTGGAAAAGGGGTACCTTGTTTAATGGCGGTCCATCAGGACGCGTCAGGTAATGCTGAGAATATTGCATTGGCGCACGCAAAAGGTGTTGGCGGAACAAGGGCGGGTGCATTGAAAACAACATTTGCTGCCGAGACGGAAACCGATCTTTTTGGAGAACAGGCAGTCCTTTGCGGAGGAGTATCTGCTTTAATAAAAGCTGGTTTTGAAACGCTCGTTGAGGCTGGATACGAACCTGAGATGGCCTATTTTGAATGCCTGCATGAGATGAAATTGATAGTAGACCTTATTAATACCGGTGGGTTGGCCGCAATGAGAGATTCCATCAGCAATACAGCTGAATACGGCGACCTTACAAGGGGGCCGAGAATTGTCACTGAAGACACAAAAAAAGAGATGAAAAAAGTACTTACGGAGATACAGGACGGTTCATTTGCAAAGGAATGGATCCTAGAAAATCAGGCAAACGCTCCAGTATTTAAAGCGCTGGCAAATAAGGACAGAAATCATTTGATTGAAACAGTCGGAATAAAATTACGCAAGATGATGTGCTGGCTAAAAGACCAGTAATGTTGTTCAGTGAAAAGTGCATAAGGTTATAATTAATATTATGACTGCAGCTTTTCATTTAGTAGATTTTATGTTTAGGCAATGGGGAATTAAAGAATTTACCCATTGCCTTGCTGCATAAAACCCTAATTGTTTAGCCTACATATAACTCCCCCACATTTATAAATTGCAACTCGAATGAATAAGATTATTGTTTTTGATACAACGCTCCGAGACGGGGAACAATCACCTGGAGCCAGCCTTGACATAAAAGAAAAGGTTCAAATAGCACGTCAGCTTAAATTATTAAATGTTGATATCATAGAAGCGGGATTTCCCATTGCATCAGAAGGAGATTTTGAAGCAGTCAAAGCCATTTCAAAAACTATTAAAGGTGTAACAATTGCGGCATTGGCACGTGCAGTTGAAGCGGATATTAAACGTGCAGCAGAGGCATTAGCAGAGGCAAATAAATCCAGGATACATATCTTCCTTGCAACATCGGAAATTCATCGCAATTTTAAACTGGGAAAAGCAAAAAAAGAGATTATAAAGATGGCAGTTAAGTCGATTAAGTTTGCTAAAGGTTTCACAGATAACATAGAGTTCTCCCCGGAAGACGCAACCAGAACAGAATATGAATTTCTTGCAGAAGTGGTAGAAGCAGTAATAGATGCGGGCGCAACGACAGTAAACATACCTGATACTGTCGGTTTTACAGTTCCAGAACAGTATGGGGAACTCATTACCAGCCTTAAAAGCAATGTGAGAAATATAGATAAGGCCGTAATAAGTGTACACTGCCATAATGATTTGGGACTAGCAACAGCAAATTCCTTGGCTGCAATTAAAGCAGGCGCAAAGCAAGTAGAGTGTACTGTAAACGGGATTGGGGAACGGGCAGGTAATGCAGCGATGGAAGAAATAGTAATGGCGCTAAAGACGAGAATAGAGTACTTTAATATGGACTCTAACATCAACACAAAAGAAATAACTGCCACTAGTAAACTTGTCAGCGGCCTTACAGGGCTACGGGTACAAAGAAATAAAGCTATCGTTGGCGGAAATGCATTTTCCCATCAATCAGGTGTCCACCAGGATGGAATAATAAAGGAGCGGTCAACCTATGAAGTCATGAATCCTGAAAATATAGGTTTGCAGAGTACAAGCCTCGTATTAGGTAAACTTTCAGGCAGAAACGCTTTTAAAGAGAGAATTAACAAATTGGGATATGAACTGACAAAAATAGAGTTGGACCATGCATTTAAACAGTTTAAATTACTAGCAGACAAGAAAAAAGATATTTTTGATGAAGATCTGGAAGCTCTTGTTCAGGACGAAAAGATAGAAGTACCACATATTTTTGAACTGGAGTGCCATAATATAAGCTGTGGCCCTGTTCCAACTGCAGGTGTAAGAGTCCGTATAGGGAAAGATAAGATAGTTGAAAATGCTAGTACCGGCGACGGCCCAATAGATGCATTGTTTAAAGCAATAGATTTATCAACTGGAATCTCAGCAAAACTTATTGACTACAATATTAGGGGGATAACCGGAGGAAAAGATGCCCTGGGCGAAATCAATATTGAGGTAGAAGCTAATAATAAAATAATCAAAGGCAAAGCTGTAAGTACCGATATAACAGAAGGCAGCGGCAAAGCATATTTAAACGCAATAAACAAGATTGCGGCTAATCTCAATATAAAAATTGGGTAGTGCATAATTATCGTAAATTCCACCAAGCCATTTCCATCATATCTCTCAGGCTTTTTCCAGATTCTAAAACAACAGTGGGTTCTACACCACAGTGAACCATACAGTCTTTACAGCGGGCATCTTTCCGTAGTCTGAATTTTTCCCAATCTGTAGTATCCATAAGTTCATTAAAAGTAGCACAATGTTTATCGGTAAGGAGATAACAGGGGCTCTTCCATCCATGATAATTTCGTGTGGGATTTCCCCAAGGGGTACACGGAAAGGCTCGTTCACCTTTTAAGAACCGTAAATAAAGAGGAGAACTCATAACCCTGAAACGTTTAGACATATTAAAAATAGACAGAAACTTATTATTCGTCTCTTCTTTATTCATAAATACGTCATTATTGTTATCTTCAAAGCTAAAACCGGGCGAAACCAGCATACCATCAACGCCAATAGATTGTAAAAGCATGAAAAGTTCTTCTATTTCATTAATCTCCGTATTCTTGTATATTGTAGTATTAGTGCATACACGGAACCCAGACATTTTTGCTTTTCTAATGGCTTTTATCGCGACATCAAAAACACCTTTCTGTCCAACAATAGCATCGTGTGTCTCCGAAAGCCCGTCAAGATGAACATTTATATTCAGGTTTACCGTTGGTTTTAGCTTAGACAAAGATTGTTCTAATATTACACCATTTGTACACATATAGATATGCCGTCCTTTATGGACAAGCCCGTCTATTATTTTACCTATTTCAGGATGTAGTAGCGTTTCACCGCCAGTTACAGTAACAACAGGAGCAGGACATTCGTCTGCGGCAGAAAGGCATTCATCCAATGTCATCATTTTATTTAGTGTGTCTTTATACTCTCTGATGCGACCACAGCCATCGCAGTTTAAATTACATAAATGTGTCACTTCCAACATCAAGACTAATGGAAACTTATCCTTAGACAATAGTTTATTCTTTATCAAATACTTAGTCATTGATGTGGTTAAACTTATGGGGAATCTCATTTTGTTTCTCACAAAGTGCCGAAAAAAATAGTATAAATCTTAGGTTGTGTAATATAAGAAAACAGTGTTACCCTAGTCAAGAGAATAAATTTACAAGAAAAGGAAAAACTAAAAATGGACAATTACTATTTTACAGGCATTGGTGGTATTGGCATGAGTGCAATTGCTCAACTTTTTAGATCAGAAGGAGCTAACGTCTCAGGTTCGGACAGAAACTATGATAACGGCATAAATTTAAACCTTTTTAGTCAACTTGCCTCACAAGGTATAAAAATATACCCGCAAAATGGCAGCGGTATAAATATGGAATTAAAAAACCTTGTAGTTTCATCAGCCATTGAAACAGATAACTTAGACATAAAAAAAGCAAAAGAATGTAACATACCTATCACAACAAGGGCTGAATTGCTTGCAAAAATAGTTAATAAGAGGTTTGGAATTGCCATTGGTGGCTCCAACGGTAAGACCTCAGTGACTGCATTGACCGGATGGATATTAGATTATGCGGGGTTGGATCCAACAATAATAGTTGGAGGTTATCTAAATAACTATATAACAAAGACAAACCCAGGAAACTATAAATCAGGCAAATCAAACAATCTTGTAATAGAAGCTGACGAAAGCGACGGAAGTATTGTTAATTACAAACCTCAGATCGCTGTAATAACAAGTATATCAAAAGACCATAAAACGATAGAGGAACTATCAGCATTATTTAGGACGTTTGCAAACAACACAATTGGAGAATTAATAATAAATGCTGATTGTATCAATTTAAAAGCGTCCAAAATTAATAATAAGAAAATTACTACTTATGGTATAGAAAACAATGCAGACATTATGGCAGAAGATATAAAATATCTCTCATGGGGAACAACGTTTCGCTGCGGTACGGTTACATTTGAATTAAACATGCCAGGAAAATTTAACATCTTTAACTCTCTAGCCGCAATTTCAGTTGCTACAAAGCTTAAAGTACCACATGAAACTATTGCAAAAGCATTAGTTGGGTTTAAAGGTATTGAGAGCCGCATGCATATTATTGGAAATGTTAACGGGAATAATATAATAAACGATTATGCTCACAACCCTGACAAGATTAAAGCTTCAATTGAAGCTTTAAAAACCCATTCAGAAAAAGACCTTATAGTTATATTTCAACCACATGGATACGGCCCCACTAAGTTCTTTAAGGAAGAACTAATTTCGGTATTTTCATCAAAACTTTCAAGAAATGATATATTAATTATGCCTGAAATCTTTTATGCCGGTGGTACAGCAAATAAGTGCATTTCGTCTAAAGATATAACAGATACTTTAAAAACAAAAGGAATTAATGCTAATTATTTCCTTAATAGAAATGAGATAATTGATTTCTTGAGAATTAAAGGAAAAATTAACCACAATATACTTATTCTAGGTGCGAGAGACTATACATTACCTGATTTCTGTCATGATATTATTAAGAATTTAAATAACCTTTATTAAATATATTGCGCAATTTCCACATATAGCTATAATTAATTTAGTTATAATTAATTATTATCATTAAGAAAACGACTTTATAAAATAATACATTATGATTATGATATAAAGTTGCACCCAAATTGGAGATTAAGGATAAGACATAGATTTGTAGTTATCTTACCATGTTATTAATCGCATAATTGTATGTATTCCAACTCCATCGTTCTATTAATCATACTCCTGGAACCTGAATTTTATATCCAAGAAAAACAACTAAAGCTAAAAAAACAGGAAATTTTTAGAAAGTCATACAATCTGGCATTTTTATTGACATATTGTATATGAGCTGTATATTACATAAAGGGTAAATATTTGTAGGTTCATTATTCTTTTTTTGCTTTAGAGCAAATTAGGAGTACAATTAGTTTGAAGGTAGTATAAATGGAGAAAAGATGGATATATCCAGTTACTAACAGAGATTTACAAGAGAGCTTAAAGACTAATTTAAACATCTCTTCGTTGTTAGCTCAAGTCCTTGTTAACAGGGGTCATACTGACATATCCTCCGCAAAGGATTTCTTGTCTCCTGAACTTAACGGCCTTAATGATCCCATGGATCTGCACGGAATGAGAGAAGCCGCAGATAGGATAAACACCGCTATTTGTAAGGGAGAAAAAATAGTTATTTACGGCGACTATGACGTTGATGGGATTTCAGGTACAGCATTAATGATTAAATGCCTTGATATTGCATACGCGAACACTTCTTATTACATACCTAGCAGACTAGACGAAGGATACGGTTTAAACTCTGAAGCAATAGAGAAGTTTGCAAATGAAGGAATTAACGTAATTATAACTATTGATTGCGGAATAACTTCATGTGCAGAAGCAGAAACTGCGAAGAAATACGGAATAGACTTAATCATAACGGACCACCATGAGCCCGGAGAAAAAATTCCTGACGCATTTGCAATAATAAACCCAAAACTACAATCCGAACACTATCAACTCCATTTATTATCTGGGGTAGGATTATCCTTTAAATTAGCTTGGGCAATAGCAAAAACTTTTTCCTCCGGAAAACGTGTTTCATCTGAATTTAAAGATTTTCTTTTGAGCGCTACCGGGTTAGCTGCGTTAGGTACCATAGCAGATGTTGTCCCATTACATGGCGAAAACAGAATAATTGCCAAGTTTGGCCTTAAAGCAATCCAACACACAGAAGACCCTGGGATGAGGGCACTTCTTAAACTTGCAAAACTCGAAAACGAAGTGCTGGAAACAAATCATGTTGGATTTCGGTTTGGCCCCAGATTAAACGCCTGCGGACGCATCGGGAAAGCAAATATAGTGGTAGAGCTATTAACAACAAAAAGCGATAAGAGAGCAAATGAGATTGCGTTGTTTATTGATGATGAGAACAAAAGACGACAGGAAATGCAAAAAGATATACTAGATCTGGCTAGAAAGAAAATAGATACTGAAATCGATCTAAAAAATCACCCCGCAATTATACTTGCAGATGAAGGTTGGCACCCCGGGATAGTTGGAATAGTGGCATCAAAGCTCTCAGAAGAATATTTTAGACCCACAATAATGTTTGGTTGTACAAACGGAATTGCCCACGGTTCGGCAAGATCCATACCTTCTTTTCATATATTAAATGCATTAGAGATATGTAGAACCATGCTAATATCATTGGGGGGGCATTCTCAAGCCGCAGGATTGAAAATAAACAAAGATTGTATAGAAGACTTCAAAGTATCATTCAATAAAGCAGCATCAGAACTTTTATGTGATAAAGACCTTACTCCCACATTACAAATAGATGCAGAAATACCCTTATCTGTTTTATCTAAACCATTAGTAAAAGAGATCAATAAACTTGCCCCGTATGGAGAAGGAAATCCTCCACCCTGTTTTGCATCAACAAATCTAAAAGTTGCAGGAAAACCTAGAAGAGTAGGGCAAGGAGGCCAGCATCTAAGTTTTATTGTTCGTCAAGGGGATGTATCATTTAAAGCCATAGCATTTGGAAGTGGAAACAAATTGGAGCTTTTACAGCAAAACAGAGAAAATTGCTCTATTGCATATGCCCCAAAGGTAAATACATGGATGAATAACGAAAAGTTGGAACTTGAGGTAAAAGATTTAAAATAACATTACATTGCAAAGTAACAAGCAAATTCACGATTTAAGATTTTAAATAGATAAATTTGGATGGCATGGAAAAACTTGTTTCTCAGTAACAATTACTTTAACACAAAAATCTTTCGACATTAGAAATACAAAATTTCATTTAAATACTATTTAGATGAACTGCTAAAAAAAAGCGATCCATAATTTCCCAGTAATCAATTATCAATTACAAGGTTGTCTCTATGAATTACCTCCTCATAAGTTCTATGCCCTAAAATTTTCCTTATCTCGGAGGTCTTCAAACCTTTTACCTTATTAATCTCTTCGGATGAGTAGTTGGTCAGTCCTCGCCCAACCTCCAAATGCTTATTTTTCCCTATAACAGAGATTACATCGCCATTCTTAAAATCACCTTCTATATCAACTATTCCTGATGCTAGTAAACTTTTACCATTCTTAATTAAGGCATCTTCCGCCCCTTTATCAACAAAAAGTTTACCTGTTGGTTTAACTGAAAACCTGATCCATCGTCTTCTGCACGTCATTTTTCTATTATCTGTATTAACAGGTGAAAAAAATGTCCCAATATCCTCCCCATTCATTATCCTTACCAAAACGTTATCTTTTTTACCATTGGCAATTATTACAGCTTCACCTGCTTTGGTTGCCGTCATCGCTGCATCAAGTTTACTTTGCATACCTCCCACACCTCCGGACGTCTTAATATCACAAGCCAACTTTGTAATGTCTGACGTAATACCTTTTACACAACTTACTAGACCAGAACACTTCCCACTGGGGGTTATATTTGAGTACAATCCGTCAACAGAAGAAAGAATGATAAACAGCTCAGCATGAACTAAATTGGTTACAAGTGAAGAGAGAATATCGTTATCACTAAAGGCAATCTCATCCACCGAAATAGTATCATTTTCATTAATAATAGGAATCGTATTCAGTTTCATAAGAGCATTTATGGTGTTAGACGCATTTAAATAACGGCGCCTGTCCTCAAAGTCCTCACGAGTAAGCAATAATTGTGCTGCATTGAATTTATGCTTTGTAAAAAAATCATCATAGATACTGATTAATTTACACTGTCCTACAGCAGCTGCCGCTTGTAATTTTGGTAAATTTTTCGGACGAGCCTTAATACCAAGAACACCCAGACCGGCACCAATTGCCCCAGAACTTACAAGAACCACATAGTACCCTTTGCTACGGAGTTCTATTAACTGCCTTGCTATGCTTCCAATAATCTCCTTATCAAGGAAGCCATTCTTATCCGTAAGCACATTAGTACCAACTTTTATTACAATTTTTTTAACCTTAGAAAGTGTTTCTGTTCTCATTTACTATACAATTAAAAAAAATCCAACAATGGCTAAAAAATCAAGAACTAGATCCTTGTCTAAATATAGAAAAAACTTGACATTTATAACTTATTTGATATATTTCCATCTGATTTTTAATCAATTGGGTCTATAATAACGTTAATGAGGAGGGAATATGGCCAAAGGTTCCGCGTCAAACACTAAAGACATATTAGTAGTTAGCAGCAAGGTGAAAGAATATATAAAAAGTAAAGACTGCCTTACATCTAGTGACGTTATTGAAGCATTAAGTAACAAAGTTTATAATTGCTTGGATGACGCAATTAACAGAGCAAATGGAAACGGGCGTAAAACAGTAACAGCTAAAGACTTGTAAATTTTACTATAATATATCTCTATTTTAAAGAAAATAGTAGACCCAAATTGATTATTGTTTTATCATATTCTCCAACATTTCATTTACTACTTTAGGATTTGCCTTGCCCTTTGTCTTCTGCATAATTTTGCCAACTAGGAAGCCAATGGCATTCTTTTTCCCGTTTTTAAAGTCAGTTACAACTTTTTCATTTTCCTTAATTATATCAGCAACTATTGATTCCAGCTCATTAGTATTGCTTATCTGAACCAACCCTTTTTCTTCGACAATAACATTAGCATTAGTTCCACGCAAGGCCATCTCCATAAATACTGATTTTGCTGCTGCTTTACTTATAACCCCATCTTCTACTAACTTAATCAACTCTGTTAACATCTTAGGTCTTATATTAAAACCTGAAATGTTTATTTTATTTTCATTTAAATATCGTAATACTTCATTGATTATCCAGTTACTTATTGCTTTTGGCTCATGATAGTCTTTCGTACATTCATCAAAGTAATCAGCAATAAAAATATCTTGAATCAATATATTTGCATCATAAAATGACAGTTTATAGTTTTCCATAAACCTTTTTAATCTACACATGGGCAGCTCTGGAATGCTTGCGCGTTCATCACCAAGCAAACTCTTTTCAATGATTACAGGTACGAGATCAGGTTCAGGAAAATATCTATAATCTTGTGACTCTTCTTTAGATCGCATTCTTTCGCTCTTCTGATTTTTGTCATCCCATAGTCTTGTTTCTCGATGAATAACGCCACCTTGGTTTAAAACATTAGACTGTCTGTTTATTTCGTACTCTATTGATTTAATAACAGATCTTACAGAATTAAGATTCTTTATCTCCACCCTATTTCCTAATTCCGTAACCCCTGACTCTTTAAGAGAAATACTAGCTTCAAAACGTAAAGAACCCTCTTGCATTTTACAATCTGAAATATTAATATAGTGTAAAATAGAACGGAGAGTTTGCATATAAGCTTCAGCCTCTTCTACACTTTGGATATCAGGATTTGAAACTATTTCAAGCAGAGGTATTCCAGCTCTATTAAAATCAACGAAGCTATAATCTGCATTAGATTCTTCAGGATGTAGAAGTTTTCCCGCATCTTCCTCCAAGTGAACATTATGTAGTGTAACTCTTTTATTCTGACCTTCCATTATTAAGTCAATAAAACCATCCGTGCCAAGGTTGTTATAATTTTGTGAAATCTGAAAGTTTTTTGGTAAATCCGGATAATAATACCCTTTTCGGTCAAAGTGCGTTAAATTATTAATCTTGCAGTTCAATGCCAATGCAGCCTTAAGAGCATAATTAAAAGCTATCCTGTTCATAACTGGCAACGCACCTGGTAAAGCTAGACAAACAGGACAAGTTTGTGTATTTGGTTCTGAACCAAATTTTGAACTACATCCGCAAAACAATTTAGTGTCTGTATGAAGCTCCACATGAGTTTCAAGACCAATCACTACATCAAATTCCATAAATCTACTTCCTGTAAGAATAAATATTTATATTAAGTAGCATTAAACTTTGGTTTTATTTTATGAAAATCTGTTTCACTTTCAAATTTACGAGCAACTTGTAATAAACCTTGTTCATTATAATGTCTACCCATTATCTGCATTCCAATTGGCAAACCGTTATTGGTAAAACCACATGGTATAGATATACCTGGTATTCCCGCAAGATTTGCTGGAATTGTATATGTATCAAGCAGATACATTTCTAACGGGTCGGATACTTTTTCACCAACTTTGTATGCTGGCACAGGTGTTGTAGGGGATATTATGTAATCCACTTTCTCAAAAGCCTTATCAAAGTCATTTTTAATTAGAGTTCTTACCTTTGAGGCTTTTAAATAATACGCATCGTAATAACCTGTACTAAGAACATAGTTTCCCATAATTATTCTTCTTTTAACTTCATTACCAAAACTCTCAGAACGGCTGCGCTCATACATGTCTATTATATTTTTACAGTTCTGAGTTCTATACCCATATCTTACACCATCATATCTTGCTAAGTTTGAACTTGCCTCAGCCGCAGATATAATGTAATAAGCGGCAACACCAAATTCAGTATGTGGTAACGACATTTCAACTATCTCTGCTCCATTTTTCTTAAATACGTCCAGGGCCTCATTAACTGATTTCGAAATCTCCTCATTAAGCCCATTTGCAAAAAACTCTTTTGGAACACCTATCTTAAATTTCTTTTCAATAGAATCCAATTGTTCGATATATTTTGGAACATCTTTTTGCAAAGATGTCGAATCTCTATTATCATATCCACAAATCACCTGAAGTAAGAGCGCTGTATCCGCTACGTCTTTAGAAATCAAACCTATCTGATCTAATGATGATGCAAATGCAACAAGTCCATATCTAGAAATCCTTCCGTATGTTGGTTTAAGTCCTACTACACCACAAAATGAAGCCGGCTGTCTAACGGAACCACCAGTATCGGACCCTAGTGATAAAAAAGAGATATCCGCCGCAACTGATGCAGCGGCTCCACCACTTGAACCACCAGGAATACGTTGCAAATCCCATGGATTTCTTGTGACTTTAAACCCTGAGTGTTCAGTTGTAGATCCCATGCCAAATTCATCTAAATTAGTCTTCCCAATTATAATACCATCTTCTTTTTCAATACACTCAACTACATGAGCATTATATGGTGATAAAAAACTTGAAAGAACTTTTGAACCACATGTCGTCTTTAGATCTAACGTACAAATATTATCTTTTATCGCAATTGGAATACCTGCTAAAGCGCCTACTGTTTGTCCTGATTTTATTTTATCATCAATAGCACACGCCTTTGATAAGGCATTTTCATTTATGGATAGATATGAGCCGATATCTGGATCTTTTACTTTTATTCGATCCAAAAGTTCTTTAATAACTTCTTGCGCTAATGTTTCTCCGGATTTTATTTTTTCCTTAATCTGCAAAGCAGTAAATTCATAAAGATGCAAATCTAATCCTCAACTATGAATATAACAGCCTCTGAATTATCAAATTTGGCTATATTCTCAATAAATTATTAAATATTATGAAGAAGTTCACAATAGGTTAATAAATAAATTTAGATATACATTGTCATACAACCATATATATAAATAATTATTAATCTAAAACTTGTTGAACTTTAAAGAAGTGTTTATTCTGAATTGGTGCGTTTTGCAATGCTTTCTCTTCAGAAAGGGATGGGATTACTACATCTTCTCTGAAAACATTATTTGCATCTGTTGTGTTATAAGTAGCTATTACTTTATCGGTATCTAATGCATTTATTTTTTCCATATAAATAAAGACTTTTTGCAATTGCTCTAAAAACAAATCCTCTTCATCATTTCCAAGGTGTAACCTGGATAAATTTGCTACATATTCTAATTGTTGTTTATCCATAACTACAAAATAACCATTTTTTAAATCCAAAAAATAAAGATTCTTATGATTAATTACTTTTCCTTAATATTATTATAAAATATTATTATAAACCTAAAATAAAAATTAATCTATTAGGTTTAATAAATCATTTTTTTTATACTAGATTTAACCAGCATTCTCCGGTTAGCTTTTTGAATTGTAAAAATATTTTATATTTATGAACATTTCCCAATATCATTGCGCAAGATATTACCTAAAATGAGCTAAAGTTATAGTGTTGTTTTTTTTAATAACAACTAAATCTTTATAATTTTAGCTTATTTGGGAACTCGAGGTTTTTACGCATATGTTTGAAGCAAACAGCTAACCGGACAACTCTGATTTTAACTAACTTTTACAACTTTTCCAGCA
Source organism: Candidatus Anammoxibacter sp. (assembly GCA_021777055.1). Taxonomy (GTDB): domain Bacteria; phylum Planctomycetota; class Brocadiia; order Brocadiales; family Anammoxibacteraceae; genus Anammoxibacter_A. The sequence continues at coordinate 1,067 of JAIQZO010000029.1, read as the reverse complement.
CCAATACACCTAGTACAAGCTTTAATTGTCTTAACTCCATTATTAACAATTGCTTTTACCTTTTGAATATTAGGTTTAAACTTTCTTCTTGTTCTTCCTGTAATACGCTTACCAACTCCACCCTTTTTTTTAGCCAACCCCCTCCTAGTAATACTAAAGCCTGAAACAGTTTTTTTCCCACAAATAGAGCACTCCCTTGCCATAAAATTTCTCCTTTAGATTTTTCTTATCATTAAACGTTAATCTAATATTACTTAGTACTTTTATTAAAATTATTTAAAGCCTAAAGTCATATAAAAACAATATCACTTGCAATCACTACAATATCCAAATATTTGTAATCTATGTGATTCTGATTTAAATTTATACTCATCACAAATAGTATTTTGAATACTCTCAAGTTGATTATTACTAAATTCAATTATCTTTTTACAAGATAAACAAATTAAATGTTCATGATGCTTATGTTTATAAACATGTTCATAATGCAAATGTTTTTCGCTAAAAATTGCTTCCCTTAGCAATCCACTTTTTATTAAATGCGATAATGTTCTGTAAATTGTAGCTTTTGAAACCCTTTTAGAATGTTGCCTTACAGCAACAAGTAAATCATCAGCTTCAAAATGGTCATGATTGGAAAAAACTTGCCTCAGTATAATCTGCCGTTCTGGAGTATATTTTAAACCATTAGATTTTAAATAATCTTTAAACTTATTTTCTTCTTCAATCATAATTTACCAAGTTTTTATTCTATTATATATTTTCAATAAAAAATTACTAAAAAAAAGTGTTTTTATTTAAATAACTTCAATAGATAACGATACTTATAAGCTTAGGACCTTGCGACAAATCACAAAAAAAATTTAACTCTAATTATTCAAAGAAAACTGAAAAAAAAAACCCATCATATAATTTATATGATGGGTTTAATTAATTAAACTGGCATTACCTACTCTCCCACTTAAAAGCAGTACCATCGGCACGAATGACTTAACTTCCGTGTTCGAAATGGAAACGGGTGTGTCCCATTCGTTATTAACACCAGAAATCTCTTGCGTACTTCTTTT
>JAIQZO010000028.1 GCA_021777055.1 Candidatus Anammoxibacter sp. | reverse complement strand
AGTCTCAATCCCTTATTCATCAGGTCAATAATTCCTACAAAAGAAATTTTACATTCTGAATTTTAAATTTTATATCTGTAGTTGCCATCACTATCACTTATTCCAGACAGAATATCAGTTTTCCGCTATTCACTATTCACTATTCACTATTCACTATTCACTATTCACTTTTCACTGCTGTTTCATTAGTCTCAATCCCTTATTCATCAGGTCAATAATTCCTACGACATTTGAAGTCTTCCTTATATCGTTATTTTGTTTTAAGTCTCAATCCCTTATTCATCAGGTCAATAATTCCTACAAGGTGAGGGATTTGCCGCATGGCGTAAAAAATATTACGTCTCAATCCCTTATTCATCAGGTCAATAATTCCTACTTATCACTAACAACACTAGTTGATAATAAATGGACGAAGTCTCAATCCCTTATTCATCAGGTCAATAATTCCTACATTAGATATTGTAATAGCTCGTAGAATAATAAAATAAATTAGTCTCAATCCCTTATTCATCAGGTCAATAATTCCTACTGTAGGAGATGATAATCATGGAGAAGGTTCTTCAAGGGAACGTCTCAATCCCTTATTCATCAGGTCAATAATTCCTACTCTGGCTTTTGCAACACATGCACTACCATATAGTTACAAGAGCAATTTCTGTAACCTCTGTTTTTCAGCACTTTTCCCTCCTCTCTTTTTATCAGAAATTAACAAAACATAGTCAGAACATTCTATAAATTGGCACCTTACAACTTCCCTGTAACCTACCACTATTTTTACGTCTAAAAAAAACCGTTGTTTTTATCGATAACATGCCTAATTGTGGGCAGTTACAAGCACCAAACATACGGTCAATTGCGTTCCCAAGCTCCAGCTTGGGAACGCAATTGCATAGGAAGCTCCCGCTTCCAACTTACTAAATCTTAAGCCTCAAGTTGTACAGTTGTATATTGTTTTGAGAAGCTAGAGCTTCTCAAGCAAGTTCGTTCCCAAACTGGAACTTGGGAACAAGCCGTAGCCGTTATGTCTAGCGGCAAATAGCCATGTTTTAGACTTTAAAGTTTCTAAGCATACAAACTTAACTCTTTACATTATAACATCTTCACACAATATAAACACTCTCTATTTCAGCTATCTTACCATTGCCATATATGATGATAGAACTTTTGCAATCCGCGCAAACCGGATAAATCCTTACCTTGTCATCTTCCTCTGAAATTATTCTCTTTATCCTCTTTTTCATATCCTCATAACCTTCATTATCCAACAAACACTCAAAAACGCTGAACTGCGCCCTATCACCGAAATCCAGGAGCGCCTTTGCCAGCTTTGTTCTCCTTTTGTCATCAGGTATGTCATAAGATACAATGTAAAGCATTTGTCACTACTCCTGTTTAAACGAAACGTATGCACCCTTGTCATTTATGCAAACCGCCAGGCTTTCAGCCTGTATACGGAAGCACTTTCTGTATGATGTATTCTCTTTGGTTACAGGATGCGTAAAGTTGCGGTTGATCATCTCTTCATATTCCGCAAAATAACGTTTCAATGATTCCCGTTTCAGATAGACCGCACCATCTTTCGGATTTGGGTAGAAATCTTCTTCTCCAAATACATTATTGTTAAGGATGTTTAGAATAAATCTGTCTGCAATAGGTGCCCTGAACTCTTCAATCAGATCTGATGCAAGTGAAGCCCTGCCGTAATCCACGCTATGATAATATGACAGATAAGGATCAAATCCCAGTCCGTCCAAGAGAGTCGATATTTCGTTAAAGATCATCGTGTAGGTTAATGAGAGCAGAGCATTAACCGGATCAGTAGAGGGGTGCTTTTTTCTGCCTGTAAAATTGAGATCAGATAGAAGCATTTTCCCGAATGCGTTAAAATAATTCTTTGCGGCAATTCCTTCTATCCCCATTAATTCATTGATGCTTTTTGCGGACTCAACATTACCCATAGCCCTCTTTAACGCATCCTTCTCCAACTCTATCTCAGGATGGTTATAGGAAAACTGCTTGATTAGATCAATAGAATTATTTATCTTTCCGGTTACAAGTTGTTTTGATAAGAGCAGTTTGAAATTGTCATCCCGGTACTTTTCAAACTGATTCAGGCGCAGCTCTATATTCTTTGTTGCAATCGACGTTATCTGCCCCACAAGTTTTCCTGTCCTTGTCAGGATTGCCATCTCTATGCCGTGCTGAAACAATTCATGGACTACCTGTGTTGTAAATTGCACGTTTCCGAAGATCAATACAGCTTCCACATTCCGGCATTTTACATCCAGAAGTATTTCATCATCTTTCTGTACTATCAGCCGTTCTCCGCTTTTACGTAAGACGGAGTTCTGTTCCGTGATGTATAGGTTAGGCATAATTTTATTTTTGTTCCAAAGCCGGAGCTTTTCATACAATTGCGTTCCAAAGCTGGAGCTTTGGAACGAGGAGGTACGATGCTCTTAAACAAAAGACACGAGGGAAATAATGAGTTAGCGTCCTCGTTCCAAAGCTCCGGCTTTGGAACGCAATTGCCAGCAAAGCTCCAGCTTTGCATCTACAGCTCAATCAAATCAACCTCCACAAACCCATCACCATACAAATAATTCTTTGCACTTGAATAAACCCAATCTTCCGGTTTTATTACCATACCCCGTTTAACCGGATTATTATGTATGTACTCAATCTTTTGTCGCAAGATTTCAGGATCTGTAATCATCTTCGGATGAAACCCTTCCTGCCAGACCTGATATTTGCTTTCATTCTTATACCGTTTTTTGTAATAACTAAACTGATTTAACAACCAATCTTTATTATCTGCACCTACAGTTTTCAGCAGCTCACTTGCGGTGAAGCTCTTAAAGTTCTTCATTAAACTGACTGTATCATTAGAGCTTATAATAAGATGGATATGGTTATCCATCACTACATATGCGAATAGTTTTAACTTTTCCTTACTCCTGTAAAAACTTAGTGCTTCAGTAATAATGTTTGCGTATTTTTTATTAGTGAATACCGGTATCCACGCTACAATTGTACAGGTTATGAAATAGAGGTTGTTATCTTCGAGTATCTTGTATCGTGTCCGCATAAGTTTATTCAAAGCTGGAGCTTTTTATACAATTGCGTTCCAAAGCCGGAGCTTTGGAACGAGTAGTTTAAGTTTACTTCCTTGTACCAACACACCTGCTTTGGAATGTCGAGTAGTTCAAATTTACTTCCTTGTATCAACACACCTGCTTTGGAATGAAACGTTAGATTCTTTGTTCCAAAGCTCATGCTTTGGAACACAATTGCCAACAAAGCTCCAGCTTTGCATTAAAAAAACAGAAACATCACTTTTTTCTATTCCTCATATAACCCTTAATATCAAGATGGCCTGGATAATGAATTATCTTATGATCTTTCTTAGGGTTGTCAAATGGTTTCATAATAAGGCTTCGTACAAATGTTACACCCAGGAATTCAAACCCCTGGTTAAAATTAACGATATCCTCTTCGTCCAGACGCAACAAGAGCCTTTCTAATACATCCTTTGATAACTGAAGTGCTTTTACTGCCGCGTCTTTATTTTTGCAAAGCACAATATAATCGTCAGAATACCGCACAATCTTATATTCCTTCTTAAGCATCTCTTCGTCCAATTCATCCAGAAACAGATTTGCCGAAATCGGAGATACTGGTGAACCCTGGGGAATCCCTTTCGCAGGAATAGTCAACCGCTCACCATCCCAAACCTCTGTTTTCAGCCAGAGTTCCAGCAATTCATGAATAAATGGAATATGCACATACTTGCGGAACTTTGACAAAAGTAATTCATGATCAACGCTATCAAAAAACTCGTCAATATCCGCGTCAACTACCCAATTGTAACCCTGTTCATGATACTCCTTGATCATATAAACAGCATCTTTTACAGAATGGCCCTTGCGGTACGCAAAACTGCAAACTTCAAATTCCTTGTCGAGTACGGGTTCTACAATATCCAAAACAAACACCTGCGCAACCCTGTCGCATACAGCAGGGATGCATAAGGCCCTTGCCTCTCCATTTCCCTTGTCAACCAATATCCGAAGCAATGGCAATGGCCGATATGTACGGTTCTGTAACTCATTATGCAATCTTTTAAGGTTTGCAGTCAAATCGTACTCAAACTCTTCAATTGTCACCCTGTCAACACCAGGACAACCGTCATTTACTTTTACTCTTTCAAATGCAACAACTAGTTTGTCAAAAGTTATTTCCGTCTTATCCATATGAATTGATTCAGTGAAAGCCAGAGTTTCGTGAGAAATATCTCTCTTGCATTCAGGATTTGTATCTATTCAGCGAAAAAAAACCACTTTTTCCTTGACAGTGTTTTTGTATGAAAAGTGTTAAATTGTAGACAAAGTGTAAGTAGTCAAATATCAGTTTAAGAGTAAGCGTAAATCTATGACCAAGAGGTTGTTTTTAA
>JAIQZO010000027.1 GCA_021777055.1 Candidatus Anammoxibacter sp. | reverse complement strand
GGCTCAAAAAGAGCTTGGAAAAGATTACCCAAAGCTGAAAGACGACGACAAAAAGACACCCCTCTCTGTCTGGTATGAAGCAAACAAGGGTGATACATCTATATTTGAAAAGCAGATGCGCCGCAAAATTCATTATGTGATCAGGCCCGAATATCTCTGGACCAGTATATACGAACTGGCAAGAATCCAGAGCGATGACCTCCTTAAAACCTTGCAAGCCGGATTTAAACATGTTGAAAACGACTCCTTTGAGAGTACTTTCCAGGGATTGTTCTCGGAAATCAATCTGGACTCCGAAAAACTTGGAAAAGGTTACCCCGCACGTAACGCAAAACTCTGTACGATTGTAACCAAAATTGCAGAAGGTCTTTCAGAATTTTCCACCGAAAGTGATATTTTAGGCGATGCCTATGAATATCTGATTGGTCAATTTGCCTCCGGTTCAGGGAAAAAAGCAGGAGAGTTTTATACACCACAACAGATTTCAACCATTCTGTCCCGCATTGTTGCATTGGATAGTCAAAACCCTGCTTCCGGGAAAAAGAAAAAACTGAAAAAAGTACTCGACTTCGCCTGTGGTTCAGGTTCCCTTCTTTTGAATGTAAGGAAACAGCTCGGGACCAATAGTATCGCGCAGATATACGGTCAGGAAAAAAACATTACCACTTACAACCTTGCGCGGATGAATATGCTGCTCCATGGTTTGAAGGATTCTGAGTTTCAAATTCATCATGGAGACTCACTTCTCAACGATTGGAATATATTAAATGAAATGAATCCGGCTAAAAAGCTGGAATGTGATGCTGTGGTTGCCAATCCTCCCTTCAGTTACCGATGGGAACCAAACGAAGCTCTGGCTGATGATTTCAGGTTTAAAAGTTATGGACTTGCCCCAAAATCCGCAGCCGATTTTGCTTTTCTGTTACATGGTTTCCATTTTTTAAGCGATGAAGGCACTATGGCAATTATTTTGCCGCACGGTGTTCTTTTTCGTGGTGGGGCTGAAGAACGGATACGCACGAAATTGCTCAAAGATTGTAATATTGATACGGTCATTGGCTTGCCGGCAAATCTTTTCTTTTCAACCGGCATACCGGTATGCATCCTAGTACTTAAAAAATGCAAAAAGTTCGATGATGTTCTGTTTATCAACGCCAGCGAATACTTTGAAAAAGGCAAACGGCAGAATTTTCTTTCAGAAGAACACATTGATAAAATCATAGACACCTATCAATACCGAAAAGAAGAAGAGCGGTATTCCCGATGCGTATCGATGGAGGAAATCAAAAAAAATGAATACAATCTAAATATTTCGCGGTATGTGAGTACTGCGGAACAAGAAGAAGCTATTGATATCTCCGAAGTAAACAAAAAGCTTGTTGAAATTGAGAAGACAATAACAAAGGCAAAGAAAACTCATAACCAGTTTCTTAAAGAACTCGACTTAGCAGAGTTGCCATGAACATAGATTTCATTCACATTAATAGAATAAGGAAAGAAAGTCAAAATACGTCCATCTATTTTGACTTGGAAGAAAGCCGGGTCTTTACCACTTTTGCTGATGGTAAAACAGCCGAAACATTAAATAACCTTTATAGTATAATGTGGCAAGCTTAGGGTCTGATCTTAAATATTCATTATTGACAATTTATTGTTAAGTATTGTAAGGTTGATTAAAAAAATAGTTAACAATCGCATCAACCAGTCTAGCAGGTTATGCTTTTGTTATTTATGTTTAAAAAAAGCACGGCTAAAGGACATCTATGTTAACAAAAGCGGATTTTGATTCTATAAACGAATCTGATTTGGCTGAACTCGTGAGCGCCCAAGTGCCGGAAGGGACATGCATCGAGTATAAGAAAGTGCTATATGGAAACTCTGATTCCGATAAAAAAGAATTGCTGAAGGATGTTTCTGCTTTAGCAAATACCAATGGTGGGCACTTAGTTATCGGTGTTGAAGAAAAGGATGGTGTTGCCAATGCCATTTCATCCATAAGTGAATCCAATTCAGATTCTGAACTTCTTCGGATGGAACAGATTGTAAGAAGCGGAATTGAGCCCCTTATTATTGGCGTAAAAATGCGTGCGGTTAGCTTGGCAGAGGGCGGTTACACAATCGTTTGTCGAATTCCTAAAAGCTGGATAGGCCCCCATAGAGTAGTAGCCAAAGGTCACAACCGCTTTTATTTACGCAATTCTGCTGGTGTATTTGAGCCAGGTATCGCAGAGTTAAGATCAATGTTTATCCAAACAGCATCGACATTAGAACAGGCCAAGGTATTTCGAGATTTGAGAATTGCTGAAATCTGCTCAGGCAATGGCTTGAGACCTCTTGTTGGTAATGGAAGGCTTTTCATTCACATCGTACCAACAGCATCATTGTCTGGCTTAGTCTCGCTTGACTTAGAAGTTTTAAACAGTAATGGCCAGTATTTTTGGCCAATGGGCACCAGCGGAATGAGCCAAAGATATAACTACCACGGCTATTTGTGCGAACGAGGAGGAGATAAGAATCCCGGCTATGTGCAGGTTTTTCGAAACGGCTGTATCGAGTCAACGAAAGGTTCAATCGTAAGAAAACGCGATAATGGTCTAAATATTCCCGGTACAGGCGTAGAAGAACTCATATTTGATTCTGTTCCAAAGTACATCAAAGGCCTCTCTGTTGCTGGAGTGCCAGGCCCGTTCATTATCCTCATCACCTTTGAAGGAGTACTTGGTGCTAAGTACGCAGTGCGTAGCAGTATGTGGGCCGATGAAAATCATCCATTGCCGTATGATGTTATACGATTACCTGAAGGATTCCTCGATAGTGATGTAACAGTCCAGAATATACACAAGGCCATGAAGCCCTGTTTCGATGCGTTATGGAATACTATTGGGTATTCGGAATCCCAGAATTTCGATGAGAAAGGGGTGTGGAATGGCAATACAGAGAGATAGAAAAACATAACAATGCCATATACATGGACCGCAAAAAGCTACGCTGCGCTTCGCTTTTTACGTCCGGTTATGGCTGGCGTTGGGCAGATCTATGAAAACCTCTGCAAATTAACAAGGAGTGATAATCAATGAGTAGCACGCATACGCAAAATCAGTCAAAGGGTCAGAACGATCTTCAAGCAAGTACATCACTGACACTTGCGAGTCTTTTAGCAACAATCGCTGCCATTTGCATATCGGTACTTACCGCAACACTGGTTAAAGTAGAGGCACAGATCACGTCTCTCCTATTTGGCGTTGTAGGGTTTGTTTCGATCGTGACAGCTGCGCTTTTAGTCGACTGGGTATTGGACGATTGTTACAAGATCGAAACACTTGAACGAGTAAAATATCTTAACGGTGGGTATTTCTTTTTTTCTTTGGTGATGGCAACAATTGCATTTGCCGTAATGGTTACAACCCATCTAGCAGTGTTAGGTAAACATGGTTTCTTTTGCAATTTCTGGTTGACTTATACTGCTGTAGCTGTATCATTATTTCTAAAGGTAATGTTCCGAAAAGACTATAACATTCTTCTAATCATACTATTGGGCGTATCTGTATGGGATTGGTATTTAATTATTTCACATATGGACTTTGCTAAGATAATTCAGAACTTCAAATGATATTCTCGTCCAACTATTTCATTCAGCCGACCGTATAAAACGCTGCGGCTGATTATTTCGTTATTTTCTTGAAAGAAAGAGCATGCAACATGCAAAACCGTAAAAAACAATGCCAAACTTCAGATGCCAGGCGAAATGCTAAACGTCAAAGCAAACTGTAATAACAAAGCGAAAAACAGAAGAAACCTCAAATGTATAAAACAATTGCTAGAACAGAGCGAAAAACAGCGTAAACTTCAAATGCCAAGCGAAACTATGAAATAAAGCGGAAAAGCGAGTGCCAAGAGAAACTTCAATAGCTGGGAGAAACGGCAAGAACGAAGCGAAAGAGCAAGAGCATAATAATCATTTTCAGTGTGGATTAAAATCCAAACTAATTATTTGCGCAAATAAACGGCTCAATGCAGTGGATGAGAATCTAACAGGTTCTCCAATAAATATTCATCAAGTCATTTGATATTCTAATGGCATTCTCGGACAGTCTGTAAAGACTTGCCCTCCAATGCTTCTTGCAAGCTTGAGTTTTTTTTATTTGTTTTTAAATATTCGTATTCATTTTATTTAACTGTTTAGAGCGGCTTAGCATTACTTTAGTAGCTTCCTCAAAAAACAAACTAACGATTAGTATTATACTTTATATTTGTAAGAATTATGTCGATGTCCGCAAAAGTATTTATTTCATATTCACATAAAGATGTTAAATATGTTGAGTTATTGCAAGCACATCTATCCCCGTTAAAGCGTGAATTCATAATTGAAACGTGGTTTGATAGAAAAATACAAGCAGGTGATAGCTGGGATAAAGAAATTCATAGTGCTCTTGTTTCTGCTGATATCATTTTAATGATGATAAGTGCGGACTTTTTAGCCTCTGACTATTGTTACGATATGGAAGTAAAGAAAGCTCTTACGATGCATGATGTAGGAGAGGCAGTTGTAATTCCAATTATATTACGACCATGTGACTGGTTGTCAGCCCCATTTTCTAAATTGCAAGCTTTGCCAAGAGATGGCAAACCTCTAAGCTCATTTTCTAATATTGATGAAGCATTTCTTCAAATTACCTTAGAAATACGTAGAATAACGAAAACAGTTGAACATCCAGAAGAAATTCCAGCAACAAACGTGGTCGAACATAGGTTTGGTAAGAAAAAAAATTTATCACATAAACTAGATAAAGATGTTGGATCAAATTCTATTCATTGGAATTTACCTCATTTACAAAATCCTTATTTTACTGGTCAAACTGACATTTTAAACGAAATCCAAAAGACTTTAAAATTTAACCATACTGCTGCTTTAACTCAACCTTTAGCAATCTGCGGTTTAGGGGGGATTGGAAAAACCCAGACTGCAGTTGAGTTTTGTTATAAGTATAGAATGTTGTATAAAGGTTTTTTTTGGATATGTGCAGAATCGCGCGAATCATTAATTTCGGATTTTATAGGAATAGCAAATTTATTAAATTTATCCATTAAAGATGTAAAAGAACAAGGTGAAATAATTGAATGTGTAAAAAACTGGTTTAGAAATAAACCTGATATGTTACTAATTTTTGACAATGTTAATGATTTACAATTATTAAAAGAATTTATTGTTTCTAATGAAAGAAGTCATATCATTATAACTACTCGGTTGCAATCAGTTGGAACAATTGCTAATAATATCAATATTAATGTTATGCCTGAGCGTGAAGGAATACTTTTTCTTTTGAAGCGTTCTAAAATTCTTTCTTTGAATAACCAAATTGAAGAGGCTTCAGAAGTTGATAGAGAAATTGCAGAAAAAATTTATGATGAAATGGGAGGGCTACCTTTAGCGCTGGATCAAGCAGGGGCTTATATTGAGGAAACACATTCATCTCTTGAAGAGTATCTTGAACTTTACAGAATTGAAGGATCAAAATTAAGGGCAAATCGAGGAGAATATTCCTGTACACATCCAGAATCAGTAACTACAACATTTTCCATTTCTTTTAAAAGGTTCAAAGAATTTCCTGCTGCAGCAGAGCTACTTTACTTTTGTTCATTTTTAAGTTCAGATGCTATTCCTGAAGATATATTTAAGCTGGAAGTTAAAGCATATGGCGACCACTTAGGCTCAATTGTTAAAGATAAATATAAATTCAACGAAGTTATCAAAAAAGCGACAAGATATTCTCTAATTAGACGTTCTCCAGAGAATAAAACATTAAATATGCATCGCCTTGTTCAGGCGGTTTTAATAGATAGTATGCCTGAAGCATCCAAAATATTTTGGGCTAAAAACGCATATACGGCCTTAAATCTTTTATTCCCGGAACCTGCATTTAAAAATTGGGAAACATGTCAGAATATTCTTCCTCATGTTAACGTTATGTTAGATCAAATAATAAAATACAATCTTGAAATCAAGCCAACTGCGGAATTACTGAATTCTTCAGGATGGTATTTAAGTGAGCTTGGACAATATGAAATGGCAGAGAAATATATCATTCATGCTGAAAATATATTTAAAAAATGCAAAGATGTATCAACAGAATACATAGGGAATTCCTTATCAAAGTTAGGTATGCTTTATCATTACCAAAGTCGTAAGCAAGATGCCGAATCTACATTAAAAAAAAGTTTAAATATATTGAAAGCAGAGCTTGATGAAAACCACCCAGCTGTAATAGGTGCCTTAAACAATTTAGGAGTTATCTACGAAGCCCAATCAAAATATTACAAAGCAGAACCTATCTTCAAAAAATGTTTAAAATTTTATCAAAATTATACTGGTTTGGAAAGTACTATTGTTGCAACGTGTTTAAATAATTTAGGCTTTGTTTATAAATCGCAAGGTCGGTTATCTGAAGCAGAACATTTCCTTATTAAAGGATTAGACTTAAGGGGAAAATTGTTGGGAGAAGAACATCCAGATGTTGCAATGAGTATGAATAATGTTGGATCTCTGTATACTTATATGGGACTTTATGAAAAGGCGGAAAAACTAATTCAGGGTTCCTTAAATATATGTATTAAATCTCTTGGCGACTCGCACCCATATGTAACCAAAAGCCTTATTAATCTTTATATTTTATATCTGCTACAAAAACGATTAAAAGAATGTGAAAAAGTATGCGACAAACTTATGAGTTGCTTTGAAAGAGAATCAGGGAAAGAGAGTTTGTTTTTTGCTTCATTTTTAGATTCTTATGCTCGTATTTTAAAAACTAACATAAGAAAGGGGAAAGCCAAAGATATTGAGGCAAAAGCTAAAGCTATTTGGGAAAACCATTCTCAAGAAGAAGTGGAAAGCTTTAAAAAAGAAAAGGCAATAAAGACAAGCGAGAAAAGATTTATGAATTTGTACAAAAATTATAATAAGATATAACTGAATGAATACCCACCAAAATGAATATAATTTATTCTCTTCGGAGTTATCAATCCTCACCCGTTGCTGTGATTAGAGGTTGAATTTGGGAAAGAATATTAAAAATTAATGAGATTGAGGTTTAAATTATGGCAAGACCCAGATTGTTAGTGAAAGGCGAAGAAAAAAACAGAGGCAAACTTAGGGCCATGTTTTAATTGTTAAGTATTGTTAAGTTGGAGAATAAACTTGTAATATTTTGCTGTGTGCATAAAAATCCATAACCAATCATTTGAGCCGATAAACTGCTCAATTCAATGTTATACCATTGTAATAGAAAAATGTGATGAACAAAGATAAAGATAAAGATAAAGATAAAGATAAAATTTTAGATTTCTCGGAAGGCCCACAGAGTCTCCTCTCAAATTTACAGCTATTTGAATACGGAAATATTGTAAGAGTCTCTCCGCTTCCTACATCTGATATTGTTTTTGCAATATCAAAATCTATCGGATGCAACGAATGCAGGAAAAAGAGTTTAAGGTTGATTGCATATGAAGAAAATGGACCTGTTTCTAGCGCATTTTGCAGGTGCTTGGAATGTGCCAAAATCAACTTTTTGTTTTTTTCTACAGAAACTCTGTGGTCGCCAGACCTACTAGTAGTCATGGGCTCCTCAAAAGACGGGCATTATTTGGATGAACTGCAAAATATAAGTTGTAAACTTTGTGGTTCAACGATGACAATTTCCCCAATGCTCGATCACGATGAATATGATTTTGTATCAATTCTACCTTTACATCATTCTTGTACAAATAAAAAATGTAAACTTAAATATAATATTATTTTTTGGGATTATCCAAAGTCTTATTTTCAAGCAGCAATGAACATAACGGATGAGGTTTTTGAGCATTCAGAAAAAGCTGGTTTAGTGTTTTTAGTTGCAGCTTTAGAAACCTACCTCCAGAAAGCGTTTATGTTTTCGTCTCCACAAAACAAATATTTGGTAAGAAAGAGAAAAGTTAATTTCCAGAATTTAAAGCAAGCGACTGAGGTTTATAAAGTATTCATGGAAACTGATCTTCAAAGTGTTATTACAAATTCACAATGGGAATTAATGGTGACGGGTTTTAAAAAACGCCATGCAATTATTCACAACGCTGGAATGGATGGAAATTTCAAAAAAATCATAATAGATCGAGATTTTGTAAATCAACTTAAAAGTGTTATTACTGAATTTGTAGAAAAGTTAAATTTGGGATTGGAAAGCAAATGTATATTTTGAGAAATGTACATAACAATGTATAAAAAAGCTAAATAGGATTAAATAATTAATAACCAAACATTTCAGCAGATCCGCTAAAGCGGACCGTGCTGAATGCGGTGTTGGCTGACGCTTCGCGTCAGCCAATGTCCGGTTGGGCCAAAACGTGGGGTCAAATCTCCTCTTAACTGCATGACCTAAGTATTTTATAATTCAATTATGTCAAGACCATTACGAATAGAATACCTAAGCGCATGGTATCATGTAATGAACCGTGGAGCAAACCGCAACAAATTTTTTTGCAAAGATGAAGATTACGATCTTTTCATTAAAGTACTCGAAGAAGCATGTAACTTATTTAATGTATATATTACAGCGCAATGTCTTATGAATACTTATTACCACATAGTTGTTAATACACCGGAAGGTAATTTATCTAGATTTATGCGGCATTTAAACGGCGTCTATACACAACGATATAACAGGAAATACAAAAAAGATGGCACATTGTTTAGAGGTAGATACAAAGCTATATTAATCCAGGTAGATGAATATCTCACGTGAGTAGTAAAATATGTTCACAATAATCCATTAAAAGCAAGAGTAGTAAATAATTTGAGCAATTATAAATGGAGTAGCTACCAATTATATCTTAAAGGTAAAACTACTAATGAAAAAATAGATATTAATAATATGCTTGCATATTTCTCACCTAAAAAAAAGGAAGCAATAAAGTTGAATAAGGAATTTATGGATATAGAGACAGAAGATGAAGTGTTGAAGTTTTATTCAACGAAATTCCAGAAAACAATCCTGGGTGATAGTGAGTTTGCAGATATGATAAAAAGGAGATTTGTAAAGGATGAAAAAGCGTCTAATATAGAAATAAAAGAAAAAAGAATGATTCTTGGCGAGGGAAAGATTAAAATAATTAACAAAAATATATGTGAGACA
>JAIQZO010000026.1 GCA_021777055.1 Candidatus Anammoxibacter sp. | reverse complement strand
TTCGCACCCTGAATGGGTGCAACATATTTTCCCGATTCATCGCCAATGTATGTTACGCCCTTACAGGGCTAAATTTCTTTTGTATTTTTGTCCCAGGGCGTTGCCCTGGGCTGGTATATCAGCCCCTTTCAGGGTCAAATAGGAGCAATGTTCATAATCTAAATGGTAATCATTGTGTGTGGATTAAGATTAAGAGTACGATTAGGATTAAGATTTTAGAGACTAAAAAATCCGCCGCAGGCGCTAATTCAAGACACTTTAGTTTTCTGAAAAAAACTAAAGTTTGAATCAGTCAATTGTTTTTATATATGTTTTCCTAATAATTCTTGAAAAAAGTTTCTAGTTTTTTTCACTCTTATCTGAAAATAGAAGGGCTGTTATAGGTTAAATCTGATTTTAATAGAATCATTAAGAAAACATCTGGTTTTTAGGATGATAATTAGGAATCATTGGAGTCACAAACAAGAATTATTAGTGGGTTGGGCACTAATGTTAGTCATTGGAGACACATCCGATTTTTAGACAAAATCGTTTTGATCTTTTGATAAAAGTGCTTCAAAACGCGGAGAGGATTTACTTTTTAAATCTTCTTTGAAAAAAGTGTTCAGGTCTTTTATATTTCTTACTAAAATATAAGGCGTAACTACCATTTAAACTTTGTATTACCCTTGACTAGTTTAGAGTAGGTGTTACTATTAAAATATAGTAACGTTCAGATATTAGGACAAAGACATAAATTAATACACCATATCGTTATCCAACTTTACCTAGCATTTTCAGAAACTTTTCCCAGTCATTTTAGTTCCCCTCAAAATATATCAATGTTCTCATATCTATTTCTCTATGTCGAAATCTTGATTTCGCATTTGTGTTATGTAATGACGTTGGAGCAGTTGTTAAGAATTCAATTATATTATTTGAGTTATCAAGTAACTTTTTATACTGACCATTGGCAGATATCCTGGATGGAAATAAATAGGCGTCCTCAAGCAAGGATTTATACTCTCTGGTAGATACAGAGAGGGTACGCGCAGTCTTATTAATAACATCATCATTATGAATACTCTCATAATAGTCCGCAAGAAAAGCCTCAACAAGATCAGGGTTTTCATCAACAAAAGATTGTTTTGCGACAATTAAATCGTAAATAAGCCCGGGAAAATCTGCGCTAGTAGCAGCAATGTAAGAATCGGCATTCAAGGCTTCATTAATAATAGGATTCCAGCCAACTACAGCGGCAAAACTTGGATCCTCTCTAAATTGTATTGGGGCAAGTGTCTCTTTTTGTTCGACCACTTCTACGTCATCAACCCGTAAACCATTCGTTTTCAAATAGTTGTGCAAAAACCACATAGAAATTGTGTTACTGGGCAGTAATATTTTTGTACCTTTTAGATCCTTTGCATTTTTTATATAATTTCTAACTATAAGTTTATCTCCACCATTGCTATAGTCTGTAATACCAATAATTACAGTGGGGACCTTTGTAGGTTGAACAGAAATAAAGTCATAAAGAGTCATAAATGTAATATCAAGATTCCCTGCTTTAAACCACTTCAGACAGGTCTTATATTCTCTAGTACGGTAATTAAATTTATTAAGCAACCCATTCTTGTGCATGCCTTCCGTTAAATTCCACACCGGCCAATCAGACGAACAAAGCCTTGATTCTGCATGTCCTAATACCGGGCATAATAATATTATTAATCATTGATTTTCATTATACTAAATGATTACTAAAATTAAGTTGTAGTCGCCCCTCTGAAAAGTATTTTTTTGTTTCCTAGCCATGGGATTGGTAGATCCACAAACTTTCCCATTTCCGTCAAAAGGTGTGGAAGGTGTCTTTTCTTTTTGAGGCTTATGATAATGTTGTCTTCTGCTATTTGCACAATCCCGCTATTTGAAAAAAACTTCTCAAATATATTTTGGTCTGCAAAATGAGAAAATTCAGGAAATTGTTGAGCAAATATCCGATAAAGATTATGAGCTAGGATTGACATAGTAAAATCAAAATCAACTTTTATTACAATTGAAGAGGATACTCGGTTTAAATGAAAAAAATTTATTTGTTCGGATACCTCTTTTTCTACAATCCATCTTCGAGTATATTTTCGGATTAATTCTTCAATCTTAATCTGAAAATCGTTTGTGATTATCAAGCAAGGTTTTATTTTCCCATGCCCTGTTATTGCTATTTGCCTAATCTGTTTGTTGTAATCCTTTAATTTGTTCAGAATTTCATCCGCAACTTTTAAAATTCTGCCCTTGCCATCAGCTTTCATGACACGGATCTTCTTCCAATCAGAACTCGGTTTTGCATCTAGTTGATCAACTATATTTTTCCCTCTCCTGCGAATTGTAACAAACTTTATTCCTTTATCGTCTAGACTGCTTAAATTTTCATAGGTAGTGAATTTGCTGTCAAAAACAAGATATTTAGGACTTTTGGTTTTATTAGTCCTATAAAAATCCAGAAACTCCAAAACGACTTCAGGCTCATTTTTATGTCTTACGGTCGTATCTCCATAAGTAATAATACCACTGTCTGGGTCCTGGGCTAATACTGCTAACATGCTTGCTAACGCTTCGTGTCTTTTACCGGACCAGTTGTTTTGCAAATGGGAATCATCTCCCCAGCAGGGTATTGCTGTAAAGTCTAAATTACTGGTGTCGGATACTAAATCGCTCTTAAACCAAATTTGTTGCAATTCTTTTAGTAATCTCAGATTCATATCCCTTGTCACCCTATGAGAATAGGAAGTATACCATCCTGTTTTTGGTAGTACATTTAAACCAGCCAGTAGACCTATTGCTCTATCCATACACCATAAATCGTCTGCGCTGTATCTGCGGATATTAGAAAGTTTCAAGGCTAAAAAACAAAGGATTGAGGACAATGGGTTGATGACGTTTGTTCCCGGGTACCCGCTCTTCTCAATAGCCTCACGAATACCATAGCTTTCTATAAGTGGTATTAGAGACAAAATACCTGTTGCATTTTGGGTGCTAAAGGATTCTAACTCAAAGGTCAGGGGTGTGCTTTTGGGCGCTTCAAATTTCTTAACCACCTCTCTTTTTACCTCTTCTCGGCTATATTGGCTCCTTCTTGGTAATCTGGAAAATCCCTCCTTTTTTAGTACCTGATGGATATATCTCAGGCTTACACTATGTCCTTTGGCATCAAGCGTTGCCTTAATATCTGGAATGGATAAATACTGTTTTCGACAATCTACAATTAAGGCTTTAAGCTCTCCTTCTGCGTCTTTGTGCTTTCTACCTTTTTTATTACTAATAAAAAAGGAATCAACTTTGCTTTGGTCCTCAAACTCTTTTCGAAATAACTTTGTTATAGAATAAAAACGATGAAGTCCATATCCAAACTTCTTGGCAGTTTCTTGGGCAGAGCATTCCTCAACAAAGAAAGCTCTGAGGGCTTCATATTGCCTTTGTTTTCTACTTACTGGGTTTATAAAATAATTTTTAATTTCGCTTTTAGTAACCATTAGTATAATTATACTAATGGTTATTGACCGCTAAATCAAGGTTAATTTTGCACGTACGCATGCTTTTCTTTGATAATACAGGGTTTCAGGGGACGACAAAAACAACAAGCAATGTTTTAAGTTGTCAAATATTAGGGCTAATTATACTATATACTACTAATTAAAAGTTGCTAGAAACTGGGCTTTATAGGAAATAACGGAGAATCTGTCCGATTAAGCATTAACAAATTAGTACCTATTTTGTTAATGAAAATCTATGTTAATAGAAAAATAGAATATCTCACGGTACTATCCTCCTTATGATATAATCTCTCACGACAGGAAGACCTGCAAATCTGAGGTCACATAAGATTTTTAGACATCCCCAAAATTGAAAAATAACTAACCCCATTATACCTATCCACCGCCTTTTTTATGTAAAAATCCAACGTCATACCATAATATAAATTATCGCCATTCTCGCTATATTATTAAATTTCCAGGTTTTAAATCTTTTCTTTTAAGCTTCCCTTTTAAGGCACTCTGGTGTTTTTTGTTATCTGTTTTT
This sequence comes from Candidatus Anammoxibacter sp., assembly GCA_021777055.1. GTDB lineage: Bacteria > Planctomycetota > Brocadiia > Brocadiales > Anammoxibacteraceae > Anammoxibacter_A. Next base: position 6,310 of record JAIQZO010000026.1, on the reverse strand, counting down.
CTGTTCATTAAATAGTATTTGATTAAATCTGGGGACACCAATAATCTCCAATAATCTGGAACAATAATCTGGGGACACCATACTTAATTAACAACAATGAGTAAGGTGTCCCCAGATTGATGTTTAACGGTGTGCTGCGTAGTGGAACGCTGCAGTTATTGGTCAGCTTGATGCGATTGCTAGTTTTTTCTATTCTCTCTAACTCTGTTACCCCGAATTCCAATGCAACAAATCTTTGAGATTAAACTGTACATATCCACCATATTCCGCCGGAAAACCGTTGATTGCCAACCAGAAGTCTCCCGTTTCCGGTAGAGTGATCAAACTCCACATATTGGCAATATAAGCCTTGAACTCGCCGAGTGGTTCGGCTGCATGAAACGTGTTGTCGGGATAGAGCGCGCAGATAGTGCAAAGGATATTATTTGATACCGAGGGCTCCCACTTTTTACGTTCCCTCTGGGTATAGGGATCAAAACGATCACTCATAATTTCTTTTGCAACCTCTAGTGTAATTTTGCCATAATTCATCGCAAGAAGTTCTCCATAACGTTCTACCCGACTAGGGGCCTGAACATATTTATTTGCAGGATCCCTTATGCTAGCTTGCCATGCGTCAATAGTGGAAACATTTGTTAACTCGTTAACAGGGGCCTGATCAACCACCATATTGTAACCTTCATAGCCCATCCAGCCGGGATAGCAATTAGAATTGTTAGCTTGATACAGAAAATGCTGGCCTGGAACCGGATAACGAACTGCAATCCTTGTACCCGACGTTTCAACAACCGCCGCTCTCTTGTTGATCGCATCAGCCACATGGTAAGCAATGCCTGCACACCGCGGATATTTATTAAATATGCCAATCGCGTCATCCACATTATTTACATGAGTAAGAAGTAAGCGAGTAAAGATGGCTATGCCGCATCCTTCCATTGTTTCATCCTTCATACTGTTAAGTTGTGTCATCATTTCAAATCCGACTTCGTTAAATCCCCCGTCAAGTCCGATCATCCCAGGGTACGATAGAAACATGTGACCGTACCCGTCATCCGGATCGGCGACAAACATCATGCGGTTTTCCAACTGCCCTGGCAGATTAAAATTGTCTTCATCTTTGCAAAAGATTAATTTCCCGTCACCGCCAGCAGCGTTGTCCCAGGCGCTAAAACTGCTGCACCCCCCGGCACTTTGAGTAATCGTAGCCAATTTTCTCTGTCCCACACCTTCTAAAGGATGCCAGTAATGTGGATGAGCATAGATGCACCATTGGTCGTAGTTGGTGTTCCAAAGATATATCTGCTGCACTGTGACTGGAACGCCAGCGTCATTACAACCGGCAGCAATTCCTTTCATTTCCTCTTTAAATTCTTCAGGCAAAAACGGCTCTGCAGCTTTCTGTCCGAGCCAGAACCATTCCTCCGAGGTCGCCAGATCATTCCCTGTTGCCAGGGCAATATAGGCAATTGTCGCCTGAAGCGTTGTTTTGATCATTACGCGAATCTTATCAGCAAGCAGATAGCCATGTTGATAACCCATTTCGAATGGCGTCCCTTTCATTCGTAGAATTTTCACCTCATCTTGAATTCTAAAAGATCCTTTTTTTAGAATATCTTCCTTTCTCATTGCGCCTCCTTATCTTAGTTGTAGTTTTATTATGACGATCCAATGCATTTCTAATGACTGGGAATCATATCATTTGTAATTAATCCTCTTTTTATATCAATTGTTACGCAATTCACATTTAACTTTGAGATTGTTACTGATAGTTTTACTTCTCATCAAATACATAAAGCGGCGAAGCCGCAACCAGAATACTAGATGTTAGATACTAGATGCAGAAAAATAATTAGATTTCTAGTTTCTTTGTCAAGATGCCACATGAAAAAGAGGCGAACTCGATTTAAGATATAACACTCTAAAGCGGCAGAATAAATTATCAAGCATCTAGTATCAAGTATCCAGTAACTATACCGTTACAAATAACTTAAGAATGCACGGTGAAAATTTCTTTCTATAAAAACAAGTTTCTCAGGGTAATACTATAATAACCAAATGACTGGTTATGATTTGTCAATAATAGAGATTTGTCACCGATTGTTTCCTTAATCTATTCTTGAAATTGTCAATAATAAATATTTAAGAGCAGACCCTAAGCTTACCTCAAGCTAAATTTACCCTCTAAATTTACTAAATTTATTCAGTTGGATGCGATTCAAGAGATTTTAAATCACATCCAACAATTTAAACAATGTAATAAACTCCAATTCTCCTCCAATTTACATGGCCCAGGCAGACAGATTCCAAGGAGTTTCACCTTTAGTGGCAATCATAGCGGTTACTGGTGCTTCACCTTCGAAAAATGTATCCCAGTCCGAGTTTCCTGTTTGAGATTGGTGAAGCAAGGCTTCTTGCCAAAACAGTTGCATACCGGCGTCCTCGAACGCTCGACGATAGGTGTCTGGGTATAGATTGTAATTACGGATCGGGTTGGTCAAGCCGTCGATGTGCCAATCGACCCAAGCCCCCTCGCAGTCACCCATGGTATCCGCGCTATGGACTTTGGTAAATCCGTAGGGTTTGTATTGATGGCCCCCAGTTCTCTCTTCGGTATTGTTTCCAAAGCCCACGTAAACGCCAGCGTCAGCAATGTGGCTGGCAATCGCGCTGCAGTACGATGTTACCTCTTCGGGCGACTTAGGGTAGCTTAGTAGATACGACCCGAGTGCAACCTGGCAGTCACCAATTCCCGTGGTATCCTGAATCCAGGAATCCTGATAGGTAATCAATCCGTGGTAGGCGGCACTTTCTTGCTTAGCCTGTGTAACCATCTTGCGATCACCTTCGATTGCTAGAACTCCTTTTGCTCCATAGCCAATCATCATCCGGCTGTAAAGTCCAGTGCCCGATCCAAAGTCTCCCACTCGTAATCCATCGAAATTGATTCCGAGCGTTCGAAATATCCAGAATAGGGTGTACTGTTCGACCCACAAGCGCCAAGCTTGGGTTTTAACCAGTGAGTATTCAGCGGCGTCATAGCCGATGCTGTTCGCTTGAGACATCTCGTTCTCCTTTGTGTACTAAACAGTGTGCCAGATTGTTTCTGAATTAGAAGTATAACAACATTATAACCAGCTTGTCTGGTTTATGCGAGAGCGCTATATACGTCCAAAAGGCAAGAGACTAGTACAACGTCTATGTTGTCTTGACGATAGCCATGTGATCTAAACTCTTTTTGTTAACAGATAGTAACTTCTCAGGTGGATAGGCTGAAGGTAAAGCTTAAATGCCGCGGCTTTTGCTTTTTACCATTAGCCTGGCAACCTAAAAGGCTTTATGCTTTTACCTTCAGTCTTCAGTCTATCCACCTGAATAGTTAACAACGGATAAGACTTAAGAAAACATACCCGGCATTAGAACGATGACGCAGCAATAGAATACTGGAAGACCCGCAAGGACAAGAGTAAAACTAGGCAATGGAATCATAAGGTCTATAAAGGAACATGGTGTGCATGGTGCGCAAATTGTAGCAAGCGAGCATTATGCACTAAATCTAAAGAGCGGGCGTTATAAATAGTATTACCCTGTAAATACTTCTTTTTTAAAAGAAAATTTTTAACAGATTTGATTAGTTTCATCTGAGTGCAAAATTTATTTTGCTAGTGATTCAATTATAGAAATGGAAGATGCAAGATTTGCATTAACGGTTTCGCCCAGAGGAGGTGATTCAATCATCTTCTGAAGATTTAGAGAGACATAGAAACGAGGTAATGATTAATCTTGTTAGAAAACCTATTCTAAGATTGTATTACCATCAGATTTCAGCAAGATAAATCTTGCTCTCCGTATATTTCTACAATTTGATGCTTTATTCTGAATTCTGTATTCTCTATTTGGTTGCGGCTTCGCCGCATTATAGTATTACTTTATAAAAACTTCTTTTTTAAAAAGATTTGTAGTTTTTATGGAATATGGAATACAGAATACAGGAGTCAGAATTCAGAATAATAGAAAACATGATTCAAGACGTGAATAGAAATTTACAATTAATAACTCTATTGTAAAACAAGAACAAATCTATGTTTTATCCTGAATTCTGACTACTGACTCCTGTATTCTATATTTTGGTCGCGGCTTCACCGCATTATGGTATTATAATATTACTTATGGGCTTATTTTCATCCTTTCTTATTAATTCGCTATTTTCAAATTTTTCACCTGTGTAGATAATATCTTTTTCAGACGATTCTTTGTTTTTGATTTTACGGCACATATCAGGGTTTTTTGACTCAACCAAGTTCAGGAATTGCCTAATCCATTTGTTCGAGCCTGTTTCATTGCCAACATACTCTTCTAACTGGGCTATATATAAATCTAATATTTTGATAGCATTTTCGTTATTTATGCCGATACGGTCTATGAACTCTTCTAATCCGTCACAAAAAGACTCTGTTGACATTGGTCCAGGTTGAGCAATTAATTGGATAGGACTTAGTTTTGACCTGAGACTATTTAGTATAGATATGATGGTACTATCTGTTGAGCTTCGATTACTATGAAAATGTTCATATAGTCTTGCATCTACAAATGCCAGGAAATTTTTGCCAGACTCTTTGTTACTTTTGCAAATATCATTGTAAAAGTTTACCATATGTTTTGAAAAGTCATCTTCGTCTTTTTGTATATAATAGGTTTCTTGGCCACTTATAAATGTACAACTAGCTGGGCATCTTATATCTGTTCCCCTATGTTTACCACAACACAAATTACATATATCGCCATTTAAAGCATTACATGTTCTTTTGCCTTTTTTTTGGTGACAATATATACATTTTGCCATTGTTGATAACTCCTTTTTTTATAAAATCTATTTTAATCCCTTATTCCATGTATATCTTTGGTACATCGTTCCCGTTACCCACAGGCTTTGCCTAGCGAATGGCCTACTATGTACCATTCGCGCTAGGGGCCACTGTAGAGTCAAACCTGCGCTATTGACAAGAGGTTAATATAGAACACAGTAAAATTATTTATTCAGTAATTTAATACAGAGATCATACTTACTTTTCAATTTCTTATCAACCTGTAACTTTTCCCACAATCTCCTCCTCGCCTGGCTCATACCCCCTACAGTCAAACCCTCCAACTCTCTTCCTATTTCCCTTAAACTTTTGTGATACACTCGAAACTTACAACATAAATCTATACATACCATCCTTGCTGCACGACTCAATGATCTTCTTTTTAGTATATCTCTTCTCTTTACATCGAATATTTTACATACAGTCTCTACTATAACTTCTTGACTAATTTCATCTACCAGTTCATTTGATTTTCTCTGCTCAATTTTATCGGGCTTACACCTTTTCATTACTTTCTCATATAACCACTCTATAAAACCAGATTCGCCAAGTACTATCTGACCTTTAACATTATCAAAAGGCGAGGCAATCTCTTTAACCAAACTTTCTTCAATATATTCCCTATAGCCCCGCCTACCTCCCTTATTATCACCTCCTAAATAACCAAGAACATTGCTATAACAAACGAATTCTTTACGGTGTCCTAATAATCCATATCCCAGATTACTACTCCAGCGATACTTTCTTAAATAATCTATTTGCTCAGAGATTTCTAGTCTTTTTATTTGCTTAATTTTAACAGGATTTAAATGTATATATCGTGATAATTCTAAAAGATAATTATCGCTTTCGATAACAATAGCTTTATAACGTCCTTGGTATAAATGACCTGAGCGTTTATGCCTTCTATTGTAATATACTGTATAGGCTGTATTAAAGCGTTGTGCAAAACGGTTAAGATTTCCAATTGGTGTGTGTAGCAAAAGGTGAAAATGATTGCTCATGAGTACATATCCATGCAACTCAACTCTATATTTTTCTAAACTTTCCCCTAATATAACCAGGAATGTTTCCCGATCTTGATCATCTTTAAATATCTTATTACGCTCATTTCCACGGCTTGTAAAATGATACCATGCTCCTGCATATTCTATTCGTAAAGGTCTGGACATCGTATCAACATAACAAATCTTTAAATGTTTGTCAATAAAGCAGGTTTGACCCCTCTACGGACCGCTCATACAATTGGTAACAGTTAAGCTGCCTATCTCCTAGATAGTAAAAAAAGCTGGACTCCAGAAGCCTCTTCCCTTATAATATTGTCCATGAACACCAATCACATAAAAGTTCAAGGACGACAACTCAGCCCTAATGACATATCGTACATAAGGGAACTAATTCATAATAACCCAAGTTGGAGCCGTCGTCGTATATCAGAAGAATTAAGC
>JAIQZO010000025.1 GCA_021777055.1 Candidatus Anammoxibacter sp. | reverse complement strand
TGTCTCACATATATTTTTGTTAATTATTTTAATCTTTCCCTCGCCAAGAATCATTCTTTTTTCTTTTATTTCTATATTAGACGCTTTTTCATCCTTTACAAATCTCCTTTTTATCATATCTGCAAACTCACTATCACCCAGTATTGTTTTCTGGAATTTCTTTGAATAAAACTTCAACACTTCATCTTCTGTCCCTATATCCATAAATTCCTTATACAACTTTATTGCTTCCTTCTTCTTACGTGAGAAATATGCAAGCATATTATTAATATCTATTTTTATATTAGTAGTTTTACCTTTAAGATATAATTGGTGGCTACTCCATTTATAATTGCTCAAATTATTTACTACTCTTGCTTTTAATGGATTCTTATGAACATATTTTACTACCTGCGTGAGATATTCATCTGCCTGGATTAATATAGCTTTGTATCTACCTCTAAACAATGTGCCATCTTTTTTGTATTTCCTGTTATATCGTTGTGTATAGACTCCGTTTAAATGTCGCATAAATCTAGATAAATTACCTTCCGGTGTATTAACAACTATGTGGTAATGAGTATTCATAAGACAATACGCTGTAATATATACATTAAATAAGTTACATGCTTCTTCCAATACTTTAATGAAAAGATCGTAATCTTTATCTTTGCAGAAAATTTTGTTGCAGTTTGCTCCTCGGTTCATCGCATGATACCATGCACTTGGATATTCTATTCGTAATGGACTGGACATAATTGAATTATAAAATACTTAGATTATGCAGCCAAGAGGAGATTTGACCCCTATTTGATTCATATTTTGTCCCCCCAGTTTGTTGCCCAGATAGTAATCGAATGCAGGGCGCATTAATCCGGGTGCTGTCCCAATACTGTTCGGCACGGCATTTGATGTGCACCAAGTAAATTTTTCCTCAAAAATCAAAAAAGTCCACTAACTTTCATCATCACGAAACCAACCAAAAATTCACCAACAATACAAGTTGCGGTTCTGCATAACTTGCGACATATTAGTAGCTTATAACAACTTGCTGCTTGTTTGGCTCCACCATTTTTGTTATTCTATCACTGATTATGAATAACAAAATTAACGAAAAAGAGATACAAAGGTTATCTATTCTTAGGCCATTCAAATCGCACCTGGGCGAATTACACTCGCATGCTGATTGCCCTAATAGAAAACTTCACTATGATCAATATGTTAGCCTTATATTGCTATATTTCTTTAACCCTACGTTAACCAGCTTACGATCTTTACAGCAAGCCAGTATACTCAAAAACGTTCAGGAGAAATTGGGTATTAAACGCACAAGCCTCGGTAGCCTTTCTGAATCAGCTGATATCTTTGATCCTGAACTTTTAAAACCTATCATGACTGAACTAGCCAATGAAGCAAACTCGCTTACAGTTGAAAAGCGTTTAGACAAATTAGACAAGTCTCTAGTTGCCGTTGATGGCTCATTGCTTAAAGCCCTTCCAAAAATGTTATGGGCTTTATGGCTCGACAAAGATCATCGTGCTGTTAAAATGCATCTTGAACTCGATATCCTTAAGACTGCTCCTTTGCGTGCCCAACTTACTGATGCTAATGCAAACGAAGCCGCAAACCTTAAAGCAAACCTGACTTCTGGTAAGCTATACGTATTAGATGCTGGATATAGAACATACACTCTCTATGAAAGTATTATTAACAATTCCAGCTCATTTGTCGCGCGCTTACAATACAACGCCGATTATGATCTTATTAAAGAGAATACTCTAAGCGACGATGATCTCAAAGCCGGGGTAATTTCAGACAAGACCGTTTGGCTTGGAGGTAAAAAAACACGTAGCGACGTTTCTAAACCTTTAAGAATCATAACCATCAATTGCCCTGAAAAGAAAAATCGTAACAGGCGTAAACTCAAGGCTCTCAGCCACAGCAATAAGAGTTCTACTGCTGAATCTACACAAAGCACGCTTTTGATTGCCACTGATCTTATGGATCTGCCTGCAGAACTAATTGCTCTTATATATCGTTACAGATGGCAGATCGAAATCTTTTTCCGTTGGTTTAAATGTGTCTTATCTGCTGAACACCTTCTGTGTCATTCTCAAAATGGCATAACTATACAAATTTACTGCGCTCTGATTGCGACCCTTTTAATAAGATTATGGACATGCAGAAAGCCAACTAAGCGCACTTTCGAAATGATATGTTTGTATTTTCAAGGCTGGGCTACATTAGATGAACTACTTAATCATATCGAAAAGCTCAAAAAAGTAAAATAATGGCAATGATTCTTTTTCATCATTGATCCAGAGGGCCAGAGGTCCGTCCACACTCTTTTGTTCTTTTCCTTTACTCCTCATCCGCTGCGTATTGCCTCTCGCAATTAACTATGCTAATACTAAATCTTTTGCTCGATTGATCTACTTCTCAAATGTCGTGCCGAACAGTATTGGTGCTGTCCCCGATTTATGACCACATTTTTTTTGACCACATTTTTTTTGTAAAGCAGTTAAGAGGAGATTTGCCCCCTTGATTCAGACACAAGCAATGTAATTATGGGCGCTGTCCCCGGTTTTACCTGGGGCATAAATATGCCAGGGGCAACGAGGTTACTCCGCAAGGATAACCTTGTAAATAAAAGCCTTGATCCGGATGGGTGACTGGCGCGGGATGTATATCCTCAGCTAAAAAACATTGAAAATACGGGAGTGGTAATTGTTGATAAAACTTGGAGGCTTTAAGAGATCAAATGATAACATAAATCTGAGTTAGTCTATCAGTCAATGTTGTTAATCCAAAACTAACAGATATGAAGCGCCGTGATACCATGCAAAATATATATGGTACCGTTTTTTTCTGTTACAGTATTTGTTAGCTTTTGGAAATTGTTAAAGCAAAAAAAAAGCGTTTTTTTTGTGCAAGAGAGGTGTTTGTACTTGACAGGGGCTACCTAATGGGTGACCCCGCGCGATACTTTCTGGTGGGGTGATCTCATGCCTACTTGGCTTTCACCGTCTTTGTTTTTTTTGGTTTTGGTGGCCACCATTTAGTAGCAGGGGGAGCGCTATGAATGATATTGTCTCCGGAGTATTCCCCACACCCAAAACAGTTACCCGTTCGGATTCTTAATTTGCAACACCAGAGTCCACTTATTTTTAATTTTAATTTATCTTTACCCAACTGCGCCCAATAATGTCGCACTAGACGATACATTTTGCTTTTTTTGATTATTTTTGATTCAATTGTATAATATCCGCCTGGACCGCTTCCAATACCAGAGGAAAATTTCACTGGGGGGGCTGGTTTAGAGGTCCATGCGTCGGGTAATATTGAGGTAAAGAATACTATCGCCGCTTTACCTATATATTCTTGTGGTGCAACCGTTGATTTTAATCCTCCTGTTTCCTGGAGATACATATTTCGGACGAATACATCTCCTCCCTCCTTGCAATTCTCCCATATCATAGTATATTTAATTGTCCTTTTTCCTATATTACTGGCAGCCTGTTTCCATGTTAGCTTTCCTGTAGGATCTATTTTATTTATCGGGTTGGATGATACATACTCATATAGGTTCATACTATCTACGTATCCTATTCCATCGCGATGGTTAAATCTGCCACGTTCAGGATCAAAATATCTGGCCCGGTAATAATATATACCGGTTTCCAGATCAATTCGCCTTGCGGTAAACAGATATGGATTTGATATCTGAGAAATAGTGATAAGTGAGCCTGATGTGTCAAATATTGATGGCTTCCCGTAAGCATCGAATGTGTATTGCTCTAATAAATTACCAGATGCGTCTGTCATTGCGGTTACATAGGTTTTTGCGTCACAATGGTAGAAAAATGTTTCGTCAATATTACCATCACCATTGTTGTCTTTATCCATTGTTAATGGTTCATCTATATAAACGCCATAGACATATTGTTTAGTCATTGAATCGGATACATCTCGTTCCTCTAGTACTTGCCAGGCATCATAATTGAAATCAGTGGTGCCATCAAAGTCATCAGAGTTAACCACAATTTTGCGAATGCGCCGGTTGGCTGCATCGTAAGTATATGTCGCGATAATGGTGCCATTTGACTTTCGTGTTGCCGTCCGCAACCGGTTCTTGTAATCCCATTCAAACTCGAATGTTCCGTCATCAGTCTCATTGCCATTATTGTCTGATAGGATAGTAATAACATCCTCATCATTGATCTCAACAATTTCATTGAAAGATGAGTGCTGGCGAGTCTCAGAATCCACCTGGTTCCAGTTACCCACACCGTCATGAGCCCAGTTGCTGTGTAAAGGTACATTAGCGCCAGGGGTTGTAATAGTATCCTTGCTTGTGTTTAGCAAACCTCTATCAAAATTGGTTAAACGGTATGCTGAATCGTAGCTATATAGTTCGCTATCACTTTTCGCGTGGAGTTTTTCTTCGTTAAGCTTGTTATTCATACGATCATAAGTGTGCGTGAAGCCTACGATAAGCTTGTTGTCTGAGCCTAAATGACGAAGCTGTACAGGGCGACGGAGGCCATCATATCCTGAATCATTTTTACTTGTATCATCCAAGTACGTCATTCTTGTATCGTTAATTGGATAACTTCGCTCAGCTACTCGTCCCATACCGATGTAATGATAGTTAACAATTGCTTTATCTTCACCATTGTCAATAATGGTATTCAAACGATCAAGATCGTCATAAGTATAATCGGTTTGACGGCCATTTGGATAAATGCATTTAGTTTTTAGATTCTCAGCTCGCCATGAACTGGATACAACCTTAGCGGACAACCCTCCTATCTGTTGTGTCTCCTCAATAGCACGGCTGAGACTGTCCCAGGCGAAGGTAATATGCGAGTCGTCTGACTTGTCGTCAGGGCTGTTGTTGTCCGTCGCGCTGGTGAACCGAGAAAGTCCGTCATATTCATACGATTCAGCTGTAGTTCCTATTACAGTTGGAGCGCGGGTGATATTACACGCTACACGTCGGTTAATGGCATCGTACTGACAATTAATAACAGAACCATTTTCATCGGTCATGTTTAAGGCGTTGTCGTCAGAGTCATATTCAACAGTTATAATAGTATCCGGGTCGTCACGGTCGGCGAGATTTGGTAACACAGATATACCCTTTTTCTCAGTCAAACGGCGATTTAGGTTATCATATGTATATTGTGTCTGATTGCCGTTGTCATCTGTTAAGGCTGTCAAAAATGAATTTTTGTCCCATTCATAACTGACAGTAATCAGACCGTCAGTAGACTGGGAGATATCAGGAGTAGGCATTTTAGTCTTTACGCCCTCAAGAGTTGCTCCAATGTTTACACCATCACCATCTCCGGAGGCAGTAAGTACTACATCTACTCTAGTCTTACGGTTAATACCATCGTAAGAATAAACAGAAACATTGCCAAAATCATTGATCTTGTTTTCGGTCAATGTGCCATTATCAAATGCACGGCGATTGATGAAAGCATCGTTTACCGGCCCCTGTGGGTCTGCTATGGCAACAAGATTATCCCTTGAATCATATCGGTAATCGAAGGTTTGACCAATGTTATCTACCGTACGATGTGTGCGATTGAGGCTATCGTAGAAAATAGTTGAAAGAAATAGCTCATCCGGAATATCAGTGACCTGTGAAACGTCTGTTTCACGTGTCTCGATAACGTTACTGTTATCATCATACTCTGTCTCAACAATATTCCCTTCAGGATCGACAGATTTAATTACACGGCCAACTCCATCATAGAATACACTTGAGGTGTCTCCATCGTCTTCCAAAGTAAATGTTGCACGTGAATTACGATCGTATTCTCTACGTGTTGTTACACGTCCGATAATATCTGTACCTGTAATACCGGGTATAGCCTGATTGTCATCCGGAGTAAGATTTCCTTTACCTATATCAGAAGCTCCGTCTTTAACATCCGGTTTACGTACAGTTGGAATAGAATTGACAAATAGTACACCATCCTTCTGGAATGCGCGGTTCAACTCGTCGTAAAGAGTTTCAGATGCCTGCATAAGGTTTTTATTTACCAGGTTATCGGCCTGGACAACTCCCAGTGATGATACCGGCATAGCCAAATTATCAGGCCCATCTGACGTGGGACTCGCGGCGCCTACCGGACCAAAAACAGAAACTCTTACCACATTTCCAACCGGGTCATACTGAGTAATTGATTGATTTCCCACACTGTCAACAGTGCTGGTCTGGCGGTCAAAACCATCGTATATAAAGCGTGTACGGTCACCAAGGCCACCACGCTTAGAATTATTCGCGACAGATCCATCGGTGTCAGCAGCATCTACTGTCTCAATTACGTTCCTGTTCAAATCGTAATGGTATGTCATGGTTGATGGGTCACCGCCACGTACATCATAGTTAGTAATATCTTTTTCATTCAACAATGCCATTTCCGGTGGTAAAGTAGCGCCCCGGGTTGACTGAAATACCAGATCGCGTTCATCAAAAACAAAACTCACTGCATTTCCTTCGGGTAAAATCGTCAGTACCGGGTTTCCGTTTGGATCATAACGGTTTTGTGTAACCAGGATTTCATTATCACTCACTTCTTCTGTTGTTTTTACCGGCTGATCCAGAATATCATAACTGGTGGTGTAATCAACAAATGCCGTGCCGCTTTCTTCATTGTTACCTCCTGCATTACTTGTGTTGCCTCGATCTTCAATTTGATACAGGATTACATTATCATTAAAGTCATAAAATGTGTTTTCTATGTATTTGAAGGCAACAATACCTGTTTCAGCTTCATTGCCTTCCGGCTCTTCAGGATTTTTAATGGCGGCTGAAACATCGGAAGCATTCATGGTCTGTACCACTTGATTTAACTGGTTTACTGAGTATTCTGTAGCAATACCTCGACCATCTATCTCTTTTACCACGTTTCCAACACTGTCGTAAAAATACTGCATACGGATATTAGCAGGTTTAGGATCGGTTCCGGAATTTCGGGATGAATCGCTCTCTGTGTCTCTGGTTATCTCTTTGTTGTACCCAAAAGGATTAGAGCTAACTCCATCTGTCAAATCTGCGCCGTCTCCGTCAGGATCATTCTCAGGGTAATAATCGTAAACAGTTACGTTACCCTCAGGATCAACCTCTTTTATCATCTGTCCAAAATCGTTATATATTATAAGCTTGGATATAGATTGCTTTGTCCCTCCTTCAACCCCAACCATATTGGAATCAGACAGCAGGTTTACTGTAGGAAATTCTTCCTTGATAACATTGCCCGCAACCTGATCAGTGCGACCATCGCCGTTTACATCACCAAGTCCCATCCTGATGTTTGCTTTTCTGAGCATCAATCTGACAGCAAAATCGCTCACGCCAAGTTCCTTTGCTAGAGCTGAAAAGTTTCTGCCTTCCTGATAATCAAAGGTATAAGATGTTGTGTAACGTCTAAAACTGTTAGGCCCACCATTTTGAGGCTCGAAATCCGGATCATTAGCGCGAGCATCAGTGGTTGTCCGAACCTGATTGTAAATAGGTTCATAACTGAAGTCTGTAAAGACAAAGCCTTGGTCGCCTCCACGTTTTTCGTCAGGAAAGCTATCATCAAATAATACATTACCCTGCTGAAAACGAGACGCGTTATCCACATCATAAGTCTTTTCAACAGAATTACCCTCAGGCTTTAATATCTTGAGAAGCTCTCCATCCATGTTGTACTCGTAACTTGTCTCAAAGAACTCAGGGTCATTAGGCCTTATGTCCCTATTTGTAAACTCCCTAATGCGCACGACATTACCCAACTGATTAAACTGATATTCCGTATCATTGCCATTCCTATCAGTGACTGTGGTCTGTGTAACAGGGGACACAAAATCATCCTCGGCCAGATCGTTTCCGATTGCCTCGTATTCGTATTGGATTGTTCCTCCTGAGGGCACTCCCGCTTCATTGTCAAACCTAATAGAGCTATTATTAGCAAAAACAGCCGGAACGTTTGTGCCTCCAATTACTTGTCTAATAACACGATCCTTATCAGGAGAATCGGGATCTGTCTCATACTCAAACTGAACCTTTGCTTCCCCATCTGAGGCAACCTCATTGGGCGCCGTAATTGTCAATAGGTTATGCCGTAGCGTCTTATCTTCAAAACCGGATGAATAAGTAAAGCGTGTAGTTTTACCATCCGGAAAGTTATTTCCGTTGGGTGTGTCTGTAACGGACGGAGAAGTTACAGACACAAGATCATTATTCGCATCATATCCAAATTTTATGGAACGATTTGAGAAGTCACGCACCTCTATAAGCCGTTTCTGTTCGTCATAAATATAATCTATCGGACGTCCCAGGGTGTCTATTACTCTAGAGAGCCTGCCTTGATCATTGTATTCGAAACTCATAGCATTGTTATTCCTGTCATAGAGTGCGGTCATCATTGCCATTCCGGCGCTATCAGGCGCTGAGTACTCTACAATAGAGCCACCACTGTCTCGTTCACTGAATGTTCCGTCTGAATTCTCAGTTAAACTAGTATAAAAACCGGTTGGGGTTTTAAAGCTTTTCTTTCTGATGAAAAATCCAGTTTCTTGCAATTCATACCGGTCTACCCTTCCATAACCATCCATTCTTAGCACATCACCATTATCCTCAACTAACAGGCGTCTGTTGTAATTGAAATCCCAGTTATGCCCCAAGGGGCCATGAAAAGTTATACCGCTACGGTATTTTCTTTCAAACGACCAGTTGAATCCACGTCCAGGAATCTCAAGATCTACCTGGTTGAGAAAAGCTTCTCCATTGTGCAAATAGACTGAACCGCTATCCTGGGAAAGTATGTTTGAATCGTCCAAACAACTCGGACATTCGGCTGACGCTATAGCAATCCCGCCAAAGTGTGGTGAATCATCTCCACACCCGCAGCTCTGTTCTGATTCGATAGTCAGATTAAACTCTGGTGGAGCATTGTCCGTATATTCCGGTCGTGGAGTAAGAGTTGGAGTCGGAAAAACTGTTGCTGTGGGATCAGGTGATTCGATAGGGGTTGGTGTGGGTGAATCAGGAGGTGCCATTACAGTAGGATCAGGTGTTTCGATAGGGGTTGGTGTGGGAGGAGTGATTGTTCCCGTAGGCGCAAGTGTTGGGCTGGCCATAGGTTCTACCCCACCCGATGAGTCTAATTGAAACGGTGGAAGGATGTTATCACTTCCGCAAGGAACCGGACCGGAAATGTCATTACTTAAAGCATTATCGCAATTAAACCCGCAATCTTGCAGATTAAGTGCGGGACTGTTGACGCCAATTCTACTCTCTGTTATGATATAGCATCCACCATTATCAAGTTTAAATTCACCTGATACATTTTGACCAGGTACTTTGTTTCCCGCAAAAGGATCATTGCATAACGCTTCAGACAATCTAAGGATTCTAGTTGGATGAGTACCCAATCCGCATGGCACAGTCTCTGGTTGTAATGTGCATTCGAATTCAATGGGGTTTAATGTAAATAGACCGGTGTTGTCGTCTTTTGTATATGTCGCGTTCCCTTTAACACTATAAAAAAGGTTAAAGGTATTAGATTCTAATACGTCTACTGTATTCGGCCTGTCAGGATTAAAACAATCGCTACACATCACATGATTGAAAAGGGATATAATCAGTGATCCGCTATATTCCTGTATTATTTCCTGCCCTTCTTCAGAAGTACCATCAAGAGACAAGATAAATTGTGCACCAGGAAGTGTTCCCAGCTCTACTGTTTCACCGCATTGAAATGTAATACAAGGCCCGGGAAATGTCCCGAATTCATGCGCGCCGCTGAAATCGAATGGCGCGTTAAATGGTGTAGCTGATGCAGGTTGTATTATCACAAAAGTAAGTATTAAGATAAATAATACGGCGATAAGCTTCTTGAATAAATCCAATATTGCCTCCTTTTGTAGATGTTAAGATAGGATTGACAAAAGGACAATGAATGTCCAATGCATTTTGAAACTAAAGATTCCATTCTTTCATAATATCGCAAACTGTTTTCTAACAGGATCAGATTTTAATAAAATTCTTCCCGATTTTTTTGAATGGATAAAAGCTAGCAGAACAAATCAAGGTACCTATTCCACTACTTATAGTTTCTCAAATGCCGGATTTAATTCTACTGATTCAGTTTATAGAGTCAACGAAAATATTACTAATTTTAACAAAGATTTAGAGGATAAAGATAAACCTTTAAATAAACAAAGTAAAACTTTACCACCTGTTCAAAGTTACAATCCCAGAAAGCATGATAATTTTGAAAATGCTGAAGGATGGAATCCTGCCTTTAATGATCTAAGCGGTTTAATAAAAATTAAGCATTATTCTCCTAAAACGTTAAAAACATATACAAATTAGGGCATATGTCCTAATTTATTAATTTCCACCTGTCTTGCAGATATTTTTGGTATAATCTCCATATTATTGAAGATTTTGGTGTTTACCATTCAGTACATTATTAAATAATTATTACTATTTTATGCAAGAAGTACAAAACTTAAGAATCTTATCCATCGGAACACATCCTGATGATGTAGATGTGGGTATGGGTGGTAGTATAAGAAAACTGGTTAACCTGGGTTATGAAGTGCATATACTTGACCTGACAAACGGAGAGCCCACACCTTTTGGTGATCCTGAAACAAGAAAGAAAGAGTGGGAAAAGGCGGCAACCATACTTAATGTCAAATCCAGAACCGTATTAGACCTGCCGAATCGGTACCTGTTTGACACAGTTGAAGCAAGGAAAAAGGTCGCAGAAGTAATCAGGAAGATAAGGCCTCAAATGCTGTTCGTTCCATATTGGGAAGATGCACACCCTGACCACATACAGGCGGTACAGATATGTGAAGCGGCAAGGTTTTACGCAAAACTTACAAAAACTGACATGCTATATGAACCTTGGTACCCCAAACATATTTTCTATTATCACTGGTCTCATCTTAATATACATTTTCAACCGGCTTTTATACTGGACATCAGTAAAGAGTACAATGATAAGGCAATGGCAGTTAAATCATTCCAATCACAATTCCAGTACAGTGAAGAGCAGTGGGAACGTGTTGAAAACAGGATGGAATCAATTTGTCGGTACTTTGGGGCTTTGATAGGGGTAAAATATGGGGAACCA
>JAIQZO010000024.1 GCA_021777055.1 Candidatus Anammoxibacter sp. | reverse complement strand
TTGGACTAAAAAGCTAATTGACGTCATACGAGAAACACAGAAATCAAATCAAATAATAGACCTAAATATAACAATATTTACTGCAGGATATGTAGCTTAAAAATTCAAGAAATCAGTCTTGACATTGGGTCCACTTTAGATGAATCTTTTGGAGATACAATATTGAATCTACTTATGGCTAAATACAAAACAATTTGTATTTGTATAAGAAAAAATGACAATGTTGTTTTTCTTGCATATTACTATTCATTTGTACTAACATTCTTAGTTGTAAACTAATATTTTGATTTTGTTAATTAAGAGAGATAATATTAATTATAATGAGAAATGTTATGCCTGTTGTAAAAGGCGTGTTTATTGTTGGATAGGCTGCTTTTGTAGGTGTTCTATTAGCGGCTTCAGTTTTTTGTGAATCCGATCATTATTAATCAAAACAAATACTTCAGATGCATAAATTTCTAACATTTACTGCAACTAGTACAACGTCTATGTTGTATTGGCGGTAGCCATTCAATCTAAATTCTTTTTATTAACAAATAGTACCTACTCAGGTGGATAGGCTGAAGGTTGAAGGTAAAGCTTAAAGGCAAAAACCCTGTGGCTTTTGCTTTTTACCATTAGCCTGGCAACCAAAAAGGCTTTATGCTTTTACCTTCAGTCTTCAGCCTTCAGCCTATCCACCTGAGTAGGTACAACGGATAAGACTTAAGAAATCATACCCGTCATTAGAACGATGTAGGGTATCATAGAGCTGTACATCAAAGCTGCCTTGCTTTATGATGCTGATTAGGTCAAAAATTAATTCTGATATTTATACAGCGTTGTCCGGTTAGGGATTTGCATAGTTATGATTTTTTCTTTGTTCTTTAATATTATTATCAACTGAAGGTTCAATGTTAGGGTCTCTAAGCTCATTTATAATCTTGATTCTGAGCTCTCTGACTCTCTTGATAGATACTTTTTCGTTAAAATTGTTGTGGCAGTATATAGCTATTAGTAAGTATGTAATTAATCCGGCAAGTAGTTGCACCATTAAACCATATTGTGACCTTGCGATAAGGTGATAAACTTTGAGGTGCCGTTTCCACCAGCCGAAGAATATTTCAATATTCCAACGAAGCTTATAGATACTAGCTATCTCTTCTGCTGTTAGGTCATGACGGTCTGTGGCGATCCAATACTCTTTGCCCTCTGCACGGTATCCGACTAGGCGAACCGGCTTTTGAGTTTGACTCACATTGGGCAAACCAAGTAAAACAATAGCATCATAGAAAACAAAGGAATCCGTTTCCATAGAATTGGTCTGTATAACTGTCTTCTTTGTTGATTTCTTGATTCGACATACAAAATGTTTTCCTTCAAGTTGATAAGTATCAAAATCTTTATGGCACTGGTAACCTCTGTCCATGATCCCAGTTTGACCGGGAGAGAGTATCTGGCTAACAAAAGGGCGTTCATCCCCTTTGCCATCAGTCAAAAATATCTTTGACGGAATGGAGCGATTAATATCAAAACCAAAATGAGCCTTTGCTTTTTTTGAACCGTATCTGTAATCAGCCCAGTACATAGAAAAGACAGCATCAATTAGTGATCCATCTATAGATATGAGTTCACCAAGTTTAGCATATTCATTTGGTAGAATTTGAGCTGCTTGGACTTGAAGGTTTTGAAAAACATACATTAGCTGATCTAGCCCTCGGCTGTTTATAGCTTCAAAGAAGCTGCTTTTCTTTATACCGCCAGGAGGAGCTATTTCACTTCTAGCAAAATCATCTTCTTCAAGTACCTGAAGAAGGTGTCGACCTGAGGTGTGCTCTTCTAGATGATAGAAAACTAATGCTTTTAATTGTTCTTCAAAATTCATTTGTAACTCTCTGTTGCCTTTAGCCTCAAGAAGAGGCGTAACTGGAATAATATTTTTAGCTGGACCCCATAGTTCAATGAAAGATTGTGATTTCCGTGATTTTAGTAGGTCAAAAGTATACGGCATCGTTATAACTCCTAGATAAATAAGGTTTTATAACGATTTTCGCCGAGATGCTTTGTTTCGAAAAGTCAACTAAAAAATGAAGATTTTTAAAAATATTTACTAAACTTTATACATGCAAATCCCTAACCGGACAACGCTGATATTTATAACATTTTTGAAAGGACGAGATCTCTGATGATGATTAAAAAGTTTAAATATTTTTTGCTATGTTTCATCGCTTCAATATTTTCAATTACTATTTCTGCTGATGAGAATAAACAAAAAAAAGTTAATAAATCGTATGAAAACCAGGTTTTCAAACAAATTTTGTCTGAATATGAGGGTATGACTTATGAACAGTTGAAAACCAGGATTCCTAAGCGCGTATATAATGATAGATTGACATTTGATCCCACGTCAATCAAATTCTATGATTCCGTTACAGAGAAGATGCAATTGAATAAAAAAGAGATTAAGATATTTAAACGAAACGGGTTTGTCTCTGTTGACCATGATCAACGAAATAGTTTCGGATCTGCTTATTTTGCCATTTATACAAGAGATTTACCTGTATTTATTACAACGGATTCTATTCTTCACGCTATGCACCGTAGCTATGATGAGATTCTTAAGGAATTAGAAGAGACTTATTTTACTTATCAAATTGAAGAGATACTATCAAAGGTACATAGTGAAGTTTTTACCAAATCTGCCAGGTATACAAACACCTTACTTTCTAAACATTTTAAAGATGTTGATCTCTATTTAACAGTTGCTCGTAACTTATTGGCTGGCGCTGGAGCAAAAATAAAGAAAGCAGAGAAAGATGATACAGCTGCTAAGTTCGGATTGAGAGATGTTGTGCAAGGTCTGTGGAATGGAAAGTTGCTAGTGCATTCAAAGTTTGCACAGGATGAGAAAGTGTTGGAGATCCTTAATTTAGTCGCATCTCTAGTTCTTCAGTTTCCTGGAGGAGAGTCTGCAACATATGTTTATGGTGATAAACGTTATGTTGATTATTCTCAATTCAAACCGCGTGGCCACTATACAAAGAGTATTAAATTGCAGCGTTATTTTCGTTGCATGATGTGGCTGGGACGTGCAGATTGCGGGTGGAATATTATGCCGCAAAAACCTGCAGGTTCTTTGCAGGCTGATAGAGAATTAAGAGATGCAATTCTCTTAACTTCGACATTGGTTGATACTAAAAGTATGGAACAACTTAAAGCCATAGACGATATTATCACGTTTATGGTTGGAGAAAGTGATAACTTATCTCCTTTTACTATGGTTGAGGTTATTAAAGAGAACAATATAAACAATCTTAGTAATGTTGAAAGAGATCAAGATTTGAAAAGAGTGAGGAATACAGTTGAATCAAATAAATTTGCTAATCAACGTATACGTTCCCAACTTGTTCTGTCAAATAAAAATGACACTATTAAAGTACCGCCCCCTTCACTTTTTCAAATGTTCGGGCAGCGGTTTGTGATTGATTCATTTCTTCTATCGCAGGTAGTTTTTGATTCTATCATTTCTAAGAATAAAAAAGTAGAACGATATATGCCAATGGGTTTGGATGTGATGGCCGCTTTGGGGAATAATGAAGCTGTTTCTCTTTTAAGTGGAGAACTTAAGAAATGGAATTATAGCGCTAATTTATTTGCGTGTTCTGAGTTTGTAAAAAAACAGTTGCCAGGATTCTGGAAACAAAACTTATATAACCTCTGGCTGCATAGCCTCAGAACTATTGATGATGACATGACAAATCATAAGAATTTTCCGGAAGTTATGTCTAGTAAAACGTGGCAAATGAAACAACTGCAAACCCAGTTGGCTTCATGGTCCGAGTTGCGACACGATACAATTCTCTATTCAAAACAGTCTTATTCTGCAAGTTTGGGCTGTGAATATCCCACAGGATATATAGAGCCCTATCCCAATTTTTATGCAGGAATTAAGTACTTTGCGGATAAGTCCGCACAACTATTTGAAGCAGCGGACTATTCATCTAATGACAAAAAACAAGATAAATTATTAAAAGAGATACAAAAGAGGCAAATTTTATTCTTTAAAAACATGTCTGCGACATTAGGGCAATTAGAAGAGTTGTCAGAAAAAGAACTTAAAGGCAAGCGATTTACAAAGGAAGAGAAACAATTTATAAAAAAGACTATTGATATTAGGGGCGGAGGGAGTGGCCCCCCACAATATGATGGATGGTACTGCAATCTGTTTTATAACCGAGGGCGCCACGGAGGGTTGCTTGCAAGTGATTGGGATCCGACAATTGCTGACGTGCACACTGATCCCAATACAGGAAAAGCGTTAGAAGTGGGCGTTGGAGATGTTAATTTCTGTGTAATTGCAATTGATAACGAGAAGAATAAAAGGGTTTATGTCGGTCCGATTTATTCATATTATGAGTTTCACCAAGATGCGAAGAATCGACTGACAGATGAAGAGTGGCAAGAGAAAATATACAGCGGTAATCTTCCTTCACGCCCGGAGTGGATCCAAACATTCCAAGGCCCTGTGGAAAAACGTTACTTGAGATAACATTTTATTTCTGCACCTCCGCATTGCTTGAATCGAAACCTGAGTTTGCAACTACCAAGTAACATTTTTTAAGGATAGAAATCTCTGCGGATCAAACTCATTTCGCCCAAAGTGACCATGCGGCCGATGGATTCGTCTTTCAAGAGGCAGATGGCTCCACCAATGTCTCTGCTCATTTTGGGGGCACTGACTCCAATGTCCCATCGGGTGACAATAACCGATGAGAACGTTGAACGGCTGAATCTCAGGGATAGTCCGGATCTTGTAGGGATAACTGTGAAGGCTGACAGTGCTAAGCGGTCTTGGAATATTGCCAGTTTTTACCGTCAAAGAGGTGTCCCTGTAGTGTTTGGTGGTATATATCCCACTACCTGTCCGGAAGAGAACGCTAACTATGCTGACGCATGTGTGATCGGAGAAGCTGAGGAGTTGTGGGGGAATTTGCTACGCGACGTAGAGTTAGGATGCTTGAAAAAGATCTACAGAAATAAAAGGCCGCCCGACCTTTCGCTCACTCCCATTCCACGATGGGATTTGATTGCCAGGAAACGCTACCTTTATACAAACACACTGACTATCGGGCGCGGGTGCCCATGGCGCTGCTCCTTCTGTTATAACAGTTCTCCAAACTTGCCTGCAATCTACCGTATGAAACCCATCCCTAGTATTCTTCAAGAGATAGCATCTCTGCCTACTCAACATGTCATGTTCATAGATGACAATTTCATCGCAAATCCTTCTTTTACGCGTAAACTTCTGAAAGCCTTTCTACCACTAGGTTTGACCTGGCATACTGCCGTTAGTGCTGACATCGGTAGGCACGATGATATTCTTGATCAGATGGCCGCAAGCGGATGCCGTAGTTTGTTCATCGGATTCGAAACCCTGAATTCGGAAAATCTTAGAATTGCGAACAAACACCAGAACCATATCGACGAATACGAACGTACTGTCACAAAGATTCACAGTCGAGGCATGATGGTGAATGCTAGCGTGGTTTTTGGCTTTGACGAGGATGGGCCTGAAGTGTTTGATCGCACAACACAGTGGCTTATGGATCGAAAAATCGAAACAATGACGGCCCACATTCTTACTCCTTATCCCGGGACAACATTATATTCCCGACTTTTGTCTGAGGACCGGATTATTGACCATGATCTAACCCACTACAACACATCACGTGCAGTTTTCCGTCCTACAGGCATGACGGCAAAGGAACTTGAAGCAGGATATCTTAGGGCCTATCACCGCTTTTACTCTTGGAGAAACATTCTAAGACGTCTACCGGTTGACATGAAACGTGGAGCACCGTATCTTTTATTTAATCTGTTCTACAGAAAATTTGGATATGTTTTGTCTACCCTTGGTGCAATAGGCCTAATGAGATTGTTAGGTAATCTTGGCGCGCGGCTTTCTTACCCGAGTTTGCGTCTGAAATATGCAGGTGCCAAAGAGCAGGCGGTGGAAGTAGTAAAGATAGAAAACCAAACAAATGCATATCGCGAAAAGAACTGCGAACGCCCAACAAGATAGTAGTGTTACAAAGGCAGACTGATGGAATTTACAATGAGTAATCTTTATGGCTAAAGTTCCTGACATCTTGTTTAGCTGAGCGATAAATTGATAGTATAGGAATTTTCATTTTGGGCCGAATACGTTATTTTGTTGGTGCTAAGGTGTAACTGCTGTGTGTGTTATGGATTATGGCTGTTGTGCCAGTTGGTTCAAATCTCCAGATTTGAATCACATCTGACTTTAACGCAACTCTGTTGCGAGTATAAGAGATTAATGTTTACAGACAATTGGTTGTGTCCAAAATGCAAAACCATACATAGTATTGTTAATGTTAGATTAGTTCAAGTCAGAGGCTTGAACTAACAATGAAAGTATTCAAAGTTAGTCTATGGTAAAGAGTCCGCCGTCTGTGCTAATTAAATAGTATAGGAATTTTCGTTTTGGTTTGTTGTACTGTAAAAGGGCGTAGAATGAGTGAAACATAAGAATGTAGGGTGCGTATTATGCACCGACATACAATATTATTATGATACCAAAATTAATCTTTCTGCTCATTGCGGTGTATAAAATGCACCCTACATAAACAATCTGTATGTTTCTGTGTAATTTTGTGATTAAAGTTCGCCATTGGCACTAATTCAAAATTGAACCGTAATGCTAATGTTATAAAAGGAGATAATTATGATTGAAAGCAAATTAATTAACCGTTTCCGATTTACATATAGAAAGCAGTCATACCATTTTATAATCAGCCTAAAATAAAGTTTTTTTTGAGTTCATGGTTCACAGTTCAGAGGTTAAAAATATGGATACAAAAAAACGTTGAACGTTGAACCTTAAACCCAAAATATTTCAAATATTTTTGGCTAGGTTTTAGTTAGAATTGAATGTTATGATTGGGATATTCCATAGGTGTTGCATTAGCTTGATCAATGAAATCAGGGTATAATATCTTATATGTAACGCATTGACATAGCATCTATTTTCTGATACCTTTCAGAAAATAATAAAACAAAAAATGTAACTATGTAATTGTTGTTACTTTAGGGTGTAATTTTCATTTTACGTAAAAATAGGCATACACAGGAAGAAATGTTCATAGTACATGACGATGCAGTAAAAAATAACTTGCAGACTTTAAGCCTGAAAGGCTGAAATATACTAGCCCAGGGCAACGCCCTGGGTTCTGGTAACCATTAGGATAGCACCCTGAAGGGGTGCAACATATTCGGCTAATTCATATTCAAATATACTCTTTCTTATATTCGACCATAAAGACTATATGAATGATTATATTTGATACCAATATATTAGGAACGTATCCTTATGTAAATGTATGTTTCGCCCTTACAGGGCTGGTAACTGTTTGTAACTTATTCCCAGGGCGTTGCCCTGGGCTAGTATATTTCAGCCTTTCAGGCTAAGTTTGAAAAATATCTTTTTTGTTAATTGTACTGCTCATACTTAGGTTAAAATTTGTAAATCAAGATTAATAGATACAAAATATTTCTAAAATATTTTAGTTTTTTATTCGATCTGCAAATTTTGCAAAGGCTATTGCTTCTATATTAATAAATGAATATTCAAAGTTGAAAATGTGAGGTGCTCCCTTGGATGATGATCTGGATAAGCTTCGTATCGATAAGTCAGTTTATCAGGTACACCGTACGAAAAAAACAAGAAAAGCTCCTATTATTGTGCTGATCGCGCTGTTTACGATTGTGGGGATCTTATATGGTACAGGTATTATAAAACCTGCAGTTCATGTACGTATATCAACTGTTACTACTATTTACCCGTCTCAGATGTTCACTCTTTTAAATGCAAGTGGTTATGTTGTTGCGCAACGGAAATCTGCTGTATCCTCTAAAATTACAAGCTGGCTTGCTTCTTTATCAGTAGAAGAGGGAAGCAAGGTTAAGAAAGGTGATATTATTGCACGCCTTGAAAATGAAGATGCTGCCGCGGCCTTAAAAAGGGCAGAGGCAGATCTGAAAGTTGCACACTCTAAGTTAAAACAGACAGAAGCAGAGTTAAAGGATTCCACCTTGATCTATATCAGAGCTAAGGAACTTTTAGATAAGGCGGTAGTTTCCCAATCAGAATATGACTCAGTTGAGGCTAAACATGAACTGGCCATTGCAATAGTTGAAGGAGCAAAGGCTGCGATTTTAGCAAGTAAAGCTGCGTTGGAACAGACCCAAGTGAATTTTAATTACACTTTCTTGCGAGCTCCGTTTGATGCGGTAGTATTAACCAAAAATGCCGATGTTGGTGATATTGTTACCCCTTTAGGTGCTGCCGCAAATGCGAAGGCCTCTGTGGTAACCATTGCCGATTTAGATTCTCTTCAAGTGGAAGTTGATGTTTCCGAATCAAATATTGAACAGGTGAGCGTAGGTATGCCTTGTGAAATCCAACTTGATGCCATGCCAAACGATAGATTTCGTGGGAAAGTGCATATGATAGTGTTTACTGCAGATAGGACAAAGGCAACTATACTGGTCAAGGTTGCATTCGAGGAGAAGGATGCACGCATACTACCTGAGATGAGTGCAAAGGTTGCATTTCTAGAGCGCCAGACTAAGCTTAGTGAACGTGAACCGATAAAAGCGGTTTCAACTCTAGCTCTGCACACAATCAATGATAAGACCCTTGTTTATGTAGTGGCGAATAACAGGATAGTGGAAAAGGTGATTACCACGGGTAGGTTTTACGATAACATGGTAGAGGTGATATCAGGTATTGATAGCGATGAAAAGATAATAGCGCAATATGATAAAAGTATACAAGTTGGGAAAAGGGTAAAAATAGTGAAAGAGTGAAAAATGGACACACTAGAGCCGATAGTATCTATTAATAATGTAACAAAAACATATAAAAGGGGTGATCAGATAATACCTGTATTGGAAGAGATCTCCCTGGTTATTAATAAAGGTGACTATTTAGCTCTTATGGGCCCATCTGGTTCAGGTAAGAGCACACTCTTGAATCTTATTGCAGGACTTGATCAGGCTGATAAAGGTGTTATTGAAGTGGGAGGTATTGACATTACAGTGTTATCTGAATCGGAACTTTCACGCTGGCGAGTCTCAAATGTAGGATTTATTTTTCAATTCTATAATCTAATTCCTGTGCTTACAGCATTTGAAAATGTTGAGCTGCCTCTTATCTTGAGTGACCTTTCAGGAAAAGAGCGCAAAGAGCACGTGTTTACTGCTTTGAAAGTTGTTAATATAGAAGATCGCATGTCCCACTACCCTTCTCAACTTTCAGGTGGACAGCAACAACGTGTCGCAATCGCCAGGGCAATTGTCACAGATCCAACTATCCTTGTTGCGGACGAACCCACCGGTGATCTCGACAGAGCCTCTGCGGCAAACGTGCTTGATCTCATGGATCGTTTAAACAGAGATCTAGGCAAAACTATCATTGTGGTTACCCATGATCCATGGGCAGGAAAAAGGGCCCATACTGTCAAACTATTAGATAAAGGCGTTTTGAGCGATGATAGTCAAGATACTCATTCGTAATGCCTTTCGGCATAAACTGAGGACTTCATTAACTATTTGCGGGATTGCAATTGCTATTCTGGCCTACGGATTGCTTAATACTGTAATTGACGCTTGGTATGCCGGCGTAGAAGCTTCTGCCGCAAACCGACTGATCACGAGAAACTCTATCTCGCTTATCTTTCGGCTTCCCCTTTCTTACCGCGAAAAGATCCGTTCTATTGATAATGTGGAAATCGTTTCCTATGGAAATTGGTTTGGTGGATACTACAAAGATGAAAAGAATTTCTTTGCAAACTTTGCAGTTGAGCCCAATTCATACATTAAACTCTATCCCGAATATAAAATACCGGAAAATGAAAGAACCTCTTTTTTGAAAAACAGGAGAGGGTGTCTTGTTGGAAAGAAACTGGCAGATAGCTTTGGCTGGCGTATTGGCGATAATATTTCCTTGATTAGCAGGATCTATCCCGGTAAATGGGAGTTTGTTTTAATGGGAATCTACAGAGGAAAACAGAAAAGTGTAGACGAAACCTTGTTTTTCTTTCATTGGGAGTACTTCAATGAAATGATAAAGAAGTCACGCCCTTTTTCTGCGGATAATGTAGGATTTTATGTTATAGGTGTAGATAACCCTGAAAATGCCGCCCTGACAGCAAAAACTATTGATAAAGGTTTTGAGAATTCATTGGCAGAAACACTTACAGAGACGGAAAAGGCTTTTCAGCTCGGGTTTGTATCCATGAGTGAGTCCATACTGGATGCTATTAAACTTGTGTCGTTTGTGATAATTGTAATTATTTTAGTAGTGGTAGCAAATACAATGGTGATGTCTGTACGAGAACGCATCAATGAATATGCTGTATTAAAAACATTAGGTTTTTCAGGACGGCATATTGCCATCTTAATTTTAGGAGAATCCATACTGATTACCACAATTGGTGGTATGGTAGGTGTGATGGCAACTTTTCCAGCCGCTAGAATATTTTCTTATGCGGTAGGGACCTTTTTCCCTGTATTTAACGTAACAAAGGAAACCCTTCTTCAGGATGTTATAGTTACACTAATTGTCGGAATAACCGCCGGCATACTTCCCACCTGGAGGGCGACCACTATCCGGATAACTGACGGTTTGAGAAAGATTGGATAAATGAGACTCCTCTTTTTTTATAGTTTTCGCAATTTGTTGACACGACGTGTAACCACATTATTGACATCTTCCGGTATGGCACTGGTGGTTTTTGTCTTTGCCGCAATTATTATGCTTGCCGAAGGGTTGCAGAAAACCCTTATCGAAACCGGATTAGATAACAACATCGTTGTCTTAAGAAGGTCTGCCACTACTGAGGTACAAAGTATTATTAGCAGATATCAGGCTTCAATTATAGAAACCCAACCTGAAATTTCCCTAGACCGAACCGGCGCTAGATTACTGGCAAAAGAGCTGGTAGTCTTGATAACATTACGGAAAAAGGTGAGCAATAGCCTTGCAAATGTCGTTATTCGTGGAATTGAAAGAACCTCCATTGATATGCGCCCACAGGTAAAACTTTCAGCCGGTCGGTTGCCTAAACCCGGTACCCTGGAGATTATGGTGGGTAATAATGTGGCAAAAAATTTTAAAAACGCTGGGTTAGGTAATTCAATCTATTTTGCAATGCGATCATGGACAGTTGTTGGTGTGTTTGATGCGGGTGAAACCGGTTTTAGTTCAGAAATATGGGGTGATTCAGATCAGCTTATGAAAGCGTTTCGAAGGAATGCATACTCTTCCATAATTTTTAGAAGAAACAGCAACTTCGATCTACCATCTTTCAAAAGACGGATAGAGAGTGACCCTAGGCTAACGCTAAATGCTATGGTTGAAGTGGAATATTACAAAAAACAGTCAGAGATGATGGCAAAATTCCTAAGAATATTAGGGATCTCCCTTACCGCAATATTTTCTATAGGTGCAATTATTGGTGCTATGATAACAATGTACGCCGCAGTAGCTAATCGTACCGCAGAAATTGGAACTCTTCGTGCTTTAGGTTTTGGTCGCACAAATATACTTTTTGCCTTCCTTTTAGAATCACTAATCTTAGGATTTTTAGGCGGTTGCACCGGCCTGATCTTTGCCTCCATGTTACAGTTAATCAGTGTATCCACCACAAATTTCCAAACATTTTCAGAGCTTGCTTTTAGTTTCAGGTTAAGCGTAGGTATTGTTACCAAGGCTATGGGATTTTCTCTATTTATGGGGTTCGTAGGAGGGATACTGCCAGCAATTCGTGCATCACGTATGAAAATAGT
Source organism: Candidatus Anammoxibacter sp. (assembly GCA_021777055.1). Classification (GTDB taxonomy): domain Bacteria; phylum Planctomycetota; class Brocadiia; order Brocadiales; family Anammoxibacteraceae; genus Anammoxibacter_A. The sequence goes on along the minus strand of JAIQZO010000024.1, from coordinate 515,774 downwards.
AGAATCTTTGCGGGAGGTTTAGGAAGAAGTAGAAATACTACGCAGGTGATTAGGCTGAAGGCTGAAGACTATTAGGGAAAAACAGTGCGTGATCATACAAAACGTAGGACCTTTGAGTTGGCTGTCTTTGTTTGTTCAAGTTTCCTAACTTGAACAAAGCTGACCTTAACAATACTCTGTATTGTGTAAATTTAATAATTCTTTCTAAATCGAAGGTTGACCAGTGTAGAGTGTCTTAACCAGTAAAGGAAGAATTCTATCTCTGTCTGAGATTCAATAATCGTTTCATGTTTTCTAAAACATCAATAAGGAGTCATTATGTTTGAACGTATATCAATTAATCCAAAAATATGCCATGGGTAAGCATGAATAAAAGGGACTCGGATTCCTGTTCATCAAATTTTGCATATGCTTGCCAATGGAGATACATTGGAAGGCCTTCTTGAAGAGAACTCTTCTATAAAACGTGAAGATATATTCGCGTGTCTTGATTATGCAGGTTCACTTACAGAAGAGCAGTTATCCCTTCTTGAGATATTAGAAAGTAAGACATCTGAATTCTGGTAGATGAGAATATTCCTAAGATGACTATTTGCGAGATGGCCCGAAAAAAACTAACTATTAAAAATTTAACGATCATAGAGTTTTATATTGTTCTCTGACTTTAAAATCAAATTTAGCGTACCCCAACGGGGTAATATTCACTAGCCCAGGGTATAGCGAAGCGTGACCCTGGGTAAAAATATCAGACAAAATGTAAACCCTGAATGGGTTTTACAATATAACGTCAAAATTCCTTTCTTTATATTCATGTTTAAATGATACCGTTTCTTTTACAGGCTTTTATACATATCATTCCTTTGAAGTCAGTTTGAACTTACAATAGCTCCCATTCCTAACCATATAATGAGTTTATGGCAAAATGTGAGAATCAACAATCCTTTTATATTTTCTAATACTCAATATTTCTCATAATTTAAAGAAAAAATAAAAAAGTTTTTTGAGATTTTTAGTTAAAGCTTATTCTAAAGCAACTCAATGATCAGGAAATGGTGTTGCAGGGATAAGCTGCTTTTAGGCTTAATGTTACGGTTTGTGTATATGGTAAAGCTGTTAATTTAACGAGCTTGTCTTGTAATGGAATCCCTTACGCCTCTGTAGTGCAATACCGTACAAGTTATACAAAAGTGAATCTTGCCCAAGTTGACAAGAAGCAGTCATTATGATATATGTTTTGTTTAAGTATGGAATAAAGAGAAATTTCTTAATATAAGTAAGTAACATTGGGTTACTTAATATGCTATCAATAGGTTTGATTTACTAAGGTGTTTTTTGTCTTTTTAGTGAGATATATTTGTAACTAGAACAAAATAAATGTAGATTTGATTTTCGCTGTAATATTCAAAGAACGTTTCGTCCAGATCACAAATATGGATGTTACATTTATTTCTTGTTAACATCTAGAAAGATATATGTTAACAAGAAGATCTTTCTTGGTTTTTATTAAAAAAGTAAAAAAAACTAGTAATTGCTTAAAATTTTCAGGTATTAACAAGACCTGGTTAGTTACTTGTTAGTGCAAAATATGAAAAAATAAATCATGCCAATAATAAGTAGATTTTTAGGAATCATTATAGCTATGTATTGGGACGATCATTCTCCGCCACATTTTCATGCAAAGTATGGAGAGTTTGAAGTTACCGTTAATATAAACACTGGAGTCGTTGAAGGGAAGTTCCCTAAAAGAGCATTGAAGCACGTATTTGAATGGTATGAGTTGCACAAAGAAGAGTTAATTGAAGATTGGGAGCTTTGTCGGAATAATGAAGCTCCAAAACCAATAGAACCCCTGGAGTAATTATTATGTTTTTACATGTCACTAAAGCAAAATACATTAAAGATTACAAAGTGGAGGTATCATTTAATAACGGAAGAAAAGGAGTGGCGGATTTGTTTGAAGCATTAAGAGGCCCAATATTTGAGCCATTGAAGGACAAATCTATATTTGCAAACCTTCATGTTGATGAAGAACTTGCAACAATAGTTTGGCCAAATGGGGCGGATTTGGCCCCTGAATATATTTATTTCAAGGCTTTTAGAGATGAATCTGATTTACAGGTACAGTTCAAGCAATGGGGGTATATTGATTAATACATCAAAAAACTTACAGTACCAAGAAATCACAAAACTTAATTGTGACCACAGCGCCCATATTTAAGAGTTTTTTTATTGCAAAAACCTTAAGCCAAGGAAATCTGGGAGTTGTCCATAGGTTTTTAGATTTGGTATTAATAGACTGCGTAATATTCACAAAAAACTTTACAGGAAATGGATAAAAGTGGGAAAGTACAGTTTTTGAATATTATTCCATTTAATATGATATACAGAAAGTACACTTTCTGTATTCCGCTCCAAATGACATAATACTCATAAGAATGTTATTTGGTCTACCTAAGAAAGCCAATGAATTATTTTAATTGCTAAGTATTTCCGGAGATGGCCACAAATTGGTCAGCTCCTTGTTATGCCTTAGTATTGGAGGTGATTTACCATGTCCGATGATTATAGAATATGGGCCGCATTTATCACCGGTGGCTTAGCGCTAGTCGGGGTAAGCTGCACGGCGATCATAAACTATGTTAGCCGCAGAAAATAAGATCAATTCAAGGCTGATACGGATGAACAACAGGTTCGATTAACTAACGATTTAGAAACCAAGCGAGATGAACGACTTAAACACCTTGAGTCTTCTTTGAATAAAATAGAAAGATTGGAGGCGAGTCGAAGTGCTGGTTACGAAGAAATTTGGACCCTGACAGGTTCTCTAAATCTCTTTGGCCCAACGAATGAACCCGATATTAAGGATCTTTCAAATCGGCTCACAGACTGGTACTTCAATCATGGACTAGTGCTTAAAAAAGAGTCCAAGAGACTTTATTTTTTGGTACAAGAAGTTCTCAATTTCACTATCTTTAGGTCAGTGCCGTTTAAACGCCCGTCTCCGGATAAACTTTTTGGCCAAAAAGAACGTCCTGTGCAGGTATTAGACAATCTTCGTATACAGTACTTGGGTTCGTCAGATGACGGTGGCGATGTTGAACAACTGGAATCATTTGTAACAAAATGGAAGGTCATAAACAACGAACGAAAAAGCCAAGATGAGGAGAATTGGATTTTACTGCAACTGCTATTAAGCAGATTTCGGTCAGGTTTAATAAAAGATCTTGGTCTTTCGGATAACCAAGAGACTGAATGATGGCCATTTATATTGTGGCATAACCACGTGCTGCTCCCGACGCTCGTTCCTCGCGCCGGAGAGCACGGCGTTAGAAATATAGAAGGACTGATCACATTATGTCTGAACTACCACGCTATCTTTACAAATATTACAGCGACAACAAGCAGAATACAGACGTCTTAGCTGACGGAAAGGTATTCTATGCTCACCCATTACTATTGAATGATCCGTTCGATTGTCAGTTAAAGGTCAACACGTTACTACCAGAAGACGAAATACCAAAAGCGATCGAGCAAGCTATCCAGGATGGCCTCGCCCTTGGCGCAAAAAAAAAGGGACACCCATTGAGAACTTTACATAGTAATACCTTAAGTCTGCAGCTGACATATGATCATTTAGTACAAGACTTATTAGGATTAATTTTTAACCTTGCCATTTTCTCAACATCAGATGACGGACAGAATCCACTTATGTGGTCGCATTACGCCAGCTCTTATAAAGGATTTGTCGTTAGATTTGATACATTAGAACCAAACTCTAAGAAACTAGCAGACCTATTCCGACCGGTAAATTATAAAGAAGAAATACCTGCTGTGACCCTAGAAGAAATAGCGTCAGACGAAAAAACATACTTCTCGGCCCTCCTCACTAAAAGCATCGGTTGGAGTTATGAGAGGGAATGGAGGGGAATAGTGTCTCCGGGAAGCGCATTGGTTCCGATTCCATTTAAAATCGATCAGGTCTATTTTGGTTTTAGGGCAAAGGAGGAATTACGCAAGCGAGCGATGGTATCTTTGGGTAATGATATTGAGGTGTTTTATGCCATACCTGACACAGATAAATTTAAAGTTAAGCTATATAATGGATCGGATGGATACCGTTATATACACCCGGAGGGTATTGTGTTCCCATTTCGACCAAGAATGAATTACAATACAGTCAGCCACCCTGTGACTCAAGAGTCCTCCAGCAAGTTTTTTGAGTCTATTAAGCCATTTACAAAATATGGAAAAAACGAAAATGATATCAAACCTTGATTAGTGATTAGAAAGGCTTAATCCATTACAGGGAATCGTTAACAAGGAAGAACAAGGTTAGGTCTTTAATTTTGATTTTTAATTCTTTTCTAACCATGGTATTGAGCTGACCGGTGAATATTCTTCCGATTTGTTGACCTCCCAGCCAGCTCATACAGACGTTGTACATAAAAGATGAAATAATGATGGGAAGTAAAAACGTAGAAGATTTAGAAAAAGAACTGAAAGAAGCAAAGTTTAAACTTGATGATATTGGGGGGATGCAAAAAAGGGAAGGAATAGATGGTAACCCTAGTCTTTCAACAGACGAATATCTAGCTAGAGAATTCAGGCATGCCCTGCAGGAAGTAAGAAAATTAGAAAAAAAGATTGAAGTGTCAAGAGGGTTAATCAACGAGAATGAAATTTATAAAAATAATGACGAAAACATAGAATCATTAGTTAAAATATCGTAACTATTTAGCGTAATTAATATACTTTTTCATTGAAATCTGGAATTTCATCATTGAATAGTAATGTTAACGCCTGAACAAATGTCATTAAATTCTTTTTTGCCGTTGATAAATAACTTCTAACTCGGCAAAATATTCTGGCACCTTCTAAAGAACGAAAACACCCTGATATTTTTTGATGAACTTTTGTCATCCTTATATCACGTTCTGCTAAATTATTTGTAAAAGGAACTATTGAAACTTTCATGAATCGCAACACATCTTCTTGGTGACGTTCAAGTCTATCAAGCAAATTACGGGACTTTGATTGCGCTGTCTTACCTCTTTTGCCCGGTATTTTTGGGTTTAAAGGACACTCGTCTTTACCATTAGACAATATTGTACCGTATCGTCTTTGATATTCGTCCTGTTTGAATTCATCAAGTTTACCTCCTGCTTCTACTACGGCTTCATTTATTTCCAGCAACAACTCCTTCATTAACCTACTCCAGTTCTGATTATCTTGCTCAATACTCCTCTCCAATTCCCTTATATGATGACTATTGCAAAGAGCGTGCATACTGCCATATTCATAATAAGCCTTGTAATAGTCATGACAGAGTGTACCCTTGTAAGATGGAAGAACTCCCATCTCTTCTATTGCATCTTTGCCTCTTGATATGTGTGGATAAAATAGTGTCCATGTCTCATTGGATACGCTATGAAGCCAACTTCTTTTTCCTCCTATATTCAACCCGGTCTCATCTGTATGATTTAAAGGACTTCTAAGTAAACCTTCTTTCACTTGTTCATCAAAGCTTGAAAGATTTTCAAACGCTTCTTTGTTGAACTTGTATATGGTTCCTGAACTCAAAGGCATATTTAACTCATCCTTAAAAAATTCTTCTATCCTTTTATACGGAATTAACTGCCCCTGTGACAAATATACAGACAATACTTTTACACTTTTTCCGTACTGTACCGCTTTGCTCACTTCTTTAGGATATGCCCCGGTCGTTACTGCTCCACATTTAGTACACTCTTTCACCTCCGACTTATGCTCTACTACATGTCGCTTTATTATTACTTCAAATACCTGTCTTGACTCATAAGATTGTGCTTCCTGAGATTTCAGATTATTATGACACTTCTTACATTCTGTTACTATATGCTCTATCGTCTCGTCAGGTTCTGATATCTTTTCTAATGTCGTTCCTTCATGACCTTTCTTACCACCTTTATTATTGCCATTTCCTACTTTATCTTTTCTCTTTCGATTTGGATCTTGGGACGGTGGTTTACTACTATTGCTACTGTCTAGTTCTAAACGCTTTACCAATAACTTTATTATTAACAGCAAAAGTTCCATCAGCGACTTCGTCGCTGATGACATCTCTTTATCTTCTGATAGATGTTTCTCTGCACTTTCTAGCGTTCTGTCTATATTTATATTATCTATCGTCAATTAAATCTACCTGTTTTAATAGCTTTACAATTACTTTAGGCTGCTATTATAACACATGATTTTTTCTTGAGCTTTTTCTCCTCTCAATCCATTTGTAGTGATTTTGAATATTTTAATACACAAGGGTATATTACTTTAAAAACAACCTCTTGGTCATAGATTTACGCTTACTCTTAAACTGATATTTGACTACTTACACTTTGTCTACAATTTAACACTTTTCATACAAAAACACTGTCAAGGAAAAAGTGGTTTTTTTTCGCTGAATAGATACCCTAAAAAAAGTGTAGTAGGCTTACAATGATACAAGCCTGTTTCAATGTGGTATAAAATTTTTTTGCCATGAAATCATGAGATCTGTGTAACAATTCTGAGCCTATTACACACCCCGTCTGCATACGCAGCTACCCCTCTTTCTAGAGGGGAGAATATAGTACATGTTTTAAAACTTATAGTCCCCTCAAAGAAAAGTTGATTTAGGTGGGCTACATTACTTAACTGAATAGATACAAATCCGTCAAAACCAATAGGAGAAGTCATCAAGGCAGTCCCAACATAGAAACTACAAAATTATATTTAATTTCCTGTTTATTTTGTATCCAACCAGTCACCTATTTGTTCTTTAATAATAATCCCTTTGGTTTCAAGCTGTTGTCTGGCAACAGGGGTGAGACCTCCAGTAACCCAAAGTTCTGTTCGTCTTATGGGAAGATCTCCGAAATCCAGACGTTTTACCGCATCCGACCCTATATCTACCCGTTCTGTCCAGTATACTCGATCTGCAGGAATAACAACCACCATAGTTTGATCCGCCGCATAACCAGCCACAATCTTACGGACATAGACCATCTCGCTGATAGGTTTAACATAATTATTAAAACCGTGCAACATCTCTGCAATACGTTGAAAAAGGAAGGCGTCTTCTTCACACTCTGCATTAATGGCCTGTTTTATAAGGTTTCCTCGATTCTTTGTTGTCTTCATCTCCATCAGGGACTGTACAATTATCGTCTGGTGACGTGGCGAGAAATAAGAATTCCTTAAGAACAGATTAATAGCCCAATCCTCTACACCAATCTTCTCCAACAATTTACGATTTAATTCCCCAATCTCCTCAGGAGCGTAGTCGAGTAATATTTTGTTTGATTTATGAACTAATGAAGAGCCTTTGACTATTATGCCAGCAGTACCCTGTAAAGGTATAGTAAGTAATTTCACTCCTGCCCCGCCTGCAAAGGCCGCCCAGCAGACGCTGTTCAATTCCTTTTGCAACACCTTGTTAGAAGTATAAACATCCACACCTAATTTAAACGCATACTTACGTTTTATTGGTGAAAACCCAATAAGTTCCTTTGCCTTGCTATCCTCAACATCACTGCGCTCTCCCGTTACAACCTTTCCCACCCGTGACATAAATCTCCACATACCTTTAGGCAAACCCGATACTGTATCAACGGGATTTGAGACCAGCCCCCAGGCTCCTTTAATAGGACTTAACGATGCTTTTTTTGCCGCATCACCAAAGGTTTTTGTCTTTTTCATCTCAGATAATCTGGCCAGGGCATAAATCTCGTTTACTCGTATTTTCAACATATCTATACCGTACGCTTCAAATTGGCCAAACGGGGAAGAGATCGTGAATCGATTAGTAAAACCATAGGTCGGTACCTCATCAAATACTCTATGATATTTACTTTCCAACAACTCTGAGGGTAGTATTTTGTATGCACTTAATGTACTGGGGATTTCATATGCAGCAGGCTCACTATTTGCCGCCCCTTTATGTACCTGTGTTTCCGCTGTTTGACTAATAGAATCAGTTGTAAAAAATAGTATTGCCATAGTAGTAAACAATAACGCCAGTTTCATACCAGTAACTATAGGGCAAGTATAACATCTTCGTTTCAACTTGCTTGTTTTGTTCATAGATTAATTACTCCTTAATTATTTTAGGGCCTTGTATAGAATATAATATTATGCGCAAAAATTATTACTATTACTCCGGCACTTAAATACGAGAATATGTTGGTCGTTTATCTTGTTATTGTCAAAGGTGTTACTCTCAGATAATCATAACCTAGATAATTGCCGGGTTAATATATAAGCACAACAATTTTACATAGTCAGGTAAATACATGGGTGTTAAGCCTCGTTTTTGAGGAGATCTCTTTTCAGATCCACTTCAAAATCTGTCAGAATCTAACGATAGGATATTTCTTAATCATTCCCGATACAAGACACTTAAATTATAGCACACTATTTCTTAGGAAACTAAAATATTGGGCATTTCTACGAAGACATTACTATCCTAAATGGATTTGCTTGCGACTTCGCCGCATCATGAATTTTGATTAGTTTTTTTAGCCAAAAAAAGCAATAACTAACAAAACATCAACAACATGGTTATTAAAAAAAAAGGTTTGAAAGCAGTCAAAAGCAGGGTACACTATATCAGTTGGCTTGCCTGAAGACATAGATATTATGATTAATAATATTACAATAAGTGTATGCAAATTAACAATTAAGCGAGTCGGAAATTCAAATGAGCTACTACCTAAATGTGAAGGGTGGATTTTGCAGAACCGTTACGCAATTATCGGCAGGTCAAATGGAAATTATAACCAATTAGATAATTTAGGAATATGTCAGAAAAGATAAAAAGTTTAGGTGGAAAGAAATGAATGACCGATAATTATTTCATTCGTACAAATATTTTTGTTTGTTCTTTCTGTGAGACAGAGAAAAGAAAAAAGAAGTTGAAGAGAAATAGATGGAAAGGTGAATAAAATGAAAGGCATTAAAAGTATTTTAATTTTGTTACTAGTAGCTCTTATGGCAGGGTGTGCAACCGTATCCGTTTATAATGACTTTGATCCTAGAACAGATTTCTCTATTTTAAAGACATACGGATGGTGGCCAGAAAGTAGTGAGAAAATGGGAGACGAGAGGATTGATAACAACCCCACGCTCCACGCCCGCATTCATGCCGCCATTGACACCAAATTAACTCTCAAAGGTTTCCAGAAAATGGCGACCGGCGCACCTGATTTTTCGGTTCGGTATTATGTCATCGCTGAAGACAAAAAAGACATTCTACGTTTACAACCTTCTATACACGATAGCCTAGACAGCAAATGGAGTGACTATTTTGGAGACGGTGGTGTGGCAACCTTTCATTACACCGAGGGCACTCTTATTGTTAACATTGCCGATCCCCAGACACAGAAACTCATTTGGCGTGGCATAGCTAGAGTTGTAGTAGATCCTAATGCATCACCTGAGAAAAAGACCTCGACTGTTAACAATGTAGTGGCTAAGATTTTAGCTGCATTTCCACCACAAAAGAAATAGCACACCTGCAACAGTATTCGCGCTATCCCAGCCATACATTTTTTGTGGCAGTTGTACAATTTTAAGCTATTGAAAACGTCTAGACCACATCTATATCGCCAAATCCTCAACGTGAAGGATGCTTCGCTTCAGGTTTGGCCCAATCAGCTAGAACAAATCTAACGTAAATCTGAACGTTACATTCACAATTTATTAACAGTTTGAACTTACAAATTGTTTTTAGTTAATAATTTATTTTCGTCTTCAATAAAGACATTATATACCAACAAAGCATCCAAGATTTTATAACTCAAAGCAAGGACAACCGCTCCAATAAAGAGCCCTAATATTCTTGAAAGAACCACTCCGGCAATTACCCCGAGCAATATTATAAGCATTGGAACATCCACTTCTCTTCCTAACCTGTATTTCTCATCACTTACTTTTGTACAGTCAAAATCCGTGTGTATCCAATAATTTAATGAACAAATATCTTTTAGTTACTAAAACTCTAAAGAAATCTGATTTCACCAGATAACAACACTCTGAATACATGATCACCACGAAAATAACATTCTTCTTTATTAACAACCGGCATCCCAAATATATTAAAAATTATGACACATGATTTTCATTAAAAAATTCAAAACATTAATTATTATTTTATATATCATGAGCTTACATTGACCATTGATAAAACGAATTTATTTATATGTTTTTTTTGTTATGAATCTACTACAACGTTTAAATGATTATTGTTTAGAGAAAACAAATCAAAGTTTTAAAAACTAGATATTTGAACTCATTGTTAAGGTCTATTTACTAATACCAGCATCTAACCTGTCCTATATTAGATTGCATTATTAGTTTATACACGTTACGTATCGTTCCATTAAACAGATGTTACTTATAGTAACATCTTAGTTGCACGGTAACGATAGGTATTACAGAGAGATAACACAAGCTATATATTTATTGATGAGATTTGTAAGAACAAATGTAAAAAGGCTTGTTACATACGGTAACATCATTATGTTTTAGTATTTTTACTTAACCTCCTACATTTGTTGCATAGTTTATTGTTTCTAAAAAAAATATCAGAAATCTTTAAGTTTTATTAACCACAGATAGCACCTGCACTTAACCATATAGACGGACATATTTTTTCTCCGTCCAGAATTCTATTGGGTGAAATTATTATTGGTTTGGAATGTAAAGTGCAACTACAGATATATGATCTTAAAAAAAGTTTTTTCAGATGGAGGAAAAATTTATGCAAAAATTACAAAAAGATCTTAACGGTGAAAGGCTTAATGCTCTCTGGCAAATGATTGGAACCGTAAAACATGAAATAAACAACCCACTCACTACATTATTAGGAAATATGAAGGAAGAATTTATGCAAATATTAGAAGAAGATATCAACGGTGAAAGTCATTATGCTTTCCGGCAAATAATCAGAACCATGAAACACGAAATAAACAACCCACTTACTGCATTATTAGGAAATGTAGAATTATTACTGGAAGACAGCAGTTTAGACAGTTTGACTTATCAGAGGCTAACAATAATCAGGAAATTATCCTTCAGGCTACGTGATGTTGTAAGAAGTTTTCCAGAAATCAGCGATCTGTCAGAATAACCTATAGTAATAATATAGAGACGATAAAAGAAACATTAACACATATAACGCAGCCATGCTGCAACAAAATTTAGAATACAGAATTCAGGAGGTTCAATTCAAAATAAAGAAAGAATTTGTAGTTATTTCGCTATGTTAATTAATAGAAATTATCTCTGTCTTTAAACCCTTGTTTTTTATAGTACTGATTGATGTCTCCTGAATTCTGTATTCCATAAAAGCTACAAAATCTTAAAAAAGAAGTTTTTATAAAGTAATACTATAAATTAAGGCAATATAAAATAAGTTACCTTATTCTAATGTAAGGAGTAAACAATGGAAATTATTAGTAAAGTAAACGAATTAAACACATTCTCAAATCAAAATGAGATTTACGGCAAAGAAACAGATAACAGAATCCCGGCACAAACCATAGAAATCCTAGCCAGAAGTTTTTTTAGGGAGGGTTTACTATACGGCTTTCAGCTATTGGATTATGTGCGGTTTGTTAATATGTTGTTGGAAAATTCTATGGATAATAATTGGGATGCTCCATCGTTAACTACGAAAGAAAATGAAGAAGAAAAAAGGAGTGCGGAAGATGATAAATGCATGCATAGCAAATTGTCTTTTTCTCAACTACCATTGAATGGTAAACGGATAAAGATCAGGGCTTTTGAAAAAACATGGGATATGGAAATGTTAGAAAAATGGCTGGAAGATAAAAATGGACGACATTTTTTGATGTCCCGCAGTACTGCACAGGAAACCTCACTTAACAATCTCATTGAAACCGAGTCTAATATTTTCGGTGTGGTTACTTTACCTGATAATACGCCTATCGGTTTAGTCGCATTTCTTAATCATGATGTTTTGCAAAAAAAGACGGAATTACGCAAGTTAATAGGGGATCCAATGATGAGGGGTAAAGGTTTCGCAAAGGAAGCGACTAAATTATGGATACAATACGGCATAATCAAATTAGGCCTGAAAAAGATCTATTTAAACACACTTGATACAAATATTAGAAACATAAAACTCAATGAAGAGTTGGGGTTTAAAATGGAAGGAATCTTGAGGAACGAGGTATTCTTTGATGATAAAAATCATGATGTTTTGCGGATGGGGTTGTGCGTATAAACAAATATAGTGTTTTAATTCGCTGTTATGTGATTTTACGGATTTACGTAAATTTATGGCTCTATAGGTAATTTGTGGGTAAAACTACTATGCAAATTAGTTGCGATTTTCATTAAGAAATGATTATAACTTGCCCACTGATTTGCCTATAGAGCCATATTTTCTTATATAAATTGAGCCAGGGCGGTTGCCCTGACCGGGGTGTATTTAATTTCGTTTCTGTAATTGATCTATCTTAATTTTTTTTTCCTGGATTACTTGTGAAATCCGTATCACTGTAGTTCTTTTATTATAATGTCAACCAATCCCGGGATGGTGTACTCTTCCGCTTCAGCTGCTATATTTAGGCCGAGTTCTTTTGCCGTTTCAGTGGTTATTGGTCCTATACTTAGAAACCGGACTTTATCACTGATTGCAGGAATATTTTCTTCGCCAATAATCTTTACAAAGTTACGAGCGGTTGATGAACTTGTGAATGTTACAATATCTATACTCCCATCCTTTAGTCGATCAAGAATCTTCAGGTTCCTGGGTTCTGCAATTACAGTCTTATAAGCAACGATATCAGAGACAGTGGCTCCTAGTGCTTTTAGCTCTTCGGGTAAAAAACTCCGTGCAATATCAGCTCTTGGCATCAGGAATTTATTTCCTTTTATCTCACCCATTGACTTAAGTGCTTCAACTATGCTTTCCGCAACATACTTTGGCGGTTTGCAATCAACGTTAAGGTGCAGATCGGTTATTCTCTTAGAAGTAGCCGGGCCTATTGCGCAAATCTTTACGCCTTTCAGGTCCCTTATATCTTTGCCCAATGCAAATATTCTATCAAAGAATGAATCAACTCCGTTTACACTGGTAAAAACAAGCCAATCTGTTCCCTCTATATTTTTGATTTCGTTATCCAGTGGCGTAAAATCATCCGGTTCTGCAATACTAATAGTCGGGAACTCAATTACCTCTGCCCCCAAACATGTTAGTTTTTCTGAAAATTCACTCACCTGATCCCTTGAACGTGTAACTACTATGGATTTTCCAAACAATTTTCTGTTTTCAAACCAGTTTAGTTTTTCTCTGAGTTTAACAACCTCTCCAACAATTGTAATGGCTGGAGCTTTGATTGATTTGGCATTTTCAACTATTGATTCCAGGGTTCCGGTAACCGTTTCCTGATTTGCCCTTGTTCCCCATCTAATAACGGCAACGGGTGTATCTTTTGATCTGCCGTGTTTTACTAGTTGTTCTACTATATAAGGGAGGTTTTTTACGCCCATATAAAATGTCAGTGTTCCGATTCCCGTACTGATTTTGGCCCAGTCAATGTCGCTGTCAGGTTTTGTCGGGTCTTCATGTCCTGTAATGAGGGCAAATGTAGAGGTGTATCTCCTGAATGTTACAGGTATTCCCGCATATGTGGGTGTTGCAATTGCCGCAGTTATGCCGGGTACTATCTCAAATGGTATATTATTTTCAAGCAAAAAAAGAGCCTCTTCACCTCCGCGACCAAAGACACACGGGTCTCCTCCTTTTAACCTCACAATTGATTTGTTCTCTTTTGCCTTGTCTACAATAAGCTGGTTTATCTCGTCCTGCTCCAGTGTATGTTGATTTCCCTGTTTACCCACGTAGATTAACTCAGCGTCTTTTCTTGCGTCATTAATAAGTACTATATTAACCAGGTAGTCATAAATAATTACATCGCCCTTTTGTATACATTCACGGCCTTTTACCGTTAAAAGTCCAGGATCTCCCGGGCCGGCTCCTACAAGATACACAATTCCGCTACTCATATATTGTCCTCAAACGTTTCATGAAAAAAATACTTAGCTCATTATTATATATATCACAATATTTGATAGCAAGGAGAAAGGATTGTTAAAGTTTTTCTATGTTCACCTTATACTGCCATGAGAATAAGCTTAAAATCTGTCAAAATTATTGTAAAATTTGTAATTATACAGAAAATATAGAATAATTTATTAGCGTTTTAAGATGCCTTGTGGTTGCATGAACCAGTAGATTAATGTGTTAATTTAGAAAAAGAGAATTATTTAAATGGAAGAACATGAGAAATATATTCAAGCTCTTATCAAATTACATCTCGGTATGGAGAGACAAGGCCCAGGTGATACAAACTATTCGAATCATATACTTTCGCTGATTAAAGAGTTACCCGCAAATCCACGCATAGCTGATATGGGTTGCGGTGCTGGTGCTGGAACACTATTACTGGCGGACAGATTTAAATCAAAGGTACGGGCCGTAGACTTTTCGCGAGAATTTCTTAATGAGCTGATAAATCGGGCAAAACAGCGAGGAGTTGAACATTTAGTAGAAGCGATCGAATGTGACATGGGGAGTCTTGATTGGAAACCAGAAACCATTGATCTGCTTTGGTCCGAGGGTGCCGCTTATAACTTGGAATTTGAAGGTGCATTGAAAGCTTGGAGACCATTGATGGCAGCTAATGGAATTGCTTTTATTTCGGAAATGAACTATTTCGCTAGTGAAGTGCCGGAATCTGTACGAGTTTATTGGCAAAATGCCTACCCTACCATCGGTACTGAATCAGAAAACTCACATCATGCAAATTCATCAGGTTTTGAGATTTTAGGAATTTACCGTTTGCCATCAAAGGCTTGGTGGGATAATTACTATGGACCGCTTAGAGAAAACATGAACTCTTTCAAGCACTCGAAAGACAGAATCATGCAATCCGTTATTAAGGAAACAGAAGAAGAAATGAATCTCTTTGAAAAGTATGAGAAACATTACGGATATTCTTTTTATATTTTGAAAGCTGTATAGTGATATAACGCTAATTAGCCACTGGTGCGAATGTAAAAAACCGCGCTGCACAGTTCAATCGTTAGAGCAATACGAGAAGATAATAAAGAAATTAGGAAGGTAGGTTGAAAATGAAGAAATTTTTAGAATTTAGCTGGAGATTTGTTTTATTGGTTATTTGTATTTTTTTTAATGTTTTGGCGTATGGCGAGATCCCATACAGTGTTTATGGTAATGAGACCAAATTTACGAATAAAGAGCTTTTTAGCTTAAAAAGTGAAACCAGGACGAACCGAAAGAGATTGCCTTTTAGGAAAAAGATTCGTGTGAGAGAGCTGATTATCCCAAAAGGTGAAACCAGGACCTACAAAGCTGGCACAGAAATTATATCTCGCGGGGATGTTGAAATCATTGGTGACATAATTATTGAAAGTGACGGGCCGGGTGATTTTACCATCAGATCGAAAAAAGGAAATATCTTAATAGACGGGAGCATTACCGTTAATAAAACTGCCACTATTTTTGTACCAGATGAATCAGGTAAATTTGGAAATGGTACAGCAATTATTCTAACAGTTGAGGATGAGCATGGGCTTATTGTGCTTGGCGAATCATCGCATATAATTTCCGGTCCAGGGGAAGGTTATGGCGAGGCAGATCATAGAGATCTTGTTGATATTGACAAAACAGGTTTCTATACAGGGAGTGATGGTGGTGACGGAGGTGATATTGTTCTCACTGCGCCGGAAGTTCAGATTTTCCCAAGAGAAAGAACTACTGATTCGCTGTTTGTTTTAGGAAGAGGTGGTAATGGAGAAAAAATTGTTATTGATGGAAATGTTGATATACCAGAAGAGGTTAAATCTTTAACTGTTACCGGCGGTAAAGGGGGACGCGCAGGGGAGCTGATTTTTAATACAGAACCAGGAGCAGTTATAGGAGCCCCGGATAGGGTCAATTTTTCAGAAAGTGGTACATTGATTATCGACGGACAAGGCGGGAATGGTGGCTATGTTTATTGGGAGACTAGGTCTGCTGGTTCTATTTTTAAATCACTTACCACATCAAATGGAAATGGAGATAAAACTTACGCTCTGGCGGTAATAAAGTTACTAGGTGGAGAAGGCGGTGATGGAGCAGTACTTGGCGGGAATGGTGGAAATGCCGGTTACTGGTCACGCAGAGAAATTAACGAACCCGGTGATCCTATTGCAGAAGTACAGCTCTGGTGTGGTTCAGGGGGCGATGTTTTTGAGTCACCCCTTTTGATTGAAAGCGGCTTTGCGGGAGATGGTGGATTTTGTACTGGAATAGGAAACAATGGCTGGGACGGGTATAAGGATGAGGAAACCGGTGAAATAGAGTATAACGGTGCCGATGCCGGAGATATTACTGTAACTGGCGGTAATGGCGGTTCTGTTCTCGGACTAAACTTTATGTTTTCTAAAGGGGGAGACGGCTCAAACCCCAAATCTATTGCACAGAAGATTGAAGATGGCCAGGAAGTTGACCCTGTATTTATAACCGAAACTAAAGATCACACGAGTTTACATTATGGTGTTATTGCAGGCTTTGCGGGAGATGGATATTCTGACTGTGATAAAGATGAGACAGAGGGGATTGGGGGTAATGGTGGCAATTCTGGTATCGTATCATTTAACTGCGGAAATGGTGGTTCAGCACTGAGTGCTCAATCTGAAAAGGGTCAGGAAACCAAGGGCGGTGACGGCGGTGATATCTGGTATGTTGCATCACTAAGTCCCGGAGCAGGAGGTGATGCAACGGATATACCAGGGGAAAAAGGGGGCTTTCAGGATAACACAAGGCAGCCGGGAGAGCCGGGAAAAGGGATAATTGATGGTGAAATTGGAACATTTGTAGGGGATGAGTTTAAGTCTCCTGAAGAGATAGAGGACGAAAATCCTCAGTGGAAAGATGGTGAGTTATGTGAAGGGAATGATCCCAATACAGGGGGTAGAGTGAGTAATTGCGAAGACGGGGGAGCACAGATTGTTACTTGGAAAAAATATAATTCCGCCGCACCGACTAAACCGATTGAGTCTGTAAATGCAACAAAAACTTTTAATGTTGCTAATGGCACTGAAATATATTCCTTTGAACATACATTACAGGTGGGAGAATGTCCTGAAGGTAGTCCTCCAGGTGTGTTTGGCGCTCCATGTGGGTTTGATGACAGTGGATCGGCTATTCCTGTTGAGATTGTAGATAGGACAAATTCCTTTACTGGAACTATACTAGATGAAGGAATACAAGAATTTTCGCAATTTTTAGCCATTTTCGGAGCTTTTGGTTCTGCCAGTTGTGACAGGTATGGAACATTACAATGGCCCAATGAAGGTACACACTATAAATATACAAATGATGGTTTAGTGACAGAGGAATGGTCTTTCGATGGGTGTGTTGCTTTTGGTGATTTTAAAGCTACTTACAGTAGTGACTTTGGCTGTTGTGATGTTAGTGCACCGCAAGCTGAAGTACCGCGTTTTTCCCCCTGCCCCGGCCCGCCGAGATGTGAAAACGCCGTAGTTACAACAGTACCAACCTTCTTGCATGCTGATTCTTCTTACTTTGACTGTCCCTCGCCAACTTCAGCAGGAACTCTTCAATTCGGCAGGCCTTTTTACACCGCTGATGAAGATGGCCTCAATTCTGTTCCGATTACTGTCAAGCGAATACAGGGCAGTGGCGGTGAGGTAACTGTTGAAGTTATTACTGTTGAAGAGGATGCTACAGCAGTTTCTGACTATACTGAGCAAACAACCACACTTTCCTGGTCCGATGGAGATAATGCAGACAAAACCGTATCCGTCCAAATTCTCGATGACACAGAAGTAGAAGGAGACGAGATAGTAGGGCTGATACTCCAGAATATCACTGGTGGTGCTTCATTGGGAAGACACACAAATGCTCTACTAACTATTAAGGATAACGATTAAAGGAAAAGGAACACCTTTTGAGATGAGTATCTGAAAATCTGGGACAGCGCAATACTGTACTGAACAGTATTGCGCTGTCCCAGATTTAATCCCACAAGGTACACAATTCTGCTATCCATATATTGTTCGTAACGTTTCATGAAAAAAAATACTTAGATCAATATATACATCTCAATATTTGATCTTAAGGAGAAAGGATTGTTAATTTTTTTCTATATTTTACTTATTCCTTTGATTTAACTTTTTACAATTTGCTAAAATATAACACCTTTCGTATGATATGCTTTTATTTTAAAAAACTTCTATCTTTGCGATTTTGGTTGCGGATTTGCCGCGTTACGTATAGTAATATTGTTTTTAGGAGAATTTATTTATGGCTAAAGTAAAGTTTCTAAAAGAAAATGTAGAAATTGATGTGCCTGAGAATGTAAATTTACGTGATTTCTGCTTAGAGAATGATTTAAAGTTGTATTTGTTTCCAGAAAATGTTGTAAACTGTAGGGGAAAGGGGTTTTGTCAATTGTGTCGAATTAAAGTAGACAACCCTGAAAAATTGAGTCCGCCAACAGAGAAAGAGATATGCACCGTTGGATTTGAAGGTCCGCAATATCGTTTGGCGTGCCAGTGTTCCATTGCGGAGAATTGCGAGCTGCAAATTATTACACGCCCGAGAAGGATCTGGGGCTGGAGGGAACATCCTGTTTATCAGGGGTTGATTAAAGAAGAAGAGAAGGCATTTGGATTTTAGAAAATGTAGGGTTTGTGTTATACACTGAAAATAGAGATAAGCGGATTCTGCCTTCAATCCTATTTAATCTGCATAATTTTTTAGAATAATAAGTTTGTGTGTGAAACGCGCCTTACATAATGGTGAGACCATGTAGGGTGCATTTTACGCTGATAGATCAGTATATTTTTACCTGCCTAACCGTTGGTAATTGGGAATGAGACTTTTACCAATCCGCCCCTTTACTATATTTTGATACCTAAACGATCTAAACTTTTATATGGAGTTCTGGTTGTGTGGTTCCATCGGTGTAGCCGTATCAATATAGATGAAATGACTATTGAACAGCATCAACATATCTATGCTTTATTCTGAATTCTGTCTCCTGCGTTCTGTATTCCCAATTTGGTTGCGGCTTCGCTGCTCTATGTTATCCTTCTATACAACTGTATATTATTTGTTATAAGTTTCCTCCAAACGGTGCTTTTTTTAAAGTTAGTTATAGTAATTGCACTTAAAAAATGTCTAAAAAATCGTCTTCCATTATTATTGTAGAGTCAACGATAATCCTACTGCTTGTAATAGGTATTATTTATACAATAACTTATTTTAAAAAGAACAATGTATCTGTAAAAGAGAAGCCTGCAGTAAAAATGGGAAAAGGTTCAGGCCATTCCTCTGTAATGGGGCACAATTCTGCGAATAAGAAGGTCGCTGGGGCAGTACCTGTAGAGGTAGCAAAGACTGTTAAGAAGAGGATGTACATATACATTTCGGCCAACTGTAATATTGAGGCGGAAAAAGAGATTGATATATTATCAAAGACCAATGGTGAAATTAACGAGATATATGTCGAAGAGGGAATAGATGTGCAGGCCGGTAAATTATTGGTGCATTTAGATAAAAAAGAGGCGGAACTTGAGGTAAAAGACGCAAAGGTAAAACTTGAAAATACAAAAGTTCTTTATGAGAGATCTAAAAGTACCTTTGATGATAAAATTGTAAGCAGAGAGGTGTTGGAGGAGCATAAATTAAACTATCAAATGGCAGAGGTGGAATATGAGAGAAAAAAACTGGAACTGGACTATTATATGATAGAATCCCCTATACAGGGGACTATTGTTGAAAGATATATTGAAGTTGGTGAGAATGTGACAGATGGTCAGGCTTTGTTTAAGATAGCGAAATTAGATAAAATATATGGTAAGGTTTATATCCCAGAAAAAGATTTAAATAAGATTGACAATGGACAGTCGGTATACATATCGGTTGAATCTATTCCTGATGTACGTTTTGAAGGAAATGTTAAGTTAATAAATCCTGTAATTGATCCAAAGAGTGGGACTATAAAAGTCACTATTGAGATTGATGATAAAAACTCACGCATGCTTAGGCCCGGAATGTTTGCTACTGTTTTTATTCTGGTAGGTGAACATGAGGATGCCATTGTTATACCTAAAAAATCCTTGATTATGGATAGTGTTGCAGATGAGGTTTTTGTTTTAAAGAAGACAGTGAAGATATCTTCTTCAAAAAATGACGATAACAAGCTTTCTGTTGGACAGGGTGTGGAAATTTCTGTAAAAGCGCTGACAAAAGAGGGTAAAAGTGAGGATTTATTAGAAAAGATTGTGAGAGGCACGGTTATAGACATAAAGGCTGTAACGATATATTCAGATGCAAAAGGGACAGAAGAGATGGTAGAAGCGGTTATTGATTTGACCGAACTGCCACCTTATGACATTGATAAAACTACAGCTGATATTCGAGTGATAGATAATAGCAATGGGGCGGGGTTCACCTTGTTTAATGTTGTATTGGATGAAGAGACTAGTGTGTTAAAGAAACAGATAGAGCTTGGATTTGCTGAAGGTGGGGAGGTTGAGGCTGTTTCTGGGCTGGATGAAAACGATGTTGTTGTGGTTACAGGTCATGAAGATTTGATGCAGGGTTCCCGTGTTTTTGTCGTGGGTGATTAACGAAATCCAGGTTGATATGAAGAAAAATAAAAGAGAATCTAACAACAGTAGTATATTAAATGAGCTTATAGATAAGGCCTCTTATGTTAATGTTCATAGTGAGAACAGGGAGATCGTCAGGGAAATTTTCTCCGGGATCATTAAGCTTGTGGATTCAGAGGGAGGTAATACTGGAAACCTTAAGTTGATTAATCATACAATAAATGAGTTTGGTAAGGCATTTAATATATTTGAGGACTATAAAACAATAAGAAAAGTTGCTATTTTTGGTTCTGCGAGGATTGAATTTACTTCTAATTGTTTTCAAATGGCTAAAAGGTTTGCTCGTGAGATAGTAAAATCTAACTTTATGGTAATTACTGGTGCTGGTGGCGGGATAATGGAGGCAGGTAATGAAGGTGCTGAAGCGGCTAATAGTTTTGGGCTTAACATTAAGCTGCCATTTGAGCAGGATGCAAACAGGAGAATCAAAGATGATCCTAAATGTATGAAGTTTAAATATTTCTTCTCCCGTAAGCTCATGTTCATTAAGGAATCCGATGCTACGGTGCTATTTCCCGGTGGATTTGGGACAATGGATGAGGCCTTTGAGATGCTTACACTTATTCAGACTGGAAAGTGCAGGCCAAGACCAATAATTTTAATTGAGCCGGAAGATTCCTTCTTCTGGGAAGAGTGGCTAATTTTTATAAAAGGTAAGCTATTAAAGACTAATATGATATCTGAAAATGATATGAACTTGTTTTCATATCATAGGAGTGTAAAAGATGCGGTAGCAGAGATCAGCCATTTCTATTCGGTATATAAATCGTTTCAATACTTTAGAGATGAGACCATCATTTTTTTAACAAGACCAATAAGTAATGACACAATCGAAAGAATCAGGGAGAAATATAAGGATATAATAGTTGATAACAAGATAAAGATGGTGTTGAAATCAAACGGTCTTGGAAAAAATAATATCTGGGCAAGTGTGCCTTTTCTACAATTCAAATTTATAAAACGTGACTTTGGTAGGTTGGTTGAAATGATACGTGATATTAATAAAGATGATATGAATGATAAACATTAAGTAGCTACTTAGGGGAATAGGCTGAAGACGGAAGGCTATTAGAGAAAAACAGTGCGTGATCATACAAAACTTAGGGCCTTTGGGTTGGCTGATGAGGTAGCGCTATTAGTTTACGAGATAATCGCAAAGTTTCCGAGAGGGGTGCAATATGGTTTAACTTCTCAGATTCGGAGAGCGGCGGTTTCCGTTCCTTCTAATATCGTGGAGGGATGTGCCCGTGAAAGTCAGGCAGATTACCTTAGATTCCTTAATATTGCTTTTGGATCATTAAGGGAGTTGCATTATCAACTAAGTTTGGCTAATCGGCTTGAGTTCTTGGATAATCAGGATTTGTCCCTGATTGAGCCAAAGATCATCGAAACTGAGAAAGTCTTAAATTGCTTGATAAGAGCACTTCAAAATCGTTAATTTACTTTCAGCCTTCAGCCTAACCACCTGAGTAGTCGCTATAACATTAATTGCTTGGTCTCTATGGTCTTTCCAACGACATTACTATTAGATTGTCGTTGCTTTGGATAATAAGATCTTTGTCCGGATTAACTATCATCTTATCTTCTTTAACCGATTCTATAGCAACGATGATGGAATCCGTTTCCGATTTAATCTTGTTTAATGCGTCAATAAATCTACTTCCGACTATTTTTTCAGGCGTTGGAATCTTATAAAGTTCATGGCCATAACTGCTGCTCATAAGTTCGGTAAATACCCTTTTTACTCCAGGGTTCAGGGCTGATTGTACAAGGAGGCGACTGCTTAACTCTCCTATAACAATTATTTCGTCTGCCCCGGCTATTTTACAATGCTTAAAGTTTTTAATATTTGAGATCTCTGCGCAAATGTAAACACTACTACTTATATCTCTAATGGTTAAAGTGTCCATGATAACCTTTGCATCACGTGTATGCGATTCTACAGACTCGTCCGAGGTTATTATTACAGTTGATGCATCTTTCAAATTGGCGTGTTCCATGGTGTCTGCATCAACTTCGCCTTTTACAAACAAGATCTCTTTATCATTTAACGGCTTTTCCGGTATGTTTGCAACTAAAACTAAGGAAGAGTTTGCCATACATTTGTCTGATTTTAACTCTTCGATAATTTCCTTTGTCTTGTAATTCCATCCGCAAAGAATAAAGTGTTTTCTCGCCTTGATCTTTTCCATTCCTTTCTCTTTCATGATCTTTCCTTCAACTAAAATACTTGCAAGGTTTGCCGTAAACATGCCAAGAAAACCAATTCCCAGTACCATAAGGCATACAGCAACAACCCTACCGCCTGTTGTAGCAGGTACCATGTCACCATAGCCCACAGTCGTAATTGTAACTATACTCCACCAGAAAGCATCTTTTAGAGAAAGGTTATTTTCGAAAAGTGAGACAGAAAATACTCCCGAAGCAATAACCAGGAGAATCAGTAAACAAAGCCGAATTAATTTGTTTTTTTTTAGTACAAGAAAGAAACGTGAAAAGAATAAGAGCATAAATAGGCCATTTAAAGATTAAGGTGTTTCAATATGAATAGCATTTACATTCACATATTAGCCAGTATGAAACTATTTTTCACTGATAACACTATTTGACAACGTTCCTATTTCGTCAATTGTCGCGTTAATAGTGTCTCCTGCCTTTATAGGTGCAACCCCTTCCGGTGTTCCTGTGCAAATAACATCACCCGGGGACAATGACAAAAAGCCTGAAATATAGCTAATAACACTTGGTATGCTATTTATCATACAGGATGTGTTGCCCATTTGTCTTTTCTTCCCGTTTACATCAAGCTGCAGGTTTAGATTGTTCGGGTCTTTGATAAATTCCTTTGGTACAATGTAAGGACCCATTGGTAGAAATGTGTCAAAGTTCTTTGATCTAAGCCATGGCCACTGCTTTGAAATGTCGGCTTTCTGTAAATCTCTTGCGGTAACATCATTAACTATAGTATACCCGGCTATTGCTTTTTTTGCGTCTTCTTCATCGGCATACTTTAGTTTTTTGCCAATAATAACTCCAAGCTCTATTTCATGGTCAACCCTTGTAATCTTTTCAGGGTAGATGATGTCTCCATTGTGGGGTAGTATTGTATTTGAGGTTTTTGTAAATATTATGGGTTCTTCAATTGGTTCGTTTCCTAACTCTCTGGCATGTGCCCTATAGTTTCGGGCCAGTGCCAATATTTTTATTGATCCACTAATTGGTGGTTCAAAAGTGAACTCCCTTTTCTCCAGACATTTTTCAAGTTGCGAGAGCTTCTTCAGGTGCATGTACACATCAGTAAATAGTTTCCCGGAAAAAAGACCGGCTTCAAGTAAATCAAGGTTTGAAAGGAGTTCTATATGGCTGTGGTTGGGATTTTCAGCGCTGTATATTTTCCATGCAAGCGAAAAATTTAGAGTGCCTTCTTTTACACAAAGCCCTATATACTTTTTTCCTGAAACAGAATACATTAGTACCTTCATTTTGCACCTGCAACAAAATTAGTTGATAACAAATATTTACAGTAATATTTCAACCTTTGATTTCTCAAAAAGTTCCTTTAACCATGGTTGTACCTGTTGGTTCAATTTTTCTCTCTTAACAATTATTTCCAGCTTATCCAAGACTTCTTCAAAACTTTTATCACTACCTGGCACTTTTTTTATCAACTGTAAAACGTGGTACCCATAACCTGTCTGAATAATGTCACTATACTGTTTCTCCTTCAATTTACTGACAGATTTTCCCAAAGTTGTATATATACTGAATGGCATCATTTCTCCCCCTCGCTTGGCCGACGCTCTGTCAATGGAATCTTTTTTTGCAAGTTTGGCAAAATCAGCCCCACCTTTTAGTTTTGTTAACACTTCTTCAGCTTTTTTTCTTGTTTTTAACACTATTTGCCTGGCAAAAATTTTTGGGCCAAATGTATCATCGTAAGCTGCAGTTAGCTCATCTTCTGTATATGTTATGTTTTCCAGTAAGATCTTTTCCACTAGCAGTTCCAGGATTGTCTGATTTTTAAGTGATGTGATTATGTTTTTGCGCATTTTGTCCATTGTAACGCCTTTTTTAAAAAGCAACAGTTCCAGGTCCTCTTTCTTTTCTAATCCACTCTTTTTCATCATCATCTGGATTTGCGCGTCTGCACTTCTTTCAAGCCTCTCCTTCTGCTCCTCTTCCGTTACCGTAATATCGTGCTTCCTTGCTTCTTGTTCAACTACTTTCTTTTTTACCAAAAAGTCAAGTGCTACATCCCCGTATGATTGGATCAGAAATTCACCAAACTCTTTGCGCGTAATCTTTTGGCCATTTATCTCTATTACTATGTCGGTTTCTTTTGTTTTCTTTTTCTCTCCTGCCTGTGCTGTTACTGCAATAGAAGATATGGTTAACATTGATAAGACCATAATTAAAAACGTTTTACGTACTCTATTTCTCATTTTTCCTCTCTAAAAAAAATAGTTATAACCATTAAGTTAATAGTATCGGTATTTTCATACACAAAGAAACTACCATGATCATAATCTTAATAGTGGCGGGTGAATTATAATTAATATTGTAAATATATATTTGTTGTTAATTTGTAAGTTAAAAGTTTGTCGGAAGCACGAATCAATAGTATCGCAAATTGGTAAGATGTGCTCTTCCAAGGATTTTATACTATATAGTATAGCAAAATTGATTAATCCGCCAAGGGCAAAACTTTAGATACAGGCCGTGTGATATTTTAAAAACAGTTTCGATGCTGTTTAAATGCGGATTTGAGAACAGTTTACATATTCATCCAATTAGGTGTTTGTCTTACTATGTATTTAGGCTTTTTGAGATTTATGGGGTAATTAGAGCTACTTTATATCAAATTTCTATGTGGTTGAACATGCGCTGTTTAAGGTTAACTTTTTTTATGGAATTGCCGATAGATAGTTAAGAAGCATAATAGCAGCTCTTTTGGGAGGTATGTAGATGATAAGGCCAAAAATTTTGGTTGTTGATGATGAAACGTTAATTAGAAGTGTCATAAGCGATATTTTATTACCGCTGAATTACGATGTGATACATGCGGCGAATGGAGTTGAAGCGCTTGAAAGGACATTGGAATATTCTCCAGATGTTATTTTACTTGATGTTGCAATGCCAAAAATGGATGGCTTTGAGGTCCTTCGGAAGTTAAAGAAAAATGAAGAGACGCGAATAATACCGATTGTAATGATTACGGCAATATATGAGATACAGATGAGAGTAAAGGCCCTTGAGTTGGGTGTGGATGATTTTCTCGCAAAGCCAATGGACATTATGGAACTGAGGGCAAGGGTACGGTCTCTTTTAAAGGTAAAAGCATATAATGATCATATGCGAGATTATCAGAAGAAACTTGAATCTGCGGTCTTTAAGCGGACAGAAGAGGTGCGTGATGCCCTGGAACATGCAAAAACGGCATCGTTTGAGACAGTTTATATATTGTCCCGTGCGGCCGAATACAGGGATGAAGATACAGGCTCACACCTTTTGCGTGTAAGTCATTACTCTGCTTTACTTGCAGAGAAACTAGGCAGATGCAGTGATGAAGTTGAAGCAATCCAATATGGTGCACCAATGCACGATGTCGGTAAGATTGGTATACCCGATGATATACTTCTGAAACCAGGAAAACTGACTAAAGAGGAGTTTCGCAAAATGCAGGACCATGTAAATATAGGTTCATGCATACTAAAAGGATCAAACTCTGCCTTTGTCCGTAAAGGTGAGGAGATAGTATTGTCACATCATGAAAAGTGGTGCGGAACAGGGTACCCAAAACAAGTAAAGGGTGATCAAATTCCACTTTCAGGCCGTATAGTTGCAATTGCTGATGTCTTTGATGCTTTGACAACAAAAAGGCCGTACAAGGAACCGTTTACAAATGAAAAGGCTTGTGCCATTATTAGGGCTGGGTGTGGAGAGCATTTTGATCCTACGGTGGTGGATGCTTTTTTTGATACATTTGACAAAATATTGGAAATCAAAAAGAGGTATGGAGATTGAGAAGTGAAAAGTGAAAAGTGAAAAGTGGCTTAACTCTTCACTTTTCACTTTTCACTTAAAGAGTATATTGCTTATAAGCGTAACAATTTTCTGGAGTGAAATTGTATGGGAATGGAACTAGATAAAGAGATAGTGGACGAGTTCTTGTCTGAATCCAGGGAACATCTTGAAACTATAGAGGAAGATTTTCTTGCTCTTGAGAAGCAGAAAGAAGATCCGGATATGGATCTTGTAAATAAGGTCTTTAGGGCTATTCACACAATCAAGGGAGGTGCCGGTTTCCTTGAATTAATCCGGATTCATGAGTTATCGCATGTTATGGAAACACTGTTGTCCAGGGTTAGAGACAAGGATATTCAACCAGACTCAATTGTTGTGGGTGCCCTTCTCGAAGGAGTAGATATGCTGTCTTCAATGTTGGATAACATTGAAGACAGCAATGAGATGGATATTGCAGATATCCACGGGAAACTCTCTGATATGCTTTCTGATGATGGAAAAGTAATCGAACCACAAAAAGAAGCTAGTGTTACTGTTGATTCAGAATCTAAAGAAGTTGAAGAGAAGAAAGTGAAAAAAGGGACAAAGGGGGCAAAGGCTACAAAGGTTACAAAGGCTACAAAAGCTACAAAAACAGCTAAATCCAAAAAAGTTACGAAAGCTACGAAAGCTAAAAAAGTTACGAAAGCTGAAAAAGATGAGAATGTGACGAAAGATGATGACATCTCTCAAACTGAGACTGCTCCTATAAATAAAATTGAAGAATCGGTACTTCCTGTAAAACAGGAGAAAGCAGTTACTGCAAAAACACCAACCAAGGATCGCAGCAGTAGTACCATCAGGCTTAGTGTGGAAATCCTGGATAAACTGATGATGTTGGCTGGTGAATTGGTACTAGTTAGAAATCAACAGCTTATTCATGCGGATAAGTCTGATTCCTCTACAAAATCTATTGTGCAACGTCTAGATTTAGTTACTTCAGATTTGCAGGAAACTATTATGCGCACGAGGATGCAGCCAATAGGTAACGTATTTAATAAATTCACTCGTGTGGTTCGCGACCTGGGGAATAAGGTTAATAAAAAGATAGAGATTGATATCTCGGGAACTGAAGTTGAACTGGATAAAACAATACTGGAATCGCTGACAGATCCACTTACGCACTTGATCCGTAACTGCTGTGATCATGGTATAGAGTCAACTGAAGAGCGAATATCAAACGGCAAATCGCCAATTGGTCACATAGCTTTAAAAGCATTCCATGAGGGTGGTCAGATAAATATAGAGATTGAGGATGATGGTAAAGGTATTAATGTTGAAGTTATAAAGAAAAAGGTGCTGGAAAAGAATCTGAAGACTGAAGCTGAATTGGCGCAAATGAGTGATAAAGAGCTTACGACGCTTATTTTACTGCCGGGCTTTTCAACTGCGGAGAAAGTAAGCGATCTGTCGGGACGTGGCGTTGGAATGGATGTGGTGAAATCTAACATTGAAAATCTTGGAGGAACAGTAGATATAGAATCTGTTATGGGTAAGGGGACAACTATGCATCTTCGGCTTCCTTTGACCCTTGCTATAATTCCCTGTCTTATTGTTTCTGTCGGAGAGTACAGATATGCCATTCCGCAGGTAAATCTTGTTGAATTGATGAGCCTATATGATGATGAAGTGTACACAAAAATAGAGTCAGCAGGTAAACATGAAGTATTTCGTTTACGAGATACTCTTTTACCTATGGTACGCCTTGAGGAGTTGCTGCAAAGAAAAGAACCGTTTACAGATGAGGTTCGGGCTTCAATTACAGAAAAATACAGAAAGGAGCAGGAGGCAAGGCTTCATAATATGAATCTCAGTCATAAAGGAAACGAAGAAGTGGAAGACGCGAAAGAAGGTGTGGACGACATAAGTAAAGGAGTAATTAATTCAGAATTAACTGAAAGTGTTGATAATGGAAAGAAAGATCAATTACCCAAATCACAGTCTCTAAACTTTACCGTACTTAAAGTTGGTTCCAAGCGTTTCGGGCTGATAGTAGACAAGGTATTGGGTACGGAAGAGATTGTTGTTAAGCCTATGCACCCGGTTCTGAAACCACTTAACTGCTATTCCGGGGCAACTGTTATGGGTGATGGTAAGGTGGCGTTGATTCTTGATATTGATGGTATAGCAAAGCACGTAGGCGTTGATTTAAATGGTCTGGCAACCGACAAAGTAGTTGAAGATCATACGGAGTCATCAGAGAAACAGTCGGTTCTTCTATTCCAGTATGGAGAGAAAGAGCAGTTTGCTGTATCCTTGCCGTTAATTAAAAGAATTGAATATATTGAGACTAAGAATATTGAGGATGTGGGTGGAAAGGGTTTTATCACAATTGATGGAGTTTCCACTCTGGTTTTAAGATTGGAAAAGGTCTTAATGGTCTCTCCGCCGGTGGAGAAGGAGAGAATGTATCTGCTCCTTCCCAAACACATAAAAAAACCGTTTGGTATTCTGATCTCAAGCCTTAGCGATATTGCAGAGACGAGTATGGAACTGAATGATGAGAGTTACATAGAGGACGGACTCCTTGGAACAGATATTGTTAATGAACATATAACTCTCTTTATAGATATTTATAGACTGGCTGAGTTAGCAATGCCCGAATGGTTTACAGAGGATAAGAATGCCGTTGATGATGACAAGAAGAAGAACATACTGTTACTAGAGGATGCTCCGTTCTTTCGTCAGTTGATAAAAGGGTATTTAACCACAAACGGCTTTGATGTGATGACGGCAGAAAATGGCGAGTTAGGTCTTGAACTGTTTAATAAGTCCGATTTTGATCTTGTTGTCTCGGATATAGAGATGCCAGTTATGGACGGACGTGAATTTATGAGAAATGTCAGAAATGGTGATAGAAACAATCAGATACCCGCCATCGCAGTTACGTCTCTAGACTCTGAAGACGATCGTCAGAAGGTGATACAGTCCGGATATGATAGATATGAGACAAAATTTAACAGGGACTCTTTTATGAATGCAGTTAACACTATTCTAGGTATTAACTAATAATAAGTTTTGATTTAATGAATAGATTTGTGAGTTTTATAAGATAAAAGTTTAAGAATAGTTATTTATTAATAGGGGGGAGTGTTATGCAGGCAGAAGTATCAAACAATTTTGAAGCATCTGAAGTACTTGAACAGAGGCAGTATTGTTCATTCTGGCTGGCAAATCGCCTATTTGGCGTTGATATATTGCACGTAAAGGAGATAAATCGTGTTTTGGAGTTTACTACTATTTTCCATGCGCCTAAAGAGGTGAAAGGGTATGTTAATATCAGGGGGCAGATTCACCTTGTACTTGACCTTCGGTTGCTTCTTGGTTTTGAGGCCAGTGCGCTTTCAGACCAAAGCTCTGTTTTAATATTTAAGACACAAATAGCAGAGCCGTTTGGGGTTTTGGTTGATAAGATAGGTGATGTTGTTGGGGTCTCTGTGGATGAGGTTGAAACCAGAAGTATGTTTGACGATTCTTCTTTAAGTGATACGGATAGCCTATCTGATGCGGGGGCTAACCTGGTTGAAGGTGTATGTAAATTGGAGAACGATATCATGGTTGTTCTTGATGCTTATAAATTTATTAGTGCGGTAAAGTTTTAGATTCTTACACAGTAATCGTGTGAATTTATCTTCCAAATTTATAATCAACTGAAAATAAAAATTTTTTCGAATTAATGGCCCTATGTTCACAGTTTAAAGGTTAAATATACGGAAACAAAAACAAATTATAATACATTTAGAATCACTCTATTTAAGTATAACTAATAAAATAACAAAGGGATAAGATTTAATTAATCTCTTATCCCAGCTACCGGTATGCTATTTTATAGTAAATTTCCAGATCTGCAAATCGGGTTTAAAACCGGTGGCCGTGTTTGTTGTGTGTTTGAAGCCCCTGAGCTCTATCAACAAGTATCTGTACGAGTTAAATATGGATATTATTTCCGCTTTCCGGTTATCTACATTCTTTATTAGTCCGGTCAATTTGTATTTACTGGTTTAAATCACCATTGATGAGATTAATATTCTATAGATGGCCTCTAATACCAACCTGCACCACACACACTCCATTTGCTATTTTAGCACCTTGGCAGGCACATTCTGGTTGTAATCAACTTGCTGTATTGATTTATATCTGTTATGGCAGGTTAATATACTTAAGTATATTGTTTAACTGGAGCTAGTACTGCGTCATCGTTCTAATGACGGGTATGATTTCTTAAGCCTTATCCGTTATACCTACTCAGGTGGATAGGCTGAAGACTGAAGGTAAAAGCATTAAGCATTTTAGGTTGACAGGCTAATGTTAAAAAGCAAAAGCCACAGGATTTTTGCCTTTAAGCTTTACCTTCAGCCTTCAGCCTATCCACCTGAGTAGGTACTATTTGTTAACAAAAAGAATCTAGATCGAATGGCTATAGCTAATACAACATAGACAGAGAAATATGAAATTTGGATTTATAATGGAGGTATTTCGTTTTTATCACTATTTGAATGAAATATATTTGCTTAGGAAAGTGTAGTCGTAAATAATGTGCAGGTAACCGCTTGATCTTTTTTGCACACAGGTATGAAAATTGGGGCATGCAGTTAATGAGCAAAAAAAATGAAGTGAAGAAGGAAGTGATAGAATATTAAATATTTATGCTCCTGGAATTAGAATCCTTAAGATCGGTCGTGAAATTTGAGCCTGTTTTAAAAGTAATTCTGATTTTGACGATAGTAAAGGATATGGAAAATAGTTTACATTGTTGTGGATAAGATTCCATTTTGATGCCAAAGTATACGACCATATTCGTGCAATTTGTGCATCTCTGAAACTGCGGGGTTCTGTTATATGGATTTCTAAGGATGGCAAAACATCATGTCAATTTATTTTTAGCGTTTGCCTGTTAAGGAGTATGTTTGCAAAACTTGATCTTTATTTTTTTGAACATGAAGAATAGGTCTATGTATGGTTCGGTGCCTGTGGAGTGATAATAGTGTAGATACTAAAGATGAAATAGGATATGAAACTGCTTAACCTTAAAATATAAACTTCTTGAATGTATAAATATATTGTTTAATTACAGTTGATTCTTTGCAAGCGATATGATTGGTGGTGTTAAAGGTCATAATCACGGTGCGGACTCGTTATATTTGATGGCAACTGAAAAATTTGAGAAAAGATAACTTTGAAATTTTGATTTTTCAATTTATACAAAGGGAATAATATGATTGGAAATAATAAAAACGATGAAAATCAATTAACAATTAGAAACGAAGATAATTGCCGAGATGGGGAATATTCGTTAAGAAACAGAGAAAGGGCTTTTTCTATGAAAATTGGTACAAAAATGGGAGTGGCGTTTGGAATTATTACGGCTTTACTAATTGGAGCAGTTGGTACCACAATTTGGAAGATTAAATCGATGGGGACAGTGGAAACCGTTGAACGTTTAACAACCATTCGTGTCCCAACGGCTAATGCAAGTTTAATGGCACTTAATGGAGTTAACCACTCCTTGGCGGCTTTACGGGGATGGATTATTTTAGGTAAAGATAAGTTCAAGGATGAGCGTGTAAAGGCTTGGTCCGAAGAGATAAAAAACTCAGTGGCGGAGATGGATAGATTCTCATCAGAATGGACTAATCCCACAAATGTAGAGAAATTAGGGATTATTCGGGAAAAGATAAAACTGTTTGAAAGATACCAACAGGAGATAGAAGATATAGCCAACACTATAGATAATACTCCCGCTTCTAAAATATTGTTTGAACAGGCGACACCTCAAGTGGCTATAATGGCAGAAAACATAACTAAAATGATAGATTTGGAAGCAAATCTTGAAGCTACTGCAGAGAGAAAGTCCTTGCTCGGTATGATGGCAGATGTTCGTGGAACTCTTGGACTGGGAGTTGGAAATATACGTGCGTACTTGCTTTCAGGAGACGAGAAGTTCAGAATAGGGTTTGAAAAATTGTGGAAAAAAAACAGCAAACGTTTTAATGATCTTACAAATAATAAAAACCTTTTGACATCACAGCAGATGGATGCCTTTGAAAAGTTTAAAATAGCAAGAACAACATTTAACCCTTTTCCAGCAGAGATGTTTCGTATAAGAGGAGGTAATGAATGGAACCTTGCAAATACGTGGCTTGGAACAAAAGCGGCACCCACTGCATCTGCTATTAAAGAGCTGTTGGAGTATATAGTTGCATATCAGAAACAATTGATTGAAAATGACAGACTTGCTGTTAGTAGTGCTTTTGGTTCTCTATTTTTAATAGAATGGATTTTGTTAGGTGCAGGTATTGTTATTGCTACTTTGATCGGCATCTATATGACCAGGTCAATTACAAAACCCATTAGCCTTGTTGTAGAGGCTATCAAAAGGGTTGCAAGTGGTGATTATACAAAACAGGTTGATATTAATAGCGGAGATGAACTTGGTGTCCTGGCTGGCACATTTAATAGTATGGTAAAAGATTTAAGGACCGACTTACTTAGTATTAAGGTAAATGCTCAAACTGTGTCTGCTGCGTCTGAAGAGTTGTCAACTGTTTCGAGCCAAATGGCAAGCGGAGTGGAGAAGATAGTAACACAGATTACAGGCGTTTCCAGCGCAACTGAAGAGATGTCAAGCAACATTAATATGATGGCTTCTGCGGCGGAAGAGATGAGTGTAAATGCAACAACCGTATCGTCGGCTTCAGAGGAGCTTTCCAGCAATATGAATATGGTTAGTTCTGCGGTAGAAGAGATGACATCATCTATTAATGATGTTGCCCATAACTCAAAAGAGGCGTCAACCGTAGCTAACCATGCGGCAGAGATGTCTGTTACAGCGACAAATACTATGGATATGCTTGGAACTGCGGCTGGCGAAATAGGGAATGTTACAGCTGTTATAAAACGTATAGCGGAGCAGACGAACTTACTTGCTCTTAACGCAACAATTGAGGCTGCATCGGCAGGTGAAGCAGGTAAAGGGTTTGCTGTTGTTGCTAACGAGATAAAAGAGCTAGCTAATCAGAGTGCACAGGCGGCGGAAGATATTGCCAATAAAATAGGCGGTGTCCAGCATAATACCACTGACGCAGTTAAGATAATAGGTGATGTAACGGATATAGTCAAATCAATAAATGAATCCGTGTCAGTAATTAATAGTGCTGTATCTGAACAGACAAATGCGGCAAATGATATATCTGCAAATGTTGCTGAAGCAAGTTCAGGAGTTGGAGACATTGCGTCATCCATTTCAGAGGTTGCAACCGGTTCCAGTGATGTCGCAAAGAATGCCGGTGAAGCTGCGTCAGGCACAAATGATGTCTCCTCTAATATTAGTGGAGTAAATGAAGCTGTCGCCGAGAGTAGTAAGAATGCGCAACAGGTTAAGGTATCTGCTTTGGATCTTGCAAAGGTGTCAGCTGAGTTACAGACGGTGGTTGATCGTTTTAAACTTGAGATCTAAGAGTTTGGGGTTAGGTGGTATGGGCTCAAGGTTTTAAATCTATATAAGTTTTTTATTAGATTTATACAAACTTTAATCAGGAAATCTGCAACGCTACTAAAGTTTTGCTTCCTGTCTGGAGCAACATGTATGGGTTCAAAAATCTTGAGCCCATACATTATTGTCGTTATGATATGCGGACTTATCAAATTGCCTAAACTTCCTAAATAGTAGTAATGACAATGCTTATTACGTGTCAAACCCATGTGCTCAGTTTGCATTCCAATAAAGGTAATGATGAATCCCCCTCTTTCGATCTGGTTTTAAGCTGCCTTAGCATACTTCTGCGAGTTATTAAATCCAGTTCTTCTCCTAAGCATTAGTGTAAAACAAAAATACCACAGATATGTCGCTTAAGCTATCCTCCTCACACTGAATCACCCAATCATAACATCCAAATTGACCAAAAGGTACATCACTAATTTATTCTTATGAAAACCCTTTTAATATTAAAACTTTACTAGGTTAGAGGATCCCAAATAGGAGGCGATTAAAAAGATAGAGGTTCTTGTTTTCGTAAATCTTTTTTCTATATAGGAATAATTTCTTTGTGTTCTTGGTTAGTATATGAAACGACAAATAACCTCTGTGTTTAATCATAATCTGCCTGTATAGTAATTTTACACTTGATATTGTTATCCTGAGGGGAGGGAGAAAGGACAACGTCTTTGAACCCCTCCACCCCACACCCTCAGTGATAACAATATCTGAGTGTTTTATAGTATTACCCTGTAAAAACTTGTTTTTTAGAAAGAAAATTTTGCCGTGCATTGTTAAATTATTTGAAACGGTATAGTTACTGAATGCTTGATACTAGATGCTTGATAATTTATTGTGCTGTTTTAAAATGTTATATCTTAGATTGCGTTTGCCTCTTTTTCATATTACATCATTACCTCTTGAAAAAACTAGAAATCTAACAGATTGTCAGTAGCCAGTATCTAAAATCCAGTATCTGGAATCTTGTATTTTGGTTGCGGTTTCGCCGCGCTATGTTAATATCTGCACTTGACAATCTTACCTGTATGATATAATATTTATCGTAAATGATAAAATCAGTTAATGGGTCTTTACATCAGGTTCTTAAGAGTTTTGCAATTAATAATCGTACTATATGGGCTGCAAACCGTTTCTGGATGGAAACGGAAAACATGAAGAACAAGCGTTATGGCGGTCGTAGTCATAACCATTGGTATCTGCTGCTCTTCCTCATGAAGACTTTTAACACGTTTTTGCACGTTACCGGGCAATATCAGCGTGGGTACAACAATGCAAAAGATATAGTCCTACGTGAGATGGATTTGTCGTTTCCCAATTTACCTGAAGAGTTTAATGGTTTTACTATTCTTCACCTTTCAGATCTCCATTTAGACGGTATACCTTGCCTTGAAGATATTATTTTGCGGCAGCTTGACAACCGTGAGGTAGATATATGCGTATTAACCGGTGATTATCGAGCCGCTCTCCATGGGCCAATGAGCCAGGTTATGAAAAGCCTTGAAATCCTTGTAAAGGGGATAAATAGCCGCAATGGATTTCTGGGAATTCTAGGTAATCATGACAGTTGCCATATGGTGGAACCAATGGAGAGAATGGGTATACGGATGTTAATAAATGAAAACTTTCATGTTGAACGATCCGGCGCATCTTTACAGTTCATCGGTACGGACGACGTACACTATTATTATACAGATCAAGCATTACACGCCATGGAAGCCGTAAATGACGGGTTCTCAATTGCACTTGTACATTCACCTGAGCTTTACGACATAGCTGCTGAAATGGGAATAGATCTCTATTTGTGTGGTCATACACATGGTGGGCAAGTCTGCTTGCCTGGTGGTTTCCCTATCTTGACCCATGTAAATCGAGGAAGGCGGTTTTACAAAGGGCACTGGCGTTACAAAGACCTTCAAGGTATTACAAGTCTTGGAATTGGGGCATCGGTTCCTGTAAGATTTAATACAAGAGGTGAGGTGCTGATTTTACGACTGAATAAATGTTAATGGCCTGACTTATATTACATTTTTATGATATCTGTAACGGCTTTTATCCCAGAGTCAAATACGTTTTTTGTCTTTGCTTCCAGGTTTAGTCTGAGTAAGGGTTCGGTATTTGATTTTCTAACATTAAACCACCAGTCACTGTGTTGAACGGTGATACCGTCTAAATAGTCAATTTGACCATTTGGAAAACCTTCTGCCAGCTGTCTTATTTTGTCATCTTTATTGTCAACCTCAAAGTTTATTTCACCGCTTGCGACATATTTCTTAAAAGGGGCGACAAGTCTTGACATCGGTTGGTTTGCGGTGCTTAATATGTTTATCATATTTATCAATGTAATCATTGCGGAATCTGCAAAAAAGTTATCCTTATAGTAAAAATGCCCTGATAACTCTCCGGCAAATATTGCATTTTCCGCTCTCATTCTTGCTTTGATGTGCGAATGGCCAACCTTTTCTCTAATTGGTATACCACCGCTGGCATTAATCTCTTCCGCAACGGCTTTGCTTAATCTTAGATCGTAAATTACTTTTTCCTCTTTACTGTTCATGAGGAATTTCTTGGCAATAATTATGGTTGTGATGTCGGAAGTTACAATATTTCCTGTCTCATCTATGAAGACGCACCTGTCGGCATCGCCGTCAAATGCTACACCAAAATCGGCCCTCTTCTTTATTACAGTTTTCCGCAGGTCAACAAGCGTTCTATGATCAAGAGGATTTGCGTCATGGTTTGGGAACGAACCATCCAACTCAAAATAGAGCGGTATTATTTCACATGGAATACTATTAAAGATAGAGGCGATTACCTTTCCCGCCATGCCGTTTCCTGCATCCACTACTATTTTCAACGGCTTTAACTGTTTGTTTAAAAAACTCAGGACAAATTTTTTATAATCGATATAGATATCTTTTGATGTAACTCTGCCTGTTTGGCCTGTCATGCCAGGTAATACCCTGGTTGTTATTTGTGCAATATCAGATAATCCTGTCTCTGCGTCAATAGGAATTGCTTTTTCTCTGCAAAGCTTAAATCCGTTGTATTTTGCCGGATTATGTGAGGCGGTTACCATAATACTAGCATCAAAGTTGTAAAAACCTACAGCAAAGTATGTCATTTCAGTAGAGACCAATCCAACATCAATTACATTTAACCCTAATGATTTAATGCCGTCAATAAGTGCGTTTGCTAGAGAACGCGATGATGAACGCATATCCCTTCCAACAACAATGTTTTTTGCATTATGGTTATTATCTGTCAGAAATTTCGCAAATGCAGTTCCGATTCTTTGTGTTATGTATTCGTTGATTTCATTGGGAAAAATGCCGCGAATATCATAGCTCTTGAAAATGTCCATGTTGATGCTTGTTTCAGTGCTGTTTGAACTGTTTTTGTTGTTTCCACTGTGCTGACATATTGAACATTTCGGATGGTTGACCCTTTGTCTTCCTTTGCAAACAGCAAGATTAATGCTGTAATTTGTTCCAGGGCATATGCGATTCTTTGTTGAGTTGTTCTCCACCTTATTTCTCTTCCCGATATAAGTGAAGGGGAAATTTCTTTATTTCCCTTTTACTTATCAATTTTTAATATTTTTTCTAAAGTACTCAAGTGTTTTTTTCAATCCGTCAGATATATTGACTTTTGGTTCCCAGTTTAAGCAATTTTCTGCTTTTGTGATGTCAGGTTTTCTTACTTGCGGATCATCTGTAGGTAAATCTTTATATACTATCTTGCTTTTGCTACCAGTTAAACGAATTATCTCCTTTGCCAGATCAATGATCGTAAATTCAACCGGATTACCTATGTTTACTGGTTCGTTAATGTCTGAGTTAAGTAATTTGTAAATACCTGCAATAAGGTCACTAACGTAACAGAAGCTCCTGGTCTGATTTCCCGTACCATAAACAGTTATGTCATCGTTTCTTATTGCTTGTGACAGAAAATTCGGCACGGCACGACCGTCATTAATACGCATTCGTGTACCATAGGTGTTAAATATCCTTACGATTTTTGTATTCACATTATGGTATCTGTAATAAGCCATTGTCATTGCTTCTGCAAACCTCTTTGCTTCATCATATACACCTCTCGGGCCAACAGGGTTTACATGTCCCCAGTAATCCTCTTTTTGTGGGCTAATCTTTGGATCTCCATAAACTTCTGATGTTGATGCTAATAAAAATCTAGCATTCTTCTTTTTTGCCAATCCCAAGGAGTTTAGTGTACCCAGAGAGCCTACTTTTAAGGTCTGGATGGGGTAGTTTAAATAATCCTCTGGGCTTGCAGGCGATGCAAAATGTAGTACGGCGTCAACATCTTCAGACAAATATATGTATTCACTAACATTATGCTTGATAAATTTAAAATTGCTGTTGTTGATCAAATGGGCGATATTATTGACGCTCCCGGTAATTAAGTTATCTATACATGTCACATGGTGATCATTTTCAAGTAATAGATCACAAAGGTGTGAACCTAGAAATCCTGCTCCTCCGGTTATAACTATTTTCATAATATGATACTCTGTTTTTTAAGTAAAACGAGAAGTTAATGGTATGGTACTCTGTTATTTTAAGCAAAACGAGAAGTTAACTGGTAATTTTAAACTATTTTTTACAAAACATACAAGCTAAACTTTTAGGTTTCTTGAAAATATTTATGGTTAATACTGCTTTCTTCTTTTTGGTGAGTGATTTGACTCTTAAAAATATGTGAGGTACTATTATTATATATGGGTAGGTCAATAAAATATCGTTGCAAAATAGCGGTTTATAACACAATACTAATTTGTTAAACAAATGTATTCTAAGAAGTTAGGAGGCATACCATGGATGTTAAAAGAAAGGCGATATCCAAAAATGAAAAAAAGAGGACCACTAAGATGGCAAGTAACCGATTGGCCATGTTTGGTGATGATACGAGAAAGAGGCGTTCATGTTTAATGTGTAACAAAATGTTTAACAGTAGTGGGCCCTTTAACAGAAGATGTCCTAAATGCAACCGTATTGCTGAGATGGGGAAAGGGGGCACTCTGAGTAGGCCTCATGTTTATAAGGTCTCTACGGGCGATTTAAATGATTTTGCCAAGCTAAATGATTTTATTTGTGAAAATAAATAAGTTATCTTAAGCAAGCAGATAAGCGATTGAGGTTTTTAAATGGTTGTATGCCTAGATCCTAAGTTTATCTTCTTACTTAAAATAAGAAGCGGCAATACTTTTTTTGGTTAGCCCGGCAATTAAATACATGGAACACGTAAGGACTTAAAGCATGAATCAGGCGTCGGTTAAACGTAGTTCATATATCTAATTTGACATGCCAATATGTCTGTTATGGCACCGTTAGTGACAATTACAATTATCTCTTTCATTTTGACAGGTTATTTTAAAACCTGACTTTAAAAAGTCGTCACTATAATCAATGGTAATGTATTTTAGATTTGAGTAGTATTTTCTGTTAATAACAAACTTTATACCGTTAACGATAAATTCTTTGTCAAATTTAGTAACAGATGGGTTGCATAAAAGCTTAATCTGGTTGCCGCACCAGCTGTTACTATCTATGGCTAGCCTGAGTGTAAAATCAGTATCTTTGCTGTTATTAGAAAGACGATGAATCTTTTTAATTGCGGCAGGGGTAATTTTTATCATTATTTTCTTTGATTATTAGCGATTTATCTATATAGTTTAAACATTTGCCGATCGCCTGTTTACATTTGTAATGAGTCTCCATCTTTTTTAATATGGAAATGTTAGACGTTTGGTTGGGGTGGACTAATTGTGGCTTTTTAGTGAAAAAGTAAAGATGGGTTTTACAATTACAGTCAGATGCACCAAACCTGTTTGCTAAAATATCTGCACCGGACAACAAGCTAATCTCATCTGATAGATTGCATTCATCCGCTTTTGATGATTCAATTACTCTTATTTCTTTAATACTGGCAGATTTGAGGAGATAATCGATATGCCAGTGCATCTTTTTTTCTTGCGATAAATGCCTCACAAGTCGTTTTTGCAAGCCGTTTTGCGATGACCCCGTATAGATATAATACCCTTTGCGGAAAAAAAATTCTCCCAATTTTCCTATTTTTATGTTTTCACCTTTACGTAAGTAAATAATTAGACAGTAAATTCCTTTTTGCATTGCATTACCCTAGCCCTAGCGCGGCGAAGCCGTAACAAAAATACTAGATAGATGTGGGATACAGGATAATCGATAACTGATTACGTACTACAACCATGGTGCAAATATGTTAAGTACGTAGATTGAAAAGTTTTTTTTACAATTTGTTATAGGGTAAGATCTATCGTAAATAATTTGGGTTAACCACCATTAAGGTAGGGTTATAGAGAAAAATGTAGGTGGGGTAGGGATACGGTCTTGATCAAATACTCTATATTGGGAGAATGTCATCTCTTCCAGTGTTAGTTCCACGACAAAAGGATAAGCCCCAATCCAAAGAAAGTTTTTAACTACATTTATCGAATAGTTTGGGAATTCATCTGTCGTGTCGACATTCAAAATCTTCCAACCCTTCTTTTTAAATGTCACCCCCACATTGAAAAGGGACCCTCCACGCATGACTTCCAGGACTACTTTTTCACCCGGTGTAACATCTTCTATCCTATCTTCTAACTTTTCCATGTCAGTGATCTCATTTCCATCATATGAGACAATTATATCTCCGGTCTTTATTCCTGCTTCCTCTGCAGGACCTCCATTTGCTACTTCATGAATAAAAATCCCGTTTACCTTGTTTGCTTTACCTATTATAATACCGCTATTGTTTTTTGTACCATATGAGGAACACCCAGCGATTCCTATTAAGACGAATAATAATGTTATGGTGAAAGATGTAAGTAGATTTGATCTCTTCATGGGTAAGCCCTTTATTAGTATTGTTTTATAAAAACTTGTGTTTACTTGTGGTTTTGTAGTTTTTACGGAATACAAAGTCCTGGCGACGGAATAAGGGAAAATACTATTCAGAACGTACATACTAAATCGCACGATTATTAATATGGTAAAATGATTACAATCTTTATTCTGAACTTTGTCTCGTGTATTCTCATTATATTACGTGCTAAACGGTTATATCCTCGACAGAGCCTTGCTTTATGAAGCTAGGGTTAGCTTACAGAACCGGTTAGTCCTCGCTTCCAAACCTAGCCAAGGCCTGAATCACAAAATGTATCAATTATGACTTAGTTGAGGATAAATTGGACTTTTAAGGTTCAATTTTTTTATAATAGTTTCTGTTCTCTAATTGTTTGCTTGCAAATTTTACATTATTTGTTAAATTGTTTTTATTTGGTAATTAGTTAATCTTTTGTTTTGGCCTTATTTAATTATAACACAAAGAGGCGATGCAGCAACCAAATAAAAAGCAGGTAGTGTGAAGAACGGAAATGGAAGTATATTTAGTATTTCCTGTGATGTCTTAGTATGAATTGGAATTAATCATGTCAATAGCTCATTATTGCATATTTATAACAACTATAGTTTTCTATTTTTTAAGCTCAGTGTGGTCTGTTGGAGCTCTAATAAAACCTAAACGATTTGGCTTGCTTGCGACAAACCGCTTTATGTTTACAGGTTTTATAATTCATACATTTTATTTGATATTTTTCTGTATCAAAGATAAGGGGTTACCTGTTACTAATATCTTTGAATCGGTAATATTTTTGATATGGTGTATAATATTAATTTTTGTTGTTGTTGATTTTCTGTACAAATTAAAAGCTGTGCTGGCATTTCTAATGCCATTTGTTACCATATTTTCGATCTGTTCCATCCTCTTTATTGGTAATGATCTGGCATTGTCAGGGGATTTACAGAAATTTTGGCTTGTTGCTCACATTATTCCAACATTTCTGGGATATGCGTCTTTTGGTATTGCTTTTATAGCAAGCATAATGTATATAACTGTTCAGCGACAGTTGAGGACTAACTTTACCGGGACGTTGTTAACGCGTCTACCTTCACTTGAGGGCCTTGATAGCCTTATATGGAGGACCCTTACCTTTGGTTTTCCTCTTATAACCTTGGGGTTGGTGCTTGGTTTTGTATGGATACGTTTTTCAAATATTTTAGGTAGCAATTGGTTATTGGACCACAAAGTGATGCTTGGAATAGCCGCCTGGTTGGTTTATGCGGCGTTGCTCCATCTCAGGATGATCGCCTCTTTTCACGGTACAAAGATTGCGGTTCTGACTATTGTAGGTTTTTGCCTTATCCTTTTTACGTTTATAGGTACGTTCTTTTTTGGCGCGACACATGGATTTAGAGATAAAGCATCTAATGGGCAGATGGAAGAGGTTATTATACTTAACGAGGAGATAAACTAAAGATTTATATCATCGTTAAGTATAACGAATAGTGTTTTGTACAATTTTTTGGTTGAATTATTATGAATTTATTAGTTGTTGGGCTTAATCATAAATCTGCTCCTGTTGAAATAAGAGAAAAATTGGCCTTTAACAAATCATCTGTACCTATTGCGTTATCACAGTTTTCTCGTAGATTTCCTTCTGCCGAGGTTGTTATCCTTTCAACTTGTAACCGGGTAGAAATTTATGTTGCAGAGCCTGAGAACTGTGTAATAGATGAGGATGTGTACGATTTTCTGGCTGTCTTTCATGGTTTAGAGAAATCTTCATTTGTTGATTATTGGTATTATTATAGTGGGGGGGATGCGGTAAACCACCTCTTTCAAGTGACTTCCAGCCTGGACTCAATGGTGTTAGGTGAGTCGCAGATTATATCACAAGTAAAAGAAGCTTATACCACCGCCAAAGAGGAAGAGTGTACAGATAAGGTGTTAAATCAGCTTTTTCAGCAATCTTTAGCGGTTGCAAAATCAATACATACAAACAGTACGATTTGTCAAGGTAAGGTATCTGTTAGCTCTGTTGCCGTAGAGTTTGCCAAGAGGATTTTTCAGGAATTCTCAGATAAGGTTGTCTTTATTATAGGTGCCGGAGAGATGTGTGAGCTGGTAGTAAAGAGCCTGTGTGCTGAGGGTATAAACGCCGTTATGGTTACAAACAGGAGTTACGAAAATGCTGAGGCGTTAGCAAGTGAGTACGGGGGTAAAGCGATAAAATATGATTTGCTCAACGAGTATTTACCAAAGGCTGATATTGTCATAAGTTCTACTTCTGCACCGCATTTCGTTATTAGCCCAGAAAATATTGTCGATGGGATTAAGGCCCGCAGAGGCAACCCTATGTTTCTTATTGATATTGCCGTTCCACGGGATATTGACCCTGCGGTGGGTAAAATGAGTAATGTTTATCTTTATAACATTGATGACCTCAATTCTGTTGTTAGTAAGAACGTGGGAGAGCGTGAGAATGAGATAGAAGAGTGTAAGGTTCTAATCGAAAATGAGGTTAATCGTTTTATATCTTGGCTTGAAGAGATAAAAATTGCACCTGTGGTTGCACAGCTTAGAAGGCATTTCCACTGTATAGGAGAAGAGGAGCTTTTGCGGTTAAAACCGAAGTTGACGAATATTGACCCAAAGGATTGGGATCAAGTTGTTTATGCAATGGAAAGGACGATTAACAAGATTCTTCATCAGCCTGCCAAAGTTGGAAAACAGGAAGCAAAGAATGGTAGTGGTCATAAATATATTGAGGTTATCAGGAAATTGTTTGGTATAAAAGGCGTTGAGGTGTGAGATTGCCAGGGATCTATTGTTTATTTTAACTGTTTAAAGAGGTCAACAAAGTTTTCAAGTAGTTCACGGTTAAAATGATTTGCCATATCCTGGTGCATTATTTTTAAGGCTTCAACCGGCGTTTTTTTCTTCTTGTACGAACGTTTTGCTGTTAAAGCGTCATATATGTCCGCAATTGCACAGATACGTGCATATGGGTGTATATCCTCCCCGGATAACTTGTGTGGATAACCATTTCCATCGTCCCTTTCATGGTGCTGCAGAATAATAATCCATGCTTCAGTTGTTAAACACTTTGCGTTGTTCAGGATCTTATATCCCTCTTCCGGGTGAGTTCTCATAATATCCATTTCATTATCAGTAAGCTTCCCTTGTTTATTGATAATGGAAGAGTTAATCTTTACTTTACCCAAATCGTGCAGAAAGAATCCTGCCCCTAGTTCATCCATCAGCTTTTTGTCTGCGCTCTTATATAATCTCTTTGCAAGTAGCACTGATTTCACTCCAACATTTACTGAGTGTGTATATGTATAATGATCGTGGGAAATTATCTTTAAAAGGTTTTTGGCAGTACCATCTTCTTCCAGGATAATATCCACTAATGATGATATCCCCTTTTTAGATTCTCCTATAGCTTCTGCAGTTGGTGAGCGTAAAAGGTTTTCCATTAATGATATTGCGTATTTGTGAACAACTTTTGCCCTATTGTCAGGCGACAAGCTTTTATCGTTTAGGGCTTGAGCAATTTCTGTATCAACAAGGCTATTGATAAATGGTGATA
This sequence comes from Candidatus Anammoxibacter sp., assembly GCA_021777055.1. GTDB lineage: Bacteria > Planctomycetota > Brocadiia > Brocadiales > Anammoxibacteraceae > Anammoxibacter_A. The sequence goes on along the minus strand of JAIQZO010000024.1, from coordinate 470,994 downwards.
CCTTGTCCTTATTTTCATCTTCACTAACGTTGGTGTAGTTTACCTCTACCTTTACATCATTTTCATGGTTAGTAGAGGTGGTTACCTGGTTCGGCTTTGCATCTGCAGGTGTGAGTTTACCTTCACTAACTTTGGTGTTGTTTACATGTACCTTTACATCCTTTTCATGGTTTGTAGAGGTGTTTACGTGGTTCGGCTTTGCTTCTGCAGGTTCTAATTCATCTTCTGCCTGGGTACTAATATTGTCATCAGCGGCATCTTTTTGATCTATATCCTCAAACGTATTAATTAATCTCTTTTTCCCATCTGATGGTGGTTCTTGATCCATATCCTTAAACGTGTTAATTAAACTCTTCTCTCTATCTGGTTGGATGTTAGAACCCTCTTTTGTTGCAGGTATTGTATCTGTTTTATTAACGGTTTCGATCTTAATAGTGCTTTTATGGGTATCTACTTTTACCTTTTTGATCCCAGTGTCTATTATTCTCTTTATTTGTTTGTCTGAACTAATTATAAATTGATTCTTCCAGAAGGGGTTTAACAGCCACCACTCTGATAAATCAACAAGCATCCCAATCTTTAATTTTTCTGAAGGTAAGTTTATAATCATTTCAGTCTGTTAGTTTCTCTTATTAATCGTTGTCCTAATTTTGTTCATGTTGAAGTACTATTAATCCCGTCATGAACAGCTTATCTCTTTGGTTATTTTGTCTATGATTTTTTCCCCATACCATAAACTTAATAAGTGTCCGGTTATACTTTCAATTTCTCATGATCAAAGATTATACACATGTCGATAAAAATTAGATGCAATTTACAGCACTATAATAATGCCTTATCCTAATTTTTGCCCTTCCGAATGATATTATGTTGCAGGCAAAAGTTGCAAAAAAAAAAGAAATACACTTAAAAATTTTTACATTAATAAGTAGTATTTCTTTACATTATCTATCATTAAAAAAAGCCGTCTCCAAATCAAGGGTAACAGTGTGAAGTGTACTGTTACCCTTGCTGGAATATTGTAATGCATTGTAGAAAGGCAAGTTGTGGTTGTATAGTGCTTTCTTTCCAGAAAGCACTGTTTTATTATTAATCGTTCTCTTTTTCTTGATCATCGGCAACCAATGCCTTTGTTGTTAATAATAAGGAGGCAATACTAGCTCCATTTTTAAGCGATGTCTTTACTACCTTAGCTGGGTCAACGATACCTGCATTAAACAGGTCACAAAATTCACCATTGAGTCCATTATAACCAAAGTTGCCTTCCAGCTCTAATACTTTCATTAATATCAGTTCTCCGTCTGCACCTGCATTTCTTGCTATCTGTTTAATTGGCTCTTCAATTGCTTTTTTGACAATTGAAACCCCTAGTTTTTCATCTCCGCTAACAGTTAGATTATCAAGACTCTTACCTGCTCTAAGTAGCGTAACTCCACCGCCAGCAACAATTCCCTCTTCAGATGCAACCTTTGTGGCCTGAATAGCGTCCTCTATTCTGGCCTTTTTCTCTTTCATTTCTGTTTCAGTTGTAGCCCCAGCATTTATTTTTGCTACACCGCCTGCAAGTTTTGCTAGGCGTTCCTGTAATTTTTCCTTATCATAATCTGAACTAGAGGCCTCCATCTCTCCTTTAATCTGGTCAATGCGATTTTGGAGTTCATCTTTGTTGCCGTCGCCTTCCAGTATTGTGGTATCCTCTTTTCCTATAATGACTTTTTGTGCCTGGCCCAAATCGGTTATTGTCAGCTTGTCAAGGCTTATGCCTAGATCCTCAAAAACAGGTTTAGCGCCTGTTAAAGCCGCTATATCCCCCAATATTGCCTTTCTCCGGTCGCCAAAGTCAGGGGCTTTGACCGCTACGCAGTTCAGTGTTCCCTTTAACTTGTTAATAACTAAGACAGTTAATGCTTCACCATCTATATCTTCGGCGATAATCAGTAACGGTTTACCTGATTTAGAGATATTATCCAGAATCGGAATTAGATCTTTTGCGCTTGATAGCTTCTTTTCATGAATCAATATATATGGCTTTTCCAGTACTGCTTCCAGTCTTTCCTGGTCAGTAATAAAATAAGGGGAGAGGTATCCTTTGTTAAACTGCATCCCTTCCGTAAACTCTACATCTGTTTCAACTCCTTTGCCCTCTTCAACTGTAATAACACCATTGTTTCCCACTCTTTCCATTGCAAGAGCAATTTGCTCACCAATCTCTTTGTCATTATTTGAGGCAACAGTTGCAACATGTTTTATTAATTCCTTGTCCTTAACAGGAGTACTCCGGTTACCAATATCTGTAATTAGTGCGTCAACTGCCTTTGTTATGCCATTTTTCAGATCCATTGGGTTTGCACCTGCGATTACATGCTTTAATCCCTCTTTAAATATTGCAGCGGCAAGGATAGTGGATGTGGTGGTTCCATCCCCGGTATCATCGTTTGTTTTCTTTGCAACTTCTTTAATCATTGTTGCACCGATGTTTTCGTATGCATTTTCAAGTTCTATCTCTTTTGCAACAGATACACCGTCTTTAGTAATTGTTGGAGATCCGAAACTCTTTCCAATAATTACATTTCTTCCTTTTGGCCCTAATGTTACTTTAACTGCTTCAGTTAGTTTATTTATTCCGTTAACAATATGGTTGCTGGCATCATTACCATAAAAGATCGTTTTTCCCGCCATTTACTCTCTCTCCAAAAAGACCATTAATTAATCAATAACAGCTAAAATATCATCTTCTGACATTAAAAGGTACTCTTCGCCCTTTGCGGTGAGTTCATTTCCTGCATAAGATGTAAATAGAACCTTATCTCCTACTTTAACCTGAAAAGGCGCCCTGCTCCCATCTTCGAGAAGCTTACCGTCTCCTAATACGACAACGTTTCCTTCTTTTGGCTTCTCTTTTGCAGAATCCGGTAAAAGAATACCTCCTGCTGTCTTTTCTTCCGCTTCTACTCTTTTAATTAACACCTTGTCGCCTAATGGTTTAATTTTTGCTGCCATCTAATAACCTCCTTAAATAAAAAATGTTACGTTAAATTTATTATACATTATTGTTTATTATATTTCATTTTTTCACGAGAATTGCATTATAACATAAATATTCCTAAAGTCTTATCTAAATACCCGAAGGATTAATATAAAATATCGTAGAATTAAAGAAATTTCAAATAAAAATTGTAACTACTTCGCTGGATAAGCAGAAGACTTGAGTCTGAAGCTTAAAGGCAAAATGCAAAAAGGCCCTCTCTTTTAAATCCAACCTTCATCCTGATGGCTTAAAAGGTTTTATGCTTTAACCTTCCGCCTTCCGCCTATTCACCTAATTTACCTTTAATTTACGACCTTCCTAAGTATATATTTGTTTTATCTCTTATTATTTTTTACAATTAATCACAGAAAGTTTATATTATGGATGTTTGATACTTAAAGTTAGGAGTAATGGCATGAAATTTCCTTTTTATCGGCCTAGACGGTTGAGAAAAAACAGACAGTTCAGAAGGATGGTAAGGGAAACCACTCTATCTGTTGATGACTTTATACTACCGCTCTTTGTGTGTCCGGGGAAAGGTGTTAAGAAAGAAATAAGCTCTATGCCTGGGATATACCAGCTCTCTATTGACATGCTGGTAGAGGAGATCAAGGAGATAGATAAACTAAACATACCAGGGGTAATACTTTTTGGTATTCCTGAGAGTAAAGATGAAATTGGTAGCACTGCTTATGCTGATGATGGCATTATACAGGAGGCGATTAGGGCGATAAAGTCAGAAAACAAGGATATTATGGTTATTACAGATGTCTGTATGTGTGAGTATACAAGCCATGGTCACTGCGGGTACATAAAGAAAGATCCTGTTACCGGAAGGTTTGATGTTGATAACGATGAAACACTGAAGCTCTTGGTAAAAGAGGCGATCTCCCATGCAAAAGCAGGGGCGGATATGGTAGCCCCTAGTGATATGATGGACGGCCGTATTGCTTGTATCCGCAAGGCGCTGGATGAAAACGGATTTGAAAACATACCGATTATGGCATACTCTGCAAAGTACTCTTCAGGGTTTTATGGACCGTTTCGGGATGCGGCAGAATCACCACCAGCGTTTGGTAACAGAAAAACTTACCAAATGGATCCATGCAACACAAATGAAGCAATCAGAGAGGTAGAGATGGATATTGAAGAGGGGGCTGACATCGTAATGGTAAAGCCGGCGTTACCATATTTGGATATTATACAAAGGGTTAAAGATCAGTTTAACTACCCCATTGCGGCTTATAATGTGAGTGGTGAGTACTCTATGATAAAAGCGGCTGCCCAGAATGGCTGGCTTAGCGAAAAAGATACGGTTCTTGAATTGCTTACTTGCATTAAGCGGGCCGGAGCGGATATAATTCTCACATATTGGGCAAAAGATGCAGCAAAATGGCTTAGTGAGCAGGAAGATTGAGTGTAAGATTTTTAACAAGAGATGGGAAAATATTTTTAAGGGAAGGTGAAATGGGTAAGTTCTTGATTTTACCGTAAGTGCATAAATGAGAATCAATCAAATACTGGAAAAGAAGAAAGAAGAGATAAAAGAGGCAAAGTCCTTACGTTCATTTAATGAGATCAGGAAGAGTGCAGATGATAAGAGACTTGGTGTAAAAAAAGAAGGGGTTGCGGGTAATGTCTCATTTCTGGATGCTCTAAAAGGTGATGTATTGGCCAGGAGAAATGGCATAAAGACAAAAATAATTGCTGAAATTAAAAGTGCCAGCCCCTCAAAGGGTGTGATACGTAAAGAGTTTTCTCCTGTGGAAATTGCAAAGATATATGAGAGTCATGGTGCGTCTGCTATCTCTGTCTTGACCACCAGTTTCGGTTTTAACGGAGACATTGAGTATTTGAAAGATGTTAAAGGGACCGTAGATATTCCCGTTTTACGTAAAGATTTCATCTTTGATGAGTATCAGATATATGAATCGTGTGCTTTTGGTGCTGACGCATTGTTGCTGATAGCTTCTATTCTTGATGCAAAACAACTTAATGATTATCTGGAGCTCTCTAAAGATCTGGGAATAGATGCATTGGTTGAGGTGCATACGTTTGATGATATGGAAAAGACAGTTAATTGTAATCCAGATATTATTGGTATAAACAATAGAGATTTGAAAACTTTTGATGTTGATATCAATACAACCCTAGAACTCGCTAAAGGGATACCGGATGATAAAGTTATTGTAAGTGAAAGTGGTATAAAATCCAGAAAAGATATTAAATTCTTTGAAACCAATGGAGTTGATGCGTTTCTCATCGGTACTGCATTAATGGCTTCTGATGACATTGGTAATGAATTAGATAAGTTATTATCAGATTAATATGAATATACAGGTTAAATCCATTAACACTCTAATAAATTCTGACTCTTTTACAAAACTGTGGTTAGTTTACTGCCTGATTTTTGCAGTGACAGTTCAAACTTTATGCCATGGTGTTGTTTTGTGTTTTGAAGAGGACGGACGTGTAGAAATTGAGCTTAACGCTGGCAGAAAGTGTTGTTTGTCTTTTAATGATAAATCCGATGGACCCTCTTTTCCTATTATTAGTGAGAAAGGGTGTGACGATTCGTGTGGATTATGTATCGACGTACCTCTTTTTATTAGTGCGGAAAAGAGTAACGGGGCTGGTTTTTTGACATTAGATCGGCTAATCTCCTTCTTAAACGTTTCTCCATATTTGTATAATGTTTTTAAACATACGGATATGTGGAAAAATTCACCATTAATTTCCCCGGTAGCATATCATATTTCTACCGCCCAAACTGTAATTCTGCAGGTTTAATTCCAACTTTTCTCATTCTACTCATAGTTTTCCAGGCATAAGCAGTGGATGTTGGCCATATGGTTCGACTCTTTTTCTTATTTCCTGCCTGGGTATTCGACTATGTAATTGAATTAATAGATTTTTTGTTGAAACAGTATTGTCTGATGGGTTGAGCAATAGAGAACCCATCGATAAGACCTAATGTTTTGATGGGTTCATTTTTCTTAACCCATACGACCTATTCTTAATTCAATGACATTGTGGTATTAGGTGTGGTCTACAAATTATTTGTGAACCACACTTAAACAATCTTAACATTTTCGTAAATATTCAATTCCCGGGAGAAAAGTATGCCCGTAAGATGTCTATTTGTTACCTTTTTAATTTGGGTAATAAGTTCTATTAGTTATTCTGAAAGTGAAATTAATCCTAAATCTATAGTAGAGGATCAGTTTGACGGTTATGTTAATAGCCGTCATGTATCACAAAATGACCAATATATCTCGCCTGATGTTGAAAAACCAGATGAGAGTCAGGGGGTTATTACTTTGCAGCGCGCTTTATCCCTGGCACTGCTGCAGAATCCTGAACTGAAGTCATTCTCGAAGGAAATAAGGGCAAAGGAGGCCCAGTATCTACAGGCTGGATTATTTCCTAATCCTGAACTTTTGGTAGAAGCTGAAAATTTTGGCGGTGAAAACGGAAAACAGAATTTTGACGGGGTAGAAACTACCATCTGGATCAGCCAGCTTGTGCCACTGGGGGGTAAAATATCAAAGAAAAAGAGAGTTGCCACACTGGAGAAAGATTTGTCTGTGTGGGATTATGAAAGTAAACGCCTTGATGTATTAGCTGCAACTGCGAGGGCATTCATAGAATTGTTGTCTGCGCAGGAACATCTTTATCTTGCTGGAGAGCAAAAGAAATTTGCGCAGAGAGTACTTAATACAGTTTCTGCCAGGGTAGAAGCTGGCAAAGGGTTCCCAACCGAAGAGATAAATGCGGAAGTTGCACTTTCGTCAGCACTTTTAGAACTTGGGAGGTGGACGCGTACATTATCCGCAAAAAGGAGAAACCTCGCAATTCTTTGGGGGAATTACGGCCCTGAGTTTAAAAGAGCGGCCGGATCTCTCTATACAATAAGAGAAATTCCAGATCTAGATAAATTGACGGATAAACTTTCACAAAACCCGGAGCTGGCCCGCTGGAAACATGAACTAGAGATGCGAACGGCCGTAATAAGAAGGGAAAATGCAGATGCGGTACCTGATGTAACTGTCAGTTTTGGCAAACGCTTCTTTGCGGAAGACAACAGCGATGCCTTTGTTATGGGGTTCGAAATGCCTTTGCCGGTATTTAACAGAAACCAGGGTTCCAGATTAGAAGCAAGGCATAGGCTACACAAAGCGGAAAAGGATAAAGAAACAGTAAAGTTGCAGATGTTAAGGCTGCTCTCGGATTCTTACAACGATCTCTCTACGGCATTTATGGAGGTAAGAACATTAAGAGATAATGTAATTCCCAATGCAGAAAGGGTGTTTGATTCTGCCTCAGAGTGGTACCGGAAAGGTAAGTTCAGTTATCTACAGGTACTTGATGCACAACGTACCCTTTTTCAAATAAGAAATGAGTATATCAATGCGTTGACTGAATATCATCACGGCATTAACAATGTGGAAAGGCTTATTGCAGATAAACTGGACTGAGATAATAATGTATCTATTTGTCGAAATAACGTAACACACCCCTAAATCCCCTCTTATTAGAGGGGGTTATGTGTTAAAAAAAATGAATTTTTATCCCCTCTAGAAAGAGGGGTGGCTGCGAATGCAGACGGGGTGTGTAATAGACTCAAGTATCTTCGTTACGATTTAAATAGAAAAATAGGCAGTTAATAATCGCAATATTTGTAATTGTGTAAGAGAAACCGTGATAATCTTGGAGTGCAAGATTTATCTTTGCTAATCGGCATTGAAAAAAATTATCGGAGTCATCATATGGAAATAAATAACAATAAATCTACTTTGTTTAATAGAGCAATTATTATTCTTTTACTGTTTGTTTTCTCGCTAAGCACGGTGCATGTAGGAATAGTTTGGGCAGAAGATGAACACGCTGGGCATAACCATGCTGAACACGAGAATAATGAAAAAGACCATGAAGACCATGATGGTCATGAAGATGAGCATCTCTTAACGATAGGTAAGGATGTATTGACTGAATTTGGAATTGAGCTCGCTGTTGCTGGACCCGGCGTAATAGAAGACCATATTGAACTACCGGGTGAGGTAGTTGTATCTCCTCAACGTCTCGCACATATGGTTCCGCGGTTTCCAGGAGTGGTAAAAGAGATACACAAACAGATAGGAGATAATGTAGTTTATGGTGATGTGCTTGCCATTATAGAGAACAATGAGAGTCTTGTTCCGTACGAAGTTAAATCCCTTATTGACGGAGTCGTTATGGATGTACACCTTACGAAAGGCGAGGTAACCAGCGGTTCTTTAGGGGAATCTGGGGTTACCGTTGGAAACACTCAGGGATTTATTATTGCGGATTTAAGCTTTGTATGGGTGAATCTGAGTGTGTACCAGAAGGATCTACCTTATATCCGTGTGGGAAATGACGTGATGATATCTGCCGGTTCGGCTATTCCTGAGATAAGTGGAAAGATTTCGTATATTACTCCTTTCCTGGATGAAAAGACAAGGACTGCAGTTGCAAGGGCCGTAATACCTAATCATGATGGAGCCTGGATGCCAGGTCTTTTTGTTACTGGGATGGTAATGACAAATGATACGGCGGTTCCACTTATGATATTGAAAAGTGCTATAGAGACAATAGAGGGAAAAACGGTGGTTTTTCTGGATACAGAGAACGGATTTAAAAAGCAGGTAATAGAGGTCGGTATGGAGAATGATCTCCATGCCGAAGTTGTTTCAGGTCTTCGTTCTGGACAGAAATATGTGTCGAAGAACGGTTTTACACTAAAAGCAGAGCTTATGAAAAGTGAATTTGAAGATGGGCACGTCCATTAGGAGATATAATGAACACGATAATAAAATTTTCGTTAAAGAACCCTATGCTGATGATTGCCTTTGCTTTGTTAGTTATGGTTGGTGGGTATTTATGCTACAAAAAGTTACCTATCGATGCATTTCCAGACGTCTCTCCAAATCTTGTACAGGTTTTTACAGAGACTGAAGGGCTTGCACCTGAGGAGGTAGAAAAATATGTTACATTTCCCATAGAAGTGGCAATGGCTGGTTTGCCAAAGCTGGAAAAGATTCGTTCTGTTTCCAATTTTGGTTTGTCGGTGGTAAACATATATTTTGAGGATGGTACAGATATATATTTTGCAAGACAGGTTGTTAATGAACGACTGCGGGAGGCAATGGAACATATCCCTGATGGATTTGGAGAACCGGAAATGGGTCCTATTTCTACAGGCATGGGGTTGGTTCTGTTTTACTACTTAAAAGATGAGTCTGGCAAATACTCACTTGAGGAGCTGAGGACTATACAGGATTGGCTGATCAAATTCCAATTGCAGACTGTACCCGGAGTAACTGAAGTGTTGGGTATTGGAGGGTTTGAAAAACAGTACCATGTAGTAGTTGATCCTTTTGCCCTTCTTAGATACAAGGTTACTTTAAATGAAGTGATCAAAAGGATAAAGGATAACAACCTGAACGTCGGAGCGCAGTTCATTGAAAGAAACTCAGAGGAGTTTATTGTCAGGTCTGTGGGGCTGGCACATAAAATTAAAGATATAGAGGATATTGTAATCAAGTCAGAAGATGGAACACCTATATTTTTAGATCAAATAGCATCTGTAAAAATAGGTGGGGCGGTTCGCAGGGGAATACAGACCCTTAATGGAGAGGAAGAGGTTGTTGCTGGGATGGTTGTCAAATTATTCGGCAGTAATTCGTCTACAGTTATTCGCCAGGTGGAAGAGAAGATGCTGGAACTGAATAAAACGCTTCCGCCAGGGATAAAGATGGTGCCTTATTATGAACAAAAAACCCTGGTATCACAATGTGTCTCTACTGTAACCAACGCATTGATGCAAGGGGTAATCCTGGTTGTAATAGTACTCATTATATTTATGGGAGGATACCGTCCAAGTATAGTAGTTGCGGTATCTCTTCCATTTTCTATATTTTTTGCCCTTATATGGATGAAATATTTTGGCATCTCTGCAAACCTGATGTCCCTTGGTGGCCTTGCCATTGCCATAGGTATGATGGTGGATGGTACCATAGTAATTGTAGAAAATGTTGATAGACGATTAAAGGACGCAGATTTTGCAGAACCAAAGCATAAGGTGGTGGGAGATGCATGTAAGGAGGTTGCAAGACCCATTACCTTTGCCATAATTATTATAATCATAGTGTTTTTGCCACTGATATCATTACAAGGAGTAGAAGGCAAAACATTTCGTCCTCTTGCATATACTGTTTCTCTTGCAATGTTCGGTTCGTTGATTTTCGCCATATTCCTCTCGCCTGTCATCTCTAAGATGTTAATGTCCAGACCATCTAGAAAAGGTAAAAGCAGTAAAAGCAGTAAAAACGAAAATTATAGCGAAAATATGTTTGTTAGAGCTTTGTTATGGTGTTACAAGCCGGTTGTAAGCCTGTTTGTCAGGTTTCGTATTTTGGCCGTCGTACTGGCGGTTATACTTACCGTGACCGGTATCGTTCTGTTTCCTTTTTTAGGTGCGGAGTTTACACCTTCTCTGCAAGAAGGAACAATTGTCCTTCGTCTTACAATGGCGCCATCCATCTCTCTGAGGGAGAGTAAACGTACGACCTTGATTGTAGAGAGAAGGATAATGAAAATCCCTGAGATTGCAGGGGTTGTTAGCCGTATTGGACGTGGAGAAGTGGGGGCACATACTGACCCCATTAATAGTGCGGAGATGTACATATTGCTAAAACCAAAAGAAGAGTGGCGAACTGCAAAGAATCAGGAAGAATTGCAAAAAGTTATTCGTGATGAAGTGGGTGAGATACCTGGCGTACTTACTAACTTTACTCAGCCAATACAGATGACAGTGGATGAACTTATGGAGGGGATTCGTGCAGAGCTTGCCATTAAATTGTTTGGAGATGATGTGGATGTGTTAAAAAGGGAGGCTGATAAGATTGCTGCAGTTGTAAAAACTGTGCGTGGTGCGGAAGATGTACAGGCCGATCAGGTAACAGGAACACCACAATTGTTGATAAGCATTGATCGTCAGGCCATTGCGCGTTATGGCGTTAACGTACAGGATGTGCAGGATATCATTAGTGCCGCAGTCGGGGGCAAGGTTGCGGGGCAGATTTTTGAAGGAATACGCCGTTTTGATATCTATGTGCGGTTTAGTTCTGATTATCGAACTACCATTGATGATATTAAAGAGATCCTTATTGCCGTGCCTGACGGGATGAATGTGCCTTTAGCCCAGTTGGCCAGGGTGGAAACGGTTGTAGGCCCCAGGCAGATTACACGGGAGAATAACCAGCGCTTTATCACCATTCAATGCAATGTGGTTGAAAGGGATATTGTGGGGTTTGTAGAAGAAGCGAAAGATGTAATTGATAATAATGTAAAACTTCCTGCCGGATATATGATTACATGGGGTGGTCAGTTTAGACTGCAGCAAGAGGCGAACAAAAGGCTTGTACTCGTTGTGCCCATAACACTTTTAATCATTTTCCTCCTTCTGTATATTAATTTTAACTCTTTAAAAAATTCAATATTAATACTTCTTAATATCCCACTGGCACTTGTGGGAGGGATTGTCGGACTATGGCTTACCGGCCAGAATCTTTCTGTACCCTCATCTGTCGGATTTATTGCTCTGTTTGGCATTGCCCTTGAAAACGGTATGGTCCTTGTCACTTATTTAAACCAGCTTGTTAAAGATGGGCTGCCGTTGGCAGAAGCCTCAATAAAAGGGGCATGTCAACGATTACGGCCTGTATTGATGACTGCCATTACAACCGCTCTGGGTTTGATTCCACTACTCTTTGCAACAGGTGCTGGTAGTGAAGTGCAACGGCCACTGGCTACGGTTGTGGTTGGAGGATTGGTAACATCAACAATCCTGACCCTGTTAGTGATTCCTGCACTCTATAAGTGGTTTATGAATGTTCCAATGCGTGAGAATTTATAAGTCTAGTTGCAAAAAAACATTTATGATCTGGAAACAGATTCTTCGTTTACGTTAACCCTGCAGGGGTTCAAAATCTTGAATCCCTGCAAAATGTTTCATAAAGAAAGGCAGGTTTGTCATGAAAAAATTTCTAGTATTTATATTGCTAGCTATTTTACCTTGCGGTTGCTCAGAATTACAGGACAGAGAAAGTGATCGGCTGTTAGACATTAATGAAATAAAAAGAGACCATCCTCTTGGAAAAACAGAAAAGAGACAAATAAATCTAACAGATGATCAACTTAAAAAAATCTCTCAATATGGTATTGAATTTAACGACGATGATAGATCTGTTACATACTATTCTATGTCAAAGAGGCGTTCGCGCGGAGCAATCGGAAAAACGTTCATAGTTAAAGATCAAGGAGAATATGGAAAATTTGAATTGGCTTTTCACACTGCCGGTAACATTGTTCATGATATCCACATCTTAAAAAATCCACTAGATCAAGATGGAAGTCCAGTTATTAATACTGATTTCATTAAACAATTTTTAGGTAAAACCGTAAACTCTTCTTTTGAGATTGCTAAAGAAGTAGATGATTTTTTAACCCTACCTGCTAAAATTAGACCTATAAGAAATGCGCCTGTTACCTCGCAAAAAATTACAGAATCTTTAAGGAAATGGTTAGTGATTTCAAAGGTTATTGGAGGTAATTAATTCCATTGTTTAAATTAAAGGTAACTGTTCAGAGTATTATGGAAAATTAATTTTTATATTGTTATTAGCCCGCAAGTGCGTGACCAAGCTTTTGCTTGGTCACGCACTTGCCCGAGAAGCTCCAGCTTCGCAAAACGATATGATAGCAAGAAATTGGAAGCTAGTGCTTCCTTCGCAATTATGTTATCAGGATGGAGTCTGGTAACAAGTGCGTGACCTTATAATGTACTCCGGTCACTTTGTGTATAAAAGGAGGGCGAAATCATGAAAGTGATAAACGCGTTTCTCGGTTTATTAATTATTACATTTCTATTAACCGGGAACTTATGTGCTATTGATATAGAGTTTAAACAGGGTGAAATTGCCGATGCAGTTAAATATGGGAAGAAATATGGGGATGAAATATTCAAATCACCTTCTTTAAAATATGCCTCCATCAGTTTTTGGCCTGGAGAAGGAGGTATATTAGTAAGAAATAAATATGTTGATCTTGCAGTTTCTTCCGCTATGCGTTCAATGATGAAGCAGAAGGTTTCAGATAAAGAAATGAAAGAGATCATTGAATCTCTATATCTGAAGGTTCAAGTGAGAACAAAGGACGATCCGGTTATCACATTAAAACAGGGGAATAGAATAATTGAGCCGGATAAACAGGAATACACAGACCCATGCTGTGAGTCATGTAAATTTAGTGGGGTAACAAGATTAAGCATGAATTCGTAACATCAAGTTTCCTCTATAACAAACTTAACCTGAATGCAAAGACTACTATCATTATCAAAGAGCCTTTTCATGATTGGGAATTTAATGTAGATTTTCAGATATAAAATGAATTGAATAAAACAGCAGACCGGAAAATCAATAAAAAGCAGAAGCCTGATAGCTGATTCCAAACAAACATTTGCGTGTATGTTTCTGTCTGTAGCATTGTTAATTGGATTAGGTCTGCATTATCTATATAATTTCTGGCAGGTAGACCCGATTGTAGGAATAATCATTTCTACCTTTTTGATAAAAGAGGGTTATTCTACTTTAATGTATAGGAATTTCAATGTTTGTATATGTCTAGTCTAAAAGTAATGAAAATCGGGAAAATATGGTTAATAAAAGTTCGTTGTTTGATATGTCACTAACCATGTATCATATCAAACAAAAGAAACTTAGGTATTTACCTCAGACATTAAAACTAGCATGATATTGTCTTACTCATTTATTAAAACAATATAGAGGTGTTACCATATTTGGCGGAAAAGAGAAAGAACGTAGAGTGACAAATCCCATGCTTTGCTTGAATTAAGGATGTTTGCATAAGACCCCATTGGTCTACTGTTTATTCCTGTCATGAATGTCCGATAGATATCAGCAGCTAATTTTTTGCTTTTAATTCCACCAAATAAAGTAAAATCTATCGAACGAATCGATTTTCCCTGATAGTCTTTAAAACCTTTTGCGTTTGGACCATCTTCGCACCCCTGAAACACCGAGAGATCCGGCACCTTTAAGACGGTTATATATTTTCCCCTCACGTCTAACTGAGTACTCTCCCATTGGGTGTTCTGAAGGAAAACGCAGAAAATTAAATAAACCTGTAAAGAAGTTGCAAATAGCATATTAAAAGAAAAACTGGTTTCAATTTGAGATATTGACAAATGTTAAAGAAATTTTGTATAACATGTTACTTAAGCAGTCTTGAACATAACCAATAATAAACTCTTATATATAACTAATAAAGTCAAAAACAAAAGCGTTAAATATGCAAATCAGATACGATAAAATCTTGTCAGGTATTATTCGTTTTCCAAAACACTTGATAGCTTATTGTTTGCTTTTTGCCATTACGATACAATCGCTAGCTCCTGGCATTGTTCTATGTTTTGAAAATTCTGATGACACAGAGGTGAATTTTTGCTTGAAAGAAAAGTGCTGTTCTCTCTCTGAAAGCTCCGAGCAATTATTCCATGAACTTGATTTCAGAACACAACCATTAGATGATTCCTGTAAGAAATGTGTGGAAGTTCCTCTTTATAAAAGCTTAAACCAAAAAAATAGTACAGAAGAAAAACCCGTAAACCTGTTAACGCTTGCCTTATCTACTTCACCTTGTTCCTCTGTTAACCATATCGAAAAGTCTTCAACAAAGAGAAAATTTCCACTTGCACCTGGAAATAACTCGTGTTTATTCTCGCTCCAAACTGTTATTCTTCAAGTTTAATCTCAAATACATCCTAAAATTCTACGTAAAATCCATTTAAAGACGTCTTCCTGGGAATAATTCTTAGAGAAATCTCCAAAAATATTCCTGTATATTGTTTCCTGATTTATACAAAATCAAGGCATTTCGATTTTACATGGAATTTCCGTACCTGTGCCTTCTCTAATAGAAGGAAATAGTCAGCTGTTTGCACAGAATATTTATTCGTATTTATTCATGTACATTCGTGGCTTTACTTATACCGCTACTTAACTAAATTAAACAATCAAGGATAACTCATCATGAACTTCAGAATTCAGAACAGAAAGTTGAAATATATTTCTGCATTAATATATTTACTATTTCAAGTCTTATTGTGTGCCGTATTGAATGCTCAAATTGAGACAAAGAACAAACATCCTATTACTATTGATGATGCAATTGAAATGGCCTTGAAACACAATCTGGAACTCGCTGCCGTAAGGAAGACATTTGATCAGGCCGAGGCTCAATTAATAAGGTCTTCATTACTATTCCCTGCTAATCCAAGAATATCTAGTGAAATAGGGACAAGAAATTCTCCAGAAAGTAGGAATACTGATTACAACGTCTCATTATCACAAGAATTTGAGGTCTTTGGCCAAAGACGAAAACGCATACAAGTAGCCAGGAAAAACATAGATAGTGTCAAATTTCAAATTGAAGACAGGGAACGAAAAATAATGGCACAAGTTAAATCCACTTTTTTCCAGGCCTTAACTAATCAAGAGATAGTTAAATTACAATTAGAGTTGGTAGATATCTTTAAAAGATTATGGGATGCTACGCAGGAACGGTATAAAGCGGGCGCTATTTGTGTCTTAGAACTCAATACCATACAAATACAATTCGGAATATCGAAGCAAAATCTTCTTACTGCAAAGAATAGCTTACAAAATATATTGCTTAATTTGAAGCTTTTGCTTGGTATGGAAAAAGAGAAGCCATTAAACATTATTGGAGAATTAAATTACAAACCTTTTCGGTTATATCTTAATGATTTATTAAACTCTGCTCTTGATTATCGTCCTGATCTAAAGACTTTAGAATTCGAAAAAGAAAGAGCCTCTAGTGAAATAGCATTACGCAAGTCAGAGATTATCCCGAATCCTGAACTCTCGGGCTTTTTTCAGCGAGAAGAAGGTTCAGATGATATTGTTGGTGGAGAAATATCTATATCGATTCCCATATGGGATAGAAAACAATCTGAACTAAAGAGAGCCAGAACATCAAAGGACATTGCAGAAATAAGGATAGAAAATAAATACATGCAGATTCAAAATGAGGTCGAATCCGCATACCGTTCATTTTTAACTGCAGTTGAATCCGTTAAGATCTTTGACAACGAAATAATACCGCAGATAGATGAAAACCTGAAACTTAATGAGATATCGTACAGGGAAGGGAAAATTAATTTTGTCGGTTTTCTCACAGTACAGAATAATCTTATAGAAACTAGAACTGCTTACTTAAATACGCTATTCACTTACAACAAGGCGATTATCAATCTTGAGGCGGTTTCAGGAATAAAATTTAGAAAGGTAGTGCGCAAATGAAAAATAAAAAAGATCTGAACAACAAGGTATTTTATTTATCAGTAATTATCTTTGTAATATTGCTCTTAATACAGGTTAGCTCTGATAGTAGTTACGCAAATGAGGGTCATAATAAAAAAAACATGAATAAGAATGAACCCCAAAACGAGAAAGATATCATTTCTTCCTTAAACATTACGGATAAAGAGGGTTTGCATACAGAAGAATCGACGGGAAGTTCGATTCGAGACCCTCATCGATTGTGGTGCGAGGAACACAGTGTTTATGAAGATGAATGTTTTATTTGCCATCCTGAACTGGCATCAACAAAGAACGAAGCTCCTTCAGTAGGTCTTTATTGTGAAGAACATAGAGTGCCTGAACAAGAGTGCGGGATATGTCACCCTGAATTAACCGCTTTACTGAAACCCGGCAAGGGATTAAAGGTTCGACTAAAATCTACAGAGTCTGCGCTAAAAGCAGGCATAGTTACTGCCGTTCCACATAGAGGTGAACCTTCTGCCGGTTTTGGTGTTTTATGTCAGTCCACTTACAACATGAATCAGCTTGCGCGTATAACTCCTTTAACTGTTGGAGTAATTCAAAGAGTTTTGGTAGATGTTGGAGCATATGTCTCTAAAGATGATGTTCTTGTTGAGATTGTTTCGCCTGAGATTGCAAAGGCAAAGGCCGATTATTTGACTGCTTTAGCAAATGAAACGTTAAAAGAGCTGGTTTTAAAACGTGAAAATGGGCTTTTTGAAAAAAGGATATCTTCGCAACGTGAGTATCAACAAGCAGAAGCAGAATATCAGATGGTTATAAACACGACAAATACGAGGCGCCAACAACTTCTAAATTACGGATTCACACAAACTGAAGTCCAGGAGATAGTGAAAACCGGATCAAGTTCCTCCCTTCTTCCCATCCGCGCCCCTTTTGCAGGAACTATTATTGAAAGAAATGCCGTTGTTGGAGAGGCCGCTAGACCTGGGCAAACCATTTTTTCTATTGTAGATCTCTCAACAATGTGGCTTGAGATTTCCATTCCAGAAGACAGACTGTCACTTTTCAAGGTCGGGAATTTAATCGAAGTAAATTTTAATAGCCTCCCAGAAAAAAGACTGCATGGGGAGTTAATATGGATTGCCTCTAACATAGAAGAACGAAGTCGTATGTTAAAGGCTCGAGCCATTGTAAAAAATCAGGATTCTCAGTTGAAACACGGGATGTTTGGACAGGTCTCACTTTTACCTGAACAGGCTAAGGAAGTTTTATATATTCCCGCCGATTCCATACAAAGTTTTGATAAAAAATCTTTCGTATTTGTTTGGTTATCGGACGATCTTTACGAAATGCGCATGGTTGATCTTGGTAATAGAAATGATAACAAGGTTGAGATTTTTGACGGGTTATTATCACATGAAAAGATAGTAATCGCAGGTAGTTTTACATTAAAATCAGAATTTCTCAAATCTCGCCTGGGGGAGGGTTGCGTAGATGAATAATATTATAGAATTCTCGCTGAAAAACAGGCTATTTATTTTATTACTGTTTGCCGTATTTATTGGGATTAGCGTTCGTGCTACTATGCGTACACCAATAGATGCATTTCCAGATACTACCCCTGTACAGATTCAGATCAATACTGTTGCTCATAATCTTAATCCTTCAGAAATTGAACAACAAATAACACTACCTGTAGAGTTATCTATATCTGGCCTTCCTGGCCTTATTAACGTGCGTTCCATATCAAAGTTTGGTCTATCTCAGGTTGTAGCAACATTTGATGAAAGCTCTGATATTTATGATGCCAGGCAATTCATTTTAGAACGGCTTATAAGCGTTGATTTGCCCGTGGGTATAGGTCGTCCGAAATTGGGCCCGATCTCAACAGGCCTTGGTGAAGTCTTTCATTATATTTTACGCTCTTCAAACCCTGAACATACACTTGATGAACTTAGAACCATTCATGACTGGATTATAAAACCTGAACTCAGAAAGGTACCTGGAGTAGCGGAAGTTAATTCCTGGGGAGGTTATAAGCGGCAGTATCAGGTTATAGTATCGCCTGAATTATTGGTTAAATATAATTTAACCATGGATTCGGTATTTGATGCACTTAGCCAAAACAACAATAATGTTGGTGGTGGGCGAGTCGTATCCGCCGGGCAATCATTGCTTGTACATGGAATAGGTCGAGTTAGCACAATTAAACAAATAGAAAACATCGTACTGAAGGCACACAAAGGAGCGCCTGTCTATGTCAGGGACGTTGCGGATGTGGCAATAGGACACGAAATCCGTCAAGGAGCAGTAACTGCCCAGGGTCAGGGAGAAATAGTACTGGGACTCGGTTTTGCCTTAATGGGTGAAAATAGCAAAAAAGTAACTGAAGGATTAAAAAAGAGTCTTGAAATAGTAAGCAAGTCCCTGCCTGAGGATGTAAAAGTGGATATCGTTTACGATCGTACAGATCTTATAGACAAGGTAATCAATACAGTCAAGCATAATTTGATTTATGGGGCCCTCCTGGTAATTTTAGTGTTATTTCTAATATTAGGTAGCTTTCGTGTTGGTTTGCTTGTGGCAATTGCAATCCCAATCTCCATGCTTTTTGCTGTTTTTGGCATGTATGAACTCTCCATAGCTGCCAGTCTATTGAGCATGGGTGCCATTGACTTCGGCATTATTGTTGATGGTTCTGTTGTGATGACGGATATAAATATGCGGAGATTAAACGAGAAGCAACTATCTCTGGGAAGGCCATTGACAAATACAGAACGTCTGCAAAGCATCTCTGAATCCTGCAAAGAGGTTATGCGTCCCATTATATTTGGTATGGGCATTATCATAATTGTCTTTTTCCCTATCCTGACACTGGATGATGTTGAAGGAAAAATGTTCAGGCCAATGGCATGGACATTTATCTTTGCAATGATTGGCGCTCTAGCAATTGCCATATTACTTTCGCCCATATTGTCCTATTATTTTCTACCTAGAAAATCAAGAGGAAAAGAAGGTTTTATAGAACGTATCTTAAAAAGAGGTTACACAACTACGCTTACAGTGATACTTCGCTGGAAATATGCACTATTCGGCTTTGTGTTTGTTTTGCTAATTGGAACTACCTTTGTCGGTACCAGGTTGGGAGGGGAATTTATACCAAAACTTAAAGAAGGAGCTATCGTTATTAATACTATACGCCTTGCCGGAGTATCTATCGAGGAGGCAGTTTCCTACAACTCCCGCATTGAGAAACTCCTTCTTAAAATTTTCCCGGACGAGATTAAATACACATGGAGTCGGATAGGCACAGCCGAAGTTGCCACAGATCCAATGGGTATAGAACTGACAGATATTTTTATCACGCTTAATCCGAGAGAACAATGGAAACATGGCAAAACTCAGGCTGAACTAATTAAGCAAATGGAAAAAGAGCTTGAAGACCTGCCTGGCGTAAACATGGTTTTCACCCAACCCATTGAAATGAGGTTGAATGAGATGGTTACCGGCATACGGTCAGACGTGGGTATAAAGATTTATGGTGATAATTTTGATGAACTGGTGCGTCTGAGCAACAGTGTGCAGGAAATCCTTAAGAGTATCAAAGGCGTTTCAGATATCGCCGGAGAGCAAATAACAGGACAACCTACTCTTCAGGTAGTAATAAACCAGGAGCAGATTGCAAGACATGGAATTCCTGCAAGCAACGTGCTTGATCTCGTTAAAACGGTTGGTGTTCATCAGACAGGCGACATCTTTGAAGGGCAGAGGAGGTTTCCATTGGTAGTACGGTTGCCTGAAAAACAACGTACTGATGTAGGTGCCCTGGCTAACACACTGATCCCCACTGAATCAGGCCAACTATTGCCGCTTCGTAATTTAGCTGAAGTTAGGGAAACAGAAGGTTATTCAACCATAAATAGGGAATGGGGCCGTCGCTTAATAAAAATACAATGCAATGTCAGAGGTAGGGATATTGCCTCTTTTGTACAAGAAGCTCAAACTCGTATTGAAAACGAAATGAATCTACCTGAAGGATATGTAATTGAATGGGGAGGGCAATTTGAACATCTGCAACGTTCCAAAATACGTTTTATGATTGTTGTTCCCATCTCGCTTTTACTAATATTTTTTTTGCTGTACTTTAGTCTGAAGAATATTGTTGATGTTCTCATTATTTATACAGGTATTCCATTTGCGTTTATAGGAGGTGTTTTTGCGTTATGGGCCAGGGAATTGCCTTTTAGCGTCAGCGCGGCTATCGGATTTATAGCCTTAAGTGGCATAGCGGTACTTAATGGTCAGATATTAGTATCTGCTATTAGGAATTTAAGGAAGGAAGGTATTGTTTTAGGAGAGGCAATTGTGACTGCGTCTAAACAACGGCTACTTCCTGTAATGGCAACCGCTATTACAGATGCGGTAGGCTTCATTCCGATGGCCATTTCAACCAATGTTGGATCTGAAGTTCAACGTCCACTTGCCACAGTTGTAATAGGTGGCGTAATTACTTCTACACTTTTGACATTATTCATACTTCCAGCATTATATCTAGCGACTGGAAGAAACGCAATTGAGAGTGAAGGAGATGTTTATTCGTTTTAAAATTAAGTATAATGATTTAAGGCTTCATGAAAAAGCGCTTTTAATATCATATTTCACGGTTGATACAATGTTTTAGAAGGAGTAGTATCAGTGTTTATGGGATTGTTATCTGGCTGCATAGCATTAGTCGGATTTGGGCTTGATAGTTTTGTTGAATCATTGTCTGCTGGAGTAATGATCTGGAGATTTAGAAGACATGGGAAGATATCTGAAGAGGAGGAGGAAAGGGTAGAGAAAAAGGCGATAAGATTTGTAGCTTATACGTTTTTTATCCTTGCCTCTTATATTCTATATGGATCTATCGGAAAGTTATATTTCCATAAGATCCCTGATCTAAGTATTGTTGGAATACTCATTGCAATTACCTCGTTAATCATAATGCTTGTCTTGTTTTATATGAAACAGCAGACCGGAAAATCAGTAAAAAGTAGAAGTCTGATACTGATTCCAAACAGACATTTGCGTGTATGTTCCTGTCTGTAGCATTGTTAATTGGATTAGGCCTGAATTATCTATATAATTTCTGGCAGGCAGCCCCCATTGTAGGAATAATCATTTCTGTCTTTTTGATTAAAGAGGGTTATTCTACTTTAAAAGAATCAAAATTATGCAGTTGTTGATTTTTCTCCTCTATACTCGAATTCTAATACTTGGTTTGTCCCAAAGTTTGCATAAAATTGGTGCTTTAAATCCATGCCTTAGTTGCTATTCAATCAAGTTAAATGCTGGAGCAGTCTTGCAGACTGCATCTAAATGTTTTAATAGACCCTACAGGAACGCAAATGTTTTGCATCTATTAGAATAAACCGATATCATGTATAACGTAAAATTGAAGTTTTTTTCAAAACCTTAGCAAAATAGAATGCGGTATATTCCTTTGCTTGTATATTAAAGATACTTGGAGCAGTCTTTAAGGCTGCTCCAGTAATAAATACAAAAGTCTACAGAAATCATTATCTTTCCAAATAATACATTTGTTCATATTTAAAGAATTGTGTCAATTACCAAATCAATCATACTATTTATACTTGCCGGATTAGCTGAGATAGGCGGAGGATACCTTGTTTGGCTATGGCTCAGGGAAGGGAAAAGTGTCTTTATTGGCATATTGGGCGGATTAGTTCTTGTACTTTATGGAATAATACCTACGCTTCAACCGGCTCACTTTGATTTTGGCAGGGTTTATGCTGCTTATGGAGGGGTGTTTATATTCATGTCAATACTCTGGGGATGGAAAATTGATAAGGTTGATCCTGACAGATATGACATAGTTGGCGGTATTATTTGTCTCATAGGTGTCTTTATCATTATGTACTGGCCAAGAAATTCTTGATAGAGTACATGGTTAGAATATTTTAAAAGCGAGTTGACTTTTTAATTATATTATCGTATATTTGCGATAGAGGATGTAGTTGTGGCGACGACAAAATTTAACGAATTTAATATTAAGGAGAAAAAGGTTGCTCTGTATTGTAAAGCCCTGGCACATCCTGCACGGATCTCCATTCTTAATCTGTTGATCAAAAGAAAATCATGTATTTGCAGTGATGTTGTCAATGAACTCCCACTGTCTCAATCTACAGTATCTCAGCACCTGAAAGAGTTAAAAAATGCAGGCTTAATAAAGGGTGATATAGACGGCCCTAGAGTTTGTTACTGTATTGATTTGGACGAATGGAAAGAGGCAAAACATACGATAGGGCTGTTTTTCTCACAAGAAGTAACTGCTTCAGATTCTTCATGTTGATACAGAATAGATAAAATAATGCAATTATTCAGCGTAATTTATACATAGGTTAAACGTTCGGTGGTTCAGGGTTCAAAGGTTTATTGAAAAATACGTTTACCATGCGGTATGCATGTTAAGCCGTTCATTTATAATTTCAGGAAAGAAAGTGTTCTAGAACGCAGACCCCAGAACGCTTTAGCTGTACAAACATTATTTTAAGACGCAATGTAACATTTACGCAAAATAGATACAAAATAATCTTTAAATATAAGCGTGATGAAAAAAAAGAAAAAAGGACTATCTATATTTGAGAAATATCTGACTCTTTGGGTTTTGCTGTGTATTGGTATAGGTATCTTAATCGGTAAGATGATTCCAGGGTTTGCAATTAAACTGGATTCTTTTTCTGTGCATCAGGTTTCTATCCCTATTGCCATCTGCCTCTTCTTTATGATGTACCCTATTATGGTAAAGATTAACTTTGCGGAAGTTGTAAAATCAGCTAAGACCCCAAAACCCGTAGCGTTAACTCTATTTATCAATTGGGCCATAAAACCATTTACCATGTATTTCATTGCCTCATTTTTCCTAGGCCATGTTTTCAAAGGATTCTTGCCCGGAACAGAAATTCTCAAATCTGGTCAGGAGGTGGAACTGTTTCGTAGTTACATATCCGGTTCCATTCTGTTAGGGATTGCCCCTTGTACCGCCATGGTATTAATGTGGAATTATCTGGCAAAGGGAAGTGACGGGCTTACTCTGGTAATGGTTGCGATTAACTCATTGACAATGCTTGTTTTGTATGGCCCTTTAGGCGGGTTTCTATTAGGTGTAAATGCCATGCCTATTCCATGGCAGACTATACTGTTTTCTGTAATGATTTACGTGGCATTTCCTTTGGTTACAGGATATTTCACCCGTAAATTGATTATAAGATACAAAGGTATCCAATGGTTTAGCGAAAAGTTTTTGCATTGGTTGACACCTGTCAGTATAACAGCCCTTTTAGCAACACTAATTCTTCTATTTTCCTTTAAAGGTGAAATAATAATTGGTAATCCATTAACAATACTGTGGATTGCTATACCGCTTTTTTTACAGACAATATTCATTTTTGTCCTAGGCTACTTTGTCCTGGCTAGATTATTAAAGCTTTCGTACCATGACGCAGCGCCTTCTGCACTGATAGGGGCGTCTAACCATTTTGAAGTGGCAATAGCCACATCAACAATGCTCTTTGGACTCTCATCCGGTGCCTCGTTAGCTACTGTAGTAGGTGTGTTAATTGAAGTGCCTTTGATGTTGATGCTAGTTGCTATATGCAAAAAAACGTGCTTTTTGTTTAAAGAATGCACTTTAAACTTGCCACAATGTGCGACTAATCAGGTGGATAGGCTGAAGGCTGACGGCTGAAGATAAAGAGCTTAAAAGTCAACTACAAAAGGCAGTGGTTTTTACCTTCAGCCTATTCACCTTACTAGTTACGTTTTCTCTTTTTTTACATTTGAAATGTAGTATACAACTGGAATGACGAATATATTTAAGAGCGTAGAACTGAGTAAGCCTCCTAATATTACCTTTGCCATTGGACTTTGTATTTCGTTTCCAGGCAAGTTGCCGGTCATTGCTAATGGAATTAATGCCAACGCGGTAGTTAAGGCGGTCATTAGAATCGGGTTTAGTCTATCTAAAGAGCCTTTAATAACAGTTTCATACAGCGCCACACCTTGATTTTGCAACGTCTGGTAGTTTGATACCAATAATATACCGTTACGTGTCGCTATTCCAAACAGAGTAATAAATCCAATGATCGAAGGGATACTCATTATTCCTGATGTAAACCAAATGCTTAAGACTCCACCTATCAGAGCTAAGGGTAAATTAAGAAAAACAATTCCTGCAATCTTGATATTCTTAAATTCCTGATAAAGCAAAAGGAATATTATGAGTAAAGACATTAAAGAACTGAGGAATAATATTTTCGATGCCTTTGCCTCACTTTCAAATTGTCCGCCATATTGAATTCGGTAATCTTCCGGCAACTCAATATTATCATCTATTTTTTCTTTAACTTGATTTACTACGCTTTTTAAATCACGACCGGCGACATTGGCTGAAACTACAATTTTCCGTTGTACATTCTCCCGGTTAATGGTGTTGGGGCCTGCTGTTGAAACAATATCTGCTACATAATACAATGGTATTTTAAGTGTTGAGTACTGAGTGTTTAGTTGTGCTGGTTTGATATTGGTATCAATTAAAACGTTGCGGATGTTTTCTATTTTACCCCTGTTTTCGTCATTAAAGCGTAATACCAGATCAAAACTTTTATTGTTTTCAAAAACCTGCGATACTTTTTCACCTGCAAAGGCAATATCAATAAATTCAGTAAATTGACCTATTGAGATACCATACTTGGCAAGCATATTCCGTTTTGCTTTTATTTGTACTTGCGGGATTTCTATTTGTTGTTCCACACTAATATCCACAAGCCCTTCTACGCCTTCAATGTTGCGCTCTATTTGATTGGCAAGAGAAAACATTCTGGATAAGTCTGTACCAAAAAGTTTAATGGCTATGTTGGCTCTTGTACCTGAAAGCATGTGGTCAATTCGGTGTCCTATGGGTTGTCCGATGGTGATGTTCGCTTCAGAAACAGCGCTTAATTTTTCTCGCACTTCTATTATAAATTCTTCCTTACTTCGCCCAGTCAAGACAAAAGGAGCATCAATCTCAGCAGCATTTACACCCTGCGCATGTTCGTCTAATTCGGCTCTTCCTGTTCTGCGTGACGTAATTGAGATTTCTGGAATCGCCAGTAGGATATTTTCAATTCTATTTCCAATTTTATTTGATTCTTCGAGTGATATGCCGGGCATACTAACTGCGCTTACCGTTAAAGTACCTTCGTTAAATTCGGGTAAGAAACTTCTCCCCAAACCAAACATTAGAAAACTCGCTACAATAAACAACACTATGGATAATCCAAGTACTGTTTTTTTAATTTTCATGACTCTTCCTAATGCGGAATTATAATATCGGTTAAGTCGTCTTTCTAGCCAACTTCCTTTTGCTTGTTTTAAAAGCATTTTGTCACTGGTCAGCATAAAACTGCAAAGTACAGGGGTAAGTGTTACCGCAACAATTAGTGATGCAAACAGAGAGACGATAAAGGATATTCCCAGTGGCTGTAACATTCTTCCTTCCATCCCGCTAAGAAAAAACAAGGGGACAAACGCAACGATGATGATAAGGGTCGCATTAAAGATTGAAGATCGAATCTCTTTAGAGGCATCATAAACTATAACAAGTGGGCTCTTTCGCCATTCAATGCTTTTTTGTGCGTTTTCTTTTAGACGTTTAAAGACGTTTTCAACATCAATAACAGCATCGTCTACCAAAGAGCCAATGGCTATTGCCATTCCGCCAAGGGACATGGTATTTATGGTAAATCCTAAAAATTTAAGAGTAATGATGGAAACGATAAGTGAAAGGGGAATCGCAATTAGGGAAATAATGGTGGTTCGAAAGTTCATTAAGAACAGGAACATTATTATAACTACAAAGATAGAACCCTCAATTAGCGCTTTTTGGATATTGCTTATAGAAGCCTGAATAAAATCTGATTGGCGAAATATATTGCTGTTGATTTTAATGTCAGAAGGTAGGGTTTTGGCAATCTCTATAATAGCATTATCAATTTCTTCTGTGAGTTCCAGGGTGTTAGTTCCCGGCTGTTTTGCTACAGTCATAATAATTGCAGGGCTTGCTTTAAGCGAACCGTCTCCGATTTTAGGGATTGCCCCGCCCATTTTAATCTCTGCAACATCTTCTATTTTTATGGGAACATTGTTGACAACCTTGATTACGGCATTGCCTATTTCTTCCACTTTGTTTGTTCTCCCAAGACCTCTTATGATGTATTCGTTGCCAAATTCATTCATAAAACCACCTGAAGCATTAAGGTTGCTTTCTTCACTGGATTTTAGTAATTCGTTTAAAGAAATATTGTAATATTTCATCTTTTGAGGTGATGCAAGTATTTGGTATTGCTTAAATTCGCCGCCAATAACAATTACCTGTGACACACCTCCTGTTGCCAATAACCTTGGTCGAATATTCCAGTCGGCAATGGTTCTTAAATCCATTGGGGTTGTGCTATCTGATGATAAACCAATGAGCATAATCTCACCCATGATGGATGATTGAGGTGCAAGTGTAGGGTTTCCTACTCCCAGAGGTAGCTTTTCGGCAATGGTTGTTAGTTTTTCGCTAACTATTTGCCGTGCCTTAAAAATATCTGTTCCCCACTCAAACTCTATCCAAACAATTGATATCCCTGCAGCAGAGGATGACCTTACTCTGCGTACATTAGTGGCCCCATTGACTGACGTTTCAATCTGAAAGGTTACCAATTTCTCAACTTCTTCCGGCGCCATTCCGTGCGCTTCGGTTAACACTACCACCGTTGGAGCTGTAAGGTCTGGAAATACATCAACTTCCATTTTGGAAGCCGTGTAAATGCCTGATATTAAAAGCAGCACTGATGCTGCGATAATTATTAGGCGATTATGTAAAGCGTATTGTATAATTTTATTTAACACGATAGAGATTTGTAAGAAATTTTAAATTATAAATTTTATATTTTGAATTAAACAGCTTGTTTCAACTTTTTCCGTTGCAATGCCATCCTTGATACAGTGTGGTAAATAAATTAAATGATCGCACTATACAAGAAAGGGATGTGGAGTGTCCGTTCTAAATCCCAAAGCAAAGTGTTTCAACCAGTTCTATGTTGCAGATTTTAAATTTAACATTTATAATTCAAAATCCCTTTTGAGTCGTTTTCACAATAGAGGTAATAATGTTGATTATAGTTTCAATATCATTTAATTGAGTCGTAAATTCTAATTTGACCAATTGGCTCTTTTGTAATAACCTTAGCCAGTAACGAGTTTCTCTTGCTTCCTTGGACGCTATTATCATTTTAGCTGCAAAATCTTTTCTTGAATGTGCGGCAATAGCTTCTTCTACGTTTGCACCAATACTTGTCCCACTTCGGAGAATTTGTTTTGATAGAATATACTCCTTCTGCTCTGTCATTTTTTTATATAGTTCGATAATGCTTAAAGCAAAATCAAAGGTTTTTTCAAGTATAATATTGTCTTTTTTCATTGTTTTTAATTTAGAATCCAAAATCTAAAATTCAAAATTTCATCAGTGTTCATGCCCATGTACTGGCATTTTACCGGACATTGTTGCTAATTTTATTTGGAAGCCTCCTTTTATAACAACTCTTTCACCTTCCTCTATACCGGCTAATACTTGTATATTCATGCCATCATTGGCTCCGGTTTTTAATTTGCGTTTCTGGAATCCTTCTCCAGATGTTTGCACATAAGCAAAATAATTTCCCTGTTCTTCAATGAGCGCGGAATAAGGAATTACTAAAGCATCTTTAATCACATGGGTTTTTAGAAATACATCTACGAATGAACCGGGAATGATTTCTCCGTTATTATCAATCGCAAAGTTTACAGGGATGTAGAAAGCATTGTCATTGGTGTTTCTTCCGTAAGAAATGAGTTTGCCATTTAAGCTGTCAGTACTGTATATTTTACTGTTATAAGCTGTTATAAAGTTTGCGGAAGAAATGCTGTCGAGTTTAGCGAAATGTTTTTGTGAGACTTCTGCGGTTAAAATGAGCTTACGGTTTTGGGAAACAATAGCGAGTGGTTGTCCGGTTTCCACATGCGTCCCTTCGCTTACCATCAGATTCTTTATATAACCTTGTATTGGTGCTGTGATTTTGTGCCCTCTGACTGTATAGTCTTTTTCAATGGTATTTAAAGATGATAGAGCATTTTTATATCGGAGTTGTGTTTCCTGAAAATATTTTTGTGAAACAACATTGTCCTTCACTAATTCTTTGGCTCTTTCAAAATCTATTCTGCTTTTTTCATAGTTATTTTTTGCTTCTTTATATTTCGTGTCTAAATTATCTTCTGTTAAACCGGCTCCTGAGATTATAAATAGAGTTTCACCTCTATTTATAGCAGAACCAATCAGTTTATTTTTGTTTCCGAATGCAATGATACCGTGGCTTTTTGCTGTTATCGTTGCCACATCTCCATGCGCAGGTAAGATTTGCCCTGTGGTCTTGATTATTTCAGTAAATGGCTTTTTCATCACTTCCATATTGGCAAAACCTACCTTCCATGCCTGTTCTTTTAGATAAACAATTTCTTCACCGATTGTTTGCTCTTGTTGATTCTCCAGAGCCGTTTTTGTGTCAGGATAAACAGTGATGTTTGGTATCTTTATCTTGTCAAGAGATTCATTTGTCTGAATGACAAAAATTAACTGATATGTTCCTGAATTCTTCGGGGTCAAATCCAATGGAAATATACCAGGAGATGACGGCTTTCCATTTGTATCTATTAATTGTTGCCTGTTTCCTATCAGTTTAACTATTATAAAACCTTCTGTAACAGCCTTGAAACTCTTCTCTAATCTAGTAACGTGAGCGGCAAACCTTGAGGTTTTACCAACGATCAAAGGGTTAAACTCTACAAATAGTTCCAAATTATCTGTGTAAAGAGTGTAAGTCAGCGGTTCAGGCTCTTCTGCATGCTCTTCATCGCCATGCATATGTCCGTGTTCTGTATCAGCGTGTTTATTATTGTCATCTTTACAGCCGGCTAATAGACCAACAAAGATGACGAATGAAATAATTAGTTTATTCATAAAGAAAGGTTTTAAATTACCCGCCATTTGCGTGTTGCCAGGCAAATATCTAACCAGACAAAGCTGATAAAAAATCGATGTTCTTATCATGTACGTATCCTCATGTAAAAAAGCTTCTTAATTTTTCTCAGATTCTGAGTGGTAAATTTACGATTATTTAATATCAGAAATATTAATTCCAACAAGCCTTTCTATTTCTGTCATTGATGTAAAAAGACCGTTTAAAGTTTTTAAATATGAGACATTTGTGATTACCAATGTTCGTTGAGCATCTAGTACTTCAATGAAATCAAACTCACCATGTTTATATCCATTTCTTGCAATTTCCAAAGACTCCTCCGCCATTGGGACTATAGTATCAAGAAAAGACCGCACTAGTTCACGAGTTGAAGTGTACATGGAAAAAGCGTTGCCTAGCTGAAGTAACAGTTCATTTCTTACCGTTGTTTCATCGTCTTTTGCTTTGTATGATAACTCTTTAGCTTCAATAATATTGCCCTGGTTTCTATTAAAAAATGGTAAAGGAAGGCTTATTCCTGCCTGGATTGTATCATCGTCCGTTGCGGAAAGCCGTTTATATCCTACAGAAAAATTAATATCCGGGATCCTTTTTCGTTTTGCTTCTTTAATTCTTAATAAGGAAAGATTGACAATGCTTTTTTGTGCTTGTAAAGCAGGGTAATTTTTTAATAATAACTCTTCTAATTTTTTCAGTTCAATGAGCTGCACATCGGTAACAGGAATAGGAACAAGTTTTTGTAACGGCGTTCCAACTGTACCCATAGTAGTTTGTAATCTTTTCGTTGCATTAAACATTTTCCTTTGAGCCTCAACTACATTTGTTTTTGCGTTGGATAATTCAACTTTCGCCTTAAGAACTGTTAATTTTGATGTATCACCGGCTTCAAACCTTTTGTTTGAAAGGTTTTTCAAGCTCATTGCTATTTCAAAATTTTTCTTTGCAAGGTTTAATTCGTCCTGAGCGGTAAGAAGATCAAAGAATGCCTTTTTTGTCATTGCTCTAATATTCCAGATGGTAGTTTGCGTGTCTAAGTCTAATATGTTTTTCTGTTTCTTTGCCACATCTGTCCTTAGCCTTCGTTTTCCACCTAGCTCTAGCTTCTGTGATAACGAAACCATGTTTTGGCTTTCGTTAAGTCCTATCTCATGGGTCGGCATCTCTTCGGCAACTAAATTAACAACTGGATTTGGGATCAATGTTGCCTGTTTAATCTTTCCTTTGGCTGCTCCCACTTTATGCTTTTTTGCCTGTATTAAAGGGTTATTCTGGATAGCAATATTTACGGCGTCTTCTATTGATAAATATTTATCTTTGGAGCTTATTTCCTGGGCATAAGCAGGTAATAAATCGTTATCTGGAAATATTACAAAACTGATAACAAACGCTATATATATTGGAATCTCTAGGGATTTACGTATATACATTTGACAACTCCTGTTAATAACATTGATGATTCCTTAAAATGAGATTACGTAACGCGCGCCTAAATTAGCTTCTTTTAAAACTCTAAGTTTTAAAATGTATGCACTGTAATTCCCACTAGAAAGAGTTGTGGCTGTGTAAACAGACTGGTGGAGTACAAGCTAAAAAATGGAAAAAACTATAGGCACCGTTTATTTTCCAGAAAAGTTTATTCCTTTAACGGTAGTCTGTAAATAGGATAAGCGCAGACAGGAACGGTACCTTCAAAAAAAAATATAAAGCCTGGAAAATAGAGGTTACTACGAGATTGGATTAAATCAGATAAGACGAATGGAGTTGATATAAGTCAGCAGGAAGAAGTTTGCTGATGTTTGAACACTGTATGGTTTTTAAAGAAAAGTTAAAGAATTTGTGGAAATATTCGGAGGAAAGGGTGAAATGTGAAAATGTATTAATGGTAAAATGTGTTTTATTAAGACTGGAAGAGTTGCTAACCCAATAATCAAGAAACAGTATAGTATCTGCGTCTTCATGATCTGTTTCACCTAAATCATGATCTTCGTTGTGGTGATGAGTATGCGCATTATTGTGATCAAAATGGACTTCTTGTTCATATAATAAAAAGCCACCTAGTGTACCGCTAGAGAAACAAAAGACGGACAGTATTAATAAAAGTGTATACTTTTTAATATCTACTTTTCTAGCCATTGAACAATAAATAAGATTATTGGTACAGAAATTAACAAATTCTATTAGTCCAAAAATAACATTTTGAAAAATATTTGTCAATCACATATTCATTTCATCGTAAATGTTATTAAACCCAACTGGGAAGGTAGCACTTACTTCTTATACAATTCCATATGATTTATAAGTCTTCTACAAAGAGGCCGCACCTGCACCAGATAATAAGAGAGAATAAACGACAACAGATGTTTGAATGCATATGCTGATTTCACAATTATTTTAGTAAAATGGCAGTAACTTAGCCATCTTCATTAAAATATTTTTGCTGAATACTGGCTAAGTACAACACCGATTAAACCAATAAGATATATAATTGCTTGTACAAATGGCTGCTGAAGAAATGGGACAAACGCACCATCCCGAATACCTTTAACTTCACTGATAATTAATTCTATTTGATCGATTTCTGTTTGTTTGTTAGCTTTTAATCGGTCAAACTGTAATTGATTGGCAATTCTTTTTCGATCTTGGGGGATTTCTCCTGTTACTTTTATAAGAGTGTCTTTTAAGGTTGATAATGTCTTTTCTTTGGCGTTATTTGCCGCGTTACGTAATTGGTATGCGTATATTATTGGTATAGAAAGACCCACACCAAAGATGATGTAGAGGGATCGGCTACTGGTCCAATTATCGAAATAGGAGCTGTATGAAATTAATATTATCAGGATAGACCATATAGGGTAAATAATTAATTTGTTTACGGCCTTTGTATTCTCTGCTATTAAAATAATCTTTAACCAATAAGATATCGCTTTATTATCTAAACTATTATATTTACTTATTATTTTTTGTGACCAATTATACTCTTCTTTCATTATTCGGTGAACAAAACTGAGGCAAATCCTTATCTTAATAACAACATCAAAAAGTAGAAATAGAAACGCAACTGAGGCAACTGATATTATTATAGTGTCTGCCCATTGACTAAAACTGCCGCGAAATGGCACCCTTGACCTTCCAAATACACTTATAAGCAGACCTATGAATGCTAAAGATAGTATTATTATAGTAATTATACGAGGGTATTGTTTTGATAATGTATTTAATGAATAATACTCTGTTAATATGTTTTTTACGTTATCATTATCTGTGTCTTCTTCTGGTCCTTTGATAGGGATTTCATTCTTTGCATCATTTGCATTACCAGCTTTGAGCACCTTCCAATCCCTACCCATTCCAAATTTTAGAATATCAAGTGCATCCAATCTTTTTTTTATCAGGAAATAGGTGATAATAATAATAAGTATCCAAATTGGGAAAGTAGTTAGTTTATCTGTGACTTTATCGATAGTGGTGCAATTTTTGAAGAGGTATATGGAGATTGTTATAATTAATATGTATAGTACCCAGTATATAATAGTTTGAATGAAAGACTTTTTGTCATGTTCTGTATTATCGTTATTAGGTTTTTCCTTTAACGTATTATTCGTTTTGCTGCCCTTGGTTAGGTACTCTTTGTCATCAAAGAGATCTTTACATAAATCTCTAGAATTTTCTTTCAATGCATTATTGCTAAAATAAATTAATGCTAAAGAACATATGCATGAAACTATTCTTATTGCCTCTGCGGGCCATATACTTATACCTTCATAAAATAGGAGAGGTTCTTTTATTGTTGTAATTATAGAAAGAAAGATACCATATATTCCAAAAATTAATATAAATGCTGGCAATGCAAACTTTAGAACCATCTTTAAAGGTTTCTTATAGTCCTTTGGGACTATTACAAAAAGCAATAATGGTCCAATCATTAATATGATAAATGAATAACAAATATTATTTACGTTCTCATAGTGATTCCGTGATTTTGGATAAATACTGTTATGGTTGTCAGATATGAGCCCGGGAAATTCTTTATTTAAGATGTGAATAATAGGGTTATCTTTATTTTCATTTGTTTGGTTTTGCGTTAGTTCACATGGGTTGTGCCGTCCAATTTCAAAAATTCTGGGTTTTATTAGATTATAAATTTGGTCTTGGTTAAATACTTTATCAACATGCTTATTTAATGACAGAAGAGTACTAAAGAAAATAGCTGTCTGGTAATTGCCACGAAATGGTGGAATGTCTCTTTGTAGCTTAGGGTGTAATTGTAATCCGAAATTTGACGCAACAATAAGATTGCGAGCCCATTTGAATTCATCTGGATGGACGTATCTAGCATCCAGGTCTGTTGTAAAGAAAATTGTACTAGGGAATTTCTTTCGAAGCGCCTGCAATATTAAAAGTTTATCGTAAACATCACTGCCTAGCACGCCAATTGCTTTTATGTCGTTTTTATGTTGTCGCCATATACTGTTTGTAAGGCGACTGAGATAATCGATCTGGCTTTTTCCGATAGCAGGTTTTGTGTAAAATCTGTTTTCTGTTTGTTCTTTTTCGCTATTTTCATTATTCGATCTATTTTCTGATGTTGTGTGGTCGTCGTCAAAGGTTTGCCCATCCAGACCTTGCATGTAGCTATATCTTTGAATATTTTCACTCTCTTCAGGTGAGAATGCGTTGACAATAGATTTTGGTAACCACCTGCCATAATCTGTGTCCCATTCTGATATTAAGACGATGTTGTCTTTCTCAGGTTTTACACCTCTTAACTTGAGTTCCTCTTTTAAACTCTTTGCAAGTTCATCGTCAGATCTTATAGTTCGAAAAATATTCCATGACAAATCCTTATTAAGTATAAAATTCGTCAGAGTCTTTTCTTCTCCTTTTTTAAACCCATTAATGCCTTTAAAAATAAATCTGTCCGCTGCAGTCGCCGTCGGGGAGAGTATTTTAAATTCGATTGGCGCTAAATCCTTCATGGGGTCCCCTGGTTTGCTCAATTCTTTCATCATTGATCGAAAGGTAGTTGAACTTGCCGGGCCTAAGAGTGTAAATTTCTCCACATTGTGGTTGTCGTCCGGTAAATGCAATACATCTGACAGTATGCGTATTTTGGAAATGAGGTTGCCACTAAAAATGTCTTCATCCAACCATAATAAGATGATAAGAGGTTTTTCTTCTTTCTCTTTCTCTTGATTCTGGTATTCAAATAATTCAAATGGGATTTTACCTGGCAAGTCTGAGACTCTAATTGTCCCCTTCTCTTTATATTTCTTAGTGAATTCATGGCCTGCTGGCAAGAAATAGCCAATATGTTGAGAGTCTCGTGGCTTATATCCTGATACATTCAGTGCGGAAAGTACAGCGTATCTACGTCGTCTTCTTTCTTCGCTATTTTCAACATAAGGCCCTCCTGATATCATGACTCCCATGATGTGAATACCGTTTAACGTACCATTTCGTTTATTACTCTCATTGGATATTATTCTCTTAATAACATGATGTGAATGAAGATCATCAATTCCAGAATTGTTGTGTTTATGTATCACATCAAATGGATCCTGCCAAAGCCGTGCATTAACATCTTCTATCCTTTCAGTGTGTTCTGACGTGCCATTTCCTATGGGGCGTGAACTTTTTAGTGGTTTATTAATCCATATAGCGCCAACGGCAACCAGTATAATGAGTATTCCACTTACTGGTGGTAATCCCAGCCCCTCTTTTTCTTTATCCGGCATAGTTGTGCTCTAAATAAAAAAGTATTTATCTTTTTCTAAAGTATTAAAATTTTATTCAACTTTTACAGCTAAAGTCTCTTTTTCGCCTATATCATTCTTTAATATGATACTCAGGTATCCTGGTGTCTGAGCTTTCAGTGAAACTGGCCAAGTGTTATGGTGCTCGGCTGTTTTTTTGTCTTCCTTATCATAATATAAATACTTTTGAATGGGCGGATCTGTAGAGATGTATAGTGCCTCACCGCATGATTTAACAAAGATCTTCCTTTCTCTACAAGTAACAGTAAAAGGCTTGGAGTTGTCAACCTCTTCTTCATTTTCATCTAAAACAGTCAAAGGCATTTCTATTTTTACTGTAATCTTGGATTCGTCTCCACGTTCATTCCTGAAAGTGAGTGTTTCCTTTCCGTGTTTAATGCCAGTAATGGTTACCTTCCGATGGCATTTCTCCTTGCCTTGTTCTCCCATATCAATTTTTATAATCTTTGACTGAAAATCGTTAATGTCAAGATTATCGGATTCCAGAAGAAGGTCCTTCTCTTCACCTATCTTAAGAATTAATGGTTCTGCCGTTTTAATATTGATAATCTTTAATGGGATTGCTTTAGCTTCTGTTTTTTTATCGTTATACAGGACAAAAGGGTAAGGTAAAACATTTATTGGTGTATCTCTTTCTTTCAGTTTATTGTATTTTCTCCTTAATTCCTTGTTCGCTTCACGTAGCTCTCTTATTGTAACTGTATGTGAATCAACGGCGTTTTTCAATTCACCTATTGCTTTCTCAATATATTCGAGAGCATTGCATTTGCATGTGAGATCCTTGGTGTCATTATCGACTTTATGTATACTGCTGCATCCAGTTAGTGTCTCTATAGAAATGATGCAAACTGCTAGTAGAACAAGTATGTTCTTACGTATACACTTGGACATTCAACTACTCCCAGTTAATGAATAACTGACAGAAAAAGATTAGAAAGCTTAAAGTTGAAATATAGTTTACTGAATACTTTTTTGTGCATACTATTTGGGCAATACAAAATATATATCACAACCGCTGGTGCTTGTCAAACGGTGAATAATGACAGATTGGCTCAATGTTCTACTTAATACCACTTGAGACAATTCTATTCTATCATTATTTTAATGGGGGTAAGATTAAATTTTGAGCTGAAAACCTATTTCTAGACACCTCCTAAGGTGGAAATATAGCAATGATGCCCGTACCTTATATTTTTATAGCTATCATGGTAGGACCTAATTTGCTCTAAAGTTTTTGGATATTCTCGATGACTGATCGCTATTCTTCTGTAACAGAGAGTTGATAATAATTTGACTGTCTCCGTTTTCTATATGTGGTTTTTACACTTGCAATTTGACCCATATGACTGCGTCCTTTCTGGATGTGAAGGCTTTATAGCGGAACCCTCGGTTCTGGCAATACGTTCCCCAGAAATGCGTATCCTCTGTGTGTTTCGGATGCACAACCACAGCTATTGTCCATGACCTTATGTCAAATGGAAGGCCATTAGCGAAAAATTCTACCATATCACAGTAATCTGCTAAATTGGATGAGAATTCCAATTTAGTATGACCATAATTATCCTTTTGCAGCCGTACTTTGTGGCTTCCTCATACAAAAGTTTCGTAAGTGTGATCCAGTTTTCTACGCTTCCTAAATGTTTCGATTAGCAGATAATCCTCTTCTTGATGCGATATCAATCTCACATTCATGTTACATCCCCATTCTCTTATAACTCTGCCACATAACGTTTAAACTCAGCCGCCGCGTTAGCAATCGGCTGGAGTGCCTTGTTATGTGTCTGATTGTTTTTCATTTAATTTCCCTATATATGCTTCAGACCAAGAGCAGACTTTTGGTAAGAAACCAATCGATCCTAGCCTATTGCATTGTAACCTTGGTTTACAGAGGTTTTTGGGCAAAATTATAATCAGACACGTTGTTCTACACCCATTATTTCATTCAATATATTGTATGGCATCCTAATACCTTGCTTTAAATAAATGTCTACAATATCTTTTGCTTTTTGTTTTCCTTCCTGCTTTTGTTTAATTAAATTGGCTAATATTTTTTTAATAGCTTCTTCTGGATAATATGGAAAAGCTCCCTCGAACATTTTCATCATAATCCCATAAGCTTCAAATGGTTGAGTCTCACTAATGGCTGCAATACTTCTCAATAGATCGTGTGAATTATGTGATACGTCAGCATAAGGTGCTACAGCATTTATTAAATAACGACTTTCATCATCTACATTATCAACAAACACAGTCCAATGACAGAGTTTTGATGCCATTCTTTTACCCTCGTCCGTAGTTAAGTCTGTATTTCTTAGTATTTTAGGCCACAGTTCATAAACTTTATTTTTAAGATTTTGATCTCCTTTTTTACGTAAAGTCCAAATAAACCATATAAATTGACTTATTTCCCGCTGCTCATTTCTAGTTATGAAAATCTGTATCAAACTATTTTCTTCATTAAAGCTTTCAAAATCATTTATAAACGCTACTGCTATATTCTGGATTATTTTCTTTTCTACCTCATCTTTGATATTTTCATCGTCTAGTGATTTTAAGATATCACCATGCTCTTTTAGAAATTTATATATTTCTTGGTACACAGTTCCAACATATGCATAGCCCTGCATTGCACATAACCATTTTAAATAGTTATTCTGATCAAATATCCTACCTAGATTATTTAGTACCCATGTTTTAGACATGTAAAGAAAATTAGGTAAATAGTTAGTGACTAATGTAGCAAACTCATATTCTGGAGGTTTTGTATCTGCACGAGAAAGTTCGGAATCATAATATGATTGAAAGCGAGACCAGACACGTGAATGGTCTCTATGATTCTTCTTGTCTGCTATACGACAAAAACGTAATGTTAGATTTATGAGAGCTTCAATACAGTGACCGCGCGGGCTATTTATAGATTTTGATACCGCATCAGTATCATTATTGTAATCTACTCCTTTTTCTCTATCTAACAGAACAGATAAAACATCTTCAGCATTTTTAAGATATTTTTCATCAAATGCATGCTCATCTGATTTTGTGCCGTCTTCAATTAAACGGCCAATAGCACCTACAATCCAATAACGATTGGCTACAAAATGCTCTCTTTGTCTCTCGTTCTCATTCGACCAAAACCGTTTTTGTTGTATCAATAGCGAACAAAAATTAAGTAAAGCAGGCCAAATCTCATCCCAAGGAAGTTGCGCTTTTTCCAACCACAAATCTCTGTTAGCCTCGACGACTTCATAAATATATGCCAAATCAAGCTCCAGAAATTCACCTAGTCGTGGAAAGAATTTTTTTGGATCTGTCTTAATTAGTTGTTTGAATGTTTTAGTCAGACCCTTTATTCCAGGCTCCATAAGGCCACCTGTGTCTTTATAAGATGCGAGCGTATTTACAAGGTCATTGATTGGTAATTTTCCTAATTCATCTAATGGAATAGGTGATTCGTGGCCATTCCAGCCAAATGACATATAACTTGAAAAGTCTGGATGTTCTGGCTCTGCACCAGCAATTCCAGTATTTTTTTTATAATTTGCAAACTCAACATCACTCACTTCTTTGATGGAAGACAACCATATTGCTTTTTCATATGCAGTTGCACGTACATTGACTGCACCATCATCAAGCAGCTCAATTGAGTCTATTATTTCTAATACTTTTATCTTATTCTTGTCTAAAAAACTAGTATAGTTATTTTTTAAAAACCACCAGACCTCATGGCGATACTCTGAACTAAAATACTTTTTTTCTAGTATTTTATCGGTAAATTCATTAAAGACCTGCAAATTTATATTTGCAGCATAAATTGCTATCCTTCTTATTATTACATAATCAGAATTAAACATTTTGTTCAAATAAATGAGCGCCTGTTCTGCATTTGTATCTATAAACTTAAGAATGGCTTCTCGATACCCTTTCACGAGGATATTTTCTGCGTCATCCTTGTATTGATTTTGTTCATGGTCTTCTATCGCTGGCTGCCAAATTGCTGACCAACTATCATTATCTAACTCTTTTACTATTGATTTTAAATTAGAATCAAATACATCTAGACCACGCCACCGTAATTTTTCACCTACTAAATTTGCACATTTCTCAGTTAATTTTTGTGAATACCATATATCAAAATTAAAAAACGCATCTTTAGATAATGAACTACCTAATTTACGTTCTTCAAAGTGAATCTTATATAGAATTTTCAGTAAGTCTTCAGCCAAATTTAGACTATGTGCACTACTGACATTCAATTGATTCACTAACAGAGCACCTAGTTCTTCAGCAACTAATCCACTTTCATATTTGTCATCTAGCCAATATTCTAGATATTTAGAATCTTCTTGCTGAATCAACTCTATAGGTATATTTCGGAGAATTTTAGCAAACTGCCACCATGTTCGGTAATTCCCATAATCATTATCAATTGCATAAGATGTTACATCTCTAATAAGCTGCAAATACTTATCAGCATATTCTGCGTTTTCGTTTTCTGTTAATTTTTCGGATGAATTAACTAAAAACTCTAAAATATGCCAGTATTGTATAGAAATTGAACGGCCATCTTCTGATGATTCTGGGGTTGGATTTTCTTCAGGCCTTAATAAGCCTTCTTCTTTGAACACATCAAACCAAACTAGATTCTTTACTTTAGAGTAAAGCAAAGGCAATAGCTCTCTATGTTTAAGTGCTCTATTAAATGCACTTCGTTGCTTGGGCGTCAGTAAATCAGTCATTGTAATTCGTCCAACATTGCAGTTGCTTCATCTGCGGCTTTCAAATCACTAAAGCTCAATCTTTCTGTCCATTTCTCTATGATACGTTTTTGCTGTTCGTATTCCTCATAATCTTTTGGAAACCCTATCAATTCGGCAAAAAACGAGTCCTCATAGTATTTCTTTAGCTTTTGATACAGTGACATTTCCGCATTGAAAAAACCTTGCAATATGAATAAGCGTTTATCCTCTTTCTTTTCGTTACCTCTATATTTCAAGATATATTCTAGAATTTCAGTTTCTTCTAATCCATACCCTAAAAACAAAACTGTTTTGTTCATAAATAGGTATTCCAAAAATACTTGAACTTCTTTACTTGCATAATGTTCTAGGTAATCTTTTGTAGTGATAATCATATTCTTCGGATCTTTTACACATCCGTGCAAATGGATTACATTGCCTCGTTCATCAAGTTTGTCTCTCATAAGTTTGTCGCGATTAAAAAATCTCCATTCTTTTTCTTTTTTTGATCTAGAAATTTCAGGTTTAATTAATAAATCATAATTTGTTGTAACAAATGTACATTGATAACTATTAATAAAATTATAAATATCACTTCTTGGTACATTTATTTGAAAAATACTTTCATAGTTTACCTTTGCACCATTCTCCTCTTCAATAATTTTTGCTAAAGACAATCGCTTACGTGGATCCGGTATAGCATTAATTAGTGATCTCTCATGATAGTCAATATGTTTCGGAACAAGCTGATCTATAACTGCATTTGCAAATCCATCCCAAGAAGGGCAACCTACCAGTCGCGATATACCTGCTCCAATAAATACCAAAAGCATTCCCGAAGCTGCAGCATCAACTAGCTCTTGTCTAACAGCAGGCTCTGGATTAAATGTATCGGACATTGGTTACACCTTAACCCTAGTCTCTTTTAAAATGACTTGCATGAGAAAAAATAAAAAGATCAGATTCGGTTGTTCGTACCTGATATAAAAAATATATCCTGTGACCATGTTACAAACATCGTGACACCGATGTCTGTTTTTGGTCGAAACCAGACATTGGCTGACGCGAAGCGTCAGCCAACAAGGAGCTGACCAGGTCTGCCCATCTCCAAAAACACTTAGCAATTAAAATAATTTATTAACTTTTCTATGTAAACCAAGTAACATCTTTCTGTGTATCATGTTGCTTAGAATGATATCCTGGAGGTACATCTTCAGGATATTATGTTACATGAGATGATTCCTTGAAACTGTACTTTTCCATTTTCTACAAAAGTTTTCTTTTATTGTGAATATTCCACAGGATATTAATAGCAGATTTAATTTACATCTTGCTAAATTGAATATCCCTAAGAGTGACCATGATAATTGTGGAAGATATAGTTTTGATGAACCAAAGAATGTGCATCTTCTGCTTTTTATTAAAAAAATTACAAGAGAGACAAGAATTTTCTGATCAACAAGAGTAAGTCTCTGATGTAATATCTATCTATTATTTTCTATCTCGGTCAGAAACAAGAAATAGCGTTACAGACTGCTTCTAAAATATGCTTTATTCTGAATTCTGTCTCCGGACTCCTGTATTCTGCATTTTGTTAGAATATCACCCAGCATAATCAACCAATGCTTTGCATATGGAGTCCTGCACTTTCTTTATATTTCTATTGCTGCCCTTGAAATTATTAACCAGAATGGAGAAGGTCAAGTAGCGGCCTTTTGTTGTTTTTGCGTATCCGGAGAGTGAGCTGGCGCCCAGTATGTAGCCTGTCTTTGCCTTTATTCTTGATCGGTATGGAGCTTCCCGTAGCCTTTTCTTTAGAGTTCCGACCTTACCAGAGACAGCTAAAGAGTTAAGGAATATTTCCCTGCATTCATGGTTGTACATAAAGCATAGGAGGTCTGTTATTATGCCGGTGGTAAGTCTGTTTTCTTTGGAAAGGCCTGATCCATCTGCAATCTCATATTCTGCTCGTTTGTGTCCCAATTTATTAATCAGACCTTTAATAACATTAAGACCGGATTGAAAAGTGCCCCTTTTGTTAACAGTGGCACCGATTGTTTTTAATAGCTGTTCAGCGTAAAAATTTTGACTACGGCTATTTGTTATAGTTATGGTTTCTGATATTGAGTTGGTTGTGCAAGTTGTATTTTGAGCATGTTCAATGCTGATATTGTCCTGTTCATCTGTAAGACGGCACTCTCCTTTTACTGCAATATCTCTCTTTTCCAGAATTTCTTTAAAACAGGTCGCTAGAAATAGTGCTGAATTTTCTACTGTAACCCACTCTTTCCTGCTTTTTGATCCATTCCAGAAGAGCCCTTTTAGATATATTACGTTTGTATTCTCTTTTCTGAATAATGAATAGAAATGTTTCTTCTTGTTTCCGGTTGTCTTGCATGTGTTAATAATCTTTATATAGTCTGTTTGGGGATCAACTACTGTTTTTACAAGATCTCCTGGGCCTGATCCGGGTAATATTGTGATATCTACACAATTATCATTAAATGATAGTCCGTTAACCTGGGCGCAATACCACTTGGAGAGTTGGTTTTTGGGCCATGTTGGGTTGATATAGTTTCTGTCAAATATGGTATCATCTGCCACAATATCTCCTGATACGGCTTTGATTCCTGCTTTTTCAATGGCATCTGCCCACATTTCAGGTACAGCTGTAATATTGTTGTTGTAAAGGCG
This sequence comes from Candidatus Anammoxibacter sp., assembly GCA_021777055.1. Classification (GTDB taxonomy): domain Bacteria; phylum Planctomycetota; class Brocadiia; order Brocadiales; family Anammoxibacteraceae; genus Anammoxibacter_A. The sequence goes on along the minus strand of JAIQZO010000024.1, from coordinate 428,253 downwards.
TCCCGAAATATTCGGGTCTCCGCTTCCTTTGATAATTATATTCCCAAACAAGACGCCACTTGATGATATTCTTCCGGTTATGTATACACATGTATTGTACTCAAACTCTTTGCCCAAATAGATTAAGGCTGCAGATGTGGTTAACAACTTCATGTTTGATGCTACTTTTAGAGGGATGTTTGATTTGTGGTCAAATAGAACTTGCTTGCTATCTGCAGTTACAACACGCAAACTAACTGAGGCATTTTTAAGGTGCGGTGAATTGAGGATTGATCGAAGCTGATACTGTAAATCTTTCTTTGAATATGTGCTTTCGGCCAGAGCCGTATATAGTTGTGGAGAAAAACACGCAGAAAAGATAATACAATAAATAAAGGTTTCTTTAAAAACTTTATACATTACTATTTGAAAAGGACAACTTGTGGTCTGTTTTTTAACTATTTGTAATGGAATTTAACCACACGTATAACAGATTTTACTTTTAGTCTTAGCTTTTATGCGTGGGATCATATTAAAGAAAACATTTTATCTCGTCAAGTAATTCATCTTTTTCTATGGGGTTATGGCAGTGTTTTGCCGCACCGGCTTTAACAAACTTATTTTCGGTTCTTTTAGATTTTTCGCCGCCAATAACTATCATCGGGATCTCTGGGTTTGTTTTGTTTATCTCTTCTATGACGTTAACAACTATATCTATGTGCTCAGGACCTTTTAAGCCAATAATTATCAGGTCCATCTTTCTTTCGTTTATGATGCTAATTGCGGTCTTTGAATTTAATGCTATCTCAGCCTCGAATCCTTTGGACTCAAAGTATTCCAACAGATCTTCTACTATCTGTTTTTCGTCTGCAACTATTAGTAAACGCTGGATGTTTGTCCTCATAATTATCTGGGAATGAACTTAAATTATTTACTATTTTTTTTTGGTGGAGGCGGCGGGAATTGAACCCGCGTCCCGTAACATTTCAATAAAAGTATACTACGCATGTAGTCTATCTTTTATTTTCATTATTTAAACCCCGGTAGACAGGGTTTTAAATAACTATCTTGAACAAAGATTTCACTCTACATTCGTCAAGCAAAAATGTAGAGCAATCCTGCTGTTGTACGTTCACTCCGCCCCGCAGGCAAAAACGAAACGAACGTGGCTAACGATTTACGCAGCCATAGCTAATTCATTATTATCAGCAATTATTATAATTATCAGGTGGTTTTACGCTGACCAAAGTCAGCATTCTTTTGTTCCAAAAAAGATTGGAACATCGGAACGAGGATACCCGACAAACCTCGATACGCAACTTTTATTTCCACTGCCCGGTCGATGCCCTTCGCCCCCGGTACCATGCGGCAAACCTATATTATCTTAGATTTGCATATGTACTCAAGTAGGATTTCTGATCCATTTGAGTATCCCTAATAACACTAAATCTTTTAAATTCGTATAAAATTTCCCTCGCCACCATTTAGTGGTGGTTAGTTGGTTAAGTTTCCAACTGCCGTTAAAACTTATTAAGCATTTCGCGCCTAATATCCCTTTCTACCATTCTTTTCTTAACTTTTTCCCTTTTGTCCGCTTTGTTTTTTCCCCTGCCCAGACACAATTCCAATTTGGCGATGCCTCTTTTATTAAAATATATGGCTTTTGGGACTATTGTAAATCCTTTTGTTTGCACTTTTCCCGCAAGTCGTTTAATCTCACGGCGGTGCATTAATAACTTTCGATCCCTCATGGGATCATGGTTCTCACGATTTCCCTGTTCATAAGGGCTTATATTCATTCCTACAATAAACATTTCGTCTTTTTTAAACGTTGCGTATGCTTCGTTAATGCTTACTTTGTGATTACGTAACGATTTGACTTCAGTGCCTTTAAGTTCGATTCCCGCCTCAAATTTCTCAAGGAATTCATATAAAAAGCCTGCTTTTTTATTCTTTGCAATAACGCTCATGATGTTTTTTTCTGAACTAATAATATCCCAGTTGCATAGTTAATGCAAACAATTTGTTTTGGGCTATTGTTATATTTCTGCGAGACCAACCTGTGTATAAGTTAAAAACAGATATTTTATTGCCCGTTCCTTCCTCGTCTGGAGTTTGATAAACTTTTTGCGATATTCAACTCCTTTTCTGCTTTATCTTCATCGCCTGCTTTTTTATAAGCCATAGCTAAGTTGTTATGGGCGTTTACATAATCATACTTTAACTCAATTGCTTTCTTAAATCCTTTTATCGCCTTCTTATTCTTGCCCTGTTCATAATAGATATAACCAAGGTTATTATGTGCGTCAGCAAGGTTTGGATCCAAACTAACTGCTTTTTTATACTCGTTTATTGCCATATCAAACTTTTGCGTTCTATAATAAATGTTGCCAAGGTTTGTATGGGGGCCTGCTAATGTCGGATCTATCTTTAGAGCTTCTTCATATACGCCTATTGCTTTATCAAGCATATTAGACATCTCGTAAACAACTCCCAGCATTGTTCGTGCTTCCATAAGTTTCGGTTCCGCATCTATTGCTTGTTTAAAAGATTCTATCGCCATTTTCATGTTGCCGTCTTGCATATAAATATGCCCCAGATTAAAGTGGGGTTTCGCTTTACCGGGATTATGTTCGATTTCAGTCTTATACTCTTTTACTGCTTTTCCAACCATTCCTTTTTGCCAGTATATTATTCCGAGCATGGTATGTACGCCCTGAAGTCCTTCGTCAAGCTTTACGGCCTTCTCGTATTCACTTATGGCCATATCATATTTCTGTGTTTTGTTATATATGTTACCAAGGTTCATATGTGGCTTTGCCAATTTTGCATCTATTGAAAGAACCTGTTTATGCTCATAAATTGCATCTTCAAACATGTTAAACTTTTCATAAACCATTGCCAGCATTGTGTGAGCCTCCACCCAATTATTGTTAATAGCCAATGCATCCTTTAAGGATTTAATCGCAAGGTCCTTTTCTCCTTTTTGGAAATATATATACCCTAGATTAAAGTGCGATTTTGCGTGCTGTGAATCTGCTTCAATTGCAGCCTTGTACTCATCTATCGCATTATCATAATCTTTCTTGTTCCAATGCTCGACCCCTTTGTTATAGTGCTTTAAGGCTTCAGCTGCCTTATCATCGGATTTAGCACTGGCGTTATGTAAAAGCATCAAAAGGAGTGCGGTAAAGAGTATACCCTTAAAAATGACAGCATGTATTTTCATTAAAATATCTTTGTAAACGGTTTAATTACTATTATCGTAAAAACTTCCAAAACTTTTCTTCAAAAAGAAAATCTTATTGTTGATTGTTAAGAAATGGGCATGTAATGAATTGCACATGTAACTCCCATATTTATGTTATTTTTATCATGACTTCAGTTGCCAAGTTTTCAACGTTGTTAAGGCTGCAACGCCTAGTCTGGTTCAATTAATTTTGACAAAAATTCAGCATTGTCCGGTTAGATATTTGCGGAACACATATGCGTGCTAACATTAAGTGCCTAAAGTGCCTAAAGTGCCTAAAGTGCCTAAAGTGCCTAAAGTGCCTAAAGTGCCTAAAGTGCCTAAAGTGCCTAAAGTGCCTAAAGTGCCTAAAGTGCCTAAAGTGCCTAAAGTGCCTAAAGTGCCTAAAATTATAGAAATTTATTATTAATAAAAAACAAAGCTATTAACTTTAGGTACTTTTTCGCATCATGATGTTGCAAAATGTTCATAAATATGGAACATTTTTGCACTTCAAAAGGCTAACCGGACAATGCTGACAAAAATTGAACTATTTAACATTCCCAGTTCCTAGTGCGCCGCTTCCTATCTATTTTACTTTACGGGTATAATTTCTGCTCGGCGATTTAATGCACGCCCCTCCGGGGTATCATTACTTGCAATCGGGTATGTAAACGAAAATCCTTCGGTAGTAATACGCCACCCATCTATACCCTTTCTGATCAGGTAATTCTTGACAGCTAAAGCTCTGTTCCTGGAGAGTATCGTATTATAGTCCATTGACCCTATATTATCCGTATGACCTTCCACTCGTATGTTTAAATTTGGCATTCTTTTTAAAATATTCACAACGTTGTCTAGTTCTGAATTATAAGTGGATTTTATATCAAATTTTTTATACGCGAAATTTATACCTTTAATAACCCAACAGCCTCTATAGTCAACAACCGCACCACGTGGAGTATCTGGGCACTGGTCCTTATCGTCTGTCACTCCGTCTCCATCAGTATCAAGCCTCCACTGTTCACTAGGATCAGCAAGTGTTTCTCTTTGCTGCTTTACTACGGGTTGTTTTACTATTGGCTGCGGCTGCCTGTATTCTTTCTTCATTTGTTGCTGCATCTGTACCGGAGGTTTATATTCATACTGTTGCGCAGGTTCAATAATATTATCACTCGCATTGTCTTCCTTTTCCAATTTGTCCAGTTGGTCGAGAATACCATATCCGGAACTGTCAAATTTTCCACTGCTACTAGGCATTGAACGTCCCTGCTCGACGACCCCTCGATTATATGCCGCTCTTTCAGTTGTAAAGAAAACTTTTCTTACAAAACTTGCCATAGCATCGCTGGATGCAATGTCGTCTGTGTTTACATAGTCCCCACATCGCATTTTTGCTGCAAGGGTGTTAAGGAAATCTTTACCTTCGGTCTTGTTGCCCACCCATATAGTATATAGACATGTATTTTGCCCAAATGCGGCTTTTATGTTTTCTACTTCTGCTACTGGGTTATGACTCAATTTTTCTCCGTCACTTAATAAAAGCACGGCATTCTGTCCACTAACAGAACCGAGGATACCGTGGGTATCTTCTAACGCTAGCCCCGCAGGACTGTTTCCGCCAGTATGGACTACACTGCTAATTGCTTCATCCAATCCGTTCTTTGTATAATCAGTAAGGTCATAAATAGTTTCCGTCTTTTTAGAAGGTGGCAGAGTCTTGTTTCCAAACGTAATCATTGCAACTTTGATATTCATGTCAGGCATAGTGCTGTTCATTCTCATTAAAATATCTTTTGCAACTGTAATTTTTGGAAGGCCAGAATTGACAGTGCCTCTATATGGTAGTGCCATAGATGATGACGCATCAAGGATTATAATAAGGTTGTCAACCTTCCGTACAAACTTTTCTGCATTGGCATTAGTGTCAACATAGGTTCCCGTATCTGTTTGGTAGTTTGCATTTATATCTTTTGGCACAAATGGCTCGACTGACTTATACCTGGCACATCCTGTTACTATTGCAATTAACGTTACAATAACTACTGATAGCAAACTGTTTCTTTTCATTCTGCCCCTCTTAAAAAGTCTCAACTATTTCATCTGTTAAAGTAAATTACATGATTATGTCTTTTTTGCTCCTTGATTTCAAGCTTTTTCATCATCTTTTATGCTTGCCTGCATTGAAATAGAATGCAAATATGATATAATTTTGATACAAGATTATCATACTACGGGTTTGGTTTTTTTATTTCGTATTCAAAATGACTCCTAATTGAATTTTATGTGAAGGGGCCGCACGTACGAAGAATAGTTACCATGCCTGTAACCTACCTGTAAGATACTTATTTTTAGGAGGATTATAGATGAAAACATGGCTAAATGAAGAGAAAAGACTTAGGTCTAAAGGTTTTGAAGATAAACAGATTGAGGAAACCATTGCTTTCTTACGTCAGCAAGGAGTTGAAACACTATGGGATGTGCAGGATGCTTATGATTCCGGAGTCTTTGGTTTAAAAGAGAGATGTTCATTTGGAAGTAACGGATTATGCTGCAGAAACTGTAACCTGGGCCCCTGTCGGCTTGACGGAGAGGAGATACCTTTGCATTTGAAGGCTGCGGTTCCCAATACAAAACGCAGTAGCTGTGGTAAAACTGCAGATGGGATGGTTGCCGGTATGTTTTTGCAGACCGTGATACGGGGTGTTAGCTCTCACGTTGGGCATGCTTTACATGTGGCAAAGGCATTGTTAAAGGCCTCTGAAGGGGGAGATCTCCCAATTAAAGGCAAAGATAAACTTGTTGATGTTGCAAAGGGTTTAAACATTAACTGCGAAGGGGAAGATTATTTAAAACTTGCAAATATGGTTGCCAGGGTTGCGCTGGAAGATCTTTTAGGGCCAGAAGAAGGCCCCATGAGCTTTGCACTTGCATTGGTTCCCCGAAACATTGATAGACTGGTAAGTGCGGGTATTGTACCGCAAAAAGGTGCGGCAGAAACCATCGTACAGGGACTTCACAGTACCGCACAGGGAATGATGAGCAAACCTGATAGTTTGATAAAATCATGTTTGAAGTTTGGCGTAATCGATATACTGGCACTTTATATATCTACTCAGTTACAGGATATCATGTTCGGAGTGCCAACGCCCAAGCAGAGCAAAATCGGTATTGATGTTTTAGATAAAGAGATGGTCAATATTCTTGTTCACGGGCATGTACCTCTGCTTGCGGAGATGGTGGTTGATAATGCAGTTAAGATGGAAAGTAAAGCAAAAGAGATGGGTGCTGCCGGAATTAATGTTGTGGGGGTTTGCTGTACAGGAAATGAAGCGTTGGGACGTTTGGGTATACCTCTTACTGGTAGCACTATCATGCAGGAGCTTGTTGTGGGTACAGGTCTGGTAGATGTTGTTTGTGCTGACGTTCAATGTGTCTACCCTTCGTTATCTACCATTACAAAGAAACTGCATACACGCCTGATAACAACAATGCCGGAATTAAGGATGGAAGAAGAGGTTTATATTGAGTTGAATCCGGATAATGCATCTGATGCGGCGGAAAGGATAGTTATCGAGGCGTTACAAGCGTATAAGGAACGCATACCAGACAGGGGGTTTCTGCCGCATGCAAAAGGACATGACATAATGGGTGGATTTTCAGTTGAAACGTTAATTTCCGTATTATCAAAACTGGATAAAGAAAAGCCGTTAAAACCTTTAGTTGATCTAGTTGCCAATGGTTCTATCCAAGGTGTTGCTGTATTGGCTGGTTGCCTTTCACCAAAAGTACAAACAGACATGAGCTTTATAACTATTGCAAAAGAGCTTTTAAAAAACAACATTCTTGTGTTAGCAACGGGGTGTGCGGCTACCGCATGTGCAAGGCATGGACTAATGCATGGTGGTGCGTTGGGGGAGGCGGGAGAATCGTTGCAAGCAGTTTTGAAAATAATAGGTGATACCGCAGGGCTTAATGGTCAAATGCCACCGGTTTTGCACTTTGGGTCGTGTGTTGACAATTCGAGATGTGCAGTACTGGCATCAGCTATAGCAGATCATCTCGGCACGTCTATAGACAAACTTCCATTGGTTGCTAGCGCAGCAGAACACGTAGTTGAAAAGGCTGCTGCGATATATATGGGTGTTATTGCACTAGGAATTACAACCCATATAGGAGTTACGCCAAAGTTGAGTGGTTCCCAAAACGTTTTGAACATGTTGACAAAGGATCTTGATGATATTACCGGCAGCTCGCTAATAATTGAAGTAAACCCTCTAAAAGCGGCAAAATTAATGATTGAACACATACAGAAAAAGAGGAAAGAGTTGGGGATATAGGATAAGGGCTAGTCTGATATATTCAACTCAAAATATGCACGATTCTGTTTTTTTTGCTATTGTGCTTTATGGGAAAATGGTATAATTTGCTCCACGCTGACTTTAGGGATGGACCATTTTGCAGATGTGATAAGTTTTTTTCAGATAGTAAAAATTTAATTATAAATGATATATATTAAAAGAATAGTTGTTGGCGCATTAGAATCATGCTGTTATATTATCACAACAGAAAGCGAAAAAGAGGCAATGCTTGTTGATCCGGGCGGAAGTCCTGAGGAGATTATAAACCATTGTCATTCAAATAATTTGATTCCAGAGATATTGGTAAATACGCATGGACACGGAGACCATATTGGGGCAAATTTAGAGCTACGAGAGGAATTTCCAGACATAAAAATATATATCCATGCCGACGATGCTCCCATGTTGACCAGCGAATATTTAAACCTTTCGCTGCTTGGCGGAAAACGGTATCAGTCTCCTCCGGCGGACAAGGTGTTGCAACATGACAATGTGATACTTTTTAACCGCGAAGAGTTTAAGGTTATCCATACTCCGGGCCATACAAAAGGTGGTATATGTTTGCTATATGACCAACCGAATGCAGAAACTCCATTGCTTTTTTCCGGGGATTCGCTTTTTAATTTCGGAATTGGTCGTACAGACCTTCCAGGTGGCGACCACGAATCACTCATAAATTCCATAAAGAATAGATTATTTACACTTAACGACAACACAGTTGTGTACCCCGGGCATGGTGAGGCTACTACCATTTTGAAAGAACGGATAGAGAACCCGTTTTTTCTGGATACAGCTGACATTTGAGAGCAAAAAAACAGATGAAAATAAATTGATCTTTTTCTATTATTAAAGATTAAATGGGTTATAATGTGGTACTTTTTAATTGTCCTTTGCCATAATTCACAGATTACGTAAATACTATGGTTTAGTTACAATAAAATTTCTGGTTATTAACTAAAACAGAAAACAATATACTCAACAAACATATGGATGAATTAGAAGATATAAAAGAGAACATAAAAGAGCTTTCCATCGAAAATGAGATGAATGAATCCTATCTCACTTTCGCTATGAGCGTTATTATGAGTAGGGCTTTGCCGGACGTTCGAGATGGGCTTAAACCTTCCCAGAGAAGGATCCTTGTGGCGATGAATGATCTGAAACTTACCCCCAGGGCGAAGTTCAGAAAGTGTGCCAAGATATGCGGCGATACTACAGGAAACTATCATCCACATGGTGAAACGGTTGTATATCCTACCCTTGTTCGTATGGGGCAGGACTTCAATTATAGGTATACACTGGTACTGGGGCAGGGAAACTTTGGATCGTTAGATGGAGATCCTCCTGCTGCCATGAGGTATACGGAAGCCAAGATGACCGATGTTACTGTTGAGCTGATGGAAGACATGGGGCTGAATACTGTAGATTATCAACCAAATTACGATGAAACAAGGCAGGAGCCCACAGTACTTCCAGGTAAGTTTCCAAATCTTTTATGTAATGGCAGCACAGGAATTGCAGTTGGTATGGCGACGAGCATACCTCCTCATAATGTAACAGAGGTGTGCGATGGTATTATTAAAGTAATTGAAGAGCCAGATATATCTATCAATGATTTGATGGATATAATCAAAGGTCCGGACTTTCCTACCGGGGCAACCATTTGCGGGAAATCAGGGATTTGGGATGGATATACTACTGGCAGGGGAACTGTCGTTGTAAGGGCGAAGATACATATAGAGACAACCAAGAGCGGGAAGAAGCAGATTATCGCAACTGAGATACCTTACCAGATCAACAGAGAGAAAATCCTGGAAAGGATAGCAGAACTGGTTAAAGAGGATGTGCTTCACGGTATATCTGAAGTACGTAATGAGAGTGATCGTGATGGTAACAGGTTGGTCATAGAACTTAAAAAGGGTGAAGAGGAAGATGTTGTCCTGAACAAGCTCTATAAGCATACGAAATTACAGGATAGTTTCAGTATTAACCTAATTGCAATTGTTGATGGGAGGCCGCAAACCCTTAACCTGAAACAGATGGTTGTCTGTTATATCGATCATCGTAGAGAGGTTATCAGGAGAAGGACTGAATTTCTCTTAAAAAAGGCCAGAGAAAGGGCCCACATCCTCGAAGGACTTTTAAAGGCGCTAGCAAACATAGATGAAGTCATAAGGATAATCAAATCTTCAAAAACTGTTTCCGATGCCAGTATCCAGTTAATGAAGGAGTTGTCATTTACCGAGATTCAGGCAAAGGCAATTCTGGAGATGCGGCTACAAAGATTAACAGGTTTGGAACAGGGGAAGATCGAAGAAGAGTATAAAAAACTTTTGGAAGATATTGAAAACTATAATGCTATTTTGAGTAATGAAAATCTGATATTTGATATCATCAAGGAAGACCTGTTTGAGATCAAACAGAAGTTTTCAGATATTCGCCGTACTGAAATAGTTGGGGCGATTGAAGACTTTAGAAATGAAGACTTTATTACGGATGAGAAAGTTACCGTAACGATTACTCATGAAGGATACATCAAAAGGATACTTTTATCTTCATACAGAAGCCAGCATAGAGGTGGCAAAGGTGTAATTGGTGCTGATTTGCGAAAGGGCGATTTTGTAGAACACATATTCATTGCGTCAACACTAGATTATATATTGTTCTTTACTGACCAGGGTAGGATATACTGGTTAAAGGTGTATGATGTTCCCGAGTTGGATAGGACATCTAAAGGCAGGGCTATTGTAAATGTTCTTGAATTAAAAGAGAATGAACAGATAACCTCAATGATCCCTATGCGGGAGTTTGATGACCGTCAGATAGTGATGGCTACACAAATGGGGACAATAAAGAAAGTTGCATTAAAAGCATTTAGCCGGCCTCAACGGGGCGGGATAATCGCTATGAGACTTGAGGAGGGGGAAAAGCTCATTGGTGTGAAACTTACACAAGGGGATCAAGAGCTAATGCTTGGTACTGCAGCCGGAAAGTCCATACGTTTCGAAGAAAAAGGTGTGCGCAGCATGGGTAGGACTGCTCGTGGGGTAAAAGGTATACGCCTGCAAAAAGATGACAGTGTCGTTGATCTGGTTGTTGTAGGCAAAGACGCAACTCTTTTGACTGTTTGTGAAAATGGATTCGGAAAAAGGACATCATTTGATGAGTATAGAATACAGACCAGGGCCGGGTCAGGGATTATTAATATAAAAGTAAGCGAACGAAACGGCAAGGTAATAGGACTTAAGGTAGTAAAAGATGAGGATGATCTTATTATGATTACATCGGAAGGAAAGATTATCCGAACACCTGTAAACCAGATGAGGACGATTGGCCGTAATACACAAGGTGTTAACCTTATCGATATGAAAGAGGGTGATAAACTTGTATCGGTTGCCCACGTTGTTTTTGATAAGGATGAAGAGATTGTTGCAGAAGACGTAGAAGAGAATGCCGGTGAGAATGTACAGGAAAACACTGCAACTGAAAACCAGGGAGAAGACCTGGCAGATGATATGTTAGAAGGTGAGAATCCGCAGGAAAGTGATGAATAAAACTTGGTTTATACTTCGTTTTCTAAATCTAAAAGGGGAAGTGAGATGTGCTCCATTTTACTTCCCCTTAAGAATAAACCTTCAGTTTTAACCACTAATTACAAACTACAAAAAACCACAAACCGCATGTTTTAATAATAAAAGCAGCCTCAAGGGGAAATATGAAAATCAAATTTACGTCAGCTGAGAAGAAATCTATTTTTGGGATGAGTCTTGTTTTGAGTTCTCGTATGCTCGGACTGTCACTTTTACTCCCGGTCTTTTCTATCTATATTAGTGGGATGAGCGAAGCAACACCTTTCCTTGTGGGAATGACGTTAGGTGCGTACGGGTTGACGCAGACACTTTTTCAGGTCCCGTTTGGCATAATGGGGGATCGGTATGGACGTAAGCTGGTTGTAATAACAGGGCTGGTAATGTTTGCAGTTGGAAGCATTATTGCCGCGCTTACCAACGATATATATATACTTATGTGTGCCAGGTTTCTGCAGGGCAGCGGCGCAATTGCGTCATCTTGTCTTGCATGGATTGCCGATACGACAAACGAAAAGTATCGAAATACTGCTATGGCATTTATAGGTATGTCCATAGGCATGTCTATTACGCTTGGACTTATATTAGGTCCTTTAGTTGGGGGAATGTGGGATGTTAAATATCTTTTCTGGATATGCCTGTTTCTGTCGTTAGTAAGTATAACCTACATATCTATTTTTATGAAAACACCTACCAACGATCCGTCAAAGCAGAAAACGATATCTAATCCGGCATTTTCTCATTGGAGTGATGTACTTAAGGGGGGCGGATTGTGGAGATTAGACTTTGCGGGTTTTATAAAGAATATATGCATGACATCTGTCTTCTTTGCCGTTCCACTTGTATTAAAAAGGCATTACCATATGACACACATGTGGAAAATATATGTTCCCATGACTATTTTGGGTATGTTTGTTATGATGGGATGTTCCAAACAGGCAGACAAAGGATACGCCAGGCAGTTTATGGCCCTTGGATTTGCTTTTATAACAGTTTCGGTAGGTATAATTGCTTTCTCTGAAGACCATTTGACCAGATTGATTTGCGGATTCTTCACGTACTATGTAGGAATCGCAATCCTTGAACCCATTTTGCCATCAGCAGTTTCCAAATTGGCTCCGAAGAATTATACAGGTACTACCTTGGGTGTGTTTAACATGAGTCAGTACTTCGGGACGTTCTGTGGAGGTATCCTGGCGGGTTTAATGATTACACTGGGTTTTGAACACCTGTTTCTATCATTAAGCGGTGCGGCATTTGTAGCGACCATAATCGTTGCATTTGTAAGAACGGAAGGGCTTAAGCGCCATGATGCGGTTTAGTAAAAGATATATTGCTCCGATTTTATTGAGAAACATTAGAACTAATAGACAAAATTGACGGCACTTTCCAGTAAGGGAATTGTTACCTTCTTCATTTCTCAAACAACTCAACATTCTCAACTTCTTGCGGTATTAATATTCCCATCGAAATTCGGAAAGTATAGAGACTGTAGAAAAGACGTTTTCTCTACGACTATATCTGAAAATTGATACTCTTTATAGTTTACGTAAAAAGGTATTAGCTTTGTATGTGAAATTAATACGATAATGGAAAAAGAACTCAGCGTCGTAGTTATGGCAGACGGTTCATTACAAATGGAATGGTTAGAAACCTATGAACCGGTAACCAAAAGCCAACATCGTTTGCAGGAAGAGGTGTACAAACGCTTCCATTCCGATCCAATCTCCTCTCTTTTGTTTCTGGGATTTAGTGATAAATCCGTTAATCTCTCTGTTTCGATGAATTATTGGCGCGATTTTGCTGGATTGTTTGTTACAAAATTAAGCTTAACGCCTGATTTAGAAACTATCCGCCACAAAGCTGATCCGTTACCGGAAGATGAAGAATTATATGAATTACTGGATAGCGCCCCAATAATGACTGGAGCTGAATACCTTAACATCGACTTAATGTTAATGTTATGGCAGAACCTCAAAGAGTCATTTTCTAAGGAAATTAAATCATATCAAGGTACAGTTGAAGATTTCATAAAGACATTTAGTCCAAACATACATCTGGTTGGCAGGGTGTTTTTTCACCTGGTGGAAAATAGGAACAGCGATTTGCCTTTTGCATTTCTGGCTACATATTCAACAAAATTAAATAAGAGTGGTGAATCTAAACACCTCCCCCTGAAGGCGGCATTGCAGGAGTACGGTGAGGATAGTGATAAATTGCTCGAACTCCTTACAACAGTTAGCCTGGCGGCGAAAAAGAGTTCATTGATTCAAGAACTGCTTGATAGTGGCGAACTTTTTCATCCCCTTGCCTGGACAACTAGTGAGGCTTATACATTTCTGAAAGAGACACCACTTTACGAAAACTCAGGGATATTATGTCGCATACCAAATTGGTGGAAAGCCCGTTCATCTGTAGTCTCTTTCAATATAAACATTGGGGAGAAACCACCTGCATTTGTGGGTATGGACTCACTCTTGGATTTTCATCCTCAGCTTTTAATAGGAAGTGATACTATATCCGTAACTGAAGCAAGAAAACTTTTGCAGGAGTCTGAAGGGCTTGTATTTATTAAGAATAAATGGGTGACTCTGGATCCGGACAAGCTGAAACAGACACTTGATGTTTATGAAAAGGCGTTGAAGATGGTGGGTGATGAGGGGCTTTCATTACGTGATGCCATGCGATTACAGCTAAACCCCGCAAAAGCATTAAACTTAAAAGAAGAAAATAGAGAGATATTTATATCAAACGGAAAATGGTTTGAATCCGTTTTTACGAAATTGCGTAATCCGGACATGATAAAGTCGGTAAAGCCAGACAACTGTTTTAAGGCAAAGCTTAGGGATTATCAGCAAAAGGGGTTGAATTGGTTAACGTTTCTCCACTCCCTCCAACTAGGAGCATGCTTGGCTGATGACATGGGGCTGGGCAAGACAATTCAATTGCTGGCGTTCCTGAATGTACTGAATCTAGAAAAAGAGCGCAATGCAAGCTTATTGATTATACCGGCATCACTCATAGCGAACTGGTCAGATGAAATAAATCGCTTTTACCCCGATCTGCAATACTATATTGCGCACCCTGAAGCTCAGCCTGATAAAAAAGTTGTTGCCATGGATAAGAAAAAGCTGAATGGTTTTGATCTTATAATTACAACGTATGCTTTGGCGCAGAGGTATAAATGGTTAGAGGGGCATTCTTGGAATTACGTTATTCTTGATGAAGCCCAGGCAATAAAAAATCCCGGAACAAAACAGACAAAGGCAGTTAAAAGGTTTAAGGTCTTTAACAAGATTGTGATGACAGGTACTCCGGTGGAGAATAAGTTATCAGATCTATGGTCAATCTTTGATTTTCTGAATCCCGGCTTATTAGGAACACCAAAAGAGTTCTCTGATTTTTCAAAGGGGCTGAAAGAGCATCCGGATGGGAATGCCAGGTTAAGAAAGCTCGTGAACCCGTACATTTTGCGGCGTTTAAAGACAGACAAAACTGTAATTTCAGATCTTCCAGACAAAATCGAGGTTAAAACATACTCCCATTTAAGTAAAAAACAGATACTCTTATACGAAAATTACGTGGAATGGTTAAATCAAACGTTAAAAGACTCAGAAGGAATCCAGAGAAAGGGACTGGTCTTATCCTCTATAATAAAGTTCAAACAGTTGTGCAACCATCCAGACCAGTTCCTTGGATCTGGTGAGTACGATGAAAGTGAGAGCGGAAAGTTTGCGAGGCTCAGGGAAATCTGTGAAACAATTGTAGAGAAGAGAGAGAAAGTTATAGTCTTTACACAATTTAAAGAGATAACAAAACACATTGCAGGATTTCTTGCTAATGTATTTGGCAGAGAAGGTTTAATATTGCATGGAAGCACTGCAGTTGGCAAGAGAAAGAAAATTGTTGATCAATTCCAAAGTTTTGACTATATCCCATTTATTGTATTATCACTAAAAGCCGGTGGAGTGGGGTTAAATCTTACAGCGGCAAACCATGTTATACACTTTGATCGGTGGTGGAACCCTGCAGTGGAAAATCAGGCAACTGATCGCGCGTTTCGTATAGGGCAAAAAAAGAATGTTATGGTACACAAGTTTTTAACAAGGGGAACTATAGAAGAGAAGATAGACAAGATGCTGGAAGAAAAATCAAAGCTATCAAAAGATATTGTTGAAACAACAAATGAGTCATGGATAACAGAAATGGACAATAATCAATTGTTGAATCTTTTTAAACTGACACTTTGATAATAAATAACATGAAATAAATAGTCAAGAATATTGTAAAACTATTTGTAAGTTCAAACCAATTTCAGAAAACATTAAGCATATTTAAGTAACAAGCAGAACCATAACCTGCTCGTTACAAGGCTCCGCCTTGTAATGTGGTGTACCAGAGGCTCTGCCTCTTTTGCGTATTGTCGTCTAAGAAAAGTTGCAATATCCGAGGCAGGGCCTCTAAAGCAATTCATTCCCAGGCAGAGCACGGGAACGAGTAGAAACGCTAACAGTTATTAATCGTTTCTGATATCAGTTTGAATTTACGATTCCAAAATATACTTTCTTAAACTAAAAAAGAGGTATTCCCATGAGCTATTGGCAATTCGCACCCTATGTTAGTGTAGGTGAACGAAAAGCAAAGGCCGCAAAGAAACTAAAAGAGTTACAAAAGAAAGATCCTAATATAAAACCAATTATTATTGAGGGGAGTGCTATAGCCAAATCTTGGTGGGGAAAGTCCTGGAATAAGAACCTTGAGAAATATGCTGACTTTAGCAACCGTATAGGGCGAGGACGCAGTTATGTTCGCCACGGAGCGGTGATAGACCTTAGAATAGACAAGGGAGTGGTTAACGCACAAGTGCAAGGATCAGATTCCGCTCCTTATGCTATAACCATAAAGATAAAGAAGATTAATAAAGAGATATGGGAAAAAATAGTATTTGAATGCGATGGTAAAATGGATTCATTACATGAATTTCTGGCAGGTTCATTTCCAAAGTCATTGGCAGAAATATTTACAGCAAAAGGATGTGGTTTATTTCCTTCTCCAAAAGAGATAGAGTTTGATTGTGATTGTCCTGACTGGGCAGATATGTGTAAACATATCGCTGCTGTGCTTTACGGGATTGGTGCTCGTTTGGATAATGATCCTAAGCTCTTCTTTACACTCAGAAATGTTAAAGTGGAACATCTTGTATCAAAGGTAGTTAAAGATAAAACAAAGAAGTTGCTTGACAACGCAGGCAAAAAGAGTTCAAGGGTTATAGATGATGCAGACCTCTCATCTGTTTTCGGAATAGAATTGGAAGAAAATACAACACCGAAAAAGAGAAGTACGCCAATGGCAAAGGTTACTACAAAGAAGAAAACGGTAAGAAAACCAAAGGCAAAGACAGAACAAACAACAGAAAAGAAAAAGGTAAAAAAGACAAAAATCGCAGCCAGAGGTAAAAAGACACTAAATGTAAACACTGGAAAGACAACAAAAACCAAAGCCAAAGATAAGAAGTCTGAAATGTTAACAAAAAGCCCTAAAGTTCCTAATAAAGCGCCAAAAAGTGCAAAAAAGAAAACCGTTTCATTGCCAGGCAAGAATAAAGATAAATCAAAAACTAAAACAGATTAATCAGGTGTGCGTATTATATGATGTCCACATTGCAACATCTCTTATATATCAATAGGCTATAAGGAACATTGTTTGTTCAAGTCTTCGACGTGAACAAAGCTGACCATGACAATACTCTGTATTGTGTAAATATAAATTGATTCTAGCGATAACCTTCAGTACAACAAAAAGACTTACAGAAAATTAATAGTAGTTCAAAATGCCCAAGTCTTGCAAGAAGTGAAGTGATGTGGACAGCCTTGTAATTAATATGCAAAACTTGCAGGTTTGCATGGGGCCTTAATGGCTTTTTGCAATTATTAAAAAGTGAGTGGTTTTGCAGGAGGAAGGGAAAATAACTCTTATTGAATTACCGGGTTTATATTCTCCTCGCCGTTAATAACTTCCTCTGCAAGGGCAAGGTAGTCGTACGATCCGAAACTATGGGGGGCATATTGGGTTATGGGCAGGTTTGAGATGGGGCATTCTGCTAATTTTGTGCTTTCTCTTATTATTGTATTAAATACTTTGTCGTTGAAGCCGGTTTTTATTTTATCCACAACCATGCGGCTAAGGTTTGTTCTCTGGTCGTATTTGCATGCAACTATACCTGTTACATTAAGGTAGGGGTTTAAGCTGTTTTTTATCAGCTGGACAGTGTTCATCAAGGTTATTAATCCATTAAGTGACAACACCTTTGTCTCCAGTGGAATGATAACTTCCATTGCGGTTGTCAACGCGTTTATGGTTATCAGACCAAGGGATGGTGGGCAGTCAAAAAGTATGTAATCGTATCTGCGAGTAATGGGAGCAAGTTTCTTTTGTAATATCTTTTCCCGTTCGTCAATGTTGGCGAACAATTTTTCAATATTAGTAAGGGAAATATTTGATGGTGCAACATCCAGACTGCTAACGCATGTGCGTGTTATTATGTTTGAAATCTCAACGCTTCCTGAAAATACATCAAACAGGGATTTGTCCAGTTCGTTTATATCAATTCCCAACCATGTGCTTAAATTCCCCTGCGGATCTAAATCTACTAGCAAAACTTTTCTTTCTAGTTTTGCTAGGCAGGCACCAAGGTTTACAGTTGTTGTTGTCTTTGCCACTCCACCTTTTTGGTTTGTAATAGCTATTATTCGTGTTTGCATTTATGTCGTCGTTTTGAGTATACAGTCTAGTAATTTAGTATTATTCCTGAAAAGATAAATCCATTCTTAAAAATATATCTACCTTCAAACGAATCTCCTTTTCTGAATCCGTGTTCCCATATGTCCTTTTGTAGCACTATTTCAAATCTTCCATCTTTGAGTATTGAGTCTGTTATTATTACGGCGTCGTGAAACCCCGCCCAGCTTTTACTTATAGGATACTGACACTTATAGAAACACTCTTTGGCGCTAAAGATTAGAGTCGCAAGGCTATTTTGCTTCTCTTCCGGGAGCGACTCTATTTGCTGTAACTCCTCTTTTGTGCATGTTAAGTACCAGCATTTCTTACTTAATCTATTATCGCCCTCAATATCTAATCCTATACTTTTTGCCTCTTTTTTTAGGGCAATCGCAACTCCGCAGTACCCTTTTGTGTGGGATATACTTCCTACGATATTATCTGGCCATATGGGTGCTCTGTCTTTGGACATTATTAATGGAAATTTGTTTATTCCTGCCCTTGCCAAGGCTTTTTTTGCGCAGATTCGTCCGTTTGCAAAATCTATCTTTCTTTTATCTACGGCCCTGCTTATATATATTTCTTCTTCCGGATAAATTTTTTCTGTTGTCGTGGGCTCGTCTGTCTCTTCGGTAATAACATGCTCGGGAAATAGAGAGGTTAGAATGTTACTATTATTTTTGGCGTTATTCATCTGATCATGTTGCTTAATTATCAAGATCGCGTTAGGGCCCTAACTAGCGTTACCAGATCTGGCGCGGAAAGGTTATTTATTGAGATCTTATGCCATCCTTTTAATTTGTAAATACGCATAATCGTGTTTTTCTTGTATGCCAAACCGACGAATTTCCCGCCCAGGTCAACGATCTGGTCGCCCTTTAATATGTACTCAGAATAATCTCCAGTTCCTCTAATACCCTCGGTACCGAAATAGAATTCATCCATGCTGATCATTCTCAAGTAATCTCTTTTGAAAACAAAAAAATCGTCACCAACTCCGCGTACCTTGTCTACTACTCCAAGGTTACTCTGGCCTCGAATTGAGAATAATACGGGCATATATGAAGAAAAATCATAAATTTCTCCCAGTGGTAGACTGTGCCCTATGTTGTTCTCTATTTCCAATGCTGCAATTTTTGTTGTCCCGGGTTTAATATAAAGATTTGAGATTGGTTGACCGTCAACAGTGATTTTATACGATAAATATTTTGCTGGAGAGAAACTCTTCCATAATCCGATTTGGTCTACAAGTGTAAAAATAAATAAGCTGTTATTGACTTTAACCGGAACTCCTTGTAAAAAAATTGTCTTGTCTTTTTTATTGCTGGACCTAGATCCATATTCAATTACGACTTTAACGGTTATGATCTTATCTTTTATGTTATCGTCAAAGGCATTATCTGCGGTTTGTGTTATTGTCCGGATTTTTTTATTAGTCGCGGCTGTCTCACGTTTTGCCTCAGAAGCAAGACTCAATGCAGTTGCCGCCTTTTTTTCAGCTACCAGTTGGCCTTGTACGGCAGCTTCTTTTAGTGCATATGCCCGTGTTGTTTCCTCTTGCGCTCTGTTAGCTAAATCCAATGCTTTTGCCTCCTTCTCTTTTGCGATCCTTGCCTCTTCCTGTGCCTTTCTTGCCAGTGCCAGCGCCTTTTCTTTCTCTTCTTTTGCCTTTTGTGCTTCTAATAATGCCTTTTTTTGCAGATCTAGCGCTTCTTCTTCTTTTTTCTTTGCTATTATTGATAACCTTAATGCCTCTTCTCTGTTTTTCCTTGCCGTTTCAGCTTCTAATTGCAGCTTTAATTTTAGTTCCAAAGCGTTTTTCTCTTTTTCTTTTGCTGATTCGGCATCTTTCTTTGCTATTAATGCGATTTTTAATGCTTCTGCCTCCTTTTGTTTAGCTTCTTCAGCCTTCGTTAATGCTTCTAACTCATTCTGTTTTGCCTCTTCAACCTTAAGCTCTGCTTCCTTTGCGATATTTATCACATTTTCTTTGTTTTTTAATATCGTTTCTAATTTCTGCTTCTCCTCTTCATATTGTTTAAGTGCGATTAACTTAATTTTTTCTGCTTCCTTTAGCTTGCTTACGAAATCATCTTTTTTGCTTATAGCTTTAGCCAAAAGGTCTTTGGTTTGCAGTGCCTTTTCTTGTTCTAGTTTTGCAGAGATTAAAGCCTTTGCTTCTGCCTCTTTTGCCTTTTTCCGCTCCTCTTCCGACTGCTCGAGCTGTTTAAATATGGAGATAGCTTCGGCTTCTGCATAATCTGCCAATTGCAGAGCCCTTTTTTTCTCGTTTGCTAATGCTAAAGCGGATTTTTTTAGTTCGGAAACCTCTATTTTTGTTTTTTCTGCAACCTCTTTGGCAAGAGTTTCTTCCTCTTTTGCCTTATTGTAGTCATCTATAGTTAAATGGCTGGTCTTGTTCTGATTAACCTGGCTTAATGTTGTAAGGTAAAGAATTAGAAATATGTCGCACATTCCGACTAAGAACATTCTCATAACGGTTATACCTCTTCAGAGATGTCAGAAATTGTTGCTCCCGGCAAGGGAACAATTATGGCGAATTTTGCAAACAGATGTATAAGAATACCGGTGATAGTTGTAATGTATGCCAGGGGTGCGGATAGTGTACCTGTCATAAACTGAGTTAAGCATACACCCGAAAGAGAACCTAGCAAACCCAGATACATGGGGATTTCGCACAGAAACGTTATCTCTCTTTTGCTTTTCTCGGTTAATTTGTTCTTTTGTGCTTTCAGGGCCGCAATAAAGACCGGAAGTGTTTGTAATATGCCGAAACTGCCAATAAGTAGAATGATCATGAATGATACGTCTTTTTCCGGGGCTTCAGGTGGTTTTTGCGGTTGCGTATCTATTAGAAATTTTCGTTCTATTTCTGTTTGTGGTTTTGGAATGTTAATTTTGTCTCGTAGTAAAATAATATAAACAATAATGCCCACAGAAATCACAAGAAGAACTAAAAAGAACATGGATGTGTATAATGGTTTTGATGGATTTTCCTGCTCTGTGATATTTTTGTTGCTGTTTGTGTCTGGAATATTCATTTTTGTATTGTATTTGTAAAGGCTAATTTGTAATAAGATTTTTGGAAAGAATCTATATATGCACCATAAACATTGCCTTAACGTATTATTTTTATAAAATGTCTTTATTTTTATTTTGTAGCTTTAGTGGAATACAGAATTCCGTAGATTGAAAGGAAAACAGTATTCAGGTCAAAGTAATATTCACGGACTAACAAGTTTGTTTACCACCGGTTACAATTTTTTTATTTTGTATCGGCAATCTTCAATCGTAAGTTTGTTTTTAGCCAACGGCAAGTGACGAAAAGTATTCGTTTAACCTGGTTTGGATCTTGCTTATACCCTTGAGAGTAGGTTTTAAAGTGAGTGCGGTGTTCAGGTTTGCAACTGCGCAGTGAAAATCCCCGATAGCAAAATAGCACTCTGAAATCTTTTTGTATATGTATGCTCTTTCATTGTTGTCAATGTGAAGCTTTAAAACGCTTTTGTAGTTTTCTATTGCCTCTTTTGTGCTGGACTTTTTAGATAATTTTTTGCAGCAAATAGTCTTGATCCTGTTTTTTGTTTCGTCAAAAAAGAAGCTGTAGTTATTATCGCCTTTGTGCCGTTTTACGTTATCATAAACTTTATAATAGTACTCTACCGCTAAAACGTATCTTTCTTCCTTTTCATACTCTTCGGCAATGAGAAACTGGCAGTCGAGAAAATCTCTTCCTGACAAATATTTCTTTAAAGAGAAACCTTTGACGTTTTTTATTAAAGATTCAAGCTTTTCAATGGCATTTTTACCATTGTTGTTAACTAAATCATCCAGAACTGTTTTTACTTGAACAAATATGTCGTTAGATTCATTCCTCTTTCCTGCTTTTTTCTTCTTTCGTGGGCAGCTCGTCTCTTTAAATTGTATGTCGTAAGCTTGCCTTGATGTCGCGTTTATAAGTATGTTGTAGGCCTGTATTATAAGTTTAGTCTTCTCTTCCGCCCACTCTTTGTTGTCTATGTTTTTATCGGGATGATATTTTTTGGCAAGATTTCTAAAAGATTTCTTTATTTCCTCATCTCCTGCGTCTCTTTTAACTTGTAGGATTCCGTAATAGTTTGCCAATTAATTTTGCCTCTGTTTGGTTTAACTGTTTTTTTCTGGTAGAGCGAATCAATATTAGCATTATGTTATTTGCAGTGTCAATTAATTTGTCGTTTAACTTTTAATTAAACAGGACATTGTCCTCTCGTCCATATTGTGTAATTGGTTCATGTAAGCGCATTTTTAAATTGCCATTACAGGGCTAAAATATGCCTTCGTTTTATTCTATTTATTCTATAGTGTTGTACTTGGCTCTATTTAAACCAGAGTTACGGGTATAAAATGAAAAATAGTCATAGTTTTGCCTACGAAAATATCTATAGGTCCTCTATCAGGTTAGGATTTGGTGAAATGTGGGTCTGTTGTAAATGGTGAGAACGTTCAAAGTCTAAAAACGTCTGAACAAAAATGTTTGTATTGGAATAAACTGAGAGATGATTATTCATACCTTAGGACGTCGACAGGGTTGAAACCTGCTGCTCGAATTGATGGCTGTAAACTGAATACCAAGCTACTTAAAAGTGCAGCTCCTGCAATAACAAGAATGTCTTTTGGGTTGACAATTGCTGGTATCTCGTTGAAATAATAGATTTCAGGAGGAAAAGGACGCCATCCTGTCATATTAAACACGATTCTTTCTATTGTATTTATATTGTAAACGATTGAAATCCCCACCGCAACCCCTGCCGCAGTTCCCATAGATCCGATAAAAAACCCGTTAAGCAGAAATATTGTCATTATTCCTTTAGACGTAGCCCCTAATGCTTTTAAGATGCCAATATCTTTCATTTTTTCAAGTACTACCATTCTCAGGATTGCAAGTATGCAAAACCCCGCAACAATGATTATGCATCCTAGTATTATTGCCATAACCCGTCTTTCTATGGCGACAGCGGTAAGGAATGTTTTTCGTGCGTCTTCCCATGTTTGCACAAAGTAACTGGGACCAAGTTTTTCTTGTATAAAATCGCGCATTTTGTTGGCATGTTTGTAATTGTCAAGTTTTATCTGTATA
The DNA here is from genome assembly GCA_021777055.1 of Candidatus Anammoxibacter sp. GTDB lineage: Bacteria > Planctomycetota > Brocadiia > Brocadiales > Anammoxibacteraceae > Anammoxibacter_A. The sequence goes on along the minus strand of JAIQZO010000024.1, from coordinate 405,177 downwards.
CCGGTAACTGAATCTTTTGCTCCGGTTAGCTCCTGTGCGGCGGCTAACGGTATGTATATATAGCTTTTGTCAAAATCATACATCCCTGATCTGAACTTTCCGGTTAGTATAAACTGTTTTACACTGATAGAGTCCCATCCTTTTAATGTGACCAGTACTATTTTTTCGTTTTCAGGTATAAAACTTTCAGGGTTTTCTTCAAAATCGCCATATCCTAGACGTAATAGCTCTATACCTCCGAAAGCGCTATAAGTGTGCTTTTCGTGCATTTGTAAAAGATCTTCAGGTTTTGTGTTAAAGGCAGAGATATATTTTGCAAAATCTGCCACCTCTGATTCAGCGTAAGGATCGATTCCCTTAAAATAGACGAACTCCTTTGTTCCCCTTTTTCTCATCAGTGCGGGACCTTCCAGATAAGGAGAACATGCGTCAATATGTTCAAATGATTTTAATGTTTCCATTGTCTCTTTGTAATTATCAAACCCATACATTCCAGCCTTAAAAACTATTATATGTGCTAGAGTGCCGCGTATCCGACCTCTCAACTCTTTGTCAAACCCCTTCATCACAGACAAGACTACAATTAAGGTCATAACGCCAATGGCAATGCCGGTTAAGGCAATTAATGTCACTTTTTTTCTTGCTAGATACCTTAAGCTTACAATAACTTTGTACATTTACGTTATTTATATTAGTTATAATAAAGATTGAGATTTTTTGCTTCTGGCCCCTATGAAGTGTTAGATAGGATAATCTAATGTGATATATTTAGCAATGAGATTATAAAATTGTCAGTATGAAGGATGGAAATCACAAGGCCTTCATTTTTTTTCTTATTTAGGCCTTGTAAAAAGGGGGCTTTCGTAGGTTTTTCTGTATTTACTTAAAATTCTTCTTGAAAAATTTTAATAAAATGTTATAACTATTCAATCATTTTGCTAGCGTAGCTCAATGGCAGAGCAGCTGTCTTGTAAACAGCAGGTTGTGGGTTCGACTCCCTCCGCTAGCTCCATGTATATTTACTTACCGAATTAATGTAAGTTCAGGGTCTGTTTATTCATTTCTTAAAAGAATATGTTCATACCTTTAGATCAAAGTAAAGCGCCTATGGTTATTATTCTTCGTTTTATAGTTTAGTTAAAATATTAAAATTGATTTGTTGTGTTTGTGGGGGGATACCCGAGTGGCCAAAGGGGACAGACTGTAAATCTGTTGACGTAGTCTTCGAAGGTTCGAATCCTTCTCTCCCCACCATTAATAAAAAGTATATTATTGAAATGTGATAATGCTCCTCTTTTTTATCTTTGGTTAGCCTACATTATTCAGTGATATTATTTTCTTTTTTTTGCTTACAGCAAATTAAATTATAAATATACAAAGCAAGAGAGTTGTCAATTTAAGCCTCTCTTTTTGTATTTTGCGGGCGTAGCTCAATGGTAGAGCCCTAGCCTTCCAAGCTTGTCATGTGGGTTCGATTCCCATCGCCCGCTTTACTAAATCATCATAGTTCATCTCAATAAAAATACGCGATGTTAAAATAATTCTTGACATCATTTAATGTACTTGTTAACATCGTCGTTCGTGTTTTTTGTTTTGGCATATGAATTGCTGCTGTGGCTCAGGGGCAGAGCACGTCCTTGGTAAGGACGAGGTCATGGGTTCAAATCCCATCAGCAGCTCCAGGAAGATAAACATATCTGTTGTGTTTAATTTCTTTGATTAAAATTTGCGAGGCTAAAAATATTAAATCGTTTTATTAAGTGTTAAATCTAATACTTTTATCGGGTTTAATGGACTATAGGGTAATTTTAATTTTTGAGATTTATGTGTTTTTTGGGAGATACCAAAAATGGCTAAAGAGGTTTTTAAGAGGGACAAGCCGCATTTGAATGTGGGAACAATTGGTCATGTTGATCATGGTAAGACGACTTTAACTGCTGTTATTTCTAACACTCTTGCGACGCGTGGTCTGGCAAAAGCTAGGGCGTTTGATTCTATTGATAAGGCGCCTGAAGAGAGGGAGAGGGGTATAACAATCGCCATTGCTCATGTCGAGTATGAGACAGAGACAAGGCATTATGCTCACGTTGATTGTCCTGGTCACGCTGATTATGTAAAAAACATGATTACCGGTGCGGCACAAATGGACGGTGCGATATTGGTGGTTAGTGCGCCGGATGGTCCTATGCCTCAAACCAGAGAGCATATTCTGTTGGCAAGGCAGGTGGGTGTGCCAAGGATAGTTGTGTTCTTAAATAAGATTGATCAGCTTGACGATCCGGAGCTTATAGAGTTGGTTGAAATGGAGCTTAGGGAGTTGTTGTCAAAGTATGATTACCCTGGGGATGATATACCGATTACTCAAGGTTCTGCTCTGGAAGCTGCGAACTGTGGTTGTGCAAAAGATGAATGTCCAAAATGTAAACCTATACTTGATCTAATGGATTCTCTTGATAGTTATATACCGGAGCCTGTTAGGGATACTGATAAAACTTTCTTGATGCCTATTGAAGATGTTTTCAGTATTAAAGGTCGTGGTACTGTTGGTACTGGTAGGATTGAGAGGGGTATTGTTAAGGTCGGTGAAGAGATTGAGATTGTAGGTATGAAGAAAGAGACCGGTAAATCGGTTGTTACTGGTGTTGAGATGTTTAATAAGATCCTTGAAGAAGGCCAGGCTGGTGATAATGTTGGGATCTTGCTCAGGGGTGTAGAAAAGGATGATTTGGAGCGTGGGCAGGTGTTGGCAAAGGCAGGTAGTATAACTCCTCATACAAAGTTTGAGGCTGAGGCTTATATTCTAAGTAAGGAAGAGGGTGGAAGGCATACTCCATTCTTTACAGGATACAGACCTCAGTTTTACTTCAGGACAACGGATGTAACTGGTGTTTTGACTCTACTTGGTGGAGCTGAGATGGTAATGCCTGGTGACAATGTTAAGATTCAAGGTGAATTAATTGTGCCTGTTGCTATGGAAGAAGAGCTAAGGTTTGCTATTCGTGAGGGTGGTAGAACTGTGGGAGCTGGAGTTGTTACGAAGGTGTTGGAGTAACTGTTTATTTTTTTTTTAACAGCTTTTGTGTTAAAAATAGCAAAATTTAAAATAATTTAAATCTGATGCGAGATAGTATAACTTTGGCATGTGCGGATTGCAAGAATAAGAATTACAGAACTACAAAGAGGAAAGCTCAGGATGTGAAAAAGCTTGAAATTAATAAATTCTGTAAATTCTGTAGGGCTCGGACAGTACATAAAGAGCAAAAAAAGTAGATATGGCTAGTGTCTTTGTCTTGTCTCTTTAGTTGTGATATTAAAAATTTGATATTCTTTTGTGCTAGATGTCTGTTCTTGTGGTTTGGCTTTGTAGGGAAAGTTTTTAGAATAATTTGCGTCTGTTGGGTTGGCGTGAGATGTAACTCAAAATTAATAAATTAAAATAGGTCTGTAGCTCTAACTGGCAGAGCGCTGGATTCCAAATCCGGATGTTGTGGGTTCGAATCCCTCCAGACCTGCTAAATCTTCTATAAGATAAATGTTTACTATTTATAAAAAAGGATTAGGGGTCGCAGCGAGAGTATCGGTAGGGGTAGTCTTGCTTTTGATTGCACTGTTTGCAGCATATTCTTTGCATGGTGCGTTGATAAACTTACCAGGGTTAGGCTTTACTATTCCTTTAGTTGGTATACCTTTATCCTGGGGATTGATCTGGTCTTTTGTTTTCTTTCTTTTTTGTCTTTTTATTATCGCTATTCTTGTCGGTTTTGTTGAGACAGGTGTAGGTAAAATTGATAATACTGGGCGTGGCGTTGTTGTGTTCTTGATTGAGACGCAAGGCGAATTAAAAAAAGTTTCGTGGCCACTAAAGAATGAGTTGATCGGTTCAACAATTGTTGTGCTTATTTGTGGGTTTGTATTGGGTGTTTATGTGTTTGGGGTAGACAGGCTTGTTACTGAGGTGATGAGGTTGTTGAACATTTTGTAGGAATAGATTTTTTCTAAGGTACGGGTAGTAGTTGAATGTAGTTAATTCTGCTATTTTTGACTAAAATTTTAGAAACTTTTCAGGCTTTTGTTTTGTCAGAGAGAGCAAATAGTGTGTGATGGCTAAAGAGTGGTTTGTTTTGCGTGTGCAGAGTAATAAAGAAGATAAGGTAAGGGAAGCTCTTGCTGAAAGGATAGCTAGTAGTGGGATGGAGGAATTAATATCAAATGTTCTTGTCCCTAGTGAAAAAGTTTCTGAAATTAAAGGTGGTCGTAAAAGGATAACAGATAGAAAAATCTATCCCGGTTATTTAATGGCAGAGATAACTGTTGATGAGGATGGTAAGATACCTAATAATGTTTGGTATTTGTTGCGTGAAACTCCGGGGGCTGGAGATTTTATCGGAGGAAAAAATAAACCGGTTCCAATGGAAAAGCATGAAGCGGAGAGGATCTTAGCGGAGATTGAAGGTGGCGTTGAAATGCCAAAAACAGATATTGCATTTAGTAAAGGTGATAAAATAAGGATAAAGGATGGGCCTTTCGAAAATTATAATGGTGTCGTTGAGGATATTTTGCCTGATAGTGGTCGAGTTAAAATAGTACTTAACATCTTTGGAAGGGCAACTCCTGTTGAGTTAGAATATTGGCAAGTAGAAATTGTCTAAAAGTTTAACGATGGATTTTATTTAATGGCAAAAGAACTAATAACAAAAATAAAACTTCAGGTGCCTGGTGGGCAAGCAACCCCTGCTCCTCCGGTTGGTCCGGCGCTTGGTCAACATGGTGTTAATATCGGTCAATTTGTGTCTCAATTTAATGAGGCTACAAAATCAGCCAATGGGGTAGTTACGCCGGTTGAAATAAGTGTTTTCAAAGACAAATCTTTTACGTTTGTATTAAAGTCACCACCTGCAGCGGTATTGATAAAACAAGCAGCTGGGATTGCGAAGGGATCTGGTAACCCGGACATGGAGATTGTCGGGAAGATAACAAAGGCTCAGGTTGAAGAAATAGCAAAACAAAAACTAAATGACCTGAATACAACGATTTTGGAAAATGCTCTAAATACAATTGAGGGGACTGCCAGAAGTATTGGTGTTGAAGTTATTAATTAAGAAAATATATTATGAGAAAACGTAGTAAGCGGTATAAAGAGTGTGAAAAAGAGGTAACTAAGGATAAGTATTATAAGGTTGAGGATGCGGTGGCAATACTTAAATCGATGAAAAAGGTTAAATTTGATGAAAGTGTTGAAGTGGCATTGAAACTAGGTGTTGACCCGAAAAAATCAGATCAGCTGGTTAGAGGTGCTTATTCTTTGCCGCATGGAACTGGTAAGAAATTAAAGATAATAGTGTTTGCTGGTGAGGATAGTGCTGAAAAAGCAAAAAATGCGGGAGCTTTTGAAGCTGGTAATGAAGAGCTGATTAAAAAGGTTAAAGGTGGTTGGTTAGATTTTGATGTTGCAATTGCATCGCCTGAGTTAATGGGTGAAGTTGGTAAATTGGGTAAGGTATTGGGCCCTCAGGGAAAGATGCCTACTCCTAAGTCCGGTACTGTAACAAAGGATGTGGAAACTGCAGTAAAAGAGTTTATGGCAGGGAAAATCGAATTGAAGACTGATTCTGGAGGTAACTTGCATGGATTAGTTGGTAAATTGTCTTTTTCGGAAAAAGACCTTAAGGAAAATATAGAAGGTTTTATTAAACATATAATAAGTTTAAGACCAACTTCAGTAAAAGGAAATTTTTTGTTAAATGCAAGCGTCTCTTCGACTATGGGACCGGGTTTAATGATAGGTATTTAAAATAATAATGTAACACTAAAGTTTTCGAGCAGATATATGGCCAAAGAATTAAAAAAAATAATTGTAAAAGAATACTATTCGTTTTTAGAGGACACGAAAAATTACATTTTTGTTTCTTTTAAAGGGCTTAATTCTCTGGAAACTAATGAATTAAGGGACGGATTTAGAAATAAAGGGATCGTATTCAGGGTAGTAAAAAATTCTCTTTTAATAATTGCTTTAAAAGAGATTGGTAATGATGGTGTCTCTGATCTCGTTTCTGGGAATTGTGGAATTGCGGTTAGTAAAGGTGATTGTGTTGAGTTGTCGAAGGCGGTGGTAGATTGTGAGAAGAAAGTTAGTAATTTTAAGGTTACCAGTGGGTATTTAGATGGGCAGAATGTAGATGTTGATAAAATTACATTGTACTCAACTATACCGGACAGGTCAGTTGTTAATTGTCAGGTTCTTTCGGGAATTCGTTCTCCTATGGTAGGTATTGCTAATTCACTTAATGGCGTTTTGCGAAGTTTGCATGTTTGCTTAAACGAGATAAAAAATAAAAAAGAAGTATAAGTTATAATTTTAATATAAACGATGGAGGCTTTATTGTGGAAGCTCAAGAAACTGCAGAAAAAACAGAGTATTCTGAAAAAATAACAAAGGTTTTAACATTAGTAGAAGAATTAACATTGTTGGAAGCGTCTCAATTAGTAAAGGCGTTTGAGGATAAATTCCAGATAAGTGCTGCGTCTGCTGTTGCTATGCCGATGATGGCTGCTCCTGGTGCTGCTGCCGGTGCTGCTGAAGAAGAGGAAAAGAGCAGTTTTGATGTTATTCTTACTGATTTTGGTGCTAACAAGATTCAAGTTATAAAAGCTGTTAGAGCTGAAACATCTTTAGGGCTAAAAGAGGCAAAAGAGTTAGTGGAAAGTGCTCCGAAAGCGGTTAAAGAAGGTGTCTCAAAAGAAGATGCTGACAAGATTAAAAAGGGCCTAGAAGAGGCTGGTGCAAAAGTAGAAATCAAATAACCGTTTCGTAAAAATAAATGAAAATTAGAAATTACGGGAAAATAAAAGATGAAATGCGTGTCAAGGGCCTAGTCGATATGCAAATAAATGCATACGGCAGGTTTATGCAAGCAGATATTCCGTCTGGAAAGAGGGAAAAAATAGGGTTAGAAGCGATATTGGATGAAACCTTTCCTATAAGCTCCTATGATTCATCTATGACCTTAGATTACGTAAAGTATGAATTTGGTAGGCCTAGGTATACTCCGGATGAGTGTCGAAAATTCAAACTAATTTATGGAAGACCGCTCCGGGTTTTGCTGCGTCTTAATAAAGAAGAGCCTGTGGAAGAAGAGGTCTATATGGGAGAGGTTCCATTTATGGTAGATGGTGCTGAGTTTATTATTAATGGGACTGAGCGTGTTATTGTGACTCAGCTTCATAGGTCTCCTGGTATAGATTTCTTAGAAGATATTAACTCTGAAAATAAACTTCATACTTGCAGGATTATACCAGAACGGGGTAGTTGGATTGAAATCGAAGTGGGGAAGAAGGATGTTTTATCTGTTCGCATAGATCAGAGTGGTAAATTGCCGGCGACTTGTTTCTTAAGGGCGTTATTTGAAGAATTTTCTAGTAATGAAGAAATATTAAAACTATTTTACGAAACAGAATTAAGAGATCTTTCGTTAAAGTCAGATGTTGCAAACCTTGATGGTATGTTTACGGCGACTAATATTATTAATAATGAAACGGGAGAAATATTAATAGATGCAGGTTGTGAAATTACTGAAGCTATTATTCAGCTATTAATAGATAACAAGGTTGAGAAGCTGGAAGTCATAAATAAAATTGAAGACAACTTGATATTGAATACTCTTGAAAGCGATTTTACTAACTCTAATGAAGAGGCACTTTTTAAGATTTATTCTAGATTCAGGCCAGGAAATCCCCAGAATTTGGACAAGGCTAAACAGCTTTTCTTTGATAAATTTTTTGATGTTAAAAGATATAAATTAGGCCTAGTTGGTCGGTTCAGGTTAAACAGAAAACTTGGTCAAGATGTGCCTGATAGCGAAATGACCTTGAATAAATGGGACTTTGTCAATGCAATTAAATATATTTTGAAACTCCGAAAAGGTGAAGGCCAGATTGATGATATAGACCATTTAGGTAATAGAAGGTTAAGAACAATAGATGAACTTGCTGGGGAAGAGATAAGAAAAGGTTTCTTGAAACTAAAGAGAACCGTTCAAGAGAGAATGAATTCAAAAGATTCAGAACTTTTAACTCCCCGAAGTTTAATAAACTCCAAAATTATATTCTCAGCTGTTGAATATTTTTTCAGCAGAGGTGAGTTATCGCAAGTATTAGATCAAACGAATCCATTGGCTCAATTAACACATGAAAGAAGATTGAGTGCCTTGGGCCCAGGGGGGTTAAACAGGAAGAGGGCTGGATTTGAGGTTCGGGATGTCCATATATCTCACTATGGAAGAATATGCCCGATTGAAACTCCTGAAGGTACGAATATTGGATTGATAGCTTCGCTAAGTATATATGCAAAGATTGATGATTTTGGCTTCTTGACAACTCCCTATCATCAGATGAAAAATGGTAAAATTGAGGAAGGTGTAACATATCTAAGGGCTGACGAAGAAGCTGATAAAAATTTAGCACCTGCTGATTTAAAAATAACTAAAGGAGATAAGAAAAACTCTACAGCTACAGATAATAGTGTTCTCGTTAGAAATAACGGAGACTTCACCACTGTTAACATAAATAAAGTTGAATATATTGAGATATCCCCTAAGCAAATTGTAGGTGTATCCGCGAGTTTGATACCATTTTTAGAGCACAGTGATGCTAATAGGGCTTTAATGGGTTCTAACATGCAGAGACAAGCAGTTCCTCTGCTGAAAACTGAGCCTCCTATTATTGCAACTGGTATGGAAAAAGTTGTGGCAGATAACTCCAGTATGGTTGTGCATTCAAAAAATGCAGGTGATGTGACTTATGTGGATACGCAAAAAATTATAATTGATGATAATACTGTTTATAATTTAAGGAAATTTGTTGGCTTGAATGAAGGAACTTGTCTGAATCAAAAGCCAATTGTTAAATTGGGACAGAAAGTGGAAGCTGATGACATTATTGCTGATGGAGCAGCAACATGTCAAGGTGAATTGAGCTTGGGAAAAAATGTACTAGTTGCTTTTATGGCGTGGGATGGTTACAACTTTGAAGATGCGATGGTTGTTAGTGAGAAACTAGTTAAAGATGATCGATTTACTTCAATCCACAGAGATGAATTTGAATTAGAGTTAAGAGAAACAAAATTAGGACGGGAAGAGTTTACAAGAGATATTCCTAATGTTCCTGAAAAGGCCTTGGTGGATTTAGATGAATTTGGGATGGTTAATGTCGGCACAAAGGTTAAACCAGGTGATATTTTAATCGGAAAAATAGCGCCTAAAAGCAGGGGAGAGTTATCGCCTGAGGAAAAATTATTACATGCTATCTTTGGTAGAGCCGGGGAAGATGTCAAGAATGAATCTTTAGAGGTGCCATCAGGTGTTGAGGGAGTTGTAATAGATACAAAAGAGTATTCAAGAAGAGCGAACTTACCTGAAGATAAAAGAAAAAAAATTCTAAAAGAGATTGGTGAAATTGAGGAAGAGTTTAACAGTAAAATATCCAAAGAGTTTCATAAGATGGTAGTTTGCATAGAGAAAGAGATAAAAGAACCTTTGTTGGATTGTAAAACTGGTTGTGAAATTTTGCCTAAGGATAACTTAAATGAAAATATTATAATAACTATTGAAGAGCAGTTTGAATTTGAGAATCTAGAATTTACAAGTAGTTCCTTAAAAGATAAGGCATTCTCGATCTATAATAAACATTACTCAAAGATTAATGAATGGAAAGATGAGAAGGATAGAAGGGTTAATAATTTAAAAAGAGGCGATGAATTGCCTAGTGGTGTATTAGAAGTTGGCAAAGTATCTGTGGCCACGAAACGAAGGCTTTCGGTTGGAGATAAGATGGCCGGTCGTCATGGTAATAAGGGAGTAATTGCAAAGATATTACCTGAAGAGGATATGCCTTTCTTGGAAGATGGGACTCGACTTGAGATTCTATTAAATCCATTAGGTGTTCCTTCCAGGATGAACGTTGGGCAGATATTGGAAACTCATTTAGGATGGGCATCTAAAAAGTTAGGCTTTCAGTCTGTAACACCTATTTTTGAAGGTGCCACGGAATCAGAGATAAGAGATACTTTAGAAGAAGCGGGACTTCCTTTAGATGGTAAAGTCGTTTTATATGATGGAAGAACAGGGCTGCCTTTTGATCAGAAGATATGTGTTGGATACATGTATATGTTAAAACTAAATCATTTGGTTGATGAAAAAGTGCATGCTAGGGCTACGGGACCATATTCATTAATTACACAGCAACCGTTAGGTGGTAAGGCAAGGTTTGGTGGTCAGCGTTTCGGTGAGATGGAGGTTTGGGCTTTAGAGGCTTATGGTGCCGCTTATAATTTGCAGGAGTTAATTACTGTGAAAAGTGATGATGTTGAAGGAAGAACGCGCATTTACGAATCAATGGTTAAGGGAGAGAATATTCTTGTCGCTAGTACACCTGCTTCATTTGATGTTCTTACTAATGAAATTGAAGGTCTTTGTCTTAATCTACGACTAGAGAAAGATTAATTAAGAGTAAATTCCTAATAGGAAAAAAAAATGGTAGTACCGGTTTTTGATAAAATAAATGAGTACGATGCAGTGAGGATTTCATTAGCATCTCCTGAAGATATACGTAAAAGGTCTTATGGTGAAGTTAAGAAACCTGAGACAATTAATTATAGGACTTATAGAGCAGAAAAAGATGGACTTTTTTGTGAACGTATTTTTGGGCCTGAAAGGAACTGGGAGTGCTTTTGTGGTAAGTATAAAGGTATAAAACACAAAGGGGTGATTTGTGATAGATGCGGTGTAAAGGTAACACATTCAAGAGTGCGCCGTAAAAGAATGGGCCACATAAATCTTGCTGCCCCGGTAGTACACATTTGGTTTTTCAAAGCTATGCCTTCAAGGCTTGGTGCGTTATTAGGTATGAAAACTTCAGATCTGGAAAAGGTTATATATTTTCAAGATTATGTGGTTGTGGATAAAGGTAATACCCCTTTAAAGGATTATCAGTTGCTTACTGATGTTGAATACAGAGAAGCTAGAAAAGAGTACAAGAATGAGTTTGTTGCTGATATGGGGGCGGAAGCTATAAAAAAGATTTTACAACGTTTGGAAATTGACAGATTGGCTAAGGAACTCAGGGTAGAGTTGCAGGAAACAGGGTCACAGCAAAAAGCTAAAGATTTAGTTAAGAGACTGGATATTGTAGACGCTTTTAATGGATCTGAAAACAAGCCAGAATGGATGGTGTTGGAAAGTATAGCTGTAATTCCGCCAGACTTAAGACCTCTAGTTTTATTAGAGAGTGGTAATTTTGCTACCTCTGATTTAAATGATCTGTTTAGGAGAATAATAAATAGAAATAACCGCTTAAAAAAACTGACGACTCTTAATGCGCCCGAGGTTATAATTCGAAACGAAAAGAGGATGCTTCAGCAGTCAGTTGATGCTCTGTTTGATAACAGCAGAGGGAAGAGGCCGGTTATGGGGAGTAATAATAGACCTTTAAAGTCTTTGACTGATATGATTAAAGGTAAACAGGGTAGATTTAGAGAAAACCTTTTAGGGAAAAGGGTAGACTACTCTGCTAGGTCTGTAATTGTTGTTGGTCCTGAATTAAAGTTACATCAATGTGGCTTACCAAAAAAGATTGCACTGGAATTGTTTCAGCCGTTTATTATTAAGCAATTAAAAGAAAAAGGGTTGGCAGATACTATTAAGAGTGCAAAAAAGATGCTGGCTAAAAAAGATGAAGAGGTGTGGGATATATTAGAAGAGGTTGTTCACAAACATCCCGTGCTCCTAAATAGAGCACCTACTTTACATAGAATGGGTATCCAGGCATTTGAACCTGTCTTGGTTGATGGACATGCGATTAAGCTTCACCCGTTAGTATGCAGAGGGTTTAATGCCGATTTTGATGGTGACCAGATGGCGGTTCATTTACCTCTTTCAGTAGAGGCTCAGGTTGAAGCAATTACATTGATGCTTTCTATAAACAATATTTTCTCTCCTGCTTCTGGTGAGCCAATAATATCTCCTTCACAGGATATTATTTTAGGATGCTATTATCTTTCTATTACGCCTAATAAGATTGAAGATTATAAAAAATTAATGATATTTGGTTCCGTTGATGAGGTTATGTTAGCCTTTGAGCATAGAAAAGTAGTTTTGCATACATTAGTTACAATTCGTCTTTGGGCTGGTAAAAAAGTTGTCGGTGATATGTTAAATACAGATAAGGACAAAGAGGGGTATTGTACAACTACTGTAGGAAGAATCTTGTTCAATAATGTATTGCCAGTAGAGATGTTGTTTTATAATATGACGCTGAATCAAAAAGAGATAAATAATATCATTTATGATTGTTACAAAATACTAGGTAGATCTGCCACTATTAAACTTTTGGATGATGTAAAAGAATTAGGCTTTAAAGAGTGTACTAAAGCTGGTTTATCTATTTCTATTTCTGATTTGAACAGACCCAAGAATAAAGCTGAAATATTAAGTAAAACTGAAGGTGAAGTTTCCAAGATACAGAAGTTATATCAAAAAGGTATTATTACCGAAGGTGAAAGATATAACCAAATAATTGATACATGGACTTATGCTACAGAGATGGTTGCAGAGGATATGATGGTAGAGTTGAGAGATGATACCAGAAATGGTCAACAGTATTTAAATCCGGTTTACATGATGTCTGCTTCTGGCGCTAGGGGAAGTGCACAACAGCTTAAACAGCTATCAGGTATGAGAGGTTTAATGGCAAAACCATCAGGTAAGATTATTGAAGCCCCTATTAAAGCAAGTTTTCGTGAAGGACTAAAGGTATTAGAGTATTTTAGCTCCACGCACGGTGCGCGAAAAGGTTTGGCCGATACAGCATTGAAGACTGCCGATTCAGGATATCTAACCAGGAAATTAGCAGATGTAGCTCAAAATGTGGTTATTATGGCGGATGATTGTGGGACTCTTAACGGAATTGCAAAGAGTACAATTTATAGTGGTGAAAGGATTGAAGTTCCATTACATAAATCTATTACCGGTAGAGTTGCTTTAGATAATATTGTTGATTTAATAAAAGATGAGAAAATAGTATTACAAAACGAAATAATCACGGTAGAAAAGGCTAAAAGAATAGAAGAACTTGGTTATGAAAAAATATTGGTCAGATCTCCGCTTACTTGTGAAATTCCCAAAGGACTTTGCGCTAAGTGCTACGGAATGGATCTATCAAGAAATAAATTAGTTGAAATAGGAATCGCGGCAGGGATTATTGCCGCGCAATCTATTGGTGAACCAGGTACACAGCTTACTATGAAGACTTTCCATATTGGTGGAACTGCAACAAGGTCTATTGAAGAAGCCGAGATAAAGGTTAAGAGAGCTGGTATAGTCCAATTCAGTAACTTAAACGTAGTGAAAAACGCCAACGATGAAAGTGTTGTATTAAATACCAGTGGTGAGATTATTGTTGCAGACAGTAAAGGTAGGGAAATAGATAAATATTCAGTTCCTCTCGGTGCTATTGTGATGGTTGAGGAGGGTAGTAAAATAGCTCAACATAAAAGAATAGTTAAGTGGGACCCTCATATGGTGCCTATATTAGCAGAAATGCCTGGTATTGTACGGTTTGAAGATGTTGTTGAAGGTAAAACAATGCGATTTGAGGCTGACAGTGCAACTGGTGTTAAGCGAAAAGTTATTATTGAGCATAAAGGAGATTTACACCCTCAAGTTATTTTGGAGGATAAGGACCATAAAATATTGGGATTATATCCTATTCCAGAAAAGGCTCACATAGAAGTTGACGATGGGGAAGTTATTGATTTTGCCGGAACATTATTGGCAAAGACTCCGAGGGAAATTAGCAGGACTGAAGATATTACTGGTGGGCTACCTAGAGTTGCAGAGATCTTTGAGTCAAGAATTCCTAAGTATGCCGCTGTTATGAGCGAAATTAGTGGTGTTGTTGAGTTAGGTGAAAAGAGAAGAGGAAAAAGGTCTATAATAATCAAGAGTGATACAGGGATGGAGATGGAACATCTGATTCCTCGAGGGAAACATCTTAAAGTTCACAGAGGTGATTATGTTAAAGCTGGTGACGCTTTGATAGAAGGCCCCTTGGTTCTACAAGATATTTTAAGAATATCTGGTGAAGATGCGTTACAGAAATACATGTTAAAAGAGGTTCAAAATGTTTATCGGACGCAGAATGTGAGAATTGATGACAAACATATTGAAATTATTATTTCACGTATTTTACGCAAGGTAAAAGTCGTAGAAATAGGTGATACTAGATTTCTTCCTAATACGATTGTTGATAAATTTGAGTTTAAGGAAGAAAACAATAAAGCTATTCAGCAAAACAAAAAACCTGCAGTTGCCAAACCCCTATTATTAGGTATTACAAAGGCCTCATTACAATCCAATAGTTTTATTTCGGCAGCATCTTTTCAGGAAACAACAAAAGTATTAACAAAGGCAGCGTTAGAAGGCAAAAGGGATATGTTGGAAGGTTTAAAAGAAAATGTTATACTCGGGCATTTAATTCCTGCAGGAACAGGATTGCAAGAATACCATAGTTTACAAATTAAAAAGACTGGTAGTATTGAAAAAATACCAGCAGATGATTCATTAAAAGATGTAGAATCCAGTAACGAAGATAAAGAAAAATCCATAGGGTCTGTTTAATATTTCATAATAGATTTTAATAATTTTAAAATAACTCATAAAGGTAAAATAGATGCCTACAATTAATCAACTAGTAAGAAAAGGAAGAAAAAAGATAGTCAAAAAAAGTAGTAGCCCAGACTTGGAAGTATGTCCACAAAAGCGTGGAGTGTGTTTGCAGGTTATGACTCGAACACCAAAGAAACCAAATTCAGCTCTTCGTAAGATAGCAAGGGTGAGGCTTTCAAACGGAAATGAAATTACAGGTTATATACCAGGTGAAGGACATAATCTGCAGGAACACTCTATTGTGCTTGTAAGGGGCGGTAGAGTAAGGGATTTACCAGGTGTTAAATATCATATAGTTAGAGGTACTCTTGATACTTCAGGAGTAGAAGGTAGGCGAAGAGGAAGATCTAAGTATGGATCCAAAAGTCCGAAATAAGTTTTAATTTAAAAGGTAGGTAATGTATGGCATTACAATATAAAAGCACTGAAAGGTTTATGAAACCTGATGTAAGATACAAAAGTAAATTGGTTGCAAAATTTATCAATTGCTTAATGGTTACGGGTAAAAAGAGTATTGCTGAGAAAATTGTATATGATATGATGGATGTAATAACTGATAGATTTCAAGATAAAATGGCATTAGAAGTCTTCGAAACTTCCATTAATAATGTTAAACCCTTGATTGAGGTTAGGTCAAAGCGTGTAGGAGGAGCGACTTATCAAGTTCCCATAGAGGTTCCTAAAAAGAGACAGCAATCTTTAGCTATTAGATGGATATTAGAGGCGGCTAGGAACAAAAAAGGTAGAGCTATGTATAAAAGGCTAGCAGATGAGATAAGTGATGCGTTTCAGAAGCAGGGTGTTTCTATTACAAAAAGGGAAAATACACATAAAATGGCAGAAGCAAATAAAGCTTTTGCGCACTTTGCTTGGACTATGTAAGTCGTAATTTAAGGAAAATATAATTTTGGGGTTTTGTTATAATGGAAATTGAAAAACTTAGGAACATAGGTATTGCGGCTCATATAGATGCAGGAAAGACTACTCTTACGGAAAGAATTTTATTCTATACCGGAAAGACTTACAAGATTGGTGAAGTTCATGAAGGTAATGCTACTATGGACTACATGGAAGAGGAACAAAAGAGGGGTATTACAATAGGAGCGGCTGCGACATGTTCTTTTTGGAATGATAGCCAAATAAATATTATAGATACACCTGGGCACGTTGATTTTACAGTTGAAGTTGAAAGGTCTTTAAGGGTTTTAGATGGCGCAATTGCAGTTTTCTGTAGTGTTGGCGGTGTAGAGGCACAGTCTGAAACTGTTTGGAGGCAAGCGGATAGATATAAAGTTCCTCGTATCTGTTTTGTAAATAAGATGGATAGGGTTGGGGCGGATTTCTTTAATGTTGTTAATGATCTTAGCGAAAAGCTCGGAGCTAAAGCTTTACCTATACAGATACCAGTAGATAAAGAACAAGATTTTAAAGGTGTAGTTGATCTTATTGAGATGAGGGCAAAGATTTATAATGAAACCGCAGATGATTATGGGGCAAAATATAATGATGAAGATATACCTGACCGTTTAAAAGCCTTGGCAGAAGAAAAAAGAGCTGAAATGGTTGAAGGGGTTGCTGAAGAAGTGGATTGGTTGATGGATAAGTATTTAAATGAAGAAGAGATAACAAATGATGATCTAAAAAAGGCAATAAGAGAAAGTACTATAAAATTAAAATTATTTCCTGTTTTTTGTGGATCAGCCTTTAAAAACAAAGGAGTGCAAAATCTCTTAGATGGTGTTTGTGAATATTTACCAGCACCAGTAGATATGCCTGCAATTGAAGGGATAGAACCCAAAACAGATGAGACGGTAACAAGAAAAGCGCTAAATGAAGAGCCTTTTAGTTCTCTTATATTCAAGATAATATCAGATAAACATGGTGATTTAACTTTTATTAGGCTTTATTCTGGGAAATTGACAACCGGGGACAGAATACTTAATACAAGGACTAATAAAAAAGAGTTGATCAGTCGGATTTTTCGTATGCATGCTAATAACAGAGAGCAGATTGAAGAGGCTGAAGCTGGAGATATTGTTGCAGTTATCGGTTTGAAAAACACAGTAACAGGAGATACTCTTTGTGACAACGAGAAACCAATCATTTTAGAGAAGATAGACTTTCCTGAAAATGTTATATCTATGGCTATAGAACCAAAAACTGATGCTGAAAAAGAAAAATTAGCAGCTGTTTTAGTTAAATTAGCGAAAGAAGACCCTTCATTTAGGACTCGAACTGATACAGAAACAGGGCAATTAATTATTTCAGGTATGGGTGAACTGCACCTTGAAGTATTAAAAAACAGGATGCTTAATGAGTTTAAGGTGGATGCGAATATAGGTGAACCTAAAGTTTCATATAGGGAGACTATTCAGAAAAAGGTGGAAGTTGAAGGTAAGTTTATTCAGCAAAGTGGTGGGCATGGGCAATATGGACATGTAAAAATAATATTAGAGCCATTTAAGGGTGAGAGAACTGTTGAATTTGAGGATAAAATAGTCGGTGGTAAGATTCCTAAACAATATATAAGGTCAGTTGAAAAAGGAATTAGGGGGCTTGCACAAAGTGGTATTCTTAGTGGTCATCCTTTAATAAATATAAAAGTTACACTGATTGATGGTTCATATCACCAGGTGGATTCTTCCGATTTAGCCTTTGAAAGTGCTGCTTGTATAGCACTGAGAAATGGAGTTGAAATGGCAAAAGGTATTATATTGGAGCCCATTATGGCAGTAGAAGTATATGTTCCGGAGCAATACATTGGTGATATTTTATCTGATTTAAATAGTAGACGTTCTAAAATTGTAGATATGAGTTTAAAGAAGGGCATACAGACAGTTAAAGTTGAAGTTCCTTTAGCGGAAATGTTTGGTTACGCAACTGCCATTCGCTCTCTTTCACAAGGGCGTGGTAATTACACAATGCAGCCGTTTGCTTACCAGCCTGCCCCAAGTGATGTATATAGTATAAGTACTTAACTTTTTTTATTAACTATGGAAAATAGATTAGATCAAAGAATAAGAATTAGAATGGAAGCTTATGATCATAGGGCATTGGACCAGGCTTCATTAGAGATAATTGAGAATGCTAAACGATCGGGTGCTAAAGTTGTAGGACCTGTACCATTGCCAACAAAGATTGAACGTTATACGGTTCTACGCTCCCCACATGTTGATAAAAAGTCACGCGAACAATTTGAGATAAGAACACATAAAAGGTTAATAGACATTTTAGAGCCAACGTCAAAAACTATAGATTCATTAAATAAGCTAAACATGCCGGCTGGTATAGAGATAAAAATAAAAGTATAAGACTGGGCGAACTGAGATGCGGAGCTATTTAATTTCTAATAGTAAAATAATTAATAATTTTGTTGAACAATATAAATAATAACTCATCTTTAAAAAAATGGTAAACGGATTACTTGGAAAAAAAATAGGAATGAGTCAAGTTTTTGATAGTAACGGTGAGAT
Source organism: Candidatus Anammoxibacter sp. (assembly GCA_021777055.1). GTDB lineage: Bacteria > Planctomycetota > Brocadiia > Brocadiales > Anammoxibacteraceae > Anammoxibacter_A. The sequence goes on along the minus strand of JAIQZO010000024.1, from coordinate 386,987 downwards.
GTATCCTGTTACTGTAATTGAAACTGGCCCTTGTTATGTTACTCAAATCAAATCGGATGAAACAGATGGCTATTCTGCCGTTCAGATTGGGTTTTTAGACAAAAAATTAAAACAAAGCAATAAAGCTGAACAGGGACATGTAAAGAAGGCTGATGTTTCACCTAAAAAGGTATTAAAAGAAATATTTAGTGATTCATATGATGATATTAAAATTGGTCAGGAATTAACTGTTGACATTTTTAAAGATGTAAAAGTTGTGGATGTTACAGGGACTACCAAGGGAAAGGGTTTTGCTGGAGTAATTAAAAGATGGGGGTTTAGTGGCGGCCCAGGTGCGCATGGCTCAACTTGCCATAGAAGGCCAGGCTCCATAGGTGCAGGTACAAATCCTGGTAGAGTGATTAAAGGAAAAAAAATGTCAGGTAGAATGGGCAATAGAAAGAAATCTATCAAAAACTTAGATGTTGTAAAGGTTGATACCGCAAAAAACTTACTTTTAGTAAAAGGCGCAGTACCTGGAACTGTTGGTAGTTATGTATTAGTTAAGAAGAGTAAAAGTATACGTCCATAATCGTTATAACATTTTTTGTATAATTAAAGGAAGATAATATTGAAGCTATATAATTTAGATGGTAATTCAGTTAGTGAAATTACTATAAATACGGAAAAGTTTAGCAATGTTAGACTACCTCTTTTACGTAAAGTTGTTAATTTATATGAAGCTAATAAACAATGCCATATTGCATCAACAAAAACAAGATCAGAGGTTGCTGGAAGTGGAAAAAAACCTTTTGCGCAAAAACATTTGGGGCGTGCCAGGGCAGGTAGTAAAAGATCTCCAGTTTGGCGTGGTGGCGGTGTTACCTTTGGACCAAAACCTAGAAATGTGCGCTTTAAGGTCGTGAAAAAAGAGAGAAGGCTTGCATTAAATTCCGCGATTACTTCTAAAATTAATGATGAAGAGATTACCGTTATAGAGAATATTAACCTAGACAAACCATCTACAAAGTACATTTCTAATATTCTCAAAAATTTTAAAATAAATAAGACTTGTTTAATTATAATTCCAGAGTACAATGAGACCATTTGGAAATCAGCCCGGAATATAAGCAATGTTAAGATGAAGAACGTAAAAGAGTTAAATGCTTATGATGTTGTATCGCAAAAAAAAGTATTAATTACAAAAGATGCTCTTGAAATTCTAAATAATGATTAATGATTTTCTATTTATATAATTATAAGATGATAATCTGTTAATTTTAATATATATAAATTATTCAAAGTTCTTTTATATTTAATAGATTTCTAATAACAATTTATAGATAGAGTTAAAGTATAAAATAAAATGGAAGAGTATAAAATAATAAAAAAACCTATACATTCAGAAAAAAGTGTATATGATCGCGAAAATAATAATACATATTATTTCGAGGTACATAATAAAGCAAATAAGATCGAAATAAAAAAAGCAATAGAAAAATTGTTTTCCGTTAACGTCCTTGGTGTCCGTACTATTACAAGAAAAGGGAAGAAGAAAAGAACACGAAATATAATAGGGATGACTAAAGAGCGAAAAAGAGCCATAATTACTCTCCATAAAGAAGATGTAATTGATTTAGGATTTTAATATATAGAATAATATAGTATTAAAGATAATAAGGATAAGATTAATGGGTGTAAAAAAGTATAAACCAACCTCTGCAGGAAGACGGCACGGAAGTGTGTTGGATTTTAAAGAAATTACCTCAGTTAAGCCAGAAAAAAGCCTGTTATTAACTCTAAAGAAAAAATCAGGAAGAAATAGTGATGGTAAAATAACGTCTCGGCATAGGGGTGGAGGTAATAAGCGTCATTATAGAATTATAGATTTCAAGAGACGAAAAGATAATGTTCCTGCAAGAGTTGCGAGTATTGAATATGATCCTTATAGATCTGCAAATATTGCTTTACTAAATTATGTTGATGGTGAAAAAAGATATATAATTGCTCCAAACGGACTAGAAGTAGGTGAATCAGTAATGTCTGGGGAAAAGATAGAATCTAAGATTGCCAATTGTATGCCTCTAAAGGATATTCCAGCAGGTGTTCCTATTCATAATGTTGAATTACAAGTTGGTCAAGGTGGAATACTAGTGAGATCTGCAGGTAATGCAGCAAGAATATTGGCTAAAGAGGGGAACTATGCAAATGTAGTATTGCCTTCAGGCGAAGTCAGAAAAATCTTTCATAACTGTAGAGCAACAATTGGACGGATAAGCAATACTGATCATATGAACATAAGTTTAGGAAAAGCCGGTAGAAAAAGATGGAAGGGTAGAAGGCCACATGTTAGAGGAACTGCGATGAATCCGGTTGCGCATCCATTGGGTGGTGGTGAAGGTAGAAGTCATGGAGGTCGACACCCTTGCTCACCAACTGGTAAGTTAGCTAAAGGTGGTAGAACAAGGAAAAAGAGTGCTTATAGCGATAAATATATTGTTAGAAAAAGGCATAAAAAATAGCATAATTAATATAGTTTTCAATATAGGTTGGATTATAAATGGGTAGATCAGTAAAAAAGGGGCCTTTTGTAGACGAAAAGCTTGTAAAAAAAATAAACAAACAGAAAGAAACCGGTAAGAAAGAGCCAATAAAGACTTGGAGCAGAAGCTGTACAATAATTCCTGAGTTTGTTTCCCACACCTTTTTAATTCATAATGGTAAGATTTTTAATAAACTTATTGTGACGGAAGAGATTGTTGGTCATAAACTAGGTGAGTTTTCTCCTACGAGAACGTATAGAGGTCACGGCGGAACAAAAAAAAGATAAACTTTTAAAATAAAGATTAAATAATGGAATTCAAATCAATTCATAAATACGCTAGGATGTCTCCTAGGAAAATAAGGTATGTTATAGATTTAATACGTGGTAGATCGGTTAGTGAGGCCTTTGAGATATTAAGAGTTACTAATAAAAGGGCAGCATATATGGTAAATAAGGTATTAAATTCTGCACTTGCAAATGCAGATGAAAATGCTGAAGTGAATGTTGAATCTTTAAAAATAAAAATAGCAAGAGTTGATGAAGGCCCTACAAGAAAGTGGCATAGACCTCGTTCAAGGGGTATGTGGAATCAAATTCTTAAAAGGACATCACATATTACTATTATATTGTCCAACTAACTTATAATAATAGAATTACGGAGAAATCAATGGGACAAAAAGTGTGTCCAACTGGCTTTAGAATAGGTATTACTGAGAATTGGCGTTCAAGCTGGTTTGCTAAAAAGAGAGAATTTGGGGATCTATTAGTAGAAGATAATAAAATAAGGAAATATATTAAAAATAATTATAGATTTGCTTGTGTTGCCAAGATAGAGATTGAGAGGACCAGAGAAGGTGCCTGCATTATTCTTCACACATCTAGGCCAGCTTTAATAATTGGTAGAAAAGGTGTAGAGATTGAAAAACTAAAAGATCGTCTACATAAATTAACAAGCAGAGATATTAATATAAAAATTAAAGAGATAAGTAGACCTGAGTTAGAGGCACAACTGGTTGCTGAAAATATTGCTGATCAATTAGCAAAACGTATTGCTTTTAGAAAAGTAATGAAAAAAAGTGTTGATACAACGATGCAATTTGGAGCAAAAGGTATTAAATTACAGATATCTGGGCGACTTAATGGTGCTGAAATTGCAAGATCTGAGTCTAACACCGTTGGAAGTATACCATTGCATACTTTGAGGGCAAATATTGATTATGGATTTTCAGAATCTTTTACAACATATGGAACAATAGGGGTAAAGGTTTGGATATATAAAGGTATAATTCCATCAGTTAAGGAGAGTAAAAAGAATGCGGTTAATGCCTAAAAGGGTAAAATTTAGAAAATGCCAAAGGGGTAGGATAAAAGGTAATGCTACAAGGGGAAACAAAATTGCCTTTGGAGAATTTGCGTTACAATCTTTAGAGCCGGGTTGGATAAGCGCACAGCAGATTGAAGCAGGTAGGGTTGCAGCAACGCACTTTTTAGCACGGGAAGGTAAGATGACCATCAGGATATTTCCACATAAACCTATTAGCGCAAAACCTATTGAAACTAGAATGGGTAAGGGTAAAGGTGAAACAGATAGATGGGTGGCTGTTGTAAAACCTGGTACAATATTGTATGAAGTTGGTGGTGTAGCAGAAGATGATGCCAAGGAGGCTTTTAACAGGGTTGCTCATAAATTACCGGTAAAAGTACGATTTCTTACTAGGAGGGATAAATTTGACAATTAGTGAAATTAGAAGCAAATCGGATAATGAAATCTTAGATGAAATTGATGAAGGTTCTAGGGAACTTTTAAATTTACGATTCCAATGTGAAGCGGGCGAAACAAAAAATTCAGCTCAATATAAAAGGATCAGAAGAAATATCGCTAGATTAAAAACAATTAAACGTGAAAAAGAGTTGGGTCTTCTAAAATAAAAAAATATCAAAATAGATATTTTTTCAATTAATATGGTTGATTAAAAAAATACCTATTAATTTTCAATAAAAAGTATAAATTATATTAGGTTAAATAATTAAAATAGACTTTTCTTTTAATAGGGTGTATGTATTGCGCTATTAATGAAAAGTTCATACTAATAGTGACTACTATAGAAAAAAAAATAAAAAGAAAAAATATAGTTGGATTTGTTATAAGTGATAAGATGAATAAAACAATTTCTGTGCAAGTTGAGAGAATTGTTAAACATAAGAAGTACGGCAAATTTGTAAAAAAATATACAATTTATAAAGCTCATGATGAAAACAATGAAGGAAATGTTGGAGATAAAGTGAAATTGATCCAGGCAAGGCCTATGAGTAAAACGAAACGTTGGAATTTAATAGAAATATTAGAAAAAAAGGGTTAAGTTTATCATGATAATGGAACAAACAAGTTTAGATGTTGCTGATAATAGTGGGGCAAAAAGGGCTAAATGTATTAAGGTGTTAGGAGGTACCAGCAGGAAGTGTGCTAGTCTTGGTGATGTTATTGTTGTTGCAATAAAGAAGGCTTTGCCTGGTGGTGGTGTAAAAAAGGGTGATGTTGTTAAAGCTGTTATTGTAAGGACTAGAAAAAATGTGCGCAGAGCAGATGGTTCATATATTAAGTTTGATAAAAATGCAATAGTAGTAATTGATAAAGATGGGAACCCGCAGGGTACAAGAATTTTTGGGGCAATTGCAAGGGAATTAAGGCAAAAAAATTTTATGAAGATAATATCTCTGGCTCCAGAGGTAGTTTAAATTAGTTAAAGAATAGAGATTAATATGCGCATTCGTAAAGGTGATTTAGTAGAAATAACTGCAGGTGATGAAGCGGGAAAGACAGGGATTATTAAATCAATTCTTACCAAAAAAAAAGCAGTTATTATAGAAGATAAAAATTTAGTTCATAAGCATTTGAAGCCAAATCAGGATAATCCAAAAGGGGGCAGAATAAAAAAAGAGGCTAATATTGCTGAATCAAATGTTTCACCTGTATGTAAAAATAAGAGTTGTTCTCGTCATAATAAAGGCGTAAGGATTCGAATGAAAAATGAAAATGGTATGAAAACTAGACATTGTGTGAAATGTGATAGTGAAATTACTATTAATGATTAAATATAAGAAAGATTATGTCTTTTAAATGATTTAGATTAACTAGTATAACGATTCCAAAGAAACATAGATGTCTGTTTTCTGGTTAAAAAACAGCTAGAATATTTCTTAAAAAAAATAATAAACAGATAAGAATCCTGTTTGTTCCTATGTTGTTTTGGAGTCGCTATACTAGTATGGATATAAAGAGATAGTACTTTTTCTATTTAGAGAAATTTACAAGATTTATATTAGAGATTAAAGGCAAATAATGGTTCGATTATTAGATTTATATGAGAATGAAATAGTTGGAAAAATGAAGGAACAATTTGGATACCGAAATAATTATGAAGTTCCTAAAATTGATAAAATAGTATTAAATATGGGTCTAGGAAAAGCCTCAGAAAACAAAAGGTATCTAGAAGAGGGGGTAAAACTATTATCTGCAATTACAGGTCAACATCCTGTAATAACCCATGCTAGAAAGGCGGTTGCAGGATTTAAAGTAAGAGTGGGTGACAAAGTTGGGTGTAAGGTTACATTAAGAAAAAAGAAAATGTATGAATTTTTAGATAGGTTAGTAAGTATAGTTATTCCAAGATTTAAGGACTTCCAAGGACTTTCACTCAAATCATTTGATAAACAGGGGAATTATTCTTTAGGTGTTGAAGAACAGTCAGCTTTTACAGAGATTAATCATGATGAGATAGAGTTTAAACTGGGAATGGATATTTGCCTTACAATTTCCAATGGATCTCCTAATGAGTCTTTGGAATTACTAAAACTATTTGGTATGCCATTTAAGAAAGCAGCAGGAGATAAATAATGACGCGAAAAGCTTTAATTGAGAAATGTAATAAACCGGCAAAGTTTAAAACACGGGATTATTTTAGGTGTAATATTTGTGGTAGACCTCGTGCATATTATAGAAAATTTAAGATTTGCAGAATATGTTTTAGACGGTTAGCATCAAATGCAGAAATTCCTGGTGTTAAAAAAGCTAGTTGGTGAATATAATTCATTAATTAATTTTTCTAAAGAGGTAAGGAGACAAAAAACAATGAGTATGAATGACCCAATAGCTGATTTGTTAACACAAATAAGAAATGCAAATCTTATTTATAGAGATTCGCTTGCTGTACCAGGATCTAAAATTAAAATAGGTATTGTTGAGGTCTTAAAAAAAGAAGGATATATTAAAGATTTTAAAGAGATAAAAGATGGACCAAAATCAACGATAAAAATATATCTAAAATATGGCCCAATGAAAAAGAAAGTATTAAACTCAATTAAACGTGAAAGCAAAGGTGGTAAAAGGGTTTATAAAAAGAGCAAAGAGATTTGTAAAGTTTTAGGTGGTATAGGTATTACAATTTTATCAACATCAAAAGGTATTTTAAGTGATAGTGAGTGTAGAGAATTACAAATTGGTGGTGAATTAATTTGCACTGTTTGGTAAGAAATAATATCTATTAGATATATTATAAATTTAAATGATTGTATTATAAAAATAATGTCAAAATTAGCAAAAAAACCTATACAAATACCTGATAAAGTTAAGGTTGTATTAAAAGATGACATAATTAAAGTTAAAGGTCCTAAAGGGGAACTTGAACAGAAATTATATCCTTCAATTAAAATAGTTTTCGATGAACAAAATTCTAATTTAAAAGTAGACAGCTTAGCTACAAGGAAAAATGAGAAAGGTATACAGGGGCTATTTTTTTCATTAATATCCAATATGATCTTTGGTGTTACAACTGGTTATTCAAAAGAGATGGAAATTATTGGATTAGGATATAATGCTAAAGTGCAGGGTACCAAACTTGTATTACAAATAGGATTTAACCAACCTGTAACTATGGAAATACCTAAGGGTCTTGATGTTGATGTGACAAATCCATCAAATCCAGCTAAGCTTGTAGTAAAAGGTATTGACAAACAATTATTAGGGCAATTTGCCGCTAATATAAGAAAGATCAGACCTCCTGAACCTTATAAAGGTAAGGGAATCAAGTATGCCGATGAAATAATTCGAAGAAAAGCTGGTAAGGCTTTATCTACTTAGGTCTTATATAGATCTAGATGGTAAGATATTTATGAAATTATTCAAAGAAAAGCAGATAAAGCTTTGTATACAGGATAGCATAAAATGAATAAATCAAAACAAAAGGTTTTAAAAAAGAATAAAAGAAGGATAAGTATTAGAAAAAAGGTATTTGGTACTAAAGAGAGACCTCGGCTCTGCGTTTATAGAAGTTTAAAATATATTTATTGCCAGATTATTGATGATACAGAAGGGAAAACATTAGTTTCTGCTACTTCCTTTACTAAAGAATTAAAAGAAAAATTTAAAAATTGTAGAAATATAGAAGCCGCAAAATATATTGGTCAAATAATAGCACAAAATGCTGTTAGTAAGGGTATTAGTGATGTTGTTTTTGATAGAAGCGGTTTTAAGTATCATGGCCGGATTAAAGCGTTAGCTGATGAAGCAAGGAAAAACGGGCTGAATTTTTAATGTAAACGGAGGGGTTGCTTGAGGAAAAAAGACGTAAACAAAAGTTTTGAAGAAAATGTTGTACAAATTAATAGATGTACAAATGTAACAAAAGGTGGTAAAACCTTAAGCTTTAGCGCATTAATCGTTATTGGGGATAGGAATGGCAATATAGGTTATGGTTTTGGTAAGTCAAGGAATGTTCCCAGTGCTGTTTTAAAAGCTACAAAGGATGCAAAGAAACAGATACATAATGTTTTTCTAACTGAGAATACAATCCCTCATGAAGTAACGGGGAAGTATCTTTCTTCTAAGGTGTTTATGAAACCAGCTACAAAAGGTACTGGTATTAAAGCAGGAAGTTCAGTTAGAGCATTATTAGAACTCGCTGGCGTGAAAGACGTTTTAACGAAATGCTACGGTAATAGGAATCCTATTAATGTAGTAAAGGCAACAATGGAATGTCTAATATCTTTAAAAAATAAAGAGGAAGTATTAAAGCTTAGAGGTGTTTCTTCACAATGAATTTAAACGACTTACGGAAAATAGAATTAAATAAAAATAAAAAACGAAAAAGAGTTGGTCGTGGAGCTGGTTCTGGTCATGGTAAGACATGTTGTAGGGGATCAAAGGGTGCTGGGTCTCGTTCAGGAACCGAGTATGGCATTCTTTTTGAAGGTGGTCAGATGCCTCTTTTTCGAAGGTTACCTAAAAGAGGATTCAATAATGTTTTTAAAAAACATTATACTGTTGTTAATGTAGAAGAGCTTAATGTTTTTACTAATAATGACATAGTTAATTTTGATTTGTTAAAGGAACGTGGGATTGTTAATCAAAAGAAATCAGGATTAAAAATATTGGGTAATGGAGAATTAAAGGTATCTTTAAAAGTAACTGCTGATATTTTTAGTAAATCTGCTGCAAAAAAGATTGAGGATGCAGGTGGCGAGGTATCGACTAAATGATTCAACAATTTAAAAATATTTATAAAATCCCTGAGTTAAGAAACAAAATACTTATAACGCTAGGACTTTTAGCTATTTGCAGGGTAGGTGTTTTTATACCTATGCCTGGAATAGATACAAATGTCTTAAAGTCGTATTTTGAACAGTTTACTCAATCAGGTGTGGGGCAGTTATTAGGGTTAGTAGATCTCTTTGCTGGTGGTGCAATGAGTACTGGTGCGATTTTTGGCTTAGGAATTATGCCTTATATTAGTGCATCAATTATTTTTCAGCTTTTGGTTGGAGTTGTTCCATCACTTGAGAGATTACAAAAAGAGGGTGAGGTCGGTAGAAAGAAAATAAACCAGTATACAAGATTAGCTACAGTTGGTTTATGTCTTTTTCAAGCATTTGTAATGTCAAGGACTTTGTATACTATTGAAGTTGATAATGTTCCGGTTGTACCAGTTTACCTTCAAGGTCTTGGCTTTCAGATGATGGCCGCTCTTTTATTAACGACAGGAACAATGTTCCTTATGTGGATTGGTGAACAGATAGATGAATCAGGAATTGGAAGTGGTATATCACTGGTAATCATGATAGGTATAATTGATAGACTGCCTTGGGCTTTGTCGCAACTATTTCAGAACTTTACATTTTCTGTTGCACCTGCTGAGCATGAGATTGGTATTGTCAAAATGATAATACTTTGTGCGGTCTTATTAAGTATTGTTGGTGGTATTGTTTACATTACACAGGGACAAAGAAGAATACCAGTACAACAAGCAAGACAGACAAGAGGACGAAAAGTTTATGGAGGGCAAAAGCATTACCTTCCGCTAAAGGTTAATCAAGCTGGAGTTATGCCTATAATATTTGCTCAATCTTTATTAATATTCCCTTCTGCCATATTTCAAGGCCTTCAGGCTAAATTTGATCCTGGTGGTGTTGGATTCTGGATAACATCTCGTTTGGGAGATATGTTAAGAGGGGGTGTTATTTATACTATATTATATGTCTTGTTAATTACTTTCTTTTGTTATTTCTGGACGGCTATCCAGTTTAATCCTAAAGAGATGGCGAATAACATGAAGGAGTACGGCAGTTTTATCCCTGGTATTAGACCGGGTAATAAGACTTCTGAATATTTAGAAAATATTATGGCTAAGATTACTTTAGCCGGAGCTGCATTTTTGGCCTTAATTGCTATTTTACCTAGTATAGTTTCTAGTGGTTTACATATTAATAAGGCAATTGCTGGATTTTATGGTGGTACAGGATTGTTAATTGTTGTAGGTGTCGCCTTGGATTTGGTTCAAAAAATTGAGTCTCATCTTTTAATGAGACAATATGATGGATTTCTAGGCAGTGGAACTAAGATTAGAGGCCGCAGAAGTTAAGATTTGTATTAGAAATTTACTGTAACCGTTTAGTATAAGAATTTAAAATTAAAGTTTCTTAATAGCAAGGAAAGTCGTTGATATATTGCAAATCAGATCGTGAAATTAACTTAATGCGTAAAGCAGGAAAAGTATTAAATGAAGCTTTACAATTGGCAAGTGAAATTGCAATGGCTGGAGTGACTACTAATTATATTAACGATAAATTAGAGGAATTTTTAATAAAGAATAATTGTCGACCGATTTTTAAGGGATATAGAGGTTTCCCTAAAAGTATTTGTGCTTCAGTTAACAACGAAGTCGTTCATGGTATACCAAATGATTATATTCTAAAAGATGGAGATATATTAAGTATTGATATTGGAGCTGAATACAAAAAGTATATGGCTGATATGGCAAAAACCTTTCCAATTGGAGAAATTTCTACAATTGCAACTAAACTAATTGATGTCTGTAAAGAATCTTTAGAGCTTGGAATAAAGGTTATTAAATCAGATATTAAATTAGAAACAGTTTCTGAGACAATTCAAAATTATGTCGAATCTAAAGGTTTTTCTATTGTTAGAGATTATACAGGACATGGAATAGGAAGAAAAATGCATGAAGATCCTCAAGTTCCTAATTTCGTATCAACTAATTTAAAGAATAATAGTATTTTGTTAACTAAAGGGATGACAATTGCAATTGAACCTATGATTTGTGAAGGGTTGCCTGATACATCTGTTTTGGATAATAATTGGACAGTAATAACCCAAGATAAATTGCTTTCTGCTCATTTTGAACATACAATTGCAATTACTGATGACGGACCAGATGTTTTAACAATTTAGAATATAAGAGTACATAAAAATTTAAAAAATTTAGATCTACAATATGGGAAAAGAAGAACCTATAAGAGTTGAAGCTGTTGTTCGCGAAGCTTTACCAAATGCAATGTTTCGTGTAGAATTGGAAAATGGGCATAAAATACTTGCGCACGTTTCAGGGAAGATGCGAATGCATTTTATTAGAATTTTACCAGGGGATAAGGTTACAGTAGAAATGTCGCCGTATGATCTAGAAAAGGGTCGTATTATTTATAGAAAATCATAGAGAAAAGTTATGAAAGTAAGATCATCAGTTAAAAGAATTTGTGAGAATTGTAAAATTATCAGAAGAAAAAATATAGTTCGTGTTATTTGTATTAATGCAAAACATAAACAGCGACAAGGTAAATAATGGGTTTTAGTATGAAAATTATGATATTCAAAATTATAAGGAGCTAGAATTGCCAAGAATAGCAGGTGTAGATATACCAAGTGATAAAAGAATTATAATCGCTATGACATATATTTATGGAGTTGGGAAAGTTATAGCAAAAGATGTTTTAAAAGAGCTTGATATAGATGAGAGTACTAGGGCGAAAGAGTTGACTGATGATACTATTACCGCAATTGCCAATCATCTTTCCAAGAAGTATATGATAGAGGGACAATTAAGAAGGCATGAATCACAAAATATTTCACGTTTAAAAAACATTGGAAGCTACCGTGGGTTACGTCATCGATTAGGTTTACCTGTCAGAGGTCAACGAACTAAGACGAATGCTAGAACTAGAAAAGGACGTAAAAAGACAGTCTCAGTTAAGAAGGGAATAAAAGAGATGAGATGATATTTGATTTAATTAAATAAGGGTTTAATATCATTATCATTTTATAGTAAAACTTAAAATATGATCACAAAAGATGAGATAAAAAAAGTATTATCTTCATCAGAGGATTTTCTTGATATTATAGGGGTTAAAAAAAAAGTAATATAAGAGATAATACAATAAAAAAGTTAGAAGAAATTGTTGGGTTTAGTGATCAACTTCTAAGAATTATAGATGTTTTTAAAAAGAAAAAAGAGATTGTATTCTTGGAAGGATCTTGTGGAAAAGCATATTTGACTTTTACCGTTAATTTTTTATTAAAGAGATTTTTTATAGAAAAGAATTCTTTCTTTTACGCGGTAGATTCAAATAGTTCATTAATTGATGAATGTAATAAAATAAACTTATTATTAAAGTATGATAATATAGACTTTGTAAAAGATAGAACCATTCAATTTGTACCTAAAAAAGAGGTGGATATTGTTATAGGACTGCATGCTTGTGATTCTGCAACTGATGAAATTATTGCTAAAGGTATCAAATGTAATGCAAAATTTATTATAGTAGTACCGTGCTGTCAGAATCAAATTAGAACTGAACTTGGCGAAGATCACCCATTAAAATTTTTAACAGAATTTGGGTTATTAAGGTATAGATTTTCTAATATGTTGACAGATGGTTTAAGATCACAATTTCTACAATATTATGGGTATACTGTTGAATTAAAAGAAATAGTTCCTAAAAAAGTTACGCCTAAGAATTTAATAATAATTGCGCGTAGAAAGAGAAGAAAAAAAGAAAACCCATTAAATAAATTTAAAGTTTTAAATGAAATGTTTGATTTACAGCCTAAAATTTTAGATTACTTTCCAGAGTATTTTTAGATATTATAAAAATAATAATTAATTTTAAGGATAGAAAATGGCTGAAAAAAGCAAAAAAAAGATAAAACGTACAATGTCCAAAGCAATAGCTTGTATTAAAGCTAGCTTTAATAACACATTCGTTACAATAACAGATGTTAACGGACAAGTTTTATGTTGGGCAAGTGCAGGAACATCGGGTTTCAAAGGATCCAGGAAAAGTACACCTTTTGCTGCTACTAAGAGTGCCTTTCAGGTTGCGGAAAAAGCAAAGAAGTTTGGTATACAAGAAGTTGAAGTTAGGGTTAAAGGACCTGGTCCGGGCAGAGAATCTGCAATTACGGCAATACAGGCAGCAGGCATAACAGTTAAAACTATTGAAGACGTTACACCTTTACCGCATAATGGTTGCCGTCCTAGAAAAAAACGTAGAGTATAAGATATCTAATTAGTGAGAAAGGAGCCTAATGGCAAGAACGACTACTGCGCAATGTAGACTTTGCAGAAGAGAAGGTGAAAAGTTATTTTTAAAAGGGCAAAGATGCGAAACAGTTAAATGCAGTTTAAATAAGAAAAGATATCCACCTGGAGCACATATTTGGGGTAGAAGAAAGCAATCAAAATATGGTTCTCAGTTTAGGGAAAAACAAAAAGTTAAAAGGTTTTATGGTGTTCTAGAAAAACAATTTAATATTTACTTCAAGAAAGCTACCAGTAAAAAGATAAATACCGGGGAATTTTTACTGCAATTGCTTGAGAGGCGTTTAGATAATGTTGTGTATCATTCACTTTTTAGCCATTCTAGAAAACATGCAAGACAATTGATTGGGCATGGGCATATATTAGTTAATGATAAAAAGGTTGATATAGCTTCTTTTTTGGTTAAACCTGGCGATGTTATTAAACCTAAAAGTAAAGAAAGTCTTACTACTCTTATAACAACAACAATTGAGAGTAACAGCAGCAGAAAAGTTCCTCAATGGATTGAAGTAGATAAGGAAAATCGTTCAGGAAGAGTAATTCAGCTCCCAGCGAGAGAAGACGTTTCTCTTGAAGTACAAGAACAGTTAATTGTAGAAGTTTGTTCACGATAACAACTATAAAATATTAAATATTAAGAAATTATATTTTAATTTCCCTAATTATTTAGCATTATTTGAAGTGGAATTAACTTATGAGAATTAGATGGAGAGAATTTGAGTTACCTAATAGGGTAGTTGTTGATAAAGAAACATTAAACGAAAATTTTGGACGGTTTAAGGCAGAGCCTTTTGAGAGAGGTTTTGGGGTAACAATAGGTAATAGCTTAAGAAGAATTCTTCTCTCTTCAATAGAAGGGGCAGCAGTTGTTTCCGTTAAATTTGGTACCGTTAAGCATGAGTTTAGTAATATTCCCGGTGTAGTGGAAGATATTACTGACATAGTCTTAAATATAAAAAACTTAAATGTTAAACTATTCTCAGATGGTTCAAAAAAAATAAAGATAGAAACTAATAAAATTGGGGACATTACAGGTAATGACATTATTACTGATGGCAATGTTGAAGTTATAAATAAAGATTTGCATATCGCTACAATAACGGATAATGTTGATTTCAATCTTGAAATGGAAGTAAGAAATGGAAGAGGCTATGTAACTGAAAGCGAAAATGAATTAGCGGATAATGAAATAGGTGTTATACCCATAGATTCAATTTTTTCTCCCATAAGAAATGTACAGTATAAAGTTGAAAATACAAGGGTTGGTCATAAAACTAACTATGATAGGTTGATTTTAGATATTTCAACTAATGGGGCGATTACACCTGAAGCTGCGTTAACTGAAGCAGCCAAGATATTAAGAAAACATTTAAATCCTTTTGTTCAATACTTTGAGTTAGGTAATGAAATTGATTACACTGAACCAAAGGTTATTGAGAATTTAGAAGAGATTAATGAAATTGAGGAGTCGCCAGAGAATTTAAATGAAAAACTTACAGTTAATGTTGCGGAATTAGATCTTTCTGTAAGGGCATCTAATTGTCTTGATATGGCAAATATAAAAACAGTTCGCGATCTAATTTCACTTAATGAAGAAGAGGCCCTTGAAATTAGAAATTTTGGAAGAACTACTCTTATTGAAATTAAGAAAAAATTATCTCAAATGGGATTATCTTTTGGTATGTTTAATAAATCAGATATGAATAAAGAGGCTGTATAGTGAGACACAGAAAAAGAGGTAGACATTTATCAAGAACATCTAGTCATAGACTAGCGTTAAGAAGAAATTTAGTAAACAGTCTTTTTACTTCCGGACGAATTATTACAACAATTGATAAAGCGAAAGAAGTTAAAAGTTTTGCTGAGAAAATAATTACATTAGCAAAAAAGGCAGTTAAAGTAAGAGATACAAATCGTCCTGAGTATGTTCATAAATATAGACTTGTTTTGTCAAAAATACAAGATAAGGTAGTAGTAAAAAAATTATTTGGTGAAGGTGCATGGCGAGAGCATGGCGGCTTAGCAGCTCAATATCTTAAAAGAGATGGTGGGTATACTCGGATATTAAAATTATCAGGTTCTAGAATAGGTCCTGTTGGTGGTAGTACTCGGGGTAAAGTTACCGAATTAAAATATAAGATGTTTGATAACGAAAGAAAAATTAAATTGATCGGTAATCGTCTTGGAGATAATGCAAAGCTTGTAATATTTGAGCTGGTTGAAAATGATGAAGATTTGCTTGAAGAAAACAAAGAGGTACAACCAGAAGTTAATGTTAAGAAAGTCGATAGTAAATAATAAAGATGCTTAGAAACTTTAGTTGGTTAATAGAAGATGAGATTGCTGGGATGGGTCGACCTTTAACATTAACAGAGGATTTGTTTCTGTTAAAAAAAAAAAAGATCAATACTATAGTTTCTTTAACTGAAAAATCATTAGATAGAGATGTTATTGAAAGTAGTGGTTTTTTATATTTGCATTTACCAATCGTTGATTTTTCAGTACCATCGTTCGAACAGATAGATGTTTTTTTAGATTTTGTGTCTAGTTCGGATATGAATAAAAAGAAGACTGTTTTACATTGTGAATCAGGATTCGGTAGAACGGGTACAATGTTATCTATTTATTTAGTAAAGTTAAAAGGTTATTCTGCTGACGACGCTATACGTACAGTAAGGATGAAAAGACCTGGTTCTGTTGAAACTCCCAATCAAGAAGCAAGAGTTTTTGAATTTGCAAAAAGGATATAGTTTTAAAATATGAGAGATAAAACTCTTTTTTTTTAATTATATTTAACTGTTATTCTTTTAACCGCGATAAAGGGATTAATAAAATTAAGAGATGTTATTAATCCCTCTAATGATAAGTCCAGTCTAGTGAATTGACAATATTCATATCTTTCCCTACCTTAGATCTTCTAGAATTAAAATAGGTTGCGTTTCATTTATAAGAAAATTTCTAATATCTTAGAACTCTGTTTTTGATAAGAGAAAAACTTTGTCATAGGATATATTGAAGAAATTAATTTCTGCCAATTACGGAAATATTACGCTGCTGTATAAACTACAATATTATTATTTTAAATAACGTATGTTACTCTAGGTTGCTATATTATATTGCTAGGTTGCTTGTTAATATAATAATATTTTCTGCTTAATTTTACTCTTAGTGTTAATTTTATTAGAAATTTCTATAGTATTAAATTCTGATTATTGTTCAGAGGAGAAAAGGATTTGGATGAAACAATAGAGCTTTTAAATAACCCTGAAACAGTATGCCTTTGTATACCGATAAAAAAGAAGAATGCCTTTGGTTGTGATACCGTGGAAGATTATATTTACAAGATGGTCTCGCCTATATACTCAAAAAAGGGAAAAAAAATTGATATTATTGCTATTTCTGAATGTGAACTATACCAGAATGCAATGGATAAGATGATGGAAATTGCAAGGTCAAAGGATCTTGGTGTGGAGATAGAGAGTGATGAGACAAAGAGCCTTAGATTTTTTCAAAAAAAGATAGAAGAGGGCAAGATGATAGAGAGCATCAGTTTTATTCGTGTTATTAGGGTCTTGAATGCTTGATGCTATTCTAAATTATTTGACGAAACTGGAATATTAATCAAGCGTTATCTTCTTAGTATGGTGACATCTATACCTATAGTATTAGTTTATTGTAACAAAGATAGGTAATCAATCAGAATAGCGTTTCACTAGCTTACAGTTTTGCCAATTAAAGATTTCGCATTTGTTGATAAAGATTGTTTATACATTTATAAATCCTAGAATAAGTCGTAAAATACCGCCGACTAGAATAGCGTATGGTAATATGAATGCAACCATTAGAAATGCGTTCTTTGATCCTTGTTCCTTTGCCATTACAAAAAAATTTGCCAGGCATGGTACAAATAGTGTTATAACTACCAAAGAAACAAGCAACTGGTTTGGGTTGATGGATCCGGTTCCAGAGCTTCTTTCCAGTTCTTTAAAGATACTTACTGCACCATAATCACGTCTAAGAAAACCCAATATAAATCCCTTTGCTGTGCTTGGGGGTAGCCCTAATACTCCGCTCACAACTGGCTCACCAATTTTCTCTAGTATTCTCAGTAATCCAAGTTTGCTTATTATGAACAGAATAAGAGTACCAAGAACAAAGAGGGGAATGGCCTCTTTCATAAACCACTGAATTCTATATGCTGTTTTTACTATAACATTGCCTAGTTTAGGTAACCTGAATGGTGGCATTTCGATCATAAAGTCTGGTGGCTTTCCTTTTAATGTCTTTGATGCAAGGTAACCCACAAAGAGCAGCTGCATAAAAATAACAACTATGTATATGAGAAAATAGTATCCGGATACGCTTCCTAATACGCTGGCTATAACACCAAGCTGGGCAGAACAAGGGATGGCTAATGCCAGTAGCAGGATAGAGATTGTTCTCTCTTTTCTTGTGTCAAGTATTCTCGTAGTTAGAGTTGCCATAGTTGCACAACCCAGTCCCAGGACAAGAGGAAGTACAGCTTTTCCGTTGAGTCCTATCTTCTTTAAGATCCGGTCAACCATTATGGCCAGACGTGGCAAGTAACCACTGTCTTCCATTAATCCGAAAATAAGAAAAAAGAAACCTACTATGGGGAAAACAATTGCAATAGAGTATGTAAGACCAACCCTGATAAGACCAGATTGATCATTTAGGAATAATTCATAGATTATGTTATCACGACTCATGACCTTGCTTGCCAATTGCCCCAGGTAGTAGTTTATTCCCTGAAAATTAATGTTGGTAATGTCGTATCTAATGTTAGTAAACGGTATGCTAATGTATAGATCTATACCACCAGAAGGTTCGGATGCATCGCCAAAAATTTTTGATTCTATAAAATCAACACACGCTCCTGCTCCAAATTCACCAACAACTTTATACGTCAGCCATAAGATTACAATTAATAATGGAAATGCAATAACCGGGTGCATGGTGAGATTGCCAAGGATTTCGGAAATTGTACTACGACTCCTGGACTCTTTCTTGTATAAATACCACCCAATACCAATTGCAGTAACTGCACCTCCTGTTAGATTTGTAACCAGTTCTACAAGATGAGAACCTGATCCGAGTTTAGAAATGGAAAATTGTAGCAATTCCATGATCTTAAAGCCTACAAGAAATGTGATAAAAGGCATAATAAGGTAGAGGAACAGGTTTCGCAGTATGGGATTTGATTCCGACTTCAATGTAACGGGTTTTATTATATCATCTGCAATTGTGTCAATTACCTTTGCGCGTTTTTTGCTTATCACATAGTTTAGCGGTTCATTAAATTTATTGCTCAGGGTCCTTCTTTCTTCTATAATTTCCTGGTATGATGTGTTTTTTAGCTTGGTAGTCAGGAATTTGTCAAGAGTTTCATCTTCAGCCAGGAACATGAGTGCTATTCCTCGGCTTTCCTTCAAATCGTTTTTCTTGAAAACAGATTCGATATTACTAATTCCATTTTCAATTTCAACTCCATAATCAATTTCAAGTTTAGGAACAGATGCCTGACCTGTAGAGTTAATGAGACTGTTGATTCCCATTTTCTGGGTTGCAACTGTCTTTACAACAGGGATGCCCAGCCTTTGCTTTAGTTTGCCAGTGTCAATGACAAGGCCCCTGTCAAGGGATTCATCCCACATATTCATGTCAAGGATAACTTTCTGGTTTAACTCTGCTAGTTGTGATGTAATAACCAATGCCCTTTTCAGATTTTTGGAATCTGCCACCTGAATAACCACTTTCTCTTTATCTTCAATAATGATATCTCTGGTTACTCTTTCATCTTCTGAGAGAGGGATGAGACTGTTAACTCCTGGAGTATCAACAACTTCAATTGAGCTGTTTACCCCTTTGCACACCCCTTTGGACACTTCTACTGTTGTGCCGGGGTAATTAGATACAATTACATACTTTCCGGTAATTAAGCCAAAGATAACACTCTTGCCAACGTTTGCATTTCCTACAAGTGTTATTTGGTCATTACTGCTAAACTCAGAGGTTGTTTCGTCATCATCAATTGCTATCTTTAGTGCGTTAGGCATATTTTAATTATAAAGAATAAATTGTACTTCGGTTGTACTGGTTAAGATATTTCTGATCGTAATGCGGTACTTTTATGCTTCAAATGGGTATTATAAAATTCTATTGTAATCCGTATTTTGATCCCATTTAAGTTTGAAGCGAGCCTAAATCTCTTTATTGCTAACAGATTCTATGTTGCAGCTATTTATAAAGCGGCAAAAACATGGCAAGGTAGAGACTGATTCTCATTTGCAATTAAACAGTATAGTTTCTTGATAATTCAATGTCAATTATTTTCGGCTGGTAATGAGGATGGTAAAAAAAAAGGCTAGTTCGGTAAAGAACTTCTACCGAACTAGCCTAGACTTAAGCGGGGAAAATGATAGTTTGTTAAATCTGTATGTGGATTGAAAAAATTAAAATAGATTTAACTCTTTTTAAAAAAATTAAATTATAATTCTATTATTCTTTTTCAAAAACTGTACCCGGATAACATTCTGTTCCGTGATACGTAATGTCCAGTCCAACCTCTTCCTGCTCTTTTGTTACACGTACACCACACGTGTGTTTTAGTATAAGGAAAATAATAAAACCATTAGCAAGTGCCCATGCTAAAGAGGCGATTACACAGATAACCTGAGCTAACAGCTGACCTGCATCGCCGAAAAACAGCCCTGTAACCTCAGCATATGTTCCATCGGAAAATAATCCCAATGAAATAACACCCCAAGCACCGCCAAAGACGTGGACAGCAACAGAATCCAACGCATCATCCAGTTTAAACTTCCAATCCATCAGGTATTTACCGCCTCTGTAAGCTAGAGCTGCAATTATTCCAACAATAACCGATGCCCAAACTGGTATGAAGGCACATGAACATGTTATTGCTGCCAAACCCGCTAGTGTACTATTGCATAGTATAGGAACGTTTACCTTTCCGGTCATAGCAATGGAAAGGAAGAATGCTGTTGCTCCAGCTGCCGCAGCCGATAAAAATGTATTAACGCAGACGATTGAATATCTGAGATCGGTTCCTAGCAAAGTTGCGCCCGGATTAAAACCAAACCAACCTGTCCACAGAACTATGATACCGATGATTCCAAAAAATACATTGTGCATCTTAAATGAGTTTGGTGTTCCGTCTGCATTGAATCTGCCTATTCTAGGTCCAACAACTATTGTACCTACCAGGGCAACTACTCCGCCCTGCATATGAACAATTGAAGAACCTGAGAAGTCCCATACGCCGTGTCCGAATGGTAAATTTGCCAGCCAGCCACCACCCCATACCCAGTGTCCAAAAACGGGGTATATCCATGCACAAAAGACCGCGCTGAGGATTACATATGGAACGAGTTTCATCCTTTCTGCTACAGCACACGCAATAAACGAGACAGAAATGGTACAGAAAACGCAGTTAAATACCCAGAAAGTTACGTTTGTAACATCATAGCTTCTCCCGACGTTCATAAAACCGCTTAATCCCATAAACCAGTTTCCATGCTCATAACCAGCAGCCAATCCTGACCCGCCTAGCAAAAAAGCACCCCCAAGGAACCAAAAGGCCATACTACCTGTAACACTATCCATAAAGACATGTGTAGAGAAATTTAACATGTTTTTTGGACGTAAAAATCCTCCAAAGAATGCAACGCCAGCCTTCATCAAGAAAACGATGGAAGCGCAATACAATAACCACACAAAATCGATAGGTTCTTTTAAATGTCCCTGTGGATTTGTAGATGTGGCCTCCCCACTTGGATCACCTGTCAAATTGGCTGCGGCTTCAACTGCACCACTTAAAACACAAAAGCATGCCGCTATCAAAGCAAGTAAAACAAAAATATTACTTTTTCGCATAGAATTTTTCCCCTTTAAATTAGTACTTTAACAAGAAAAGTAACTTAATTCCCCACTTAGTATAAATTTGTATATTATTTATGGCTATACTTACGTATTAATAAAAATCAAATTGCCTGCAAAAAATTATTAATAATTGTGATAACTATTTTTTGTTTTCTTTATTGCTACCTCCTTTCATACTATGCATCTCAGACAAAGCTGTTTCTGCGGTTGTAAGTTCAATAAATACATTTGATAAATAGTCAATGATATCGGTTGCAATCATAGAGACCTCACCTTTTTGCTTTGCTGCAAGATCGCCAGCGCGTCCGTGAATATAGACCGCCAGTTGTGCGGCAGAGAATGGGGTGAATCCCTGAGCTATTAACGCTCCTATTATTCCACTTAAGACATCTCCTGATCCACCACTTGCCATTCCAGGGTTACCGGTGTTGTTTATATATATATTGCTATGGTTAATTACAACTGTTTTATTTCCTTTTAGTACCAGGATTGTATCTTTTTCCTTGCAGCAGGTTTCATTATTATATTGGTTAACCGTGGTGATAAATTCTTTAGCCACATCTTTTCTGTTGCATTGGATTTCGGATGATGTTAGGTTCATTAATCTCGCCAATTCACCTGGATGTGGTGTCAGAATAATGTCTTGATTAATATTTTTCAGTAAACTTAATTCTCCCTGGATGGCATTAAGGCCATCTGCGTCAAGGACTATGGGTCTCTTTACCTCTTTAATCAGATCAATTACCAGAGCCCTTGTTTCTGGCTCCAGTGATAATCCCGGGCCAATAACAATGACATCACATTGCTCTGAAAAGTTTAGTATTTTACTCTTTGCTGCACCTGAAATTGTACCGGATGGTGTTTCTGGTAATGGTAGTGTCATCACACATGTTAACTTTACTTCCATTACAGCGTTAAGGCTTTCAGGTATTCCAACCGTAACCAGTCCGGCACCTGATCTTAAAGCTGACTTACCACACATATATGCGGCCCCGGTCATGCCCGGCGACCCGGCAATTATAAATACCCTGCCGTAATTTCCTTTATGCGAATTTGGGTTACGTTTATTAATTACAGGCAGTCTTTTTATCTCTTGCATATTCTTTTAATTTAAGTCTGTTTTCTGTTTATGAGAGATGCCGCACATCCAGCGCCAAAACCGTTGTCTATATTTACAACAGAGACACCTGCAGCACAACTATTTAACATAGAAAGTAGGGCGGCAACACCACCGAAACTGGCGCCATATCCAACACTTGTTGGTACTGCAATAATCGGGCAATCCGCCAATCCGCCTACTACGCTGGCTAAAGCACCTTCCATTCCCGCTACGACTATTATCACATTTGCTGTGATTAATGCGCTACGATAACTAAGTAGTCTATGGATGCCGGCAACACCAACATCGTAAATGGTTTCTACTTGGTTGTCCATTATTTCTGCAGTCTCTTTTGCCTCCTCCGCCACTGGTATATCAGATGTTCCTGCTGCAACTATCAATATAATAGAGTTGTTATCTTTTTGCGAATCTTCAGTTTTGATTGTTATGGTCCTGGCTAGTTTATTATACCTGGCGTCTGGGCAGATCTTTTGCACGGCATCAAAAGTTTCCTGGGTTGCCCTTGTTGCAAGTACACGGCCTTTTCTTTTGACCATTCTGGCAATTATCTC
Organism: Candidatus Anammoxibacter sp.; assembly: GCA_021777055.1. Lineage (GTDB taxonomy): Bacteria > Planctomycetota > Brocadiia > Brocadiales > Anammoxibacteraceae > Anammoxibacter_A. The sequence continues at coordinate 363,983 of JAIQZO010000024.1, read as the reverse complement.
AACGATCTGGTCTACGGTCTTTCCTTGACAAAATATTGCTTCAGGAAAACCGCAACGGACGTTTCTATGGTTATCTATTTTGGCAAATCCAATATCATCAAATGGCATACCTTTGAAATGGTCTACTGCTGTGTCTATGGATATCTGCCCTGATTTTACCTCTAAGAGTAGTTTTTTTAATGATTCTGAGTCCATTATGTTGAATCCATATTGCGGCAAATCCGCAACCATATTTACAATTGAAGGTTTAAATAGGAGAAATTGGATGACATGGGTAAATATTCCATCATTCCTGTTCTAACAATCATTTGTTTAATTGAAAAAGATCTATCAAAAAAGTGATATTTTTACTGTGCAATGCTCTATAGTGTAATTTATGATTTTTTGTAACGGTACACATGGAATAAATACAAACGTAATTTAAGATGGGACATTCTAATGTATCGGAATCTAGCTGTCAAGTTCTAAGTAACTATGCTGTTACAAAGGACTTATCTGTGAATGGTAAAATGTCTTTCTAGAAAACAATTTTTCCCATGGTAATGATATGATTAACATGCCGTGAATTAACATGTCATGCATAATATGGAGAAATAAAAAAGGCAGCTTTTTCTATAACAAACCTAGAAAAGCTGCCTTTTTTAAAAATATCATTTGTGTGCTACACTTGGTAATCTGTTTTTCCCAAAATTAGTGGTGTCCACCGTGTGGTAAAGCACCTTCAAGACCTAACTCAAAATTTTTCAATCTTAATTCGTCTTCAACTACTCTAACTGTTGCTGAAGCACTACCACCATGAGCACCTTCAACTGAAACTTCATAGATGCCTGGCTCTACATTAAAAATAGCCTGTCCATTTGATTCTGTTTCTGCAGTTTCTTCACCAACTGTTACTGTAGAACCAGGTATTTTCTGGCCTAATCCAGTAACGATAACTCTTAACTCTGCTGGTTTAGTATCATAAGCTTGTACGCTTGAGATACTTCCCAATGTTAACAATGCAGCACCAACGAAAAACAATGAAACTCTCTTTACCATCTTATTCATATAAATCTCCTCTTTAAAAAATTAATACGGAATAAAACAAAAAAAATATTACATAAATTAATAGTTATGTCATATATATACTGGAAAATAAAAGTTTAGTCGGTTTCACCTCCTTTTTGTGAATCTGTACTTTTGCTCTATACCTTAAAAACAAAGCGTAAAAGAACAATCTCTTTTATATTCAGAATAGTTCGAACATCATACCATTTGGCTTTTGTTTCTGCAACAAAAAATTCTATAATTCTGACGCTTGATGCAAGCGACCTAATTCAATTCTAATATTCAGTATCTTGGTTGAAACTTCGGCACGTAATAATCTAAATTTCAATTTTTTGCACTCCGCCCATATATTTCTGAAGCACTTCCGGAATTGCGACAGTTCCATCCTCAAGCTGATATGTTTCAAGTAACGCAATCATTGTCCGAGGCAATGCCAGCCCTGAGCCATTTAATGTATGCACAAATTTAACCTTTTTATCCTTGTCCCTAAATCTTATATTCGACCTTCTTGCCTGGAAATCTTCAAAATTGCTGCAGGACGAGACTTCAAGATAGCTTTTGGTTCCCGGGGCCCAGACTTCAATGTCGTAACACTTGGTAGAAGCAAAGCTTAGGTCTCCTGTGCATAGTTTCAGTATTCTGTATTCAAGGCCTAAAAGCTGTAGTACCTTCTCCGCATTGATCAACAATGCTTCAAGCTCATTGTAAGATGTATCAGGATGGGTGAATTTAACCAGTTCCACTTTATTAAATTGATGCACCCTTGTCATTCCTCTGGTATCCTTACCATGGGCGCCAGCTTCTCTGCGGAAACATGCGGTAAATGCCGTGTAACAGATTGGCAGATGATCAATAGATAGTATTTCATCTCTGTGTATATTGGTAACCGGAACCTCACCTGTGGGGATGAGGAACATATCTTCCTCGCGGGTTTGATACATATCATCTTCAAGTTTTGGGATCTGCCCTGTACCAAACATTGACTGACGATTAACCAAATATGGAGGGAATATTTCGCGGTATCCATGTTCAGTGGTGTGCAGATCAAGCATAAAGTTATACAATGCCCTTTCAAGTCTTGCGCCAAAACCTTTATATAAAACAAATCCGGCTCCAGATATCTTGCTGCCACGGTCAAAGTCAAGTATGTCCAGTGTACTTCCTACTTCCCAGTGTGGTTTAGGTGTAAAGTTGAACTCTTTCCGATCTCCCCATTTTTTAATCTCTAAGTTTGCGGATTCGTCCAGCCCAACGGGCACATCTTCGGCGGGTATATTTGGTATGCGAATCACTATATCGTTAAGTTCATGGTCCACATTACGCAGTTTCTGTTCAAACTCTTTTATCTCCTGCGAAAGTACCTTCATATCAGATATCAATTCAGACGCATCCTGTTTACTCTTTTTTAGTCCACTTATCTCTTTTGATGTCTTGTTTAGCCTATTCCTCTTTTGCTCGCATTCAAACAGAAGGCTTCGCTTTCTGGAGTCTACTTCCAGTAGTTCATCAACCCGACCGTTCTCCCGTTTGTTAAGAATAGCTTTTTTTACCGTTTCGGCATTATTCCTTATGAAATTCAGATCCAGCATGTTTTTTTCGTGTAATAGCTTTTTTACTTTAAAATGGCTACAAGTGTATATTTTTATTTAAGAATTATGTCTCTATTGTAAAACTCTACTTCTCTGCTTCTCTGCTCAAATTTTATTGCATTATATAGAAACATGTAAGAGATTCCAATCTATTTCTAATCTTTAGAATGAAGTGGGGTTATTGTCTTTAGGAACATGTTATTCGTGTAGATATATTTTAATAATCGTCAAAAGAAGTATTTATTGTATAATAGAATAAAACTGTTCCTATTTTTTTATTTGTTGCAAATCATGTAATATGGCGGCCTCCAATGGAGAACGGAGAATGGTAAACCGTAAACCGTACTTGTCAAACGGGTAACATGGTGCATTTCCGCTTGACACCGTGCGTGGGATTTGCATATAATTAGCGCTTGAAATTTTACTCCTAATGAGATTACAAGTTAAAATATATTTTGGCGGGAACTTATAAAATATGGTAAAAGTTACATTGCCCGATGGAGCTGAAAAGAGTTTTCTTGATGATGTTACAGTAAAAGAGGTTGCGTTTGATGTTGGTGAAGGACTCGGGAAAAGTGCATTGGCTGGAAAGACCAACGGTGTCCTGGTTGATTTGGATTTTCCCATAAAAGAAGATGTCTCTCTTTCTGTGGTTACTGAAAATTCAAAAGAGGGGTTGGATATACTGCGTCACAGTACTGCCCATATTATGGCAATGGCAGTGGGGCATTTATTTCCTGACGCCAAATTTGGCATAGGACCTACCATTGAAAACGGATTTTATTATGATTTTGATCTAAAAGAAGCGATTACTCAGGATGATCTCGCCAGGATAGAGGAGGAGATGGCACGGATTATAAAGGACGATATTCCCGTTTACAGGGAAGAAATGGGGATCGCCGATTCTGTGAAATTTATGGGAGAAGCTGGGCAGCCTTACAAAGTGGAGCTTATTAAGGGTTTGGAAGAGAATGGGGAGGCTGTATCGTTTTATAAGCAGGGAGACTTTGTCGACCTTTGTCGTGGTCCCCATGTGCAGAGTACTGGAAGGGTTAAGGCATTTAAGCTTTTAAGTATCGCAGGGGCATATTGGCGTGGGAAAGAGACAAATCCCATGCTGCAACGCATATATGGAACTGCGTTTCCTACTAAAAAAGAGCTTAACAAATATTTGGAGTGTTTAAAGGAAGCGGAAAAAAGGGACCATCGAAAGATCGGAAAAGATCTGGATCTATTTAGCTTTCATGAAGAGGGCGGCCCAGGGTTGGCTTTTTGGCATCCCAAAGGTGCCTTTATTAGAAATATCATTGAGACATTCTGGCGTAAGGAGCACTATCAACGGGGGTATGAAATAGTTTATTCACCTCATATTGCGAAGCTTGATTTGTGGAAAACCAGTGGACATTGGGGGTTTTACAGAGAGAGTATGTTTCCTCCCATAGAAATTGATGAGCAAGAGTATCTGTTAAAGCCAATGAACTGCCCGTTTGCTGCGCTGATGTATAAAACAAAACTACGTAGTTACAGAGATCTTCCTATGCGTTGGGCTGAACTTGGTACAGTATATAGATATGAACGTTCAGGGGTTTTGCATGGTCTTTTACGTGTACGGGGCTTTACGCAGGATGATGCCCATATATATTGTACTCCCTCTCAACTTCAGGACGAAATTATAAAGGTCATTGAATTTGCCCAGGATATGTTAAACGCTTTTGGTTTTAAAGAGTATGAAGTGGAGCTTAGCGTTAGGGGAAAGGGTGAAGAGGAGAAGTATATTGGCGAAGATAAAGTTTGGGAGATGGCGGAAAGTTCGCTATATAATGCCCTTAAAGACAAGAATATAGATTTTGTGCGTATGGAGGGCGAGGCAAAGTTTTATGGGCCGGCCATTGATATAAAGGTGAAAGATGCTATAGGCAGGGCTTGGCAAGGGCCGACTATTCAGCTAGATTTTAATCTGCCTGAAAGATTTGGGCTATATTATATTGAAAATGACGGCGAAAAACATAAAGTGATAATGATCCACAGGACTGTATTGGGTACAATGGAACGGTTCATCGGGTGCCTTATTGAACATTATGCTGGAAATTTTCCTGTATGGCTTGCGCCTGTTCAGGTTAAGGTCCTTCCTATTACAGATGCCCATAATGATTTTGTGTTTGAGATAAAAGAACGATTGGAGAGTAACGATGTTCGCGTAGAGTGTGATACAAGGAATCTGAAGACCGGGAATAAGATTAGGGATGGCATATTGGAGAAGATTCCTTATCTTCTAATTGTTGGAGATAAAGAAAAAGAACAAGGTACTGTTTCGGTCAGGAGTTTGAAAGACGGGGATGAAGGTTCTGTTGGTCTGTCGGTTTTTATAGAGAGAATAAAAGAAGAGATAGAAAAAAAAGAGTAGGTTTTATAACCGAATAAATTAGTGTGGTACTTCGTATTTTACCATAGAAAAATAGTGTCATGTAAGGTGATTTTATGACTATGTGCTGATGTACCGAAATATTTAATATCGGTAATTTTTTTTTGTAAATTTATAAGGAGGGTTTTTCATTCAAAGGAGAAGGTTAAGGACCAACGAGAGGATTAAAGCGGAAACAGTTAGAGTCATCGCTGATGATGGCGAACAGGTAGGTATAATAACTAAGGATGATGCCCTTGCCAGGGCAAAAGAGGCCAAACTCGATTTAGTTGAAGTTGCACCAAATGCCAATCCGCCGGTTTGCCGTATAATTAATTACGGTAAGTTTGTCTACAAACAGAAGAAAAAGTCTCATCAAAAGCATCATTCCGCATCTCTAAAAGAGATAAGAATAAGGCCTAAAACTGGTGATCATGACTTGCTGGTAAAGATAAATCGGGCAAAGAAGTTTATAGAAAAAAAGGACAGGGTTGTGGTTAATATGCTTTTAAAAGGTCGTGAAATGGCCCATGTGGAGTATGCAAAGGAGATCCTCAAAAAGTTCACAGATGAAATGGAAGAGGTTGCCAAGGTTGAAAAAACGACTGGTTTGGTTGGTAAAAAGATAGGTGTTACTTTGTCGCCAAAATAAAATTTTCTGGCGTATCCCTAAAGTTATACTGTAGATAGTGTTATAATGTGGTAGATGTTTGTCAAAAAAGGTGCTTTTTATATTATAAAATGTGATAATTCATTGATTGATATTACATGTTTTTTATTTTCAAGTAAAGATCGGGATTGTTAAAATGCCAAAGCAAAAAACACATAAGGGCGTGAAGAAAAGAGTGTCAGTATCAAAGAATGGAAAGGTTAAGAGGAAAAAGGGATTTAAGAGCCATTTGATGTCTGAGAAATCCGGGAAACGCAAACGGCATCTGCGTAAGAGTGAATCGATGTCTAGTGCTTTTACAAAAAAAGTAATAAAAGTTTTGTTTGATTAATAACATGGAACTGAAAACATAGGAGATGTTACGATATGCCTAGAGTTAAATCTGCTGTACCGAGAAGAAAAAGGAAAAAGAGGCTTTTAAAACAGACTGAAGGTTATTGGGGTAAGAGGTCAAATGTATATAGAAGGGCGAGTGAAACTTATGTCCGTGCAATGGCCTTTGCATACAGGGATAGAAAAAGCAGAAAACGTGAATTTAGGAGGCTTTGGATAACAAGGATAAGTGCTGCTGTTCGACAGAGTGGTATATCGTACAGTAAGTTTATTAACGGGCTATTAAAGGCTAATGTTGAAGTCAATCGAAAGATGCTGGCAGAGCTTGCAGTTAATGATAAACCTTCATTTGAGCAATTTGTAGATTTGGCAAAACAGCATATCTAGATATATACTACTGCTTTAACTTGTTTTGCCACAAATAGTTATAATTAGAAATATGTAATTCCGCTGCAATGTTATTCATTTTCAATCCATATAGTGGAAACTATGTGGTGGAATTACTGTTGTAATAAAACTGTGAGATATATTTTATTATTTGCAGTTTGGAATAGTAAGATATTTTAATAAAGATAACCCGCCTGATGAAAAGGTAACTGTTAACGATTTGGTGAAATGGAATCTCTGATAAAAGAAATTAACGCTGACATAGACAAAGAATTGACTGCAGTCAAAACTAAAGATGAGTTTGAAAAGGTCAGGATAAAATATATTGGGCGTAAGGGAAAAATAAGTGATCTTCTAAAAAAGATTGCAACTCTACCCATTGAGGAGAGGAAAGGTGCCGGACAATTAATTAATTGTTTAAAAAACGATGCAAGCTCTAAGTTTAATGAGAAAAGTGAATTGTTGCTCGGTTCTGCGCCAAATGAGGACGAAGGTGAAGTTTTTGATGTGACCCTCCCAGGTAAACATGTTCCAACTGCGAATAAACATCCACTTACAAAGACTATCGACGAGATAAAAGATATTTTCGGTAAATTGGGATTTGAAGTTGCGTATGGCCCGGAAATTGAGCTGGAATATTATAATTTTGACGCATTAAACATTCCGGCAAACCACGCTTCCAGGGTGGATTTTGATACTTTTTATATAGATGATGAAGTCCTGCTTAGAAGTCAAACTTCTACAGTACAAATCAGGACAATGGAGAAACGCAAGCCCCCGTTCAGGATTATTGCTCCCGGAAAGGTGTTCAGGCCAGATACGGTGGATGCTAGACATTCGTTTATGTTTCATCAAATTGAGGGGTTGATGGTTGGAACTGACATATCATTTAGCGATTTAAAAGGAATCTTGGATCTTTTTGTAAAATCATATTTTGGTTCGGATGTGAACATGCGGTTTAGACCATCGTTTTTTCCGTTTACGGAACCTAGTGCAGAGATTGATATTTCATGTTCAATATGTAAAGGAAAAGGGTGTAGTGTCTGCTCCTATAGTGGATGGGTTGAGATATTAGGGGCCGGAATGGTTGACCCGAATGTTTTTAAGGCTGTCGGGTATAATGAAGATGAGTTCAGCGGATTCGCATTTGGAATGGGAGTTGAAAGAGTTACCATGCTGAAGTACGGAATTAATGACGTTAGGTTGTTTTTTGAGAATGATATTAGGTTTCTATCGCAGTTTAGATAATGATGTAACCCTCTGTATAATTGTCAAAGATTGCTTACATCGCATTTTTTGACCTGCAGTCGCTTTATACATTCCTTAGTACCCGCTTTTATTTATTTTCAGCACATAAATTGTATTTTATAATCAAAGGTAAATGTGGGGAACCGAAGATTTTACACATCTCTCAGATAAGAATCTTTGTAAATTTTCTGAATATATTTATACGTGTATCTTGTTTTGTTAGTACTAGATTCTAAATAGTAAATCTCAAAGAAAAGTAATAATATGAAAGTAAGCTATAATTGGGTTAAAGATGTTTGTGATATCGATATTTCAGTAGAAGAGATGTCAGATAAGCTGACCAGTATCGGTCTTGTAGTTGAAGAGATTAAACAGGTTGGGAATGATTACTGCTTGGATACCGAAGTAACTGCAAACCGCCCTGATTGTCTAGGAATAATTGGTATCGCCAGGGAGCTGAGTGCTATTACCGGTTGTAAGTTTAAAATTCCTGTTAGCGAAGAACCCAATGAAGAGATTAATAGTTCAGATGATAATGTAAAAGTAGATGATTCTGCGTTATGTCCACGCTACACTGCCCAAATAATAGAAAATGTGAAAGTTGCGCCGTCTCCTTCATGGATTCGCGAACGGTTGGATACCCTTGGTATAAGATCAGTAAACAACGTTGTTGATATAACAAACTATGTGCTAATGGAGAGTGGCCAGCCCCTTCATGCCTTTGATTTAGATAAATTGGCGGGAAAAGAGATTGTTGTTCGTAGGGCAGTTAATGGTGAAGAGATTGTTGCTATTGATGGTTCGAAACATACATTAAATCATGATATGCTAGTGATTGCAGACAAGGTTCGTCCCGTTGCAGTTGCCGGTGTGATGGGCGGTATTGAGACTGAAGTCTCTGATAATACAAAGAGTATTCTGTTGGAGTGTGCCCGTTTCGAACCAACAAATATACGTAAAACATCAAAGAAATTGGGGCTTTTTTCAGATTCATCATACCGTTTTGAACGGGGGCTTGATCCTGAAGGGGTTTATCGGGCATCAATAAGAGTGGCTGATTTGATCAAACAGGTTGCCGGAGGAAGGGTTACTGGATATACTGACAAGAATAGCGAAACAAATGAGAAAAAGAGTGTAAAGTTAAATATAGAAAGGCCAGGTAAACTTCTCGGTATTAAGATAGATAAAGTTTGTATTACGGATATACTCGAAAGGTTGGGTTTTGTTGTTACTTCAGATCTTGGCGAAACGATTGAACTGGAGATTCCGACATTCAGGAGTGATGTATACAGGGAAGTTGACCTTATTGAAGAGATTATAAGGATATACGGATATGATAAGATTCCCATAAAGAGAGATATTCGCATTGGGGTTGTTGGTAAGAATATGGATGAGACTGCTTCTGACCGTACACGTCAATTATTAACTGCCCAAGGGCTTTACGAAGTGGCAACGTATAGTATAGTTGAAACGGTTCCGCAAAAGTTTGACGTGAAATTCTGGTCCGATAGTGAATCCCTCATTATAAAGAACCCTTTAGTCCAGAACGAAAACAGGTTAAGGAAAACCCTTTTACATAACTTTCTGAAAGTAAAAAGGCATAACTATAACAGGGGGGTTAGAGATGTTAACATTTTTGAAATATCTAATGTCTATTTACCTATGGATGGATCGAAACAGCCAGATGAGAAAAAGTGTCTTGGATTGCTGATGGATGGGGAGTTTCTTGAGCTGAAGGGTGTTGTTGAATCTGTTATTAATAACTTAAGTATCAAAGAGATACCAGAATGGCGTCATGAAAGCTTTAATGTTTTCGATAAAGAACGGTCTGCTATTATTGAAATTAATGGAAAACCTGCTGGTTTTATGGGTGAACTTAACAAAGGCATAAGTAACCAGTATGAAATCACCGGGATGACATCGTTTGCTGAAATTGACTTCGGTTTGTTGTCTGATAAATTTACAGACATGAAACCGTTTAATGTACTGCCGTCGTTTCCGGGAATAACCAGAGACTTGGCAATAGTGGTAGACAACAAAACTGAATGGGCCGATATCAAAAGGTTGGTTCTGGATGCAGATGTTTCATTTTATGATGGTATCGAATTTTTTGATATTTACAGAGGTAAACAAGTGGATGACGGTAAGAAAAGCGTTGCTTTTTCTGTGAAATTCATGGCAAATGATAGGACATTAAGGGGTGAGGAAGTAGATAGTGAGATTAATAAGATCATAGATAAGTTAAGTAAAGAACTTGGAGCTATGTTAAGAACATAATGATCAGTGTCGTTTTGCTATTTTAATGTATGTGCTTGTATAAGATTAGATTGTCGTCATAAAGTCTTCTTGAACCACACATCAACAATCGGCGCAAATATGTCAAGATAATCAATTAATAATTGATGGTTTGCATTAGGCATCACATAAAACTCTTTTTGGCATGTTAACATATCGTAAATCTTCTTGCAATGCTCACGTGGTACTAATTTGTCATTCTCACCGACTGCAATAAGTATGGGAGTTTGAAGGTCTTCTATGGGATATTCCGGTATATGTGTAAATATGGTCCTGTAAGATTTAAATTTATAATGCCATACTGCTAACGGATCTTCAAATTTTCTCTGTAAATGGGTGGGGTCGTTATATACGTCACCCCAATTAAATGCAAGTTTTAATGGAAAATAAAAGTCTGGTATAATATTGCATAACATACTGCAAATCCAGGATTTTATAAACTTGACCTTTAAGTTAATGGGGAATTTGTATGTAAGGAGCACGTTATGACATATTACGGCATTTATTCTTTTGTCATGCAGTGCTGCATGTAATGCAACTTCTCCTCCCTGACTTGTGCCTATCAGGCCAATCTTGTTAGAATATTTACTCTCAGCGTATGAGATAACTGTCGATATGTTTTCTAGTAATTCATACATGGAAAACACACCCCTTTCACCTCCGCTTTTACCATGTCCCATTAAGTCAAAAGGTAATACATTGTACCCTTTATCCGATAGAGTTTCGCAAAACTGTGCGTAATTTCCAGCGTGTGACCCGGTTCCCGGTACCACTATAACTACCGGCGCATTCCTTGAGTGTTCATATATATCAACATGCAATTTAATTGACTTGTAGCTTAGCTTTATTTCATTTAGATGTGTCATAAGCTTTCCAAATATGTTTTTAGTCGTAGGATTTTACTATAAATCCACAATAAACAATAGATAATTTAACATTAACACATTATGTTATTCCTGCGAAAGATAAAGAAGTTTAAAACCAACGGGACCGGTTTTTATTAATCAAAGAGTTGGCAACCGGAATTTCTTGTCACTTTCAATTGTCCAATAATATAACTATAAAAAGCATTAAACGTTATTATAACGTAGTACCAAAAGTGTGTAAATTGGGCAAAATGGGCAAAAATGCCTAAAATACCAAAATGCCTAAAATACCAAAAATGCCTAAAGTGAGAATAGTAAATAATAAAACAATTTCTAAAGAGCTTGAAACGCAAACTCATAAAATTAGTTGTGATCTTAATCCATTATCAGATTTTTGATCTGTTTGGGAAAATCAAATTCTAGAAAGATAATATTTCAATAATTTTAGGCACTTCAGCTCGCCTTAGGCATTCTTGGACCGGTTAGTTTACTTAATGAAGAAGCCTTTTTGGATTAAAATGTCAAGCCCGCACCGTTGTTGGTAATTTGTCTAAGCCAAGATTATGTTTTTGCTTAACAGTAAGTCAGCTTTTCTGTTATACTGTAATTGACATTGAGACTCAATTGCGAGGTTGCTTTTTCTATGTATACGTAAATTTAGATTAAACTAAATGGTCCTAAATTGCAATTAGTAAGTTTGGTATTGCAATTAGTAAGTTTGGTATAGAAATTGCTACTCTTTATTATTAAAGTTAATATGGATTTTCATGTTTATTGCCGAACCCTGTATTTACAAAGTAGATAAACCAAAAGGCGAAACACTTTGGGGTTTGGCGTGAGTTGGTTTTCCTACATCTAGTGTTAGAAAAAAGTTAACAGTTCTGGTTTTGGTGTGTAGGTGATTTAATAAACATCTACTAAGACAAATGACATTTTCAAGTGTTCTCTTTACAAAAAGCACTAACAGTGTAAACAACTGAACAATTAATTTCTATGTGAGATTATTATACATGTTACGTAAATATGCACGTCACAATAAGAGCTGAAACGTCAACATATTGACGTTCTGAGGCTCCTAGGCTGCAGTGATATTATTGACAGTGTGCGTGTAATGGTTTGCTGTCAAATATGTTAAGATAATTTAAAATTTTGGTGTTTTATTGGTACATTAATTGCGATTTATTATTTATATAATGATTTGATTATTGGAACTTTTTACTAATTTCTGTTGTCTAAATAGATATGATTAATTTAGATATCTTCATTGTTAGGCTTAATTTGTTTTCTAGAAAGAAGGCTAATGCATAATATATTTTTACCTGTAAGAACCGTATGGATTTTCATGCATAAGTAAACCTGCGGGTGTTAATGCACAGTTAACAGGGCTATGCAAGTTCATCGTAACTTGTTATAAAATATGAGAAGATCTGTTCTAGATCACGAGGTTTAATGGAGAAGATAAGTTTATATTAATCATACAAAAGTAGTATAGTACAAAAAAATATAGATACAAAATATTTTTTTTATTGGCGTAAAATTAATCAGCATCGTCTGGTTCGCTTCTTGCAGTGTAAATGTTTCATATTTATGAACATTTTACAACCCCATGATGGGGAACGTGCCTAAAATTAATAACGTTGTTTATTATTAATAATAAATTGCAATAACTCTATGCATTTTTTCCCATTTTACATTTTAGGTACTGAATGTTAATACAAATTCGTGTGAAGTAAATAACGAACCGGACAACACTGAAAATTAATAGTTCTTATATATCTTGGACGTTCGTAGTTAACAATGAAAGAAAAAAATAATGAATTACGATAAATTAGTATCAGAGAACGATTATCTAAGTTTTTCAGATATTGATAAATTAACTCGATGGGGAATTTCTTTAAATACCTATAGGCTTGCAAAATACATTTTGTTTTTCTTTGCTGACGCGATAATAATTGGAATCTGTTTTTATGCAGCGTTTTTCTTCCGGTTTGAATTGTTATCGATTAATAATTATTATGAAATGTTTGTTGGAGTCTTGCCATTATTTCTTATTGTTAAACTTACTTTTTTTGTTCTTTTTAGACTTTATAGATTTTCCTGGCGGTTTGTTGGTATCAGCGATTTATGGAATGTTTTTAAAGCGTTGGCTATATCAGAATTGGTGCTTTTTATGTTAATAGTGCCACTTGGGCCGCACACGGCATTTATGGAGGTTATTGGTGTTCATGATTTGGCTGGATTTCCACGGAGCATATTTGTTTCCGACTTCATAATTACTTTCTTCTTAATGTCTTATCTGCGTTTTTCTAGAAGGTTTTTCTATGAAATAGTAAAGGCGACTAGGTTAAAGAAAGAAGGCCTCAGAACGATTATTATCGGGGTTAATGATTTATCGGAATTAATACTGAAAGATCTTGTCCGGAATAATAATTTAGGGTTTTCTCCAGTTTGTATCGTAGGGTTTGATATCAGGTCTTATGGTAATGTTGTTCACGGCCTTAGGGTGGTTGGTGGTGTAAAACGGCTAAAGAGATTTATTAAAAAATTTAAGGCCGAGGCGGTTATTATTGCGGAGCCATCTTTAGACTACAAAGTTATAAGAAATGTATATAGCGATGCTAAAGACTCAGGTGTAAATACAGTTAAGATTATACCACCCATCTATGATTTTCATAAGCCTCATATAAATGTTAAAGATCTAGAGGATATAAAGATTGAAGATTTGATAGGAAGACAGGCTGTTACTGTAAACAATGATGAAATTGCAATGTTTATTAAGGGAAAGACTATTCTTGTTACCGGTGCGGGTGGCTCCATTGGGTTTGAGATAACCATGCAGGTGTGTAAATTTGAGCCTAAAGCAATTGTTGTCGTTGATAATGATGATACAGAATTGCATAGTGTTGAATTGAAGATTAAAAATGTTTTTCCAAAAATAGCATCATACGTTGTTATTGCAGATGTAAAGGATAACCGGCGTATTAATGAAGTGTTTGAAACTTATAAACCTGAAATAGTCTTTCATGCTGCAGCGTATAAACATGTGCCAATTATGGAGACTAATTATAAAGAAGCCATAAAAACAAATATTTTTGGAACATATACAGTCGCAAAAGTTGCGGTTAAATTTGGTGTAGATAAATTTGTTATGATTTCTACTGATAAGGCGGTTAACCCCACAAGCATAATGGGAGCGACAAAGAGGATGGCCGAAAACATTTGTAAGTCGTTAAATAAGTGTAGCAGTACAAACTTTGTCTCTGTTCGGTTTGGAAATGTTTTGGGGAGCAGAGGAAGTCTTTTACCCACATTTGCAAAACAGCTTAAAGAGGGGGGGCCATTAACCGTAACACATAGAGATATGGAAAGATATTTTATGACAATTCCAGAAGCAGTGTCTCTTGTTTTACAGGCGTCTGTCATCGGAAAGGGGGGTGAAGTACTCGTCCTTGATATGGGTAGTCCGGTTAAGATAGTTAAATTGGCAGAAGATTTTATAAGACTAAACGGTATGGAACCTTATAGGGATATAGATATAAAAATTACCGGCATTAGACCTGGGGAGAAGCTTTTTGAAGAGACACTATCTTCAGAAGACGGTACAGTTGCCACCAAGCATGAGAAAATATTTGTAGCTCTAAATGGTAATGCTTATGAATTGGAAAAAACCAGGGCCATTCTTTATCGGTTTGCTACATATTTAAAAGGCCATTCTGTTGATAATGAGAAAAAGACCAGGGAATTGCTAAGGACTTATGTGACACATTATGATAATGGTAATGCAATATCAGATTCAACCTCAGGAGCAACACAGAAGATGGTGCAGGGCTGATTTTTATACCATTTTGACGTAGCATAGAAACACAAGAGGCCTCATATTAAGTTTGAGGCCTCTGAGGTTTATTAAATTACTACTTTCCCTCTTCTATAACAGTAAGAGTTTCAAGGTATTCTCCTTGGTTCCAAAAACTAGGCGGTGTATATTCTATTCCTAGCTGTTTTTCTATCTCTGCTAGGCGTCTTAATTTTGACGCCTCTGATTTAATCTTAGCAACAGATTCGTCCTGTTTAAAGGCACCGTTTTTTACGGTTGACATATCTGGTGACATGTGGAATACGGCTTTAAATACCGTAGGGGTGTGGAAAATTGTTAAGTCAAAGAATTCCCTCTCTATTGCCGTGACATTGTGCATCCTGGAACCTAGTGCCCACGAATGTCCTTGGTCTAGAAACGGAGCCAAATCTTTAGGCATGGCATCAAGCAGGCCGTCCTTGTATAACTCCTCAATAACACTTTTGGCCTCTCTTACCTTTTTATGGCTTATCCTGACTGCTTCATCTGAGTCCCGCAAATAAGCCGCAGCAAAACGTGGGGAATGACAGTCGTCACAAATACTTATCCAGCCGTCTCTCTGCTCCTTATACTTATCTAACCCGCGGTCTACTTCAGTTATACCCATATCACCGAATACTGTGTTTTTTATGGCGTTATGATTTCCGTCATACATATGACAGTACGCACACGTTGGGGTTCTATAGTTCCCGTCTTTCAGTGGTTTACTCCAGTCCCAGCTATCACCCTCCATATTTGCTATAATGCCGTGTAAAGATGACTGGTAACACTCCCATTCACTATGGTCTGGTCCCATATGGCAAACCTGGCAAGCCTCTGACCTTTTTGCTTCTTCTGGCCTGAATCTATGCCTGGTATGGCAGGAGTCACACCGGTTTTCAATAACATGGCACTGCGCACAGCCGTTTACTTCTTCCTGCGGTTTGCTGATCTGCCATCCAAACTCAACTATATCAGGATGAAACGCCCTTGCATGGGAAGGATGACCGGATGATAATTCTGACCTGAATTGGTTAACCTCTTTTTCATGGCAAGGTTTGCACGTATCTGTTGTTGGCATCCTTAATTTTTGATGATCATTGCCGTGGCATTTGTCACAAGTGACATCTTTCTTAGAATGGGCACTGGCATTCCAGTCATTCACAATTCCCGGAGTTACAACTTTATGGCATGTAACACAATTATTACCTTTAAAAATACCTTCGATTCCGTTATCACATTCATAAAAGTGCTCAGGATCCCACCAGCGAAACATTTCAGATGGTTTCCAGAACTCACCCCATTTGCCCTCTCCTTGCGCCAGTTTTCCCATCTTCCAATCCCTTGTCTGTGCGTTTGTGGTAGAGATACTTACCAGAAACATTACAATAAATCCAAATATTAACAGCGGATAAACCTTCTTTGCTTTTAACTGGTTTTTTTGCATATTTCACCATTACCTTTCTTTTTACTGCCATGTTTGAACAGTAATAAATTGGAGCTAGAAATTTATAGTGACTCTTATATCCTCTTTATGGGATATACTTTGAAAAAACGTAATCGTTGTCCTTCTGTGATGTGTGACAAATAAAACATCCAGTTAACGGGTTGTCGACCTTTGATTTTAGAGTTTTACCGTCAAAACCGTCCATTAACCAACCTCCGGTCTTTTTTGCATTATTTGAGTCTTTCTTCATTGATGCATACCATATTATGTCTCCCTGTGAAATAGAGTCTCCATCTTTTATTGGCTCATAGAATCCAATTGTGAGATGGCTACCGTCAGGGTACTTCTCTCCAGCTTTATTGGATCTTAATCCTTTACTGTTAACATAGATTTGCTGCATTCCGTACAATGGGCTGTTTTCATCCAATATCACTTTAGAGTTGGAATGGTGCCATGAACGTAAATCTGATGGCAAGGCAAATCTCCCACTTGCCGTGTTCACTGGTTCTACAGGTAATGCGATCTCACCAGCAAACTGTGTAAAGACATAATCCCTCTTTTTCTGCCCCATATGGCATATAAAACATCCGGTCATGGGGTCATCTATTTTCGACTTCAGGGTCTTTCCGTCAAAACCGTCAAATATCCAACCTCCAGTTTTTACCGCCCTAGAATCTCTTTTCATTGAGGCATACCAGATGATATCTCCCTGGTTAATATCGTCACCTTCCGCAACTGCTTCATAAAACCCTATGACAAGCATACTCCCGTCGGGGTATCCACCGCCTTTTTTATAAGCTGCCAGCCCTGTATCATTCACAAATACCTGTTGAAAACCGTAAAGGGGACTGGATTTGTCCAATATGATTTTTGATACAGCATGCGTCCAATTCTTATAATCTTTTGGGAAATTAAACCTTAAATCCTGACTATTAACCGTGCTTGTGCTAACTGCCGGGGCAGTTGCTTTTACTGATGCTGTCTTTGATTTACACCCTATAGCAGAACAGATAAGTGTAATAACAAAGATAGGAATAAGTAGATTCTTCACATTTTCTCCTTTAAAATTCAAAAAAGTAGTTCTTGGTCTTTTACTAAAATATAATTCTTTGTGATAAGAAATAGATTTGTTGGTATACATAACTGTGTATACTTGTTTTCTATTAATACCCTAAGAAGGATACTTAATTTAGGCAGTGAAAACAATCGGGGTAACAATGTATTTTTTGTAGGGAGATAGATGTATTTTGTGGGGTGATTGATGTATGTGACTATTATTTGTATTTTTTTTCCTTGGGCTTTGCCTCTTTTGTTTGATACCCGAAAATTGCTTACTATTCTGAAAATTAACGAGTTTATTGATTACTAATTACTTTACAAATTATAAATTTCCCATATGATGTAAAAAATTAATGTCAGAACTTTTGTGATAATATAGTGGATCGATATTACTTATTCTCGATTAGGCATACACTATATTTCCCAATTTGTTTATCTTGAGAGGATAATACCGCTTGCTTATATCGAGATCATTATTAGATCGTATATCATGTTCAGACCTTACATTCATATTTTAACCATCTTTATAAATTCCTTTTTCTTTGCCGCCACCCAATGCACTGTATTTCCTGTTCATTCAGCATACGCTGACAAAAAATGGGAATCCGCAAAGATTGATAATCGCAATACGGGAATAAACAATGAAGAGGATGGTGTCGCTAGTAGTCCGGCTACAGTAGAATACTATGATATGTTCTCGCTCATTGATGAAGAGTTAATAACAATTGCTTCGAAGACTGAGGAAATGATTAAAAACGCACCTTCTATAGTTACAGTTATTACCGCTAAAGAGATTGAAAATATGGGAGCAAGGACTTTATATGATATTATGAGGATTGTTCCCGGATTTGACCTGCATAGAAGACCTGATTTTGGTGGACTAATATATGGGGTAAGGGGGATAAAAAACGCAGACGATAAGGTAAAGATATTCCTTAATGGACATTCTTTAAACGTGGGACGAAGCGGAAGAACGGCGTTCTTTTTCGATGACCTTCCTTTAAAAAATGTCAAGAAGATTGAAATAATCAGAGGGCCTGGTTCTGCTCTTTATGGTACCAATGCGTTTCTTTCTGTAATAAACGTCATTACAAAAGGTGTTGATGATATAGAAAATGTAGAGATTAGCAGTGGATTTGGCAGTTTCGATACTCAGGAATATAATCTTGTTTTTGGCAAAACTCTACATAATATTGATATTGACGGTTTTGCTACTTTCTATAATACAAATGGTCCTCATGAAACGATTAAAGAGGATGCTGCTTTTGGATTGTCTGATACATTTGGTGCACGCGCACCGGGTAAAACAGACGAGAGTAGGAATAAATTAGACCTGAACTTGAACCTGACTTATAAAAATATAAAATTTCAGGCCAAATATTTTAATAAGGATACTGAGCCATATACTGGGTCTAATTTTATTTTAACGGACGATGGAGAGAATCGGTATAATTATTTGATGCTAGACCTGAGTTATGAATTTGAGTTATGGAACAGGTTAACTGTTAAACCACGGGTATACTATGACCAGTATGAATTTGAGTGGTTTTTTGAGGCCTTTGGTGACGGATTTACAGTGGATGAAGATTTAGATGGTGATGGTGATATTGAAGTTTTTCCTGATGGTAAGAGAAGTAAAAATTATGGAAGAAATAAGGTTGCAGGTGGTGAGGTGCATTTTGATTATGATTTATTTGCAAATAACAGGTTTTCTTTCGGGTTTGGTTTTGAATGGAATAAACAGGACAATATTGATTGGTCGACAAATTTTGATGTCGAAACCGGTGCGTTTATTGGAGCAGTACAAGACCAGGGAGACGCTATGTGGGTAGGGGAATATATAAGACAGGTATGGCATATCTACATACAGGACAAATGGGACATAACCGACGATTTAAGCTTTACATTGGGAATAAGGCATGACCAGTACAGTGACTTTGATGGGACTACTAATCCAAGGATCGGTATTGTTTGGGATTTTATGGATAACGCTACTCTTAAGATATTATACGGCCAAGCGTTTCGCGCACCAAGTTTTCGAGAACTTACATTAGATGCTCCACCTGTTCGGGTGGGAAACAAAGGCCTTGAACCTGAAAAGATAAGGACCTATGAAATCGGGCTGAGTTATAACTTTGCTAAAAAATTTAGCACAAATGTTAATTATTTTTTTAATCTTATAAGGGATCCCATTGGCGTTTCAACCGTTCAGGGGCCTGAATCACTACGAAGATTTGAAAATGTTTCAGGGGCAAATATTCAAGGCGTCGAATTTGAAATTAAGGCCGACCTCTCCGATTACTGGCCTGACGCTTATGCATTTGCAAACTATACATACCAGGACGCAGAATCTAAAGGTGATCCGTTGCCGGATGTGCCCAAACATAAAGGAAATGTCGGTATTAATCTTGGTATAACAAAATATTTAAATGCAAACCTGCATGCTTTCATTAGTGGCAAAAGAGTTCGAGCACAGGAGGATCCACGAGATGACTCCTCTGGGTATACGCTTCTTAACCTTACGTTAATAGTAAAAGAGTTTTTTAATGATTTAAAGGTTAAGGCATCTATATTTAATTTGTTGGATAAAGATTGGGACGACCCTGCACGGATGGGAACCATTGCAACTGATCTTCCCAGGCCAGGAAGAAATTTCTTTGTTGAATTTAGTTATAAGTTCTAGCCAGTCTTGTTCAGTGTAAAGACATTATTAATTTCTTTGTTGCAGGAGGAGTCTTTACGACTGCTTCAAATGTCTTTTATGCCCAGGTAAACGCTACTGGTAGTTCGAATTCCCCATATTTAGAAGTTATGAAGAATAGGGAGCACGAAAACGTTGATAATGATTTATGATTAAAGTTTGTAACTGTATAAAAGATGGATGTTGCCACTTCTAAGTATGCATACAGTTGCAGACTTTAAACTGCCTCATGGTGCAACGGTCAAACTCCCCGCGCAAAAAAGGTGAGCATCGCAGGATCCTCTCTTCCCTGATTTCTTGGAAGCTTTTCAACGGATGGCCCGGCATCATGATCCTTTCGCTTTTTAAGTAGGAAAGTTGCCATGCATAACGTATTTTTCCCTACAAATGATTCTGCCTTTAAAACGGTTTTTCATGCATTACATGTCCAAATAAATAAATGAACTATGTGCGTACGTGTCTGAAATATGATTATTGGACTTCTATTAATTCATTTTGTGAAAGAATAGAGGCTTGGTTGTAATCTGCTATTTGAGGTTTATGCAAATATGCTATAATTATTAACAACAGATTCTTTCATCTATATCTTATAAATAATATCTCTTTATAAGATATTTTACTGTAAAACAAAATTGAGTCGAATTGCTGAGGCATCAATGCATGATAAGTGATAAAGATAAGACAAAAGAGCAGCTTTTACAGGAGCTAAAGGAAGCACGTAAAAAAATCGCTAAACTTGAAACTGTAGAAATCAGGCGGCAGGCAATTGAATCTGACCTTAAGAAATTCAAACTGTTATGTGATAACGTCAATGATCTCGTTTATATATGTGATAATAAAGGAAACGTTCTATACGTAAATAAGATCTTTGAAAAGTTCGCAGGTTATAAGCCTAAGAAATTCTTAGGAAAGTCATTTGCCCCTCTTTTTGAGGGAAATGAATTAAAAAAAGCCGAGAACCTCTATAAAAAGACGTTGATGGGCGAAAGTCCGCAAGAAGAAATTACTTTTAGCAAGACAGGGGTTCTGTGCGAGTATAAGAATTTACCATTAAAAAACACAGACGGTGAAATAATTGGTGTTATTGGTACGGCAAGAGACATCTCTGATCGTAAGAGGTATGAGGAAACTCTACTTAGGGGACATGATAAATTAGAAGAAACGGTTCAGAAACGCACTGCAGAGTTATCAAAAACTATAAAAGCTCTTCTGGCTGAGATAATCGAGCGAAAACGAGTAGAAGAAAAACTAAAAGATTCTGCGGTTTATCTTGACGTTATGGGTGATGGTCTCATCGTGCTTAACAAGGATAGAAGAATAATAAAACTCAATAAGTCTTTAGAGAGATTGTCGGGATACTTACAAGAGGAAATTGACCAAAGTCGTTTTGAAATATTATCGCCAGAGAGAGAATACGAGAGACATCATGTTGAGATGGATCTTGCAATAAAAACAGGAACAACCAGAGCTTACGAAAGTATTCTTTTAACAAAAAATGGGAGAGAGATACCTGTCTTATTAACTGGTACAGCTATTAGGAATAAAGAGCTCATTGGATTTGTCGGTGTGTGCAGGGACATTACTGAACGTAAGCGTGCTGAGGTAGCGCTTCAGGAGAGTGAGAAAAAGTATCGTATGCTGGTTGATAACATGAACGAAGGTCTTGGGTCAATAGACGAAAAGGGTGTGATTACATTTGTGAACAACCAACTCTGCAAGATGTTGGGTTATTCAAAAGATGAGATGGTAGGTTCTCATGTTACCTTTTTGTTGGAAAATGCGAACTATAAGATAATAGAAGAACACTTTATCCGACAAAGAAAAGGAGGTAAGCAAAGTTACGAGCTTGAATATATAAGGAAAGACGGAGAAAAGGTTGTCGTCATTGTTACACCAGAACCTATTGTTGATGTAGATAAAGGCTATATAGGCAGTTTTGCAGTGATGACAGATATAACCAATCGGAAACTGATAGAAAATGAATTAAATCATAAATCAGAGGAGCTAAAATCACTAACTAAAGACCTCCGAAAACTCTCATTTCAGTTCTCAAAAGCAGAAGAGCTTTCTCGAAAAAAATATGCTGGAATATTACATGAGCAGGTAGGGCAGAATTTAGCGGCTATTAAGATAAAATGTGGTTATATCTTGAATGAAACATCTTTAAATACTTTTGAAATTAAAGATGTCATTTGCAGTCTAATTCCTATCTTAGATGAGACAATGAATTCAATAAGGGAATTAACTTCTGAACTTTACCCTGTTATACTAGACAACCTAGGATTCATTGCCTCTATTAAATGGCTTAGAGATTTATTACTAAAATCAAAAGGATTAAATGCATTAATTAAAGTTAATGAACCTGTCGAAGTTCTTTCGTCATACGTGAAATTATCACTTTTTCGTATTGTGCAAGAAACCTTCCTGAATATAACAAAACATGCTTTTGCCTCTGAAGTTAGGGTTGAATTAACCGTTGAAGGGGAAACGCTGTGCTTGTCTATTAAGGATAATGGCCTTGGTCTTGACATGGAAAAGATTAAAGAAAAGCAAGGAATAGGTCATATGTTAATGAATGAAAGGGCTCTATCTTTAGGTGGTAGTTTAAACGTGGAATCTGTTTTGGGGAAAGGAACAGAAATTAAAGTTTCAATACCTATAAAACAGTAGAATCTAAACAGCCTTTTCTTCATAATTATAAATTCCTTAAACCCTTATCCTATTCTCTACAGTACAGGTCAAAAAAACTAAATCAACTGTATGTTGCTATCAAAACAACGAAAAGCAACAATATTACTTCTTTGCACAAGATTATACCTATTTAATTAGTACTGCGTCATCGTTCCAATGACGGGTATGATTTCTTCAGCCTATCCACCTGATTAGGTACTATTTGTTAACAAATAGAATTTAGATCGAATGGCTATCGCCAATATAACATAGACGTTGTACCAGTGCTTTAACAGAGGGAGATCAGTTTCTCTATGTTTAGGTAGTTATGGAAAGCAGGGGAGAATATATAATTTTCTGTATATTTTCAGTTCGTTAGGTTTCTTTTGGTATTATACCTGAAGTGGTCAAAAGTACGACATTTGGCAATCCATCTTTTCGCTATCTTTGCATGTTATTCAATCGTAATTTCCTCCAATTTACTCTGTACCGCGGCAAGTCTAAATTCCGCAATGTTGACCTGCTCTTTATCTTTGTAAATCAGGCAGTCCTCCGGACCAGATTCTACTTTTTGGAAAACCACTTCTACTTCCCCGCAAAAAAGGTGAGTATAACGATGTTCCCTCTTCCCTGACTCTCTAGGAAGCTTAACAATAAATGGTCCGTCATCACGAACCATAAGGTTTTTAAGAACTGCTTCAATCTCAAGCGTATTACTAAATTTGCACAAGCGACTTGTCCTTATACGTAACTCCCCAGGAGTTGCAGGCCCACGAAGAAACAGAACACAAATTATACCAAGTTCCTGAGGGGAAAAACGAGAACCGCCAAATCCAGAATCATAAAATCTGTGGCGCATTTTGACCACACGACTACCCACACGCCTTAGAATACTAGCAAGGCCCTTATTAATTAATTGATCAATTGTCTCTTGCACTGTATCTTCGGTAAGTTCCAAAACAGGCTCCCGATTACTTTTCTGATTACAAGCATTGATTAATGAATTAAGAGACAAGGGGTAGAGATCCGGCCTTGTTATCTCTTTTTCAATCAGTGAACCGATTACACGGGTTTCATTAAGTGTTAAATTCATTTTCACTTCCATACTCCTTTTTATACTCAACGGGGAGTGACATAAACGTTTTATTTGCTCTGTTACTTTTTCGTCGAGTGTAATTTTAATAATGTTATCTGTAGAGTCCTCCTACAGATCCCTAATTTACATAGATGTACCATATGTAGGAGCCTAAAATAGTCCTGGATACCATTGTTCTTTTATACATATCTTTAGTTGGTAATATTAACCACCTCTAAAATGAGTGATTTCTAATTATCATAAACATGATTACCATTAACACTCATCTCCACCTAACCACCCTCATAAATCTTTAGTTGCACTTTACCATTACCTCTCGTTTTTATCTCTTTATCTATGTCATTAATAATATTTGACCTCGTAGAACCTTCAGGTGTAATTGTTGTCATCTTAATTATTTTTTCATTTTCAGCATATGAAAGAGATAACCATGCAATACATATTTTCTAGTGGGCTGAGATGTGAAAATAATTAGAGACTTTAAAATATGTATTTTCATCTAATCCTTTTTACTGCCACATAAAAGTAGGTATAGCCTCCATTTCCTGAGAAAACTGATATGCAAATACCTTAGATAATTTAAAATCTTTAGTCTTCCATGGTTTGCCATCTTGTCTGGATAAGTAAAGAATTCCTTTATTATTACGACAGACCTTTAATAAAAGGGCCATCGCTGAAGTAGTAGGGTAAACATCTCCTTCCCATCGAGTGTCTTTAATAGGTGCATTTACCATCTCACTTGTGGTTGAGCATGCTATATCCCCTATAAATCCATGACCAAGTTTAAAAGAGTCTCTTCTAGGTCTCGTTCCTTTATATTTTGTGCAATCCACAGTATCTCCAACTATTAACCATAAAGACACATTTTCTATATTAAAAAAATTGGCACAAATCTCTAAGAGGCTATCTATCATCTCTTTTATGCTGTATCCCTTCCGAGCTTTTAATGATGACAGGCTATATAACAGATTAAGTTCATTATATAGAGATAGGACTTGCTCATTTATTTCAGAGATCTGTTTTTCTTTGATTAATGTGCTATTTATGAGCAGAAGTATAAAATCTTTTATATCGCCATCTTCAGATATTTGTAATTTCCCTATTTTTTCATTGCCTAAACAGATAGGAGAATTAAATAATGGTTCTTTATCACTATTTGAGAAAGAGAAAACGGTTTTATCGTTTTTCCATATGATGTTAATTGACATGGGTACCATTTTTGCCAAAATTTTTATCTTTTCGTCTAACTGTGTATTTATCAAAATTTTTTTTAAATCTAACATGCTATATTAAAACTATATAAATTTCTAATGGTGGATAAGGATATTAATTGGTAATAAGACTAATGTTACTGAAAGAATGTTTCTCTTTTCACTACTCATCTCTTTAGTGATTCGGCAACCTTTATACCATGGTTGTCTTTCTCCTCTACTTTCTACTTGTCTTTCTCTTCCTTGCTTAAAACATCTTTGCTTCTTTTGCAATCTTATTTACCAATAATGATATCCCTCTCTTCTCAATTTTCTTTAAGAATTTTATTCTTGCCACGGATAGAAAAGAGATTGTTATAGAGTAACGATTGTAAACAATATTATGGAAATGATAGCAATAAAGAACTTCAGCTTTATACTAAATTTAACATTTTCATTAGCGTCTATATTATTTGAGGCTATAAGTGTTTCTGTTTACTAATTATAATTTTTCATACGAACATCTAATCCTGCTACACATTTTGTCATGGGCTTAGTCATTTTTTGTGCCACACTGCCGGCTATAATTTATTACAGAGATGAATATTCCGTTTATCCTTGCTTTACTTTTATACGTTAGCTGGTCTTTTTCTTAACCATTACAGAATGATCCTAGAAATATCCTTTTTTGTAGTTAAATTATTAGCATCCTTGTTTCCCACCTATTATGAAGTCTACCTTATTTAGGGGTGTATAACAATTAGGGAGAATGTGTGTATTTTGTAGGGTGATTACTGTATTTTGTAGGGTGATTACTGTATGTATTGAGGGTAATTAAAAAATTGGAAGCAATTGTAGTTTCAGCACTGAAACCACAATTGCTTCCAATTAACGGTAAACACTAAAAATTAATTGTTCTGTCTTGCCATATGGCTATTTAACTAGCTGAGTCCAGTGCTTATAGCGTATTTAATGAGGCCGGCAACATTGTGTATGTCAAGCTTAGACATGATTCTTGCACGGTGCGTCTCTACTGTTTTACGGCTGATAAAAAGTTTTTCTGCTATAAGCTTGTTTGTAAAGCCCTTGGTTATTAATTTGAGGACCTCCTTTTCTCTGTTGGTAATATCTTTTTTTGTATTATCTATATTTTTATTGTTCTGGGGAGAAAACAACTTATCTGATATTGACGGGCTAATAAACTTTCCACCAATTGTTGTGGATCTTATGGCGAAAAGTAAGTCATCTATGGCATTATCCTTAAGAACGTATCCGCAAACACCGTATTGTAATGCCTTTTTTACCATTATGGGATCTTTGTGCATGGTAAGTATTATGATTTTTGTCTCTAGACCCTTTTTGTAAGCTTCCTTTGCAACCTCTAATCCGTTCATTTCCAGCATCGAGATATCAAGAATTGCCACATCAGGTCTCTCTTTTTCTATAAATGAGGAAGCATCTTTTCCGTTACTAACCTCACCTACAATAGCTATTTCTGGATCGTTAGATGAAATGAGAAGGATTTTTAGACCCTGTCGGAATATTTCGTGATCATCGGCAATTAAAATATTAATCATAATTTTATTTTTCTGGCGAAAATCAGTTTTGCCCGGTTAAATATTTACAGTTTCAGAATTTCTTACTTATTCTTTAACATGATTAGCAAAAGATTAAATTATAGATAAAAATTATCTAGTCCTATCTCAGAAACATATGACATATATCACAATCATTAATCCTTGTCAATATAAACAAAGTGACTAACTGTATTGCTTGTAAGGGATTCCATTACAAGTGATGTAGGGGATTTCCTTACAAAGCGTGTCTCCATATTAATTTTTGCAAGGAATGTGAACGTCATAACAAATGGTTTTAAAACTTCTTACATTGACAATACTATTTGCGGTTTGCTAAATTGATTTTGAGGTCAATTTTTGTGAAAAAAAATTAAGATTTTTTTGTTTTTTTTATTAAAAATGTGTTGTTCTCTTTTAATTTCTCATCATGATTAATGGATTTTTTTTTGAAACCATAGATTTCACCATTGAAATCCAAAGCCAAGTAGAAAACTAATTTTAAAAAATAAGTGGTCTTTTCGAATTACAAAAGATCCGTATGAGACGACATAAGTTAGACCATAGCGTCGTAATCTATGGGATCTATTATTAATGATCTATTGTCATTAACCTTAAGATGAGGTATAAGGGCAAGTATTTTATTAACAGGTTTTCGTAGTTTGCTGAACGATTGTGATTTCTTCCCCACTCCGTATCCTTAAGTGCCCCAATAATTGTAGAGCATCGCTATAATCCATTTATAAGTAAGGTGTCGTAACGGTTTTGTGGAGGAAATCAGTCTTGAAAAGTCGAGTAGAAAGTGACCAGAAGGGGAAATGTTTTTATTAATTTATACTAGCAAATTCTTAATTGGACAATACAGTGTGTGAATTTACCAAATAAAAATTAGGAGTATTGGTTGAATGGATGTCGTTTAATTTATATTGGTACTTCGATACTAATAACAGTTCCTTTTTCAGGAGAACTGCTTATGTTACAATTACCGCTCAAGAGTTCTGTTCGTTCTCTTATTGTTAAAAGTCCCAGACCATTTCCTGTATTAGTAAATTGTGATTCAATATTATCAATACCATTGCCATTATCTATGACAGTTAATATTATATGGCTCCTGTTGAAGTTGTATTTCAATGTAACCCAGATAGTATCTCCACCGGAGTGCTTATAAGAGTTATTTATGGACTCCTGGCATATTCTATAGAGGTTGTCTTTTGTTTTTGTGTCTGTCTCTATAGTGCTATCAATCTGTACGATTATTTTGGTATTTATATTGTCTTGTATTGTTCTGCAATGCCAGGAAATAATATCACCAATACTCATCTCTTCAAAAAAGCTTGGTCTAAGATCCCGCATAATATTTCTTAGCTCATTTAATGCTTCGTTAAATTGTAAATTAATTCTTGATAAATCTTTGGCGTTAACCGGTATATTATTAATAACTTCTTTCTCTATTATGCCGAGTTTTAGTTTAGTTGCTACGAGCATTTGCCCAAGTCCGTCATGCAGATCTCTCGAAATCCTTTTTCTTTCATGTTCCTGTGCGCTAAGTATTTTTCCCGGGAGTTTGCGAAGCGCTTCCGAAGCCATCTTTTGTTTAGTGATATCCGTAGAAATACCACAAACTCCATACGGCTTACCGTTTTCTTTGAAGAAAGGGAACTTAAGAGATATGTACGTGTGAAATCCATCTTTATGAGGTACAACCTCTTCTATCTCTAAAGGTTTCATCTCCACAAGTACTTTTATGTCGTTCATCCTGACGTTGTCTGCAGTTTCTTTAGGAAAGATATCGTAATCGGTCTTACCAATAATCTGTTCTCTTGTAATGTTAAAGACGTTTAGGTATCTTTTGTTTACTAAAATATATTGTTTATTGAGATCTTTCAAGTATATAACAGCAGCGGTGTTATCAATTATGGACTGCAGTAGTCTTTTGGATGATTGTAACTCTTCTTCCGCAATTTTACGCTCTACAATTTCACTTTTAAGCTCATTTATGTTTTTTTGTACGATTGATGACATTTTGTTAAAGTTTCTGGCTAGAATTCCAATCTCATCTTCTGATTTTACTTTTACCCTCTTTGAAAGGTTTCCTTCTGCAATTTCCATAGCGGTGTTGGCAACTTTTCTAATTGGTCTGGATATCATGTTTGTAAAATAGATTGAGAGTAGTGTTGAAACTGCAACGACTATGGAAACTATTAGAATGCAGATGCTGAGAAATCTGGCCATTTCTTTGTTTAAATATTCTAAAGAAAAAGCAATGTTAATTGTGCCTATCTGTGACTGTACATATTGATCTTTTCTTATCGTATTGGACATCATAATAGAACTTAATTCGTTTTCAATTTCTTTGTCTGCGATCTTTGCAGTTAGTATAGGACTTGAAAATTCGTATGCTCTACTATTATCATTTAATGATAAAGATGAACACCTAATACCACTTTCAAGTTCAATAGTTGAACTATCATCTTTATATAATATAGTATATTTATCACTCCTGTAATCTGACAAGATATTATTGTCATTGTCTAATACTTCTATATAAACTATGTCATCTTCTAGTGCTATTTCTTTAATAATCTGATCAATGATAGGTTTGTTCTTTGTTAATACTCCATACTGCACGAGGCCTGCCGTGCTTCTAGTTTCGGATATCCCCAGTCTTATTATTTTTTTCTCAAATGCATGTTTTGCAGAAACGATAAATAATAAAACAAGTGACGTACTTACAAAGAGAATTACAGTAATTATAAGGATGGTGAATTTTAGATGTATGCTGTACCGTACCTGGTCTTTTAGTTTTTGCATAAGTAATTAATTTTATTTAGTAGATATAATGACCGAATTCTGGCTGCAGGCCATTATATACTAGATGATCCCTATTTATATATATACCTTGCAGACTCTAAGGTCTCCTGTGAAATCACTATTCCACATCTCTTCATAGTTACCAAATTAATTGCAAGGAATATTTCGTTTGGGTATTCAATGGGAATTGGGCCAATTATTTCTCCAGTTAATATCTTCCGGCAGATTTTTCCTGCCTGACGTCCCACAGAATAGGCATCTGTAAAAAAACTAAATGGAGATCCGATTTCAACAAGCTGTGGAGAGCAGGACATCACCGGTATGCAGTTATTCAACGCGGTCATATTGATAAACTTAAATGATTCCCGGCTTAATACTGTGCTGTCGGGGATAACCCATAGGACATCAATCTCGTTAATTAGATCTTTTATAACAAGGGGTGTCTCTTTTGCTGATCTTATGCTTTTTGCTATTATATTAATTCCTAAAGATGGTGCTATCTCTTTCGCTGTTTTTACTGTTTCTGCTGTATTTTTAGGATTATATATAACACCGATATTTTTAGCCTTGGGTAGCACTTCTTTTAAACCTGCTAGTTGGTGTTTTGAAGAGAGTGTAAATGTTACGCCACCTACGTTTGCGTTTGCTTTCTTTGCAGGATTGATTACCATGCAAAATATCACAGGGATGTCAGTTATCTCTTCACTTATCAATTTAGTTGCCAGGTAGCCTATGGTTGCTATTGCCACTGGTGGATTTTTAGATCTTAATAGCTTTTTAATTTTTTTCACTATCTTGTAGCCTTTTTCAACACTGTAGTCCAAGTCGTACTCTTCTATCACATCATCAACTATGCTTTTAAAACCCAGTAGAGCGGATTCGTAAGATAAAGCATCTCCTTTGCTTTTTACAATAATAATTTTGGCAATGGATATCTTACAACTTACTACACAACAGAGAAGGGAACCTATTACAATAAATAGTATTTTTTTCATTATCCTTTTAATGTACAGGTGTTTTAGTAAGATCTATTTATACACAACATACCATACTTTCATATTATTATACCTGGAAATGCAAATGCAACGATGAAGGTAATCAGAAAAGTTGCATAAGCCCTTAAATGGTAGTATAATTCCTCAATTCATAGTAAAATATTCTAGATATTTACTATTGTATTATTCAAGCAGATTTAATTCAATATTATATTGCAGCTTGAAATAAAGATATCCAGAAATTGGTTCATTTACTTGAAAAATTGAATTGCTTCTGCGGCGGGACACACAATTTTTTTTAACAAATAGATATCCTCTTCTAAAACGTGAGAAACTTGTTATGGAAAGAGAGATGCGGAAAATATTATATAACCTGGTATTAAAATTGTAGATAATGAAAATAGCGATATGTCAGATTAATACAACAGTAGGTGCGTTTAAAGAGAACACGGAGAAAGTTTGTGCTTATATTGATAAGGCGAAGAGGAGGGGATGTGATATTGTGGTTTTTCCCGAGATGGTAGTTACTGGATATCCACCAGAAGATTTATTGGAAAGACCAGACTTTATTAATCGGAATTTAGAGGCTTTAGAGATTATTAAAGATCATACAATGGGAATTGCAGCAGTTGTTGGTTTTGTTGATAAAAACACCTTCAAAAATGGTAAGCCGCTTTGCAATGCATCTGCCTTTATTTGTAATAAACAAGTTATATCAAAACACTATAAGATGTTACTGCCAAACTATGATGTTTTTGATGAACAACGGTATTTTGAACCTGCTAAGGCTGTGTCAGTTATAGATCATAATGGGGTGAAATTTGGTATAACAATTTGTGAAGATATCTGGAATTCAGATGATATGTTTAATAATTCATTATATCACGTAAACCCGGTTAAGGAACTTGTCGATCATGGTGCTGAATTCATAATAAACATTTCGGCCTCTCCGTTTGAAAAGGGAAAGATCAAAGAAAGATTCTCCCTTGTAACGAATCTGGCGATTAAACATAATATACCATTTTTATATGTTAATCAAGTTGGAGGTAATGATGATCTGATATTTGATGGGAACAGCATTGCTGTAAACCGTGATGGTAAGATTGTAAATAAAGGAGCGGGGTTTTGTGAAGACTTTTTCTTTGTGGAGATAAGGGATAAAGATTGTAATGCGGTTGATGTTGCGGATGTTTCTATTGATCCGGGTGATGATATTTCTAATATTTATAAAGCGTTAGTTCTAGGTGTGAATGACTATGTCAGGAAATGCGGATTTAAGAAGGTTGTTATTGGATTAAGCGGTGGTATTGATTCTGCTGTTGTTGCGAGTATTGCCTCTCATGCTGTTGGCCGAGATAAGGTTGTCGGGGTTGCAATGCCTTCTATTTATTCTGCTGATGATAGTCTGGGAGATGCTAAGGGTTTGGCTGAAAACCTTGGTATAGAATTTAAGGTTATTCCAATAAAAATGATTCATTCCGCATTTATTAAGACATTGGAATCTGAATTCGCAGGGCTTGCACCTGATATTACAGAAGAGAATCTCCAGGCTAGAATGAGGGGAAATATAATGATGGCATTATCAAATAAATTTGGCTATCTGGTACTTACAACAGGAAATAAGTCTGAACTGTCCGTGGGGTACTGTACCCTCTATGGTGATATGTGCGGGGGCTTGGCAGTGATTTCTGATGTTCCCAAGATTATGGTCTACGACCTTGCGCGGTACATAAATATTAACAGGGTAGTGATACCGATAAATACGATTGAAAAGCCACCAACTGCAGAACTAAAACCAGATCAGAAGGACCAGGATTCTTTACCTCCTTATGAAATTCTGGACGGTATACTTAAGGCTTACATAGAAGAGACCAGAAACATACAGGAGATAGTAAATATGGGATATTTTGAGAAAACCGTGCGTGAGGTTGTGAAAATGGTTGATCGTAATGAATATAAGAGGAATCAGGCTGCGCCGGGTTTACGCGTAACATCCAAGGCGTTTGGAACAGGACGGAGAGTTCCCATTGCCCAGGCATATACTAACCATTAACAAACAAAATGCATTGAAAGAAGGTTGGGGCTTGTCTATGGATTGCAAGACTAATCTCGGTTATATTTCTTATTTTCCATGGGTTTTCTTTTAGATTTATGATCTTTCTACAACGGTTAATTGGGAAGTTTATCTAATCAAATGCCTGGTTCTGCATTATGATCTCTACTTTTGTAATTATCAATTGAAATTTAGCTATTTGTTCATGGCACCTTGGTTCAATATGGTATAGGATTTAAGGACTTTTTACTGGTGAGGGATTTTAAAGCTAAATGTGTACTGAGGAATATCTTTTCTTTCCCAAATCTCTTAACAAATCCGGACTTTTCTAAAAAATCCATCACCGGTCCTTTTACCTCTGCCAGGATAACCGCAATTCCTTGGTTTTTAAGCCTTTGAAATAATCCTTCAAGGGTTTCTAAAGCGCTTATATCTATGTAGTTCACATTACTGGTTACAAATACAAAGTGTTCAATATTGGCAACATTATCCATGGCTTTCTTCTCTTCAATGAGAATATTGAGATGCTCTTCAATAAATTTTGAGTTGGCAAAGGTTAAGTTTTCATCAATACGGATGGTTAATATGTGTGGGTGGGTTGTTACTTCATGTCTGAGTATATTTCTGAAATGTTCACTGGTGCCAATTCGACCAATAACAGCAATGTTTGGCCGTGAGGTTATCCATACATAAAAAACCATTGAAGCAAAAATGCCAATGATGAGACCATACTTTACGCCAAAAACAAAAACAGATATAAATGTAATTCCAAAAGATAAGGCATCTGTTTTATTTAGTTTAATTAGATTCATTAAATATTTGAAATCTATTAAACTTGAAACGGCTGAAATTATAATGACTGCTAAAATGGCTTTGGGTAAGTAATAAAGTTGCGGCATAAAAAAAGTCACAGTAATGGCGACCATAACTATAGTTACTAAACTTGAGAGCTTGGTGTTGGCTCCAGATTGAAAGTTTACAGTAGAGCGGGATAAGCTACCGGATACAGAATACCCACCAGAAAAAGATGAGGCAATATTAGCAGTTCCTAAGGCAAAGAACTCTCTATTAGGGCCCAAAAGTTTTGCTTTTTTATAGGCTAGGGCTTTGCCTACGGAATAACTTTCCAATAAACTGAGTAGACTCAATGTGATTGCTATGGGTAAAAGTGTGAGAATATGATTTGGGTTTAATGAAGGAATAGAAAATCCTGGAAACCCCGATGGCAACTGTCCCACAATAGATAAACCATATCTATTATCTAAGTTGAATTTCCATGCAAAAAGAATCCCCATCCCCACAACCAATAGAGGTGTTGCTTTGGGTAAAAGTCCGTAAAATACTTTGGATAATCCCAGAGATTTCAAATCTTGCCGCATATATTTTTTAGCGTATATCAAGAGAAATAGGCTGGCCATACTAATTCCAGTTGTGAAACCATTTACATTGCCTAATTGTGAAATAATTCCTTTCAAAGCCACAAAAGGTTGCCATGAACCTGCAGTGCTCAACCCAAACATGGTGCCCAATTGGCTTAGAATAATGGAAATTGCCGCAGCGCTGATATAGCCAGTGAGGACAGGGTGACTGATAAAGTTTACAATAAAACCTATTCGAGTAATTCCCATTATCAATTGAATGGAACCTTCCATCAAAGCAAGGGTAGCTACAAGGGTTGTTAGCAGTTCAATAGTTCCGCCAGCCGCACTAACAATAGCCCCTACACTGGAACCAATAAAAATGGAACTAATCGCGACGGGTGCAACTGAAAGGAATGGACTAGTTCCCCAAGTTATATAAAACAACATAGGGAAAAGGGAGGCATACAATCCGATTTGTGGTGGAAGACCTGCTAGCGTTGCATAGGCCATACACTGTGGGATTAGCATTATTCCAACTGTTGTTCCAGCTAACAAATCACCGGAAAGAGATTGCTTTTGATAATTGATAATCCATTTGAAGTTGGGAATTCCCGGTCTTATAATTTTAATCAGTCTATTCATTCAATTTTTTATTCTAATGTTACGTCAACTATCAAGTGTCGGATCGAGTCTGTGTAATTTTGTTTTAGCATCAATAATAGCATTGCTGAAGTGCCATGATATCAAAAATTAATTGACTAATTATAGAACGAATCTTATAGTCTCCTAATAGGTTGCCCTAAGATTTCACTGCCAAGCTCTTATAAACTTCGTAAATCGCTATTTCCCATTATGTTGAGAATTAGCGGTATGAAGATATTTTACTTCTTTAACATAAAGGGAACAAATTTATTTTTATCTAACTTATCGCTTGAAATTTACTAATTTGCAGATTGCAGCTTTGACATCTTTTTTATAACCTTAGTTATGCAGTTAAGGAAAGATTTGCACCCACTGCTCATCTTTATAGTATTACCCTATAAAAACTTCTTTTTTTAGAAAGAAATTTTTAACGTGCATTGTTAAGTCTTTTGTTCCAGCATAGTTACTGGTTACTTGATACTAGATGCTTGATGATTTATTTAAACGCCTTAAAACGTTATATCTCAAATTAAATTCGGCTCTTTTTATGTTGCATCTTGACAAGAAAGATAGAAATTGAACTATTTGCCTGTATCCAGTATCTAGAGTCCAGTATCTGTTGCCTGTATTCAGTATCTAGAATCTCGTATTTTGATTGCGGCTTCACCGCGCTAAGTATATCAAGTATTATTGTCGCATGATATCATGTAACATGAAGCGATATGAGGCGGAA
Organism: Candidatus Anammoxibacter sp.; assembly: GCA_021777055.1. Lineage (GTDB taxonomy): Bacteria > Planctomycetota > Brocadiia > Brocadiales > Anammoxibacteraceae > Anammoxibacter_A. The sequence continues at coordinate 328,983 of JAIQZO010000024.1, read as the reverse complement.
AACGTGCCTAATGCCTAATATTGCCCCATTGGCCCCGAAGTTTGTTGATTTAAATATTGTCAAGAATAAAGAATTTCCCCCTGTTGGTTCCCTAGAAGAGACTAAAAACTTACAGGAGAGTGTGTGAGGTTATGAAGATGGTTGATCATAATGAATATAAGAGAATAAGACAGCTCCGGGTTTATGTGTAATATCAAAGGCGTTTGGAACAGGCTGCAAAATCTCCATAGCCTAAGCATATACTAATCTTTAGCAAACCAAACGTATTGAAAAGAAGGTTAACGGTATGTCTGTGAAGTGCAAGAATTAGATTGTAAGTCATGCACTGGAAGTATAATGGTAGCGGCGCAGGGATTTGAACCCCGGACCTACGGCTTATGAGTCCGTCGCTCTAACCGACTGAGCTACGCCGCCACACAAAATATTAATATTATCTTGTTTTAGTTGCGTGAACACAACTTAAAAGTTCTATAGATATCGGATTAACGGAGGTCGTAAAATTAATAGTTGAAGTGTATAAAGCATTCCGACTCTCGTCAATTATCGAAGGCGCAACAATAAACCCATCAAGTGCGATTGATTTGATTGCCGTTCCTATTGCTGTATCAATTTCTATTATTTCACCTTTTATATCAGGTCTTAACTCACGTAATTTAACTCTGTTGCCTGATTCCATCCCTTCATCTGATGGTATTAGATCGTTTACTTTACTAACAGGGACGTATAATGCACCACTTGAGTCTATAACAGGTACAGAGGTGATTAAATCGTCAGGCTTAAATGGGATTGCCCACTTTGCCAAACCGTTAGAGTCCACTGCTCCAATCTGGGCAACGGATTGGTTAAAATCTATTTGATTAAAATCTAGTTTTTCGTCTTCAATAAAAGAATAATATACACAATTATTTTTATCTGTCAAGACCGGGGGAATTATTGTTCCGTTAATCGGATCTGATTCCCATTTCATATCTCCGTTATTTGCATCCAGTGAATAAATATGGCTTGTTACACTTTGAAGCTCAAGTGAATCTAATACCTCATCAAAACTTAGATCATTAACCGTATTTATAATCTGCTGTTTATCATCTGTAAATACTGGTTTTGTAAATACTGGTCCATCTATCAAACTTGACCATAAAAGTTCACCATCTGATGTATTATAAGCAAAATATTCACTAATTAAGTTCATGCTTAAAATATTTATTAGATCAGAAACTTTTGGTCTTTCAATATCTGTCTCCAGGATATCCAGAATTTCACTAATATTATTAATGTCTCCAAGTCTACTGGCGTCAAAACTAAAATCTAGACCAAAAACAACCGGTTCTCCGGAGATGAGTAATTCCACATCTGTGTCTATAGTTAATAAGTTTTGAGGGCTTAGCTCAACCTCCATATCTACAGATGAGGAAATCTCTTCAACAAATACTTTTAAAGTACATACATTTACCAATCCAGAATCAGATGCAAGTGGAGAAAACAGACTTAAACCAGGTACCTCTGCTTGCCATAATATGTTCCCATCTGTGTCAATTGCAAACAGTTCACTTTTACCAAAAGGTTTATTTAAAGCTGTTTTTAAAGGATCGTTAATTAGCCTAGCAATATCATTTTCTAAATCATCAATAAGCGCGTTTGCGTCTCCACCTTCGCTTAAAATAGCTACTATTTGTAATATCGAGGCCAAAACTGATTCTATGGCAGACTGTTCTATATCCTCAACTATTTCAGTTGCCAGTTTTTGTAACTCTTCTGATGAAAGGCGAGAACTTGCGACTGAAAATATTTTGCCTTCATTAAATGCTACAGTTGGCGGTGTAAATAGAGCTAAATGATTCTCACTTTCAAGGGATGCCGGATTAAAAGTCCATTTAATATTTCCATTGCGAGAATCAAAGACAGATATATTAGCAGAAAAACCGTCTAAGTCAAGCTCATTCGGGTTAATATCTGAAATTTTTGGTAAGTCCGGAATAGTAACTGTTGTGGTTATAACCGAATCATCCGGGGCAACCATTGGTTTACTTATAAACGAAGAGTTGTCAAAGTCTACATTCCAGATAGCGTTGCCATTATTGTCAATAGCTGTTAATCTTGATGTTAATATGCCTAAGTCTATTTCGTCCAGGTTTTCCAGGTCAATTTTGAAATCTCCGTCTACAGATTCGACAAATACATTACCATTCCCCGAAACAACAGGTGGAAAAACAGTTATTCCGTTTGTATCAATTTCCCACTCTTTGCGGCCCCTGTTACTAACAGGATTAGCTCGCAAACAATATAATTTACCTTGTAGATTCCCGATATTAATAGAATCTTCTCCAAGTTCTGCCAGATCACGCACATCGATTGAGATATCTACATCAGTAGTTGGAACATACAGTGCCCCACTATTACTGTCAATCGCAGGTTTTACCAAAGATATTCCGTTTGCTTTAAATATCCATTTAAAATTCCTTAATAATACCATTTCTGCATTAACCGTATTAGTTAATTGTTGTTGGTAACCGGAGGAGTTAACTAAATCCAGAACATTATTTACCTGTCGAAATGGTTCCACTAATTTAGAATTGATCTTGTTTTCCATTAAAGTTGCTAACGGAAATTCCCTTGAAAAACATTTATTGCTAATCAAAAAAATGGATGCAAAAACTAAAATACACTTCAGCCCGTTTTGTACTACTTTGTTTCGATATGTAATATTCATCTGTTTTATATTTGGGGAAAATTTTAAAATTTTAAAATTAAAAAACAGCATAAACTAAATGAAAATTAGTTAAATATATAAACAAAATAATTAACAATAAAAACACCCATCTTCTAGAGGACGTTATCCTAAATGATTTTTATTTTACATAAAGAAAGATGATGTTTAAACTTTACTTCTTTTTTCGGCATCCATGTTCAAAGTCTTTATCATAAAGCTTTGACTTGTCAAAATTTTTTTTTAAAACCTTTCCGACAATAATAACGGCAGTTTTGTTTATTCCGCTTTGTTGTACCTTTAGCCCTATGTCGTCAAGTGTACCAGTGATTATTTTCTCTTCTTTCCAAGTGGCTTTGTATACTACTGCAACAGAACAACTTTTACCGTAAAATTGTGATAAGTGTAAAGCTATACTTTCAATTTGACCAATACTTAGGAAAATACAAATCGTTGCCTTTGATTTTGCAAGAATTTCAAGATCTTCAGTTTCCGGAACCGGAGTCCTGCCTTTGAGACGTGTAATGATAACGGTTTGTGATACGCCTGGGAGTGTTAACTCCTGTTTTAATGATGCTGCGGCTGCGGTAAAAGAGCTTACACCGGGGATGACATCATAATCGATTCCCATCTTCTCCAAAGCTTCCATTTGCTCCTGAATTGCACCATAAATAGAAGGATCTCCCGTATGAATCCTGGCAACGTTTTCTCCCTGCTCCTGGGCTTCTTTTATTACAGAAAGAACTTCATCCAGCGTCATTGATGCGGAATTGAATATCTTTGCTTTAGGGCTTGTGTACTGGAGGATCTCTTTGTTTACCAACGAACCAGTGTAAATACAGTAACCTGCTGCTTCTATGGCATTTTTTCCCTTTATGGTTATAAGCTCCGGATCACCAGGTCCGGCGCCTATGAAGTAGACTTTCATATTAAATCTCCTTTTAGTCTAGACACTTAAGTAGTGATCTTATTGTTTAAATTCAGTTTTGGAATAATACCATATTTTTACAAACTGGGAAAGATTTTAACCGGTTGCCTGTAAACTATGACCGGTAGATCTTTATCATATTAATCCTCTTTTGTGAATTTATTAAATATATAATAAAATTAAAACTGGATTAAAAAAACTTGATAACCGTTATATAAAGCTTTATCATGTATTTCTATAATTCCGTTAACTGCATTATTGGATTTAAAATGGGGATAAACCTGTTAAGTTATTTCTACAACAGGTGATTTTTGCTCGTGTTTTTTGGCAAAAGATTCAAAGATGGTATAAAAGAAATTATATTTACAATCTTTTTGCAATTGGTGTAAATAATGTTTAAAGCAACAACAATATTATCTGTACGTCGTGGAGACAATGTTGCAATTGGTGGAGATGGACAGGTGACGCTTGGCAACACAGTGGTTAAACATAAAGCTAATAAAATCAGGAAACTTTACGATGATAAAGTTATTGTAGGATTTGCCGGATCAGCCGCAGATTCTTTTGCTCTTTTAGAGAGATTTAGCGCGAAGTTGGAGCAGTATCAGGGTAATATACTCAAAGGCGCCCTTGAACTTGCTAAAGATTGGAGAACTGACAAGGTTTTAAGGAAACTGGAATCTTTGCTGGCGGTGGTGGATAAGAAGTATTCACTGCTTGTTTCAGGTACAGGTGACGTTATTGAGCCTGATGATGGCATCATCGGGATAGGTTCGGGAGGGCCGTACGCTATTGCGGCTGCAAAGTCTTTAATGATGCATACAGATTTGCCGGTGAAAAAAGTTGTGGAAGAGGCGCTTAAGATCAGTGCTGAAATATGCATTTACACTAATGATAATATTCATGTAGAGGAGGTTTCGTGAAGCATTTAACTCCAAAAAAAATAGTAGAAGAGCTTGATAAATATATTGTTTCACAGAAAGACGCAAAGAGATCGGTTGCTATTGCGATTAGAAACCGTTGGCGAAGGGAGCAGTTGTCCGAAGAGTTGCGCGAGGAAGTATTGCCGAAGAATATTATAATGATTGGACCCACTGGTGTTGGTAAGACTGAGATTGCAAGGAGGTTGGCTACTCTGGTAAATGCACCGTTTTTAAAAGTAGAGGCGTCTAAATATACGGAGGTTGGATACCATGGCCGTGATGTGGAATCGATGATAAGGGATATTGTTGAAATAAGTGTCAACATGGTAAAGACAGAGAAGATGGAAGAGGTCAAACAAAAGGCGGAAAAAATGGCAGAAGAGCGGCTACTGGATCTCCTTCTACCGTTACCTCCTAAAACAAACCTGAAAAAAGAAGATGGTACTGATAGTGCTGATGGTATTGATCAGGAAGTGCAGCAGGAAGAGCAGCAGAAAAGTACACGTGAAAAGTTTCGTGAGAAATTACGGGACAAAAAACTTGAAGACAAAATGGTAGAGCTCTCAGTGAATGAAAGGCCGATGATATTTCAGGGTATTGTTGCCGGGGGGGAAGAGCTTGGCGTTGATTTTCAAAATATCTTGGAACAGATGGTGCCCGCTAAATCACAGGTAAAGAAAGTTACGGTAAGTGAAGCCAGACGGATTCTTATGCAGGAAGAGGCGGAAAAGGCAATTGATAAGGACAAGGTTATGAAAGAGGCTATAGATCGGACAGAGAACTATGGTATTATCTTCATAGACGAAATTGATAAAGTTGCCAGCAAAGAGGGGAGTCATGGCCCTGATGTATCTCGTGAAGGTGTTCAAAGGGACCTTCTCCCTATTGTAGAGGGGTCTACTGTTGTGACCCGGTATGGGATGGTAAAGTCTGATCGTATCCTTTTTATTGCGGCTGGAGCGTTCCATGTTTCAAAACCATCTGACCTGATTCCGGAATTACAGGGAAGATTTCCTATTAGAGTGGAGCTCAATCCGCTTGGGAAGGAAGATTTTAAACGAATACTTACTGAGCCTAAGAATGCATTGATAAAGCAGTATGTTGCTTTACTTAAAACCGAAGGTGTAAATATTTCATTTGAAGATGACGGAATAGAAGAGATTACAGAGTTAGCGGTTCAAGTTAACACAAAGATGCAAAATATTGGAGCCCGAAGGCTGCATACCATTATGGAAAAATTACTGGAAGAGGTATCCTTTGCTGCCCCTGATGATAGTCTAAGCGATATTAAGATTAATGAGGCTTATGTCAAAGACAAGTTGCAGGATATATCAAAAGATGAAGATTTGAGCCGTTATATCTTGTAGAGATATGGGAGACAATTTGAATGCGTCCCAGAAGAAATTATATACGGAAGTAATTACGGAAAAACGTAGCCATACTTGCAATTTCGTTCCCAAACTGCTGTTTGGGAACGTTTTATTGGAAATGTAATCTCCAAAAACATCAGATAACTACTGTATTCTTTCCTTCAAATGTTAAACCATGTTTAGCAAATTAGTAATTAGAAATTGATCTTTTTTTCTCACATCGTCACATTATCTTCATCAAACTACAATCTCTAACCGCTTAACTTTGCACTTATCCCCTTTTATAGATCTTTGTCATTTCCAGAAGGGTTTCCCTGATCTCTTGAGTCAGTTGATCAGGTTGGAATCTCCATTCCCAATTTACGATTGATGTAGAAGGTAGGTTCATCCTGGCTTCTTTTCCTAATCCGAGTATATCTTGCATTGGGAAAATAGCGGTATTTGCTATTGACATCATTGCGACCCTTATTAATGTCCAGTTAATATCATTGGATTCTACTTTTCGTCCAAGGTATTTAAATAGATTCTCCTTGTGATCCTCTGAAATCTCTTCATCAAACCATGCTCGTACCGTATTATTATCATGAGTGCCGGTATAAACAATGCAATTTTTCTCAAAGTTATGAGGAATGTAAGGGTTTGTGGAAATGTCATCTCCAAATGCAAACATAAGTATCTTCATTCCTGGAAAATTAAAATGGTTAATTACCTCACTTACGTCTTCTGTAATTATTCCAAGATCCTCTGCAATTATTGGTGCCTGAGGGTGTTCTCTGAGTACGGTATCAAAGAAATCATATACTGGAACGTCTACCCAGCTTCCGTTTATTGCGTTCTCTTCTTCTGCCGCAACTTCCCAATACGCAACAAGGCCTCTAAAGTGGTCTATCCGCACCAAATCAAATAGCTTCGTGTTATGTTCTATCCTTTTTAGCCACCAATCATAACCTGACTCTTTCAATACGTCCCATTTATATACGGGGTTGCCCCAGAGCTGACCGGTTTCACTAAAATAGTCTGGAGGTACACCAGCAACTGTTATACGTTTTTTATCTTCATTCAGATTAAAAAGTTCGGAATGTGTCCATACATCCACACTTTCATAATCTATATAGATGGGAATATCCCCGATAATCTGTACTCCCAACCCATTGCAGTACTGTTTAAGGTCTTGCCACTGTATAAAGAACAGATACTGGAGAAATTTCTCTTTCTCTATAACTTCCGCATATTGCTGTTTGATACAATTTAGAGCGTTACGGTCTCTATCGCGCAAGTCTAATGACCATTCACTCCAAGATCTTTTATCATATACATGATGGTTTAAGACGGTAAAAATGGAAAAATCATCCAGCCAGTTACAATTTTCTGAACAAAATTTTTTGTAATCGCTCATGCCTTCTTTACTTGATGCGAACCGTTCAAAAGCTAATGATAAAATGCTGTTTTTGTAATTAGTTACAGCAATATAGTCAACCCTGCTTTTGGAAAAATCCGGTATTGGAGTTATGTCTCTGTTGTCTAGAAACCCTTTCTTAACCAATACTTCAGGACTTATTAATAGGGGATTACCTGCAAAAGCAGATATGCTGCTATAGGGAGAATTACCGTAGAGAGTGTCCGTAGGATTAGTGGGCAGAATTTGCCAATAACTCTGTTTTGTGTCTGATAAAAAGTCTGCAAACGCATATGCTGCCGGGCCTAAATCGCCGATACCATACAATGATGGGAGAGATGTAATATGAAGCAGAATACCGCTTCCTCTTTTATTCATAATTATATTGCGATTGCTATAAATTAGCAAAAAAGTAGTAGGGAGAAACCTTCGTAATAAAAGACACAATTAAAAGCCTTAATCAAACATTTCTGGATTAAAAAAGAGCTCTTGTAGTTCCAGGTTTGGCTTTTCAGGAATTGTTGGCTTTACAAGCATATTGTATACTATATCACCCGTTTTAAAGTCGCTTACATTACTTGGCGCAAGCTTTAGCAGATTAAGAAATTCTTCCTCCAGGTTTACACCGCAAATCTCTTTAGCCAACATTATTGACCTTGCGGCACACTGCATGTTCTGAATTGTTTCTATACGTGAAACATCGTCAAAGAACCATCCGCAGCTTGTATACATAAACATTGCAAACTTTTGCATCTCCAGTAATTGTAGAACCTTGTATGTCTCTTTTTCCGACAACTGCTTTCTTCCATGCTTTTCTAAAAAAAGATTCAATCCTACGCTTGATTTGTCCATCATAAGATCAATATAGTTGTTTCTTGCTATCCATGGATCATTAACTAGTTGAGCCGATTCTTCTTCATAAATCGCTATTAATTTGTCACGTAGCCAGTCCAAAGCGTTACGCAGCGGTTCTCGCCACTCTTGTGACCATTCTGAATTTGTTCCGGCATTGCACCCGCAGTTACTTCTCCATCTCTCTATTCCGTGGGCGCAGCTCCATGATGAGTTTTCTACTATTTGTGCTTCATAAAGAGGGGGAAATTTTTCAAGGTATTCACCGTAAACTGTAAACTTTGCAAGATTATGTTTCTCTATGTGGTAAATGCAGTATGCAAGGGCCATATTGCCGTAACGTTGATGATGTCCAAATGTCTCACCGTCAGTTGCAATATTAACAAGCTGATTATTATTGTTTTCGTCTGAAAAGGCGGTAATTAGCCTTTCTGCAAAATTTTCACCATTGTGAAGAAGGCCTCCAAAGGCAATTCCGTTAGAGATACTGCCATCATAAAAGAAAATGTTAATGCTTTTTCCGGAAGGAAGCCGGCATAAATAAACATTTTTTGAGTCAATTCTCTCGTTGCTTACATCAATCCATTCATTGCTGTCTAATTCCCTGATACATTTTGCCTGTCGTGGTGCAAGGATAGTGAATTTTATTCCGTGCTCAGCAAGTACTTCAAGTGTTTTTGTATCAACAGCGGTTTCTGCAAGCCACATCCCCTCCGGTGTCCTGCCAAAGTGATGTTCAAAATGTTTTATCCCCCATATAACCTGTGTTTGTTTATCCCTCTCATTTGCAAGGGGCATGATGATGTGGTTATAAACCTGTGCAATTGCCTGTCCATGTCCTGAAAATAGTTTTCTGCTCTCTTTGTCTGTGTTTATAATCGTATTGTATAAATCAGGTTTTCTTTTTTTTACCCATGAAAGTAATGTTGGCCCGAAGTTAAAATTTGTCTTGCTGTAATTGTTTATAATCTTGATGTTATCTCCGTCAGCTCCTAATATGGGAGATTCTGAATATGGCAGATAACATTCATGTGTAATCCGTTCATTCCAGTCATGATAGGGATACGCAGATTCCTGGCGTTCAATCTTTTCCAGCCAGGGATTTTCCCTCGGAGGTTGATAAAAATGTGAGTGAATGCAAATGTATCTATTCATATTATATGTAATTAATACTTAAGTCGCAGATGATTTAAAAAAAACTATTCCTAAGGGAGGAACTGTTATGGATATTGAATTATCCCGTCCATGTGCCTTAACGGGTTGAGATTCAGCTCCATCACTCAAGCCAAGATCGCTTCCACCATATACACTGTTATTACTGTTTAAAACTTGTTTCCATAATCCAGGTATCGGAACACCTACCATGTAATTATCGCGTGGAACCGGTGTGAAATTGCATATAACTAATATAATTTCGTTAGTATTCTTACCTTTTCTTATAAAGCTTAAGATACTATTTTCCGAATCATGGAGATCTATCCATTCAAACCCATGGGGATCAAAGTCGTTTTGATAAAGAATGGGCTCGTTTCTATAAAAGCTGTTTAAATCCCGTACCCATCTCTGTATGGATTGGTGCGGTGGTTGTTCAACTAAATCCCAATCGAGTGAAACATCGTGATTCCACTCCTTCATTTGCCCGAATTCATCTCCCATGAATAGAAGCTTTTTGCCAGGATGGCTAAAAAGATATCCAAAGAGTAGCCGCAGGTTGGCAAACTTTTGCCAGTCATCTCCAGGCATTTTGGAAAGCAGCGAGCCCTTACCGTGAACAACTTCATCATGGGAGAGGGATAATACGTAGTTTTCAGAGAATGCATATATGAGACTGAATGTAATGTCATGCTGATGATGTTTTCTATGTACGGGTTCTCTGCTGAAATACTTAAGCGTATCATTCATCCATCCCATGTTCCACTTTAGACCAAACCCTAATCCCCCTGCGGTTGTTGGTTTGGAAACCATGGGCCATGCCGTTGATTCCTCCGCAATTGTTTGGGTGTCAGGGAATAATTTGTATACCTCTTCGTTTAACTGCTTTAGTAATGAGATTGCGTCAAGATTTTCATTGCCGCCATATTTATTCGGTATCCATTCTCCTTCTTTACGTGAGTAATCCAGATAAATCATTGATGCTACTGCGTCTATCCGTATACAATCAACGTGGTATTTTTCCAGCCAGAAAATAGCACTGCTTATAAGGAAACTACGAACCTCGTTCCTGCTGTAATTAAATATACAGCTCTTCCAGTCCGGATGAAAGCCGAGCTGTGGGTCTGCATGTTCATAAAGGTGTGTCCCATCGAAGAAAGAGAGACTGTGCCCGTCAGACGGAAAGTGAGATGGCACCCAGTCTATTATTACACCAATGTCATTCTGATGCAGATAATCCACCAGATACATAAAGTCCTGTGGTGTTCCAAACCTACTGGTGGGAGAAAAGAAACCTGTAGTCTGGTATCCCCATGAACCGTAAAATGGGTGTTCGGTTATGGGAAGAAACTCCACATGGGTAAACCCCATTGACTTAATATATTTGGCAAGGTATTCCGCATTCTCTCTGTACGTTAGAAATCTGTTGCCTTCTTCTACAACCCTGCGCCATGATCCTATATGGATCTCGTATACTGAGATGGGTTTACTTAAAGAGTTTTTCTCTTTACGGTTCTTCATCCATTGTTCATCGTTCCAGCTATATGCCAAGTCCCAAACAATAGATGCCGTTTCTGGTGCGTTCTGAGAATAAAACGCAAATGGATCACTTTTGTCGATGGAATAGTTATAGTTATTGGATACTATGTGATACTTATACGTCACTCCGTTGCAAATGCCCGGAATAAAACCTTCCCATATACCGGAATCGTCGCTTCGTACCTGTAATGGATGTGACTCTTTATCCCAGTCGTTAAAATCGCCGATTACAGAAACTGCATAGGCATTAGGGGCCCAAACAGCAAAAAAAGTTCCAGGCAGATCTTTGTCATCAATTACCCGTGAACCAAGTTTGTTATATAGCCTGAAATGGTGTCCCTTTTTGATAAGATATATATCATAGTCAGTTAACAAGCTTTTATCATATACTACATTTTTTTTGTTAATTTTCATTTCAACCACGAATAAAGATATTTCCTGATAAATATAATTTTGCCTGACCTGTAATAATAACATTGTGGTCCTGTAATTCGCAAAATAATTCCCCTCTGCGTTTTGAAAGCTGAATGGCGTGCAATCTCTCTTTTCGTAGTTGTTTGGCCCAAAATGGAATTAATGTACTGTGCGCCGATCCTGTTACCGGGTCTTCAGGTATACCTGCTTTTGGAGCAAAGAAACGTGAAACAAAGTCTGATTTCTTGCCAATCGCAGTAACAATTACACCTAACCGGTCAATATCTTTTAAAGCATGCATATCAGGATTTATGGCTTTTATATCATCTTCCGAATCGTATAGAGCCATATAATCCCTGGAAGCAAATAGTTTCTTCGGTTTTTTGCCAAGAGCATTTATCAATCCATCCGGAGCCTTACATATCACTGGATCCCGGCGAGGAAAGCTCATAGCTAGGAATTTGCCATTGCGTTTAACCGATAATCTTCCGCTTCTTGTATAAAAGTCTACATATCTCTTTAATGGTGCAATATGATTCAAAACCACAAATGCCGCAGCCAATGTAGCATGGCCACAAAGATCAACTTCTGTAACAGGGCTAAACCATCTAAGGGAATAAACCCCTTTTTCCTTAACAAAAAAAGCGGTTTCTGAAAGGTTGTTTTCGGCGGCAATTGATAGTAATTGTTCGTCTGGCAGCCACTTGTCCAGTGGACAAACTGCGGCTGGATTTCCCGAAAACAGACTATTGGTAAATGTATCAATCTGAAATATAGGTATCTTCATCTCTTTATGATGTAAAACTAATGGGTAATACTAATTAATCAACGATATCAGATGTCACAACATTAATCAAGCAGTTATTAATGTAACGTTCCTTTAGTATTAATTTAAGTAACTATTCAGGTCTCTTGGCTTAAGGTTAAATTTGCCTCCTGTTCATTTATTATGTTGCGTTATCCGCCTTTATCCTATTAATCTGAGTAGTTATTAATTAAACACCTTATTTTTTTGCATGTCCCATATTATTTGATGTTTATTTCTGTTTTGATGGAAAAAAGAGAGTTGCTTATCTTAATGGAAGTATATAAGTCGCTGCGATTTCATCAATAGCACTTTCATCGGCATCTTTTATCCATATATTATCAGGAAATACCATCAGGTTAACCCCTAAGTCACATTCCCCCATGCATCCGGATTTACATATCCTGATCTTATCTTTAAGGTTTTGTTCCTTAACTATCCTCTTTAAGCTATCCCTGATAATGTTGCCGCCAGAATTATTACAGCATTCACGATTGTTTTCCCTCTGATTACAGCAAACAAATATAATCCTTTTGTATGGTTGTTCTTTGATTTGCATTATTTGGTAACAGGCCTTCATATATTTCCTATTATTGGGCCATTCGCCTTTCAAAATAAAATTATAGATTCTAGAAATTAATAGACCACACAGAGAAAAGAAGAAATCAAGCACTGCTCCTTTGTTTCTCTGTGTGTGATTTGAAAATAGCTTTACATGCTGGAAATTTTAATTGAAATTGATTCAAAAAACAACTCACGGTTTAAAGGTAGATAGGGTAGATCAAATTATTCAGTTAGTAGATTGGAAATATGTAGATGCGAAAAGGTCGTACTTGCAATGTATAATTCAAGAAGTTTATTTTCAATGGAATCGTTGAAGATATGTATCTGCTTTTTTCTGATTAATATTGTAATGCAAAGAATAAAATCAAATTTCTCTTCTTTGATTGCTGCAATCTTTGTTAATAGAAGTTCGAGCTTTATTTCATAAGATGGATATAATCAACATAGATTACCACGGGCTCCTGAAGTCTGGCGGCGAATAACTGGAATTTTATTATATCTTTAATATTCATTCGCCGATTTATGGGAGCATTTATTACCTGCAACAACGGTATGCTTATATCATTCCACCCTTTTTTTAGTATAATGCTAGTATTAAATCGATCATTAAAAGAATGGCCCCTATGAATATGCTCTCTATAATGAATTTTACAGCGTATATTTATATTTTTTTCTAAAGAACGCAAACAGATGTCCAAGATCCCATCCACATTTATATGATTTCAGACTAATGGGAGTTATTCCCCAATAAAGAAAAGAAGAAGACATACCGCTGAAACAATTATGAAGATCCATGTAACGTAACGGTGGTGTCATAAGTCTCCTTTTTTGTTATATTCCATAATTCTGTTACTAAGGTTGCGACGAAAAATACAATGGCGTTTCTGGCCAAACCTAATTTGTTGATTCAGTGAAGTTACTATAAATAGGAAGTTTAGGTATAATAAGTATGGTATACTTTATGTTCTTAAATTCTGAATAACAAACTAACCACTATTTCTTAAGTTGCCATCATTGTGGATAGAATTTCAGTACATTTATAATGTTCCATTTAACATGGTAGCGTTTCAATTTGGCCAAGACTCATGTTATACCTGTTTACAAAATATTTACAAAGGTATTATACAACATACTATATAATCGTAACAAGGTAGTAGCGTAAAACATTTATGGATATTGACAATGTAAAGACTATTTATGGAATTGACTTTAGTGGGGCAGTGGATGCAGGTAAAAAGATCTGGATCGCGAAGGGGGTAATACTGCGAAGAAATCTGCACATAATTGAATGTTATAGTGCAAATGAACTACCAGGTTCTTCCAATGACCGCGACCAGTGCTTAAAATCTGTATGTAAATTTATAAGAGATGCAGGCCCCTCTGTTTTCGGAATGGACTTTGCCTTTGGATTGCCAGCCAGACTAGTCAAAGATAAGAGCTGGAAAGGCTTCGCTGAGAGATTTGCCACAAAATATACGACACATGATGATTTTCGAATGAAATGCCGCGCCTGTGAGAACGGTACTGAACTCAAACGAGTTACAGATATAGATACAAAGACACCGTTTTCTCCTTATAATCTGCGGATGTACCGACAAACATATTTTGGCATTAGATATATTCTTTCCCCTTTAATTCGTAATAGAGAAGTCTCTGTACTACCCATGATGAAGCCACAAATAGATAAGCCTAGTATTTTGGAAGTTTGTCCTGCATCCACGCTCAAGAAGGCCGGGCTCTATGTCCCTTATAAAGGCAACACATCAAAACACCTCACTGCGCGTTCACAAATTCTGGAAAGGGCAGCAAAGGATATTGATACTAATATTAACCTGGACAGAGTAAAGTCCATAACATTAGCTGACCCCAATGGTGATGCCATTGACAGCACCCTTGCTGCAATTGCTTCATTCCAGGCAATGATGAAACCTGAATCACTTACAACTAAAGATAAGGTCCGAATGATTGAAGGGTATGTGTATGTATAATCTTACTTTGTTTTCATTATTCAATAGATTTTTTGTAATCAGAGGTGTACAATTTGCAAGTTCAAGCAGCTTTCAGTTAAAATGTTAACTGGTTAGATGGCGGAACACGGGCGAATTATGAATCCAATTGTTAAGGAAAGTGAGTGTTACAAGCGTAATTTATTACATTTGCCTTCCTAAAGACTGACGAGCACCAAAAGGCTTATGAAAGAGAAAAGGAACAACCAAAAGCAGGCAAGTAAACTTTTACGTATATTAGAGAATATTACTGATTTTGAATTGATACTCTGTAGTTACCAAAATGCTTTAGATTGCAGGAAGATGCATGAACTTGTCTGTAAGCAAAGCAAATCTGCCAGTTACAAAATTTTGAACATTGATCTGCTAAATATCAACGAGGTTGATGATTTTCAGAACTCCCTTCCGAAAACGGCAGAGAACCATAACGACTATTATGTAATCAACGTTATTGGCCTTGATTCTAAGATAGAACCAGACGAACCATGCGGTTTCCTTAAAGGAATTAATCTACAAAGGAAGCTTATTGCTGAACAATCTCCTTACACATTAATTTTCTGGTTACCTGAAGGATTATTAGAACGATTCTCCCTGGACGCGCCTGACCTCTGGTCATTGAGAAATAGTGTTTTGGTGTTTATTGATGAAGAAGGCTCAAGGAGGAACACGGACATAACATCGCTGGAATTTCATTGTGATTCTGATTTCAGTAATTACACCATAAAAGAGAAGAAACTCCGGATGGAGTATCTTGCCAATCTGATAATCAGGCTAAAGAGCGGAGCCGAAACATCAGAGAATCAAGAGAAAATGGCACAGGCAATCTTTGACCAAGGAGAACTTCTTCGTCTTACCGGAGAGTGGAATAAGGCCCTTAATTGTTTCTGTGAATGTCGGAAGCTTTGTGAGAAACTGGGTGATCAGAAAATGATTGCTCGTTCATGTAACAAAACAGGAAACACATTCTTTTCTCTTGGGAACTATAAAGACGCCATGGTCTTTCACAAAATGCACGAACAAATCAGCAAAGAGTTGAATAACAAGGATGAGTTGGCAAAAAGTTATGGAAATCAAGCCAATATATTACAAATGGAAGGAAAGCTTGATGAAGCCATGTCTCTTCATAAAAAAGAAGAAAAGATTCGAGATAGCCTTGGTGATTTGGCGGGTTTGGCTATAAGTTATGCTAATCAGGCTCTTATTCTTAGCGCATGGGGAAAGCTTGATGAAGCCATGTCTCTTCATAAAAAAGAAGAAAAGATTAAAGGTGAACTTGGTGACATCTCCGGTTTAGCTATAAGTTACGCTAACCAGGCGGTTATATTACAAATGCAAGGAAAGCTTAAGGAAGCCATGTTTCTTCATAAAAAAGAAGAAAAGATTAAAGGTGAACTTGGTGACATTGCCGGTCTTGCTACAAGTTATACTAATCAGGCCGTTATTCTATATGTATGGGGAAAGCTTGATGAAGCCATGTCTCTTCATAAAAAAGAAGAAAAGATTAAAGGTGAGCTTGGTGATATCTCCGGTTTGGCTATAAGTTATTGGAATCAGGGAATAATATATGGAGTGCGGGGAGATAGAAACCGTATGATAGAATTATGGGAAAAATCTATTAATATGAATAAAAGTATTGGTATCCCAACTACAAGTAAAGAGGAAGCGTTGAAAAAATTTTTGGAGGAGTGATAATTAGGCTTTTAGGTGCATAAGATCAGACTACATTTGTCCAAAGTTCCCATCACAAAGAATTCACTCATGCAGGCGATTGCCGGAAACTCTCTCCCCTAAACGGGCGCCCACTAGGGCCAGGAAGAATGCAATACCTCCGCCTATAATGACCTTTGTCATGCTGAAATGAATAAATCTGAATGGAGTTAGAAATGAGATGCAAAACATTACGGCTACTGAGAGAAATGCGCCTGAGGCTGGCTCATAAATTCTGAGCCCGGGTGATATGAGACCTATTATAAAGCCACCAACAAAATAGCTGGCGATATTAAGCATGCCCTGGATAAGGAAACGGAGATTTATGGAAACATACTTACCCACTATGAACTTGCCTACTACAATCCCCAGTGCCACCTCGGTTGCGATAAAGATTACCATGCTGATAATCATCCACTTTTTTGAAAAGCCCATAAAGGTTTCCTTTACTTATTGAACGTTTAGGTTCCGATTACCATATTTCTCTAGCAATAAATTGAGCCCCTGTTTGTCACTTCAAATATTAATGTTATTAATACGACTTTAATAATTTTGGGCACAAATGTGTAACCTTTGGTAAGGTAAATGTGCTTAAACATGTAAATAAATGACCAAAAGAGATACATTGCAGATTTGTGGTAGAGCTGCAAATCAAGAGGCTATTTTACTAAAGAATAGATGTTTGTCAATATTTATGGGATATTAGGATTTATTTAATAATTTTAAAGACGAATAGTTATGGAACTGCTTATTGATGTTAGGACTGAAGATGAGTACGGTGATGGACATATTGATAATGCTATCAATATTCCTATAACGGAAATCATTGGTAAAATAGACGAAATAGCAAAAGATAAGAACAGTGAAATCAGGTTGTATTGTATGAGCGGTAGAAGGTCTGCTCTGGTCAAAAAGGTCCTACATGCTGTGGGCTATAAGAATGTGACAAACGAAGGAGGCTACGAAGCGTTAAAGGAACGTATGGATAAGAAATGAGATGCCTCCGGGTAGAAAAATTTTAAGAGTGACACCGGTATTACGTTTTCTTATACTTCGTGTGGGAGTATATGTGTTTACTTTAATATGTATGCTTAATTACACTTAAAACTTAATGGGTGTCAACATTAAATATTCCTTAGTGGCTTGAGCAGATATTCCAATCCGTTTGCTTTAATCTCGTAGATAGACTGAAGCATTTCACCAAGTTTGCCTTCTGGAAAACCCTTCTGCGCAAACCAGGTAACATACGGTTCCGGTAGATCAATAAGGTAGCGGCCAGTATATTTACCAAAAGGCATCTTTGTATTTGCAAGTTTCAATAGATATTTGTTATCTGGAGCTTCCTGTTTAACGGGAATCTCCTTTTTTTCAGAGCTCATATAGGATTTCCAATCTTAGTTGCGGTTTCTTCTCGCTAAGGAACGTGCATGTAATAAATTATGCATGTAACACTCATCTTCACATTATCTTTGTCCAAATTTCAATCGCCAAATCCTCAACGCGGCTACGGCCGCGCTTCCGGCTTGGTTCAATCAATTTGAACAAATCTAACGCAAATCTGGGCGTTAGGTGCACAATTTATTACATGCACGTTCCTAAGGGATTTCTTGTTTTTTACTACTTTTACTAAACAGCTCCATTTGCTTATACTCTTCGTCTTTAGATGCCACGTTTATATCCTGATCATGACTTTCAATCTGTTTGACCTTTGTTACCTCAAAGTTACTCAATCGGTTACCCCGTGCCTTATGGCTCTTTATATCAACAAATCGGTCTAGTAACACTATATCTGTCTGTTTCTCTTTTTTTCGGCCGAAAAGATACTGAATCTCCGCCCTTGGGTTTGTCTCTGTTGTAATTATTACCGGATAACTTCCTTTGGTTTCAGATATAAAATGTGTAATACTGCCAATAGAATCTTTTTCAACCTTAAAACGTTTAACATAGAAATTTTTTGCATCGCTATCATAGTGCACAACCGTAATAATAGTTTCAGGATCGTACTTTTTTATAACGGTAATCTTATTATCTTGATAATGGTTGGTTAGTTCGTAATTACTCAACTCAAAGGTGCCGTCTTTATAAACAACAAGTATTTTATCGTCACCTTCAAACGTTCCTAAACGCTTGCCCCTGCGGTCAGGATTGAGCCTGCCTACTGTTTCATCATACCAGATATCCAGCCCTCCAAGGGTAGATGATCCTGATTTTTTATGGACTACTTTGCGAACAGAATACTTTGTAAGTCTGTTTCCCTTACTATTGCGGCCTTTAATGTCCAATTCTGCAAAATCGAAGTCAAAAGAAAGTTTACGTGCTGAGCTTCCAGAGCTTAGAGTTATTGACACCTCTTCTGATGTACTATTGGGGTTTGCACTGAAATAGAGCAGCTTAGGGTTTTTTGAACCTTTAGTAAGGTCATAAGGTTTGTCAAAAGTAATTGAAGTAACCGCAAAACGTTTAACATAACAGGCACCTGCTTTGCCATCTTGATAAATCATGTGGTATATCATACGTTCGTCACCCTTTTTCCACACATTGGTATATATGATATCCTTTCCTACAAACGCTTTTTCGGAAACCCGGGTAACTCGGAACGTGCAGTTAGATAGAAAAACGATAACGTTATCTATCTCTGAACAGTCACTAATGTACTCCTCTTTCTTTAAACTGTAACCTATGAAGCCGTCCTTCCTGTTAACATAAAGCTTCTGGTTAGCAACGGCTACTTGAGCAACATGGATGGTCTCAAAGTTTTTAATTTCAGTTAAACGCTCACGGCCTTTGCCATACTTCTTTATCAAATTTTTAAAATAGGCAATTGCATATTTTGTAAGATTTTCAAGGTCATACTTAACCTGTTTGATCTCCTCTTCCATGGATTTAATAGCTTCGTCTGCCTTAAACGAATCAAATCTGGAAATCCTTTTTATCTTTATTTCTGTCAGGCTTACAATATCCTCTTCCGTGATCTCTCGAAAAAACATATCCTTGTAGGGCTCTAAACCTTTATTTATTGCCTCAATCACCGCTTCCCATGTTTCGCACTCTTCTATGTCACGATAAATGCGTTTTTCAATAAATATCTTTTCAAGTGAAGAGAAATGCCACTTTTCCTGCAATTCCCCAAGTTTGATCTCAAGCTCATTTTTTAGAAGGGAAACTGTGTGTTCTGTAGATATTTTGAGTATATCATTTACACTCATGAAACATGGTTTTTCGTCTACTATAACACTTGCATTAGGCGAAATGGAAATTTCACAATCTGTAAATGCATATAAGGCATCAATGGTTACATCCGGGGAGACATTAGGAGGTAGTTCAATCACAATCTCCACATCTTTTGCAGTATTGTCAACAACACGTTTTATCTTGATCTTATTACTTTCGCTGGCCTTTACAATAGAATCCATTACGCTGGCCGTTGTAGTGCTGTATGGTATGTTACGGATGATGAGTGTTTTCTTGTCATTAATCTCAATTTTTGCACGAACACGAATCTTGCTGCCACGTAGTCCACCGTTGTAATTGCTGAAGTCTGCCATTCCACCTGTAAAAAAATCAGGGAGAAGATCAATTTTCTTGTTGCGCAGAACATCTATTGAGGACTGAATCAACTCAACAAAGTTGTGAGGCATGATCTTGGTTGCAAGGCCAACAGCAATCCCTTCCGTTCCCTGTGCCAGCAGGAGAGGAAACTTCATAGGGAGTAATACGGGCTCTTTTTTGCGGCCATCATAAGAGATTTGCCAGTCAGTAGTTTGATTATTAAAGGCCACTTCCAGAGCAAACTTTGAAAGACGGGCTTCAATATAACGGGGTGCCGCCGCAGAATCGCCGGTACGTACATCACCCCAGTTCCCCTGTGTCTCAAATAAGAGGTCTTTTTGTCCCAAATTAACCAGGGCATCCCCTATAGCGGCATCTCCATGTGGGTGATATTGCATGGTATGGCCGATCACATTGGCTGCTTTATTAAACCGGCCGTCATCCATCTGTTTCATTGAGTGTAAGATACGACGCTGTACCGGTTTCAAGCCGTCAAGCAATGCAGGTACTGCTCGTTCCAGAATGACGTACGATGCGTATTCCAGGAACCAGTTACTGTACATCTCAGAAACATGGGTTGCTTCACTAATTTCACTATCTGTGCCGGGTGTTTCCTGATCATCTTCGGTTTGATCGTTTATGTCCAACATGTTTTCAGGCTAAATCCTTTTCTACTCTTAGATTGTCAATAATAAACCGTTGGCGGTCTGATGTGTTCTTTCCCATATAATAGTTGAGCAGCTGTGCAATGGAGTCTTTCTGCCCCAGCACGAGAGGTTGTAAACGAATATCATCTCCGATAAACTGTGCAAATTCATCTGGCGAAATTTCACCAAGACCTTTAAAACGTGTTATTTCCGGATTCTTTCCCAACTTTTCCATTGCATGATACTTTTCCTCTTCACTGTAACAGTAGATAGTCTCTTTCTTGTTGCGAACCCTGAACAATGGGGTATCCAGTATGTGAACATGTCCGTTCTTAACCAGGTCAGGAAAAAATTGCAGAAAGAATGTGATTAGCAGCAAACGAATATGCATGCCGTCAACATCTGCATCGGTTGCAATAACTACGTTATTATAGCGGAGATTTTCTATTCCATCTTCAATGTTAAGGGCATGTTGTAACAGATTAAACTCTTCATTTTCGTAAACTACCTTTTTTGTCAGCCCATAACAATTAAGCGGTTTGCCGCGTAAACTAAAAACAGCCTGGGTCTCTACATTACGTGATTTTGTTATGGAACCGCTGGCAGAATCCCCTTCTGTAATAAACAGCGTGCTTTCGTAGCCCTGTTCCTTTTTGCCGTTATTGTAATGAATGCGGCAATCTCGTAGCTTTTTGTTGTGGAGATTTGCCTTTTTAGCGCGCTGGTTAGCCAGCTTCTTGATTCCCGCAATCTCTTTACGTTCACGTTCGGACTGTAGTATACGCTTTAAAATCTTGTCTGCTGTCTCAGTGTGTTTGTGTAGATAATCATCCAGCTCTTTCTTTACAAAATCGATAACAAAGGCCCTAATGGTGATTCCGTCGGGACTGATATTCAGAGAACCCAGTTTGGTTTTGGTCTGTGATTCAAAGATTGGTTCCTGTATACGTACGCTGATAGCAGCGACAATAGATGCGCGGATGTCCGTCGCATCAAAATCTTTCTTATAAAACTCACGGACGCCTTTGATCACGGCTTCACGAAATGCTGATAAATGTGTGCCTCCCTGTGTGGTATGCTGTCCGTTAACAAACGAATAGTACTCTTCTCCATATTGGTCGGTATGGCTAAATGCAAATTCTATATCTTTGCTGCGAAAATGAATAATTGGATACCTGAGTGTCTCTGGATCTGTTTTACGGGTTAGTAGATCAAATAGCCCTTTTTCCGAGTGAAATTTCTGTCCGTTAAAGTTAATGGTTAACCCGGCGTTAAGATAAGCATAGTTCCATATCTGGTTTCCTAAAAAGTCCGGAATAAAATGATAGTTTTTAAAAATTGTGCTGTCTGGTGAGAAAATTACCACTGTCCCATTTCGTTCATCAGTCTGTTTAACAGAATAGTCATTGGTTACATCACCTTTGGAAAACTCTATGGCTTTTATCTGTCCATCACGAATAGATTCTACCTTAAAATAGCCAGACAAAGCGTTAACTGCCTTTGTTCCCACTCCATTTAGCCCAACAGATTTTTGGAAAGCTTCTGAATCATATTTGCCGCCTGTGTTTATTTTTGCAACGCAATCAAATACCTTTCCCAGGGGAATGCCACGTCCGTAATCTCTCACTATTACCTGGTGTTCACTAATATTTATTTCTATGGAATTACCAAAACCCATTATATGTTCATCTATGGAATTATCTACCACTTCCTTAACCAAGACATAGATACCGTCATCCATGGAAGATCCGTCGCCAAGTTTGCCTATATACATTCCCGGACGTAGGCGGATATGCTCCTTCCAATCCAACGATTTAATATGCTCTTCTGTATACCCAGTTTTTGCCATAAAAACCCTTTAATAACGACAATAAATTCTTGTTACTATCGTTTGTTATTCGTGATGAAACTCCTCGCCGCTGTTCCACTTCTCCCTTATAGAGGTAAGAAACTCTGATGTTACCCTATCCAATCCCTTGTTTTTTGCCTGACGTTCAATCTCTTTTTGCACCATTCCTCTAACAAAATCCGGAATCCTGTTTATTCTCTCCTCTGCTTCACTATCCCATGACATTTTGAGCTCAACTCCTTTGGTTCCCTCTTTCCAGTGTTCATACTTGCCATCAACTATCTTGTTTGTAATATTCAAATGGCCTTCTGATCGCGCTAGCATTTCTATGCGCCACTTTGTCATATCCCTCATAAATCCGGGAGGAATCTTTTCCAATCTTTCATGCGCGTCATTTTCCCATCTCATTACCCTGCCGCTGGTCCCAGTCAAACGCTGTTTACGGTTTTCATCCGTAATAAGGATAAACTTCTCCTTTGCTGAAAGACATATTGGGCACTCCGCTGGCGGAAATCCTTTAATTGTATAGCCGCACATCTCACAAAAATAATAACGGACGTTGCTTTCTACTGACTGCGGTTCTGATGCTTTTTTCTCTGTCTGAGGCAAATCGGCTTTTTTTGTATTATCTTTCTTCTTGCCTCCGCCCATCATGGAACTCATCATGGAGCTTGACTCAGCCAATCCTTCTTCTGCTATCTCCAGGGTAATGGTATTCACCCCTTTATTCTTTGCGTAATCTTCTATGCGCTTCATGGTCATGTTTCTCATGAAACCGGCAGGGACCCTTTCTACTCGTTTCTTCGCATCCTCACTCCACTCAAAATCCGATTCTTCAAAACTCTTTCCTTTACCACCACCCATCATACCCATCATTTTGGAAAAATCTGGTATCATATCCTAACCTCCAAATCTAAATTTTCTGCTCCAATGTGCAAATCAACATCTGGTACATTTCTCTAAAGTCTTTTTTTACTAATATAGTACCTTTTGAAAAATCGTCAAATGGATTTTTTGAAATGTATGACGTAACCTCGTTTCCTCAAATGAGTTCCTTGATTTTAAAATTTACGGATGGTTAAAGAGTAAGATATAACAAATAGTCAACTTAAGTATTTCTCCTAAAATATCTGAGATGTTTAGAATTAATTATTGCATAGAATAGCATATTGTTCTTGTGGAACTCTGTCAAGAATAGCAATTAATACTCAGCGTTGTCCGGTTAGGTATTAAATGGCAGATATAGGGGCTAACATCCAGTGCCTAAAATGCCTAAAATGCCTAAATTGCCTAGAATGAGCTAAAATTATAGAATGTTATTTATTATTAATAAGAAACAACACTGTAAATTTTAGGCAATTTAGGCAATTTAGGCATTTTTAGGCAATTCTCTACACTATGGTGTAGAAAAATATCCATAAATATGGAACATTATTGCACTGCAAAAGGCTAACCGGACAATGCTGATTAATACTTTATAAAATTCCCTGCTATATTCAGCCATTAATCCGATAGGCATTTTACCTTATCGTTATGTAGGCATTCAGTTTTTGGCAAAACATCATCTTTTATCCGGTTCTTCCCCTTTAACAGATCAGTGTATTCACCTTGTGACCAGAAATCGTAAGGTATATGGTCAATACCAAGCTCTTTTTCTATCCTTGCTATCCTTCTTAGTGTAGAGGCCTCGGCCTTAATCTGTATCAGCTTGCGATGTAAAGGGATCGCACCGCCGCGACTATAGCTGGTGTGCTCAGAACTGTTATGAGCGGCGGCTTTATAGAGATTAGTTATTCCATATGTTGACATCTCAAAGAATAGCCTCTCTATGTTTGATACGTTGTAAACACGAGTCTCTCCCTCAGGTAGTAAGCTGAATTTCTGGTGTCCTTGCCAGTCAGGAGCCAAGCCTTCAGGCATTGGGTCCAGTATTCCGTCTTCGTACAGGTCCAGTATGATTTCAAATGCCTCCCTTACCTTTGCGAAGTTAAGGTTTACCTGCTTATCCATAACATCCATCTGATCCTTTGCAAATCTGGCAGAATGGCAGTTTTTACACATCTTAATCCAGGAGTCCCTTTTTCCTTTGTGCTTTTTTGCTCCCCGGTCAACCAGAGATGATCCCATATATGTAAATTCTGTGGATGCTTCCAGTATATCGTGACTACCGTTTGGCATATGGCAATAGGCACATGTTGGTGCACGGGGAGCTAATTTCTGCCCAGCTTTTTGTGGCTTAGTCCAGTCTTTAAGTCGGATATCCCAATCCCATTCATAGCATTCAGATTTGTAAATCCTTCCATGGTATGAATCTAGGTAGACTTCATAATCAAAATGTTCAAGGCCGATATGGCAGAGTCCGCAGGTCTCAGGTTTTCTTGCTTCCGCAGATGAAAACTTATGCCTTGTATGGCAACCGTCACACCTATTTTCTGCAATGCCGTGACATGTTACACAACCATGCAACTCCTCTGCCGGTGTATTTATTAGCATCGCTTGTTCAATCACCTGTAAGTGAAAGGAGTGAACATGTGAACCTGGTCCTCCTGATTTATGTTCCTTTACGTCTTTAGAGTGGCATTCTGCGCACACATTGTAATCCGGCATTCTTAGTTTTGTATGATCTTTTCCATGGCATTTATCACATGTGACAATGGCCGGGTTTTCCATATCAACGGTTTTTCCTACCTTGGCGTGCTTACTTGACTCCCAATCCTTCACCACTCCGGGTGTCTGCACTCTGTGGCATAGGATACACTCTGCGCTTCCAAATTCTCCCTCAATTTTTTTATAAGACTCATAATAGTGCTGCGGATCGTACCATCTTACAGCTGGTAGAAATTTAAATAATTTCTTAAACTTCCCTTCCCCTGGAAACAACTCGCCAGGACCTTTGTATTTTGCTGTAAGTCCCCATGTATAAACTTCTCCATTATTATCATCACCAACAGATTCTCCAAAGATATTTGATGCCCTCTCCTGTATTGAAGGTTTATCATCACCTGCAATTGTTAGCGTGTTGTTGATTCCTAAAAGTAAAAAAAATGAAAATAACAGAAAACAAGGTGAATTTTCTTTAAAAATCATTTAGTATTCACTCCTAACTATAAAATTGATATGAGACAAATAAATGGTATGATGGATAAGAATTCATAGATATTACGATGTACAATTGCAATGGTTGAAGAAATGCTATGAAATTGCATTGTAAACAATTTAGTCTAATGTAATAAAGATGAAAATAATAATCGTAACGTTAGGTAGTTTGGGTGACAACTACCCGTTTGTAAATATTGGCGTCGCGCTTCAAAAAATGGGGCATGATGTCTGTTTTCTTGGTTGCGACTGGTTTAAAGATGTTATTACTAAGGCGGGTTTGACCTATTATTCTGTGTTTAGTGAGGAAGACGCAGACAAGGTAAGCAAACTTCCTGAACTTTGGCAAGCTGAAACAGCTAGATCTGTAATGGTGAACCATGTATACTCTCCGGCCGCAATACCGACATTTGAATTCATCGAAAAAAATTATGTTCCTGGTAATACTGTTTTAGTCTCACCAACTTGGATATTTGGTGCACGATTTGCACAAGAAAAGTTGCAGATTCCACTATTAACAGTACATTTGGCACCATACGCTTTTCAGAACTTAATGGAAGAGCGAAGGGAAGCCCTTGATTCGGTTTTGTATGAGCCATTGAATAACCTGGGTAAGAAATTAGATATTAATCTGAGAAAGAAAAACCTGTACGGTTGGTTAAATTCTCCGACAAAGATTTGTGGCCTGTTTCCCGACTGGTTTGCATGTCCGGATCATGAACGAGTAGCGGATACTGTGCTTACTGGTTTTCCCATACCAAAAGAAGTACCTATAGTTCAATTACCCGATGAGTTGGAAAGCTTTCTTAATCAAGGCGAAAAACCCATTGTTTTTACACCAGGAACCGGTATGCGACAAGCCGCAGACTTTTTCAATACCTCTGTGGAGGCGTGCGATATGCTGGGAAAACGCGGTGTTCTCCTCAGTCCGTTCGAGGAGCATATCCCGTCCAATTTACCTGATTCCGTTTGCTATTTTAAATACGTACCGCTGGATGCATTGCTTTACAGGTCATCAGCTCTTGTTTATCACGGAGGTATCGGAACGTGCGCCCAGGCATTAAAGGCTGGTATTCCCCATCTTGTAATGCCCATGGCATTTGACCAGTTTGACAATGCTGCTCGGCTTAAAAGCTTAGTTGTTGGCAATCAAATTAGCAGAGAAGAGTATATACCCTTAACTGTTGCAGAAAGTTTAAACAAGCTTATTAACAGCAAATCTGTGGAGAAACAGTGTAGTGCCATTGCTAGGAAATTTAAGGAAGAAGATCCGTTAAACAAGGTTTGTAATATCATAGATATTTTGTAAGTAATGGTAAATATTTGATCTGATTATTTGGAGTGCATAATTTATCTTGTTAAATAATAATTGCAGTGTACGGATTAAGATTAATCTTAAGAATTTGATTTTAACTAGAAATTTTCTGCAAGGTGAATCTTTCCCTCCGTAGCTTTTACATTTTCATTGGCAAGAACATCTATGATTTCTGTAATTACAATAACATTCAATAACTACGAGGAACTAAAGGCGACGTTGCTTTCCATAGAGGGTATTCCAGGGATAGAATCCATAGTTATAAACGGTGGAAACTGTAAAGATACAAGGGGATACCTCGCCCAGGTCAATGCAGTATCTGTATCCGAACCAGATCATGGTATTGCAGATGCGTTTAATAAGGGACTAAACCTGGCGAATGGGGATGCCATTATGTTTCTAAACTCCGGTGACTCCATTATAGAAAGATCATATATATGGGAAGTAGAAAATATCTTTGAAACAAATCCTGACATAGGATTCGTACACGGAGATATCATATTTAATGATTCCATTTGCGGTAAGATGCATATAAGACCGGCACTTTGTGCTCTTGGTCGAGGTATGCCATATTTTCATCAAACCATGGTTGTTAGAAGATCTGTGTTTGATAAGATAGGAAACTTTAAATTAAATTATAAGATTACTATGGATTTTGAGTTCGTATGCAGGATGCACAAAGTCGGCATAAAAGGTTATTATTGGACCAAAGCTCCCATTGTGGCAATGGACGGAAGAGGTGTTTCAGTAACACGTGAGCACAAAAGCATTCCGGAGAGTCTGAAAGGACTAAAAGAGAACCAACTACTAACCATTGACAATTTACTATGGTATCTTATTCGGTATACATTGTTTTCTGGACGAATGGTTATGATGAAGATCGGGTTAAGTAAATTACTGGCAAAATTAAAGGCAATAAAACACAAAAGGTGACAAATAATGAAAGCGAGCTGCATTATACCAACGTTTAACAGGGATATTTCTGTGGTGGTAAGGACAATAGAATCACTCCTGAATCTGGGCGATGAATTTATTAATTATTGTGCAGAGATAATTGTTGTTGACCAGAATTCACCTGCTCTTAAACTTGAAGAATGGGTAAACGAGTTATGTAATCAAGGGATAGAGTACATTGCACATGATGTCAATATTGGTACCAAATGCCCGGATTCCAAGAACGGGAAGGTCCCAATTGTCCATATTACCGGGCTGAACCCTTCACTTCCCATTGCAAAGAATTATGCAGCAAAGCTTTGTCGGCACGATTTTATATTCATCTTTGATGACGATGTAATTGTTAAACAGAGATGCCTTAGACGGCACATTGAGACATTAAGTAGTTCTGATAATGTAGGGGCAGTGGCAGGACGTGAAGTAGTGGGGCCGCAAGTGTTCAAGCGAAGTAGATTTCGGGAAATCATAATCACATTTCTAGAAAATGTATTGCCGGCACCTGTTAGTGAGGCGAGTTATAAATTAGACGGAAAATATGTGGCAAGGGTAAAACCCAACTCTTTTATTTTCTGTAGATTTGATCTCTCAGGCAATAACCTGGTTGAGGTTGATACTGTGAGAGGTTGTTATTGGTCAATGAAAAGGAGAGTCTTTAACGAGGCAGGTGGTTTTGATCAAAATTTCCAGGGTGCCTTACGAGATGAAACAGATCTTTGTCTCCGTATAAAGCGGCTTGGGTATAAAATCTATTTTCAACCAGATGTCTATGTTTACCACGAGAGGCAACTTGGTGGATGCAATAACGTTGCAACGTCATACGGTTCTCTTTTAGACAAGTATGATAACGAATTCTATTTTCAGTTTAAGCATTTCTTGCCCCGTTCGACACTCTTTTATTTTATTCGTTTACTCCCTATGGCATTGGAGGGGTTAATCAGAACATGGGGGATAAGCTTTATGCTTCACCTGCAATTTACATGGAACTTTTTTAAAATAAAGACAGACGAAGCACATTGTAAAGATTATGAGGCGACATTCAGGCATAAAGTTCCTTAACCAATTTTCAGCATAATCATGTTTTTTAAAAAACTTGAAATATTCTTAAATAAAGATTTGAACATGTCAAATCTAACTGACGTCCTGGCAGAAATCTACGGCGAAAGGACTGCCGTTTATTTAGACGAAAAGATAGGATATAAAAACTTTAATAAAAAGGAATTTACATACACAGAGATTGCAGAATTGGTCAATAGAATCGGAAACACACTACTGAATAATTTTAAGATAGAAAAGGGCAGCAGAATTATCTTATATAAACGTAATGAAGCCGATTTTCTTGTAATATTATTTGCAATAATGAAAATTGGGGCTATTGCGGTACCATTAAACGATCTCTTAAAGGACCAAGAAGTAAAAAAAATAGTTAACGATTGTGGTGCAGAATTATTAATTACTGATCACAAGGTGTTTAAGGATAACATTAAGAATAAATCAAATTTTCCATCCATAAAAGAGTGGATTATTGCAGGCCCTGTAAATCACGATATTGTATCTGAATACCTATCTAACGGGTTCCATTTACTTGACAATCTACTTAATGATTCATCAACCCATTTGTACCAGAAAAAATTAGGGATGAATGATCCCGTGGCAATTTTCTATACATCTGGCACAACAGGTAATCCCAAAGGTGCTTTAATGACCAGCCAAACACTTTTGACATGTCAGAAAACCTCTGCCCTGTTTTTGCCATTCAAGAAGAGTGACCTGGCCCTTACGGCACTACCACAGGCGCATATAATGGGTTTTGCCTCTTCGTTAGTTGCATTACTTAGTGGTTTGCCTGGATATTTCCTGAACACATTTAACGCAAGGAAGGTGCTGAGAATTATTGATCAGAATAGGATTTCCATATTTATTGGAGTTCCTGCAATGTATGCAATGATGCTGCAGCGCAAACTAGACAATTATGATTTGTCATCCGTGCGTATATGGTTTAGCTCTGCGGATGTTATGAATGTAAACCATATAAGGCTGCTTACAGAAAAAGGCGCTTTTTTGCGGATCTTCGGGAAAAAGATTATGGGCTCACTGTTTTTTAATACTTACGGCATGGTTGAACTTTCAGGCACAGCTGTTATAAAAATTATTCTTCCTGGGACGGAGCATATAGACGGCTCAATGGGGCGCCCTTTACCATTGGTTATGACAAAAATAATTGATCAAAATGGGAAAGAAGCTCCCCTTGGACATGAAGGGGAACTATTAATTAAGTGCCCAGGGGTAACACCGGGTTATTTTAATAACAGTATTGCAACAAAGAACCTGTTTACAAACGGATGGTTAAGGACCGGAGATGTTGTAAGAAAAGAGAAATATGGGAAGCTGTATTTTGTTGATAGGGAAAAAGATGTGATTAAAGCAGGGGGATATTCAATCTTTTCTGCTGAAATAGAAGATATCTTGTTATGTCATCCTAAGATTGCAGCCTGTGCTGTAATTGGAATACCTGTGTCTATTAGTGGAAGTCAACCGTTGGCAGTTTTAACGTTAAAAGATAACGAGGCTGCAACACCAGAAGAGATTTATTTGTGGTGCAAACAAAACATGGCAGACTATAAATGTCCGCGAGATATAAAGATTATAGAGAAAAATGAAATGACCTATGGGCCAACCATGAAGATACAGAAAAAAATATTAAAGGAAAGATTCAAGAACGAATTCTCTTTTAAATGGATGGATTTGCTTCTTTCTGATTAGAAAACATGATGGGTTGATGTTTTTCTTGTTGATAACTATCTCTGTTATATCTTTTCCTTACGTTAAAGATATATGCTAACTGCAGACGGTATATAATTAATCCATAAATAAATCCAGAAGTAGATAAAACGATTTGAATAATACTCCCCTTATAATATGGATGAAAACTCAAGATAAGCTCAAGGCCCACTGCAAAAAGCAGACATATTGATGACAATTTTAGAACACTTCTCCATAATGGTAATTTTTTGCCCCGACCTCGAATTTCTGCAAGGATATAACCTAGAATCGTAAACGCACCAATATGCTTTGCACTCTGTAGAATTAAGGCAGTTGAATTCGTGCTAAACCCAATACCAAAAGCCCATTTAACAGTAAAAGGATATAAAGGCAAAATTGTTTGTAAAATCATATAAAAGAGATATGCAGGGAGGATCATTTTGAGAACGGGAATCTCAAACCGTCTATTATTTTTGTCCAGAGTTTTCCAGTAATATGATAGTAACAGAAATGAGATAGAAAGCGAAACGGCAACAACTGATGTGAATACAGGACTTGTAGTAAATTTATGATAAGATGCAACGGAAAAAAACATGCCGGTTAAGGCAGAAAGAGTTAACAATTTTACCCTGCCCGTAAGTTTAAGTCTAAAGCTGTAAATAGCAGAGAAGATAATTACAATTATTATACCAAGCATGAGCGAAAGCCAGAGGCTGTTCGTGAATTTCCATATAGTAAGACTGTTAATCCATAAAAGTGGAAGTAGTAAATATACGATTGTTACCAATGGAATCTCCAGCAAAGAAATCTTAGCACTGTATTTTTCCATTCTAAGCTTAAGTTTTTCGCAAACAAAAGCTCCCATCCATGCGCCGGAACCATTTGCCATAATATCTGTTATACTTGTACAACGACCGGAAAGAAAGAACTGTGAAAATTCAATAAATGTACTTAGCATCAACCCATAAAACAATGCATTTAAACAGTACGAATTAATCTCGTTTCCCCATAAAAAAATGTACATAAAACCAGGGGGAATAAATAATATTATATTACTGATGATGTCAAACTGCGTAACATTCCAAGATATTGAAAAATCTTTAGAAGAATGAAAATTAAACGGCGTCAATGTAACAATAAAGACGATAAAGAGCATATATGAGAGAAGGCAGAGCCCAAACAGCTTCTTCTCCTTTGTTGTTCTATTCATAAGAAGATAGTTTGATACAGTCTTTACAAATAATAATAGTCATAGGTTATACACATCCTTTCGGCAATCTTTGAATGTTATTCAATCCTGGTTCTCTTGATTTTGAAATAATTTTCCAGTGTTGTCCAGTTAGGTATTTGCGAAACCTAACAACGCAGAATTTTTTTTCATTTTGTACAATATTAGATGGTTATCTACTATTCCTCCAAATTTGTTGCCACCCCAATTGCGATAGAAGTATAGTGTTTCTGACACAAACCCCCAACAATGATTCACTCCAGGACTAC
The DNA here is from genome assembly GCA_021777055.1 of Candidatus Anammoxibacter sp. Lineage (GTDB taxonomy): Bacteria > Planctomycetota > Brocadiia > Brocadiales > Anammoxibacteraceae > Anammoxibacter_A. The sequence goes on along the minus strand of JAIQZO010000024.1, from coordinate 296,956 downwards.
CTCTCTCAATGTTCGTCACGTTAGCTAATTATCAAATTCTTTAATTCGCCGGTTGACATGAAATTATTTTTCGAAATATTAAAAAAAACGTTGTAGGGGAAAACCTTACAAGAAGAAAACTAGTAAATTATAATATTTCACTGGTTTACAAAACTGTGCTGCTTAAAGCATCTATGGGTTTTGTAGTGCTATCCCCTACAGCGAATAGTGCTGTCTTATTAATGGTGAATAAATTTCTATTGTTTTAGCCGATATTAGGCATTTTAGGCACTCAATGTTCTCATGCATATATGCTAAGCAAATAACTAACGGGACAACACTGATAATTTATATGAAAAACAAAAAAAATGTAGATCTAGTTTTATATTGCAAAAAATAGAATTGTCCAGTTACGGTGTTCCTGTTCCGGGCCATATTTTTATATATGAACCGTGTTTAAAGAAAGTTATAGAAAGATATGAATTATAAGATTATGGTAGTGGATGATGATGAAGATATAAGGGATGTAGCGAAAGACACGTTAGAAAGTTTTGGATATGAGGTATTCTGTGCAGATAATGGAGAAAAAGCTCTTGAAATTATTAGAAAAGAAAATGATATACATCTCTTTCTTCTCGATTTACGGCTTCCGGAGCTTAACGGAATAGATTTGTGCATTAGAATCAGGAAGAATGATCCAGTAAGTATTATTTATGCAATTACCGGATGTGTAACGAAAGAAGCCCTAATTCTGTGCCGTAAAGCAGGATATGATGATTATTTTAGCAAACCGTTTGACATTAAGACACTTATTAATATTGTTCATTTTGCATTTGATAGGCTCAGAAGATGGGAAGAGTATGAGTAAAGTTCCGGAACTACGCACATCATGAATAAATAATAAGGACCTTTGCAAGTTTATTACTGCATTTGAGGTACAACATTTTAATATCGTAGTGGTTACTTTAAATTTTATGTCATAGTATAATGACGATGAAAATTTAGCTGCATTTAGTCTCCATCACTAAGAATAAATAATTCCATCTCGTATCACACAAAAATATAGAGGCTTTTCTTTTCCCCATCGAAAACTATTAATACTCAATCTTTTAGTATTAATGGTCTTGTTAATCGCAAATATCCAATTTATAACATCGAAGAATAGAGTTAAAATGTTCTTTTACAAGAGGAAAAAAATGGACAGATAAATGTAATACACTTTCATATAACTCCATGCTATTGAATATCGCTATTATAGAATTAAGTAGTGGTCTCTTTGCCATGCAATAATTTTAAATATTCTATTTATAATTACGATATTAAATACTTGAGCAATATTATTTCTAGATATGGTTTCGGTAAGTATGGGGAGTTTACGAATAAAACACAAGGTTAACAATGCACAACTACTTGAGCGTTACAATTTGTAGTGATTCTAAATCATCGTAATGGTGTAAGCTTAGACAATGAAAACAAACGACAAAACACTTTAGCTACAAAACAGGTGGTATTGTTGATAGGAATCGCAGGCATTATTATAGTTGGTATTGTTGTTTTTGGCAGCTACAATGCCATTCTTCTCTCCTCCAAGTATGCATCCACTAGTGGATGCCTTTATGGAAATTAAACTAGAAGCAACCACGGCTCACATTTTGTTTGAAGAAATCTTATCAGACCATAAAAATGTTGATATCAAAAAGGTATTTAAACATCTAGATCTTGCCGATTGGTATGCTGAAGTAATGTTGAATGGAGGTAAAAACCAAGAAGGCAGGTTTATTGCACTGGATAATATGGAAATGTCTAATACTAATACTATTAAAGAGGTTTGGGAAGATATTGATGAATTTAAAGAAATTGCTATTCTTAGGCTGGAGAAAAGGGGTGTACTCTCTTTCGATTCTGTATTTGTCCAGGCCTACGATGATAAATTTGATGAATTTATTGATAAAAGTTTGAGAATAGTTAGTGGAAACTTTACAAGCCCTGCAAAAATAGCTTCCAGTCAGATAGCGACCAGACATTCCATACCTGAAGCTGATAGGAGAAAAGTACGTATCCTTCTTGCGGAGGACAATTTAGTTAATCAAAAGATAGCATTGCGTTTACTGGAGAAAAAACTTGGTTATCTTACAGATGTAGCAAATAATGGTAAAGAAGCAATTAAAGCATTGGAAAGTCGCGACTATGATTTGGTTTTGATGGATTGTCAGATGCCAGAGATGGATGGCTATGAAACAACGCAGACTATACGTGACACGGAGTCATCTGTTAAAAATCACAGCATCACTATTGTTGCCATGACGGCCAATGCGATGGAAGGTGACCGTGAACGGTGCCTTGCTGCTGGCATGGATGATTATATTACAAAACCGGTTAAATTGCAGAAACTCTCTGAAATCATTGAAAGACACCTCCGTAAAGACATAGATAAAGATTCTGCCATTTTCTAAGAACATTTTGGTTAGATCTGCAAGATTGTACGCATGCGAAATGTGATGAACCTTGTGTTGCAGATTTCAGAGTATCATATATTTAATACGTTTTAAAGATGGAGAAGTGTTATGGCGGGTCGAATATTAGTATTTAGTGTTCTATCTCTTTTTTTAGTTGGTTCTCCTCTATTTCATTTAGCCAGGGCCGAATCGATCAGTATTGGTTCCATAAGTGAGAAACCGAATAAAGAGATTAAAAAGTTTTTGCCTTTGGCTGGTTACCTTGAAAAACAATTGCAGCCTGATGGGGTTGAACATGTAAAGGTTGTTGTGGTGAAAGACATTTACATGATGGCCGCGAAGATAAAGGAGGGAAAGGTAGATCTCTATATTGACAGCCCTTTTCCTGTAACAGTCGTTAGCCGTATTTCAGGTAGTAAATTCTTGCTACGACGGTGGAAAAAAGGAATAGATGAATATCATAGTGTGGTCTTCGTTAGGAAGGATAGCGGCATTGATTGCATTGAGAAACTTAAAGGGAAAATAATTGCATTTGAAGAGCCTTTTTCTTCTTCTGGTTATTTCTTGCCCAAAATGTTCATGGAACGGGAAGGATTAGAGCTTGTATCAAGAAGAAATACTCTTTCTCCTGTAAATTCAAATAAAGTTGGCTATGTCTTTTGTGGTGAAGGGAATACTGCCCCATGGGTATTCAAGGAAAAAGTTATAGCAGGGGCGATTGATAATTATACTTTTCTGAAATATGCGGAGGCGAGTTCTGAAAACTTCAAAGTTATTTTTAAAACAGCCGATGTTCCACGTCACATAGTCAGTTATAGGGGAGACATGGATAAGAAAATTGTAGATAGATTAAGAGAGATATTGGTTAATATGGATAAATCTAACGATGGCATGGAGGTACTTAAAGAGTTTGAGAAGACAACAAAGTTTGATGAAATTCCACATGAGTCAAAGATCCTATTATCAAAATCACAACAATTTATAGATAACGAGTTTGAACTTCAATGAAGATTAGCATTCGAATAAAATTAATTGTATCTGCCCTATCTATTGTACTTATGGTAGGCGGAATGCTTACTTTTTATTCTATTTATAGTGGGCAGAAAGAAATCCGTAAAACTTTTGTGAGGGATTGTCTGGAGGTAACTAACGTAATATCGGGAATAGTTGCAGATAAAATCTATTTTCTTGATGTGAGTTCTCTTATCATTCAATTAGAGCACTTCATGGTAAATCCCGACATCAAATATATTAACGTCTTTGATTCTAATGGTTTATTAATTACGGACGGGATAGAAAGTTATGTCGTGAGCAACAAAAGATTAACGGATGCATTTAGCAAAAAGATGATATTATCCGATGATTGGACATACAGACTGGAATCCGAGATCCTTAAGATTGGTGGGCCGGTCTTTATGGCAGACGATAACCTTACCGGATATATTACAGTTGGTTTTTCAATAGTTAGACCTCGACAGCAAGTACAACATACAAGCAAATCCATTTTATTTATTAGCGGTCTTGGTTTCTTATTAGCAGGTGCCATGGCGTTTATTATGTCAAGGCATTTTAGCTCCCCTATCTTATCCATGGTGCGAGCCACAACTGAGATAGGTAAAGGAAATTTATTTAGCAACTTGAGTGTCAATAGAAATGATGAATTAGGCACTTTAACAATGTCTATCAACAAGATGGTAGATAATTTACAGACTATTACCGTTTCTAAAGATTATGTTGACAATATTATGAAAAGCATGACTGATCCATTAATTGTTATTGACCAAGATGCTACGATTAAGATTGCTAATCAGGCAACCTGTGATCTATTAGGATACAAAGAAGAAGAGTTGATAGAAAGACATATTAAGCTGATATTCCTAGAAGGAGATGTGTTGGTTGGTGATAATGGTATTGCCAATCTTATCAAAGATGGTTTTATCCATAATGTAGAGAAGTGTTATATTGCAAAAGATGGTAAAGAGGTACCGGTCCTTTTTTCAGGATCAGTTATGCTTGGTATTAGAGGTGATATACAAGGCATCGTGTGTGTCGCGGTTGATATTTCTGAGTTGAAAAGATTAGAAAACTTGTTGATTGAAGAAAAAAAGTGCTTAAGCACGATAGTTAATGCTACGTCTGCCGTGTCTGGAGAAGTTTTTTTTCATACATTAGTTGAGCAACTTGCGAAAATTTCTAACGCTAGTTTTGTAATTGTCGGGCTAAAGATTAATAGTACTCCGGCAATAGTAAGAACGATTGCGTTTTGGGGAAAGGATAGATTGCTTGATAACATTGAGTATAGTTTGGATGGAACTCCTTGCTCAAACGTTTTTGAGGATGAATTTTGTATTTATACTAGTGATGTTAGATCCAAATTTCCAAAAGATACAATGCTTGTTGATATGTCAATTGAAAGCTATATTGGCATTTCACTTTATGGGCCAGGTAATAATGTATTAGGTTTGATTGCTGTCATGGATGAAAAGCCGATGAAAATAGATTCTAATTTTTTAACTATTTTTAAGGTGTTTGCAAACCGTGCCGGAATGGAATTGGAGCGTTTAAAATTGATAGAATCTTTACATGAAGCGAAGAAGTCTGCAGAAATGGCAGCTCAGGCAAAAAGTGAGTTCCTCGCCAATATGAGCCACGAGATACGTACACCAATGAATGGCGTTATTGGTATGACAGAATTATTACTAGAAACAGAATTATCCCCCGAACAAAAGGAGTTTGCCAATACCGTCGCCAGCAGCGCAAGTTCGTTGTTGACAGTTATTAATGATATTTTAGATTTCTCTAAAATAGAGGCAAGGAAGTTGGAGATTGAAAACATTGACTTCAATTTACGTACCACAATGGATGATATAATCGACATCTTTGCTGTTAAAACTGAAAGAAAGGAAGGGTTTGAGTTCTTTTGTTTTACCGAGCCAAGAATTCCATTTATGCTGCGTGGTGATCCTGGCAGGTTGCGGCAAGTTTTAATTAACCTCATTGGTAATGCCATCAAGTTTACAAACAAAGGTGAAGTATCTGTTAATGTGAAACTTGAAAATGAAACTGAATCTCATGCTACTGTACGTTTTGACATTTGTGACTCTGGTATTGGTATCGATTCTGATCAGATGAAACGTCTATTCAATTCATTTTCACAGGCAGATTCTTCAACAACTAGAAAATTTGGCGGTACCGGATTGGGATTGACAATTTCTAAACAGATTATAGAGCTAATGGGCGGTGAGATTGGTGTTAAAAGTGAGAAAGGTAAAGGATCAATGTTCTGGTTTACGATAACAATGGAAAAGCTGCCTTTAGCCCAACAACATGCAGTGCGGGAACTTGGAGACATAAAAAATATGCGTGTGCTTGTTGTTGACGATAACAGTATAAATAGGCAGATTTTTGAGGCCTATTTGGAATCCTGGCATTGTCGTTCTGAAGTGGTGAATTCTGCGGAGGATGCAATGAAAAAGCTTCATAACGCAGCTAAAGAGGGAGATCCTTTCAATATTGCATTGTTGGACTATTGTATGCCTGATAGAGACGGTAGATCGCTGGGGCAGGAGATAAAGGCAAACTCACAGCTTAAAGATACAATCCTCGTGATGCTTACTTCAATTGGTAATCGAGGAGATGCTACGCGTCTTCAGGAGCTTGGGTTTTCTGCATATTTGCTCAAGCCTGTAAAACAATTACAATTGTTCAATTGTCTTAGAATGGTTACAGGAAAAGTTACAAGTAATAAAAAAGATGTTCCAATGACTATTATCACAAAATATTCTATCTCTGAAGATAACAACAAAAGAATTCGGATCCTACTTGTGGAGGATAATATAGTAAATCAGAAGTTAGCCTTACGTTTCCTGGAGAAAAAACTCGGATATTCTGCTGATATAGCTAATGACGGGCTGGAGGCAATCGAATCACTGACAAGACAGGACTATGATCTTGTCTTGACGGACTGTCAGATGCCAGAGATGGATGGTTATGAGATGACAAAAAATATACGGGAGGTTAACTCCACTGTCAGGAATCATAACATCCTTATCATTGCCATGACTGCGAATGCAATGATAGGTGACCGTGAGAAATGTCTTGATACTGGAATGGACGATTATGTTTCCAAACCGATAAAATTACAGGAACTTGCTGCCGTTATTGAACGAAATCTTTGCAAACTGGAACTAGGAGCGACAGAATTATGATTAGATATATTTCTCATCAAAATTTAATAAATAATATAATTTTTATATTTACATTTATGTTGTTTTTGTTATTTGTTTCTTATGTACAAGCAACAGAGCTTAGATGGGTAGGTTGCGGAGTAACGAAAAAGGCTTTCATGAAAGAACTTGCGGAAGCGTATGAAGGAAAGACGGGAACAAAGATAGAGATAAGAGGTGGTGGTGCTAAAAGAGGGATATGTGATACTGCAATAGGCGTTGCTGATTTGGGTGGCACTTGTAGACATAGAATTGATAATCCTAAAGAGGAAGATGCAAAGCTACACCATGTTGCCTGGGATGCACTGGTTGTGATTGTAAGTAAAGATAATCTAATTAACGATATTTCATTAAGCCAGTTAAGAGAATTGTATGCCGGAAAGCTAACTAATTGGAAGTCGCTTGGAGGGGAAGATAACGAAATAAAACTAGTAGCCCGAAGTGGTAAGGTTAGCGGTGTTGGAATAATGTTAAGAGAGTTGCTTTTCAATAATATTAATCAGGATTATCCCACTGCCAGGGCACTACCTAGAGACTCAGAGGTAATAGAAGTTATTGTTTCTAAAAGTCCTCTTACTATTGCGGTCTCCGGGATTTCAAGTGCAAAAAGGCGTGAGGGATTAAAAATACTTAAAGTCGATGGAGTTGAGCCGACAAAAAAGAATATAATATCTGGTAAATATCCTCTTTATAGACCTCTATATCTTGTAACAAAAGGCGTGTCAAAGGGTGAAACTAAGGCGTTTATAGACTTTGCTAAAAGTGCTGAAGGCCAGGCAATTATTTCGTCCCAGGGAACTGTATGCCTTGAGGAAGGAAAAAATTTGTTGAAAATGTTCAACAATAAATATAAAGGAAAATACATTGAACTGGAGGATTGAGCGATTATCTAGCGCAGATTGTTGCTAGAAAATAACGCCTATGATAACCAATGACTATTAAGGGGAAATTAATATTTTTCTCCTCTTTTCTCTTTGTCCTGCTTATTGTAATGCTAGTCATTACATGGATAGGGTTTAAGTTAACTATAAAAGAGTCAAATATCGCATTATCCTTTCGCAAGGAGGCGTTAAATCTACAGATAGTTGCTTGGGGAGTGAATGAGGCACTTGTTATGCAAGGTGAAGGTGAAGCTCTAGAATCTATAAGAAAAGGTCTTGATGACTTTGAGAATAGATTGACATTACTAAAGTTGTTGCTTAAAAACCACAAATTAGAAGAAACTGTCATGAATGAAATCTCTTCAGACTGGCAGGTTTTTAAGACTAATATAGATTCGTTTCTAAATATTGATGATATAGCGACAGATAATTATGAAGCGCTGGTAGAATACATTGAAATGAAAGACGTTGCTGACAAGCTTATCAATGATATAAATATTCTTGCCGAAGACGCACAGACCATAGCTAGTAAGACCTCAAATAATTCAAAAATAATAATCTTAATTACTATAACTATAACCCTATTATTTATAACTATTCTTATCATTAATCTTTATTTATCTGTAACTCGACCGCTTGCGTTATTAACAGATACCGTTATTGATGTTGAGCAAAGGTCTGATTTCTCTAACCGTGTAAAGAGTAATTCAAAAGACGAGGTAGGGGAGGTGCTTGAATCATTTAATAAGCTAATGCATTCATTCCAATCTTCATTTAATGAGATAAACCAGGTAATGATGTCGGCTGCAAACGGAGACTTTACAAGACAAGTAACAGGTGATCTTAAAGGCGACTTACGTACTCTTCAACATAACATTAATGATTCTATATATAAAGTAAAGGAAGCGTTTGAAGAAAGAAACAGGGCAAAAGAAGAGGCAGAAAAAGCGAATGAGGCAAAATCTCTCTTTCTTGCCAATATGAGCCATGAGTTACGTACGCCAATGAATGGTATTATAGGTATGACAGAACTGCTACTGGATGAGGAATTAACCCCTGAACAGAGTGAATATGCAAATACGGTTAGTATTAGTGCTGAATCTTTGTTAGTTATCCTCAATGATATACTTGACTTTTCTAAAATCGAAGCAGGGAAACTGAAAATAGACGTCCATGCTTTTGATTTACGTACTACGATGGATACTGTTGCCAAGATGTTTGTTGCCAAAGCTGAAGAAAAGATGATTAATTTTTCTTGCATTGTAGATCCTGGAGTTCCATCTGAGTTACTAGGTGATTCAAACAGGTTAAGGCAGGTTTTGATTAATTTGGTAGGAAACGCAATCAAGTTCACAAAGGAGGGTGAGGTTTCTATTAGTGTGGAGTTGTATAAAGAGGCCGAATCTCATGTTTCCCTCTATTTTAATGTCCGAGATACTGGTATTGGTATTTCTGATGATCAGATAGATTGTTTATTCAAATCATTTTCACAGGCGGATTCATCGACCACAAGGGAATACGGAGGTACTGGTCTTGGGTTGGCTATTTCAAAAAAAATTATTGAATTAATAGGTGGTGAAATCGGTGTAGTAAGCACCCTGGGTAAGGGCTCTAACTTTTGGTTTAAGATTACATTGGGAAAACAACGGGTGGATTGTGACAAGATCGGTCCTGGGAAGATTGCAAGCGTTGAGAAAGATACATATGGTAAGGTTATTCCCAGATATTCTATTTCTGAAGATCATAGTAGAAAAGCTCGAATACTTCTGGTAGAGGATAATGTGGTTAATCAGAAGGTTGCCATTCGCTTACTTGATGAGAAACTTGGACATCAATCAGACCTAGTTTCTAATGGAAAAGAGGCCATCGAATTGTTAAAAGACCTTGACTATGATCTTGTTTTGATGGATTGCCAGATGCCAGAGATGGATGGTTATGATGCGACAAGAGCAATACGTAATGTTAAATCATCTGTTAGGAATCATAACATTCCGATTATTGCTATGACTGCTAACGCAATGAAAGGTGACCGTGAGAAATGTCTTGAGAGTGGAATGAACGATTATGTTTCCAAACCGATAAAGATACAGGAACTTGCAGATGCTATTGAACGGAATCTTTGTAAATCGTAAACAATCTGATAGTTTAAAAGCTGAATGGGTAATCAGGCAAGTGCAAATGGGCAATTTTACTAAACTTTGATCAGAATTCAGTGGACCAAAAAATCTTCCTGATAGATCATATAATAAACTTGCAGATTTATTCATTTAACCATGTATGATTACCTGCGGCTAAGTTTACAACAACTTAGGAACGTGCATGAAATACGACAATTTATGTTAGATTTGTTTAAATTGATTGAACCAAATCCAAAGCATGGCCTTTGCCGCATTGAGTATTTGGTGATTGAGATTTGGATAAAGATGATGTGGCGTTTAGTGTTACAAGTATTATTTATTACCAGTATGTCCATGAGAGGTTACGTTTGCAGAGAACGGTAAGAGAAGTTTTACATGGTAATACTACAATTTAACTGATCACCTAAATGAGAATATTAATTGCAGAAGATGACCCTGTTTCTTCCCGCCGTTTAGAGACAATACTGGAAAAATGGGGTTATGAAGTAGTTTCCTGTATAAATGGAATGCAGGCATGGGAAATATTGCAGGAAGAGAAAGCTCCTAAACTGGCAATTTTGGACTGGATGATGCCTGGTATGGATGGTTTAGAGTTATGTCGCAAGATTAGGGGAAGAACTAATGGCCCTTATATATACATCATGATGCTTACATCAAAAGATGACAAGGATGACATTGTCAAGGGGATGGATACGGGTGTAGACGATTATATTACCAAACCATTTTATTCACATGAACTCAAGGTGAGGCTGAGGGCTGGAAGGCGTATTATTGATTTACAAACAGAACTAATAGAGGCTCGTGACGCATTTGAATTAAAAGCAACACATGATGCCCTTACTGGTATATGGAACCGTGGTGCAATCTTTGATATATTGAAACTGGAAATAGAACGATCAAAGCGTGACAAACGTGATTTGGGTGTGTTAATGATTGATATAGATCATTTTAAACATATTAATGATAATTACGGACATTGTGTGGGTGATGTTGTGATTTGCGATATAGTAAAGAGATTAACTATAAAGATACGTCCCTATGATGGTATAGGAAGATTTGGGGGAGAGGAGTTTATTGTCGTCTTGCCCGGGTGCAATAACCATGTAGTCTCAGGCATTGCAGAGAGACTTCTAACTGCAATTAGTGAAATGCCGGTAGGCACTAACGAAGAGATGATACCTGTTTCCATTAGTATTGGTGCATGTGTGCCTGAAAATGTAGGGAATATAAATTTTGAATCTATAATTAAAGCCGCAGACGATGCGCTATACAGGGCAAAGGATGATGGACGTAATTGTTTTAGGATGACGGATGTAACCGATGTATAGGATGCCGAAGGCTATAACTTAGAAATTGGAGGTGAGTGACATGGCTGTATTTAATAAGGCCGAAGTACTTGAAGAGTTAGGTGATGATGTGGAATTTTTGAAGGAGCTGTCGGAATTATTTATTGATGGACTTCCTGAGCAGATGGACGATATAAAAAAAGCCATAAGCATCAATGATAATGTACTTCTAAATAAGGCTGCACATAAACTAAAAGGTGGTGCCGGTAATTTTGGGAAAAATGCTGTCTATGAAACGGCGTTTAGGTTGGAAACAATTGGTAAAGAGGGTAATATGGATGAGGCGATGGAAGTATATAGTGTTTTAGAAAAAGAGGTGGAACAATTGGTAAATGAATTAAATGCTATTTAACAAATTACCAAAGTCTAGAATTCGGTATTTTGACTGTAGTTTCAGAGAGCTATGTTTACTGATCAATTATTTTACGTAAAATGTAGTCTGTTTTATGAAGATTGAATGGCTTTTTTATAGCGCCATTAAACCCATATTCATGAAAATTTGCCAGTATTGGGTCATTGGAGTAACCGCCATTAACAAGGACAGTACCTTTGCTTCTTGTGATATTTCACGCAATATTTTTATAGTTTCCTTATCTCTTTAAGATTTTTCACTCACACTTGTTATCTTTTGAAAATATATTGTTGGATGCTGGAAGATATACGGAAAAGGTGGAACCTCCCCCATTCTCAGATTTAACGGCGATCGAACCATTATGATTTTTTATAATTGCAAATGAAGACGCAAGTCCAAGACCGGTACCATTCTGTTTAGTTGTAAAGTAAGGATCAAATATCTTCAGAAGGGTATTCTTCGGTATTCCAACTCCACTATCTGCAATAGATATCATCACATGCTTGCACGGTTTTAGATCGTTTATCTCCCTTGATTCGTTATCGTTAATGTTTCTCGCCGTGATCTCTAATACCCCACCGCTAGGCATAGCTTGTTGGCTATTAATCAATAAATTGTTTAATACCTGATTTATTTGACATTCATCCGCATCAACTGGATTAAGATCATCATCTATATAAAACTTAGTTATGATGTTTGATCCTCTAATTGCAAATTCTACAGATTCTCTTAACAATTCAGCTATGCAAATTGTTTTTTTGACAGGTTTTCCTCCTTTTGCGAATGTTAGGAGTTTGTGTGTTAAATTCTTTGCTCTCAGAGATGATTTCTCCAGTTTATGCAGTCTTACATTAATCTTGTCACCTTCTTTTGTCTGCATCATTGCCAGGTTAATATTACCAATTATTGCAGTTAAGATATTATTGAAATCGTGAGCAATACCTCCTGCGAGGACTCCTAATGATTCAAGCTTTTGCCCCTTTAAACGTTCTCTCTCTCTCTTTTTCTGTTCTGTAATATCCCGTGCGTATAAGCGAATCACGTTAAATTTTGGTAAAAGATGTATGTCTTCAGCAAATATATGATCTTTTATTTCCAGTTCACGGTATAGTTGTACCTTTTCTTTATTTTCTAAAGCTTTAATTATATCATCAATATCTTTCGGGAGGAATAGAGTTGCGTCTTCTTTTAAATTCAGCTTCTTTAGTGTTTTAATGGTAGAGTCGTTATAGAAAGAAACAGCGCCTGAGAAATCTAACTCAAGAATCGGCATGATGTTCATTTTTGGGAATGATGCTAGATGTTCTATTCTCTCCTCTGATTGTTTGCGGTTAATTGTTGCAGATAGTATGTTTGCCACAGACAGAATAAAATTGATATCGTTATTGGTAAATTTCCTGATCTTGGTTGTGTGTACTCCAAACACCCCCCAAGCACCTTTTTGTCCTTGAATGATAACACTTATACCGCTTATAACGTTATGTTCATGTAAGAGTTTTGGTCCGGAAAATCGAGTTTCGGTCTTTAAATTATTTACTATTACTGGTGCTTTTGATACCAATGTGTAACCTGCCTGTGAATCTAATCCACTATCTACTCTAGCACGCCCCACAAGCCCTTCCTTCCAACCAACACCTGAACGTAACAATAATTCTCCTTCTGGTAGAATCTCTAAAACTTTACAGTATTCGACCTCAAGTGTTTTTGCCACAAGAAGGATTGATTCATGCATAAGTGTAAAAATATCAATTCCAGATAACGCTTGCTGTCCAAGATCTGCAACTCTTTCCAACTGCATCAAATGAGTATTAAGATCTTTATCTCTCTTTTGCTTATAAAGACTCAGCTCTATGTTGACACGAAGGTCGCTTCTCTTAAAAGGCTTGAGAATATAACCAAATGGTTCGGTTATCTTTGCTCTCTGAAGGGTAATATCATCCGCATATGCAGTTAGATAAATAACAGGGATATTTAAATTATTGCGTATCTTTTCGGCGGCCTCTATTCCGTCTACCTTTTCTTTCAAGACAATGTCCATCAATATCAAATCCGGGTTCTGCTCTTTTGCTTTTTGAAAAGCAAGTTTCCCAGTAGATACAATATCTGAAACAACATATCCCAGCTCTTCTAAGCACCTATTGATATTATTGGCTGTCGTTTCGTCGTCTTCTACAACCAAAATTCTAGCTTTTGCCATTTGTTTATCCATTAAACATGATTCCAAGTAATCAGATGAGGCAATTGTTAGGTAAAGTTTCTTAATTTTCACATAGATAATACTATGTAGTTTCATTAATTTCAAGAATTGATTGAACAAAACTGATCAGCGAATTGAAGTATTGGAAATTTAAACAGATTTCGGAGAAAATGATTTTTTCCTAAAAACAAAAGTCCCTGATGATACAACCAATTTTTTTCCTACTTAACAGATATATTTTCCTAAAGACTAAATAGCTTTTTCTTGTTGTTTCTCTTGTTATGTGGTATATCTTAAGAGACGGCCATATAATGGAGACGTTCATTACATAATAAATAGGAGTTAAAATGTCCTTTCATATCAATAATTTAATAGTGTCGTAATTTTCATTTTATTAACAATGAAGGGTGGATATTGACCACAAAAAATTACTATAGTCTTAATCGTACTCCTAATCATAATCGCGGTGTGTGGATTTAGAAGCTAAGAGTTGGCCGTAGGTGATAATTTAGTGAATATTTTTTAGCAGGTGGTGACCATGTCAAAAGATGAAAATGAATTTGTCTCTTATATTGTAGAGCTAATGCAGTCTATTGGTCCGGTAATCTCAAAAAAAATGTTTGGGGGTTATGGATTCTTCCTTGACGGGTTAATGTTTGCTTTAATGGCAGACCGCACTCTCTATCTAAAAGCAGATATTGAAACAGAGAAGGAGTTCAAAGCACTAGGGCTTGCACAGTTTACATACAGCAGAAAAGGGAAAGAGTTTGCAATGTCCTACTATCGTTCGCCGGATGAAATACTTGAGGACTCAGACGAAATCTACTCCTGGGCCAATAAGGCTTATGGGGCCGCGCTAAGGGCGGCGGCCAAGAAACAAAAAAATGGTAAATAGATAATGTTAAAAAGAGAATTTTTAGAGGAAATTTTGTACGTGGTGCAGTGATATTAATAATAATTAAATAGAGGAGGAGATATCATGTATCTCAATTATTTAAGGACTCGTTCGCGAATAGTTAGTGATTGCCGGATGACCAGAGGGATTATAATGCTCATCATGTTCTTTAGCATTGCCCTTGGTATGATTGGTTGTTCTACTAACCCTGTTACAGGTAAGAAAGAGCTTATACTTGTATCGGAAGAGTGGGAGCTTAATGTTGGAAAGCAACAGTATAGCCCTTCTAGACAGTCGCAGGGCGGGGATTATATTTCTGATCCCCAGGTACAGGAATATGTTAAGCAGGTTGGGCAACGTCTGGCCGCAGTGAGTGATCGAAAGCTACCGTATGAATTTAACGTGATCAATAGCTCAGTACCAAATGCCTGGGCACTTCCGGGAGGTAAGATTGCCATTAATAGAGGATTGCTGACCGAGTTACAAAGTGAATCTGAACTGGCCGCGGTTTTGGGCCACGAGATTGTGCATGCTGCCGCAAAGCATGGAGCCAAAGGTATGCAGCGAGGTATGTTGCTGCAGGGTGGTGTTATTGCTGCCACAATTGCGACCCAGGGTCGGCAGTATTCCAATCTTGCGCAAATGGGAGTATCCATGGGAGCACAATTAATTAATACCAAATATGGGCGTGACGCCGAGCGTGAATCTGATATGGCGGGTATTACATATATGAGTCGAGCCGGTTACGATCCTCAAGGGGCTGTTGATTTGCAGCGTACATTTGTTAAGCTTGCAGAAGACCGTCGGCAAGATTTCTTGAGTGGCTTATTCTCAAGTCATCCACCGTCGGCCGAGCGTGTGCAGAATAACATTGAATATCTTGCCCTATTGCCTAAAGGTGGAGAGGTGGGAAAGGAGCGTTACCAGCGGAAGATGGCGCACTTAATGGAAACCAAGCCTGCGTACGATGCATATAAAGAAGCGAAGAAGGCCTTTGCCGAAGGTGATTCAGCCAAAGCTGTTCGCCTTGCAGAGAAAGCGATTTCGATTGAACCACAAGAGGGACATTTTCATTCCTTTCTAGGTGATATTGCTCAAAAGAATAACCGGTTAGAGACTGCGCAACGCCATTATGATCGGGCTATCAGCCTGAATGACAATTTTTTCTACTATCACCTGCAGCGTGGTTTGATCAGCGAAGAATTTAATGACAATATCGACGCCAAGCACTTTCTGGAACGCAGTTTGAAATTATTACCAACGTCTAACGCATACAATGCTTTAGGCAATATCTCACGTTCTGAACGCGAGTTTGATAATGCCAAAAGGTATTACGCAAAGGCTGCCGGGCATAAAAGTCCTGCCGGAGAAGAGGCTCTGGCGTCACTGGTTGAGCTGGATCTGCCGTCGAATCCTGGGAAGTACATCAGAACCCGTTATGGGCTTGGACAGAATACGGCAGTTAAGGTGCAACTTGCAAATACTACTCCTAGAGATGTTACTGGTATTGTGATTGCCATACAATATCCTGATAGTCAAGGCAAGTTAAAACAGATTAAACGGAAGGTTTCCGGTCGGTTACTGGCGGGTAAAAGCAAAGTACTTGAAACGGAAATCAAGATTGACCCTAGATTTGTATCCAGGGTAAAGGCAGCTGTGGTTAGGGCGCGTCTTACAGATTGACACACTTTCAATATGAACATTTTCCAATTAAAGTGTCTAAAGTTAATAGTGTTGCTTTTTAATTAATAATAAATAAATTTCGTATCCGTTCAGCATGTATTACACACCCAGCCTACTTACGCATCCACCCCTCTTTCTAAAGGGGATTAACAGCATCTGTTTTTAATCTTTAATTCAATCAAAAAAGATAAATGTTTATCTACAGCCCAAATGTCCCCTCTAAAAAGAGGGGATTTAGGGGAGTGTTATTAGATTTTACTGAACAGTTACTAAATTTCTATATGGTTTTATAAATCTTTAAAAATCCAGGTTTTTTGCCGATCTTAAGACTTAGCGTTTCTAGAAATGTCATTAGGAGCATGAACGCTATAAAGATTCTTTTGTTTTCATATGTCTGTATTTGAGTGTTTGATGAGAGGAATAGGAAAATGAATGATAATAAGAAAGGGAAGGGCTTAGCGACTTTATATATATATGTAAGTCTAGGTATAATAGCAATAGTTTACTGGATTATAGCATCCGCATTAGATAGCTATAGAATCGTTGTCTTAGAATATTTTCCTCATCTCTTTTCGTCACACTCATCTGATTTTACTCAACATCTTATAGGTACAAACCTATATGAGCTTATGTCACGTCTAATTGTATTATGTTTTTTTGCCATCTTTGTTTCACATATCCAGTATACTCTCAAAAAACGTAAAATAGCTGAAGAGGATATGAAAAAAAGTGAGAAAAAATATAACACTATCATTGAAAGCATTGAAGATGGTTATTATGAGGTTGATCTTGATGGTAATTTTACTTTTTTTAATGATTCTCTATGCAAAATATATGGGTATTCCCAAAAAGAACTAATGGGATTGAATAGCCATGAGTTTATGGGTAAAGGGGATACAAGTAAAGATATTAATAATCCAGGCAATGATTTAGAATTTTCGCTTCAGACTGGAAGGGCTGCAAAAACGATTGATACTGAAATCATAAAGAAAAATGGTAATAAATGTAATATTGAGACATCTGTATCTCCAATGACGGATTTGAAAGGTAATATACAAGGTTATCGTGGTATTACAAGAGATGTTACTGATGCCAAAAGGGCAAATGAACTAATGCATGACAAGATAGCTGCTGATGCTGCAAATAGGGCCAAGAGTGATTTTCTGGCTAATATGAGCCATGAGATAAGGACTCCTCTTAATGGAATTATAGGAATGACAGAACTGGCGATGGACACAAACCTTAATGATAATCAGAGGAACATTTTTCAAATAATTTTATCTGAATCTGACAACTTACTTGCTATTATTAATGACATCCTGGATTTTTCAAAGATTGAGGCTGGAAAAGTGGAACTTGAAACAATTCCATTTGATCTTGATACCATGATTAATGACCTTGCCAATAAAATTGCTTTTAGAGCGGAGCAGAAAGGGTTGGAGTTTAACGTATTTATTTCTTCCAATGTTCCAATTCAATTAATTGGTGATCCTGGTAGGTTAAGACAGATACTCGTAAATCTTTTGGGCAATGCCATAAAGTTTACTAAAGAAGGCGATATATTTATTAAAGTAGAGTTGGACAATGACCTTGGTGAGATGGTCAAGATTCGATTTGAAGTAAAAGATACAGGAATAGGCGTAACAAAAGAGAAACAAAAGACTATCTTTGAAGACTTCACACAAGCAGACAATTCAACTACTAGGAAGTATGGTGGGACAGGATTAGGGACATCCATTTCTAAACGACTTGCAGAATTGATGGGTGGAGAAATTGGTATGTATGGAAATGAAGAAAAAGGGAGCGTTTTCTGGTTTACGGTGATTTTTCGTCGACAGATGGAACAAAATACCATACCATCAGCAAAAGAGGTGTATCTGCGTAATTTTAATGTGCTGGTAGTTGATGATAACAATAATGTACGGTTTATCCTGGAAGAGTACTTGAAATCATGGTCTGCTTGTCCAATAATGGCTTCAAGTGGAAAACAGGCCATTGCAATGCTTCAAGGAACTGTATCATCCCAAGAAGCCATTCAGTTGATTTTGATAGATACAAGGATGCCAGATATGGACGGTTTTGAACTGGCGAGGAAAATCAAAGCAAACGAAGCATTTAAAGGAATTCCAGTAATACTTTCTGCTTCGGCTGCAAATATAGAGGAGCTGGGTTTATGTAAAGAACTGGGAGAAGACTCTTATATTACAAAACCAATTAAAAAGAGTGATTTGTGTAAGGTCATTAAATCTGCTTTAGGTTTTGAAAAATATAATGAGCGGAAAGCCGTAACAGATATTTTAGTAAAACCCAGTTTCGTTGAAAAGGTGCATAACACATTTAATGTACTTCTGGTTGAGGATTACCCTACGAATCAATTAGTGGCCTTAAGGCATTTACGTGATTCAGGATACAAAGTTGATCTGGCTGAAAATGGCCAGGATGCAGTGGAGGCATTTCGACGAGAACGTTACGATCTGATACTTATGGACCTACAAATGCCTATGATGGATGGTTATGAGGCAACAAGAAGGATTCGACTATTGGAGGGAAATCAAGAAAATGAGCGGGATAAAGAGCCTTCAACTGGATTGAGAAGGGTTCCCATTGTTGCTATGACGGCGCACGCCATAAAAGGTTTTAAGGAAAATTGCTTGAAAGTTGGAATGGATGAGTATATTACCAAACCATTAAAAAAGAAGGAACTCCAGGGGCTTGTGGAAAAATATAGAAAGATGGAACCGGAATTAAGTAACTATGATAGTCATGAACAATCTGAAGATATAAACTACAAAAATGGCGACCCTATAAATTTTGATCAAGCCGTAGGGGAATATGATAATGATCGTGAGTTTCTGATAGAAGTACTTAATGGTTTTCTTGAAAATGTGAAAAAGCAGATAAAAACTTTGCGACGGGCAGTATCTGACGGTAACCTTGAAGTTGTGCAGAATGAGGCTCACTCCATTGCAGGTGGAGCGGCAAATCTAACGGCATATGGGCTGAACAAGGTAGCGGTTGAACTTGAAAATCTAGGGAGTGAAACTATGTTGGGGGCAGGACATGAAGTTCTTGAAAAGTTTGAGAATGAGTTTAACCGTTTAAAAGAATATACCAGGGATAAGATAATGATATAACATCATAACGCGGCGAAGCCGCAACCAAAATACAAGATGCCGGATACTGGATTCTAGATATTGGCAATTAGTTAGATTTCTAGTTTTTTTAAGATGTAATATGAAAAAGATGCAAACTCAATCCAAGATATAACATATTAAGAAAGCACAATAAATTATCAAGCATCTAGTATCAAGCATCCAGTAACTATACCGTTTCAAATAGTTTAACAATGCACGGTAAAATTTTCTTTCTAAAAAACAAGTTTTTACAGTGTAATGCTATAAACGGATTAATTTTTTAATGCTAAAATAGTAAGTTTTATAATATAAGGTAGAACTTAATGAAAATCCTCGTGGTGGATGATGAATTTGCAAGCCGAAAAAAAATGGAAAGATTAATCCAACGGTTAGGCTATGAAACTATTGTTGCTGAAAACGGAAAAGAAGGGTGGGAAATTTGGAAAGATGAGAGGGTCAGAATGGTCATCACAGATTGGAATATGCCCGGGATTAGTGGCCTGAATTTATGTGAAAAAATAAGAGCGTCGGAGGGGGGGCAATATACGTACCTTATCATGGTAACCACTAGAAATGCTACCGATGATATCGTTATTGGTATGGATGCAGGAGCTGATGACTTTATTACTAAACCATTTGTAAAAGAAGAACTTGCCGTGAGGATCAGGGCAGCCGAAAGAATATTGGTTTTTGAAACCAAAGATGTTGTTATCTTTTCAATGGCTAAACTTGCAGAATCGCGCGATCCGGAAACAGGTCAACATCTTGAACGTATTCGATATTATGCAAAGGCTCTGGCAGAATCAGCGGCAAGGACAGATAATCTTTCCCAGAAAATAGACAAAGTGTTCATAGATAATATATTTCTAAGTAGTCCGTTACATGATATTGGGAAAATAGGTATCCCTGATTTTATTCTGCTTAAACCTGCCAGGCTTGATGACAGAGAATTTACAACTATGAAGAAACATACCCTTATTGGGTTTAATACCATTAATGCTGCATTAGAGAAATTTCCAAGAGCAAACTATCTAAGAATGGGCACGGAAATAACACTCTCACATCATGAAAAATTTGATGGTTCAGGTTACCCGGATGGATTAAAAGGAGAGGAAATTCCACTTTCTGCGCGTGTAGTTACATTAGCAGATATTTATGACGCTCTAATAAGTAAAAGGGTGTATAAAGAAGCACATTCTCCTGATGTTGCCAAGGATATGATTATAAGTGAACAAGGAAAACATTTGGATCCAAATTTGGTTAAAGCATTCCTATCTGCTGAAGACAAATTTATTGAAATCGCGAATCAATTTAAAGATGATATTGGATGATTATTTGACAATATGACAATTATTAATTTTGCCAATGAATCGATGTCTAGGCATGAAGTGCAGTTGGTGCCACTATCTGCGTTTCTCGAATCATACCTGTTTTTGCTTTTAATTTTTAACAATTGCAGGCCTTTTTTTTATCTCAAGAAGAAAAAGGTTGAACCGTGGTTGAATAGATAATATTAATCTGCACTTCTCATATAATCATAAATTAGATAATACGTGCCAGAAATAGTAATAGTTGTCTAATCCTATTTCTTTTTTTGCACTTTTGCCCAAGTATCCTTTAATGTTACAGTTCGGTTGAATATAAGGTTTTCTTTGGTAGAATCTTTATCTACACAAAAATAGCCCAGGCGTTCAAATTGAAAACGGTCTTCAGGTTGGGCGGTGGCAAGGCTGGGTTCTACCGCACAATTTCTTAATGTTTTCAATGAATCTAGGTTTAGGCACGAGGTGAAGTTTTTACCATCCTCTGCGTTTTCTGGATCTTCCCTGTTAAAGAGATGAGTGTAAAGACGTACTTCTGCCATTACTGCGTGTTTTACTGACACCCAGTGGAGGGTTGCTTTGACTTTTCTGCCGTCAGGGGAGTCTCCGCCTTTGGTTGCCGGGTCATAGGTGCAGTGTAGCTCTGTAATTTCCCCGCTGTTTTCATCTTTAATTACGTCCGTACATTTAATGTAATATGCGTATCGCAATCGCACTTCACGACCTGGAGCTAGACGAAAGAATTTTTTTGGAGGATCTTCCATGAAATCATCTTTTTCAATATATATAATCTTTGAAAATGGTACCTTTCTTGTCCCCTTTGTTTCATCTTCCGGATTATTAACTGCATCAAGCTCTTCTTCCTGGTCTTCCGGGTAGTTAACGATTACTATTTTAAGAGGATTCAGGACGGACATTACCCTCATCGCCGTACGGTTAAGGTCTTCGCGGACAAAGTGCTCCAATAGGGCCACATCATTTGTTGAATTTACCTTGCCAACTCCAATACGTTCGCAGAAGTTTCTTATTGATTCAGGTGTGTAACCCCTTCGTCGAAGGCCAGAGATTGTAGGCATTCTCGGGTCATCCCACCCGCTGACGTGCATTTCAGTAACAAGTTGCATTAGTTTTCTTTTACTCATAACCGTATAGTTTATGTTCAGACGCGCAAACTCGATCTGTTGTGGGTGATAAACATCAAGTTCATCTAGAAACCAGTCATAAAGCGGACGGTGGTTTTCGAATTCCAGAGTGCAGATGGAGTGGGTAATACGTTCTATGGAATCGCTTTGACCGTGTGCAAAGTCGTATGTGGGGTATATGTTCCACCTGTCTCCTGTACGTTGATGGTGTGTATGTATAATGCGATACATGACAGGGTCTCTCATGTTGAGGTTTGGGGAAGCCATATCAATCTTTGCTCGCAGGGTCTTTTCTCCGTCTTTAAACTCTCCTTTTTTCATTTGTTCCAGAAGACCGAGATTTTCTTCTGCTGTACGGTTGCGAAATGGGCTCTCTTTACCCGGTGTGGTTATGGTTCCGCGATGCGCCCTCATTTGCTCTGTGGAGAGATCACATACAAACGCTTTTCCTTTTTTGACAAGTTTAACGGCGTACTCATAAAGCTTATCAAAGTAATCAGAGGAAAAGAACAGCCTATCTTTCCAATCAAAACCAAGCCATTTAATATCTTCTTTTATCGATTCAACATATTTTTCTTCTTCCTTAGCTGGGTTTGTGTCATCAAAGCGGAGATTACATAGAGCTCCCGGAAACTTTTCCACAATACCGAAATTAAGGCATATGCTTTTTGCGTGTCCGATGTGTAAAAACCCGTTTGGCTCTGGTGGAAAACGGGTAAGGATGCGCCCGTCATATTTGTTTGACTGTTGATCGTTGCTAATAATATTCTGTACAAAGTTTAATTTGTCGTCTGTTTTTGTGTTCTCTTTTTCTGGATTTGACATATAGTACTACTCTCTCTACTTTTCTACTTTATTAATATCAACCTTCTCTTTTTTTGTCAGATTGGCGGAATAAAAACCTTTAACTTCAGGCAAATTTAAATATGACCTGGTTGTATAATCTATTTCTATCGTTACATCTTTCAAATTACAGTCAAGTACGTGTCCACCTGCGGTTTTATCTTCGGTTATAAAATGTAAGTGATATCCGGGGACATTTATGCCATTCATATATGTCGGCAGCCGAAACCCCACCATGGTACCTTTAATCTCCTCGAACTCAAAGATTGGTTGTACTTTGATTATCTCCATAATTTCCGGATATGGCTTTTTCTGCTGTGGTACGCTTCGTGCTTTTACATATTTAAATGAACCTTCTATCTTGATAGCATAAAATATATTTTCAGTGGGTATATGTTTGTCAATGTGTTGTTTTAGCTCATCATAGTTGAGGTTTCCTTTTACCGGTATTGATGAATCCTGGTCAAAAAATGTTACAACCGCAAACGGTGTTATTTGTGAATCAGTAACCGGGTATACCTTGCCGTCTGCTTTAATCTGGTAAAAGTTGTTGTTCAATGCGATCATTTCACCGTTAAGGTTGTTAAATGTTCCCAGTCCAAAATCTCCATGCTGTTTCAGCTCCTTATATGTTACGTTGCCTTCAAACACTCCTTCCAATAGGGCGTTAATGGTTGAAGTTTGAAACAGTATGTCTCTATCCTGTTCTGCTGTTGAACTTTTACATTGTGGTAGTATGCAAAATAGCGCTATCAATAAGCTGTAAAGTATTTTCATTGTTTTGTGGGGGTGTTAAAGATAATGAAATATAGTATTACCATGACAACTTGTTTTTAGAAAGATTTATTCTAATTAATCCGAATAATTGCGGGAACTGGAGAAATGGAGCATTGGAGTGATGAAAGAAAGACAATAATCAATTACTACACTATTCCATTGCCACATATTCTTTTATGGTTTCACCGTATAATAGTATTGATTTTCAAAAACATCTCTTCTCTGCTTTGCTCTGAATTCTGTCTCCTGTTTCCTTAATCTTGGTTGTAGCTTTGCTGTATTATGTTTTTATAGTACCTATTGAAGCATGCTGATAGGCACAATCGTTGTGCCTTCTGGCTGATTAAAGTCAAACATCTGAGTGGATAGCTCCTCATTTACCTCTAGATCATTAAATGCAAAGATGAGGTAAGTACTGCTGTATGGCCATTTGATCTTAATTCCGTGTGGTATGCGGCATCCGTCAATCTCTTTGTAATCATCAAACGTGATTAGCGTGTCTCTCTTTCCCTTTTTGTCCATTAGTTCATGTTTTGTTACATTTTTGTTGCTGTCGATGTAAATGGTTGACAGTAAACGTTTTGGGCTGTTGTGCGGATCGTATACATTTACTATCCACTCCTCTTTATCTTGCTTAATGGTTATATCCTTATCCTTCAGATGCTCTTCAAAATTAAAGATATTGACAATGTCGTATGGCCGTATGGTTAAATCCGTTATTTTTATTTTTGTGTGCCTGTCTATGGATCCGAAAAATACGGATCTATCTTGCGGGATGTAAAGAGTGAACTGAGTGTTATTGTATAACATATCAAAAAGAGTATAAGAGTATTTGCTGGCAACAAGCCTGATGGAATTGGGCTGGTTGTATCTTAAGACTCCTTTGAACTTGACTGGTACTCTAGTCATGGGGCTTTTTAATTTAATAATAGCGTTCGTTTTTATGGAGGTTATCTTTTTTTCGTTTGAGATGATAGCGTTCTGCATCTCATCTATCAACGACAGATTGGTTTCAGGTGATGCAGGTATAATCTTGCTGGTCTTATGACTGGCGCATCCTGAAATTATGGAAAAACTAACCAACGGAACAACAAGGAAGAGTAATCTTGTTTTTTTTGTGATATTTGTTTTCATTAGATATTTTACTTTGAGTGTAAAGGCGTTAATTTTGTAGTATGGTATTTTATTTTAAACTGTATAAGTAAAACAGTTACGAGTAATAGGCAAAATATGATTACGCTGATTAATTTTGATTACGCCGATGCAGATCTGTGTAATCAAAATTAATCAGCGTAATCATATTTAAATTTTATACATATTTTGCCATGGAGGTGTCATAGATCCAGCGTAAGTCTGCGGTATCATAATCCAGAAGTTCTTCGTTCTTGAAAAACAGACTAATCTCTTTGTCTGCAGTTTCCTGACTATCAGAACAATGAATCAGGTTAAACCTTTTGCTTATTGCATAATCACCACGAATAGTACCAGGTTCCGCATCCTGTCCAAACGTGGAACCTATTAGTTTTCTTGCAACATTAACAGCATTAATACCCTTTATCCCTATGCCGACCACAGGACTTGACGTCATATATTTGATCAGCTGATTATAAAAATCTTTTCCTTTATGAACTGCGTATAAATTGCTTGCCAGCTTTTCTGAAATAAATGTCATCTTTAAGCCCATAATCAGGAAACCTTTTTCTTCAAGTCTTGAAATTATCTTGCCTATTAGTTTGCGCTGCACGCCGTCCGGTTTAATAATTATTAATGCGTGTTCCATTTTTAGCTCCTTAATTCATATAATATTGATCTACTCTGGGCTTTATTCTGAATTCCGTCTCCTGAATTTAGCCGCGGCTTTGCCGCATTATATATTAGTCCTTTTAGAAAACTTCTTCTGGTTGGTTGTTGTTTAAATGATGGTAAAAAAATATTTGCTTTTGTCTGTACGATTCATACAATGCGAACTGTATAGATATGGGGAAAACATTGTTACTAATTGAAAGTATACTAATACTGTCCCAGGAATGTCAACATCGAATATACCTCAATATAATTGTGAAAAATGAAAATAAAGACTATTACAGATAGCAAAGAGATAGACATCGATAAACATGCCCTGGTTGAGGCCTCTGCAGGCACTGGCAAGACGTTCACCATTGAAAACCTGGTTGCTAGACTTGTTACAGAGAAGGGGGTTGGCATTGATAATATACTTATGGTTACGTTTACAGAAAAAGCCACCGGTGAACTGAAATGTCGGATAAGAGAGAGGCTTCTGGCTGAACTGGGGAATTGCAAGATAGATAAGATTGCAGAAAAGAGGTTACGGGACGCCTTGGTAAACTTTGATTGTGCTTCTATTAATACAATACATGGGTTCTGCCAGGGAGTTTTGAGGGATTATAGTTTTGAAAACTCACAGCTCTTTGATTTTGAGGTGGCCCCGGATGAGCCTTTATATGAGAAGCTACTGTATGAACAGATGCGTAGATCATGGCAATCCGATATTGGAGATGGTTTGCCTGCGATACTTGAAATATCTGGATTTCCTAATGTGGACAGGTTAAAGGGCTCCAGTAAGTGGATTGAAGGTGTTATCAAGGTCGCGCAATCGTACCATTATGGTTTAAACCACCATATTTTACCTCACCTGCCAAAGGATCTTCCCCCTGGTGCATTTAATCAATATTTGGAAAATATTTTGCAGAACATTCTGATCCTGGCCGGGATTAATGATGATAACAATCATGCAGATAGTGTGCTGTATCGTGCTTATAATGATCTTAATATTAATAAGAGGAGTAAGGTTAACAGGTTAGAAAAGGTGATAGTGCCGATCTTGCGGTTTTTAGGTAAGTTTAAGTCTTCGTGCAGGTTTAATGCAGATGATTTTCTAGAAATGCATAATAGTATTGAAATATCTGATTACAAGAAAAATGGTTTTTTCTGCCTGATGCCAGACAAATGGGTAGATGGTGTTTCTAACCTGGACGAAAAGTGCCCCGAGCTTGTAAATATTGTGACAATGCTGGAATCAATACCCCGTTTGCTGGCAGTGAAAAGCATAAATCAACTTGGTAGAGATGTGGAAAGATATAAAATGAAGAACGGGCTTATAAGTTTTAATGATATGCTTATATATGTTTTGCGCGCAATAGAATCAGATAGTGGTGGCAGATTGGTGAAAAAACTTAGAACAAAGTATAAATATGCAGTTATTGATGAATTCCAGGATACAGATACCATTCAGTGGAAGATATTCAACAATATATTTATTAAGGGTGAAGATCAAAGACTGTTTCTGATCGGAGATCCGAAGCAGGCTATTTACAGCTTTCGCGGTGCTGATATCTTTGCCTATTTTGATGCACGTCGAGAGATGGTGGATCTTGCAAAAGGTAACTTGGCCGGACTCTATTCACTTTCGATAAATTGGCGCTCTTGCCCTGGGTTAATAATGGCGTTTAATCAAATATTTAAACAAGATGCCTGGTTTGGGGATAGAGAGAATGCGTTAAATAATACGGAGATTTCTTATCAGGACGCTAATTATCCGGACTGCGTTAGTGATGATCTTGTTAAAGAGAGTGAAAGGGCTCCGTTTACGATAGTTAATATAGTGGGTCAGCATACGGGAACAGTTGCCATTCGGGAGATGGCACGGTTTGCAGGTAGTGAGATAAAGAGGTTGGTAAGGGATACTCGTTTTAAAGATATCGATGATGGTGGTTGTGGTCAGAGGTTAAACTATGGAGATATTTGTATTCTAGTAAGAAAAAGGTCTGAAGTCTCTATAGTTGAGCGTCAGTTTGATGCACAGGGAATTCCATACTCTTTCTATAAGAAGCCTGGACTTTATCAATCTGCGGAGGCAATGGAGCTCTTTTTCTTGCTTAAGTCAATTGAGCTTCCGGAGGATGAATCCTCTGTACGAAAGGGTATGTTAACTCCTTTTTTTGATATATCTGTAGCAGACGTTCATAAATATTCGAGCATCTCTCCCGAACATCCTGTGAAAATTCTATTAAGTCGCTGGCACCAGTATGCTTTATGCCAGAAGTGGCCAACACTTTTCCAATCTATTATTGATGAATCTGGTGTTTTGACAAGGCTGCTTACGGAGACCGGCGGAGAGAGAAAACTGGTTAATTACCGTCATATTATGGAGAACCTGGAAAATGCAGCAGATGTGCGATCCCTTGATTTTGCTGGAATTTTAACCCATCTTGCAAGTTTACGTTTATTGGACATAGAAGAGGAGCAGGAAAAGGATTTGCACCGAATAGAGAGTGAAAGATCAAAGGTGAGTATTATGACAATTCATAACAGTAAGGGACTGGAGTTTCCGGTTCTCTTTTTATGTGGAGGCTTTACAGGTATGCCTTCCCCGTCTTTTTATAAATATCATAATGGGGCACATGTTGTTTACGATCTGTTAAAATCCGTGAATGGAAAGGAGCTCTCCAGAGTGGAGGAAGAGTTGGAAGACAAGCGGTTGTATTATGTCGCTTTAACCAGGGCAAAGTTCAGATTGTATCTGCCTTCGTATAGACCTGTGCGTAGAACCAGTTCAGGTGCCGTATCTGCCTTTATTTATGACTCGATTCAATCTATGGACACCTCCTGGACTGGAGTAGAGAGAGAAGAGTGTTTGCAATTTGTCGATATTCAAAGAGATGATAATGTTTATAATGAGAATAGGCGTGCTGAAGATAAGAATATCACATATATACCTGAAAACCTGTTTCCTCCTGATAATTTTTATTTTGAAAAAAGGGTGGTTAGGTGTGAATCTTTCAGTAGTATTAACAGGAAATGGAAAGATAGGTCTGTTTCTTTAACGATACCAAAGCAGAAGGCAGATTATCCGGAGGCTAAAGAATTTGAGAGTGATGACGAAAATATACAATTGGTAGAGAGGATAGAGTCTGAAGATGAAACAACCAGAATATATGATCTGCCTGGCGGCAAGAGTGTGGGGAATATGCTGCACGAAATTCTAGAGGAGATAGATTTTGAAAAGATTGCAAAAGCCAGGGTAGAAGGTCGAAGTGCCGGTTTTTTGAATGAAAATACTGATATAGCTGCTATTATTAACGAACGATTGGACCGTTACAACATTGGGAGGGGACATGCTGGGGTTACAGCAGAAATTATCTGGAATACTTTGTGTGTGCCGTTGAGTATAATTGATAAGGAGCTTGTCCTTGCAAATATTTCAGAAACAGACCGTATTCACGAGTTGGAGTTTTGTTATCCTGCAAAATGCGGAGAAAATCCTGTCCTACCTGCAAACATAAATATCATTGATGGGTTTTATACCGGTTTTATTGACCTGGTATTTTGTTTTAAAGGGCGCTACTATTTTATTGATTGGAAGTCCAATTACATTGCAGAAGGTTATGATCCGCACTCGTTGGAAGAACTTATGGATAGATCAAATTACCATCTACAGTGCAGGATGTACGCAAAGGCAATGATACTTTGGCTCAAACAGTGTAGGGGGGTAAAGTTTGATTTTGAAAGGGATTTCGGAGGGGCATTGTACCTTTTTCTCAGGGGGATGGGAAAAGGCGACGATGGAGTATATTTCTGTTCTCCTTCAGAGTTAAAATCATTTATAATGAATTAAGGAAGGTGCATGTAATAAATTACTCACGTAATACACATCGTCATATTATCTTTGTACAAACTTCAATCACACAAAACCCTAACGCGGTTATGGTCGTGCTTAAGGTTTAGTTCAATCTAAGTAATACTATATAAACTATTTGGGAGGAAAATATGTATTTATTGTTAATGCAGGGCCATAAAAACCGTTTTTATGTTTGCCTGTTTCTTGCTGTATCATTTCTTTCTGTTATTAATCATTTTAATAGTAGTGTTTATGCACAGGTAAATGAAGAAGACCCTGTATCAAATATAGAAGACCCTGTGTTAAATATAATTGAGAAATCTTCTGCTGTATTTGTAAATAGTGAGATAGTTGAAGTGATTAAAGCGAAAAACAGTAATGATGAATTATTGTCTAACGCTTCAGTTGCTGTTACTGTTGATGATTCTGATATTGCAACAATAAGTGTATTGGACCCGTCGGATGATGATTTTGTGCTGTCAGAAGGTGAGATTTTGGAAGTACAAACGAGGGAAAACGGTCAAAAGGCATTTTTAATTAGAGGTGAATCATTTGGTACAACAAATATCAGGTTTGAAATAAGTGGTGAAGATGAAACGGAATCTGTTATTGAAGAGCTAACAGTAAGTGTCATTGATTTGGAAGCAAAGATTCAAGTTGATAAAAAGCTAGGTGAAGCACCGTTGACTGTACAATTCTTTGATAGATCCATTGGAAATCCGGATACTATAGAGTGGGACTTTGGAGATGACGATGTTATTATCTCAACGGAGAGAAATCCGGAGCATACATTTGAGAGAAGCGGGATATTTGATGTTACATTAGAGTTGACCCAATCTACCAGCATTGGGACTGTTACACAGAAAGATACAGTTTCCATCTGCGTCTCCCCCGGTAATTCAAATCTCCCTGGCGTAATTTTTGGTACAATATTTGATCCTGTTACAAATACTCCGGTTAGAAGGGCTGAGGTGATTTTGGTTACAGGTCAAGGGGAAAGACAACAGTTGACAGGGAGGAATGGTGTTTATAGGTTTGAAGATGTTATTCCCGGTACGGTAAATTTTACCATATGTAAACTCCCGTTTTTTGAATGTTTAGAAGAGGAGAATTTCGAATATAACGGAGGTGCACTGTCTAAAAACTTTGATTTGGTACGAAGGGATAGTTCTGTGCCACCACCACCTCAACAATAAGTTATAACAAAGTAAACAAATTGCAACCTATAGCTATAAATCAGTTACCTATTCTAGAGAATGTGACCTACATAAACCAATTAATCGTTCTTATAAATAATGCCCATACTAAAGTCATCTTCGAGTACATGATCTATTGCATGCTTTAAATTCGCGTGGTCGTATGTTGGTGGAAGAGGATGGACGTTGTCCTTAAGATTGTTCCATGTCTTATACACTTTATCAAACGTTACACAAGAGGAATAGAAATGGAATATTGAAAAACCTTCATGTTTTATACCTTCTTTAATAATGGCAGTGTTATGTTTCGGATCACCAGCATAAAGCCGTGCAACAAACGTTGCTCCATACGAAAGGGCCATTAAAGTAGCGTTAAGAGGTGTGTCAACATTACCTGACGGTGAAGCCTTTGAAACGGTACCGATTGGAGAGGTAGGAGAAATCTGCCCCTTTGTCAGCCCAAAGGTCGAATTGTCAAAAAGCATATAGTTGACATTGACATTACGTCTTACCATATGCGGAAGATGGCCTGCTCCAATAGCCAGTCCATCTCCATCGCCACCAACGGCAAAAACAGTTAATTCTGGATTGGCCATTTTTACTCCGGTTGCCACGGGAAGTAATCTTCCGTGTACAACATGTAAACCGTAGGCATCATTGAAAAATGCGTACCTCCCGGCGCAGCCTATTCCAGTAACATTAACGATTTTATGATGCGACAAACCCAATTGCTGGATAGCATTGTTTAACCCCTGCTGGATGCCAAAATACCCGCAACCTGGGCACCATGTAGGGAGACTCTCCGAACGAATAGAGAGCATGTCTGACTCTTTGATCTGTTTGACTTTTTCTGCAAGAGCTTTTCCTGATGTTTTCATTCTTATTACTATTTGTTAATTTTTGCAAGAATATCTTCAACTCTATTTATTATATCACAGACTAGAATAGGTTCACCAGTGGTTTGATTCAGACGTAAAACTACCTTTTTATGTAGATGTCCAATCAGGTTGGCAAGTTGACCTGTAAAATTTAATTCGGGTATTAAAATCTCCTGGCATCTGTTCATGAAATTACTTATATGATCTGAGTGATAAGGATAAATGGCAGGCACTTTCAGCATTCCGACCTTTAGCCCTTTCTTCTGGGCCTTAAGTGTCGCTTCCAATGCCGCACCCACGCTTGAACCCCACGTAATTAGGCCTAGATCAAGAAGTTTTTCGGTTGAGAATTCCTCTGGTTCGGGCAAATCATTAAGAGCATTCAGAATCTTTCGATGCCGTTTTTCATTCATTTCCATGTGTATTTGAGGAGTGTCTGCTGGTTTTCCATCGTTAGTATGTTCCAGTCCCGTTGATGAAAAAACAAACCCTTCCATGCCAGGTACTGCCCGTGGAGATATACCGGATTCAGTTATTTTGTACCTCTTATAATTTCCTTTCTCTGAATTATCAGGATAGATGTTACAATCCTTCATTTGATCAGAAGATTTTTCGGGTAGAAGCACATTTTCCACCCTGTTATTGAGAAAACAATCGGTAAGCATGATAACGGGGGTTTGGTACTTTTCGGCAAGTTGCAGGCTTTTTACTATATATTCATAACATTCTTTAACGTTAGTAGGGGCGATAACTATACGTGGGGAATCTCCTGGTCCGCCAAATACTGCAGCGTGAAGATCTGATTGTTCTGTCTTGGTGGGAATACCAGTGGACGGTCCCGCCCGTTGAGCGTCAATAATAACTGCAGGGATTTCTGTCATAACTCCGAGCGAAATCATTTCAGCCATCAGGGCTAACCCTGGGCCTGAAGTTGCGGTCATAGCCCTTTTCCCAGCATAAGATCCTCCTATAACGGCTCCAATTGAAGCGATCTCATCCTCCATCAGTTGAAATTTGCCACCTTTTAAAGGTAATTCCTTTGCCATGATTTCCATTATTGGCGTAGCTGGTGTTATGGGGTAACCAAAATAGAGTTCAAGTCCCGCGTCTAGTGCTCCTTTGGCTATCGCCGCATTGCCGGAAACTAATATTTTCCCTTTATTCTTGTTCTTTACCGGGGCAAAGAGTGCCTCTACTGCCTGTTCGCCATAATTGTTTAGTGTACTGTTAAAACCGGCATCAAAAATCTTAATATTGGTTTCGATAACTTCTGCACCTTTTGTCTTAAATTTGTTAGTAATAACCGGACGGAAGAAATCAGGGTCCAGACCAAAAAGCGCAACAAAGGCTCCAAGCGCAGCTAAATTTTTTCCTTTTCTCACTGCACCTGCTTCCAATGCAAGATTGATTAAAGGTACTCCAAAGAGATTTGCATCCGGACCAACATGAGCAGCTATTGAGCCACCCTCCTTAACTTTAGCTAGTGGCTTATTATCAAACAGCACAACAGCGTTTTTTGCCAGGAATGGAGTTCTTGAGTAAGATTGGCTGTCATTAAGGGATATGAGCACATCAACTTTATCACTAAAAGCAAGCATTTGTTCAAGTCCGAACCTGGACTTTGTTACACAACGGCCAAATCCTCTAATCTCTGAAGGATAAGAGTCATAAGCAATGACTGAAAAACCTGCACGAGACATGGCTTCGTTCAACAAACCACCAGCCGCGATGGTTCCGTCTCCTGATGTTCCGCATATTTCAACTGTTATATCATTTTTCAACATTTTAAAACTCCGACCACCAAGATGTATTTACTTTTATACCATCTATATCAAAAATGCTCTCTTTAGATACTTTTGTCTTTTCCATTCCACCTAACAGATTTACCGCTGCAAGCCGGCCTAAAGCTTTTGCATTTTTTGTACCAATTGAGATCCAATAATCATGAAGTTCAGGGTGATAAATCTGGGCGCAATCCCCGGTAGCATAAATACCTTCAATTCCGGTAGATAGGTATTCATCTACAAGAATTCCTCTGTCGATTTGTAAGCCGCTTCTGACCAGAAACTTAACATCAGGTACGAGTCCAAAAAAAGCGCCAATCAGCCCAGCTTCTATCTCCTGATCATCAATACGCACACGACATACATCCTCTGAAATACGTGCTATACTCTTTATTTTTAAACCGGTTAAGACCTCAACACCTTTTTCAGTAAGCTTCCTAGACACCTCTTTATATAACGTTTTATTAAAGCGTAAGGGCCAAAATGCGTCTTCATTCAGCATAAAATATATCTTTTTTTCTAGAGTTAATAAAGCCTTCGTAACTGCAAGTGAAGTTAAATCACCGCCTAACATCAAGATTGAGTCTACGTTTAAAAGCTTTTTTTGCCAAATTGTTGTCTCGCTAAAGGATTTAAGAGGATAGAGGAGATCCTTAAAAACGAGCAATGGTTCTGGAATGCGTGGTTTTCCTCCAACAGCGATGATAAGTCCACTAAAGGGGAGTATCTCTTTGTGATCAAGTAAAACTTCTCTCTTGGAAATGTCTACATTAACAATGCTTTGTCCTGTTCTTAATTTAATACCTTTTTTTATATAATCATCAAACGATATGGCAAAAAGATCCTTTTTAGATACCGTTCCTGCCAGGAATTTAGGAAGTAAATGTGAATGGCAACAACCCTCCCTCTCCCTGGTAATGATGGACACCTCTGCATCTGGTGCTTTTTCTCTTAAGGTAAAAGCCGCCTGACTTCCGGCAGGTCCGTTACCGATTACTATAAAATGGTCACCAGCCATCATAACTCTCCGTTTGAAAATAATATATTAATAGAGCTAATAAATTACGCATGCAACTTTTCTCTTCGCATTAAATTTGTCATGACTTCAATCTCCAAATCTTCAACACTACTAAGGCCGCGTCCGGTTTGGTTCAATCCCTTAAACAAATTTAACTTAAATACAAGAGGGACATGCGTAATTTATTAGATCCACCTCCCTTAAATTATCTCTAATTTTTGTTACAGCCTTTCTGCTCTATACATGCGATATTACATGCGATATTTTCTTCTTCCAACTCTACTTTGGTGACGCTTATACAATCTACAGGGCAAATGCGTACACATTCGCCACACCGAATACAGCGTTTATTGTCTATTACAACAGCATTTACATTTTTCCATGAAGTGGTTTCTTTCAGGCTTTCAATAGCTCCATTTTCGTTAGTAATAATCTCTTCTACCAATTTTATACAATCCCGTGGGGCTAGATCAATGCAATAACTACAATAAATGCACCGATCAAGATCTATTTCATAATGAAGATAACAAAGATAGCATCGTTTTGATTCCTCCTTCGCCGGTTGTTCTGTGAACCCCGTTTCCACTTCAGATGTAAGGTCTTTCAATCTATCTTCAACCGTATTAATGGTGGGCATTTCCTGCCTTGGAATAAAATCCCATGATCGTTGGCGATGTGTTATGGTGGTATCTTGCATACGTACAGCCTTTTCACGAAAATGTTTACCTGTAAGATCACGGGTAATCTTTTCTGCTGCTTTTCTACCGAGGGCGATGGCTTCAATTGCTGTAGTTGGCCCGGTAAGGTAATCTCCTGTGAGATAAACTCCCTGAGTGGAAGCCTTAAACGTTTCTACCTCCGCGGAAACAATTTGCTGGTTAGAACAGTTCATTAGTTCTGGCCCCTGACCTGCGGCTACAATCAGCGTATCAGCAGGTAGTACGAATTCACTTCCCTCAATAGGGACAATCCTCTGTTTCCCGTCCTTTCCGGTTTCACCCAGTCTAGTTCTTACAAATTCAACACCTTCTATCTTGTGGTTTCCCATAATCCTGCGTGAAAGCATTAGGGGGCTTATTTTTATACCTTCTGATTTTGCCTGAAAAACCTCATCTTCTGTAACCGTTAGATCTTCTTCCGTCCTTCTTAGGCATATCATTACCTCTTCTGCTTCAAGACGCAATGCGGAACGAGCACAATCAAAAGCGGTAAAACCAGCTCCAACTACAATTACTCTTTTTCCTACAGTAGGAGCCTTTTCAGAACAAACGTCAATCATAAAATCCAGTCCCATAAATACGCCGTCTAGCGTTTCACCTTCTATGTCCATATGATTAGGTTTATAACATCCTGTAGCGATAAGAACAGCATCATATTCTCTCTGCATCTCTTCAAGCGTTACTTGCTCACCAACCTTTATACCGGTTTTTAGTGTAACGCCCAGTTGTAGAATTTGGTCAATTTCCTCTCTAATGATATTTCTTGGCAGTCTGAATTCTGGAATTCCATATCGAAGCATTCCACCTGGATGATCAAAAGATTCAAAAATAGTTACTGAAACACCATTTAGGGCAAGATCATGCGCTGCCGCCAAACCTGCAGGGCCCGCCCCGATAACAGCGACTTTTTTGTTGCAATCTGGTAATCTAATTTCTTTGGAACCGCTATCTTTGTCTCTAAAATCAGCAGCAGCACGTTTGATATGACAGATATTTACAGGTTCGCCTAGTTCATCTTCTCCGTGTCTGCAAAGATTTTCACATGGTCGTGAGCAAATTCTTCCTAGAACACCGGGGAAAATATTGCTCCTGCGATTGATGTCATAAGAAGTGTCATATTGAGCATCAGAAAGAGCCTGAATATAAGCGGGAATATTTGTGCTTGCAGGGCAAGCTTTCTGACATGGAACGTTAATATCAACATAATCAAAATCTTCCTGTTCAGTTGAGAGGACAACATGGTCTTTCATTTTTTGCTTCATAAACGGCTTGATAAGTTGATAAAAAATTGGTCTTTTAACAGATTTAAAGATAAAGTAATAATTATTAAAATGCAAGATTTTTCCTGCAAATGTAATATTAAATTATATACTATTAACCCTATTATTAAATTGTCGATACATATAAGATCATAAGGGATTACATATCTATCAGTTAAACGGTCAGCATTTCATATATATTAATTGTCATATTAATATTGTCATCTAAAGAGATTCCAAATGCAAAGGGCAAAATCCTATTGATAAATAGTTATAAGATATTTTTTGCACGATGGTTAAAATGTTTGTTCCGGTAAGAGGTATGTGAAGTATAAGGTGTTTCATGGCATAGTGTAAAAGAATTTGTAGATTATGGTGGCGTCGTATGGATTAAGGAATCGTTTATTGGTGAGAATAGAAAGCCTTCGTATAGATGAGTTTCGTTGTCGTATAGGACAGAAGTATCTAATCTGCGGATTTAGCTGTAATAGATCCATTTAAGCTCCAGCAAATATTATCAGGACACTCGCAATGCTTAGTATCGTCAAGTTGACTATAACCTAATGCCTTAAAGTCTGCTTGCCAGGTAATAGTAGTACCGTCATCATTTATGGTAAAAACCGTATAGTTGTTTTTTCCTGTTGATGGCCCATGTGTGTACGGCCCACCTCTGATTGACCCTGGTTTATCAAGTGCTGCAGACTGCATAATAATCATCTCAGCTTTATCATCTGTAGTAGAATCAATATCATATTCAATAGACAGAATAGGCCCGTTAGAAACCCCATTTTCTGCAGTTCGATGGTTAGGTGAGTCTGAGCTTGAAACAATAAAGGCCATTGCGTTTCCTTCTCTCCACCCTTCCCTATTAATGATCTCTTGTACGATACTTGCAAGGTTTGGTGTTCTCTGTAATGGCCCAGCATAGCATGTTTGCAACCAGTCCTCAGGATTCCAATCAACTGACGTCGCAGTTACTGGACGAGCGGACACGTTGATATTATTAAAGGGTTGTGCGTTGTCGCTACTCTCGCCATGTAAAACTATAGTTACCTCTCCACTTTGATCTTCATCTGCTATAAACTGTATAAATGCACTACGAATATTCGCTCCTGGCGGAACACGGATATCATGAAAACGTATGCCAATTAATTGTGCTGTGTCTTCTATATTAGAAGCTTTTGGGTCACTTGTAAGTTCAAGATCAGATGAAAACACTCCTACTGAACCAGGAAGACCATCTGATATATCTTCTTCCGCAATATTTCCTTCCTTTGCTTGTGATCTACTACTTGCCCATGTAATGCTGCTACTGTAATCGGCGTGACTTCCGGTATTATTCGCCGCAATTATGTGTGAATCGGCTGACCACATAATGATTTCTCTCTCCTCATCACTTACCTTATTTGGAAATAGTCTTCTAATCTCTTTAGAAATTTCCATCCGCTCAGTTGTGAAGCCGCCCCAGTTGTCTGCAAGAAAACCGTCTTCTTTATTTGCAATCCACGGGGATGGATTTACGATTATCAATAATGGCACATCATCGGATCTTGCCCTCTCAAGTTGATCCCGGAACCATTCCTTCTGTCTTGCTCCCAGCATTGTTTTATCCGTGTTGTCAGGCTCCAGATTAGGTGACCTTTGACTCCGCGTATCCCATATAATGAATCTAACCCGACCGGCATCAAATGTCTGGTAAATTCCATCTAAGCCTTTATTTTCAATGGGGTAGTGTGGGTTGTTTTCCTTGTATTCTGCAATTGCAGAATCTTTGCCAATGTGCATTCTATCACCGTTATTGATCCCATAATCGTGGTCATCCCAAATTCTAACAATGCCAACGTTTCTATATAAATTAGCTTGGTTTGATTGTGCAAGTGTAGTGTCAAAGTCATTACGGTATTCTTCTATTGACATATTCCCTTGTTTACTGTTAGGTAACCTGACACCATCGTTATTAAATTCATCACCGTAATGAAAATCACCAAGATTGAGGAAAATGTCTGGTTTTTCATTGTTAATTAGATTAAAAACAAAATGGTTTGATCTAAACTTTGCATCACCGCTAAACACAAATTTAATTGAATAGGGGCCATCTGCGGGATCAGGAAATGTCTTAAATTTACCTAATTTTGTAAAATCAATTATACCATTGATTTTAATACCGTAGTTGTAAACGGTATTAGGAGACAACCCAGTGGCCTTAAATTTTAGCCTTCTGTCGTTTGTTATTATATCCGCTATCTGGGATTGTGACTCAAAAACCGGATCGTGTAACTCACTTTTTTCACTAACTATAAGGCTCACATTATCTGCGTTCCCATTAATTTTGCAAGCAACTACAGCACTATCAGTTGTTACAGCACCTGACCATATATGCTCAATTTGCACGTTAACATCACTCGACCTCTCTATCTCTGTATATTGAATTGTTAAAGTTGGTCCATTTGATAATTTGTTTTCGGCTGTGCGATGATTCTGGAGCTCGTCACTTGTGACGTTGAAACACATTGCGTTTCCTGGCTTCCAGTTTGGCTGTCCGATTATCTCTTTTATTATTGGGCTTAAATCAGGGGTTCTCTGTGCTGCACCTGAATGACCAGGGCTCCAGTCATCTGGAGTCCAATCAACAAATGCATTAGTGGTAGCTCTATTCGTAATGTTTCCTATGCTTTCCTGAAATAGAGATGCATTGCTGGTGGATTCTCCCTTTATTGTGATATTGACATCTCCACTCTGCTCTTCATCTGCAACAAATTGAATAAAAGCATCTGTAATAATTGCTCCCATTGGGACACCTACATTTGGAAAACGTATACCAACAACCTGTTGTTTATTCTCTTGAATGTCGCTTGTAAGCTCAATATCACTACTCGATGATAAAAGTGTTTCCACCGGCCCAGGTGAGCCACTGCTTATATCTTCCTCGGCTATATTACCATCCGTGGCCGATACACGACTACTTACAAATGTAATAGTCGTAATTTGAAAGACAATAGTTAATACCGGACCATTAGCTGTGCCGTTTTCGGCAGTACGTAAATTCTTTAAGTCTCCACTTGTCATAATGAAAGACATTCCATTTCCTGATTTCCAGTTTGGCATATCAATTATCTCTTTTACTATAGAGCTTAAATTAGGGGTACGCTGTGCTGTGTCTGACTGACCAATGCTCCAATCATCAGGATTCCAATCAACAAATGCTTTAGTGACTGCCCGACTTGTAACGTTCCCTACGCTTTCCTGAAATAGAGATGCGTTGCTGGTGGATTCTCCCTTTATTGTGATATTGACATCTCCACTCTGCTCTTCATCTGCAACAAATTGAATAAAAGCATCTGTAATAATAGCTCCCATTGGGACACCTACATTTGGAAAACGTATGCCAACGACCTGTTGTTTGTTCTCTTGAATGTCACTTGTAAGTTCAAGATCACTGCTTGATGATCCACTTGTCTCTACTCGCCCGGATGGGCCGCTGCTTATATCTTCTTCTGCAATGTTACCATCTGTGGCTGATACACGATCACTAATAAATGTAAAAGATTGTCCCTGTAAAACTGTTATGTGAAAGTTAATTGCTACTATCGAAAATATTAATATGCTTCTAATCTTGATATTCATTAAAAATATCGGCTCTTTAGTTTCTAGAGTAGATAATTGTGGTATATTGCTGAAAAGAAATTAGACTTTTATAAAATCTATCTGCGTAATTTTGAAAGCAACAAGAAATGTTGTCTTTGTAGGTAAGTTTTTACATAGTTAACTTTTAATTAGCAAAATACGTGCCAACATTAATTGTTTTGTGTGTTTAGTGTAATTTTAATAGTTTACAGCAGCAGGCAACCATAAAGAAACACTTTTGTGAATGGAATGTCATACATCGTTGTGAATGGGATGCTATTATCGCATATAGAAGTTAAAATATTGAAGTAATCATTGCCAGAGGTAGAATAAACAAATAACTCGTTGGTTTTTAGTCTGCCTTCTGGTTATCTCTGGCTAATCTTCAATTACGAATCCTCAAAATAGTCAAGGTTATACTTCCGGTTCAACTCAATCAGATTTAACAAACATGTCCAAAATATAAACTGAAAACTAATAAATTATTTATTAATTCTGAGGAATTTTGACAACAGAGTATCTGCGAAGGAATGAGGATTTAATATAAGATATAAATCAAATCTTTATCCACATATATTATTGTGTTATGGTTTGCGTGAAAGGAAGTTGTTGTGGCAACAAGTTTAGCGACAGATGATAAATTAATAATTAAAGCGCAAGAAATTTGACATAAGGCGAGGAAAAGATGGTGATCTTGTAGATAATTGCGTTTGCGAGGATATTAGTAGATGTGCCAATTAGCGAACAAATACCTCCAAACTGGCTTGCAAATAAATGGATGTGGTATCAGTACCCCTGAAGCTGATAATTTATGGGGTTTTGCAAGCATAATTGCAACAGGAATAAATATTGCACCTTCGCGGTGCTTTATTCTGCATTCTAGTTTGTCTTCGTTGCACTATGTATATGCGATTGTTCTGTATAAACTTCTATTCAAATGGTTTATATCTTGACTTTGTATCTTTTGAAAAATCGTGTTCCAGTAGTCTCCAGGTGTTTTTGAGTGATCGTTTGTATGTGATTCTGTAAATATATTCCCTCATTGCCGGACGCCAGAATGAAAAGTGGCGGAGACCAAGGACGTATATATGTATCTTTTGTGCTTCAGGGGCAATATTCTCAAATACGGCCATGCACTTTTCTCGTTTTCCCGCATCAAGTTTATCCGGTAAGGTTGTAGAGTGGGAATAACCTTCTCCTTTGTCATCATCTTTTGCTGCCTTGTCAAAGATGGACTTGTTGTAACTGTCGTCGTGCCTCACTTCATTACTCGTTATAAGGTGTAGGTAGATAGGTATTTCCAATGCGTTTGGTGAATTGTTTTCTAAGTAATAGTGCCAAACAACAGCAGAACTGTTATCTCCTGTTTCTATGCTCGTCGGGGAGGACCATGACAGATCTATAGCGGACGCTCCGCATAGTTTTATAGAAAGCAACATCAGTGAAATGGTAAGGCTTAATATCTTGATTCTTTGCAAATTTTTTCCTCCTGACAATTAGCGGTTAAATGCCATGGCTATTTATCCGGTTTGATTTTGCGTAAACCATTTTGCTATAATGGTGGGCGATACTGGACTCGAACCAGTGACCCCTTGCTTGTCGAGCAAGTGCTCTAGCCAACTGAGCTAATCGCCCCAAAAAGTACGTTTGAGATTATATCATAACAACCATTTTTTTATCAATAGAAATTATAGTAATGGAAAACTCGCTTGTAAAAAGAATTGAGGAGCTTAAAAAAGAAAGAAACGCTATTATCTTGTCCCATAATTATCAAAGAGGGGATGTGCAGGATGTGGCTGATTTTGTCGGTGACTCCCTTGGCCTTTCACAAACTGCCCGTAAAACAGATGCAGATGTGATAATCTTTTGTGGTGTGCACTTCATGGCGGAGACGGCGGCAATAATTTGTCCTGACAAAAAGGTTGTTATTCCCGATGTTAATGCCGGATGCCCTATGGCGGCGATGGTGACAGCAAGGGAGTTAAGAGAAAAGAAGAAGGAATATCCTGACGCTGTTGTTGTTTGTTATGTTAACAGTACCGCAGATGTTAAGGCAGAGGTTGATATATGTTGCACCTCCGCAAATGCGGTAAAGGTAGTTTCCTCTATTCCGGAGGACAAACAGATAATGTTTATTCCTGACAAGAGTTTGGGTGATTATGTATCCCAGCAGTTAGGCCGTGAAATGATAATGTGGGAGGGGTTTTGCCCGACTCATCATCGAATTACAGGGGAGTATGTTGAGAAATTTAAAAAGGATCACCCGGATGCCTTAATAGTTGTACATCCAGAGTGTACAAGAGACGTTGTCGATTTGGCACATCACGTCGCCAGCACTACTGGTATAATAAGGTATGTCGCTGAAAGCAGTGCAAAAAAGTTCTTTATTGGAACGGAAAGCGGTATAATTCACCGGCTAAAGAATGAAAACCCGGATAAGGAGTTTTTCCACGTTCTTAAGTTGGCCGATTGTCCAAATATGAAACTAAACAGTCTGGAAAAGGTATTATGGGCATTGGAAGACCTTGAACCAGTGGTAACAGTCAGAGAGGATATCGCTGCAAAGGCTCGGAGTACTATAGAGAAGATGCTGGCAATAACATAAAAGTGACTAAAGTAACAAAAGTGACTAAAGTAACAAAAGTGGCTAAAAGTTAAAATACTGAATAGGTTAGCACAAGGATGTTTTTATCTTACGTTTGTTGTTAACTCGTTTTTGCGGCAAGGCTTAGGCCGGTGCGTGTGGTTTTAGATAATAAATATAGTATCTTTTCAATGTGAATTGATATAACTTTTTTTATGGTTATGGTTTATTTTTATTGTTATTTTGTTTGGTATTGTATTTGCTGTTATCATATGGATTAAATCCTCAAAGTGTAGTTTTTATGATAAATAAAGAAAAACAGTTAGACGGCCTTAAGAGTTTGATCAAAGGTCTTGAAAGTGTAGTTGTTGCTTTTTCTGGAGGTGTTGACAGTGCTTTATTAGCAAAGGTGTGCAGTGATGTTTTGGGTGAAAAGGCAATAGCTGTTACGGCTGTATCTGAAACTTATCCTGAATTTGAGCTAAATGAGGCGAAAAAGGTGGCAAAAGAGATAGGGATTGGACATAAAATCTTGAGGACAAATGAGCTTTCTGTAGAAAACTTTGCCAAAAATCCTGCCAACAGGTGTTATTTTTGTAAGACAGAACTCTTTAGTAAGCTAAAAGATGTTGCTAAAGAGGTCGATTTCAAAAACATTGCTGACGGATCTAATCTTGATGACACAGGAGATTTTAGACCGGGACTTAGGGCTGCTATGGAGCTTGGTAGCCGGGGCCCGCTTAGGGAGGCAGGGTTAACAAAAAAGGATGTAAGGGAGATGTCTAAATTCTTAGGTCTTTCAACATGGAATAAACCTGCATTTGCCTGTTTGTCGTCCAGGATCCCGTATGGGCAGAAGATAACGGTTGATAAGCTTGATATGATTATTAAGTCAGAGGATTTTCTTAGGGAAGCTGGGTTTAAAAGTTTTCGTGTACGCCACCATGGTACAATTGCTAGAATAGAAGTCCCTTTGATTGATATTGAGAGAGTTATGGATAGTGATGTCAGGTCAGGGGTAGTTAAAAAGTTGAAAAGTATTGGTTTTACTTATGTTACTGTTGACCTTGAAGGGCTACGAAGTGGAAGCATGAATGAGGTGTTGGCAGATGAGGAGAAGGGGTACGGAAATACCGGTTTGTTAATTGACGATCAAGTACCTGATGAAAGAGGGAAGAAAAGTAGCGTTGTTAAGAAACATGATGACTTTTCTATCTTCACCGTGTTTACAGATGGTGCGTCAAGGGGAAACCCTGGTAAGGCGGGTATCGGTGTTGCTATTTATGGCCAAAATGATGTAGCCGGTTCATCTGCTGTTTTAGTTGAGGAGCTTTCTGAGTACATAGGGGTGGTAACAAATAACGTAGCAGAGTATAAGGCATTGATAAAGGCACTGGAGACTGTTGTAAAGA
This sequence comes from Candidatus Anammoxibacter sp., assembly GCA_021777055.1. Classification (GTDB taxonomy): domain Bacteria; phylum Planctomycetota; class Brocadiia; order Brocadiales; family Anammoxibacteraceae; genus Anammoxibacter_A. The sequence continues at coordinate 253,473 of JAIQZO010000024.1, read as the reverse complement.
AGGGGCCAGTGCAGGTTGTCTTTAAGTTGGACAGTGAACTATTGGTAAAGCAGATAAACGGAGCGTATAAGGTTAGAAACAAGAATCTTTTACCTCTGTATAACGAAGTTATGTCATTTTTAAGACAGATTGACAGGTGGGAAGTTATACATGTGCCAAGGTGTGAAAACAGTGTTGCCGATGCTCTTGCAAATAAGGGGATAGACTCTTTTTCTGATTAGGGTTATTTTTGCTCATTCATTAAAAAATTTTTTGGGAATAAACAATAATGAAAAAAAATATTATCTCTTTTTTGGTCATTGTTATGTGGGCCGTCTTTGCTGTTAACGTTTTTGCTGGTAACGAAACCCAGGGAAATGTAACTATACGGATAATTAACAATGATGACGGGGAGCCTTTGTCCGGTGAAGTGTTTGATCTTAAAGTAGTAAAACGGAGCAGGGGTAGAGTTGAGGTAAAATCAGATGATAATGGTGAGATAGAGATAAGTGCTGATTATATTGGTATGGAAATCCTTGTTTCCTCTTATCGTTATACGGGAAAGCAGATAGAAGTAAAGGCTGAAGGAACTGTAATCAGGTGTTCAAAAACAAATCCATTACCTGCAAGTATGGTAAATCCGTGGGGGCATTCTCGTCCCAGTTCGCCAAAGGTAGAGATAAGATAGGATACTGTTTTTAATGGGTGGGAAAAACAGTTTAACTAATGATTTTAAAACTAGATACATCTTAATTGCCGTTGATATGGTTTGATGATCCGGATTTTATTTATTTAGTTGACATGTTAAATGTATTTATATATTATTATTCGTTATTAGTGATGATTACTAATAAGTAATTAATACGTTTTGCGGTTTAGGTGGAAAATTCAGCTTTAGCATATTTATTAAAATTGTTTAAGAAATTTGAGATAGGAGTATGTTATGAAAAAGATTTTATGTTTGTTGGTATTTTCGTTCGTCTTATTACAAGTTGCTGTTGTAAATGCTGACTCTGTTGCAGATGCAGAAAAGATATTGAAAACATCAGTAAATGGTGTTCTGGAGGTTCTGTCCAATAAAGAGATGCCTATGGACCAGAAAAAAGACAAAGTTATTGAGATTACCGAATCGGTATTTAGCTTCCCTTTAATGGCGAAATTGTCCTTGGGAAAAGAGAGCTGGACCAAGTTTAATTCTGCGCAGAGAGATGAGTTTACGAACTATTTTGTTGAGTTAATTCAGCACATTTATTCTAGCAAACTAGACATGTTTAGCGATGAAACGGTAATTTTTGAGCCTATTAAGGTTATAGGTAAAAATAAGGTACAGGCCCCAACATTTTTGGTATCTAAGGGAAAGAAGTATACGGTGCTATACTCGATGATGAATTCTGATGGTAGGTGGAAGATATACGATGTCAAAGTTGAAGGTGTTAGTATAGTACACACATACCGTTCACAATACAATCATATCCTTTCAACTGGTACACCTGACGATCTGCTAAAGATAATGAAAGAAAAGAATCTGGAAAATAAATTAATTGCTGAAAAAAAAACGAGTTAAAGTAGCTAGTGTTTCTTTTCCGTTCTAAGGTTTTTTCTGTTTAAGGCAAAATAATGACTTTTTCGCAACAATAACATCAGTTTTTTCTATTTTCATATAATATAAACTTAGCATCCTTATGTTTTCATCTATTCTGAATTTTTATACCAGGAACGTTTTATACAGACCGATTATTGTTTTACTTCTATTGTCAGGGATGTTCTTCTATTTTTGGCTTAATGTTAAGGATTTTAGACTTGATGCATCTGCGGATTCCCTGATACTTGAGAATGATGAGGACTTCAAGTATTTCCGTAATATAAATAAGACTTATGGTACAAGCAGGTACCTGCTGATGACCTATAAGCCGAAAGGGGATATCCTTGCTCCTGATACGCTTAAAAATCTTGGACAGTTACGGGATGAATTAAATACCATAGAACGTGTTAGTTCTGTTTTTACAATTCTTGACGTACCACTGTTAAATAATCCTCCAGTTCCTATGACAGAGCTGTTGGGTAATATCAAAAACCTTGAACACCCGAAGGTCGATATCGAATTAGCTCGCACCGAGTTAACTAATAGTCCCATATACAGAGAGCTTCTTATCAGTAAAGATTTGAAGATGACTGCACTTGTGATCAATCTTGCCGATAATGAAGAGTTCAAAACGATTGTTTCCAGACGGCAGGATCTAAAGCAGAAATTGGCCGGTAAAACCATTACTCATGATGAGCGTTCCGAACTTGACCAGCTTAATACTGCGTATAGAGGATTTAAGGTTAGGCTGGACAAAGAGAAGCACAGTGATATTGCTGCTATTCGTGAAATAATGACGGGTTACAGGGATGATGCGGAACTGTTTCTCGGCGGCGTATCAATGATTACCGATGACATGGTGACGTATATTAGAAAAGATATCAAAGTTTTTGGGATCGGTATTATTATCTTTTTGATTATAATGCTGGGAGTTATTTTCAGAAAAATTATATGGGTGGTTTTGCCCATGCTCTGCTGTTCTCTTTCTGTGCTTGCAATGATGGGGTTGCTGGGAATATTCAAGTGGGAGGTGACTGTAATATCTTCAAATTTCATTTCTCTCCAGCTTATTATTACAATGGCATTGACTATCCACTTGATTGTCCGTTACAGAGAAGTTGAGCGTGAAAATCCGGACTGGACACAAAAGATGCTTGTCAAGGAGACCCTGTTTTCCAAGTTTGTACCATGTTTCTACACTACATTAACAACAATTGCCGGTTTCGGATCATTGTTGCTTTGTGATATTCTGCCTGTAATCACGTTTGGATGGATGATGAGTGTGGGACTTCTAGTCTCTCTTGTTATAACATTTCTTCTCTTTCCGGCAATTCTCCTTATCCTTCCTAAATGTAAATTAAGCAAGGAAAGACCGTTTGGGCAATCATTTACACGTATTTTGGCAAAGGTAACCCAGAACAACGAAAAAGCCATATTTATTTCAACTGGCTTGTTAGTCGTTGTGATTGCTATTGGTATATCCTTTCTTACAGTTGAAAACAGCTTTATCGATTATTTTCGGGAATCCACTGAGATATACAAAGGGATGAAGGTTATTGATGAGGAATTGGGAGGTACTACGCCACTGGATATTATAGTGAATTTTCCTAGTATGACAACAAAAGAAGCGAGTTCTGTTTCCACTGAAGGTTTGGATGATGAGTTTGATGAGTTTGATGAGTTTGATGAGGTGAAGGATGCGGATCAATACTGGTTCACATCGGACAAGATGGACTTAATTAAAAGGATTCATAATTACCTTGAGGAATTACCTGAAATTGGAAAAGTGTTGTCTATGGGAACGATGATGGAGGTTGCAGAGGGATTTAACGAAGGTAAACCTCTTAATAATTTTCAGCTAGCACTTTTGTATTCCCAACTACCTGATAATTTTAAAGATATGGTTCTTACTCCATATGTTTCAGTGAAAGATAGTCAGGCTCGTTTATCTATCCGTATAAAGGACTCTATGGAGGATTTAAAGCGAAACAATTTACTTCAAAAGATTAAGTTGGGTATGGAGAATCATCTTGGCTTGAGTGAGAACCGCGTTCATATTGCCGGCATAATGGTTCTTTACAATAATATGCTGCAGAGCCTTTTCAGCTCGCAGATAATGTCCATTGGGTTTGTTGTAATTGCCTTGATGGTTATGTTTATGGTGTTGTTCCGTTCATTAAAAATAGCATTGATTGCCATTATTCCCAATATACTATCCGCTATTGCGGTGCTTGGTGTGATGGGGCTTGCAGGGTTGCCGTTGGATATGATGACTATTACCATTGCGGCGATAAGCATTGGAATTGCAGTTGATGATACGATTCATTATATCCACAGGTTTGGAGATGAGTATAAAGTTGATGGTGATTATATCGGTGCAATGCACCGTTGCCATGGGAGTATTGGGAACGCCATGTATTATACATCACTTACAATTATTGTGGGCTTCTCTATTCTGGTATTCTCAAATTTTATTCCCACAATCCTTTTCGGCCTTCTTACCGGACTAGCAATGCTGATTGCACTTTTAACAGCATTAACATTGCTTCCAAGGCTGATAATTGTATTTAAGCCATTTGGGAAACAAATTGTGACTTAGAATTGCCAAACTTAATGTATGGTTGAAGCGCCTTACATCATTTTCTGGTTTAAGCTCTGTTTGATGCATTATTGAAAAAGCTCAAAAAGAGAGTTGTGGTAGATAATTTAATGTACGTATATTTGATATTTTTTTTGTGAACAACAGGGGGAAGATATGAGAAAGAACATGGTGTTTAACTTTTTTTCTGTTTTGATAATCAGCATACTTGGTTTGACTGCTTATGCTGATGACTCGCCATCAAACACTGATCAGGTGTTGGAAAATCTGGTGAAAGAAGAAAGTTCCACACTTATGGAGGTGGATAGCGCTGATACTAGTTCGGATGATAGTTTTGACGATTTTGATGACTTTGATGTTGCAGGTGATCTTTCGGATATCGAGGCTCATTCGGTTGCAATTGAAGATAATTGGGGATCTTTTAACAGGGCGATGTTTGGGTTTAATGATAAAGTGTACACGCACGTTATTAAACCAGGAAACAAGGGGTATAACTATGTTGTTCCTGAAAAGGCGCGTGAAAGCGTAAGGAAGTTTTTCCTTAATATTGGGACTCCAGGCAGGTTTTTAAATTGCCTTTTCCAGGGAAAGGCTAAAAAGGCCGGTATTGAGGTTGCTCGTTTGCTGGTTAATACAACTATAGGTGTGGCAGGTTTATTTGATCCAGCCTCTAAATTATTTCACTTGGAAATGCAGGAGGAAGATTTTGGTCAAACTCTTGCTAAATATGGAATGGATAATGGGACTTATATTGTATGGCCTTTTATAGGACCGTCAAGTGTGCGTGATTCCGTAGGGTTTGTAGGTGATCTTGCAATGAATCCATTAACATTTCTTTCACTATTTGTAACACCATGGGCGTCATTAGGTAGACCTTATGATACCTTTAATGATTTTGCGTTAGATGAAGGTGAACTTTATGAAAGTGCTAAAGAAGCCTCAATTGACCCATATATAGGTATACAGGAAGCATATGTGCAGAATCGTAACAAGAAGATTGAAGAGTAATCTGGCCCACTTAATGCAGTATAAACTCTTTGTTTTACCAGTCTGATTTAAGATTTTTGTTTTTCACTGTGGTAAATAGCAGGATATTAAATTCCTTCTCTTGCCACAGTGTTTGAGAGTGGATAAAAATGTTGCCCTGTGAATTATTCACTGTTTTTCAATTCCTAAAATAGTGGTATCTTCGCCATTTTTGTTTTCATCATCTGTGCTGGTTGTTGCTTCTGTGTATAATTTATCAACCAGTTCTTGTATCGCAATATCCTCGTTGCTTTTGATTATTTCGCCAATGTTGCCGGGCAGATCTTTGTCACCATTCTTCACAAAACAGTTTGCTGCACCATTTGATAACAGTATCAGCTTATCACCGCTTGCTAGATTTGCATCTTTTTCAGCATAAGCATCGGAGTCACCAGAGGGATCATCTGATGACAATTGCTCAAGGTTGCTGCTTGTCTTTCTGAAAATAAACGCGTTACTGTGGCAGCCCTCTGAGAATAAAATCTTTCCAGATTTTGTGTTTAAAACCAGGTAAAACATATTTATACAACACTTTGTATTTATATTGGAACAAATTTGTTCATTTACTGTTTGAAGTAATAGCGCTGGGCTGAAATAGTAGCGTTCATTATTTATAACCGCCATCCTGGCCATTGCTGATAAATATGCGGCATGTACACCATGTCCCAAGACGTCAGAGATCAAAATACCAATGTTGTTTTTGTCTATCTCAAAGATATCGTACATGTCCCCGCCTACTTTATCAGTTGGTTCATATTTAATTCCAAATTTAACTGATTTTACCTCTGGTAAATCGGTGGGTAGTAATGCCTGCTGCAATTCCCTGGCGGTATCAAGGTCATCCTGTATCTTTTTGTCTTTCCTCTCTAATTCATCTATCTTTTCCTGAAGCAGTAAATTCTTTTCCCGAATCTCTTCTTGTAAATTGCTGACCCTTATATTTGTTCTAATGCGGGCAAATAACTCTTCCGTATCAAAAGGTTTCGTGATATAGTCATCCGCTCCCACAGAGAGTCCCTCTACGGTTGATTCATGGGTATCCCTTGCAGTGAGTAAAATAAACCCTACTTCCTTTAAAGATTCATCCGCCCTGATATTCTTTAAGAACTCTATCCCATCAACTTTAGGCATCATTAAATCTGAAACAATGATAGCGGGCTTTACCTCTTGTGCAACCTCAAATCCCTCTTGTCCGTCTACTGCAGTTGAAACGTCATATCCTACACTTTTCAATCTAACCTGAAGCAGTTTTACATTTTTTGGCTCATCATCCACGACTAAAACTCTGTTATTCTTTAATTTGTTATCCATGATTACGTTCTTGTTGTTAGTTAGGTTATGTTAAGGTTATCTAACTTAAATTGGGATGCTACAGTATATTTTAACTGTCTCATCTATTTCTGCAACCCATATTCTCAAATTGTTTCCTATTTATGGCTCTTTATCAGGATATCCAAGTGGGCATTTACATAATTTAGGGTCTTAATAACAGCTTTTATATGTTCTTCCAGTTTTCCAAGGTGTCGTAGGAGTGTAGTGCTCTTTGTATTACTAATTTTCTTTTTAATAAAAATCATTTTCTTGTTTAGATAGCGGACACTAAGCAAGCATTGTACATTTATGAATTCCAATGCTGGGATGTTATGCGTAGTGTTATCAAAGTCCGGTTTTTCAAGTAGTTGGGCCAAGTTATGGTAACTTTCTACTGGTAAGAGTGTTATAAACGTTGTCAATGTGGTGTCAACGGCCTGAAAATGCTCCGCTACCGTTTTTAGTTCTTCTTTTTCCGATTCGTCTGAAGATTTTTTTGCTATCTCTATTAAATTTTCTCTGTCCGCACCAATTGAACGCCTAAGGTTTAACAGCTCTTGGTATATATCCTCCGTTACTGGAGATAGGCCTGTGTCACCGTTGATTAATGGTGGAAATAAGAGTGTAAGAAAGATAACAAGAGATATTTTCTTCATAATTTGTTCCTATATTCTTATATTATTTGTTTTAGAAGGGTGTACATGTATGGTATTGGCATAACATTTTAGATTAGATCCGCAAATACACTGATTTGTTTATACTTATACAATAATGAACTAGGCAACAAAGTCAAGTAATATGTTAAATTGATGATGACATTTGTTTATAATTAGTGCAAAATGTAATATAACAAGTATCTATTCATTGAAATTGGTAACACACCCCTAAATCCCCTCTTCTTAGAGGGGACTTTTACATTTTAAGATGTGTACTATTTAATCCCCTCTAGAAAGAGGGGTGGATGCGTAAGCAGACGGGGTGTGTATTTAGGTAAGGTAGCCGCTGCTATATACAATTCATTAATGCGGGGGCAATAAATGGGAAAAATATACGGACTTAGAGGGAGGTAGAAGAAAGCTATGTACATATTCTTAAACAACAGGATTGTTCATGAGGAGGACGCCCTGATTTCTGTACGCGATAGGGGGTTTCTATATGGAGATGGTATTTTTGAGACCTTGCGATCCTATGATGGGCATATCTTCTCTCTTGAAAGGCATATGGCGAGAATGCGCTCTTCTGCTGGTGAACTCAGGATACCTTTTGGATATTCGGATAGTGATATTAGAAAGACCATAAATGAACTCCTGAAAATGAATAAGTTAGCAGATTCCTACATCCGCGTTACACTCTCCAGGGGGTGCGGTGGTAGCGGGTTTCAGATACCGGTTAGTAATGGAAAAAGGATTAATACTCCAGAGGAGAACTATACGATTGTTATCCAGACCAGGCAGTTGAAAGAGTATGATGCAGAACTTCATAAAAGAGGTATGTCTATTGTGGTGTCTAAATACCGTGTAAGCAGTTCATGTCCCATCTCCCGGCATAAAACGGCAAATTTTCTTTCAAACATAATGATCAGGGAAGAAGCAGTTCAGAAGAACGTCCATGATGCCCTGTTTCTTGATACGGATGACATGGTTGCAGAGTGCACTGCCAGCAACTTGTTTTTTGTCAAGGACGGAGCAGTTATTACACCACCTCTTGATTCTAGTATACTGCCGGGAATTACCAGGCTGACCGTGATTGATATTTGCAAAGAGAATGCAATAAGTGTCATGGAGAAACAGTTTCCTCTTGAAGTGTTGATGGACGCGGATGAATGTTTTATTACCAACTCCATTATGGAGATAATGCCCGTTTCAATAATAGATGGCAGAAAGATAGGAGATGAGATACCGGGCAAGCAGACCGGGTATTTAATGGAAGCGTATAAAGATTTTGTAAAGAGAGATATGGACATATAGTTATGTTGCTATGTAGGGTGCATTTCCAGGCTGGGTCAAATGAGATTTTTTAGAGAAATTTGGTCTTGTAGAGAGAATTAGAGGTAGTCATCATGTATTTATATAGCAATAAAGCAAAACCGTATCAAGTAAAACAGGTCAGGAATGTAATTTTAAAATATAAACTTGGAGGAAAAGATTGATGTGTAAGTATGAGATCATAATTTATTGGGGCAATGAAGATGATGCTTTTATAGCAGAGGTACCCGAACTCCCTGGTTGCATTGCTCATGGAAAAACACAGGAGGATGCGTTAAAGAATGCAAAGGAAGCTATTCAACTCTGGATAGACACCGCTAAAGAGTTTGGCGATTCCATACCGAAACCAAAAGGTGAAAAATTAATGTATGCGTAAATGAATTAAAATAAAGCCAAAATCCTAATCAGCGTTTGCTTTTAATACATAGAGTTGCCAATGGGGTGGCAACCGGAAAGTATGCTTTATTCTGAATTCTGGCTCCTGAATTCTGTATTCCCACCAATAAACTATACTAGAGGGAAAGTCAAGGACCTCTCGTAATGAATCATACTAATGAGAGGTCCTAAGAAGCTTTCCGTAGAAATTAGAAAACCTCCTTGTTTTACTAAGATCTATCTACTTATAATCATTGTTATTGCTGAATACCATTTAAGAAGAGGAGGAAGACTTTTCCAGGTTTCTCCAATTCGGGTATCGCGACATTACCTGGTGCACCTACAGCAATGGCAGTACCATTACCAAAGGATCCTAATTTTGCGGCAGCAAAACCAAACCAATCGTTTTCAAGTAAATTGATGGGGAAATCAGGGAGAAGAGTGCTAAGCTTCAACTTGCCTTCTACATTCCCCTTCTTGTTTAGCAACAACAGGTAAAGGGCTCCAGCATTAGTTACCCCATCATCATCACCAAAAGCACCCACACCAAGAATAGCATTGTCTTTAAATGAACCTGTCCTGAATTCTCCATGTCCGAAGAAATCGCCAGGTTCTGTTTCGTTTGCAAGTATATCCTGCGTTAAATCACTAACCTCTGTGAAATTCTTTACCGATCCGTTTTCAAGCAGATTAATTATCCAGAATTTTCCTTCGTTGGCACCGTTACCTATATCAGCGCCTGATGCGCCCGCTGCAATATCTGGAATGCCATCGCCATCTATATCTAGAATTGATGAAGTTCCTGCATCGCCAAAGCGATCTCCTTTTTTTGCTATTATCTTAGAACCGATAATTTTACGGCTAATCTTTTGGGATGCTCGCACTTTTCCATCTGGTTTCAATTTCAAGATATATACACTGCCAGCATCCTTCCCCCCATCGTCATCACCGGGAACTCCAACGGAATGGTAAGTCTCTCCATTAATGCGGGGTATTATACCAACGGTATGGCCAAGTTCATCTCCATCACTGTTGAAACTTTCAGGCCAACCATCATCCTTGCCTCCTATTTTTTTCTGTCCTGTAACTAATCCTTTCTTGTCTAAAAACAGGACAAAAAATCGGCCAACCTCTTTGTCCGGATTGTTTTCATGGATATGGTCAGGTGCGCCAACCAGGAGATCATCAGTGCCATCTCCATTTATATCTCCTCCGTTGGTTAGTGTATGACCAAACGAGGCGTCATCCGGTAGTTCACCTACAAAACCACCCTCATTACTGGTAATCCTATGGAAATCAAGTATCTCTCCGTTACGATCAAGAAAGATAACAAAGACGACGCCAGGATTCCCTCCGTTACTGTCATCGGCATTAAAGGCGCCAACAACAAGTTCATCAATTCCGTTTCCATCTCGATCAGCGATTGTTGTAATTGCTCCACCGAAAGCGGCATCACTTCCAGCATCTACATCATCACCTGATATCTCCTTTGCAAACGTAATTAATTTGTTTGCGTTCATCTGTTTGCTATCGTTAGGATTAAAAGAATCAATTACAGGTTCTGGTGCTCCAGCCCCGGTAAGGTCACTGGTAGGTATTGGCGAAGCGTCATTGTCATCATCTTCCTCATCATCGATAGGAGCGGTTTTTTCTACTTCAACATCATCGCTACGTTTCTCTTCGGTAGATAAAACTTTATCAGCTTGAGAATAGTCTTGGAAAATAACAGATAAACCTAAAAAGCAAAGCAATAAGAAAAATACAGATTTAATGTTGAATAAACATTCTAAAGAACGGTTACTAAATATTGTTTTCATTATAAAATCCTTTTCATAATAAAAATTTTGTTTTGATAAAAGAGCTGTATGATTTACAGATTTCACTATTTTTATCTAAATGGGCATAGTTTTGGCCGTGGCTCGTGCGGTGGAAATGCTCCACTGATGTCAGACGGCCAACCTAATAAATTGTAGTTTGATAAATTTCTAATAATACCCTTCCTTTCCTTCTTTTGGGTAAAAATAGCTTCTCCAAATAACTACCTAAAACATATTTATTAAAACGGGTTTAAACGTAATATATCCTTTTAACTTTGTTACCTCCTTTCGTAATAAAAAACTAAAGAAACTCTGAATAGAAGAACAGACAAACGGAAATATAAATCCTTGGTTGTTCAAATACAGAGGTATGGGGCTAACCGGTATTGATAACAGGCATTGTTTATATTAACTGCAGTTATTCCGCGTTGTTTTTATGAGAATCTGTAAAGATTTATAGCAAAATTGATACCAATCAGGGTCTGTTTTTGTATGTGCAGCGAGTGGCACTGTTTATAATGTGAACGTTGGTGGTTCTGAATGGCTTGTATGAATGCATGTGCATACATGTTGTGTATGCATAACAATGCGATACGTGTATGTAATATCATTCGTGCAAGAGGGTGAAGAAAATGTTGACAAGTGTGGGTTGCTGCATGTAAATGAACTACAATAGTACTGGGGCCTGTTTCATGTACCGAAATGATTTGTACTGTCTTGACCTTGATTATATTGGTGTCAAATATGTTTCTTGTATCTTAATATATATATTTAAAGTTGGGCATAAACATTTACTGCTATTTACCTATGGTACTTGCTAGTATACCGCCTAGTTTCATTTTTCTAGTAAAATGCTCTTTGTGACGTATGAAGTTTACATGTAACCTACTCAAACCTAAAGGTATGAGTTACATTAGTAAAGTGTAGTTTTGTGATGTAACTCATGGCTTTAGCCTTGGGGTTATAACCAGAAAATTAATGGCTGACGGTGTCCTAGGGAAGTATTGAAGAGTGCTTTAAATGTTTCTTTGTGAATATTTATTTGTGAGTTATTATACTTTTACTTTCAGGTCTTCCAGTTTAACGAGGGAAAAGGTTCAATAAGATTGGAGAGTTTAAGGTTCTATAAAAAACGTTTAGAAGCAGTCTGCAAGACAGCTCCAGCATCTGTAAGTGGAAACAGTTTCCACTTACAAAAACCATGGCTTACTCTTGTTTCAGCTTTTGTATCTTATCCCTTAATGACGCGGCTTTTTCAAAGTCCAGCTTTTCCGCGGCTTCCCGCATCTCCTGTTCCAGTTCGTTTATATATTCCTGGGTAACGTACTGCTCTTCTGTCTCCTTTACGACTTCGGTAACCAGTTTTTTTGCTGCATACTCGGCTTCTATACCGTCTCGAATACTTTTCTTGATAGTGGTAGGGGTAATCTTGTGCTTTTTGTTATAAGCGGTTTGGATCTTTCTTCGTCTCTCAGTTTCGTTAATGGCATTCTGCATGGAGTTTGTTACATTGTCGCCGTAAAGAATAACTTCGGCATTAACATTCCTTGCAGTACGGCCTATGGTCTGTATTAGAGAGGTTTCTGATCTGAGGAAGCCCTCCTTGTCCGCATCCAGTATGGCAACTAGTGATACTTCCGGTAGGTCCAAACCTTCTCGCAAAAGGTTTACACCAATGAGAACATCAAATTTTCCTAGCCTTAAGTCCCTGAGTATCTCAACCCTTTCAATGGCATTGAGCTCTGAGTGCAGGTACATACACTGGACCCCTTCGTCCCTGATATATTCGCTAAGATCTTCTGCCAACCGTTTGGTTAATGTGGTTGCCAGTACCCTCTCTTTCATCTTGACCCGCTTCTTAATTTCAACAAGCAGATCCTTTACCTGGGTACGTGCAGGCCTCACATGTATTATAGGGTCTACTAGTCCGGTAGGTCTTATTATCTGTTCCACGACTTTTCCGTGGGTTTTCTCCAGTTCGTATTGTGCCGGGGTGGCGGAGACAAAGAGAACCTGATTGATCTTTTTCTCCCACTCTTCAAAACGCAACGGTCTGTTGTCCAATGCGGACGGAAGCCGGAAGCCGTAATTAACAAGAGTCTCTTTCCGTGACCTGTCACCAAAATACATACCCCTAATCTGAGGTGCCGAGACGTGGGATTCATCTATTATCAGAAAGAAATCTTCCGGAAAATAATCAAACAGTGTGTATGGCTGTGAACCGGGTGCTCTTGCGCTTAAATGTCGGGAATAGTTCTCTATTCCGTGGCAATACCCTATTTCCAGCAGCATCTCCATGTCGTATCTTACCCGCGCTTCAAGCCTTTGTGCTTCTATATGTTTGCCCTTTGATCTAAGTTGTCCAAGCCAGTCTACCAGCTCCTCTTCAATTGATTTTACTACCGCTTCAATTCGTCCATCGGGCAGGACAAAGTGCTTTGCAGGGTAGAGAGATATCTCTTCAACCCTTTCATATGTTTCGCCGTTAACAGGGCTTATAATGGAGAGTCGTTCTATTTCATCACCAAACAGCTCTATTCTGTAAGCGAACTCTTCATATGCGGGGTATACCTCTATCACATCTCCGGTGACCTTAAATGTTCCCCGTGTAAAATCCAGGGAGCTCCTCTCGTATTGTATGGTTACCAGTTTTTTCAGAAGATCGGTCTGGTCAACCTCTTCTCCTTTCTTAAGGAATATATACATCTCCTGATACTCTTCAGGGGAGCCAAGTCCATAAATACATGAAACGCTTGCCACAAGGATTACATCCTTTCTTGACATCAGTGCACTTGTTGCTGCAAGGCGAAGGCGGTCAATCTCCTGATTAATTGTGGCCTCTTTTTCAATATAAATATCACGTTGCGGGATATATGCCTCCGGTTGGTAATAGTCATAGAAGCTGACAAAATAACCTACGGCATTTTTTTTAAAGAATTCTTTAAATTCGCTATACAGTTGGGCTGCCAGAGTCTTATTATGCGACATTACCAATGTAGGTTTTCCCAAAGCCGCAATGACGTTGGCCATTGTAAAGGTCTTTCCCGATCCTGTAACGCCCAAAAGGTTCTGATGCTTCGTTCCAGCCTTAAATTCTTTTACAAGCTCTTTAATTGCCTGCGGCTGGTCGCCCTGAGGTTTAAAGTCTGAAGATAGTTCGAATATTGACATTTAAATCTGTGTGTTTAAGAAATATAGAAATAGTGTAAAGAATTGCCTAAAATGCCTAAATTACTTAAAGTGCCTAAAATTTATAGTGTTGTTTCTTATTAATAATAAATAAAATGTTCTTGTGTATCGGGAGTTCCTTACGATACAGAATCCGTTACTGTAGCGCAAAGCGTGGATAAAGCATCTGGAGAGACTCCCGATGCACAGAAAAATAAATAAGATTCTATAATTTTAGCTCATTTTAGGCAATTTAGGTATTTTAGGCACTGGATGTTAGCTTCTATATTTGCCAAGCAAATACCTAACCGGACAACCCGGGTTCTGGATTCTGTTTTCTGGATTCTCTATTCCATAAAAAAAGCCTCCGTATAAGGTACGGAGGCTTTTTTTTTGCTTCTAATAATTAATTACAAATTTTATTAATACATGTCGCCGTAACCGCCATAACCACCACCACCTGCAGGCATTGCTGGGGCGTTTGCTTTTTCTGGAATCTTGACAATAAGTGCTTCGGTTGTCAACATAAGTGTTGCGACGCTTGCAGCGTTCTGCAGTGCGGCCCTTACAACCTTTGTGGGGTCAATAATGCCTTTTTCTACCATATCACAATATGTGTCATTTGCGGCGTCATATCCGTTGTTTCCGTCCATCTCTATTACTTTCTGAACAACTATTTCTCCGTGAACACCGGCATTTTCTGCTATCTGTTTCAATGGAGCCCTTAAGGCGCGTTTAAGAATTTCAATACCAATGGTCTCTTCAGCATCAAGCTCTAATTTGTCCAATACTGGCAATGCACGGAGAAGCGCAACACTTCCGCCGGGAACTATGCCTTCTTCAACTGCAGCCCTTGTTGCATGGAGTGCGTCTTCAACCCTTGCTTTACGTTCCTTCATCTCACTTTCGGTTGCAGCTCCCACATTAATTTGTGCCACTCCGCCTGTGAGTTTTGCAAGGCGTTCTTCCAGTTTCTCCCTGTCGTAGTCTGATGTGGTGTTGTTGATCTGTGCCCTTATCTGCTCGATACGTCCCTGAATATCTTCTGATGAACCGGAGCCTTCTATGATTGTAGTATTATCTTTGTCTATTTCTATTTTTTTGGCCCTGCCAAGATCTTCAAGTTTTAGTCCGTCAAGTGATATGCCTAAATCTTCAAAAACTGCCTTTCCGTTTGTAAGGATGGCGATATCTTCCAACATCTCTTTACGCCTGTCGCCGAATCCGGGTGCTTTTACTGCTGCACATTTTACACTTCCGCGAAGTTTGTTAACCACTAGGAGGGTTAATGCCTCACCGTCGATATCATCAGCTATTATCAGAAGAGGTTTACCCTGTTGTGCGGTCATCTCCATAATAGGGACTAAATCTTTTGCGTTTGACAGCTTCTTTTCGTGAAGAAGTATATAAGGATCTTCCAAGACCGCCTGCATTGATGCCTGATCAGTAACAAAATATGGAGAAAGGTATCCTTTGTCAAACTGAAGACCTTCAATCCATGATGATTCTGTTTCAAATCCTTTTCCTTCTTCCACTGTAATCACACCATCTTTTCCAACTTTTTCCATTGCGTCGGCAATTATTCTGCCCACTTCAACGTCTGCGTTCGAAGAGATAATACCAACTTGTTCTATCTCTTTACGCTGTTTAACAGGGATACTAATGCTTAAAAGGTGTTTAACAACTTCTTTAACTCCCTTGTCAATACCTCTCTTAATAGCCATGGCGTTAACACCAACCTTAATGTTCTTTATGCCTTCAACAAATATAGCTTCCGCGAGTACGGTTGCAGTTGTGGTTCCATCTCCTGCAACATCGCTTGTTTTCGATGAGACAGACTTTACCATCTGCACTGCGATATTTTTCAATGGATCTGCAAGCTCTATCTCTTTTGCAACAGAGACACCGTCCTTTGTTATTGTTGGCGATCCAAAGCTTTTCTGCAAAATAACGTTGCGTCCTTTTGGGCCCAATGTTACCTTGACCGCGTCTGCTAGTTCCTTTACTCCCTGTTTTAATGCGTCCATTGCTTTTTGATCAAAGACAATCTCTTTGCCTGCCATGTACCTTCTCCTCCTATATAAAAAAACGTTAAATAAAATTAGTTATATATATTGTTTTCTTTTATTTTGTATAAATGTAAACATGCCTTCTCTCTTCTTCGCGCTTTGACTTTAGTTAATTAATATGGACACTTACATTTAAAGAAATTTCTTGGTATGAGTTTTAACCTATATTATAGTCTATTAAATATCAAAGTCAATTGTTTCGGCATAATATTTGCCGTAAGGTTTCTTTTAATAAAAACTTCTTTGTTTTTAATGGTTTTGTCTTCTTTATGGAATCTAGAATTAGTACTCAAATAACCAAATGCATTAGCAGACGGTAATTTTATTAATTTTAATGCAAGATAAATCTTGCACTCCGAGGTATGTAGATTTTCTTATCTTAACGGAGTGCAAAATTTATTTTGCAAATAATAGAAAATCCAACGTTCAACTATTCCATTACTCAACCTTTGGTTTGTTATTTGGCTTTTTTATGCAATCTAAAGCCATTGCTAGTATGTGGTTATCGTCGGTGGAATAATGGTCGGGTTTGATTCCGGATTCGTTTACAGTTGTGCCATCCGGCAGGGTGTACTTTCCCACTGTTAGAAATAGTGTATAGTCGCTATTTATTGGAATTGGTTTTTGAATGGAGTTTTTACCATAGCTGTTTTGACCGATTAAGATGGCATTATAATAGTGTAGTGATGCTGCAAATATTTCTGCGCTGCTGGCGGTTTTATTATTAATTAATATTGAAATGGGATATTCATACTTTTCCGTGCTGTTGGAGAAATAGTTCTTCTCTTTCTTGTTTATATTTGCGGAGACCAACAAGGCTCCGTTTGGGACAAAATACTGCATTATCTCCAACGCTTCATCAATATTGCCACCCGGATTATCACGCAGGTCTAGAATCAGCCCTTTTATCCCTTTTTTATTAAATTTCTCTATGGCTTTCTTGAAATCTTCCTTTGTCCTTCTGCCAAAATGTTTAATCTTAACATACCCGATATTACCATTGATAATCTTTTGGTTCTCTATGGTTTCATCTCTGTCAAAACCCCTTATGAAATCCAATGACGGGGGATCTGTTTTCTTCTTTAATGAGCTATCTTTGTCTAGAAATGCCATTACCCCTTCAATGGATACATCGATTAACTCCTTAATATCAACATCTTTATAATAGTTTCTTGTGATTTTTTGTAAGAAATCTTCAAAAAATAGCAGCTGATTAATTTCGTCCTGTGCCAGGGTGTTATCATGCTCTTTATTTACCTCTTCCACCAGGTTATTAAAGTTAACCAAAGTTCCGGAATACTCTTTTTGAAACTCTTTTGCGGACTCTCTTGATGAAAATGCCAGTATGTATGGGGGCATTGAATCTTCAATTGTGATCGTTGAATCCATTACATACAGTGCGTTTTCTGATTCAACCTTTTCATTGTTTCTGAAATCGATGGTTTCCATACGATCTAACATATCACTAAATTTGTTCCTTGTGTCCAGTGCACAGTGGGCACAGCATGTGCTTTTTTGTTCCCCGTTATTTAGGGTAAGGGTGTGAACTGTCTGGTTGTTTGTTATTAACATACCACACCATGCGCAGAGATTGGAGGGCTCATTCTGCTTTAATATAAAAGGGAATACAAACTGATCTTTATTCGTCTCTGTATTTATAGTTACAACGATTTTGTAATCACCTTTTTTAGGCAAAAAGCTTCTCATTTTGAAATTAGAATCATTATCCATGAACGGGGTGTATGCCGGGAGCGTTGTATCGTTTGGGGCTATGATTTGAAGTGTCATACTGTCTCTATAATAGATGCCGGTTTCCATATTCATTATCTTAAATGCAAAATCAGCAATTCCTTTATCACCAATGGTGTAAAAAGAGAATTCGACCTTGTATTCTCCCTGTTCTATTACTTTATTTATCTTTTTTAGTGTGACTGCAGCTTTGCCTCTGTTTTCCAAATGTGCAGATGCTATTGGGTGTATTGATAAGTAAATGATTGTCAGAAAGAAGATGTTTCTTAAAATTGCAGTTAATTTCATGTCATAATGGGGCATAGATGGAGCCAAATGTTAAATTTGGCATTTTAGATTTACAGTAAGTTCAAACCAATTGCAGAAAACATTAAGCATATTTAAATAACAAGCAGAACCTGAACCTGCTCGTTACAAGGCAGAGCCCGTGATCGAGTAGAAGATAAGAAAAATTTGTGTGGATAGACAAACTTGTTTGTCCGTTACTATTACATCACATCAATATAGCACAAAATCTTTCTAAAAAGGGAAGTTTTTACAGTGTAATACAATATCTCATCTATTATCTCGTTGAGTGGAACAAATGTAATCCCCATAAAAAAAGAGCAAGTTTGATATGTTATTTTCATATCAAGCCTTGCTCTTTAATTTAAAACTATTACGAAAACAGAATCATCAATTAATGGCAGTAGTTAGCGCCACCGATGATTGTAACTGCCCATGGTGAAAGACCAACGTCTCTTATCATGGCATATTTATCTGTATTTCCATCAATAACTACAACAGAGTTTGCCTGTGATGCAGCAAGGTAAACTTTTTTTCCATCAGCAGTTGTGGATGCAGTCTCAAAGACCATATCCTGGTTAAATTTAATCCTTTTCTGCTCTTTCATCTTTACAAGGTCAATAACGTAAATAGCGCTTTCTCCACGGCTGATAACATATGCCTTTTTACCACCGTTAACAAAATTAACGCCGGTCATATCTTCGCCAGCCGGGAATGTGGCGATAACTTTATTTTTCTTTGTGTCTATAACTGAAACTGTCTGATCTCCATTGTTAGGGACTAACATCTTTGTTCCATCAGGAGATGCATATGCTCTCCAAGGTTCGTCTCCAACAGGGATAGTCTTGATAACACTGTCAGTCTCTGTGTCAATAACTGCAACCTGGTTAGAATCACCGTCTGCAGCATAAGCGTAACGTCCATCAGGTGTTAATGTTGGGTTTGCGATTCCGATGATTTCAGAAAGTTTGCCAGGCATATCAACCATAGCCATCATGAATGCGCTACCAACTTCAATCCTTTTTGCTACCTGTGGGTTCTTTACGTCTATTACGCTGATTTCGTGTGCACCCATATTTGAAACATACACTTTGTCTCCACCTGGTAGACAAACAGGACCATGTGGTTCAAAGAATCCAGCAATTCTGTTAACTTCAATCTTGTTTTCGATGTCAACAACAGACATTTCTCCATTACCCATGTTTCCAATGTAAGCGTATTTATTATCAGGTGAAATATCAAAGTGCTCCGGCATTAAGCCCAATCTTACTTTATTAATTTCACGTGTTTTCAGGTCTATAATAGCTACAAAGTTTGAGTTTGTGCCGGTGGCTAAAAGATATTTGCCGTCATTTGTTGCAACTGCCATGTGTGGATTTGAGAAGTCTCCACATGCAATACGGTCAATTACTGTCTCGGTGTTCATATCAATTACAGCAATATCACTGGAATCTCTGTTAGTTACGAAAACTACAGATTTCGGATCAAAACTTTTCTGATTTTCGGCTGCATTAATTGTACCGGTAATAAAAGAGCCGGCAATAACAACGCCAAGAATAAGAGAGCTCAATCTTTTTAACATAGTTTACTCCTTTTTTAAATTGTTAAAATATAAAATGTGATAAGATAACTTCCGAAAGTCTTAAAATATTTTTATGATATTTCTGCAGTTACACCTCCTCTTTTGATTATTCAACCAAATTTGGCTAAATGTATTTAAAGACAGTACTCTATTTTGATTTCAGGGTATTATAATGAAATTCAAGCACCTATTCCAATAATTCCTCAAAAAATTTTGTAGAAGGTGCAAGGACAATTTGACTAAAACTCCAGTTGGGTCCTTATTCCTATAACTGAAACCGTATCTTCGTCTCCCACTCCGGCTGTATCAAATATTGCCTGGTAATTTGGTGTAATGGCAAAGTGGTCGTTAATATGGAATTTATAATAGATTTCAGCGGCACTCTCATCATCACCTCCGACTAGGTCCAGCGATCCGAATGCGAAGGCAACTTCATCGTTAACCCTGGAAAAGAATGGGGACCTTAAACGCATACCGACGCTCCACGCACTGGCAATATCAGTGTCATTGTCTCCAAGATCAATATCAATAACTCCATCGCCATCTTTATCCCTGTTAGAAGTGCCGTTTTCCTCATTGGCTCCGTATCGTGCAAACAGTGTAAGACGAGTGGAAAGGTTCTGGTCCATGCTTATACCGAAACCTCTGTTGTCATCACGTCCACCGTTCATACGCCCCCAGATTCGGTAATTACCTTCCTGTCCGAAAAAGAAGTGTGATCTGTATCCGATCTCTGCAATGGCGTAGATATGATCCGTGATGTTAAATCCTGAGTTGTCTGCACTTTGTAGACCCAGACCTAACGTTAGACCCCTTCTGGTATCAAAGAAGGCGACAATACCCGGACCGTTTTCAGGTACTTCCATGGTAGGATTATTTACAAATGCACTTGTTATGAATTGGGTGGTTTCGTCGTTTGCCACGGTGTTGGAGTCAAAGTAGTTTGTTAGATCTATCTTTCCTCCTACAATCATTAGACGTTCATTCAAAAGGTGTGTCTGCAGCCATACTTCTCTAACAGATAACCGGTCTATTCCATCGTCATCCTGAAAAGAACCGGAATCATCATTAATGCCCGAAAAACTACCGATAATTTCATCCGGGCCGTTGCCACCTATAGCTTCCAGGTCTATGAAGAAAGTAGTATACAGTAACGGTTTGCTGATAAACAGCAGATCAAATGATCCCTGTGTAAATCCCCGTTCTTTCTTGTCGCTGCTTACAATCTGCTGATATATACCGGTTCCGCTTGCGCCCAGAACTATACGCCTTTCAAACTCCTCCTCAATAGCCGCACCTATTCGTTCAGATATGCTTTCACGCCTAGCAAATTTGTATAATTTGTAACGGTTTCGACTTTTTTGTTTCAATCCGTCAATTGGGCATTTCTTTTTTGTCCCTTGATCAGGAAAAACGTGTCCATTGGGACAGACAAACTCTTTAACCCTTCTAATCTCATCTGTCATATCCATCAGGGTTGCCCTGTCCTTTAGTTCAAAGACATTATCCTCCAGCATCTTTAAACGGTCATTTACTTTTTTATCATAATTACTGTTATTGCTGCTATTATTGTTGTAAGAAACAGGTTTTGTGCCCTCTGTTCCTTCTATTTTGGTTCTTAATCCGGCAAAATCTGACTCCATGTTGTCCACTTTGACAAAATAGTTGTTAACTCCTTTTACACTCTCTTCAACGCTTTGCAAACGTTCCACGAGAGCCCTGTACATCTCTTCTGTGACTTCTGCAAAGGCACTATTGCTAAAAACGAGGGTTAATATTAAACAAAGTAATCTACTGGCAAATTTCATAATACTCTCCTTTCATACTTATGGAGGGTATAGATTAAAGTTTTAGTGATGCAGCTTTTAGTTAGATTTGGAGGTTATGATTGAGCAATTCCACAGGCGTAGCCATAGCTACATCGAGGAAATTGCGATTGAATAACTTTCAAAGATAGCTGAAAGATGGGATGCTAAAACTTTAATCTATGCCCTCCATGAGTATACAAAAAAAAAAGCCCGAACCTCTTGATAAAGAGATCCGGGCTAATGGTTTATCTATAAAAGATAAAGAAATTATTTTCTCAGATTGATCATTGGTTTGACATTTAATGATTCAGCCTTTGTTTATCTTTGTATGTTATGATTTAGAGATTCCGCCGATGTGGCTTTCGCTACATCGCAATATAGGAAATCATCATTGAATAACATCCAAAGATAGCTGGAAAATGGATTGCTAAATGTCGAAACAGTAATCACTTTGAGTATAAAATAATAATATGACCATTCACCCTCCTTTACCTTCGGAGATGAGTGAATAAAATTACAGGCAGGTTTTCTGACTATTGGTTCGTCCTACTAACTGCGCCTTCCCATTCATAAATAGAACAGTGACATTTTGCAGCTTTCATCACCAAACACAGCGGCGGGTCCGTGCCCTTAAGGGACTTCCCTTCTCCTGTAAAGTATTGTTACGCTATATTAATTAATGTTGATTCTATTAATTTTCCCTCCTTAAAAAAAAGCCCGAACCTCTTGATAAAGAGATCCGGGCTAATATCTTATCTATAAAAGATAAAGAAATTATTGAAACAAAAATATTACCCTTCACTCTCCTTTACCGTAGAGATATACTCAGAGTGATAAGAAATACGACATTTAGTGGTTCAGGTTTTGGTTAGATTTGTATGTTATGATTGAGCGATTCCACAGGTGTAGCCATAGCTACATCGAGGAAATCGCGATTGAATAACATTCAAAGATAGCCGAAAGATGGGTCGCTAAATGTCGTATTTCTTATCGCTCTAAGTATAAGTGAATAAAATTACAGGCAGGTTTTCTGACTATTGGTTCGTCCTACTAACTACGTCTTCCCATTCACTATACCCTCGTGGAGTACAAATAGAACAGTGACATTTTGCAGTTTTCGTCACCAAATTTTGATGTTGTCTATTTATTGATCTTACTGATTTTCCATGCCCAAAAAAAAAAAGCCCGAATCTCCTGATAAAGAGATCCGGGCTAATATCTTATCTATAAAAGATAAAGAAATTATTGAAACAAAAATATGACCCTTCACTCTCCTTTACCTTCGGAGATGAGTGAATAAAATTACAGGCAGGTTTTCTGACTATTGGTTCGTCCTATTAACTGCGTCTTCCCATTCATAAATAGAACAGTGACATTTTGCAGTTTTCGTCACCAAATACAGCGGCGGGTCCGTGCCCTAAAAGGGACTTCCCTTCACCTGTAAAGTTTATAAGTTTTGGAAAAGGTTAGCATATCTTAGTTAAAAAATCAAGGTTATAGTTTATTACATGCACATTACTAAGAGTCAAAGGCCTCGCGTATGAATAGACCACATTATTTATATGCTGACCATTAGTTGTTTTTAAGGTAGTCTGTGGCATAAAACCTGTGAAAATGGTAATTTTTATTAGAGTTTAAGAACAAAAAAATATATCTCTTAAAAAACATAAAAGTTTCTTATATAGTCATAAATTAGTAAAATGTAGATCACTCATGCAAGCGGGATCGCATTTCTTGAAAAAAGCATGGTGCCCGTTCCATTGTTTGAGAAGAAGAAAAATGAAATTAAATAACTTTGGGATCAGTGATAAAAGTTGGGAAATGTTACTCAAAGCTCTTGAATCTTATAAGCAGATTGAGCGTGCCGTTATTTTTGGTAGTCGGGCAATTGGAAATTATAAAAATGGCAGCGATATAGATATTGCTATTTATGGCAAAAATGTTAATACAAAAACAGCTTTAGATTTAAATGCAAAGCTCAATGAAGTGCTTCCGAGTCCTTATTTTTACGATGTGGTAGTACCAAAATTGATGAATAACCCTGATTTGGTTGAGCATATTGATAGAGTTGGGAAGGTTTTTTATCAAATTAAACCGTCGGTTAATTAATTATATGTGCAGGGTGAAAATATGTTTTCTGATAATAATACTATCCAATCGTTTATAAAGGCGGTAGGCCTTAGCCCTTTTGATATGTGGGTAATCATTGGTTTTGTGGGACAGTCTATATTTACTGCCAGATTTGTTGTACAATGGATTGTGTCCGAAAAAAAAGGAGAAAGTGTTTTACCTGTCAGTTTCTGGTTTTTGAGTATTGCTGGAAGCTCAATAGTGCTGATTTATGCTGTGTACAGACGTGATCCTGTATTTATTTTCGCATACGGATTTGGGAATTTTATATATTTTAGAAACCTTATCCTGGTATATAGAAAAAAACGGGAAATGGAAGCGAAAGTGCAGAAGACAGAAGACAGGATTCAGAATTCAGAATAAAACATGGTGCGTCTAAGCCAAAACGAAAATACCTATAATGCGTGCAAAAATAACTTCCATATTTCATGTTTATATTCTTGCACCGTGATTGTGCGAATTTATCTTTTAATTTTATAATTAACTAAAAATAAAGTTTCTTGCGAGTTCATGGTTCAAGGTTCACAGTTTAAAGGTTAAAGATACGGAAACAAGAGAACGTTGAACGTTGAACCGTGAACCGTTGAACCACAGAAAATTCAAATATTTTTGGTTAGATTAGGGGTAGATTTGTTCAAAATCTTTAAAAACAGATTTTTTTATAAATACTATAATGAGGTGCTCTTATGTCAGATATTAGATGTCCGGGTAGCTTAAGAACCACGGATCCCACACCAGTTGAAAGAAAGTGTCATAAATGCGGCGCGCTTGTGGAAATCTGGAGTGATGAAGAGAAGGCGGACTGCAAATGCGGCGAGACAATATTTAAAGATAAGCAATTCACATGTGCTATATGGTGCAGTCATGCAGAGAAGTGTTTAGGTGATGTGGTTGATGTTAAGAAGATTAAGGAAGAAGCAAAAGAGAAGGCAGGGAAAGAGGGTAACCCAGAATTCTTTGATAATGTAAGCAAAATGATAAAGAAAAAACGTGAGGAAGAATAAAAAATTTGCAAGAATAGAGAGACAAAATATGAGCAAAAAACCATAAATAGAATTCTTGTTATTCGTCCCTGTGCTATTGGGGATTTTGTCCAAACCCTTCCTGCGTTGCGGGCGCTAAGGATTGCCTTTCCACAAGCATATATTGAGGTATCAGGTAATATTTCTACTATTGCCATTGGAAAGAACTCTCTTTACGCAAACAGTATTGCTAGATTCGATTCTCCGGAGATGGCATATCTGTTTAGGAGAGATGGAGGCTATCCTCAATCATTGGTCGCTCATGTTGGTAGCTTCAACTTGGTAATTGTGTATTTGAATGATGATGAGCACTTGTTGTCGGCAAATTTACGGGGCATGGGGGTTGATAACGTTATAACATTTGATCCCCGCCCATTTAGTAGATATCATGATGAGTCTTGTCATTACGTAAATCATGCCGTTACTCCCCACATCATTGACCATCTTCTCAAGCCAGTTCTTTCCTTGGGTATTACTGAGAATTGCATTGATAAGATTGCAAAGATTTATATTTCTGAGGAAGAGAAGGTCGGAGCTGGATATTTTCTTGATAAAATTGGTGCAAATAATAATAGGGGGGCGAAGTTAGTAGTTATTCACCCCGGAAGCGGAAGCAGAAAAAAGAATTGGCCGCTGCAGCGATTTATTGAAACGGCAAAATACCTCTTGAATAATTACAACGTAAAGCTATTGATCCTTTCAGGACCTGCAGACGAGGAAATAATGTCTGTTATGCGAGAAGGTTTGAAACTGGAGGATGTGACGTTTGTTGAAAGTATGCAGCTTAAATCTTTAACTGCAGTTTTAGAACAAGTGGATCTCTTTATTGGAAATGATGGGGGTATTTCCCATGTTGCGGCTGCAGTAGGGGTGCCGTCCCTGCTGATTTACGGGCCAACTGACCCGGATATATGGGCACCGCGAGGATCAAATGTATATATTGTAAGGTCTAGGTATAAATGCGCCCCTTGTATACCGGAAACAATGGGGAAGTGTGATGATCAAATATGTTTAGAGTGGATTGAGTTGGATACAGTGATTAGTCAGATTGATGGTTTACTGATTTCACATAATGCAGAAGAGAACTAGAAAACCATGATTTATCTAAAGTAAAATAGATCATCTCCTGGAAATATGCACTTTGACCAAATTTTTCAGCTTGTTATTGTTATTAGACGTATGGAACTGTTTGCCATAGAGTGATTGGTTATTAAATTATCAAGAAATGGCCCTAGAGTTGTGCCCAAAGACAAATCCAATAGCGTTTACACTTAATTTTCCTGCATGATAGATGATTTTATATCATCTACAATAAAAGTTATTTCTCCATCTTTTGTAATAAATCCAAACTTGAACTTGAACTTTGCTTTGCCATCTGCATCTGTTACTACCGAAGAGGGAATCACCAATGCACCTTTACCGTGAACAAAAGCTTCTACCTTCACTCCAGACAACGGTTGATTGGACTGATCTTGCGCAGTTACACAGGCATCTTTTAATCGTAAAGACCTTTTTGACGTAGAAGGCTCTATAGTTAGATGATCACCTAAAACTACACTGATCAAGCCGATCTTCTCTCTCGTATCTGTTTCTACCAAATCTGACACGGTTAATTTTACGTTAAAAGCTCCAGGATTATTATAAGTATGCTGAGGATTCTTTTTCGTGCTGAAATTATCATCGCCGAAGTCCCATAACCAGTCTATCGGCTCACCATTTGATAGATCTGTAAATTGCGCTACGAAAGGTAATGCTCCAGATGTTTGGCTGGCTTTAAAATCTGCTCTTAAATCCGTAGATGGCGATATTAATTCGCCGGGTTCATCCTGTATGACAATTATATCCCCTGAAAATACATCCAGAACATAAACAATATTATTATTATGGTTAACAGCTATATCACAAGGTCCGCCAATTGAAATGCTTTCTATAATTCTGTTGTAAAACCGTCAATGACATTAACAAAAACATTACGGCAATCAGCTATAAATATATGGTTAGTGGTCGGATTTATTCCAACTTTACTGGAACCTCTGACGGATCCATGGGCAATAGTTGCAGAAATTTGATTAATTGATGGAAATGAATATATGCTGATTAATGATCTTGTCCTCTGCTTTAAAACTATCAAATGTAACCTTAAGGAATATTTTTCCGGAATGCAAGAAAAACAACATTGTCATATCAAAGTTATTTTTCGTGATTTAATATGCTTATTTTGTTGCTGTCTAATTTTATTCCATAAACCGTGCAGCCGTAATTGCCGGATCCGGAAATGCAGTAGGGGGTAGCATTGCATTTTAGTTTAGATTTTATTTTTCTGTTAATCTTGCTGATCTTTTGTAAGAAACCC
This sequence comes from Candidatus Anammoxibacter sp., assembly GCA_021777055.1. Taxonomy (GTDB): domain Bacteria; phylum Planctomycetota; class Brocadiia; order Brocadiales; family Anammoxibacteraceae; genus Anammoxibacter_A. Next base: position 226,633 of record JAIQZO010000024.1, on the reverse strand, counting down.
TGAGGAGATTCTAATGGCTCATTTTTTGATTTTGTCTTTAACATTTGATAGTTATCAGAATTTTCACCATAAATTTGTTTGTACAGATCCATGAGTTTGCGGTTAGGGGTTACGGTTTGACGAAAGGTTTCAAAACACGCTTCACAATTATTACAGGATGACCTGTTTTTATGTTTACATCCTGATGTTTTGTTTATCAAATAATTCAGATAAAGTATAAATTCACTTGGGGGTAGGTTGATTACCTTTTTATTTATAGTCAAACTTCTTTTTTGCAGGTCACAAATTAAGAGGCCGTCTCTCTCTTTTTTCATAGTTTTAAAGAATGATAATAATGGATCTGCCAGTTTCATTTGCCATAATTGAAATTTATGATCTTTGTCGTTGTGCCATTAAATTACTTGCTAATTCCTAAGTGCCTATATTATTGCTCACACAGAGACGCTAAGACACAAAGAGGTTTATTTTACTGTGTCTTTGTGTGCGTTAGTGTTATTGTACTCTGTTGTAAACTATAGTATTGCCATTGGTTTAAGTATTTATGCCAGCAATTAATGTGCCATCATTTTACTGTTTTATCGTTGAAAAGAAGGTATGTTGATTGTATGTAATACGTTATGTAGGTCGATGGCTTTTAATGAACGGCAGGCATGAAGGAGGAACCCACCATATTCAACGGCTGCTCATCGAAAATATGGTGGGGAGAAATTGTACAGGAGTTATAGTAAAGATAAAATAGGCTCTTTCCATGATAAACGGGAAAAGTATCAATGCTCTTTTGGTACCATCCTTTATCATGTGAGGAGAGAAAGATTTTAATTTTCTACTTATGATATGTAATACTGGATGTTACGTTAATTTGTGTTCTTTATATATTATAGACAAATTAGACAGTTTGTCTATTGGGGGATTCCCTGATTTTTTTGTAGGGTAATCCCCTACAAGGTTTACGAAGCTGATTGCTATCGATTTTTGTAAACAGTTACACGTGGCCGCTCAACTGGCGCAACTAAAAAGTGGAGTATGGTAGGTTTGGTCTCAATGTGAAAATCAAAAGATTATCGAAATGTTTTTTTTACGTAAAATGGGGAGTAGAAATATGGCTATGAAGTTGAAGAAACTATTAGTACATGGAGGTAGTAAATCTATTTTTTTCTTTTCCCGTTACGGTGGTCCTTCCTTATTATTTGAAACGGGGCGCGTATGGCTTTTTTTGTGATATCCAGTAACCTGTTAGTGGGAAAGTTATATGAAACCTTTGGATGTCTAATATCACCTTTTAATCTAACGGGAACGGCAACAAGCCGACCATTCATGATTTTGCCTATAATTGGCATCTTCTTTATGAAAAAATCTACTGTTTTTAATGGTGATGCCAGGAAGTTAAGGTCTATTTTGTTATCTAAGAGATTAATATTGCCATTACCTGTTATTCCTAATGACGAACCATCTATGATTATCTCATCAAGCATTATCTTGCTGTTGTGGACACTTCCGTTTGCACTCATTGATCTATATGCAAATCCTTTTTTTGTGATGTCCGGAATTTTGCCAATGAATATTTCTGTAAGATTTAAGAAAGCTAGAAGTTTTGCTAATGGTGTACCCTTGTAAATTCTCCCATCTTTTGCCGTAATATTAAAATTACCTTGAAGTGATTTTTCTATATCTTTAATTTCGCCTTGTGCTATTATTTGAGCGTTAGTATCAATGGTTCCAGTCATAAGGCCCTCTTCATCTTCCATGCAGGTGATCATACCGTTTAATTCCTGATAACTACTGAGTAATTGAAAATCTAAATATATATGCTTAGGTGTTACCAGAAATTCACCCGGGAAAAATAATCCACACAGATTAGAATCTATAACCGTTCCCATTATATGATCATTGTTTAAAAGGAGATTCGCATGGAAAGGGTTAGATGTAAATTGTTCGTATGTAAAGCAATCTGAACGTAATCGGAGTTCTCCCTTTACGGGAAATGTCCATAAAAGTTTTTCTTTATTACTTTCGTTCTTTTTTTCGTTTGCTTTCTCTTTTTTGTTTCCAAAACCTAAGGTTTCACTGATTATTTTCCAGTCCAGTCTATCCGCAAACATATCTGTGTTAAAAGTAATTCCATCCGTAGAAGTATTGCAATATCCGTCTAAAGAGATATTCGCATCACCCCATGTTAGGATAATGGAGTCTACATTAATGCGTTGTTCTTCTCCAGAAAAGGAAAAGCTGTTAATGGTTAAAGGTACACGTTTGATCCAGGGTACGGAAAAATCTTTTCCTTCAACCTTCCCTTGCATTGTAAAAAATGTAGGGTGATCTAATGGAACATGTGCCTGGAAATCGCCATTTATCCACCCTGGAGAGATTATGGGATCCAGAAATATCTTATTCAAAGTAGATTGTGCTAAGCTACCTGCGAAGTCAAAGTTAATATCCTTTTCTTTTAGACTGATCTTAATAGATGCCTGTGAGGCTTCGTCTTTGAAACGTAAATTGTTAATCTTAAGATTGCCAGGATTAAATACCATATCTACGGAAAGTTCTGGGCCATTCGGTGCTGTAATATTACTAATAAATGATACACCGGAATCCTTTTTCCAGATTATGTTGGATTGCGATAAGTAAAAATGAGATTTTGCCATAAATCTTGACGGTAGTTTGAAAAAGTTGTAGGCCCATAGCATAGAATCATGGCCAATTTTCCCATGAAATGCAATATCTGCTTTAGTAAGTTCTTTCTTATTGTGGCCTATTGTTCCTTTCATTGTGAACGAACTATCAATCAAGTTTACCTGTGTGTCTGTTAAGGTGAATTTGTTGTCAACTAATGCGAAATGGCCTTCATTTACCACTACTGGACCTGGAAGCGCGCCGGCATCTATTGCCAACTCTTTAACCACGCCTGTCGCTTCGGCGTGCCACTCATCCGGTTTGGCAAGGAGACCATTCAAATTAAAGGATGTCAATTCCAGATTGCCGTTAACGCTCTTTATATCTTTAACGGTTTTACGCATCTTGTCAAACGATGATATCCACTGATAAATTTCGCTAAAAGAGACGAAAATACTATCTGATTGAATGTTCACTTGCGAATCTTTTCCTAACCCTATAGTTGCATTTAGTCCGTTAAAAGATGTGCTACCAAATGTACCACTAAAATTCATTGCCTCTATTTTTGATCCATCTGAAAGGATTTCCCATTCATTAATTTGTAACGGATATGTAACGTTATGGAAACCTGCTAAGGCATTAAATTTATTAATATCTACCATAAGATGTAATGGTGAACCACCCAGCTTTACCAGCAAATTGTTAATTCCGCTTAACTTAAAACTTAAGACTAATTCATTTATCTTTTCCCTAAAACTGAAAGCTGAGTTTGATAGGAAACGGTTCATCAGAGAATGTGGTTTAATCTGCCTAATTCTAACCTCACAATCTCCATTTGTATCCCTTTGCTCAAAATTTGCGTTTACTGAAACTCGTTTACTTAGATTAGATGTGCAGTTTATTCTGATTTTGAATTTTCCAGAAATGCAAGAAAGTTTAGTACGTAGATTCTTAAATGTAACAATGTTCTCTCCATTTTCAAGAAAGGCAAATTTCCCATCTCTGACCGTAGCTTTAAATTTAGGTAGTTTTGCTACCAAGGGTGATAACAGGTTGGTAATAGTATATTTTATCGTATTTGAAGTTATAGCCTCTTTTGGAGCTCTGCTTTTCTCATGATTAATGGATGTTACTATCTTAAAATCAGGTGATTTTACCCTGACTTTTTTAATGAGAAAATTTCCATCTACGAGAGAGGATATTTTGGGGGTGATTACAACGTCTTTTATAGTTCCTTGAAGCTTTCCTGGTATAGAAAGACTTACTTTATGAATCTTTGCACTAGGAAAGGGAAGTATTGACAGGTCAATGGATTGGTATTCTATATTACCATTAAAACCGTCAAAATATTGCGAGATAATGGTTTGTATCTTATCCTTTGTCCATTCTAAATCGATGAACATAGTTGCTACATAATTTATGGTAACTAGAAAAACTAAGAGAAATCCTGCTAACCATATGGATACCTTTCTGCGTCTGGTCATTTATTCCTTAATTTTTACTATTTAGACTTTAGAGGGTAACAAGATGTAAGTTGCTTTAACGCTGATCTTTGTGCACATTTAGCATTTATAGCGCACACCGTCTGATAACGCATCCATACCTCTTTCTAGAGGGGATTATAGTGTGTGCGTTTAACGTGTAAGTCCCCTCTAGAAAGAGAGGACTTATAGGTGTGTGACCAAATGTCACAGAATAGTTACTGCATCTTTAATAATAATCGTCTAAATTTATAAACAGTTTACTCATAAACAGTTTCTGGCGGTGTGATGGGGTTTGCTCCGCTTACTATACTTTGGCTAAGTGTTTCCGGCTGAAGCTTTGCTTGTGTCTTTGATGATAGTCCATGTATCTGGATAAAACCAGTGGAAGCGTTATGATCAAAGGTATCTGCGCTGTCATAAGTGGATAGGGCGTGGCTGTATAGTGCCTGGTCGGATTTACGTCCCACTACTATGCAATTTCCCTTGAACAGTTTAACTCGTATAGTTCCGTTAACAACACGCTGGCTGCTTGCTACGTAAGCGGCTAAGTCGCTATGAAATGAGGTGTACCATAACCCATTATATACAATATCGGAATAGTAATTTGATACAATCTCTTTAAACCTTATTGATTCCTTTGACAATGTCATACTTTCTAAAGCCTTGTGCGCATGGTGTAGCACAATCGCGGCAGGGGATTCATATATCTCACGGGATTTAATACCCACCAGACGATTCTCAATATGGTCTATACGTCCCACACCGTTTGTTCCGCCGATAAGGTTAAGTTGTCCTATTAATGCGATTGACTCCTCTTTCTTTCCGTTGAGGGCGACTGGAATACCATTCTTAAATTCTATTTCCAGATATTCCGCTTGGTCTGGTGTTTCATCAATGCTACGTGTCCATTTAAACGCATCTTCAGGGGGCTCGACCCATGGATCTTCCAGTACACCGCACTCAATACTTCGTCCCCAGAGGTTTTCATCTATACTATATGGGTTGTTTACTGTGACCGGTACAGGTATATCGTGTTTTTTTGCATAATCGATGGCATCGTTTCTTGTCATGTTCCATTCCCGTAGTGGTGCAATTAACTTTACATTTGGTGCCAATACCTGCATTGAAACATCAAATCGTACCTGATCATTACCTTTTCCCGTACTCCCGTGTGCAACTGCTCCGGCGCCTTCTTTAATTGCAACGTCAGCTAAAAGTTTTCCTATTAACGGCCTTCCCAATGCAGTTGCCATAGGATATACTTGCTCATAAAGTGCACCTGCTTGTAAAGCAGGCAGAATGAAGTAATCTATAAATGTTTGTCGCGCGTCTATGGCGATTGCTTTTTTAGCGCCAGTCTTTAAGGCCTTCTCTTTTATTGCATCCAGGTCATCAACGCCACCGAGGTTTGCGGTTAACGTTATGACTTCCATATTGTATTTTTCCTGAATCCACTTGATTGCAACGGAAGTATCCAGACCACCGGAGTAAGCAAGGACTACGCAGTTTTTGTTTTCCATGGGTTAAAAAGCTGTTTCTGTTAAAATTTACGAAAATAAGAATTTGAGAATACTATTTATTATAGTATAAATAATAAACTAAACGACTAAGTTCTTTTGTTAATCGTTAAACAATGTATCAGTGTGGAACAGGGAATTTTAGCAGTTTAAGTAGATCATGTCAATATGTGCCATTTTTGTGTTAGTCTTAATCTATCGATAATAATATTCTGAGTATAAATTAGTCTCTTGACGTGATTTAAATGATGATGCTACAATTAGCAAGGTTCTGTTCATGCCAAAATAATAATGGACAAAATTATTTTATGCTATAGTGTGCTATACTTGTTAAATAGTTTATTGTCTACAGGGACATACCTTGTGCCTTTTTTTAGGTATAATTACGTTGTTTAAATTATTTTAAAATAGGGGGTTTTTATGGAGAGATTAATGAGGTACGGCTTGTGTTTAAAGAATCAGGTGTTTCCTTTGTCAGTGGCGATTATCCTCTTTCTGCAGATTGCACCGGCTTTTGGTCAGACAAGCAATGGTACCAGTACTATTTCCAGTTCCTTAAACTTATTAATAAATGACGAGGGAATGTATACCGTAAAATTACAAGATGAAGATGATCAGCCTTTAAACGGAGAGGATGTTACCCTTACTATTAGTAATACGGACGTAATTACAGTTGGTGTAATTGATCCCGTTGCAGGTAGTACGGCACAAGTGGTAAAAACTAATGGTAAAGGGGAGATTACTACTATTATTGAGGGTTTGCAGCAAGGAACTTCATCTGTTTCATTTTCGGTTGAAGATACTGACGTGTTACCTAATCAGTTGGGTGTTAATGTGATAGGGGTTGATGCCCGTATTACTTTAGATGAACCATTTGATGAAGATCGACCATTTTCCGAAGTTCCTTTTACTGTAAACTTTACTGATGATTCCTTAGGGGATGACATTATAGACAGAGAGTGGGACTTTGGTGATGGAAGTGCAGTATTAAATACAAGTGATGTGGATGTTAGTCATGAATTTAGCGAAGTAGGCGTTCATAATGTGACTTTGACTATAACGGCAGAGACTGATATAGGTAATATTACCGACAGTGATACAGCTGCGATATGTGGCCTTCCAAAAGGTAATCTTGGTATCCCTACTATAGAAGGTTCTGCAACAGTTAATGGAGTTGTCTTTCTCAGTGACCCATTGGTTCCTATGCCAGGTGTTAGAGTTACGTTGTCAGGTAACAGAGACAGGGTAACAATTACCGGCTTCAACGGTACGTATAAGTTTAGAAATGTTATTCCTGGTAATTATACAATTTTTGCCTGTAAGCTTAGGCAGGGACTTCCGTGTGTGGAGAGTGATATTACAGTTAATCCCGATTCCATAATAAATGTAGACTTTCAATTGGTAAGAGAAACGACACCTACTCAATAACCAGCTCAGTAAAATCTCTGGCAGTCCTATGGTTTTTGCAGGGTAAAGTTCCTTTACGTATAAGTTGTGTAGTTCTTAACCCAGCAGATAACGCTGCGTCCAGCTCATCCATACTGTCAGAAAGGAACAGGATATCGCTACCTTTAGTAGATAAGTTTTCTGTTATCCTTTTATATGAATCCGGATCCTGCTTGAGTCCTGTCTTGAGATCGAAGTAGTGTGAAATATATTTGGTAAGATCACCAAAGCATGTGTGTCTAAATAAGAGTTTTTGTGCTTCAACCGATCCGGATGAATAGATGGCAAGCACCTTGCCAGAATCTTGCCATTTCTGTATACATGGAAGTACATCGTCATATATGTGGGCGGTATAGTTGCTGTTGCTATAGCCGTCTTTCCAGACAAGTCCTTGCAATGTTTTAAGTGCTGGGTGTTTACGGTCTATATTTATCCAGTGGAGTAGAGTTTTTACTGCATCAGTGTTGTTTATATCTTTGGATTCTTCTAATTTTACCGTCTCTTTTGTGTCATTCAGACATTCAATGACACAATTGTCGGTAATATTGTTATTTATAAATTCTGCTAAATGTTTTCTTGTGTATGGGAATAGGACATCATGAACAAAAGATATTGATGTTGTAGTGCCTTCGATGTCCATTAAGATGTATTTTACCATGACTGTTTCTATATGTTAAATTTGTTATTGTGGACAACACCTAAAGATTGATATTCTGCATTCTGGCGGCTGACTACTGTATTCTGCATAATTACGTTGCGTACTTCTTTTCAATACCGGAATTAGTATAGTTTGCGTCCCACCCCTTTTCATCTTTGAATATTCTGATCGCCTTGAGATACGGGTTTGTACCCATATCAAACCAATGTTTTGTATTTGCGGGAACAGAAATTATTGTTCCTTTTTTGCAAACAAGTGAAAATACAGGATCCTCCCCTCCCAGGTTAAACCAGAATATGCCCTGTCCGTCTACCATAAATCGTACTTCATCGTCAGTATGAGTATGTTCTTTTATGAATTTTTCTCTTAAAGCTTCCACTTCGTTAGTTGCAGAATTTACTAAGATAACATCAGCTGTAGTATATCCACCTTTTTCCATGAACGGTTTCAGTGACGGTTCATACGCTTTTAAAATGCACTCTTGATCCGCATCTTTGGGGATATCAATATCAGTGATCCATTTGTCGCAGAAAACACCTCTCTTTTTAAAAAAATCTTTTATCTCTGTGAAATTTTCTATGACTATTCTTTTTTCAGGGATGCTTAGAACACTCATCTATTTACTCCTTAAATAACATTCAAATAAGAATTCAAAAACTTCTATGTGTCTTTTTGCATCAGAGATGCTTGCTCCCCATGAGTAGAGACCGTGTCCCTCAATCAGAAAACCGTGCATCTCTGGGAATGATTTTTTGTATGCCTGAACTTCGTGTGCAAGTTGATCTATGTCCTGTGAGTTTCTAAATATGGGGACAGTTTCAGTTATCGCATGTGTAGTGTTGCCCTGTATACCTTTTAATATCTCAAAGTCAGAGAATTTAATACACTTTTCATTGTCGTACTGCATTGATATGACAGTTGCGTTTGCTGAATGGGTATGCAGTACTGAGGAAATCTCTGAATCTTCGTAAAGCATAGTGTGAAGTAATGTCTCTGCTGAAGGTTTACAACCTAAAGGTGCGTACGCTTCTCCATTTTTATCAATAACCATTATGTGGTCAATGCTGAATGAGTTCTTATCCGTACCAGACTTTGAAATGGCGATAAGTTCGCCATCTCTTTTTATTCTGGATGAAAAATTTGAACTGGTGGCGGGCGTCCACCCATTCTGCGAAAGTGTGTGCACTGTTGCAACTATCTCTCTTGCAACATCTGCAAACTCTTTTGTGTCTAAAATGGTGTTATTTTTCGTCACGGTTCTAAGAATTGTCAGTTTATAAAGCTCATTCAGGTCGCAAAAAAGGGGGTAAAACTTAACCGGCGGAATCTGCCGTTCGGTACTTTATTTTATACGTCATCTTCTTGCCGTTTCTGAGTATCTTTATTTCACCCTTTTTCCCGGGTTTTTTGTTCCTTATTTCATATACCAGATCAAACGGTACATTTACTGCTTTCCCGTCAACCTCTAATATAATGTCGTCTTTCTTAAGACCAATACTTTCAGCTGAAGATCCTTCGTCCACTATATGAACAATAACCCCTTTCTCTGATTCGAGCACCATTACTCCGAGTTTCACACGGTTAATTACTGGGTCTGTATAGTTTACCATCCAGATGAAATCCGCTTCATGTAATGGGACGTCGACTTCTTTGACATTCATTATATTATGAGCTTTGTTGTCCGGAATCCGTATCTCAATAGGAAGGATGATATTGTATTGAGCCTTTATTCTTCTGAAAACACGTTTAGGAATACCAATACCGTACCTGACGTGATCCTTTCCAGCCAAAACAACAACGTGTTTATCCTCTCCTTGTTTACTATTGAGATAATTTGCTACTGACTCTGCCATGGTTTCATCCCAAAGGCATTGAACCCTGTAAAAGCTTTCAAATGAGCCCATGGAACTATGTTGATGTACATCGAAAATGGCCTTAACCCTGTTTCTATGGTACTTGTCTGTTGTATCTATCTCTGGTACCTCTTTCCTCTCCTCTTCAGACAGGTTCTCTATCCCTTTTTTATTTATCATCTTTACTGTGGATTTATTCGCATTCAGGGCAATGATTTTTATTTTTTTCGCTTTTGCAAACTCTATAATTGCTCTGTAGTATTCATACTCAAAACCCCAGTCTGGGAGCCAAACGTCTCTTAAAAACTCTTTTTCTGAAATTTTCCCATTTATAAACAGATCAAGTTTTTCTTGCGATCTTTTCTGGAACATCTCCATACCTATGGCAATATGTCCCTTTGTCTTTTTAAAAAGATCTTTAATCACCTTTAACTGCAATTGGTGTACAGATAAATTGTCATGTGTCTCTCCAATATAGATAACCTTTGAAGAACTGACAACATCAATTAGCTCCTTATCACTTATTTTAAGCTCAGTTGGGAGGTGTATGATATCGTCTTCCTTTAATTCCGGTAATTCAGGCAGTGGTTCATCTTGTGCTTGAACAAAGTTAGGAAAGACAAACATTCCACATAGAATTAAAAAAGTAATATGACAAAAATATTTTTTCATCGTGGTTTTATTAATCATCGTCGTCATCGTCAACTGGTCTCCTCCTTCTTCTTTCAAGTTGTATAATTCTTTTTCTTACGTCACCTGCGGTAAACAGGATAGATCCGTTTGTTGTGAGTTGTTTAAATCTAAAAAGGAAAAATGCCCTTCCATCTGCATTTGTAGTTTGACTTTTTGGAAAAACAAGTGTATTTGTTACATTAATCAAACTCAATCCAATAGCAGTGACCCTAACATTTTCTAAAGGATTTCCATTTTCGTCAAATACTCTTACTACCGCGGGTTTAAGAATTCTTGAAGCCCTTGATACTCTTGGAGTTAGCCTCATACGGGTAACATCTTCGTCATTACCACCAGGGCCTGGTATTGGGCCGCCAGTTCCTGTATCTTGAATTACAGTAATACTGTTTGACTGGCTATTTGAAATGTAAACGACATTTGTGATTTGATTTATGGAAATACTATGGGGTAATTGACCGGTGTTTAATGTGTTTATGACCGCGTTGGTTGCCGTATCAATTATACTTACATTATTTGTGTTGCTGTTTGCTACAAATATATGTCCGCTTGCTGCATTTAGCTTAAGTCCTTCCGGGCTGCTGTTGACATTTATAATACCAATAACTTCCTTAATCTCACTATCCACAAGACTTACATTATTGCTGTTGCGGTTTGCCACATAGACTAATTTTGTTATAGTGTCTACCGCGATTCCTCCTGGCTGGTCCCCCACTCTTATTGTTGACAAAACGGTATTATTGCTTCCGTTAATCACACTCACTTCGTCACTGTCACGGTTTGATACATAGATGCGGTTCTCAGTAGAATCTACACTAATTCCTTCTGGTCGATTGCCAACCCTGATTGTACTTATAACATTATTTGTTCCGTCTATAACTGACACACTATTACTACCTGCATTTGTTACATATACCCTGTTTGTTTCACTGTTTATCCCTATGGCAGTTGGTTCCGAATCCACATCAATGTTTGTTATTAAACTGTTTGACAAGGCGTTTACAACGCTTACACTATTACTTTGGGAATTTGCAATATATACCAGGCCGGTGTTTGAATTTACTTCTATTCCTTTTGGGCCGCTTTCTACCTGTATGGTTGTTCCTGGTTGGTTTGTAATTCCATCTATAACGGTAATGCTTTGGTTGCTTCCGTTTGTGCTATATATCTGGTTTGTACTTGTATTGACACCTAATCCGCTGAGTAATGTCTCTTCTTCTGTGTTTTCCACAGTGTCTACTACATTTTTACTGCTCCCATCAATAACTGATACATTGTTGCTGTCAAAGTTTGCAACATATATCTTATCCGTATCTTTATTAACTCCCAGGTCAATGGGATTGTTATTTACATTAACAGTAGCAATAACCTCATTGTTGTCGCCATTTATTATTGTTACGCTGTTACTATTAGAATTTGCCACATATATGTTGTTAGTTGAAACATCTATGTCTATACCTTTGGGATCATTTCCTACGTTAATATTTGTAAGAACATTGTTTGTTGAACCGTCGATAACGGCAACTGAATTGTTTGTGGAATTTGTTACATAGATTCGGTCAGTTTCCGAATTAACGGCGATATTTTCAGGTTTTCCACCGATTGATATAGTTGTAATGGGTTCGTTTGTATCTCCATCTACCACATTAACGTTATTATTGTTAATATTAGTAATATAAATGCGGTTTGTCTGTTCATTAACTCCTATCTTGTTTGGGGAATTTCCAGGGCTTAGGGTCAAAAGTGGAGTGTTGCCGTCCAATACAGTGATGTTTCCGCTTCCCTGATTGGCCACATATATGCGGTTAGTAACACTATTTACCCCCACTCCCTGTGGATCGTTACCAACTCTGACAGTAGCTATAACGTTGCCGTTGGAACCGTCTATAACACTAACATCATCGCTGTTGCTGTTAGTAACATAAACACGGTTATTTGACGGGTTTACCACTACATCGGATGGTGAACTTCCAACCTTGGCTGTGTTTATGATATTGTTTGACGAACCGTTAATAATATTAACGCTATCGCTTCCCGAATTAACCATGAATATACGGTTAGTATTTGGATTTACCCCGATTGCAATGGGTGCAACCTTTCCAACATCTGTTTTCTGAAGTGTTATTGTATTTACAACACTTTGAGCGCTTGATGATCCATTAAATGCGGTAAATCCTGCAAATAACAGGAAGATCATCGTAAGGTGAAATATATAATTGCTTGCACCGTCTCTCTTTCTGTTTTGTATCAAATATTTTATTGGTCTCATTTTATGCCCCTTTTCTAAGCATACTAATTCTTTTTCTTTTTATTAGATTCTATTATTATAATTTTCATCCTGGTTTTACTTCAAGTTCATAACCTTTGGATTTGAGTTCCTTTAAAAGGCTATCTACTTGCGCAAAGCCGTTTACTTCTAATTTAAGGTCCATTTTTGTTTGACCAAATGGAAGTTCTGTTGAACCGGACTGTTGTTTGATATCTAATATATTTACCTCCGACGATCCAATTATGCCGGTTAACATGGAAAGGGCGCCTGGAACATCAGGCAGATCAACAATAATGTGTGCCATCCTTCCCTCTTTTACTAACCCTTGTTCTATAATTCCGGCCAGGAGGTTCATGTCAATATTTCCGCCACTTATAACTAATCCGGTTTTCATGCCATGAAGAGAAATCTTTCCGTACAGTGCTGCTGTTAGTGCCATTGCTCCTGCGCCTTCTGCCAGGAGTTTTGATCTCTCCAGCATCATAAGGATAACGCTGGCAATCTCTTCGTCATCAACAACAACGATTTCATCAACATATTTCTTTATTGTACTGTATGTACGTTTGCAAATCTGCCTAGTTGCTACTGCGTCTGCGAATGTATTTGGATGCTCAATCTCATAAATTGCGCCTTTATCCAAAGATTGTTTCATTGCATTGGAACTTGATGTCTGCACGCCTATTATTTTAATATCCGGATTAATCAATTTTGCTGCTATTGAAATTCCGGAGATAAGTCCGCCTCCTCCAACAGGTACAACAATTGTTTGAAGGTCTGGCAATGCCTCTAGCATTTCCAGTGCAATGGTACCATACCCGGTAATAACCTTTGGGTCGTCAAACGGATGAATAAAATGGAGTTTGTTTTTTTCTTGAAGTTCCTGAGCATAAATGTACGATTCGTCAAAATTTTCACCCGCCAGTATGACTTCTGCCCCATAGTTTTTCGGAGCCAGTGTTTTTTCTAAAGTAGTTGACTTAGGTAAAACAATCGTAGCGCTTCTTTCAAATTTTGATGCAGAGAATGCAACTCCTCGTGCGTGGTTAGCACTGGAGGATGCAATGACGCTGGCATTCTTTTGCTTTATGGAACCAATCTTGTTGTACGCGCCACGAACCATAAATGATCCTGTTCTTTGAAGATTCTCAAGCTTAAGAAAAATCTCACCACCTGTTATATTACTGTATGTTGAAGAATAATCACAAGGGGTCACATTTAGAACATTTTCCATTCGCTTTTGTGCTTCTTTTAATTCTTCCAGCTTCGTCATTATATTACCTCATTATTATTAAAAATAACCGGCTTAGCGGTACTTTGTTTGTGAATTTAATTAGCAAAATCTATTGTAAAAATTTATACATAGAAAAGGAGAAAAAAGAGTCATGAATTTACAGAATCAGTATTTAGGATTAAAAGATTGTACTAATCCGTCACTGTTATCTGCTTTTTCAGCTTGCCTAACTGTTCCAGGAGCTCTTTTTCCCTTGCACGTTCCTTTACGATCACTTCTTCAGGAGCTTTTTCAATAAAGTTTTTATTATCTAGTTTATTTTTAACAATTTTTAGATACTTTTCAAGCTCTTCTATTTTCTTCTCCTGTTTTTTCTTTTCCGCTTCAGGATCCAGAAGACCGGAAAGTAGGATGAATATCTGTATCTTTCCTACTACTTCACAAGCAGCTTCCTCCGGTTTCTCTGCTAAGCTGTCTGTTATTACTATGCTTTCAAGATTTGCCATCTGTGACAGAAAATCTTTTCTATCGTTAAGCACATTTACATCATTTTTAAACGAAGAAACAACTATTGCCTTCAGTGGCTGCTTTTCTAGAATGTTCATTTTACTTCTAACGTTACGTACAGCCCTGATAGTATCCTGAAGCAAACGCATCTCTTCTTCTTCCTTTGGAAAAGCATTCTCTGGTGCATGCATTGGCCAATGTGCGGCCATAATACTATTAAAGTCCATATTGCTTTTAAGCATACAATCTGAAAAGTTATTACCTGCGACCCCTTTTAATTTTTGCCATAACTCTTCGGCAAGGAACGGAGCAAAGGGATGTAGCAGGCATAAGGTCTTATCCATGGTGTAAATAAGTGTGTTTTGGGCGGCAAATCTGTTTTCCTCTGTGACATCTTCCTGTATTTTTGTATCTTTATTATCATTAAATAGCCTTGGTTTTATAATTTCCAGATACCAATCACAAAATTCACGCCAGAAGAAATCATATACTGTTCTTAATGCTTCATTAAATTTAAACCCTTCTAGTGCGGTAGTAACTTTTTCTATTGTATAGTTGAGCCTACTGATAATCCATAAATCTTCGAACGAATAATTATCTATTCTCAATGTGATTTTATTATTATTCTCATTTGAATCAATATTCATTAAGGCAAACCTGGCCGCATTCCAAACCTTATTTGCAAAGTTACGTCCCATCTCAAACTTGCTTTCAGATAGTTTAACATCCTGCCCTTCAGTTGTTAGCAGAATAAGTGAAATCCTGACAGCATCTGCTCCGTATTGTTCAATCATCTTTAGAGGATCTATTCCGTTCCCGAGGGATTTACTCATCTTTCGCCCACCTTTGTCAAGGATGGTACCGTGAATGTAAACATTAGAGAATGGCTTCTTTTGCATTATCTCAAGTCCCATCATTACCATCCGTGCGACCCAGAAGTATATTATACCCCTGTCTGTTACCAGCGTGCTGGTTGGATAGTAAAAATCTAACTCCTGTGTTTTTTCGGGCCACCCCATTGTTGAAAAAGGCCAGAGAGAAGAGCTGAACCATGTGTCCAATACGTCACTCTCTTGCTTGAGATGAGAGCTTTTACACTTTGGGCAATTTTGTGGAGTCTCTTTACTTACTACTATTTCATTACAATCTTCACAGTACCATGCGGGAATTCTATGGCCCCACCAGATCTGCCTTGAGATGCACCAGTCACGGACGTTTTCAAGCCAGCTTAAATATACCCTTTTCCACCTTTCCGGGAAGAATTTAACCTGTCCGTTATTTGCAGTCTCAATTGCAGCTTGCGCCAGCGGTTTCATTTTAATAAACCATTGATCTGAAAGATATGGCTCTATAACTGTGTAACAACGGTAACAGTGTCCGACAGAGTGGGTGTATGGTGCTACTTTTGCAACTAAACCCTTTAATTTAAGCTCTTCAACCAAGGCCTGCCTGCACTCGTATCTATCCATTCCACTGTAATCTCCGGCATTTGAATTCATTGTTCCGTCATCATTCATTACAGTAATCGGCTCCAACTTGTGGCGCATTGCCATGGCAAAATCATTTACATCGTGGGCAGGAGTAATCTTTACGGCGCCAGTCCCGAACTCAAGGTCAACAAAGTCGTCTCCAACTATCTTCAATTCCCTTCCTAATATTGGCAAAACAAGCGTTTCACCAATCATTTCTTTAAATCTGTCGTCAGAAGGATTAACTGCAACTGCAACATCGCCTAACATGGTTTCCGGCCTTGTTGTTGCAACTGTAATATTTAAATGGGGTTCGTCGCGAAAAGGGTATCTAATATGCCAAAGATGTCCTTCGTGTTCTTCATGCTCAACTTCATCATCGGCTAGTGCTGTTTTGCATCTTGGGCACCAGTTAATAACGTAGTGTCCCTTGTAAATCAATCCTTTATTGTAAAGCTGTATAAACGTCTCTTTAACTGCAGACGAGAGGCCTTCGTCCATGGTAAAACGTTCCCGTTCCCAGTCACATGCACTTCCAAGTTTTTTTAACTGTTTAACAATGGTAGATCCATATTTCCCCTTCCAATCCCAAATCATATCTATAAACTTTTCTCTACCAACTGCCTCTTTGCTGCTCTTGTTTTTAGCTAAGTCTCTTTCCACCACATTTTGGGTGGCAATTCCCGCATGGTCTGTTCCTGGCATCCATAGAGTGTTGTATCCTTGCATTTTTCGCCAACGGACCAGGATATCCTGGATAATAGTATTTAAAGCGTGTCCCATATGGAGCACGCCGGTTATGTTTGGCGGAGGTATGACTATTGAGTATGGTTTTTGCGTTAAATTAGGCTCGCTATGGAAAATATTGTTATCTTCCCAGAAGCTGTACCATTTGTCTTCTATCTCTTTCGGATTATATTGATTAGATATCGTCTCGTTCATATTTATAAACTTTTAAAAATGCAGAATTCAGTATAAAGCGTAGATTTGTAGTAATCTTACTATATGGTTTATCGTAAAATTTGTATGTACATTCTAAGTCTTGATTTCTTTTGTTCTGACTCCAGCCTTCTATATTAACTGCATTTACAGTCTTTTAGCAGTTTGTATTCAATGCAGTCAACCAGGGCTTGCCAGCTTGCATCAATAATGTTCTCCGACACACCTACGGTGCCCCATGAATCATTCTTGTCACATGATTCTATTACAACCCGGACCTTTGCCGCGGTGCCACCTTTTGGGTTTATCACCCTGACTTTGTAGTCAACTAGACGTATATCTGCAAGTGATGGATAGTAATCTTTCAATGCTTTTCTTAGTGCTGAATCCAATGCGTGTATTGGGCCGTCACCTTCTCCAACTGTAAATTCTATGTTGTTTTTTACGTTTATTTTGACGATTGCCTCGCTGGAAAGTTCTCCACGATTATCTTTTTCAA
The DNA here is from genome assembly GCA_021777055.1 of Candidatus Anammoxibacter sp. Lineage (GTDB taxonomy): Bacteria > Planctomycetota > Brocadiia > Brocadiales > Anammoxibacteraceae > Anammoxibacter_A. The sequence goes on along the minus strand of JAIQZO010000024.1, from coordinate 209,461 downwards.
CCATTACTCTGAACTCTTCAAGATTGAAGAATGTTTTGTGCTCCCCTGCTGCTTTTTTTACAAGCAGAGCAAACGAACCTTCCGCAGATTCGAACTGATATCCATCGTTTTCCATGTCCTGTACCTGCTTTAGTATTAATTTCATGAGTTTTCGGTCATTTGACAGGCTGTGCTTTTCTGCCCTTGCAAGGATACTTGCTCCACCTGAGAGTTCAGATATGAGTATTCTCCTCTCATTTCCCACAGTTTCCGGCGCGATATGTTCATAAGTTTCCTGGTTCTTTTTTACTGCGTGGGCGTGAAGGCCTCCTTTATGGGTAAATGCGCTCTTTCCTACAAATGGTTGATTTGTCCGTGGCATTGTATTCGCCGCTTCATATACAAACCTTGAAACTTCCGTAATCTTTTTTAATTCTGCTTTCGCAATACAATTATATCCTGCTTTTAGTGTAATATTTGGAATAATAGAACATAGATCCGCATTTCCGCATCGTTCTCCTATGCCGTTAATTGTACCCTGTATGTGTTTTACTCCATAGCCTACAGCTATAAGAGTGTTTGCGACTGCTGAATCAGAATCGTTATGTGTATGTATTCCTAATGTAATACTAATGTTCTTTTTAGCGGTTTTAGTTATTTCACCTATTTCCATGGGTAGGCACCCTCCGTTTGTATCACACAGAACAATAGTGCTTGCTCCTGCATTTTGTGCTGCTGTTATCACATCAATTGCGAATGCAGGGTTGTGCTTATAGCCGTCAAAAAAATGTTCAGCATCAAATATCACCTCTCTGTCCATTGACTTTAGGTATTTAATGCTGCTTTCTACCATCTTTATGTTCTCTTCAAGGGTGGTATGTAACACATCTGTAACGTGAAAATCCCAGCTCTTGCCCACAATTGTAACAACAGGTGTATTTGTTGATAGAAGGGCTTTTAGTCCAACGTCATTTTCTGCTGTTGTATTCGCTTTTCTTGTGCTTCCAAATGCTGCAATTTTGGATGTTTTTAATGATATCTTTTTTATCTCATCGAAGAATTCCTGATCTTTGGGGTTCGATAAAGGGAAACCGCCTTCTATATAATCTACACCGAGTTCATCAAGCTTAACTGCAATTGCTAGCTTATCTTGGCATGAAAAGGATATCCCCTCTGCTTGGCTTCCGTCTCTCAGGGTTGTGTCGTAAACTGATATTTGTTTTGTCTCTTTTTTAGTCAATGTTTGTTGCTCGCGGTGAAAAAAATTAAACAATTATAATAGCGATAAAATCATTTAGAAAATTTACTGCTAAAGATTTGAACAAATTGATTCAAAACCGGCATCACTATATGCTATATTTATGTTCCTGCCCAATATAATAAGTGGTATGATATCAAAATTTGAATAAATAATCTTAGAAAAAAAGTAATATCAAAAAAATTGTTTAAAACGGCATGTTTGAAAGCTGATATTTTTTGAATAGGGTAAAAGATTAAAGATTAGGGGAAATTCTGATTCCAAAATAAAATATATAATAAATATTTGCAATAATAAAAAAAAATGATAATATATCTCAACATTTGATTTGTTTGCCTTATCGAATTTATGTATTGGTTTGTTTGTTGTGTTTTGTTGTTTTGGTTTTATTGATCGAGCTGGTTTAGCAATTTCATGTTCGTGAACGTTCTGCTTTATAGTAATCAACAACAAGAGCTACCAATGTAGCTGATAATTTTATAGTTATGGGGGGCATAGCTCAGTTGGCAGAGCACCGCCCTTTTAAGGCGGTTGTCGAAGGTTCGAGCCCTTCTGCCCTCATATTATAATAAATTAACGGCATTATGTCGTTTTGCTGATATTTTTTTTCGGCCCCTTCGTCTAGCCTGGTTAGGACATCAGATTTTCGATCTGAGAACACGGGTTCAAATCCCGTAGGGGTCAAATTCATCTCGATAAGGACTATACTCAAGGGCTATGTTAATTTATGTCGCCATTGAGTGTCAGAGAAGAAGAATTTACTAAAAATTTCTTCTTTTGCGCCAATTCTTGGGCTTTGTGTAAAGTCACTCAGCATCTTCTGTCGTATTAGCTTTTTCTTGTCGCAACTTCAATTGTAAAAAGGGTTATAAGTGTAGAAATGCCTTGACAGTAAGCCTTTTTCTGTTAGAATGACATTCCCGCCAATAAAATTATATTGTGCTTTTGTGGTGTAATCGTTGTTTGTTGGCGTGGTTAAAGAAAAAGTTTATAAAAACGGCATATCCGTTTTTCTTTGAAAATAAAGTCTTACAAATCATCATAATAAATGGATAAAGAAGCTTTACTGAGATTGGTAGATAGTTTACATAGAGACAAAGATATTGCCAAAGAAAAAGTGTTTGAAGGGATTGAAGCAGCTATAGTATCTGCGGCAAAAAAGCACTATAAGGTAAAAAAAGATATATCCGTCAAAATTGATAGAGAAACCGGTGATATAAATATAGAGGGTGGCGGTGTACATATAGACCCATCTGAGTTGGGAAGGATAACTGCGCAGACAGCAAAGCAGGTCATTATTCAAAAGGTGCGTGAGGCTGAATGTGTTGCGGTCTTTGATGAGTTTGTTGAAAGAAAAGGCACAATCATAAGTGGGGTAGTCCTGCGGTTTGAAGGGGCAAATATGATTGTTGATTGTGGGAAAACAGAAGGCGTGTTGTATAAATCGGGCCAGATTTATGGTGAATATTACCATGTTGGAGAAAGGGTGCGTGCCCTAATAACTGATGTGAAACGGTTTGCCCATAAGGTAAAAGTGTGTTTGTCTAGAACACATCCTGATTTTGTTCGTAGGCTGTTTGAAATGGAAGTACCAGAGATTAATGAGGAAGTTATTGAAATAAAAGGGGTTGCTCGGGAATCCGGGTTTAGGACAAAAATTGCGGTATATTCCAACGATAACAATGTTGACTGTGTAGGTGCTTGCGTAGGATTAAGAGGTGTACGTATAAAGAGTGTGGTTGATGAACTCAATGGGGAAAAAATCGATATTGTGACGTGGAGTGATATCCCTGAAGAGCTTTTGCCTAATGCTCTTAAGCCTGCTGATGTTTCTGGCATAGTGTTGTCAGCTGAGAATCGTACAGCTTCTGTGGTGGTCCCGGACGAACAGTTTTCTTTGGCTATCGGTAAGAGGGGGCTTAACGTTAGGCTCGCATCTATGCTGACGGATTGGAATCTGGATATAATAACTGAGTCTCAGTTTGAAAAGGACGGGGGAGAGGATACGTTTGATGTAGATAGTGAAGCTGGTAATAATGGTGAAAACGATGGCGAAGTGATGGAAAGTAACGAAAGTTCAGATGCTGAAGAGATGGGAAATTCTGAAGTCGCAGATAGCGTGGAAGATGTCGAAGATGAGAGAGAGAACAAAATACCCGATAGTGACGATGGATGTGTAGAAGATGCAGAAGGAATGGAAAATAACGAAATATCTAGAGTCGCAGATAGCGTAGAAGATGTCGAAGGTGAGAGAGAGAACAGAAAATCTGATAGTGACGATGGATGTGTAGAAGATGGAGAAGGAATGGAAAATAACGAAATATCTAAAGAAGTGTAAATAAGAGATAAAGGGGTAATGCTGCTAATATGAGTAAAATACGAATTAGTGTACTAGCCAAAGAGCTGGGCGTTAAGAGTAATGACTTGATAAGTTTGTGTCAAAAAAAGGGCTTTTCCAAGATACATCATCATGCCAATACATTGGAAGATGATCAGGTTAATCTTGTAAAGCGATATTACGAAAATAGTGGCAAGCAACCTAAGCAAGACAAGCCGCCGGTTAAGGTCGAAGAAGCTGTCGGAGGTGATGGTGGAAAAAAAGATATTTCTGTAAAGTCGTCTGTGCAATATGAAAAAAAAGATTTCTCCGGTGGAGTTAAACCTTCCCAACCAAAACGGTTTGTAAGGCTACCACAAAAGGAGGGTACCCAGTTTCGGAGTTCTGGACGGCAGGATTCCGGCAGAGGAGAGCCAAAAAGGTTTGTAAAGCCACCGCAAAAGGGTGGCGCCCCGTTCCCGAGTTCCGGACGGCAGGAACCTGGTAAGGTCGAACCAAAAAAGTTTGTAAAGCCACCGCAAAAGGGTGGTACGCCATTTCCGAGTTCCGGACGTCAAGAACCTGGTAAAGTAGAGCCAAAAAGATTTATAAGGATTCAGCAAACACCTGGCGGTCCAGCATCGCCACGATTTCAGAGCCCAGGACGTCAGGAACCCGCTAGAAATGTCCCAAAGGGTGGTAAGGATAAAAAAAGTTTTACTCCTGATAATAAAGGTGGGCAAAAATTCCCGTTTAAGCCCCGGCAGAGATACGGTGGGTATAGAGGTGGAAATAGACAACAATTTAAATCTAATAAACGAACTGAACCAGTTGTCCGGGTTCCAAAAGATAGAAATGTACAGGTTGAGGTCCCGGTTTCGGTTAAAGAGCTTAGTAATAAGTTAGGCGTAAAGGCAAATAATATTATTTCTAAGTTGCTGATAGATCATGATATCCGTGCAACTGTAAATCAAAATCTGGATAGAGATGTCGTTGAGTTGTTAGGGATAGACTTTGATTTTGAAATTGAAATAAAAGAAGCTAAAACTTTTGAGAATGAAATAAAAGACCTTGAAAGTGTTGGAAATCCTGATGATATGGTTTCTAGAACACCAATAGTTGCTTTTCTGGGTCATGTTGACCATGGTAAAACGTCACTGCTTGACAGTATCAGACAGACTAATGTTGCAGTTGGGGAAGCTGGTGGAATAACACAACACATGGGGGCTTACCATGTGGAAGCGCACGGGAAGAGGGTGATATTTTTAGATACTCCAGGACATGAGGCCTTTACTGCTATGCGTGCCAGAGGAGCCAATGTGACAGATGTTGTAGTTTTGGTTGTGGCTGCAGACGATGGGGTGATGCCTCAGACGATAGAGGCGTTGGATCATGCAAAAGCAGCAAATGTTCCCATCTTAGTTGCGGTAAATAAGGTTGATAAGCCTGGTGCCAACGTGTTAAAAGTTAAGCAGCAGCTTGCCAGTCTGGATTTAAATCCAGAAGAGTGGGGCGGAAATACCCAAATCGTGGAAACTTCTGCAATAACCAAACAAGGGCTGGATGAGCTTGTAGAGAAACTACTATTAGAGTCAGAGATCCTGGATCTCAAATACAATCCTAAAGTTGCGGCTCGTGGGGTTGTTCTTGAAGCTCAGATTCATGCGGGTAAGGGTGTAATGGCTAATATTATTGTCCGTGAAGGCGTTCTTACTAAAGGTGATATTGTTTTTTGCGGTCATACATACGGAAAAGTGCGTACAATGTATACGGATAGGGGGCTTGCTGTAAAAAAAGGCGGTCCAGAGACTCCGCTATTAATTTCTGACTTTTCTGATGTCCCCAATGCTGGAGACAGATTTTATGTTGTGAGTGATATTGTCAAGGCGAAAGATATTGCATTTGAAAGGCAAAACAATTTTAGAGAGTCGGATTTGGCAGGGCGTAATCATGTGACTCTAGATAATTTGTTTTCAAAGATAGAAGAGGACAATATAAAAGAGATAAAAGTTATCTTAAAAGCAGATTTTAAGGGGTCAGTTGAAGTTCTAAAGAAGACGGTCGAAGGGCTTTCCATTGGAGAGATAAAGATTAGGGCGCTTCACATTGGTGTAGGTAACATAACTGAATCTGATATATTGCTTGCGGATGCTTCGGATGCAATTGTTATAGGCTTTTGTGTTGACGTAGATGATAAAGCAAAAGGCCTAATAGAGGAGAAAGGCGTTGATTTAAGACTGTATAAGGTTATTTATAACGTTATAAAAGATATTAAGGACGCAATGGAAGGTATGCTTGAGCCTGAGAAACGTGATCAGGTGCTAGGTCACGTAGAAGTTCAACGGGTTTTTAAGATTTCGCGAATGGGTAATATAGCTGGGTGTCTTGTCAGGGATGGTAAAGTTACGCGTAATTCGCTGATTAGGTTAATAAGGAATGATGTAGTACTGCACAGCGGGAAACTGGAGTCATTAAAGACTGATAAAGATGCCGCAAAAGAAGTAAAGGCTGGGTATGAGTGTGGTGTGAAAATATTAGGTTATGATGATATAAAAACCGGAGATATTATTGAAGCGTATGAAATACAAAGCATAGCAAGGAGCCTGCCGGGTTAATAGATATTCAAAATAAAATAACAGGTATTCTTAATGATTGTTGCAGTTTTATCAATTAAATTAGTGATGAGGCAGGCGCGTTCGCTAAAAGATAAACGCCGTATCATTAAAAGTCTTAAAGATCGTGTTAGAAATAGATTCAATGTTTCAGTTGCAGAAATAGGTATGCAGGATAACCGTCAATGTTCTGTAATTGGTGTTTCAATGATTGGTAATGATAGAAAGTACCTGAATGGTGCGCTATCAAACGTGATTAACATATTAGAGTTTTATCCACAGGCAGAGCTAGCGGATTATCAGATAGAATTTTTATGATATTACTCCGTCAATTAAATACGAGAATATTTTGATCTTTTATTTTGTTATTGTCAAAGGAGTTAGTCCCTGATAATCATAACCTAGATAATTGCCGGGTTAATAATACTCCAAATATTAGATTTCTGATTATAAAAGAATCTCAAGTAAGAGTCTGTTTCTTGCTTGGGATTTTTTGCTAAAGGGTGTAAATAATAGGGTTTTAGTTATGGACCGCAGGTCAAAAAGATTATCTGAATCGATAAAAAAAGAGATAAGCAATGTTATTATAAATGAATTGGATGATCCCAGGATAAGTTTTATTACTGTTGTGAGTGTTAAGCTTTCAAGTGATTTGAAGAGTGCAAAAGTTTACATCTCCATTCTTGGTAACAGTACAACCCAAAAAACGACAATATACGGTTTAAGAAATGCGCGAAAGTTTATTCAAGGGCAGGTTGCCAGACGATTAAATATAAAATATATGCCGATTATATCGTTTCATGTTGATGATTCACTAAAAAAAATGGCCCATATCGACAATTTAATAGCCGGGATTAATGATGAAGCCGCGGAGGATAATGATGAAGTTGCGGTGGATGAGGTGGATAATAGGGAAGATGATTAAATTATTTAAACTTTGTTCTTTATGGTTTCATACAAAAAGTATTAGTTATAACTTGTTACATAGCTGAAAATAATAGATTTTTATTAAAAAGGTATTAAAATCATGGAAAAATTAGTATTAGGTATACCTAAAGGGAGTTTACAAGATTCTACAGTTGATATGATGGCAAAAGCCGGATACCGTGTGTATATAAGCGGTAGATCATATTATCCGTCTATTGACGATGATGAGCTATTAGGTCGGCTTGTACGACCACAAGATATGCCGAGATATGTTGCAAGCGGTATTATTGACGCGGGGTTAACTGGAAAGGATTGGGTTAGTGAAAACGGTGCGGATGTTAATGAGGTGGTTAGTCTTGTTTACGCAAAGCAGCAGTTAACAAAAGTTAGGTGGGTATTAGCCGTTCCGGAAGATTCCGGTATCTCTACGGTTAATGATCTTAATGGCAAAAAAATCTCCACGGAACTTGTGAATGTGACTAGAGAGTTTCTTAAAGAAAAAGGTGTGGATGCTGAAGTGGAATTTTCTCATGGAGCAACAGAGGCAAAAGCTCCTGAATTAGTTGATGCAATAGTTGAATTAACAGAAACAGGTTCAAGTTTACGGGCGAATAAACTTAAAATTATAGATACTGTTATGGAGTCTACAACTGTATTTATAGCAAACCATGATTCATGGAAAGATGAATGGAAGAGAAAGAAAATTGAGAATTTAGCGATGTTATTTGAAGGGGCGGTTCTGGCAAACAACATGGTTGGCTTAAAAATGAATGTTGCGAAAAAAGACCTCGATGCTGTGTTAAAGAACCTTAAGGCCTTAAGAACACCTACAGTTTCGCCTCTTTCTGAAGACGCAGGTTTTGATATTGATACTGTTATGGATGAGAAACTTGCAAGAAAAATCATACCGGATTTAAAACGTGCAGGGGCAGAGGGCATAATAGAGTATCCGTTAAATAAAGTAGTTATTTAAATATAAAAGATATATATATCGTACGGTTATAATTTTTAGCCGTACGATTAGCGGTATTAAAATATACAATCATACAGCTATCTGCAATTTATAAACTGTCTGCATACCAATTAAGACACACTGTAATTCATACACCATATAATGATCAACAATCTAAATAAAAAGATTTTAGTGGCGTTGGTTTTCCTATTGATAGCCGCTAATGATCGTGGCATCGTGAACGGCGGAGAATTAAAAAAAAATAAGAGTAATGTTGATAATGCAATATCAGTTGATGATGAAATAAAGGCGCTTGCTAATTTCTGTGTGGCTGTTGATTTTATGTATGAAAATAAATGGCGTGAAGCGGTCGAGTTTTTGTTAAAGACATTAGAATTAGATAAAGGAGCCTTAAAGGCGCATTTGTATATTTCCTCATGTTATTTCCAGCTTAAACAGGTTGAAAAATCGATCATACATTTAAAGAAGGCGAGTGAGATTCGCCCTGATGATTTTGATATTCATTTCACACTTGGAAATATCCTACAAGCGAACAAAAATATAGATGAAGCGATAAAAGAGTTTGAGTTAGCTATAGGAAGTGGATTTGGTCATAATAAAAGGGTTGTTTATGCTGATGTTTTGTTAAATTTGGCTGCTCTTTATTCAAAGAAAGGAGACTCAGATAAAGCGATATCATGTCTTCAAGCAGTCATTGATCTTAAAATTACAGATGATACCGCCAAATTACAATTTGAAATTGGACGATTGCATTATGAGAATGGTGATATTGAAAATGCTTGCAGTGCCTTTGAATTAATTAAGAACGCAAATCCTGGTAGTCATACTATATCACCGTATTTGGCCCTATGTTATGAGGCCCTTAAAAGATATGAGGATGCAATAAAGGAGATTAAGTTCTTTCTTAAAAGGCTGCCAAACGATTGGAATCAGCATTTGGCCTTACATAGAATTTATACCAAGACTAAAGATGAGGTTTTAGCAGACAAACATCAGCAAAAAGCGATTCATATTTTAATTAGAAGTATTAATATTGGAAGCAAGGATCTTGATGAATATTTGACGTTGGCTCAACTTTTGTTGAGTAAAAGGGATGAAATTGGTGCTTTAAATGTTTTACAAAAAGGGTTAGGTATTTGTAATGACAGGACAATAGAAAAGGATTTCCATTTTATGATGTCAAATGTCTATTATGAATTAGATGACTATGCTAAGGTTGAAGATGAATTGAGAAAAACTCTTGAAATTGACCCAGAACTACACCAAGCAAATAACTTCTTGGGATATTTTCTTGCCCAGCGGGGGCAGAATTTGGATGAAGCCGTTGAATTAATAAAAAAAGCTCTTAAGGTAAATCCGGAAAACCCTGCATATATTGACAGCTTAGGATGGGCTTATTTTAAAAAAGCCCGGGGTGATGATAAGGAGAATCAAATAGAATTTGCACTTAATAAACTTCTTGAAGCTGCTGGGCTTGTAGAAGATTCTGAGATACAGGAGCATTTGGGCGATGTTTATTATAGTCTTGGCAAGTGGGATAAAGCTGAGAAAGAGTGGGTAAAGGGTTTGGGATATTTGAACGATGATAAGGCTAGAAGCGTGTCAAGGTCGGCTAGAAGAATAAAATGGAAGATTTATAAAATACGAGAATTACGCAATTTTGAAGAAAATAGACCGAATATTATGGAACGAGTAAAACATCTGTTTAATTAAAGTGTTACAGTAAAAGTAGAGTTACTTTCAGACTTGACTCAGAATAATGAATAGATTTGTAGTTTTCTTCAAAGTTGTTCGTTTAGCAATTTAGGTATTTTAGGCAATTCTCGACACTATGATGTTAAAAAATATCCATAAATATGGAACATTATTGCACTGCAAAAGGTTAACCGGACAACTCTGAGTTTTTTTATACTTGTAAATAAAAAGTTAAAAAGATAGCTAATTTGTGTTAAGATCTATAGTATTACCCTGTAAAAACTTGTTTTTTTAGAAAGAATTTTTTACTGTGCATTGTTAAGTTATTTGTAAAAGTATAGTTACTTGTTACTTGATGCTAGATGCTTGATAATTTATTCAACTGGGAAGATTTACAAAATAATAAAACGGGGTTAAATATACCAGCCCAGAGAAATTTCTCGGGCTATTATATCTGACCCTTTTAGAGTCAAATTTATTGAATATATATTTTTAGATCTTAAAGTAAGAGGTAGAAAAGTATGTCAGGACACTCACATTGGGCAACTATTAAAAGAAAAAAAAGTGCAGTTGATGCCAAAAGAGGTAAAGAGTTCTCAAAGCTTACAAAGGCAATTATGATAGCGGCAAAGCAGGGTGGTGGTAATCCTGATATGAATCTTAAGCTTCAATATGCTATTGAAAAGGCAAAACAGGCTAATCTTCCTAAAGATAATATTGAACGAGCTATAAAAAAGGCAACAGGTGAATTGGCCGGTGTAAACTATGATGAAATTGTATATGAAGGATATGGGCCTGGTGGAGTTGCAATAATTATAGAAGTTTTAACTGATAACAGAAACAGAACGGCACCTGAAATGCGAAAGATTTTTGATAAAGCTGGTGGGAATCTTGGTGAATCAGGTTGTGTTTCCTGGATGTTTGAGAAAAAGGGGCTGATTATTGTTGAACATGGGTGTATTGATGAAGACGATTTGATGTCCATGGTACTTGATGTTGGTGCTGAAGATATGGAACGGGTCGGCGATACATATCAGATTATATGTGCTCCGTCAGATTTTGAGAACGTGAAAAAAGAGCTTATTGCAAAAGGTGTTGAGTCAAAAGAGGCAGAACTTAGTCTTATTCCTTCTAGCTTTATAGAAGTGAATGAAAAAGATGGTAAAAGGATGATAGATTTGATGGACGTGATAGAAAACCATGATGATGTGCAAAACGTTTATGCTAATTTTAATCTAAGCGAATCTCAGCTTATTGAGATGCAAAATTAATACGTAATTATTCGGAATACAAATAGAATTAGTTTGGAGCTAGAGTGATTTAGGTGATGGGGGACTTGTTTTTTTAGAAATTATTGGTTCTCTTCATCTCTATATAAAATAAGCCCCGTTAGGTAAAGTAATAAAATTTTAGAATCAAGATATTTCAAAATGTCCTGTTCTGTTAGTTTTTTACTTTTCCTGCCGAGGCTTATTTTTTTAATCCAAAATGTTACATTTTTTTTAGTTTTGAACTGGTGCTGGTTCAGTTTCTTCAGCTTCCGTTTTTTTCACCTCAGTCTTTTCCGCCTCAGTTTTTTCCTCTGTACTTTTAATGTTTATGTTATGATTATTATACCGTTCCTTTTTGCTGTCTTTTTCTAATCCTAACAACTCTTTAATCTCGTCACCGTCAAGGACTTCTTTTTCGTCCAGAGTACGTGCTAAAAGTTCTAATTTGTCTCTGTTAGTTGTAATAAGTTCTTTAACCCTTTCATTAGAGTCTAGGATTATCCTTTTTACTTCACTGTCAATAGTGACAGCTGTGCTTTCGCTATACTCTTTTTCTTGTACGAGGTCGTGTCCGAGAAATACGTTACCCTTTTGCCTCCCAAATGTCTGTGGGCCAAGTTTTCCACTCATTCCAAATCTGCAGACATAGTCACGTGCAAGTTGTGTTACCCTTTCTAGGTCGTTTTGTGCTCCAGTGGATAGTTCGTTAAATACGGTCTCCTCTGCTGCCCTTCCGCCAAGCAGAACGCACATCAAGTCTAGAATCTCATGTTCTGTGGTTAGGTATTTATCTTCAACTGGCAACTGTAATGTGTAACCAAGTGCGGCGGCGCCGCGAGGAAGAATGGAGACTTTATGAACAGGGTCTGTGTTTGGCAAGAGTGCGGCAACCAAAGCGTGTCCTGATTCGTGAAATGCAACTATCCTTTTTTCTGTAGGGCTTAAGACGCGGCTCTTTCTTTCAGGCCCGGTAAGTACCCGGTCAATAGCTTCTTCCATCTCTTGCATCTCTACTGCTTCTTTGTTTTTTCTGGCCGCAAGCAATGCGGCTTCATTTATTAAATTAGCCAAGTCTGCTCCTGTAAAACCTGGTGTACGTTTAGCAATTACCTTTACATCTATTGTTTCGGACAGTTTTATTCCTTTAATATGTACCTTTAAAATCTCTTCTCTGCCTATCAAGTCCGGTCTGTCAACTGTAACATGCCTGTCAAAACGTCCAGGCCGTAAAAGTGCGGGATCCAGTACATCCGGCCTGTTAGTTGCGGCAATAATAATTACACCTTTTTGAGAGTTAAACCCGTCCATTTCCGCCAATAGCTGGTTAAGTGTTTGTTCCCTTTCATCATGTCCGCCCCCAAGTCCTGATCCACGCTGTCGGCCAACACTATCAATTTCATCAATAAAAATAATGCATGGTGCCTTCTGTTTCGCTTGTTCAAACATGTCACGTACCCTTGCTGCTCCCATTCCAACAAACATTTCTACGAAATCAGAACCGCTGATAGAAAAAAACGGGACATCTGCTTCGCCTGCAACAGCCCTAGCCAGCAGCGTTTTTCCCGTTCCCGGTGGGCCGATAAGCAGTACACCCTTAGGTATTTTTCCTCCCAATTTTTGGAAACGTTTGGGATACATAAGGAAATCAATTATCTCTTTAAGCTCCTCTTTTGCCTCATCACATCCAGCAACGTCAGCGAATGTTGTTTTTTGCGATTCGTTATCCGTATAAAGTTTTGTCTTTGCTTTACCAAACGACATAAATGGTGACCCCATTCCACCGCCCATTCTACGCATTAAAAAGAACCAGACCAGTGCCATCATTCCAAAAGGAAAGATCCACCACATAAGTATGTTTTTAAGAAAGTTGTTTTCCGTTTCTCCTTTATAGTTAACACCCTTTGCTTCCAGTTCTTCTAAAAGGTTAGGATCTTCTACCGGAATCGTTGCAAATGCAAGGTTTTCTTCCGCTCCGTTTACAGATGATGAGCCTTTGTAGTGACCTCTAATAATGTTTGGTCCTACAGAACAATCAGTTATCGCTCCCTCATTTAAGAGACTGCGAAATTGACTGTATGGTATCTCGCTGGCGCTTGGCGTGATAAATATTTGTACAACATACATTATGACTAAAAACATCAAAAGGTAGCCTATGGAAAATGTTGTTTTTCTCGATGGGCCTTTCTGAGGTTTTCTAGTTGTATTTTTATTTTTTTTGTCTTGTTTTCCCATAATTTTTTGTTACCTTGAAATTTATATAAAGTTTTAAAACACCGCTTCTAAATTATATGAAAGTCATAATATATTGTCAAAGTATAATTTTTGCCAATAGATGATAAAAATAGGGGGAAATTACCATTTGTTATATGAATGTTTCTAAATAGTTTTAGTTTTAGATTTAACGCGTGTCTGTTATAATTAAATTAGCCATTTGTGAACGCCGTCTATCTGTGTATCGAACTATATCGAAAAATTTTTATCAAATGCTTATTAGATTTTTTAATTTGTCAGACTTTTAGTTCATTTTTAGAAAGGGTAAAACCTGTAAATACATTAAGATAAGTAGCGTTGTAAACAAATATTTTCTATTCCTACAAATAATTTTTCAGGAGATTAACTTAATATGTGCTCACAAAACTTACCAGTTGAGGAAAAGAAAGGCCGAAGTGCTCTATTTTGGATTTGTGTGGGAATAGGTTCTTTCTCTTTTTTAGGTGTCATAGCTTTTGTAATTATGGTAGTGGTCTCTTTTGCTTTTTTGGGTGGTTCTGTGTCTCCGGAATCAGACTCTTCTGGCAAGGAAGTATTACGGGAGATACATGTTAGCGGTAGTGGTGAGAACAAAATAGTATTGGTACCTATAAAAGGTGTTATCAGTGATAAATCCGCTGGTACCTTTCTTATGAATTCACCCAGTCTTGTCCATGTAGTTAAGAGAAGTCTTGAACAGGCGGCTTCTGATAATAGTGTAAAAGGGGTTATTCTTGAGGTGGATAGTCCGGGCGGTGGTATTACGGCAAGTGATGTGATTTATAATTATATTGTAAACTTTAAGAATAAGACCGGGAAAACCGTTGTGGTATACATGCAGGATGTTGCGGCCTCGGGAGGGTATTATGTTTCTGTTGCCGCGGATAAGATAATTGCACATCCCACTACAATTACCGGAAGCATTGGTGTTATAATGCCAATTGTTAATATTGCAAAATTGGTTGAAAAATACGGAATTGAAAACGGATCAATTAAATCCGGCATGATGAAGGATATAGGCTCTCCGTTAAAAGAGATGTCTTCAGAAGAGAAGGAAGTGTTGACAGGTATAATTGATGAGATGTATCTGCGGTTTGTAACAATTATTTCAAATGGACGAGACTTATCTATTGATGAAGTGAAGCGCCTCGCGGATGGAAGGATTTATACTGGTAATCAGGCAGTTGAAAACGGGTTGATAGATCAAGTGGGGTATATTGAAGATGCAATTGTTGCGACAGGTAATTTAGCGGGACTTCAAGAAGCCGAAGTGATTAGATATGAAAAGCGGTTTAGTGTGGGTGATTTTTTTAAAGTGATAATGTCCAGAATCTCTTCGCAACCTGAAGTAAAGATCTCCATAGACTCTTTGCCGTTTAAATTGCTTTCAAGGCCAATGTATTTGTGGATGGGTAGTTAATATGGTTGTGAAGTCGTATCAAAGAAACTGGATACCCTTGGCTGGACTTCTGCTCATTATTTTTTTAAATATATTTAGAACATGTAAACTTTACGATACTGGAGTTGATAATCCAGTATCTAGTATATTGTTTGTTATTTTAAAGTAAGAAAACCATAAGGATATATTAAATTGAAAGAAGAGTGTGGTGTTTTCGGTGTTTTTTGCCATGAAGTAGAGATTAGTCGTTTGATATACTTTGGCCTGTTTGCGTTGCAGCACAGGGGGCAGGAGAGTGCGGGCATTACTGTGGCAGATGACCTTGGTATGTCATCTCATAAGGATGTTGGCTTGGTTAATCAGGTGTTTCTGTCTGATTATGAGCTTAGTAATTTACGTGGACATGTTGGTATTGGACATGTACGGTACTCTACGACCGGAGCATCAAACCTTGCAAACGCACAGCCGTTTATATCAGTAGCCAATGATGAGGCGGGAACGGCAACTATTGACTCTCCGCGTAAAGGGCCGTACCATAACCCTGATGCAACCATGGCCCTCGCTCATAACGGAAATCTGTTAAATACCGGTAAACTTCGCAAGAGACTTGAAAAAGAGGGTTATACCTTTCTAACCACATCTGATAGCGAGGTTATCGTATATTTAATAGATTACTATAAAAGGCGTTCAAATGTATCATCAGATTGTGATAAAACAAAAGATGCTATTTTGCAGTGTATGAATGATATCAAAGGAGCATATTCGCTAGTTCTGATGACAAAGGATAAGCTTTATGCTATTAGGGATCCTAAAGGATTTAGACCACTATGCTTGGGATATCTTCCTGAGACCACATTAAATACAAAAGGACAGGGAAATGATGGTTATGTGGTGGCATCAGAAACATGTGCATTGGACATTGTCGGGGCGAAATTTATAAGGGAAATTGAACCAGGTGAGTGTTGTGTAATTAAATTACCAGCAAAGCCGGAAAGTTTTTATGTACCTAAGCATAAAGTTGGGGAAAAAGCACTTTGTATATTTGAACTTATCTATTTTGCAAGACCTGATAGTGAATATAGTGGTGTATTGGTTGAAGAGGTTAGGGAACGTTTGGGGTGGCAGCTTGCAAAAGAGCTACCTCTTGATGCTGATTATGTTATTTCTGTTCCGGATTCGGGTATTCCAGTTGCTAGCGGTTATGCTAATACTCTGGGTATTAAGTCTACTCGAGGTTTAATAAAAAACAGGTACGTTTTACGCACTTTTATCCTTCCAGATCAACACCTTAGGGAAGTTGGTATTAAGATTAAACTCAATCCCTTAAAGAAAAGATTACATGGTAAACGTGTTGTTTTGATTGATGACTCTATCGTCAGGGGGACTACCAGCGCGAAGATTGTAAAGATGCTAAAGGAGGCTGGTGCGACAGAGGTGCATATGCTTGTGGGTTGCCCTCCTATAAAATTTCCATGTTTTTATGGAATAGATACGGCTAATAAAGCTGACCTTATTGCATCTGATAAGGAAGAAGATGAGATTTGCAAATATATTGGTGCAGATTCGTTACATTTTCTCTCCGTTGAAGGGTTAATAGAGGCTGTTCATCCTGCAACAAAATGTAGTGATGGTAGTTCAAATGGGAGTAAGGGATATTGTACTGCCTGTTTTGACGGGAAGTACCCTGTTCCTATACCAAATGACGTAAAGATAACTAAATTTGGTTTTGAAAAAGATACGAAAAGTTAGAAACTTTGTGATAATCCGTAAAGTAGTTTGGTTATAAATTGATTATCTTTTGATTTAATAAATAAAAATTGCCGATATACTCGGATTTCTGATTCCTTAGAGTATAAATTAATCTTGAAAGGGGAAATTTGCGCAAATGGCATTAAAGGTATATAACACATTAACAAGAAAAAAAGAGGAGTTCAAACCTATAGAGCAAGGCAAGGTGGGTATATATGTTTGTGGTCCTACGGTTTATGGCCATCCCCATATAGGACACGCGAAAAGTTACGTTGGGTTTGATGTTATTGTCAGGTATTTGCGGTACAAAGGTTATAAAGTAAGATATGTGCAAAATATTACTGATGTGGGGCATTTAACAGATGATGCGGACCAGGGTGAGGACAAAATAGCCAAGCGTGCAGCCCTTGAAAGGGTGGAACCTATGGAGTTGGTAGAGAAATATATGTTTAGCTATTTTGAGGATATGGATTCCCTTAATGTATTACGACCAGATATCTCACCAAGAGCAAGCGGTCATATTACGGAACAGATAGAGATGGTAACCAAGCTTATAGAAAGTGGTTATGCTTATGATGTTAATGGTAGTGTCTACTTTGATATCTCTAAATTTAGGGATTACGGAAAGTTGTCAGGCAAAAAACTGGATGATTTGGAAGAGGGAGTAAGAATAGATGTTAATCCTGAAAAAAGACACCCATCGGATTTTGCTTTATGGAAACGAGCGGAAGCAGAACATATTATGCAGTGGAATAGTCCGTGGGGAAAAGGGTTTCCAGGTTGGCATCTGGAGTGCTCCGTGATGTCAATGAAATACCTTAATGCAACGTTTGATATCCATGGTGGGGGGATTGAGAATGTATTTCCGCACCACGAATGTGAAATTGCTCAGAGTGAATCAGCAAACGGCCAGCAGTTTGTTAAATATTGGATGCACAATAATATGGTTACGGTCGATGGGCAGAAAATGGGTAAATCACTGGGAAACTTTGTGACATTAAAGGATGCTTTTAAAAAGTATTCTCCGTTAGTAGTTCGTTTCTTTGTATTATCCACACATTATAGGAGCCCCATGGACTACAGTGATGAGGCCTTGTCATCAATGGAAAAAGGAATGAATCGACTTCATAACACAATAAAAAACGTAAGGGAAATGCTAAGTCTTGCAGAACTGGATGGTGATGTGTCTGTTAATGAAGGCTTTAAACTTTCATCTGGTAGAACGCTCGGTGAATACAAGGATATTTTCATTGAGGCCATGGATGATGATTTTAATGCGACAAAGGCGATGGGTATCCTTTTTGATCTCTCCAGAGATACTAATGCGTTTATTGGCTCGGGAGGAAAGGTTGATTACGGCGTATTAAAAGGAATTGATTCTACTTTTAGAGTGTTTGGCGGTGATATATTGGGTATTGTGCCCGATTCGTTTGGCGAAGCTGAAGGGGTGAACGGAGATCAGATGGACTCTTTGATGAACCTGATAATTGATACACGCAAAAAGCTTCGTGATTTGAAAAACTGGGAACTCTCAGATGAGATTAGGAATAAATTGGATGAAATTGGACTTGTAATTGAGGATACCTCCGGCGGTGCAACTTGGAGGCGAAAGTAAGTCTTTTTACCTAATCTTTTTACGTGATGTTTAGATAAAATCTTATGTTACATGCTTATTAAATGAACAATTCTGATACGCTAAAGAAAATTTATAACCATCTATTATCTACGTTTGGCCCATGTAACTGGTGGCCCGGTGATTCTCCGTTTGAAGTGATAATCGGTGCAATTTTGACACAGAACACTAACTGGTCAAATGTGGAAAAAGCGATACAAAACCTTAAGCAGGCAAACTTGCTTGCTCCGGAAAAGATAAATGAGGTTGATACGGCTGAATTTGCCGAATTGATTAAACCGGCCGGTTATTTTAATGTTAAGTCAAAACGCATAAAGAAGTTTATGGAGTGGCTGTTTGAGAATTATGATGGTGACCTTTCAATGATGTTTGATCAAGACCTTGGAATATTGCGTTGTGAACTATTGTCTGTAAATGGTATTGGGCCTGAAACAGCAGATTCTATCCTTTTATATGCAGGTGACAAACCCACGTTTGTTGTGGATGCATACACACATCGTATATTTTCACGCCATGGTTTGATCTCTGAAGATAGCAGTTACCACGAAACAAAAGAGTTTTTTGAAGATAATCTGCCTGAAGATGTCGCTCTCTATAACGAATACCACGCCTTAATTGTGCAGGTTGGTAAAGAGTACTGCAAACCAAAGAAAAAGTGTGATAAGTGCCCGTTAAATAACTTTTTGTAAGATTTGGTAAATGAACAAACAATTATTAATAATAAACGGGCGAGTTATTGACCCTGCATCAAAAACTGACAAACAAATGGATGTCTGCGTGGTGGGTGACAGAATTGCTTGGATATCTGAGAGTGGGCTAAAAGAGACTTGTGACCAGATTTCCTCAGGTGACAATCTGAAGGTAATTGATGCATCAGGTAAAATAGTTGTTCCTGGTCTTATTGACTGTCATGTACATTTCAGAGAACCCGGTTTTGAGAGCAAAGAGACCATATATTCTGGTTCTAGAGCTGCTGTTATGGGAGGTTTTACATCGGTTATTTGTGAACCAAATACCTCTCCGCCAATTGATAATGTAGAGATGGTAGACTCCTTGATGGCAATGGCAAGGAATGGGTCTGTTGCCCATTTATATACCAAGGTGTGTATGACAAAAGGTTCTTTAGGTAGAGAGATGGCAGATGTAAATTCTTTAGCGTTAAATGATTACGTCTTGGCATTGTCTGATGACGGGAATCCAATAATAGACAAAGCTGTTGTACGTTCGGTTTTTCTAAAAGCAAAAGAATCAAACATTCCGGTAAGTTCCCATTGTGAAGATTCCCCTCAGGCTATTCTTCAAAAGCAGAACAGGGACATATTCACAAACCCTCCTTATACAAATGAAGCGGCATTTATTGAACGTGACATAGAGTGCGCAGAGGAATCCGGCGTTCAACTGCACATATCCCATATTTCGTTAAAGGAGTCAGTGGGGTTGATACGGGAGGCTAAAAGAAGAAATCGGACAAAAATTACATGTGAGGTGACACCACATCATCTAACAATGGATAAGGGATTTATAGACATTGATGGTTTAGTCCCTAAAGTTTGTCCTCCTTTACGATCCAGGAATGATGTGGTTGCGTTGAGGGAAGGTTTAGCAGACGGCACAATTGATGTTATTGCCAGTGATCATGCGCCACATACTTTGAACGATAAAAAGAACGGTGCATTTGGACTCATCGGATTGGAAACCACTTTGGGAGTAATAATAACAGAAATTGTAAAAAAGGGTGTTTTGTCTTGGAGTGATGCAATGCAGAAGATGACATATAACCCGTCACTTATTTTTGGTATTAATGCCGGACAACTTGCAGTGGGTATGCCTGCGGACATTACAATTATTGACCCGGATGCAAATTGGATAGTGGACCCGGAACATTTTGAATCACGGTCTAGGAATTGTCCTTTTCAGAATATGGGGTTGCAAGGCAAAGCACATGCAGTGATAGTAGACGGTGCTATAGTAATGATTGGTGGGAATATATGTTAGTAGTTATAGATGGATACAATTTAATATTTGCGGTTTCTGATCTTGAAAGGTATGTAAGTGTTGATAATATAGAAAATGCACGCGAAAAGCTGATTTCTCTTTTGGTTAGGTTCAGAAAAAAGAAGAAATATAATTTTGTCCTTGTTTTTGATAGCAGTCAGGATTGTAGTTATACCCCATCAAAGATAGAATTGTCCGGCATAGAGATAGTTTATGCAAAGTTTAGCAAAGATGCGGATACAGAGATAAAAAATATTATTGCCCATACGCAAAATCCAAAAGATACTATAGTTGTTACAAATGACAACGACATAATAAAGTATGTACAGAAAAAAGGTAGTACCGTATCTGGCTCAGTATCTTTCTATAAATTGATGATAAACGAGTTAGAGTGCCGTAAAACAGAGTTAACAGAGGATGATAAGTGTAAAGTTCAGGGGGCTTCAGGAGCAGATACAGAATATTGGCTGGAGAAATTTAAAGAAGAAGAGAAAGATATAGTCACTGAACCTCATCTTGATGTTAAGAGTGAAATGGATAAACCCTCTGATGAGCTGGAAGAACATGATGAACCATTAAGTAAATTCTTAGGTCCGTCTCTTGATGAGACAGAGTACTGGGTACGTTTTTTTAGTAAGGGTCGCAAAGGCAAAGAAAAGAAATAGAGGCATACTTGCACAATAATTAATACCATTAGCACTGTTTTTGTACACTATAGTATTGAAATATGACATAAATTAAGCTACAATATTGACAAAT
The DNA here is from genome assembly GCA_021777055.1 of Candidatus Anammoxibacter sp. Lineage (GTDB taxonomy): Bacteria > Planctomycetota > Brocadiia > Brocadiales > Anammoxibacteraceae > Anammoxibacter_A. Next base: position 188,644 of record JAIQZO010000024.1, on the reverse strand, counting down.
TTCAACCTGCGGTATTTCTATATTCCATGCAGCTATTAGTGCTTGCGTGGAGTATAATGAAGTTATCATATCATAAATTGGGGCTGTAGCTCAGTTGGGAGAGTGCTTGAATGGCATTCAAGAGGTCAGGGGTTCGAATCCCCTCAGCTCCACCATTATTATCTTCAAAAACCAATTATTTTATTCGCTTAACAAAATTGTGACCTGGTGTTTTTTGATGAGTTCAAATAGCAACTAAAACATCCTTGACACTTTTTTGACTTTCCTGTTAATAATGTAAATAAAGTTGTGTCATTCTAATAGTATTTAAATTTAACTGTATGAATTGTACTTGTTGTGTCTGCGGGTAAAAATTTCAAAGACTGAAATGAGGCGTTTATAAATGAGTAAATTGACTATTAAAGTATTGGAAGATATAAGAGATATTGTTGAATTAATGGAATTCTTCAAAATACATGAGTAGCTTTTGTGGTTGATTAACTTATTATCCAAATATTATGATTTATTATATCGTTAATTAACGAATGTTCTACTAATCGTAAATTATTAACAGGAGTGTTATTACTATGGGAAATATGCCGTTAACAATTAATTTACCGGGTGATGTTTTTAAAGAAGTTGAAAAATATAAGAAAAACACACATAGAAAAACGACTGAGGCTGCTGTTACTGAATTAATAAAGTATGCACTTACTTTGCCTCTATATTTCAAGAATTATGATTGGTACAATGCTGAAACTGAGGCGGATAAAGAGATTGAAGCTGGAAATACAAAGTCATTTGATACAGTTGAAGACTTAATTACAGACTTAAACAAATGAAAATAGTCCGTACTGATGCATTTAAAAAAGATTTTATAGCACTTTCAAGGAATATACAAAAAACCTTTGAAGAGAAGATAAAGTTGTTTATGTTAGATATCAAACATCCCTCTTTAAGGGTAAAAAAGATGAAAGGTCATAAGAATAGATGGGAGGCAAGTATTAACATGTTTTATAGATTTACATTTGAGAAACATGAAGAGTTTTATCTTTTGCGACGAATTGGACCCCATGATGATATTTTAAGAAATCCTTAGAGTTCAAAAGCACAACGTTATTTTTGTTGGATTAAAATGTAAGGTGCATTTTTTGCATCAATTTACTTTACGTCTCATTTACCAAACGTTTAAGTGAATAAATTCCATCCATCCCTGATATCTTTTTTGGCTTTTTTTCATTTCTTGTATTAAAATTTCCTTTAAACATCTCATAATAGTGCGAAACAAAACCTTTTGTGCCAATTATACCGCTGTCTGTAAAGTACCTTGTCCGGAATCTAAGCCTGTCTATGCTTGTCAATTTATAATCCTTATCTCTCTCCTTATTAACAATAGTATCATTAATTGACCTTCCATTTAATGTCTCTATTGCACCTTTTTCATAAAGAAATTCTCTATAATCAATTAGCCTCTCAGTTTCTGTCATTTCACCATAAGAACTTAATCCGTAGTCTGTAGACAAGAATTTGCCTTTGTTGTTGGTTTGCGCATGATACCCAATTGAACTCCATCTGTAATCCTCCGGTTTTTCAGCCAAGCCTGCCCTTATGGGATTTAAATCAATATATGCAAGGCAGTTAATAAGGGTATCTCCGTTTTCAACTATTACACTCTTAAACCTATCTCCCCAGAAATAACCTCTGCGTTCATGTAATTTATTATAATACCGGGAAAACCTCTGTTTCAGCTCTTTCATAAATTCCGATAAATTTGAAAGTTTTTCTTTGAAGAGTGGTACTTGACCATCAGTAACCATCTCATCTTCACATTTGCGAAAGAGTGCTACTCTTCTTTTTACCTCTTCATTACTATATTCTTCTATAGTTTTCATCTTAACAAGTAAATGGAAATGATTACCCATAATGCAAAACCCAAATACATCAACAAAAAATATTCCGCTTAAACTTCTTATAAGGCTCAATAGATAATCCTTCTCTACTTCACATAAGACATAGCCGGGCAATGCTGTACGTGAAATTATATGATATACGGTATCTTCACCTTTTACTAGTAACCTAGGAATCCTTGCCATAATTAAAAGCTCCTCTATCTCTTTAATCTATCTTAAATTTCAATATCTTTATTATCTGGATAATTTTATTTAATTCCAGTCCTAATGTCAATCTTTATTTACCTGTCCCTTATTTCTCCTATAGTTATTTACCTGTCCCCTCTTCTTATGATATATACAATAATAACGGTTTAGAGAAAGTTATTTTAATAAGTATTCACCCATCATATTCAGAAAAGCGGACGAAAATAAGGCAAGGGAGTGATTTGGAGAAATGGTTTCAAACTTGCAATGACGGATTTCTTTCTTACGATGATGATAAGGACATTCACCAGACTTATATTTTGTTTCTAAAAGCAATTATTGGTAATGAAAAACTTAACGAGTTAAAAAAGAATAAAGGTATTAGAAAATACTTACAAGACAATTTTATCAATCTAATATGGTGTAATTATTATGCGGAATCGTTCCCTTCATTAGATCGTAAAAAACCAGAAAATTTTAGAACTACTGCGTTTATTGGTAAATGGGATGCTGCACTTACTTTTATGCTAAAAAAAATACACAAACCTAAGTATATCTTTGCGGTAGGTGCTCAATTGCAGTATAGATGGCTTGACGGAAACAAACTTGCTCCAATAAGTCATGATACTGTAATTAATAAATGTGGCAGTCAAAAAAAAAGGAGGCTACTTTAAAATTCACAAAACATTATTTGATAATGAAATAAGAATGTTTTACCTTAATTATTCTTTACAATATGTAATACGTCGTTGGAAAAATGACGGTTTTAATATGATACATGAAACTTTAAAATCAGAGATTAAACAATTAGATTAGATAAAAAAATCTACCAATCCAGTAAAGTTAACCCTCTATTATTACCTCCATCCTATTATTACAACCATCCTTATCTTTAATCAAAATCAATAGAAAAGTTAAACAAAACAAAGAAGTGCTTTTGCTAGCTTTTAACAAACAACAAGTGTAAACAATGAAGATGTAATGCCTTATATGAACTAATGGTCCATTAACTTTTATAGTAAAGTTAATTAATATGTTTTTGAAACAGTAAAATGTGATAATTGGAAAATAGTACTGGGTACATTTGTTAGAATAGAACTTAAGCAAGAGCTGTGATATACTATTGAATATCATTACAATAGATATGTTATGTCATACTGGATTTATTCAATAATTTGTTAGCGTTCAATAATAAAATGGGCGGGTAAATAATGTCACTTTTTAAAATAACAAATAAACTGGAATATATAAAGGATAGCCCATTCAAGCTTGAAAAAGAAATTCAAAAGTTAACAGAAGAAAATCTGAGGCTAGTTTTTGGTCTTGAATTTGTAAAGTCAGAGTTTCAAATAAATAATTTTAGAATTGATACTTTGGCCTTTGATCCAGAAGCAAAAGCATTTGTCATTATTGAATATAAAAAAGATAGAAATTTCAGTGTAATAGATCAGGGATACGCTTATTTGTCTTTAATGCTTAACAATAAAGCTGATTTTATTCTCGAATATAATGAATGCCAGAAAAGCACTTTAAAAAGAAATGATATAGAGTGGTCACAATCAAGAGTTATTTTTGTTGCTCCTGCTTTTACAGCTTATCAACGAGAAGCTATTAATTTTAAAGATTTACCAATTGAACTATGGGAAGTAAAACGATATGAAAATAAAACAGTGTCGTATAGACAAGTACAAAAAATTGGTGCACAAGAAAGCATAAAGACCATATCAAAACAAAATGATACAATAGATAAAGTTGCAAAACAAATTAAGGTTTATACAGAACAAGAACATTTAGATAAGGCTTCTGATGAGATAAGAGAGTTATATGAAAAGCTAAAAAATGCTATTTTGAATCTTGACAACATAGAAATTAAGCCCAAGAAGCTTTATATTGCATTTGTATCAGACACGAATATTATCGATATTCACATTCAAAAGAAAGCTTTGAAAATGTGGATAAATTTACAAAAAGGTGAACTGGACGACCCAAAGAATATCGCAAGAGATGTTTCTTCAACTGGACATTGGGGCAATGGAGATTATGAGTTGCAAGCAGATTCAGACAATGATCTTGAATATATTTTAAGTTTGGTAAAGCAGGCATTAAAAAAGAAATGAGTGGCAACAAAGCGCCGCGCTTAACCGTTATTTTGCTTGCACCCCACTGGAGCTGTGAGATTATCGTTAAGAGTAAATACGAATCACGGAGTTTACATGTCGTATTCAAATATAAGAATAATGTTAACTGTCCCATTTAGTGATGATAAAGATATTAGGCCATCTATCGGTTTTTGTAAATGGATACCAGAACGGACTGAAGATAATCTAGTTAGGAAAACTGATGGAGTAACTGTAACCTTGTCTGTTGACAAAGAATGTGTTGCTGACCTTGGGGAAATAACAGATGAACACCTTCAAAGATGTATGAATAATCATATCGATAAGGTTTACATTGCCGTCGATTTAGATAGAGTTGATAAAGAATTGGCTTCATTCATTCTTGATGAAAAAGATTCTGCGGTTGGGAAACGCAATGGTTTGTATCCTGACGAACCTAAATACGCATATCTAAGTAATGAGTATAAACGTTTAGGTGAGTTATCATTAAAATCCGCGATTAACGCTTGCAATAGGTTGATATCTTTTGCTAGAGATATTAAAGGCCAGTATTGGCTTGATATTCTTGACGCAGACAGAGAGAATATTCTCTATCTAAATAATTTATGGCGTGCGGAAGCATCCATAGACAGTGGTAACAAGTTTAGGTGGGCCCCGCCTGGTACAAATGAGATTATACATGAATTTTATATTGATAGTGAAACAACTATTAAGCAGGAAGAATGGAGTGAGGTGAGGGAGTTTTTTAATTCAAATTCCAGACCAAGGTTTGTACTTACGTTACTTTCTAATGCACGTTATCTTAAAGATCAGGGTCACAAACGAAGTGCCGTAATTGATTGTGTCACTGCGTTAGAAGTTGCTGTGAATGAATTTGGAAAATCACCTAAAATTGATGATCTCTGTATATCAGAATATAAATCCAGAATCGACATGAAAAATTTAGGGAAACAATTTGACCATCTAGGATTCTCTGGGTCTTTAAGGTATTTAGTACCAATACTTCTTAATTATGAAGAACTTAGCAACGACGTATTGGATAAATGTTATGACGCAATCACAGTAAGAAACAATGTAGTACATAATGGACAGAAAGATGTTGATGATAATCTGTTGAACGAAATAATTATCGCTGTCTCATATTGTTGTAAAGTGCTGGATAAATATACTAAAAAGAAAAACACATAACAAGTGTACTTATTTGCACGGGCTTTTTAGCTGCGCCAATTGCATCCGCTTAGCCATGGCATAAGGACTTATAAAATTTCCTCCAATTTTATTGTATACTTTTTGTATACTATAGAAACATAAACAGGCAGTATTAGATGTAGAGTGCAAAGATTTTATTCCATGTTAAACTAAATTACCATTACCAGTTAGTACGAAACATGACTTATATAGGTTATTTAAAATCTCACTCTTAATCAGTGGGTCGTAGGTTTGATTCCTACAGGGAGCAAGTACTTACGACTTTTTAAAGTAGTCAAAAATGACTACAAAATGACTACGTTTTAAGGGTTGGGCACTTTTGTTTTGAGTCGTCACTCTCCAAAACATATACCATTAGGAAAACCTGTTAAACCCACATTACCTCAAAGCTCGCTTTTAAAAATACAATCTAGCATTTAACAATCAAACAATGTAAGATTATATTTCATAATATGATTTCAGAATTAGATAAACACCGTATCTTGGCAGAATCATACTATCATATTTACTGTTAGAGAAAAAATGTTAATTACGAAATCTCAGCTTGTAAATAAACCAGAAAAACTAAGACCCCATATAGTCATACTTGGGTCTGGTGCAAGCGTTGCAGCATTTCCATCTGGTGATGCAAATGGAAGAAAACTCCCCACCATGGATAATTTAGTTGAAATACTTGATCTCAAACCAATATTAAAACGAGGAGAAATTGAGTATAAAAATTGCAATTTTGAGGATATTTACAGTAGATTGTATAAAATTAACCCTAAATCACCTTTGCTAAAAGAAATTGAGGGAATTGTATATAATTATTTTAATAGCCTGCAACTTCCAGATGTCCCAACTTTGTATGATCATATACTAATGTCACTACGACCAAAGGATATTGTTGCAACTTTCAACTGGGACCCTTTTCTTTTTGATGCGTGGAATCGGACTAAGGATATTGTTCCTATTCCGGAAATTATTCACCTTCATGGTAATGTCCGTGTGGCTCATTGCTTGGAGCATCCAGCTTATGGTGGGCACGGAATGATTTGTCCAAAATGTAAAAGAAAGCTTATACCAACTCGGTTACTCTACCCAATTACAATAAAGAACTATAGCAAGGACACCTTTATCAAAACAGAATGGGAGGTTCTAAAGCGTAGCTTGCGTGATGCGTTGACCTTAACGATCTTTGGCTATGGTGCTCCCCACTCTGATAAAGAGGCTGTTGATCTGATGAATACGGCATGGAGCAAACAAAACCGATTTATAGAAAGGGTTGAAGTCATTGATACTAAGGAAAAAGACGTTCTGTTGTCACAGTGGGCTCCTTTTATCATAAGAACATACTTTGATTACAGTGCGAACTTTTATCAATCTCGGATAGCAAAATATCCCAGAAGAACTTGTGAAGCGTTAATAAATCAAACAGTTTATGCCCTTCCGGTTGAGGAAAACTACTTATCTCCGGATGCCGATTTTGATAAACTATTATCTTGGGTAAAGCCATTAATTGAAGCAGAGAAAACACTTGGAATAAATGACGCATTCTCAACTGAGAACCTAGGGAACAGTGGGTCGTAGGTTCGATTCCTACAGGGCGCACAAATTATTTTAAAATTGGTTGTGATTTTTCTGAGCTTGTAACGATTTTATTAAAACGTGAATAAAACGTGAACACAATTCTCCAAAACAGGTAAAAATGGTGGAAATATTGATATTCTAAGTTTCTGTTATATATAATAATACAAAGCAGTTAAGCTAAAACAAAAAACTTTTACTTTCCTTTTTTCTTAATGGCATTCAAGAGGTCAGGGGTTCGAATCCCCTCAGCTCCACCATTACTATGTAAGGGGTTATGATGCAATCTCATACGTCAAACCACTTATTTTAGTTAATTGTGACGAATTTTAGATTTTTATTATAATTTGCGTTGCCCCTTAACATTTGTCAGCAGTACCGAAAACTACTATTTGTTGGTAAAGATTCAATAGCCTGGATAGAAGTTGTCACTGTATGGATTTTGGATTAATGATTGCTGCGGGTTCCTGGACACCGTTGATTCTTACTTGGATAATAGCTTAATCTAAAAGACTTTTTGCTCTAAAGGATTGGCCATACGGAACCTCTGGATTGCTGCTGAGGAGAAACCTGTTAGTAATTTATTTTTTCGTACAGAGTTTCAGGTGCAATATCCGCACCATTCGGCCAACATATTGTCCCTCCTTCTATTTTTGCAGTTTTGAAGAAATCTTTGTTTTTTAAGGGTGCAAATATAGGTCCTTTATCTATGTATTCTGAAAAATCTAGGTTTCCCGCTACACCATCATCAAATGCTATATGGAAAATATAATCATGCTTATAATTGATATTTATTACGTCATTCATGTTCCACATAGTTTCCCCCTTATATAAGTGGTTCTATTTTTTTTATTTCTCGATTTTCTGTTGCTAATTGCCAATCCTCTTCTAGCTCTGATACGTGAAGATCAACCCATTCACGTACTAGTTTGGTTGCTGTTCTTGACGCAAGATCTCCTTTAATAACATTCCCATTAAAATCGAATATGGCTTTTTTACCTGAATATTCAGCGTGAAAATGCGGAGGATTGTGCTCATCGCGGTATGTAAAGTACCTGGTTTTGAATCTTAGCCTATCTATACTTGTCAATTTGTAATCCTTATCTCTCTCCTTTTTAATAATTGCATCATTAATTGACACACCATTTACAGTTTCTCTCTGTCCCAGTTTTGCTGTTTTTCCCAGGCAGAAGAAGTGGACATAACTTTACATTTTATTGTTGTTAATCTAAATATGTCAATAGATTAAACACGTTATAAAGTCTTTCTTTTGGTTGCCCTGATTTGTTATAAAAATATTATGGGGTTATAATTAAAATGAAGGCAGCTTTATTTTTTGGCTAGATTATACCTAACGGTATAAAAATTAAAAACTCAGGAGGTTCTATTATGTGTAAAAAGTTAACATTTATCATATTACCTCTTTTTTTTATTGTATTTACAACAGGATTTAACCTCGCTTATAGTGGCTATTATGATGATGAAAAATCAGCAAAAACTTTAAAAACTTTTACCGGTATCTTAATTGATACAAAGTGTTACGGTATGAACGAAGACAACTTTACAAATGACCACATGTCAATGAAAAGTTGTGGTAAAATGTGTGCCAAGATGGGTATTCCGGTAGGATTGTTGGTTGACGGCAAGAAAGGTGGAAAGGTATATGTGCTGACAATTCCAGCGCCTGCATTGGCAGACTATATGGGCGAATGGGTTCGAGTTTCCGGTGAAAAAGTATTTAAAGGCGGGTTAATTCCTGAAAAGATCGAAATAAAGAAAGGCGATATATATGAGCAAATAGATGTGGAGACAATGATGTAGATGTATAGTTAATCTCGTAGCTTAATTTATACAGCCCTGTTTGCAGGTTTTACTGGCAAGCTGGGCTGTTGTTTTATAGTTATTATTCTGCATTGCCCGGTTAGCCTTTTCTAGTGCGAGAATGTTCCATATCTATGGATATTTTTCAATATCATAGTGCAGAGAATTGCCTAAAAATCCTAAAATTTATAGTGTTGTTTTTTTTAATAATAAATAAAATTTTATCGTCTATTTTTTTATTTATTGTTTTTGATTGCTAGTCTGAGCTTTTGTGTAAATATCCTAATTCTTATGCGTGCGGGTTCCCAAATCCATAGCAATGTTATAAGCATCAGGCCCAGGTATGAAGCGTAATTCCGAAACCAGGGGGAGTGAACATGATACTCTATAACATCTATCATGCCATTTGATATAAATGTCCCGCGTACTGAAACCGTTGCGTCCTTGTTATATTCAATTCCATTAATACCTATTCTTTCATTCGCAAAAGTATTTAACATATCACCATTGGGATTTGGTATAAATCCTCTGCGGTCAAGTTCGATATACTCACCGGCACGGTCATGGTTAGGTCGTAGTGTCTTCATAAAGTGGTTGTTCGAACCTACAGGGAAATTTAAAAGTAACAATGGTATAAAGATATAGACCATTATGATAAGCGCTGTTTGGCTTATTCGGAAAGCAGATTTTACGACCAAAGTAGTGTGGGTTGATGTACAATACCTCCAGTTTATAAAGAAATATGTAAGTCCAAAAATGGTTAAAGTGTATGTGGGAATACTTTCCGGCCAGAAAAACCCAAAATTGGTTAATGACCAGTTGAATGGAACAAAGAATTGCACCCCATTTGCAAATTTTATCTGAAATGCATCCAAAAATAGATGGAAAAAAGAGTTTATACCAAGAATCTTAAATGTTTTCCAGAAGTCGTTGGAAAGTGTAGCAATGCCTGCGCTAAGAACCAGGCAAAATAGTAGAGACGATTGTATTATTACATAACTGCGCAGAGAATACGGGTCTAATTCAGGAATGAAACTAATTAGTGCCCGCTGCAAAATCCATGGGAAGTCAGGGATTATGCAGCCAACATAAACCCATTTAAGGTCGGTATTGTTAATGAGTTTTCGGGTTAACACCCCTTGAATGCATATATGGGCAAGCGTGTTTGGCATAGATTTACGTTTTCCTGTAGAATTAGTTTGGCGTTGAAACAATATCGATTATCATAAAGAGTGCAAATGTAGGGGAAACAATTTAAAAAGGCTATAAGATCGAAAAATCATAGACTTAGATGTTTTCTCCAATAAGATTTTATCCACACTTTTGAGCATTAAGATGTAAGAGTATACAATAATCAACAAAATTTTGTCTGTTACATATTTCCATAATATACTTTCCTATTTCTTAAACCTTATTACTGGCTGAGTTCAGCGTTGTCCGGTTAGGTATTTGCTTGGCAGATATAGGCGCTAACATCCAGTGCCTAAAATGCCTGAATTGCCTAAAATGAGCTAAAATTATAGAATCTTATTTATTATTAATCAGCGTTGTCCGGTTAGCCTTTTGCTGTGTGAGAATATTGAATATTTAAGAACATCTTGCAACATAATAACGTAAAAAGTCCCTTAAAGTTAATATAACAATGTTTTTATGAATAATAAATTTCTATCCCGACAATTTAGGCATTTTAGCGCATTTTAGGCAATTTAGTCATTCAATGTTAGCACACGCAAATAGATAACCGGACAATGCTGGGTTGAGTTTATCTTTTCTCCTTTTATTAATTGTGTTATCCTTATTTTAATGAAGTATATGTTAAGGTAAAGTTATTATTATCTAACATTCATCCTTTAACATTTAGAATATCGGGTATTATGAGTTGAGCATGAAGTTAAATAATATGTTAATGATAAGAAAAGAGAGAAAAAGATTTAATAATGCAATCCCGGACCTTTCATTATTATTTATGTTTGATTATTTGCGGTTTTCAAAAGTTTGCTGTCTACGCGTTCTTTTTAGTTGCGCTATAGTGTTTCTCGTTCATGGTTTGATGCTGCAATGTTTGAGGGATGGTGCGGCTGATACGCTTGTAGAAAAGATATGTGCTGATCGTATAAGTGGTATTAACACTACCGTGCCTGATTCTAATGAGGATGGACTGGAATTCGAATTAGCCAATTGCGTTACATGTCCCGGTGATGTTGCCTCATTTGAACCCATATTAGACGGTACAATTCTTTCGCCACCTGACCTTTCAGGGGAATATATCCAATGTGTGCCAGGAGAGTTTGCTTGGATTGGTACAGGCCAAGTTACTCTATCCCTGGTGCTCGTTAAGGAGAGCAACACTCGTGGATTTCCTGTCCAGGAATATAATGGAACAATTGTTTTTGAAAACCTTATTCTCGTTTCCGAAAGAATACCTGATGTGCTACCATTTCAGGTACGGATAGTTACAACTGAAACGTACAGTGGTTCCATCTCTGGAGAGGTCACCTGGGATGGCGTTAAAGGTGGACGTGGATTGTTAAGCGGCACGGTGCAAACTGATGCGGACTGTGGTTTTGGCGGCATTTTTAATGTTAGTATAAGTCCAAACGTTGAAGTAGACGGTACCGTTGCTATTGGGCTGGATTTAACTACTATTGATAGCCTGCCGCTCTGCCCAGGTGACTGTTCGGGTGTAGATCCCGCTTGTCCACTGAGTGCAGAAAGAATTCTCCCTAGTCCTATTTACGGGGTGCCAAAACCCTTCAATGTTTCTCAGATTACTGGCTCTATCAAAGGCCGCCTAAACGCAACCCAACCGATTGAAACAGCTGACGGTAACGAGATACAGCACGCCACAGTTGACCTCTTTAAGCAAAACAGCACAGTGAGGCCTCAGAATTCGGATGAAACTGTTGACGAATATATTGAATTCCTCAAATCAGAGGGTGGGGTAGTGTTCAAAAGCGTTGAAGTTCTGCCGTCAGATAATGGTAATTTCTCATTTGAAGACATTCCAGTCTTAGATTCTGAATCAGATGATATTTTTTATACTATCGAAGTATCAAATGCCAGTTCTGACGTGGTTGACCCTGATGATATGGATATGACCAGAACGTTGATTTTCGCCAGAAATGTTTTACCAAACCTTACTGCGGAAGCGGATGGACCGTTTACAGTACATGAGATACTTCTTTCTCCGTTAGAAATTATTTCGGTTAAGTTTGAAGAGGTACCCACTTTAGGGGGACCGCTGGATAAAAACCCGGAGGCAAATGGTGGCGGAAGACGAATATTTCCTGGTAGGAAAACAGCGGATGATTTTCCACGTAACATTGTGAGTATAGTTGCGCAGCTCGATCCACCGCTAGAGGGTGTCAATGTTTGTTTCAGGAGCTTTGATGTGGATGATCCAACAACAAATTCTCCCACTTTAGACGGAAATGTTGGCGATGGAGATGATAATCGAGGTCGCCTGGATGAAAATGGAGGATTCCCTGCAGTTTCCCAACCCACGACTGAAGGCGGATTCGATGGTCGACTTGGAGAAGATCCTGTAGATTTTGCGCCGGAAGGCGCTGTCGTTTGTTCCAAAACAGATATTAATGGTCGTGCAGATGTTATACTTGCGGTTACGTTTGCTCCGGGTGACAATTTCAGGGTGGTAGCAGGTCTTGATGATGACGAGGTCCGGAATATAGGTGATGATCCTGCATTTGAAGAAGATCCACTTCTTGCGGAAGACGTTGAAACCCTTTCCGGTTTTAGTGGAGCATTTACAGAAACACTCTACGTCTGGAGAAGGGTACACGTAGAGGTTGATTCTATGGGATTGGTGAGTGGAAACCTTGTAAGAGGTAGAATAGACAGCGTTAAGCAGAATGAGAAAATGTGCGGCTTCTTCGAACTAAATCCTGGGACTGAGACAACAACAACACTTTTGGATGTTGGACAATCGCTTCCTGATGAGGTAGGTCGTTTTGAGGGAGGAAAGATTAGAATATTTGGAATTGGGACCTTTCCTGTTCTATGTAATACGGATAATGACTTGTTTGATGATGATGTTACTGTAGAAGGGTTAGCAGCAAGAGCTGCTGGCCGGATTTACTTCTTGGTTGATGATGATGATTTTAATCTAGATGATAGAGAAAGATTAGATGGTGATTTCGTCGAAAACGTTACGATGCCTGATACAAGTCTCATACAAGACAGTGACGATCCTAACCTTAATCTCTTTGCGCCTGCTTATGTGCGGCCTACTTTTGATGTGGGAGATAACAATGACTTCGTCCCGTTTAGATTGAACTCTTATACTAATAGTGACGATAATGCCGCCATAGCCATGGAACTTATATCTGCATACGATTTTGATGCTGTGGATACGGAAGCAGACGAAACGTTTTGGACTGTCTATCTTTTCGGGGCGTATCAACCGGACATAGAGGAAGATGGAGATCCGGTTATTGAAACGGCGCTCTTCGGTGCGGTGCTTGGTAGAGTAGATGATTTAAAAGGCGTTGGGGCGAATGTCTTTGTTGAAGTGCAGAAGGAAATAAGTGAAGCACAAAAGTCGATTACAGAAGCACATGAGATTGGTCACCTCTTTAATGGGGAGCATAGTGATGGTGCGATCATGAACAATGAGGGGGAGAGTTTTAGTGATATAACCTTGAACAAAATTAGGTTGCTTGATCATCCCTAAGAGGAGTATCCTATTTTTACACACTTCCTTATAAGGAGGAAGAAATAACTATGAACACGGACAATATATTCTACCTGATTCTTGTAAATCTAGCGTTTGCCTTGCTGGTGGCATCAACTGCGTCTGCCCAGGAATCATTACCAGATAAGGAAAGATTCACTTTGCTGAGTTTAGAGTTGGAGATAGAACGTGATGAATATATCCTGGGTGAGCCAATCCACTTTACAGTGCAAATGAGAAATGATACAGATTTGCCAGTTATTGCGCACAAGAAGATTGCGGTAGGGCATGGTTATCTGCAAATTTTTGTGGCATTTGAGGACGGTGACTATAAAAAGTATCTTGGGCCGCAATGGGGAATTGTTGATGTATTTGGTAACTTTGTGACGAATTTACAGCCCGGTGAGTCAATGGCTACCTCGGCAAGTATCCTCTATAATCATCCGACCCGGACGAGAACATCAATTCCCTCGAAATACGCCCTAATACGGTCAGGTAAGTATTCTGTAAAGGCGGTTCTCTATAATATTAGATTTCGTGAAATGATTGAGTCTGATGTTATGAACATACAGATGGTTGAACCAGAGGGAGATGATGCAGCTGTCTGGGAGTCAATGAAACGGGACCCGCGGTTTGCGTACTTTATCCAGACCGGTGTGAGTATTCCTAGCGCTTCAAGGATTGTTCCAGAGTTAGAGAAGATTCAAGCTACATATCCAGCATCAAGATACGTGGAACATATAAAATTAGCCCTTCAGAAACACCACTCTAGGTAAATTAAATAACTTTTATTGTAAACGACACAGGTGGTAAGGCTTAAGCTTATTTACCTAAGTAGTTACTCTTTATTTAAAACAACTAACAGATCAATTTAAGGTATTTGTTCTTATGGCAAAATTAAAATTGGATCTTCATGATATATTTAAAAAGGGATATCTAATAGAGAAAGAGCTTAATAGGATAATTAATGATGCAGTTGAAAAAAGAATTCCTTTAATAGAAATTATTCATGGGAAGGGTAGTGGCCAGTTAAAGAAAACAGTTTTACGTTTTTTAGACCGCCCTGAAATAAAAAGACTATATCATCGTGTAGACAAAGATTCAAAGAATTTTGGTAGGATATTCGTACGTTTTAAACATTAGTGTTTATGTTCCAATGTAATTTTTCCTGATATGGTTATTTCGTTTCTTCAGAAAGGTGCTTTACAATGCAGAATAATTTAACACGTCGTGATTTATTGATTTCAGGTCTTGGGGTTTCCGCTGCAGCTGTAACAGGTGTGGGAATGAAAGATGTTTTGGCCTCTTCCGCTTCTTCAGATGAAAAAAAGCTTTCTCCTGAAGATAAAAAAAAGCTCAAAGAACAGCTCCAGCGAGAATTGGAAAGGAAGGTCTATGCCGTTAGTGACGAGTTGTTTAGAAATGTTAATCATGTAAAGACACCAGGGGAATATGTGGGCCATGAGAAAGGTCATGTTCCGGTAATCAAGGCGCCAAAGCGCGTAAAATACCTGGAACCTTTTACTGCTAGAATTGAAGTGGGGCCTGTGTCATTGCACGATATGGTTCCATTTCATTATATAGATTGGATTTCACTATATGTGGGCAATGTTCAGATAAATAATTTTGTTGTCACTCCTTTGTTTAATCGTCCCATTGTAAGCGTCGAGTTGACATTAGAAAAAACTTCCATCTTACGAGCACAAGAACATTGTAATCTCCATGGAATATGGGAGAGTGAACCTTTTATAATTGAGGTTGTGCGTCCTTTAGGTGATAAAGAATTTATTCAAGATGAGTAAATGAACTTTACAGCTCTTTCAGTTCTATTGAAAATTAAATATTGTCCTATTGCTAGTATAGGCATAGGCCGTTACTTTGTTGATTGAAATATTGCGATGGTTTTGATATACTTCGATGAAATACTTTAAGGCTAATATCTGTTGCGGTATTAAAGCTTGCCGAAGTGGCGGAATTGGCAGACGCGCTAGTTTCAGGGACTAGTGGTAGCAATACTGTGGGGGTTCGAATCCCCCCTTCGGCATTAAGTTTTCAAACACTTAGGTTTAACTCGTATAAGTCGGTAAAAATCCTACCCCGAATGTTTTGTGTTATCCATATTTCCTTGACATATCAATGAGTTAGAGTATAATTCCAAATGATTTTTTGATATTTTTTTTGGGTAGGGAGATTTTGTAAATGAAAAAGAATTACCTTTTTACTCCGGGGCCTACACAGGTTCCGCCGGAGGTGCTGCTTGCGGAGGCGCAGCCTGCTATACACCATAGAACACCACAGTTTTCACGAATATTTAAGGAGTTGAGTGAAGATCTCAAATATCTGTTTCAAACAGAGAAAGGAGAGGTGTTTACGCTGTCATCATCAGGGACAGGGGGTATGGAGGCGTGTGTTGCGAACATGATGTCAAAAGGGGAGAAAGCCCTTGTTCTTTCTGCCGGTAAATTTGGGGAGAGGTGGGCAGAGCTCTGTTCTGTTTTTGGTGTTGAGACGGTTATTGCAAAGGCGGAATATGGGGACGCTATCGATCCGGCAGATGTGGAATCTATTCTGAATCAGCATAAAGATATAAAGGCAGTTTTTGCGACACAAAGTGAGACGTCTACAGGGGTGCTACATAATATAGAAAAAATCGCCAAAATAGTTAAAGGGTATGGTGCTCTTTTAATTGTGGATTCAATTACTGGTATTGGTATCCATCGTTTTCCGTTTGATGAGTGGGGTGTTGATGTTGCGGTTACGGGTTCACAAAAGGGTTGTATGCTTCCTCCTGGGCTGGCATTTGTATGTGTAAGCCCGAATGCCTGGGACGCTGTAGAGGCCTCTGATTTGCCGAAGTATTACTGGGATTTTAAAAAGATGAGGAAGAGTCTTAAAGATGACACAACGGCATTTACACCATCGGTATCATTGATCGTTGCCATGAAAAAGGCTTTGGACATGATAAAAGAGGAAGGCATTACGAACGTGTGGAAAAGGCATGAGCGACTTGCAAGTGCAACTAGAGAGGGTGTGAAAGCCTTAGGACTTGAGCTTTTTGCCGGTGCGAATTCCAGTAACGTTGTAACATCAGTTAAAGCGCCGGAAGGTGTTGAAATAGGTGCTGTTATTAAGAAATTACGGGATGAGCATGGGGTTACGTTTACCGGTGGTCAAGGTAGTATGAAGGGACAGATATTCAGGATTGGGCATATTGGTTATATTGATGAATTCGATATAATCACGGCAATTGCAGCAATTGAAAAGGGGTTGTCTGAAGCTGGCCATACGATTGATTTTGGTAAAGGGATAACTGCAGTGCAGAGAGCCCTTGCAAATAGTTAATTGATATACTTAAATTGAATTGGTAGATGGTCTTACCATTAATTTTTTTGCTGAAAAATATGTATCTGTATACAATATTTGGTTGTGGGGCGATAGGAAAGGCAGTTGCTCAATCATTATGTACTAACGGCGATAAGGTTGTCGTTGTTGATAAAGATGAGAATGTATTGAGTAATGTTCATAAATCGGGAGCCGAAGTAATAGCTGGTGATATGCGGACTATTGACTACGGTATACCTCAGATTGCCAAGGCTACAACTGTGGCAATATTGACCAGAGATACTGATAGCAATTTAGTTGTTTTAGAACGCATTAAGAGGGAGTTTTCAGATAAGTTTGTTATCTTAATTGCAGATAATGAAAACGATGCAGCGAAATATTATGATAGTGGGGCAAATATTGTTGTCCACTCTGACAATTTGGTATCAAATGCCTTGCTTCTTGAGTTGAAGAATGCTGAATCGAAACGCTCTGCCTTTGTGCTTGGAAATGTAATCAGCAATGTTAACGAAAAGGGACTATGCATACTCCTTCAGGATAATCCCGACCCCGATGCCATTGCGTCCGGGTTGGCGCTGAGATTAATCTGTAAGAAATTTAATGTTGAGAGCAGGATATATTATGGCGGTACCATCAGTCACCAACAGAATAAAGCATTGGTTAATATGCTTAATGCAGAGATGATTCAATTAAGATCCATTGATGAGGTGCGTCTGATGCTTGAATCATGTGATAAGGTTGCTTTGATAGAGGCGTCTATTCCTTTGAAAAACAATATGCTTCCGGAAGGTGTCTTGCCGAATATTGTTATTGACCATCATCAGATCGATGTAGAGATAAAAGGGGAGTTTGTGGATGTGCGGCCTAAGATAGGCTCTACTTCAACAATTATGACAGGGTACCTTCAGCAGATGAATATCACGCCTGATCGTTCTTTGGCTACGGCATTGAGATATGGTATAAGGGTTGATACTCTTGGTTTTACCAGAAACACGAGTATGGATGATCTCAATGCGGCGGCTTTTTTGTCTCCTTTAATTGATATGGGGCTTTTAAGTCAAATAGAGAATCCACCCATGAGTTTGGAGACAATTGATATTATTGGAAAGGCGATCAGAAGTAAGGAGATAAAAGGTTCATATATGCTGACGTTTGTAGAGTTTATAAACGATAGAGATGCCCTTCCCCAAGCGGCGGATCTAATGTTGCAAGTGGAAGGTGTTTATACTGTTTTGGTATTTGGTATCTTTAAGGACAAGATTCAGCTTTCTGCCAGGAGTATTGATACCAGGGTGAATTTGGGAAGCTTATTGCAAAAGGCGTTTGGAAATATGAATGCAGGTGGACATCAAAATATGGCTGCCGGTACTATTGATCTTGGTATTTTTGGTGATGTTACGGATAAAAAGGCGTTACTTAAAGTAATTTTTGATGCTGTTAGAAATAAATTTTTCTCAGTTGTTGGAGTTAGGTTCGATAATGATAACAAAGATGAAGATGATGAAGATGAATCTCTAGTTATTGAAGAGCAAAAAGATAATAAATAATAAATGACTCTCTTGATTTACTTCAATTTTAACCAATTGTTAAAGAGTTGTGAGTCGTAAGTCGTTGATGTTTAGGTGTTTTCGTTCCTTTGGTTTTTAAGGAATGATGTAAATCAACGGAGTTATAAATGAATGAATAAAATAGTAAGACTATGTACAATATTTCTCATTTTTGTGGTAATGAGTGGTTGTATGTATGTTAAAGTAGAAAAAATAATAACGGATGATTATGTACCTAAAGGAAATGATAGTAAAGTTTTATTGGTTGAAGGCGATATTAATAAAAAGTATGAGACAATAGCTTTTTTAAACATCATCGGATCATTAGGGTCTAAAAAAGATCAACTGGATAAAAGAATAATAAAGGAGGCTCGAAAGGCTGGAGGGGATGCGGTGCTTTTTGTTACTTATACCAAAGAACAGGGATACTACCCCATGGTAACTGGCGTTATTGTGGGTTATATTGATGATAAACCAGAAAAATAAGTTTGTTATTTGTTTTGTTTGCTAAAATAATAATAAACCATATTAGTTTGGCTTGAACCATATTAGTTTCGTTTAAACTTTCTAAATATAAGGGTTCAAATACTTTAATGTATGCTCTATTTCTCGTTCTTTTGGTGGAAGAATTAAATATAGGTTTAATTAACAAAATCTTAAAAAAACATTCTTTTCTTCTTGACAACTGCGCTTTATTTTATTATTTTATACGATACCTTTGTCAACCTAGTACCAATAGGTTATATGTTGTTTTGTAATTTTTTAAACTGGTAAAATTTATTTTTTTCTTAAAAGGAGATAAAATGAAGAAAAACTTTTTATTGTCGTTGGTATTGAGTTTGGCATTTGTGATGTGTTTGAGTACGGGTGTATTCGCACAGGAAGAAGAAGGGCCAAACTTGGATGGTATCCTTGAAGGCGTGAATATAAGTGGTTTTGCAACAGCTGCATACCAATATAACGCCTCTGAGCACTCATCTGGTCATAGCCCTGTTTTCACAGGTGTTAGAGGTGGTGGTAGAGATGCCCTTGCATTTCCAAACTTTCTTGAGTTTAGAGACGATAACTCAATAAACTTGGAAAGTATTGAGATTCAGGTTGTCAAAGAGGCGACTGAAGAGCATCCAGTTGGTTTTGGTTTTGTAACAAACTATGGTGAAATTGCTAGAAACCTTACTTTTGGTGGTAGATTTCCAAATGGTGATCATGACAACAATGATGAAGACAGGTTTGCTTTGCAGGCTGGTTGGGTTCAGTGGCTTATTCCTATAGGAAAAGGTATTGATTTCAGGATTGGTAAGTTTGCTACCTGGATTGGGTCTGAATACATTGAAGATGTAGACAACCCTAACTTGACACATAGTCATAATTATAATAACTCTATTCCGTTTACCCATACAGGTCTTAGCATGGGTTATCAGTTGACTGATACTATCAGGGTTACTGGTTTCCTTGTTAACGGATGGGATACTTTTGTTGATAGCAATGATGCTAAAACAGGTGGATGGCAGGTTGCTTGGACACCAAATGACAGATTTTCTTTTGTTGCCAATGGTATCCATGGTGCAGAAAGACCTGATAATGATAAGGACTTAACTCATCTTTTAGACTTTGTAAGTACAGTTGTTGTTACTGACAAACTTTCATTCCTTTTAAACTTTGATTATGGATGGAATGAAGAGGATTCAGTTGATACAGATGGAGACGGTTTTAATGATGAAGGTTCAAACAGTAGCTGGGCAGGTGGCGCAATTACAGCTATCTATCAGTTTACTGATTGGATGAATCTTGCTTGGAGATATGAATATTCTGATTATACTGATGAGTTCGGTATAAACATTTGGGAAACAACTCTTACAATGAATATTCGTGTTAGTGATAATTTGCTTATTAGGCCAGAATATAGACATAATGATTTTGGTGGAACAAGTAGTGGAAAAGCTTCAGCTGGCTTTAGAGATGCAGATGGATTAAGACCGACTTTTGGTGCTAAAAGTGATGGTAATGGACGTGACAGCGATGATATCTTTGCTATAGGTTTTTCTTATATATTCTAAGGTTTGTTATAATCTTAAGTTAGATCTTAAAAATGCCTTCTTTTGTGTTTTATCACAACTGAAGGCATTTTTTTTTGACATCATAGTTAGTTTGTCATGCCATTTTCATAGATACTTTATCGTTTTAGAAATCAAACTTCTGCCTTAAAAACATGTTTTGTAGAGTAATACCATAGTACGGCGAAGCTGCAACTAAATTTGGAATACAGAATTCAGGAGACAGAATTTAGAATAAAGCATAGATTTGTAGTTATTTTACTATACTATTAATCGTAAAACTATATGTGCTTTCCAACTCTTGATTTCTGTTGTTCTACCACTTGTATCCTGAATTCTATATTCCAGAAAGACGACAAAATCTTTAAAATGAAGTTTTATAAGGTAATACTATAATGCATAGAAATGTAGGAGATACATCGTGTAATTATGAAGAGAGATATTATCCTTTCAGTCGGTTCTTAAAGAAAAAATTTCCATTTAAGGTATATAAAATACCGGTAAATGCAGGTTTTACATGCCCAAACATGAGTGGAGAGTTAGGTTCCGGTGGGTGTATCTACTGTGCAAATGAGAGCTTCAGTCCAAATGTGAAGGAGAGACGTTTATCTATAAAAGAGCAGGTAAAAGCAGGTAAAGAGTTTCTCAAAAAGAGATATGGTGCGGAGAAATTTATTGCTTACTTCCAGTCGTTTACAAATACTTATGCGGATGTTAATGTCTTAAAAGAGAGATATGAACAGGCTTTGGGAGAGGATGATATTGTAGGGATTTCCATTGGTACAAGGCCTGATTGTGTTTCAGATGAGGTTTTGCAACTTATCAGTGGGTATAGCCGTAAGTTTCATACCTGGATTGAATATGGTCTGCAGTCAATGCATGATCGTACACTTATAAAGATAAACCGCGGGCACCTTTTTAATGATTGTGAGGATGCTGTAAACCGTACAAAGGGATTAGGTATTTTTATCTGTCTCCACGTTATATTAGGCCTTCCGGATGAGGACAGGGAAGATATGATCAAAACGGCAAATGCGGTTTCTACGCTCAATATTGACGGGTTGAAAGTTCATCATCTTTATGTGGCAAAGAATACGGCATTAGCAGATGAGTACTTTAATGGTAATGTGAAGACCATGTCTATTGAAGAGTATGTGCCGTTAGTGGTAGACTTCCTGGAACATATCCCCGCGAACGTTACTATACAAAGATTGATGGGTGATACGAACGGTAAATTCCTTATTTCACCCATATGGACATTAAGTAAGTCCAAAATACTTGAATTAATAAAGAATGAGTTTAATCGGCGCGGCACATTTCAAGGATCAAAGTGTTTTCGCCTTGCAGAGAATAACCTGATACAGGAAGTTTAAATAATTAGTATAACTTTCTATCCAAGTTGTAGTCTTTGTATCCTCTGTCGTCTTTCTGGAATCAGAATTCAATATAATCTACGGCAGGATGACGGAAGTGCATACAGATCTTAGGATTAATAACATGGGGAAATGGTTATAAACCTATGTTTTGTTCTGAATCTGCTCTTCTGAATTCTCAATTCTAGATTTAGTTAAGTTTGGTTCCGCTATCTATCATTATGAAAGGTTAAAAGTATCACCAGGCTTAATGATAAGAACGTCCGAGAAGTTTCCAACGGCATTCTTAAACTCTTCAGGATCGGCTTCTATTATTGGAAATGTGTTATAGTGCATTGGTATAACTCTTTTTGGTTTGAGGAATTCTACTGCTTTTACCGCTGATGGGATGCCCATTGTATACCTATCTCCTATAGGTATAAATGCCAGATCAATTGCAAAGAATTCACCGATAAGCCTCATGTCACCAAAAAGCCCTGTATCACCCGGATGGTAGATGACGAAATTATCCATTTCAATAACAACTCCGCACTGATGTCCGGTAGCACTTGAGTGTTGTGCGTTTACCATATTAATGTTAAGGTTATTGAATCTAATTGTACCGCCAATATTCATTCCTTCTGCTTTTATGCCCATATTCTCTGCTTCAACTGCGGTTTCGTGGATAGAAACCAGCGTTGCGTTTGTATTCTCGCAAATGGCAAATGCATCTCCTTTGTGGTCATCGTGATCATGCGTGACAAAAACGTAGTCAGCTTTATCAATCTGATCAACTGAAATTGTTGCTAGTGGGTTGCCGGATAGAAATGGGTCTATGTATATTATGCTAGACCCGTCAAGCTTTACTGCAGAATGTCCTAAAAATGTTACTTTCATAATTTAATAGTATAGAAATTTTTATTTTGAACAGAATAAGTTTTTTTAAGTAGCATGGGCAACTTTTGTATTTGTTATGGTTTAAAAAGTAGTAGTATGATTGGTTAAGCGATAGCAAAACCCATAAATAATTCTTTACGTTCTAATGGGGCTTGCTATCGCTTAACCAGTCATACTTTATTTGAGCATAACAATCTGCCTCCTAAGGTGATACTTTAATATTATAGATATTGATGTAAAATTTCAAACATAAATTTTCTCTGGAATTTAGTAATTAAAGTCCGCTGAAGGGTTAATTCAGATATTAAAGATAAGAGTAATTGGAAAATTAATAAATTACCAATCTTCCTGGTAGATTTACGTTAGTGTTTGTAGGGGAAAAGTTCTGAACCCCTACATTTTGAACGTATCATTTTAATAGAGCCAAAGTTTTAATCTCAAAAAAGTAATGTCAAAATAGTTGACAAAAGTTTAGAATATTAAAAATTTTATTTCAATAAAAATACGCACGGTTTTAACAAAACCGTAATTGATAAAATAGGTTTACAATGAGAATATATTCATTACAAGATTTTCTGAAGTATTTGGAAAAAAACGGTGAGTTGGTAAGGGTAAAGGTTGAGGTTGATGCGGCTTTAGAAGCGTCGGAGATTGCCATTAGGGCGTTAAATGAGGGAATGCCTGCCATACTCTTTGAAAATATTAAAGGTGCACGCTACCCATTGGCTATGAATGTTCTGGCCAGTGATAAGAGGATTGAATTGGCACTGGGTAAGCATCCTGACAAGCTTGGAGAAGAGCTTATCCACTTTATGGAAGATGCTATGCCTCCGAAACCAAAGGTATTCCTTGAAAACATTGAGGTGACGAAGCGTATTTATTCGGCATTACCTAAGAATTCTCGTAATTCTACGTCGCAGGAGAACGTTATTAGCTGCCCGAATTTAAATGAAATGCCAGTGACTACTTCATGGCCGGAGGATGGGGGACCATTTATTACACTTCCGCAGGTTTTTACCTATGATCCCCATACCGGTAAAAGGAATGTTGGTATGTATCGTATGCAGGTATTTGACAATAAGACAACTGGCATGCATTGGCAAATACAAAAAGGTGGAGGTTTTCATTTTTACCAGGCAAAGAAGATAGGAAAGGAATTTGAGATTGCGGTAGCCCTTGGAACTGACCCTGCATTACTGCTGGCAACTGTGGCAGCATTACCTGAAGGTATGGATGAAGTGATGTTCAGTGGTTTTTTAAGGGGAAAACGTACGAGAATGACTACAGGTAACTCTATCTCAATAAAAGTACCTGCAGATGCAGAGTTTATCTTAGAAGGCACTGTTCATCTGGATGAATTGAGGATGGAGGGACCGTTTGGCGACCATTTCGGACACTATTCCAATGCATCTGAGTTTCCTGTGTTTCATATAAAATCGGTTACTCACAGAAATAATCCGGTTTTCCCTGCAACTGTTGTTGGTAGACCACCAATGGAAGATAAATTTTTAGGGAATGCTACACAGCAAGTCTTAGGGCCGTTGATTCGTCTAATACATCCGGAGATTGAAGATCTTTGGGCCTATTATGAAGCAGGATTTCACAACTTGCTGGTGGTTTCAGTTGAGGAGAGATACAGCAAGGAGGCAATGAAGACTGCGCTTTCAATTATGGGAGAGGGGCAGCTCTCTTTGACAAAGTGTATTATTACTGTTTCTGATGGGGTAAATGTTCGTGATTTCAAGGCAGTATTAAAGGAGGTACATGATAATTTCGACCCCGCATATGATTTTATAATGATACCTAAAGTTCCCCTTGATACACTGGATTTCACGAGCTATAAGATGAATTTAGGCAGTAAAATGATAATTGATGCAACAAGGAAGCACGGTAAAGACAATAGATCTGAATTAGGTAAAACAGTCAAAGATACCTGTAATGTTGATTCTGTAAGGGCAATGGATAACAGGATTGTAGATTGCTGTTTGCTTTATGAAACGCTGCTTATCGTTGTAGTTGAAGATAATGGTAAGGACGTTGTAAATAAATTGATTAAATCTAGCCAATTAGTAGGGCCAAAGATCGTTGCAGCTGTCAGCCCGGATGTTGATATTCATGACGAAGAACAGACGATCTGGGGGATATTTACAAGGTTCGATGCTGAGCGCGATGTTTCGTTCTCTGAAGAGAAACTGGTCGGCATTAGTCCTGTGTTCAGAGGCATAATGGGTATAGATGCTACCTGGAAAAATGGGTATCCTGCGCCTTTGATAATGCCGGATGAGATTATTAAAAGAGTAGATAGTCGATGGGATTCGTATTGGAAATGATCACGCACTGGAGAGTATATATTTAGTTGTAACTTAGGAATGTGCTATTTATTAGTATCTATTTAGCGTATTTAGAATTCAGGAGTCAGAATTCCGAATGAGAAAACCAACACAATATTGAAACTATTTAACTGGTGGGTAGAAGCCCTCTTTGCTCATTTGCACTGTTTAAATGTTGTTAGGTTGATGAGCGTGCCCTAAGGGCGTTTGTCTCAAACCTTTTGTTGGTGTCCCTTGTGATTAAAAAATGTTTCTCAAAATTGAGCGCTCTTTGACCGGACATTTGTTTCCGCGAAGCGGCGCCAACTAGAAATTAATCTGGAAACTAGTGCTATATTCTGAATTCTGACGACTGTATTCTGAATAATTACATTTACTAACATGTGCATTCCTTAGAAAGCAATGCGGTATGGTTGTCAATAAGTTTTGCCAACGGTCATTGCGGCTCTGGTTATAATTATAACCAGAAGCATACACTATGTTTACGGACCATGTCCAGATTCTATGCTCGTTAATATTGCCTGATATAGAACTTCTTTTTTAGCTCGTTGACGTATTTTTTCTTTTCAACTGCAAACTTTTCCCGAAATATCTTTTGGTGGATCTCGTCTTGTACGTCTTTGAATGGAGTAACTGATTCGGGTTTATTCTCTTCGCATCTAATGATATGATAACCGACAGAAGACTCTATTACGTCGCTAAGCTCACCTTCCTTTAGGGTAAATATTATATCTCTTAGATCTTTTCTTACATCATTTACTTCCTCTCCGCTCCATAATCCGCCGTTCTCAGCATGTGGGCCGTTTGAGTATTGTTTTGCCAGAAATGTGAAAAATTCGGAATTGTTTAGCTTGGTCATTACCTCTTCTGCGACCTTTCTTGCGGCTGCCCTGTCTTCATATTCAGAGAATTTGATTAAAATTTGTCTGAAACTGACTTGCCTTTCAGTGTAAAACTCACTTAAATGATTATTATAATAGTTTTTTGAATCCTTAGGGCGAACATTTACTTTACGGTAGACGTTTACTTTCAAGATTTTTTCTACCATTAGGTCATCACGTAATTCGCGTTTCTTTTCCATTGGATCCATTCCCTGTTGGGATACTATTTCGTAAAATTTTGCCAAAGAACCCACTTCTTCTGCGGCCCCTTTAATGAATGAATCAAGGTTTTTCTCAATTTCATCCATCTTGATTTCGTCGTTCATCAGTGCCGCCTGTGCGGTCTGTACAAGCACTTCGCGGTCAATCAGCTCCTCAATTGCTTCTTTGTAAAACTCTAACTTCTTACGTCCTATATCAGCTTCGCTAAAGGTACCCTTTGCTTGTTGCAATGCAATTGCAGTCCTCCGCAGGACGTCAAAGTTTGTTATAATTTCTTCGTTGACTATGGCTACTATTGAGTTAACCTTTTCACCTTTTACATTGTCTGTGTATAAAAGTGCAAAGAAGGCAAGGAAAAATGTGAAAACTAATTTATGCTTTAGTTTATCTCTAAAATTTCTTTTCATATTGGCATCCTTTTTACTTCAATTATAGTTGTTTAAATTGAAAAAACAGCATAAATATTATCCACCTAATGTGGCTAAATTGCTAATATAATATTTATAAATTCAACTTATGCCCGTTCTATGGTATTACTCTATAAAAACTTCTTTTTTTTAAAGATTTTGTAGCTTTTATGGAAGACAGAATTCAGAAGCCAGGAGTCAGTACAACAAAACAAGAGTTGAAAAGCAGATATAATTTGTCTCTATCTCCATAAATTAACATAGCGAAATAACTACAAATCTATACTTTATTCTGGATTCTGTCTCCTGAATTCTGTCTTCCAAATTTGGTTGCGGCATCGCCGCATTATGTATGTACGACTACTCATCTCCTCCCAATATGGAAAGAAATGCTTCCTGTGGTATTTGCACCTGCCCAACTGTTTTCATTCTTTTTTTTCCCTCTTTCTGCTTTTCCAACAGTTTTCTTTTTCTTGTTATATCACCCCCGTAACATTTTGCGGTAACGTTCTTTGAAATTGGCTTTATGGTTTCACGGGAAATTATCCTGCTGCCTATGGCTGCTTGAATTGGGATCTCAAAAAGGTGCCGATCTATTTTCTCCTTAAGTTTTTTTACTACCTTTCTTCCCCTGTAATCAGCAACCGATCTGTGTACTATTGTTGCCAGAGCATCTACTTTTTTGCTTCCTACTAGTATATCAAGCTTTATAAGATCTGCTTTTTTAAAGTATTTAAATTCATAATCCAGTGTTCCGTAACCCTTTGTAGAAGACTTTAATTTATCATGAAAATCAAAGATAATCTCTGCAAGAGGGATCTCGTATGAAAGTATGGCCCTTCTGTCGCTAAGATACTCAGTACCAATGTATGTGCCCCGTTTCTCTTCTGAAAGCTGCATAATGGTGCCAATGTGTTCGCTGGGCACTATTATCTTTGCCAATACGATTGGTTCTCTAAACTCCTCAATATTATTAACCATTGGAAGTTTTGCAGGGTTGCTTATTCTTATTATTGTATTATCTGTTTTCAGGATTTCATATGTTACGCTGGGTGCCGTCTGTACGAGGCTGATCTTGCTTTCCCGTTCTAAGCGCTCCTGTGTTATTTCCATATGGAGCAGTCCGAGAAATCCGCATCTGAATCCAAACCCTAACGCCTGCGATGTCTCGGGTTCAAAGGTAAATGATGCGTCATTGAGACGCAGCTTATCAAGTGCGATCCTTAAGGGATGAAATTCCGTATTGTCTGATGGGAACAACCCACAGAATACCATTGGTGCCGGCTGCTTGTAGCCTTCAAGTGGTACAGTTGCTTTGTTAAAATTATTGGTTACAGTATCACCAATATCAACCTCCTGAATTGTCTTTATATTTGCAATACAGTAGCCCACGTCACCGGTGGACAGTTTCTCCTGAGGAAGCATCTTTGGGGTAAAAACACCTACTTCAGACACCTCAAAAGATGTTCCCTTTTTCATCATATAAATCGTATCACTCTTGTTTAGTTCTCCGTCAAAAATCCTTAAGTAGATAATTACACCACGAAAGGAATCATAGACTGAATCAAATACGATAGCTCGCAGAGGACCATTACTTTGACCTTTAGGTGAGGGGAACCTTTTTACTATCTGATGAAATAGTGCGTCTACCCCGTCCCCTGTCTTTGCACTTATTAATAACACTTCATCATTCTCGATACAGAGGTTTGTTTCCAACTCTTCGATTACCTCGTCAGGCCGCGAGTGGGGGAGATCTGTTTTGCTCAAAACCGGTATAATAGTCAAATTATATTCCAGCGCAAGCTGCATATTGGCGACGGTTTGAGCCTCTATTCCCTGCGATGAATCAACAAGTAAGATTGCGCCTTCACATGCCGCCAGGCTGCGTGCAACTTCATAGCTGAAGTCCACGTGGCCTGGAGTATCAATAAGGTTAAGCGAATATATCTGCCCGTTTACTTCATATTTTATGGCAACAGCGCTCGCTTTTATGGTTATACCTCTTTCCCGTTCAAGGTCCATGTTGTCTAATATTTGTTCCTTGAATTCCCGTGGAGTAATTGCCTTTGCTTTTTCAAGCATTCTATCGGCAAGTGTCGATTTTCCGTGATCAATATGTGCTATTATACAGAAATTTCTAATGTTTTCCGTGCCCATCCTGCCGCTCCTATCATCCCCGCGTCATTTTCCAATCTTCCAAATACAATTTTTGTAGAATTGGTTCCAAACCTGGCGATTCGTTTGTTAACTTCATCAGATATAGGTTTAGCCAAAAGTTCTTCTGCTGCGGCCATTCCTCCTCCAATTACGATGACATCGGGGTTTAATGTATGCATTATATTTACAATTAAAATGGCAATATACATGCCGGTTTCTTCCATAACTTTTCTTGCGATATTATTTCCGTTTAAAGCTTCTTCAAAAACATCTTCAGCTGTAATATCATCTGTCAGATCTGAAGCTTCTTTATAACGTTTTACAACTGCAGTTGCAGATGCATATGCTTCTGCGCAGCCATAATTTCCACAGCCGCACACTCTTCCATTTGTTTCAATTACTATATGGCCAAACTCTCCTGCTCCGTTCTTGCCTCCATGCCATATCTTATTTTCTAAAATTATACCGCCTCCGATACCTGTACCAAGCGTTATCATGATGAGTGAACCTAGTTTACTATCTTTTCCTGCGCCTGCCCACTTTTCTCCCCATGCTGCGGCGTTTGCGTCATTCTCAAGAACACATATCTTCTTCATCTCCTTTTGAAATATGCTAACAATTGGTACTCCTGACCACTCTCTGATATTTGGTGAGAACAGAATGCTTCCATTTATCAGATCTAGTATTCCGGGCATGCCAATGCCAATGTATAGCAGATCTTCCCATTTTATTGATGCGTTCTTCGCTAACTCATGGCAGATTGAATAAACTCGTTTTACAAGTAGTTGTACACTGCTCTTTGTTAACGTTTCTGTTCTTGTCTTTGCTACTATGCTCCCTTTTGAGTCAATGATTCCTATCTTTGTGTCCGTACCACCAATGTCTATACCTATAAGATATTTACTGTTTTTCATTTATTTAAAAGAGCAATGACTCTTTAAGCTTTTCCTTAAAAAGAAGTAATGCTTTGGCCCTGTGACTTATCATGTTCTTAGTTTCTGGTGTTAGTTCCGCAAAAGTTTTGCCATACTCCGGAAATGCAAATATAGGATCATATCCAAATCCATTCTTTCCTCTTGGCTCTGCGGTAATTATACCATCGCACTTAGCCTCTACGACAAATAGGAGTCCTTCTGGGTTTGCAAGTGCGATGGCGCACTTGAACCTCGCTTTTCTATCCTCAGCAGAAAATGCTGCCATTTCAGCCAAGAGCTTTTTTATCCTCATTTCATCAGTTGCACCTTCTCCTGCGTACCGTGCGGAATATACTCCTGGCCTGTTATTTAGTGATTTTACTTCAAGGCCAGAGTCATCCGCAAGTGTTAATGACCCATTCCACTTCGCAAAGGCAGTGGCTTTTTTTACGGCATTATCTTTAAATGTTTTGCCATCCTCTAGTATTTCTGGTGCGTTGTTAAGTTCTTCAAGTAGGGTAAACTGTATGTTCAGATCCTTAGTTATATTAGTAATCTCAATCTTTTTTTTTGGATTAGTTGATCCGATAAGGATATTGATCTTGTCCATAGAACTGCTATTGAAAAGTACAATTTATAGTGTTATTTTATAATAACGTCTTTTTTTTAAGATTTTGTAGTTTTTATGGGAATACAGAATCCAGGAGTAAGAAGCCAGAATGATAGAAAATATGATTCAGAAAGCGGATACTAATCTTACGATCAAAAACATGGTAAAATGATTACAAATCTATGATTTATTCTGAATTTTTACTCCTGGATTCTGTATTCCAAATTTTGGTTAAGGCATTGCCGTACTATGTCTATTAAAGTATAAACATGTAAATACCGGTGTGTTTTCTTATCTTGTGGAAATGTTGTGTAGTCTAATACATTTGTTATTAACACTCATACGAGGTTGTAGTATATTACAACCCCGCATGAACAGGTTTTATGGATTCTGGTGAATTATTTGATATGACGTAAAATCAGGGGGTAAGAATTATACTTTCTTCGTCCTGTAAAACGTTTAAATATTTAAAACAAGTTTCAAATTATTTTGTGCTGTACCAAATGTGTAAATTTTTGAAGTCTTAATTTGCGCTGCTAATATCTTCGTTATCTCCGGTTCCACCTTCTGCTTCGTCTGCACCATAGCATATGATCTCAAATTCTCTTGCATCACTGTTGTATTTGTAAACAAAGTCGTTTCCCCAAGGGTCTTTCGGGACAAATTTCTTTTTTAAATACGGGCCTTTCCAGTTTTTAAAATCGCCGGCTTCTATTAAAGCATTTAGTCCCTGTTCTTCATCTGGGTATTTTCCTGTATCTAGGCGAAATGTATCTAACGATGTACTAAGCATCTCAATTTGTACCTTACAGGTTTTCTGCTTAGACTCTCCTACACGGTTTATGAGCTTAGGTCCTACCAGTGCAGCTAATAAACCGATTATAATCAAAACGATTAAGAGCTCAAGTAGTGTAAACCCTTTATCAGCCTTTCTTATCAAATTATTAATTAGCCTCATAATAGCCTTTCTTTAACAATAGATTATAGTTTAAAAAATTATTTCTAGTAAAATATGAATGGATCTAATCATCCTCAAAATCGGTTGAATAATTGGCCAATCCTGTTAACGGTTCAATTGTAATAATAGCAAAATCGTTGTTATTATTTGACAATATCAGTTTTCTCTCTGTCGCCATGCCATTGGGGTAAAACGTAACATTAGTTTTATCTAAATCGTCATCATAATACTCATACTCGTCATCATTCATTAACTTGATTAATATACCTGAATCTTCAGGAATATTAAAGGTTTTGTCATTGTCTGCTTCAAATACTCCTTCATGAAGTTTTATAATTACCTCTACAGGTTTGCTGGTGGATAATGCGTCCATTCTTGTCTGACGAAAGAATACGATTATGTCAGATAAAAGGTTACGACTCTTAGCACTCTCCAATCCATTAAAGATTCGAGGAATCCCAACGGACATCACAACACCTATAATTAGAATTACGATAATTAACTCAAGTAAAGTAAAACCACTTCTGCTCTTATCTAAACCTATAGTCAAATGCTTATTATTTTATACTCAATGTGTGCATAAATGTCACTTTATGCACACATTGAGTATATGTAAATATTTAAGATTTTAACTGATTTTAACTGGTTTTTTATATTAATTCAAGACCTATTATTTTTTCCATGTTATTGGTAGAAACAGTACCATAATGGAATATACTTCTAGTCTACCTGCCAGCATGCAGAATATTAATACCCACTTACCTGCAAATGGAATATTTGCGTAATTTTCAACAGCGCCAACCTTTGCAAGCCCTGGTCCTATATTTCCCATTGATGAGGCGATAGAGGAGAACGCGGTTGTTCCGTCTACTTGTAAACCTACTAATATAAAGAAACAGATTATAAAAATACCCACATATGATGAAAAAAAACCTAAAGTATTCTTTACGACACTTTCTTCAATTGATACATTGTCAATCTTTACATGTTTTATTATACTTGGCCTTATTAGGTAATCTAATTCTCTGATACAGTATTTTATCAGCAGTAAAATCCTAATATTTTTCATTCCGCCGGATGTTGAACCTGCGCATCCGCCAAAAAACATGACAGAAACCAGGATGAATCTGCAAAAATCAGGCCATTGGTCGAAGTCTGCCGAGCCATATCCTGTTGTTGTACATAATGAAATTACCTGAAAAGATGCATCCCTTAAACATCCAAAAAATGTATTATAGCGGCTATCTTTTAGGTTGGAATGGTAAGTTACGTCGGTACTGAACAAGAGAAATAGCGTAACTCCTAACGTTACAACTACAAGCAAGAGCATAAAGAACTTTAACTCTGAATTTTTTAAAACGTTTCTTATCTTTCCATTAATGCACTGGTAATGTATGATAAAATTGCATCCGGGTATAAACATGAATACCATCAATACCACTTCAATATATACGCTGTTAAAGGCGGCAATACTTGCATTCTTGGTGGAAAATCCGCCGGTTGAAACGGTGCTGAATGTATGACAAATTGTGTCAAATGGTGACATCCCTCCGGCTAAAAGGAAAACCGCGAGCAATCCTGATAGAGAAAGGTATATGAACCAGAGCAGTTTTGCTGTATCTGCAATGCGTGGTTTTATCTTATCTGCTTTTGGACCCGGTGCTTCTGCTGTGAACAGTTGATAACCGCCGACTTTTAACGCTGGAAGGAATGCAACAAAGAAGACAATGATTCCCATACCGCCCAGCCATTGTGTTAAACTTCGCCAGAACAAAATAGATTTTGGCAGTATGTCTACATCTTGAAAAATTGTTGATCCTGTTGTAGTGAAACCGCTCATAGCCTCAAAATATGCATTGGTGAAGTTGGGGCAGTAACCTGACAACCAATATGGTATTGCTCCGAAAAGGGCACAAAATAGCCATCCGAATGTTACAATACCAAACCCTTCACGTACTCCTAATGAGGACGCATCCTTTTTTGTCAGGAATTTCATTATTGCACCAATAATCCCTGCCATCAATATAGAGATAATAAACGCTTTAATTTCACTTGCAGAATCATAATAGATCGCAAACCCTAACGGAACGGTTATAATTGCGGCAAGAAGGAGTACTAAGTTTCCAAGGACGTGTAAAACTAATGGTATATTCATATGTTTCTATGGTATTGCTTTATAAAAACTTCTTTTTTAATTTATTGTAGCTTTTATGGAACATAGAATTCAGGAGCCCGAATAACAGGAAGTAAGAGTTCGGGAGCACATAAATTTTTACGATAGATAGCATAGTGAAATAACTACAAATCTATGCTTTATTCTGATTTCAGTTTCCAGAAAGAATTCTGTATTCCCAATTTGGTTGCGGCTTCGCCGCATTATGGTGTGGCATCACTTGTTTGTGAAAAACGATTGAACTTTTTTAATCGCAGTTGGCAAAGTAAATACTATTACACGGTCACCTGCCTGAATGATACTGTTTTCGTTCGGGATGTCCATAGTTCCATTTCTAATAATAGCGCCCAATATTGAACCCTGTGGAAACTTTACATTGCTAAGTTTCTTACCCTCAACTTTTGTACCCGGCTCAATTACAAATTCTATGGCTTCTGCATCACTCTCGTTGATTTTAATGATTGATGGGATCTTGCCGCGCCTGACGTACTGCAGGATAGAACTGACCATGATTTGTCTGGGGTTCATTACCACATCCATGCCTAATGATCTGAATATAGCGATAAAATCCGGTTCGTCTGTAATTACGATGGTCTTTTTTGAGCCAAACTTCTTTGCCAGCATGGCAGCAAGTAAGTTGGATTGCTCATCACTCGATGCAGCAATAAAAAAACTTGTGGTTTCTATTGATGCCTCTTTCAGTAAATCTATATCTGTTGCTGTTCCATTGAGAACAGACGCTTTTGTCAGCTCCGCAGCTGCTTTTTCAGCAAGTTCCTGATCCGGTTCCACCAGCGTGATATCAACGGTGCCTTTTTCAAATTTCTTTGCAATTAAAAGTCCAATATTTGTTGCACCATAAATTATTACCTTTGTCACTTTCGCGCTTCTTTTTGTTACCATTGGTAGAAAGTATGGTATGCCTGCCTCTGCTACAATGACAAAGATGGTGTCGTCCTTAGCTATTACAGTAGAGTCGTTAGGTATGATCATTTCGTCGCCACGTTGAATTGCTACTATCAAGAATGAATCTGTGGCTTCTATCTCTTTTAGGTCAGATAACGATTTATTTACAATAGGAGCGTCATTGGGGATATTAAAGCCGCGTAAAACAACATTTATATCTTTAAAGTCTGCCACATATGTGGCACCCGGTGTTTCTATTATCTTTAATATGGAGTTTACAGTTATTAGGTCAGGGTTTATCATATGGTCTATGCAGAAACCATTATTTTTAGAAAAGAAGTCTCTGTCCGTAAACTCATAGTTACGTATTCGTGCAATTTTATGTTTAACCCCATACTGTTTGGCTAACATGCAGACTACTATGTTCACTTCATCGCTAGTGGTAACAGCCAAGACCATCTCTACATCTTGAATTCCACAAGTTTCAAGTACTTTGGGGCTTGTTCCCTGGCCTTCCATCACAAATACATCCAGCTTTTCATTAATCTTACGTACTAAAGCACTGTTTATTTCGACAATTGAAATGTCATGCCCTTCCTGTGAAAGTTGTTTTGCTAAGTTAAAACCAACTGCTCCTGCACCGACAATAAGTATATTCATTAAATTATGCCACCTTGATCTTGATGCACAGCATTTACAAGGTAGTTGGTTTTATAGTTCCTGTACTCTGCACCGTTATTGTTTTTGTTACTCAAGTTATTCTCTTTTTTTCTAATAAGGGATCTATCCCTGTAGTTAATAAAGTTTTCTTTCAAATTATTTCCTCCCATTTCAGGGGTTTCGTTTTCAAATTTGTTTACCAGTTCTATGACCTTCTCATAATCGTCATTTGAAAAGATGGCGGCTATAATATTAAGCCTACTTTCCCAGAAAAAATCATTATCGCTAAGATGCCCGGTTGTCCATGTTGAAAGGAGATCTAATGCCTTCTCATACTGTTTTATCTCTAAAAGACAATTTATCAATTCATTCTTTAAATTAACATCGCTAGCGAAATGTTCAGTTAGCATCATGTATAAATTTGCGGATTTCTCCCAATCTTTAGCTAACATAAGAGCCTTAGCCATTTTTTTTCTGCTATCCCAAAGCGCTTCCTCATTTTCATTATATTTTACAATCTGTTTTTCTATTACCTTTATAGCCCTTTCATAATTCTTCTTGGCAAAAAATATCTCTGATAATCGGTTGAGAGCTTCTGGATCGTCTCCTGCAATAACTAATAAAGCTTCTGATGCCTGTTCTGTTACCCTTTTATCTGTATCATCAAGTAATTTTGTCAGATGATTAACTGCACTTTCATCTCCAATTTTTCCCAATGATGTTGTTGCCGATTCACGAACTCGTGCACTCTCATCTGATAAAAGTCGAATGAGTGGTAATACTGCGGCTTTTGACTCTTGTTTTCCCAAACTGTCAGCAGCATACCATCTGACCCTTTCAACCTTATCAGATAGCGTATTTATTAGAGGTGTGACAGATTTGTCGTTTTTATGTTTTCCCAGTGCTATTGCGGCCTCTTCTCTAACTGCGGGATCTTTATGTCTTAAAAGAGGAATAATTTTTTCTATATCTTTTGATATGCCTATCTGCCCTAATGACTCCACCGACGCTTTTACAATTTCCACTTCATCATGATTTAACAGGGATTTTAGTGCTTCAACCGCCTGAGGCATCTCTATCCTTCCCAATGCCTTTATTGCCGCAACTTGCACTTCCGTATTTTGGTCATTTATTGCATCCAGCAATGGCGAAAGGATGCTTTTGTCTGCTATGCTTCCCAGTGCTTTGGCTGCGATTATTCTGACGTTAAGGTTCTCATCCAAAAGTAGTTCGGAGAAAATATCCTTTGCTTCTGGTGGTTTTATCTTTGCCAATTTCTTTGCGGCATATATCTTAACTTCCGGGTATTTACTTTTTGCTGCTTCCAGGAAAAGCTTGATGTTATTACCATTTTTCGAATGTATTTTTAATAATTCGATTGATTTTCTTGCAATTTTTTTGTTTAGTATTTCATCTTCAATCCGTATTTTTTTTATATTCTCTTCAAGTGTATCTACTATATCTTCCAACCACTCTTCCCTGGATTTAACTTTGTTTAGCGTCCACCACTCATTCCAGTTTTTTACCTCTTTGTCGATAGGATGTTTTGTTATTTTTATTAAAGCCCCGTGGGCTGCAGTTTGCAGCTCTTCATTATCGGATTTAAGTAGGTCGATTAAATGTTCTACGGAGTCTTTATTTCTCACGTCTCCGAGCGCCTTTGCTATCAAGATACGTGATTGGGTGCTTCTCTCAAGGTCCATAAGGTTTGCCGTCATTAATCTTATGGCCTTATAAGTGTTTAGTTTTCCCAATGTTTCCGCTGCTGTAAGCCTGATCGTCTCATCTTTATGATCAAGTAGTGCCATTGCCTGCATTAAAGCTCTGTCATCTCCTGCAAACCCAAATGCTTTTAAGACCGCAATTGTCATTGTTGTCTTTTTAGCCTCATTTAAAATATTAATAAGAAAGTCAAAAGCTGCATAATACTCCAGATTTAGTAAAGATACAGCTGCTGCGGTCTGGATATTAGGGTCTTTTGAATAGAGCTTTTTTGTCCATTTTTTAAAATTCTTTTTAGCATTAACGTCATTAATGCCTTTATCACGTATATCTGTGTTTATTATCGGGGTAGTAGTTTCTGCTACATTTTTTTGTGGTGGAGAACTACATCCTACAATCAAAATAGAAAAAAGTAATGCAAACGTTAATGCGTATTTACTTTTCATAGTTTTTTATATTATGTTAATAAGTGATATGGATATTTTTATAAAATTCCACAATAGGTTTATAATGGGATAAATTCTCTTAATATATTCCTAATTATACTGGTGGATTATAAGTAAAGGGGACGAAATGTCAAGCCATTTTCCTGTTAAAAAACAACAAATCTGGTGGAGAATTTCTTTGACATAAGGATGTTTATTCTTATAGCATGAAGTAAAGTTTTGTTTGCGTATTAATTATACTCAAATGATTCAAGAATTCGCCATTTAGTGATTTAGGTTTTTGTAAGATTTTGATGTTGTGGTTGACAGGTTCCGCAGATTTTGTTTTTGCGACATTAAGATTTTACGAGGGAATAACATTTATGGACGTGCATGTAATAAATTGTGCATATAACACTCAGGTTTGAGTTAGATTTGTACAAATTGATGAAATCAAACCGGAAGCATAGCTGTCGTTATGTTGCGGATTTACCGATTGAAGTTTGGGCAAAGATAGCCTGAAGGTGAGCGCAAAATGTACAACCTGTTTCCAGACATCTCCTTAGTTATGACCAAAAAATGTATCCCTAAATGATGAATTTCTGATTCGTTTGAGTATGGAGTGAGTCCTGCACCATAAGTTTTTTTTGTCGTCATTCTCCAATTATAGTTTTTACTTTATATTTGTCGACACTTTCTTAACTTTTTAGAGATAATATTGTTTATGCTATATAATAAAAATTGTTTACAGGTTATTAACCGTAAAAATAAGTTTGCAAGTCTGATGTTAGATCCGAGATATGTTGTTTTTAAGGTTATATTTCTCGCCGTGATCTTATCCTTTTCTGTTTTATTAATGCCATTTTATCAGCTTACATCCTCCGGTGCAGAAGCCAGAAAGACGGTAAAAGATACAATTGCTAATTTTGTAAAAAATGAAGTTATTGTAAAATTTAAAGATTACGTAACTGAAGAAGATAAAGCTAAACTCCATAGAAGATTAGGGGTAAAATCTTTTTTTAAGTCATATGGCAATAAATATCATAAGGTTAGGTGTACAGACGGTGATGTTACAAGGATGATAGGTGCTTATTCCAGGGCCGCAGTTGTGGAGTTTGCTGAGCCAAATTATATTTATAAAGCGCTTTTTACACCAAACGATGAATCTTTTGACCTTCAGTGGAACATGGAACAGATAAACTGTGAAAGTGCATGGGATATAAGTAGCGGGAATGGGATTATTGTTGCGGTTGTTGATTCCGGTGTAAACACCAATGGTATTGACGGATTTACATGGGAGGTGATTCAGGGACGTGATTTTGCGAACGGAGATGATGATTCCACGGATGATAATGGACATGGTACCCATGTTGCCGGAACAATTGGACAGGCCACTAATAACAACAATGGTGTTGCTGGTGTTGCTTTTAATGCAACGATTATGGCCGTTAAAGCGTTAGGAAGACGTGGGATTGGTAATATCGCCGCTATCGCAGACGGAATTAGGTGGGCAGCGGATAATGGTGCCCATGTTATTAATCTTAGTGTGGGTGGGAATGGTAGGTCGCGCGTCCTTGAAACTGCGGTGAATGATGCGCATAGTAACGGTGTTGTCTTGGTGGCAGCGTCAGGTAATGAAGGAGGGAGTGTTGTCTTTCCTGCTGCGTTTGAAAACGTCATTGCTGTAGGGTCTGTACGATTCGATGAAAGGCTTTCCTTCTTTTCTAATTTTGGACCTGAAATAGATATAGTTGCGCCAGGTGGCGATTTAAATGTAGACCAGAATGATGACGGGTTTGATGATGGTATATTACAGGAAACGTTTAGAAGGGGGCGGTTCTTTAGGAGAAATAACGTAATGTGGGATCTTTTCTCGTTCCAGGGAACCTCTTTTTCTTGCCCACATGTTTCTGGCGTCGCAGCGTTAATACTTTCAAATGATCCGTCATTGACCCCTGATGAGGTAAAAGAACGTATCACGTCTACTGCCAAGGATTTAGGACGTGAGGGGAAAGATAATCTATTTGGATGGGGGTTGCTTGATGCGTCAGCGGCACTGCAGCAGTAGATAATAAAATTTTATTGTAACTACTTAGGTAAATAGGCTGAAGACTGAAGGCCGAAGGTAAAAGCCTCATAGGTACTAGGTTAAGGAGTAACTATCGGTTAAAGGTGTAGATTATTGAATATCGAACAAGGAATAATGAATGTCTAAGTATAAAAACCTTCATGATTCGACATTCGTTGTTCAATCTTCGATATTTTACACACATTTAACGTGAAATAATTTCTTAACTTAGCGCTTACGGGTAAAAGCCCACAGCCTTTTTGCTTTTTCCCTTTAAGCTTTTACCTTCGGCCTTCAGTCTTCAGCCTATTCACCTAGCTAGTCACATCATATTTACTGCCACATATGTATGATACACCTTTATTGCTCTTTGCCCAATGTTTAACACCTGCAGTTATTGATATTTTGTCGCCAGGAAATAATTCTACTTCACCATCCTCATGTCCGATGATTATAGATCCTCGGTAAACCCATCGCATCTCATCATCATTGTGAATATGCGAGCTGTAATTGGTGTGGGGTGGGTCTGTCCATTCAAATATATTTTCATAACCTTTTTCTATAAGGATGAACTTTATTTTCTCTGGCTCTTTTATTTCAGTATTTTCTATAATAATATCTTTATCCATAGTGCCTCACCTCTGTCATCTTAATCTTAATATCGTTTTCCTTGTTCTGTCTCCTTGAATTTCGTATTCCATAAAACTACATCTTCTTAGGAATAGTAATAGTTACGTTTGTACCGTGTCCTTCTTCGCTTTCTATTTGGATAGTACCGTTATGGAGTTCAACAATCTTTTTTGT
Organism: Candidatus Anammoxibacter sp.; assembly: GCA_021777055.1. Taxonomy (GTDB): domain Bacteria; phylum Planctomycetota; class Brocadiia; order Brocadiales; family Anammoxibacteraceae; genus Anammoxibacter_A. Next base: position 148,737 of record JAIQZO010000024.1, on the reverse strand, counting down.
GATAGCCATACCCAGGCCGGTCCCGTTTTTCTTACCATGTGTTACAAATGGTTCGAAGATTGACTTTCTTATCTCTTCAGGCATCCCTATGCCTGTATCCGTTAGTGAAATAATAATCTCTTTTTGGTTTGTTGACTGAGAAACGGTAATGCCTAAGTTTCCCCCTGGATCCATGGCTTCAATGGAATTCTTTGCAATATTAATTACTGCCCTTCTGATTTTTTCCGGATTAATCCTTATTTTGCCTTTAAATCCAATGTTATGATCTAATGTTATTGATTTATCTCTCAAATCGCCTTTTAGGAACTCAAGTATTTCATTAAAGAAAGAAGAACATTCTATCTCATTTAATGCAAATCTATCATTGTTTCCTTTGGAAAATTCTAATAACTCCTGGGCCATTCCGGAAAGCCGATCTATCTCGTTCGCAATAATGCTTGCAGGCTTAATTAAATTGGGGGATTTTGTTGCTATTAGTTGAGCATAACCTTTAATTGTAGACATTGGATTCCTTAAATCATGAACAATGGAACTTGCCATGTCACCAATAATTGCTAACCGCTCTTTCTTTAAGTTCTCTTCCGATAACCTTGCATTTTCAATTAATACTGCCACCAATGATGCAAACGTTTGAAAGATCTCTTCGTCGTCAACTCCAAATGAAGTGGTCTTCTTTTTATTCAGTACTTGAATAACTCCAACAAGTTTCCCGTCTGTTGTTTCCAGTGGTGCGCATAACATGTTTTTTGTGTGAAAACCAGTCAATATGTCAAATTCCGGGTTAAAAAGAGCGTGGTTACTCACATCTTTAATGTTCAATACTTGCCTGGTTTTCGCCACATGCCCTGCTATACCTTTTTCCGCACTAAACCGTATTTCTTTAAGAGTTGACTTTTCTGCAATCTTTGACCACAACTCTTTTTTCTCTTCATCGTAAATGAAAAGTGATGTTCTGTCTGCTTCAAGTACACCAGATGTCTCTTTTACTATGGAGACTAAAAGATTATCAAATGCAAGGTGGCTTGATAGGATTTTTCCTATCTGTACTATTTTTTTCAGCTTTTTATTCTTCTCCTCCAGGTTATGAGAAGCCTCTTTTATAGTTTCATTTATGTTTAATTCGCGATTGAATAATTTTTTTAGCTTTTTGAGTTCACCCTCAGCTCTTTTTATTAAAATAACGTTTAAAACAACATAAGCGATACCGTCGAATCCGTATCTTTTGGAGGCATAACCGTCAAATCTCTCTTTTATTGTACGTATTGCTATATCTTTGTCTCCTTCATCTGTAACGATTATGATTTTATTATCCCGTTGTGTCTCTTTTAACTCATCTAATATTTTATCTCTTTTTATTCCGGGTAGATTATAATCAACTATAACTATTTTTGGTTCAATATTTTCTTTAAGCTTAAGCTTCAACTCCTCCCATGTACGTGCAAGGGTTAAAGAATATTTGAAATCAACCAAGATTATCTTTAATGCATTGGATATTTTATCAATGTTTTCCGTTTTGTCTTCTGCTAATAACAGATTCATTTGCACACCTTAGCCTGTTTAAAGAATATATTCAAAGTGATTAGGAATTCGGAATTTAGTGGTTTAGATTTTGCTTAGATTTGAATGTTATGATTGAGAGATTCCACAGGTATAGCATTAGCTAAATCGAGGAAATCACGATTGTATAAGATTCAAATTTATACTATTTTTGTTTAACCGAATGTATGTTTCGTCCTTACAGGGCTGTTTTTCTTCTATTCATATCATCTTTGTGCGTTGCCCTGGCCAGAGATCTGCATCTTTTAGTGACAAGTATGATTTAGTTAAACTGCTCGCCCACCTTAACTGCATTGTGGGTTTGATGATTGAAACTTAAGCAAAGATAATGTGAAAATGGACTTAAAATTGTTATACTCTTAATTTCTGTGTTTCTTGTTACCTTTATTTAATGGTACTTTTAATGTATACAATCAACTAAAAAATTATCAGAATACTATTCATGTTATTTTTTATAATGTGTAAAATCAAGTTATATTTAGGGGGCCTCCTTTTCCTACGGAGCATAAAGATTGAGTTCAATTATAACTGTAAAGAATATTACAAAGGAGTTTAGAGTAAATAAGGGAAGAAGCGGTTTTCTTGGATCAGTAACAAATCTCTTTTCCCGTGATTATAGGACAGTTCAGGCCGTTAATGATATAAGTTTTGAGATTAATCGGGGTGAGTTTGTTGGCTATGTTGGTGAAAACGGTGCGGGTAAATCCACCACAATTAAAATCCTTACTGGCATTCTTTTGCCAACTTCGGGAATGGCGGAAGTGAATGGTATTATTCCTTATAAGAACAGGGTAGAAAATTCCAAGAGGATAGGGGTGGTCTTTGGGCAGAGATCTCAACTCTGGTGGGACCTGCCAGTAAGAGAGTCATTTGATCTGTTAAAATCAATTTACCATATACCGCAGGATCTCTTTAGACACAATATGGATCTGTTCATAGATATCCTGAAGGTTGATGATTTTTTTGACGTACCTGTGAGGAAACTGAGCTTAGGGCAGAGAATGCGATGTGACCTTGCGGCGTCACTTCTTCATGACCCTGATATACTCTTTCTTGACGAACCAACAATCGGTCTGGATGTAATTGCAAAGGACAAGATTCGTAAGTTCCTAAAGGAGATAAACAGGGATAGAAACACGACCATAATATTAACTACTCACGATATGGATGACATTGAAGCCCTTTGTAAAAGGATTATTATACTTGATCAGGGAAAGATAGTATTTGATAATCCATTGTCAACGCTAAAGAAGGAGTACGGAGGTGAAAGGGTGCTTGAGGTAGAGTTTAATGAGTTTTATGAATCATTAGACAAAGTACCCGAAATAAATGTTTTTAAAGAAGAGGAAAATAAGAAATGGATTAAATTTAGTCGCGAAAAGTATACCGCCGCGTCGATAATTTCAAAAATTACGGAGAACTATGAAATAAAAGATATCTCCATACACGAACCAAACGTTGAGGATATTGTCAAAACTATCTATGGAAATCTATATTAAATTTATATCAAAATCATTCCAGAAACAGATAACCTACAAAATAGAGTATTTTGTAGGATTCATTAACGGATTTCTATACATATTTGTTTTTACCAGTCTGTGGAATGCCCTTTATGCGGAGTATGATGCAAATGCATTCAAAAGCGGTTTTACAAAATCTTCCATAATAACATACGCCGTATTTGTGATGATAATAAAGATATCATTCTCAATGGATGACCAGATAACCACGCGCAAGGTACGAACAGGTGATTTGGTAACCGACCTGATAAAACCAGTAAGTTATTTCTGCATAACTCTGTCTGAGTGTATAGGTCAGACCATATTTCATTTCCTTGCAAGGGGTCTCCCCATCCTGGCTTTGAGTCTGTTTATTTTTGACATCTCATTTCCTATCAATGTGACGAATTACCTGCTTTTGATTGTGTCTGCAACCTTCGGCTATTTAATCCTGTTTATGATTAACTACATCATCGGCTTGATGGCCTTCTGGTTCTTTGATACATTTTCATTCCAGCTGATGAAGTATGGCATGTATGCCGTATTTTCCGGTGGCGTTGTCCCCGTAGATTTCTTTCCTGCCTCACTTCAATCCATAGTTGATTTCCTGCCGTTCAAGTACATCCTCTATATCCCCACATGCATATTTCTTGGCCGCTTTGATGAAGATGAGGTTATAACTGCCTTGATTGGCCAGATATGCTGGGTGGCTCTGCTTTTTGCCATTTCTAAGATTACATGGATTCGAGCCATGAGAAAGCTTGTTATTCAAGGTGGTTAGGGATGGACATGTAATAAAATACGCATGTAATATTCCTTAGTGTAGATGTTGCTGTTTTACCCTGAAAGGGTAATATTCACCAGCCCCGGGTAAGCGAAGCGCCACCCTGGGTATACGTAGAACGAGAAAACAAACCCTGAAGGGGTTTTACAAGAAAGCAGACATTTTTTTGTTATTTGGTTGGGAAAAAATGTTGTACCTAAATCAATAGGCTAAGATTGTTCAGCATGTATGTTCTTTAATCGCTGGATCAGCCTTGCAGACGGATCTTAAATGTTCTAGTATATACATCAAATCTTCATGATAAATTTGTAATATCCTCTTTGCTTTGCCCGTTTCAAGGAGAAAGATAAATGAATTCGCAAAAACGCTGTTTTGTGATTATGCCGTTTGGAAAGCAGGGGACAGCTGCTTATGACCGTAACCTAAAGATATATCAATTAATGATTAAACCTGTGGCGGAAAACCATGGATATCAAGTGGTTCGGGGTGATGAGCTTGAACACATGGGAAATATCACCCGTGATATTATTGAACTACTTCATGAGTGTGACCTGGTGATTGCAGACCTTAGCGGTAAAAACGCGAATGTCTTTTATGAACTTGGTGTAAGACACGCAATTTATAAATCAGGAACCATTCCCATTATGCAAAAAGGCGAACAACTGCCATTTGATATAGCTAATTATCGTGCTGTCTTTTATTCCAGTGAGCTAGACGGTCCAGAGTTGTTTAAGAAAGAGTTGGCAAGAAGAATCAAGGCTTTTGAAAATATAGGAAGAAAAAAGCCAGATAACCCCGTTCATGATGTACTAGGCAATAAATTGTCTTCTGCCTCGGGATGTGTAAGGCAAAAAGAGTATAACAAAAAACTTGGTGAAATAGAATCATTAAGACAGAATAAAGTGCACATGGAAGAATTTCTTAATGTGAAAGAATTGGAGATAAAATCTTTACATGGTGAAAAAAATAAAATCATTTCGGATCTTCAAGGAAAAATAAAAGAACTGGAAAATGAAAAGACGAAAGTATTAAACATTCCTGCCGTAGAAAGGCATCCATTGGACTCTCTATTCCAATCTGTTTTCCAATTCCGAAATAAGCCTGCTAAATTGTCCGATGAAGATGTAAAGATAATGTTAAATCAACATAACTTTTTTGATTCTTACCTGAATAAAAAGGGGAAAGGATTTAATAATGGTTTTGTCTGCGATACTATTGGAAATGATAAAGTCGTGATTGATAATGCATCTGGTTTAATGTGGCAAATGGGAGGCTCCTCGTCCTATATGGAATTATCCGGTGTAAAAGAGTGGGTAAAAGGATTAAACAATCAAAGATATGCAGGATATGACGATTGGCATCTGCCTACTTTGGAAGAAGTTATGAGTTTAATGAAACCTGAAGAGAATGAGAATGGCCTGAATATTAGTGATTTATTTGATGAAAAACAAGATTGGATTTGGACATGCGATAATGTAAAAGGTTCGTCCTGGGTGTGGGTAGTTGGCTTTGACGGTGGAGGATGCAACTACGGAGATTTCGGCGTCAACATTTTTGCCCGTGCTGTCCGTAGTGGACAATAGTGTGCTTGATTATTTGATGATTCTCTGTTATTTTGTTATTTTCTTTACTTCTGCTTGGTTTTATGGGCGTAACTTTAGCTTTAGTATCTTAACAATAATGTTTTGACTATTTTTGGCTAGATATTTATTTGTTACGTTTTACTTGATATCTGATAATCATCAAATAACAAATTCCAAATAGCAAACAGTTTCCAATAAACAAATTCAAAATTCCAAACAAACTAGTTTTGGTCATTTGGACATTGTAATTTGCAATTTGTTTGTGATTTGTTATTTTAAGATTTGTAATTTATTAAATCCTGTTTGGTTCAGACTCGACCAGGTTAGGACAGTTACCGAATGAGTTATTCCCTTTGTGGAGGAAATTTGGCTAAAATCTGAGCAACTGCATTGTTAATCTGAGTAGTTTTCTTCTCCGATGATGCATCGGGATCTACAACCGCTTTCCCCGTACCGTGCCAAATGAGGTTTTTTGTATGCGGATCGGAAATATTTATAATAAGTGTAACTTCGGTGTAATGAAAGGTCGTCACTCCCCCTCCACCACCACTCCATCCGTCACCGTCTCTGTCGGAAGAGAAATGACCAAAGCTCTCTACGTCAGCCCTGTCTTGTACCATGACATTATACTGAACCCAGAAATCAGGTGGGCGGATCTCATTTTTCTCAAAATCTTTGAGTGGTAATTCGGGATTAAGTTTCTCAAAATCTTTGAGTGTTAATTCGGTATTAATGGCGTTCTGGATACGGATGTGAAATAGTGTATTGTTGTCTATTCGCGCATCTCCTGTCTTCTCTTGGCCTTTTGACGCCCATGCGTATGTATTTAAATTATTAAAGTTGGTTCCGGGATCATAGTCAAAATTAACGGATACAGTTGTGCATCCCCCCATAAAAGCAACTACCGACAAAATCAAGATACATTTAATGCCTTTCATCTTATTTCCATTTTATCCAATTCTAAATGGCTTGAAATACAAATTCATAAATTAATAATAATGTTATTGTTTGTGGATCCAAGCTACCTTTCTCTAAATTTATTAAGCAACAAATTTTCAATGTGGGGTTAATGCCGCGCATCCGGTTTGGTTCAATCCGTTTGAACAAATCTAACGTGAATCAGAGAGTTACATGTGCAACTTATTACATGCCATTCTTTATCAATACTTCATAAATTCTTCTCTTGTAATCCCCAAATCCTTTTTTATTATTTTGTTTAAAAGCCCTGGACCAATCTCTTCACTGCCATGATCTGGAATGGTTGTTCTCCTCCCATCTTTATGTTTATATACCATGTGACTACCAGTAGTATGGCTATACATGAATCCAAACTGTTCTACTTTTTTTCCTAGCTCTTTACCTGTTAATTTTGGTAGTTTAGACAAATATTTACACCTCTATGTGTTGTACACCCACAAACTCTTCTTGAATATCCGTATCTTCTTCAATTTCTAGAAATGCTTGGATTGCCTCTTTCGTTCTTTTTAAAAGCTCATTCATGTCCTTGGCTTGTGTATGACATCCAGGTAAGCCTACAACTTCAGAAATCAACCAATTCTCTTCATCTTTTTCAACAATTATTGTATATTTTTTAGTCATTGGTAATTTATAATTTTTTGTTTAGTAATCCTTATACATTTTTCTTTTTTTATTATATCTATAATGTTTGATGTGATAAATCTAATTTTGGACATTAAACAAAGGGAATCAACTTCTCACTGTCCGCTGATTGCCATTCTTTCCACCTTAAATGCCGGAGTTAATATAGCACTTCGTTCATCCACTTCGCTAGCGATCATGGAAATGTTGTTCAGCATATCAATGAATTTACTTGCAATGGTAAATTCGGCAACCGGTTCAGCCAGTTTTCCACCTCTGATCCATATGCCCTGTGCGCCCCTGGAATAGTCTCCTGTCGTTATATTTGCACCTTGTCCGGACATGAAGGTAAGATAGAGCCCGTTATTGATGCCGGAGATCAGCTCTTCTTCCGTATAGTTTCCCGGTTCTATAATCAAGTTGGATATCCCGCTGGCATGTCCTGTTGTTGTCATGTTTAACTTATTTGCGGAATAGGTTGATAGCATATACGATTTTAACACACCGTTTTCTATTAAACTTAACGGTTTTGATTCAACTCCTTCATTATCAAAGTGTCTGCTACCCAGTCTTCCAGGGAGTAAAGGGTTGTCAATAATATTGATGTTCTCCCCTGCAATCTTATTTTCTAACTGGTCGGCAAGAAAAGAGTGCTTTCTGAATATGTTGCTGCCCATCATTGCCGATGCTATATTTCCTAGAAAACTCCTTGCCATCTCAGCACTAAACACGACAGGCACCTCCTGGCTCTTTGGTTTAACAGCACCAAGTTTACGCAATACTCGCTGTGCAGATTTTTGCGCAATGGAATCCAACCCTTCCATTCCCTTATAAAAGCGGGAGCAGGTGTGCCAGCCGTCAGTCTGTTTCCTTGCCTTGTTTTCCCCTTTACCAGCACTATCTTCAGCCAGTGCAGACATCCCAAACGTGTAAAATGTGTCTGTCTCTTCACCCACAAAGCCATTGGAGTCAGCATATACCTCATGGGCAATTGCGTCAGAATGGTACGCCTGTTCTGTCTTTACCCTGGGGTCCTGTGCCACTGTCTTTTCTTCCAGTAGAAGCGTTCTTTTTACCTTTTCAGAAGAATCGTGCTCATCAAACTCACCGTCTTTAAGCTTTAAATCTCCTGCGGCCTTTCCTTGTAATGAAGGATCTGGTAGTGTATAGAACTCATCTGTGCCCATATACGGCAGTGCTTTCATGGTTGAGCTGATAAGAGAATCTATAGTCTCTATCTTCAGGTCATTTGATGCCAGTGATGAGTGTCTCTTGTCTTTACATACTGAGATGCTGATCCCAGATGATCCCGACTCCTTTAAAACGTCTATCTGTTTATTTCGCACTTCCAATTCGAACGATCTGGAGTTGCCAATGGAGACAGATACCAATTCTGCCCCTTTTGATTTTGCCAGGGAGATTACATCTTTTGCCAATTGTATATAAGAGTTAGTCATATATTATGTTATGTTAATATTCTGTAGAAACTTGTTTTTTGAAATATTTTTTCTCAATTAACCTGAATGATTGTTAGAACTAGAGTAGTGAAGTATAGGGGGCATGGAAAAAAGACAATATTCCAATACCTCACAGCCTTCAGCCTTCAGCCTTCAGCCTTCAGCCTTCAGCCTTCAGCCTAGTTACCGATTAAATATCTACGAGATCAGAAGTAATGGTGTGCTGTAGACTAGAATCCAGAATCCTGTATCCAGATTTTACATTCCACCTACCGTAAGTTCAGAAATCAATACGGTTGGCAAGCCTACCCCCACAGGTACACTCTGTCCATCTTTACCGCAGGTCCATACCCCTTCGCTGAACGCAAAGTCATTGCCCACCATGGTAACTTTTGACATGGCGTCCGGCCCGTTGCCAATAAGAGTAAAGTTCTTAATAGGGTATGATAGTTTTCCATCTTCTATCATATATGCGATAGTGGGTACAAATACAAAGTCTCCATTTGATATGTCAACTTGTCCACCGCTGAATGATTCGCAGTAAACGCCTCTCTTAACGGCCTTGATTATCTCTTCTTGCTCCGATTCTCCGTTTGCCAGATATGTCGTTGTCATACGGGGTAAGGGATAGTCGGCATAGGATTCACGTCGCCCGTTCCCAGAAAATGGTGTTTTAAAATGTTCCGCACTGATGCGGTCGTGCATATAGCCCTTTAGAACCCCATTCTCTATCAAGATATTCTCTTTTGAGCTGTTCCCCTCGTCATCAAAGTTGATGGCGCCTCTATCATAATCAACTGTACCTGAATCGTAGATTGTGCACAGTTTTGATGCCACAACTTCGCCTATTCTATTGCTGTACGCTGATGTGCCTTTGCGGTTAAAATCAGCTTCAAGTGGATGCCCAACTGCTTCATGGAGGAGGATTCCTGATTGTGCCGGGCCTAAGATTACCGGCATTGTACCAGAAGGGGCCTGCTTTGCTCCTAATAGTAAAATAGCCCTGGATGCTGCTTTTTCTGCAAGGTCTGCAGCATGATCTGATTCGGTTAGAAAATTTGCCCCTACGCGTCCACCAACTCCGGAACTGCTTTGCTGAATGTTCTCTCCGTCTTGGGCAATGCACTGTACGTTCATCCTGAACATAGGCCGCGTATCCCTCAGCAAAAGACCTTCGGATGTGTAGATTTGGACAAACTTGGTTGCGTCTGCCAATGTTACCGTCACTTTTTCAATACGTTTATCATATTCACGGGCAATCTTTTCCGCTCTCTGAATCATCTGGATCTTTTCAGCGATGTCTGTATCTGAAATAGAGTGAGAAATTTTATAGTGGTTTGCTTCTTGCTTTTCGTTGAACTTGTGAGCATCAAATGTCTTAACACTGCCATTTGCTGCTATGGCGGAGGCTGTTTTCGCCGCATGCAGCATAGGATCAATATCAAAATCCTCACTGTATGCGTATCCGGTTTGATCTCCCTTTAATGACCTGATGCCCACACCCATGCTCACGGACTTTGAAGAGCTTTTAATGATTCCGTCCTCCATAATAATGGAGTTGGCAATGCCGTATTCAAAATATACGTCCACAAAGTTTACTGCATTGTTAAGCCCGGCACCTATTATCCTGTTGATTACTGAGTCATCAATGCCCATTCGTTTCTCAAAGATATCGCGGGCGGCTCCGGTGTGGTTGCCGTTAAAAATAAGGTTTGTATCGCTATTGGCACTCTCTTTTTTTCGATTATTCATTTTGGCTTTCAATGCAGGATTAATATGATTTGCATAGTTTGTTTACAAAGAATATCATATATCATAGATTGGTTTTATTCAAGGGGATAACTCGTGATGCGGCAAAGCCTAACTATATTGGGAATGAAGAATAATGTATTGATTTGTAGTTATTTAAACTTCTTATAACTATTCTTGCAACTTATCAAAAAAGATGGTATTTGATTTGTGCTTCAGTTTAGCTCTCTAAATAATTGATATAATCGAAAGTTATGTATAAACAAAATTCCGGCAATTCTGGCAAAATAGCGCCTGTGCTACCAATGTCTCGTAAAGAGATGAAGTGCCTTGGGTGGGAGAGCTGCGATGTAATTATTGTTACCGGGGATGCATATGTGGATCATCCCAGTTTTGGGATGGCGGTAATTGGTAGAGTACTGGAAGCCCGTGGATTCCGTGTAGGAATTATTGCCCAGCCTGACTGGCATAGCAAAGATGCTTTTATGGCTTTGGGTAGGCCTAACCTCATGTTTGGTATTACTGCTGGTAACATGGATTCTATGGTAAATAGATATACGGCCAATCACCGAATCCGTTCAAATGACGCCTACACCCCGGATGATCAGCCAGGGAAACGTCCAGATAGATCGGTAATTGTCTATTCTCAACGGTGCAGAGAGGCTTATTCTGGGGTGCCAATTGTTATCGGTGGTATTGAGGCCAGCCTGCGAAGGTGTGCCCATTACGATTACTGGTCAGACAAGATCAGGCGTTCTATTGTGCTTGATTCCAAGGCGGACATTTTGATATATGGTAACGGAGAGAGACAGATAATCGATATTGCCCATAGACTGGCAAAAAAAGAGTCTATTAAAGATATTACCGATTTGCGCGGTACTGTTTTTCCGGTTAAAGATTTGCTTGAAGGTTGGAATGAACTGAACCTGACAGAGATCACAGATATTGAACCTTTGGATCACCACAAGAAATTTCTTGCTGCGAAAGAGAAGGGGCCTGGAATAGGGAAGAAAAACAGTGGTACCGTTATTCGTCTACCTTCATATAATCAGATATGTGACGATCCGTTGTTATACGCATTTGCCTGTCGCATTATGCATGTTGATTTTGCAAACGATAAATCGTGCGCTTTTGTTCAGTTGCACGACAACAGAGATATCTGGATTAACCCTCCCACTATACCTCTGTCTACCGATGAACTTGACGGTGTGTATGAACTACCGTTTACCAGACTGCCCCATCCCTCATACGGAGAAAAAAAGATTCCTGCTTACGAGATGATACGTTTTTCCGTAACGATTATGAGAGGATGTTTTGGGGGATGTGCTTTTTGTTCCATAAGCGCCCACGAAGGAAGGATTATACAGAGCCGTTCAGAGGAATCTATAATACGTGAAATAGAGAGGGTTCGGGATTCCGTACCATCGTTTACCGGTACCATTTCAGATTTAGGTGGACCAACTGCTAATATGTACAGAATGCGTTGCAGTGTTCCGAACGAGAAGTTTATTTGTAAGAGGCTCTCATGTCTTTATCCAAAGGTGTGTAAGAACCTGTATACAGATCACGGACCGTTGATAAAGCTCTATCGTAAATCAAGAAAAATTCCGGGTATAAAAAAGGTGTTAATTGGATCTGGTGTGCGTTATGACCTGGCAGTTAAATCCCCTGAGTATATAAAGGAACTTGCCGAACATCATGTGGGAGGTTATCTAAAAATAGCGCCCGAACATACAGAAAAGGGACCTCTTAATGCAATGATGAAACCGGAGATAGATTGTTATAGCAGTTTTAAGGCCATGTTTGATAAATATTCAAAAATGGTGGGCAAGAAACAGTATCTTATTCCATATTTTATAGCTGCCCATCCGGGAACAACAACTGAAGATATGGTGGAATTGGCTCTGTGGTTGAAGAAGAATAGTTACAGACTGGAACAAGTGCAAACGTTTTTGCCATCACCCATGACAATAGCAACAGCCATGTATCATACAGGAAATGATATTTTTTATAAGATAGAAAGAAATGGGAATGAGATAAACATACCACGCGGCTTGAAGATCAGACGTCTACATAAAGCGTTTCTCCTGTATCACAAATCGGAAAACTGGCCTCTTTTGTGTGAAGCCCTTAGAGATATGGGAAGGGGAGATTTAATAGGCAGTAAGAATCATCATCTGATTCCGGATAAAGGCGTAAGTAAAAGTAAGGGGAAACATTTTAAAGGGACAGGTGGTGGAAAACGCAAAATAATAACTCACACAAAGACACGGAGACACAAAGGTTAATAATCAGAAATTATGTAAATATCTCAGTGTCTTCGTGTCTTTGTGTGAGTTATTTTATAGGTAATTGAACTATTTCAAATTCAAATAGTAACAGAGGAAAAATAAATATATGCATCATAATCGTGAAATAGGTATAGTCGGCCTTGGCAGAATGGGAGGAAGTGTAGGAGAGAATCTAAGAGATAAGGATTACAAAGTTTTAGGGTTTGACATTTCAGAACAAATTAGAGAACGATTTAACAATGTATCCATTGATCATGAAGTGAATTCCATTAATGAGCTTAGGGCCTGCCTTAAGAGTCCCTGTGTCATAATGATTTTTCTACCTGCTGGTCAAGCGGTTGACGATACCATAACCTCACTATTGCCATCCATGCAGAAAGGGGATATCTTGATCGATTGTGGTAATTCGTATTACAAAGATGCAGAAAGAAGAGCAGCGTTTCTTGAACCCCATGGGATAGATTTTATGGACATTGGCGTAAGTGGTGGGCTTAGTGGTGCCAGAAACGGTGCTTGCCTAACTGTGGGGGGGAAAAGAGAGCTCTTTTATGAACATGAACATCTTTTTAAAGCTATGTCGGCAGAGAATGGATACCTTTACGCAGGTGAGACAGGCTGTGGACATCTCGTTAAAACGGTTCACAACGGCATTGAATACGGATTTCTGCAGGCAATCGGCGAAGGCCTGAACGTTATCAAAACAATGTCTGACAAGAAGCGGTTATCAATAGACATTGCCAAACTGTGTGAAGTATGGTGCAACGGTAGCATAATCGAATCCAGGCTTATGGATGACGCCGCCAAAGCCATAAAAATGCTGAATGATGATCCTTCCATCGTTGGAAAGATAGGTGGTGGGGAGACCGGGAAATGGGCAAAGCAGATGGCGGATGAATCGGGAGTTGATGTACCGGTATTAGATGCTGCCCTGAAGTCCAGAAAAGAGTCCCGAAACAGGCAAAGTTTTACAGGCAAGATTATTGCAGCCATAAGAAATGTATTTGGCGGACATGAGTTGTTTACGTCTATAAAATAGGAGTTATATTATTGCCTATCCAAGAAACAAACTATTGTTAATGGTCATTACTTCAGAGGGTGTGGCGTTAATAGTTGCCTTTTCTCTGGCGTATTTATTTGAAGTTAAGCTGTTTCCTCTGTCGGAAGAAATTTTCCGTGATCTTCTTCTGGGCACTTTATATGCACTGCTTCCTTTAGGTTTATTCCTGGTATTACTTTTAGAGAATACAGAAAAAATCCCCGTAATAGGTCCGTTTAGGAGGATTGTTATCACTGATATAAAGGACATATTCTCAACCGCCAGATTACCAGATCTATTACTTTTTGCTACCCTTTCAGGTTTTGCAGAGGAGATCTTATTTCGTGGTGTAATTCAGGTCAAATTAGGCCTTGTTGCGGCAAGCATAATTTTTGGATTGTTACATTTTATTACTCCCGCATATTTTATCATTGCTACAATTATAGGGTTTTACCTTGGGGCATTGTATCAGCATTATGGAAGCCTTCTTATACCAATACAATTACATTTCTTTTATAATTTATGTGCTCTGATATATTTAAGGTATTTTATAAAGACACAACCTTACACCATAAATTATCAGGATAAGGAGTATTGTTAAGGTCAGATTGGTTCAAGTCGGAGACTTGAACCAGCAATGTTCCTTGTAACCTATTGATATATAAGAGATGTTGCGATTCAGACACCATATAATACCCACACCCCTAAAAAGAGTAACACTGAAGAAGAGAAAATCTGGTAAAGAAAGAGGCCAGGGGAATTTTCAGGCATTATCAATTTGTTGTAAAGCTATTGATTTTTTCAACAATCCTCTTTTGCAGCTCCTTAACTGGAGCTAATTGCTGTTTTGCTGGCGGTAAAAGCTCTATGGTTTTAAAGGCTTGTAGGAATTCACTGTGTGCAGTAGTGATGTCTCCTTTTAGTGCAAAAACACGCGCTTTTTGTTCTAATAATACGGAAATCCGAAATCCTTTGGCGGTTTTAAGCATGCTATTCAGGCGATTAATCGCCTTATTATATGCCTTTAATTCAATCTCTAGCGCCAGTGCCTGCTGCATTAATACAACTGTAGGGCCAATTCGTTTGATCCCCTGATTTAGTATGGCAAGCGCCAGATTTTTACCATTAGCTCCGGATTCCTGCGCTATGAGTGCCGTTCTTAGAAAGTGGTCAGGTAATGGAGTGTTTCTCAGATGCAAAACTCTACTGTATTGATATAATGCTATGATATTGTACCCTTTCGCTGCATATATATCACTTAAAACCGCAGCTCCTTTGGCAATGGCAGTATTACTGCTTACATGTGCTAAAAAATGATTAGCAATAATTTCGGCCTGTTCCAGGTTGTGGAGTCGCAAATGGGCCTGCGCTAAATAGAATAAAGCCTCACTGTTATCATGATGAGCTTGAAGTAATTTTTCAAAGTCCGTCTTCGCCTTTTCGAACTGACCATTTTCAAAGTGTAATCTTCCCCGTTCTAAAAGCAGTTGTTGTGAGTCTTCATTATATAGTAATTGACGGTCCAGTTGTTTAATATGATGGTCTAAATCTCCATGGGACCATACAGTATTTACAAACAACATTCCTGCAAAAAAGACCAAAAATTTCAACACATATATCCTTAAAAAAAGCGGGCCAGTATAACTGACCCGCTTAGGTAGATTTACAAAATTTAACCTTAATACGAAACCGAAAAATGACAATTAATTTATGATCACGGCCTTAAAACAAATATGCTTCTGTTCACTCGGTAGTATAAGTTACAGTCAACATTGGACGCTGATTAACAGTGCTATACTCTGAGGAGCGTATCTTGATGTCATTGGAAGTACCGCTGCTAATGATTGAAATACCATTGTTATTTGTGCTATCTTCTACCCAACTTTTAACAAGTAGAAGCCCCTCAGTATTTAAAGATATTACAAAATCACCATTAGCGTTTGGAGTAAAACTTCCCACCTGTAGATCCTGATTAGTTAACGGCAAAACGTTATTCCAGGTAGCATCACCTTCTGTCCAGGACAACAACAAGCCGAAAAGATTAAACACATCATTGCTCTTGTTAAATACACTAACTGTGATGGCCGCACCTGTAATGGTTGCGTCTGAGGGTATTTGCGACACATTCCACTTAAACAATATGGTAGATTCTTTGTTCTTGTCTTTTTTAGATTCTTTGTTCTTGTCTTTTTTAGATTCTTTGCCATCTTCCGAATCATCATCTTCCGAATCATCATCTTCCGAATCATCATCTTCTGAATCATCATCTTCTGAATCATCATCTTCTGAATCGTCATCTTCTGAATTCTTGCCTTTTGTAGATTCTTTGTTCTTGCCTTTTTTTACAGCTACCACTTCGGAAGCATTGCCATAATTATCATTGGGTTTATCACTGGAAATATAAGAATCTTCTGCTCCTGAGTAACCTCCTTCCCCATTACGGAAAGTAACTGTCTGCTCTGAACCGCCAGGAATATGTAAACCGGCATCTACATTATTGATCTTTTGATCACTTGCAAGATTAATGATATTTGTTTCTCCATTTGAGGTATTTGGATCACTATCTACGGAATCGTCACTACCCTGCTTCTGAGGAGAAATAGCAAGAGTGCCGGAAACAAACCTTATCCGATAGCTCCCTGCAGATAAAGTATTAAAGGCATAACTGCCGTCTCCCGCAGTATTTTGCGAGTTTATCAGAGAACCAGTATCATTATAAAGTTCCACCCTTATACCTGAGAACATTTGTTCCCCTATTTCCCTGATACCATCCTGATCATTATCATTCCATACCACACCGCTGACCTCACCTGAAGGTTCGTTTACATTGTTTTTATCTATCTGCGCTGAACCGCCAGGAATATGTAAACCAGCATCTACATTATTGATCTTTTGATCACTTGCAAGATTAATGATATTTGTTTCTCCATTTGAGGTATTTGGATCACTATCTACGGAATCGTCACTGCCCTGATCCTGAGGAGAAATAGCATAACTGCCGGAAACAAACCTTATCCGATAGCTCCCTGCAGATAAAATATTGAAGGCATAACTGCCATCTCCCGCAGTATTTTGCGAGTTTATCAGAGAACCAGTATCATTATAAAGTTCCACCCTTATACCTGACAACATTTGTTCTTCTATTTCCCTGATACCATCCTGATCATTATCATTCCATACCACACCGCTGATCTTACCCGAAGGTTCGTTTACACTGTTTTTATCTATAGTAAAATAATCTTTGGTCGTGCCATTATCATTGATGAAACGGGCATTAAGGATCTGGTCATCCACTTCAAGAATCATTGACCCTAATTCATTAAGTGAAATGTACATGGCTGGATGATTCAGGTTACCGCCGGAGATGTTTCCGGCGGTACCTGCAACTGCATAAACTGTGCCCTGGTGAGATGCTCCAGGAACAAATTTCTTATAACTGCCTGTGTCATCTGTACGTCCGCTGCCGGTATCAAAAGCATGTGCGTTATCACTGTATGTGGAAGACAATCCATAGTGACTATCGATAAATTTCGAACGTTCATATGAGTGGCTGTGTCCGGACAGTACCAGATCAACGCCGTAATCTTCAAGAATAGGCAATGCATTCTCACGCATCTCTATCAACGCTGTTTCTGTGTCTGAATTGTGTGACCCCTTACTATATGGAGGGTGATGCCAAAAGGCGATTATCCAATCAGCCAACGTGCTTTGTAAATCTGTTTCCATCCAAGTCAACATATCCCCGGTTGTTGAGCGGTCAGTTCCAAAGGAATCCAGTACAACAAAATGAATATTAGCGTAATCAAATGAATAATATGCCTCTGTATTCGATGCAACGCCGCCTATCTCTGCTTTACGAGGCAATGTAAAAATATCATAATACGGGCCGCTTTCAGTTGAAGAATCTGCACTGATACCATCATGATTGCCCAATGTAGGCCAGAGCGGTGTTTGCCTTAACAATCCGGGATACATATTAAATACTGCTGACTGGTATTGGCTGTTTGTGCCATTACTATAGGCGTTGTCACCCAACATCAGCCATAGGTTGGTATAGTTTGTGCCGGTAACATCTTGATATGCAGAATATACATTAGCTGCATTTGTATCGGCGGTGCCAGAATCACCAATGATCCATATTCGTACTGGTGCTATAGAACCTGGGGTAGGCGATGTTTCAAAAAAAGTGCTGCTATCGCCGCCCTCAAGGACGTCAGAAATAGAACCAATTGCATAATAGTAACGTTTTGAGGCATTTAATCCAGAAATAGCCACCTCATGTTCGGTAGTAAGAGTAAAGTCAAAAAAGTCCTGATCCAGGTTTAGTGGATCAGGACCAATTAACACCTGGCTATCTGAAAGTACATCTGTTCTCCAACGGACAACCACACTATCATGAGAACCCATTTGCAGATATGGCCCTCGTATAACATTAATAGTGCCGTTTCCCTGATTACCAATAAGCTCCAAATCAAAGCTGATGTCTGAACTTCCACCTCCGGCCTGGTGAATCTCAACTGCTAACAGGTTATCACCATCATTCAATAGAGAAGATGGTATTGTTACAGAATTGATTTCGTTTTCAGCAGGGCTTCCTAATGCTGATGTAGCAGTTGTCAGGTAGTTAATCGAACCGTCAGGCATATTACTGCGGTGAACTTCTTGCCCGTTTATATATACAACAGCTCCATCGTCACGAATCAGTTTTAATGTTAAGCTATTATACAAGGTATAATCAACAATTTGAAAGTTATGACGGAAATAGGTTGTTATATATTTATTTCCGTACTCCGCACCATAACTGACAACTGTGGATTCGTCTCCATCACCATAACCAAGTTGCGCGGTGCCCTGCAGCCATCCAGTGTCATTAAACGGATCTGATCTCCAATCTATACCCTGATCAGTTCCATTGTCAAGATATCGCCAGCCATCTCCCATATTTACAAGTATATCTGCAAACAGGGTAGAGCTTATTTGAAATAAAAACACGGCCAGTGCAATATAAAATATCCTTGATATTTTCATTTCCACTTTTGTGCCCCCTCTTAATAAATCTAAAAAGAATAAAAAACAAGTATATAATATTATATTCGTAAATATCTATATATCAAGAAATGATATCAAGGAATGCTTTGTGTATTCCATGTAATTAGGTGTATAGTGCGTTTTCAGGCTTCAATTACTGATGGTAAGATAGGTATCTTTTTTTGTAATAATTGCCAATCTTGGCAGGATTTATAAATGAGCCGAAGCTATTATGGACTGGAATTTTTGGGCCATTTAGATCAATTGTTAAGAGGCATTTCTGATGGTAAAATATCAAAAATTAGGTACAAAAATAAGAAAGAGTTTTCGTTATGAGTTTATGTCCAATATCTCAACTGAAAAAACAAAAAAAAGGGACAGGGTCGTTATGGCATGAATTCAGAGATTATTAGAATCCCATAAGGGCAGGATTGGCCACAAAGCCAGAGGATTATAGATGGAGTTCAATGGGATATCATGCACAAACCAACAAAAAAGGTGAATTTTTGTCAACAGACTTCGGATTAAGTTCTTATGGTGAAATGTCGGAAACAGAGAGGTTCACTGATTATAGAGAATTTCTTTATGAAAGAGGCGCAATAGAAACAGAAAAGGGTATGACCATTAATGAGGCACTTATTAAAAAGGAGAGGAATAATGATTATAAATTGACAAGCATAGACAGGCTAAGATTCAAGACAAGGTACTTTACAGACAGCGGTATAATAGGGACAAAAGGTTTTGTCACTCATTATTATGAGATGTTTAAAGGGTGTTTTAATACAAGTAATGAAAAAAAGCCAAAAAAAATATTAGGGCTGGAGGGGGTTTATTCATTTAAACGTCTGGCAAATAGGAGTTAGGGTTTCAACTTAGTTATTAAGTAGTTTTCGTAAAGAAATTCATAAGTTGTTGTCATTTGGCTTTTTGTGGAATCAAGAATAGAATGTTCAAATAATAGCTTATTGAAAAATTACAATAATCAATGTAAATACTCACACAAAGACACCGAGACACAAAGGTAATTATTGGATTTCATGCATGATTGATATTCGATAGTTGTTTGCTGATCCAACAACGAGAGAATATCTTTTTAGAAGAAGAAGTTATCGTAGCGCCCTTAATAGACTTCATCATGAGAATCAATATTAAGGAGATGAATATTGTTATCAGATAGGATGAATACAATCCGCAATTTGCTCGATAAGGAGCAAGCATATTTGCCTTTGAGCTTACCAGTGAGTGAATGAGTTTTGATGGATCGTAAAAACGGGTCTTTTTGTAAAAGATCTAATACTTTTGACAATTTTGGATCTAATTCTGGATACTTTTTGAGCAACTTGTGGCTTTCTTGATAAAGTGAATTTCTAAAACAAGATTCGGCAATTTATTTGCTCCAGCTTCTTATAGTTTCCATAGAGTCTTTAGATGATTTAAATGTAATGGTATCAGAATTTTGTTTGACTTTAAGTGTTTCGTTGACAAAAGTATTATGTTTTTGTTCTTTATCAAGCAGAAAAGAGACAAAATCCCTTACTTCCGCAAGCGCGTCTTCTGAGAGATCGGGAAGTAACTCTTTGATATTATCTATTTGTGAGGTATTTTTCATGTAGAAATTATATCAAAAAAGAGAAGAATATATAAAAGAAAAATTAGATCAGCTTATATAAATGTAATCGGGCTTTTTTTATATCAGAGTAGATTGCACTTGAGCTCTCTCTAAGTATAGAAAGGCTTTCTTTACCCATAAAGAATCTTTCCCTTTTCCAAGATCATATTTTCAAAAGAGGTTTTTATATTACGTTGTTTTTCAACTTCCTGTCGTGTTCTAACAAGAATATCCTTAGATACACCAAGACCACGCAAACATTTGTGTGCGTATCTGGCTCTCCTTGGCGGTGGTTCATCACTTTCAGAAATTATGATAAATATATCTACATCGCTATCTTCCGTTGGAGTTCCCCAAGCGTATGAACCAAATAAAATAATTTGCTCTGGTTCTAATTCTTTGATTAGCCGTCTGGTTATTTCGTCAAAGACTAATTTATCGATTCTTTTCATTTATACTTTTGTTATGTTTATTTCTTAATATGAAAGATGCCGTGTTTGAAAACGTTCAAAGGTTCTACCAGATTAGATTCTGGTAACTGGTCGGGGCGACTGGATTTGAACCAGCGACCTCGGCGTCCCGAACGCCGCGCTCTGCCAAGCTGAGCCACGCCCCGAAGATGGTTCTTTTTTTTTATAACGATGATGACAAAAATATACCGTATTAGGCCATTTTTGTCAAATATAGTTGATATACGAAACTGGCTTATAACGGAGAAGCTTAGTAATCTATTTTTCGGTACTCTTTGAATGTTATTTAATCGTGTTTTCCTCTATGTAGTTAAGCCATACCTGTAACAGTTGAATCACTACATCTAAATCTAACCAAAATTTGTATTACTAAATGTTTCGTTTATGATGTCATTGAGTATGTAAGGATTTCATTGTTGAAATTCTAAAATAATATTAGTATTTTGACCTGAACAAATTATACAATATGAAAAATAAATTTGGTGTTATTAAATTAATTGCTACGTAAAAATTATATAGAATCGATGTTAAAGCTAGACGGTGCGAATGAATCGCTTTTTTCTAAGATAGCAAATGCTGATAGCGAGGAAAGAGCCGAGGTGTTAAATAATTTAGCACAGCTTGTAAAAGATGCGGGGTTAAGTTATGCATTGATGGCGTTGTTTCGGCAGCAGGTTAACTGCGGCCTGGTACTTGCTGATCCGTTGAAGCTAGGGCGAGAAAATCAAAAGAGTTTTTTTGACCCCGAAACAAATGTTACGTTTAGTTTGAACTGGAATCCATATCGGCTCATTAGGCTAAATCACGCGGAGCTTGTAAAAAGAGGGGTAATTCATGAAAATGTTGATCAGCGTAAACTAATTAACAGGGATAAAAGAGGAAAGGCGTGTTATCTTTGTAAGGCAAATATTGATCTACAAAATCCAAAAGAGATACTATGGTGGATAGACCTTGCAGGTGAGTCTTTTTATATCGGGGCAAACATTGCATTTATAATGAATAACCATTTTACCATAATGAACGAGCGGCATATATCTCAAGAGTATGATAAGGTTGTAATAGAGTCACTGAATGATTTTGTAGATAAGGTTGACGGTTGTTTCAGGGTTATATCTAATGGGCTTGCCGGGGCGTCAATTAAGGAACATTTACACCTGCAGGCGGTATCCAACGAATTTCCTATTGAAAGAATATGCGTGAAAGATGGCGACCTTGTATACCAAAAGGATGGCGTTGTTGTTTATGTACCGGAGTATTATCTGACAGTATGGATAATCGAAGGGCGGCTAAAGGAAGAGGTTAACAGTGTGGCTCATATGATGATACAAAAATGGTTTGAACTTAATATGAAGTATCATACTATTAACATAATTGCAGTAAAAGATGTGGAAAATAGAAAATTTCGGACATTTATAATTCCTCGTGATATAAGGAAATTATACGGCGCTGGCAAAAGGGGAACTATGGCGGCGTTTGAGGCAGGGGGCTACATTGTTTTGTCCGGTAACCGAAAACAGGGTATTAATGATGGCATAGATGAAAGAGGGACATTTAATAATGCTGATCTTGGGTTGGTAAAACAGATGTTGCGCGATATATCGCCGAGTAAAGAGGCTTGTGAGGATTTGGTTCGTTGGGTTGAGGGGTTTGGATGAATAGTGTGCTTGAAGGACCTTTTTTATTCTGTTTCCTCTCTTTTACTTTCCTTACAGATTCCAGTCATTTTATAATTCCATATATCAATCCTGGTGAAATACTTACCGGACCGTGCAGATTTGATCTGCCATCAAATGTTACATCCTGGAGTTTGTAATAATAAGTTTTTCCGTTTATGACTTTGTTATCTGCCAGTTTGTAAACCGCCCCCTTTGTTTCTACTGCGTGTGAAGGGATTAACGTGTTGTTGATCTTCACATATCGCCCTAGTTCTGTTTTGGATCTTAATATATTGAACCCTGCATTACAGATCTCTAACGATGTCTCCCATGTTAGTCTTACGGTACCTCTTCCGGCAACCGCTCCGAATGATTTAAGGGTTCCTGATGTACGTTCTACGTCTGTCCAAAAATTATCACTTAATTGGATACTAAGTCCATAATGGGGATTAAGTGTTTGGGATCTTATAAATATGTCAAAATATCCATGTCCGTCCAGGAAATTCATCCGTATAGGTGAAATTGCATTGTTTACATTAGCTTCCAGGTTGTCGGGCATAATAATTTCGAACTGTTTATATGGCGCGAAGTTTCCTGTTAGATCCACAGGCGCGTAGCTTACCTCTTTTTCCTGACTATTCGTCACAAGATGCATTTCTGGTAATAGAGTTACTATTTTGCCTGATGAACATATCCGACAGATTAAAACGAAAAGCAAACAGATAAGAATGTATTTAAGTTTAACGGTTTTTCCTGTTTTAATTGTAATTCCCTTCCGTAATATTGTCATAAAGATATGATCGCCAAATAGCTAATTTAATATTAGAAACTTTTCTCATTGAAATAGATTGATGTGTAAAGATAGCGCATTAACGATAATAAAATTAACAAAAAACGGTTGTTTTAACAAGTAATTTATTCTGAAGAACAAAGTGATTTTTTATTATTCCCTTTTATCAAAAATGGTAAAATTGTAAAATTATATGGTCTTATTGGTTACTTGATACTAGATGCTTGATAATCTATTATGGCACCTTAAATATTACATGCTATATTGTGTTTATCTTTTTGTGTACTCTAATAAAAAATAAGAAATCGAACTATTTGCTAGTATCCAGTATCTAGAATCCAGTATCTGGCCTTTCGTATTTTGGTTGCGGCTTGCCACGTTATGGTATTTATGCAAAATGAATATATGTGTTTTTTGTTCATCAAGTGATAAAGTTTCGTCTGAGTATTTTACTGAGGCTGAAAAGTTAGGTGCGTTGATTGGGGAACGTGGCGATACCCTGGTCTATGGTGGGGCTAATGTTGGTTTAATGGGGGCTCTTGCCAAATCAGTTCATAAAAGTAACGGTAAGGTTGTAGGTGTAATTCCTGACTTTTTAAAGGATAAGGAGATTGCGTTTAAACAGGCTTCGGAGCTGATAGTTACAGATGACATGCGTGATCGGAAAACAATAATGGAAAAGAGATCTGATGGGTTTATCGTGCTTCCAGGAGGGTTTGGTACTCTGGAAGAGGCGGTAGAGATCTTGACACTTAAACTTCTTAGGCGGCATAAAAAACCGCTTGTTTTTGTTAATAAAAACGGTTTTTATGATGGCTTGCTTGGCTTTTTCAAACAGATGGTTGATGAGAATGTTGCTAAATCTCGGAGTCTTGAGCTTTATGATGTGGTTGACAACGCAGAGTCTGCCATTTCCTGCATTTGCGCTGTCGATAGTTTGCAAAGTAACGGGTAAAAACGCACAATTAATCCAGAAAGCAAGGCTATTTTCTTCTTGAGATAACGTAATTTGCCAGATTATTTAACGTCTCTTTATAAATTGAATCAGGTATAAAAGAGATCTCACTCAAGGCGTCATTTACCATGTTTCTGGCCACACCATATGAATATTCAAGTGCGTCATGTTCTGTTAATAGCTCCATCATTGCGGTATTATCATCGCAATCCTGGCTATTATAAATAAGTTTGTATGTATCTTCTTTACGGTTTTGCGGAAGGGAGTCCACTAGCTTAATAAGAGGTAAGGTCATCTTACCTTTCTTTATGTCTGTGTTAAGAGTCTTTCCTACTTCATCTTCATCTCCGACAATATCAAGGCAATCATCTATGATTTGGAATGCGGCTCCCAATTTAAGACCGAACTTTGTAAATGACTCCATTGCATCTTTGTTTGCACCTGCAAAGTACGCTCCAAGTCTGCAGCTGGAAGCACATAGAGAGGCTGTCTTTTTTTCTATTATCTGCAGATAGTCCCTTTCGTTCATATCTTTATTATAACGTTTCTGTAACTGTAGCAACTCTCCTTCGCACAATATATTTACAGTTTGTGACATTAACATGGTTGCTAACTGCGAATCAAGGGCTGACAGTATGGTAAAACCTCTTGAGAACAGATAATCACCAAATAAAATCGATATTTCACGTCCCCATTCGGAGTTCATACTGGGGACAAATCTCCTGACCGTTGCTTCATCAATAATGTCATCATGGACAAGTGTGGCAGTGTGTATCATTTCTACAACAATTGCCAGATCAATGTGCTGAGGCTGGAAGTTATCAAAACATTTTGCCGAAAGTAGTAGAAGTGCAGGCCTTAATCTTTTGCCTTTAAATTTGCTTACATGGGCGACAAGGTCATTTATGCCGGTATGCTCAGATCCTAATTCTTTGTAAAAACGGCTCTCAAATTCATCCAGCAAATCTTTAATTGGATTTAATATTTCGGCATTATTCATTATTTTTGTCAGCTATATAAAAATATCGGTTAAAATTTCACAAAAACCTAAACAGTTTAAACAGTGTTCCAAATTAACTACTGTAAACATTATAACGATTTAGAAGTTTGCACTCGAAGTAATTGATTGACTGTACGTAAACAACTTGCAACCGTCTAAAACCTGCAACAGCAATAATTTATTAGTATATCTATAGGTAAAAACAAATGTGATGGTCTGTCTTCTCTATGAAACAATTTAATCTTAAAAAAAATTGCAGTCTAAAATAATATCACGATATATGGTAAATGTCAAACATCTTCTAGCTTTAGTCCTGTAAACTATGAAAACTATTTTGGATATCTGCTATTACTTTTTCCCACAAAAAAAACGTAAATTTGTACTTATAATATTAAGATGAAAAAGAGATCAATGGATTTTTGCGAAAAATAAGATTTTAAGTGAAATAACTTATACTGAAACACGAAGATAGACAGTGAGAGACCTGTGCGGCATCTATCTGATTTAATTATCTATTTACATCTGTTTTTATAACCGAAACGTTGGTAATTATGTTAATTATTTTATTTAATGTGAAGGATCGAAAAATAGTAGAAAAATATCAGAAATTGCACATTAATGCTTGATTATCTGATTTTATAATATATAGAATGTGTATAAAATTTTTAACTCATATTGTTTTTCATCTAAAGATAGAATTGCATTAATTGCAGAAAATCAAGTTTTGTTCTTAATGAATTCTTGCTTATGATTAATCTTCTGTGCAAATCTTGATTCTGAAATCAGCCTGAACTTACTAGAATGTATACAAATCACGTAATTGTATGATATTATTGTGGATCTTAAAAATATGTCAAAAAAACTTGTTTATTGTTAATGGTATCTTCGATTTGTGTTGTGGTCTTTATACAGGTTGCCGTTGTGGTTGCGCAGGATGGTGTTTCCGGTGACGGTAATGCTGATGCTAGAAGTTTATTTTCTAAAAATGGTGAGGAGAGACTTTTCAGAAAAAGTATTAGCTGTATGCTTGTTGTGGAGAACCACGAATTTAATGTAAGTGGTATTTCAGAGAATAATGAATTAGAAGAGAGAGTTAGCTTTCGCGCGGAGTTTCTTTTGATCAACAGAACTGGTTCTGCTATTGATTTAGAGCTCATATCCCATTGTGGTGAAGAGAAACCAGTGCAGTTTGTATTGCGAAATGAAGAGAGTGATATTTTGTGGCAATACATTTTTATTGATCCATTGCTTGGCTGTCCAGATTTTCTGGAAGTTATGACATTGCCTAATAAGAGATCTCTGCGTTACAGTGCTGAAATTCCTCTTGTTATAGATGGTGAACTGCTGGAGCCAGGGGAATATTCTCTGGAAGCATTAATTGATGGCAGTCCCTTTTTTAGAGCAATAGCACCTATACTTATAAAATGATAAATTTTGTAGAATCATACTCAACGGGTTTGTAAATGGAGTCTTTAGCTATCCATTTTTCGGTTATCTTTGAATGTTCTTCAATCGTACTTTCCTCGATGTGGCGAAGGTCACACCTGTGGAACCGGTCAATCATCACATCCAAATCTAATCAAAACCTAAATTACTAAAGACTCCATTTACGAACCCGTTGAGTATATATTTTGGGAGGGGATAATAGCAATGATTGCTATCTTTTTTCGTTCTACTATATAAATACTATTTAAAGAACACAGAGTTGCCAGATACCATATATCTGGCATTCTCATTCAGCGTTATCGGGATTATAGTTGTAAGCCTCTGTATCAGGAATTTATGGGATAAGTACGGGAATACAAAGGTGATAAACTGGTTTCTTCTACCGGGAGCGATTGTAAAAGGTTTTAGTTATACTATCTCTTGCCTGATAACAGGTACCACTATAAATCAGTTAAGCATATATGGAGATAGTCGCGAAATAGTTTATGAGAAACCAAAGGTTAGAGGGGTATTTGACTTTATAATAGCTTTGTCTCCTCTCTTTGGTTGTGCATTTGCCGTTGTACTGATATCTATTTTCATAGAGAGCCCCATTAAGTTAAAAGAGACCTTACCCAATGAGATAACGTTCTCTATTGATTCCATGAAGGAATACATGAAAAGTTACATGGATACTGTCTGGTTATCGTTTAATAATTTTCGTGAGAATGGTTTTTCTACTCTGCGTTCAGCTGTTTGTTTAATATTTTCCATCATCTTTACTGTTTCTATGGCCCCCAGGAGGCGGGAAATAAAGTTTCTTATTCCGGGATTAATCTTTCTGGGTGCAATCCTGTTTGCTCAAGAGGTCTACGGTATCGCGTTGCTGGACTATAAATGGTGGCATAATGCACTTATTTTTTCATGGATGATAACAACATACATAATCTCTATTTTGTTAACGATCCTTGTTTTCTCTGTTATTATAGTATTGCTAATAAGAGGGTTTCATCTGTCTTTGGGAAGGGGTAGATAATCTAAGGGGATGGAAGATTAATAAATTACCTGTTTTAATCCCAGATTTACATTAGATTTGTAGGGGCTCAAAATTTTGAACCCCTACCGATGGTATCTTTTTCGCTGTTTGCTTATCTTTACCATCAGCTTTCTGATGAGACAATCAATCCAGGTGGTAATGCTTCTCCGAATATCCAGTCTTGTTCGTCATGTTCAGATGCGCTTTCAGGGTTGTTTACCTGTTTCCTGAAATATTCAGATTTTGGAAGGCTCTCTATCCATTCCAATACCTTACTCTTTTCTTCGTGTGTTAAGTCTCGTTCACGGTCTCCTGTTGTCCTTGCCATTTGAACTATTGTGTGGGTTAACGCATCTGTGGCTTCCGGATTGTATGAAAGAAGCTTGTTTATCCAGGCGGCGGCTTCCTGTGGAGAAACTACTCTATCCAGTGGACCATGAAAAGGAATCCTTGCCCCTAACCGGCCTAAGGACCATATCTCTTTGGGGCTTGGTGTGTTTTTTCGAAATTTGTTTAAAAGCTGGTTTCCTAGTTTCTCCTTAATTTCTACCTCAAGTCTCTCAAAACTCGCCAATGACATCCAAACTTCCAGTTCATCGTGGGCAGAGGATTTAGTTTTGGGATTCTTTTTTGTCTTCTTCTTTTTACTTGAAGCGGAAGAGATGTATGGCTGTAGCTGTTTATATATCTCCATTTGCTGCCCGGTTTTTAACCCTCCGGCAATTCTTCGCCATAAAATCCACCACTCTGAAATGCACTGATATTTTGCGTCAAAACAGAGTCCTTCAAGAAAGACCTTCCATGTCTCTTTAACCCTCCATTCATCAAGTGGATCACCAAAACCGGGACGCATGCAGAAACCCAGTAAGTTCAACCATCTGGATTCGTGATGAGGACTGAATGTGCGGCCTTTTTTGCATTTAAATAGTTCATCTGCCATCTTTCTTATAATGGCAGTGGGCCACTTTGCTTTGTTTAGGAGAAGAATAGATGATATCTCCTTTATTAACAGGTCAAGTTCCAGTCCGTCTCTGGAGTTAAATACGCTATTTATCTTATTACATACTCTTTTAACCGTGTCTGCGTCAAACGTCTCGCCTGACACGGATGAGCTCTTTTTGTCGCTTTCACCAAAACGGACATCAAACTGTAGCTGCCAGTTGTGGGCGCTGTCTTGTGAGTTGCACCAGAGTTCCAATGTCCCAATCTCGGTTAACCGTACAGAGATAAAAACCGGCAGCGGTTTTGCTTCTCCCTTTTTTCCATATCGCAAAACAGTATGAATTGCGGGAAGCACTGTTATCTCTTCCTCCGGAAGTTTTATTATATCCCCTATTTTATCACTTAGCCGTGTACTGGATGTAAATACGTTAAAGGATACGGGCTGGTTTGTTAATACCTCAAATGCAGGTTTTTCCAGTTTAAATTCAAAACCCTCTTCCGAACTCCTGGGAACAAGGCAGACGGATCTACGTAATCCATCCTCCTTTTCCTGGCCGCTAATTTCTATATAATAGGAACGGGGGCTTCCTGCCCCAACTTTGATACCGTCAAAGGTTTGGGCAATTCCATAATTAACCGCACCAACTGCAACTGCCAGTTCCGGTCTTGGATTTAGTAGTTCCTCAGGTATCCAATCATCACCGGCACTATCTTTAAACCATTTTTGAACTACCTCCTGTATACGCTTACGTATAATTACGGGAGTCAATGAACCTCCGTTAAACAGAAGAAAGTTCGGATAAGGGTTTTCTCTCTCCGTCTCATTTTTTATGAGAGGTTCACTCCGATTCCAGAATGAGGCGAGATGACTTGTGACTTTTGGGTTTTGTACGTATGGAAGTCCCCACTCTGTAAGGCCTTTTCTGCCCATATTAGGCTCAGTATCTGCAAGATCTATATGGGAAAAGAAGCCGTCAATGATCAAATCCCTTATCTGGTCTTTGGTTACCGTGCTTTTAATCGTATCAGCGATAAGCTTTCCCCCGGAACCCATAATTGCAATGTCCACTTCGTTTCGGCCCGATTTTTCTGATAAAAGGGTCTCTTTTGCTTTACGGCATTGATGTGTAAGTTGATGCCACCTTTTACTGTCAAGCTGACCAGGTTTACCATAGAGTTTTACCTCCACATCCCTTGCGATTGTAAGGTCAATATTGTCACCCCCAAGCATCAGGTGGTCTCCAACTGAAAGCCTGTTGAATTTTAGCCCTTTTTCACCTTCATCAACTGATATAAGGGTAAAGTCAGTGGTTCCACCACCAACGTCACATACTAATACCAGCTGGCCTTTAGTCATTTTCTTCTGCCATGTATCCTGGTTTTGATATAACCATGCGTAGAAAGAAGCTAAAGGCTCTTCCATAAGTTTTATCCGGGTAAGCCCAGCATCTTTTGCTGCTTTAACGGTTAATTCACGAGCAACTTCATCAAATGAAGCGGGTACTGTTATTATCACCATCTGCTCTTCCAGGAGGTGCTCATCACGGCCTTTCGCAACAACTTCATTCCATGATTCCTTCATATGTAGAAGGTACCTTGAGCTGGCTTCTATGGGAGAGACTTTTGGAACGTCAATATCTTTTCCCCATGGAAGGATATTAGATGTACGGTCAACACCCCCATGGCAAAGCCACGATTTGGCTGAAGAGACTAAGCTTCCTGGTACCAGTGAGCCCTGTTCCCTAGCAATTTCGCCCACAGCATACTCTCTTTTGTCCGCCCATGGCAGGCCAGTATTCCCGGTAAGTGAATCATGGGGGCCTGGGATGTAAAGGAATGACGGCAGCACCGGCAGGGTATCAATCTCTCCTGGAGCCCTTAACTGTGGTACACCTAAAAACTCAATCTTTCTGCTTCTCTTTCCAGGGGCGGTTAAATCGACGTATGCAATTGCAGAGTTTGTTGTTCCAAGGTCGATACCTACTATATATTTATATGGGAGCTCTTCTTCTGTTAAAAGATCCTCGGTAGTATTATTTTCCACTATCTTTGTATTTTCCTATTCAGGTTGAATTTTAAAAGTAATTGATTCGGGCTTGGCCAAAAACATATTGTTACCTTTTGCTCTCATCTTAAGCTTGGCTTTGCTCTATCTTTAATCTCCGAATCATTAACGCGCCTAGAGCTGCGCATCTGGTTTGACTCAGTTTTATTAAACAAAAATTAAATATGCCGATAATATCAATGTACTTATGGTTACTTGTTTATCTTCAAATACATTAAATTTTTAACTCTGTGATCTTAAAAAATGTTGATCTATACTATTATTACAGATGATCTTTTTCAATATATTTCCTGTTAAAAAATTGGTGATAAGATATTTTTTTAATGAATTGCAATGTGGAAATTCCATGTTATACTTCTCTTGATCTATTTAATGTAGAGTTTTTTATACTCTGTGCAGACAAATAGAACGTTTTATGTTCGTAATAACCAGCCAAACTTATCACCACATAAGACATAACTAGCCTAACTTATCATCATGTAAAATTTCATTCTATTTATACCGATAATGACAAAAAATAATGACAATTCAGTTTCAACTTCAAAAAGAAGATTTATACCTTTCATCGTAATGTGTATTGGGGTGTTTCTCAGCCACGGATTGTTTGGCGGGTATATTGTAAGCTTTCTGCTTCCAAAGAAAAAGAGGGTAAAGTATCGTGAGACATTAATTTCAAATGTAAAGAAAATTCCTCAGGGGAAAAGCATTGTGTTTGAAGACTTGCAGGGTAAATCAATTATTCTTGCAAATACTCCTGATGGTTTTAAGGCAATATCAACGACATGTACCCATTTAGGTTGTCAAGTACACTGGGAATCGTCAAAGAGTCTCTTTGTCTGCCCTTGTCATAATGCCTTTTTTGACACAAACGGGAATACTATATCAGGGCCCGCACCGAAACCATTGGAAAGGTACGATGTGGTATTAAATAACGGTAATATTTTTGTAATGCTTAAAGAGGTGTGATGGAAACAGTAAATAAACAGAAAAATTGGTTTAACACAACATTTCCCGTTAATTGGGATATGTTAAAAGAATTCTCCGATGAGCCAGTTCCGTTCCATCTTAAAAGGTGGTGGTTTGCTCTTGGAGGTACCCCTGCATACCTGTTGATTATCCAGGTGATAACAGGTATGCTTCTCACATTCTTTTACGTACCGTCCACTACAGGTGCTTACGATAGTATTGCACATTTTACCAATAATGTTTCGTTTGGTTGGTACATTCGCGGTATTCATAAGTGGGCCGGTCACCTCTTTATTATTGCGCTCATGTTACATATGTTCAGGGTGTTTTTTACGGCTTCATATAGGAAACCGAGGGAATTTAACTGGATGATCGGTGTGGGTTTGTTCCTGACATCTCTTATCCTGGGGTTTACAGGCTATTCTCTGGTTTATGAACAGATCTCTTATTGGGCAATGGTAGTGGGAACAAATATTGCGGAAGCAACGCCTTTTATCGGTGAGTATCTGGCACGTTTTATGAGAGGTGGCGACGAGATATCACAAAACACCCTTACCCGTTTCTTTGTGTTGCATATTGGGGTGCTACCAACTGTCATAGTTGTTCTGGTTGGCATGCACATCATTCAGATAAGGTTACACGGCGTTTCTGTTCTGGACCCTAAAGATTTGGACAAAAAAGATAGATATTTTCCTTTTATACCTGACCATGTATTAACTGAACTTTCAATTGGTATTTCGCTGTTCTTTTTATTAACAATACTTACGCTGGTATTTCCGCCAGAAATGGGGGCGAGGGCTGATCCTAATGTTACACCTGCTCACATCAAACCCGAATGGTTCTTTTTCTTTACATTCCGATGGCTAAAGCTGGTGCCGTTCAATGTGGGAATCATTGGTAATATTGTACTGGCGGTAGCGGTTATTTTCTGGCCGTTTATTGATAGGGGAATTGAGAGAAGGTTCCCAAAGAAAGATATTTATGTTTATATCGGAATTGTTAGTTTTATTATATTTGTAACGTTTACGGTCTGGGAAGCGGTTGTTTGATTTTCTCTTTTCTTGCTTGTGTCCTAAGCAATAGAAATAAATTACCTATTTTACGCCCATTTTTTTTACGTTGAATCTGTCGGGGTTTAAGATCTTGAATCCTTACAAAAACGTGCAAATGTTTTAGTTAGAGGAGTGTTTTAATGACATTGATTGGGAAACAGATTACTATTTCCGTATTAAGTTTTTTTCTATTAGCCGCATTGCTAATTGTAGGGTATGTAGAGTCAAGGAACAGGGCGACCGGTCACAAGGAGAAGATTATAGTCTCAAAAGATAATCGCAATTGTGTTGAATGCCATAGTGAAGCGGGAAATGCAAGATCTGCAGTTGCTCAGTGGAAAGAGAGTCGACATGCGGTAAAGGGGGTTGGATGTTTAGAATGCCATGGTGCCGAAGAATCTGATATTGACCAGTTTGAGCACTATAAACATATGATTGCAACAATAGTGTCACCAAAAGATTGCTCAAAATGCCATCAAAAGGAGTATGATCAGTTTCAGCGTAGTCATCATGCACAGGCAGGGAAAATACTTGGGTCATTAGATAATGTACTAGCTGAGGTAGTAGAAGGTAACAATCTTGGAAATGCGGCGGCAGTGAGCGGATGCTGGCAGTGTCATGGTTCAAAGGTCGAATTTGTAAAGGACAGTAACGGTTCAATTATGAAGGATAAAAACGGTATTCCTGTAATTGATCCTAAAACATGGCCAAACACGGGTATTGGAAGGATTAATCCTGACGGTAGTCTGGGATCGTGTGCCGCTTGTCATAACAGGCACTACTTTTCCGTTGCGCAGGCAAGGGAACCGGATGATTGCGGAAAGTGCCATTTGGGGCCGGACCATCCTCAGTATGAGATTTACAGAGAATCTAAACACGGAATTAATTTTATAGCACATAAAGATGAGATGAATCTCAAGGCTAAGCCTTGGGTTGTGGGGGAAGATTATGTTGCTGCTCCAACGTGCGCAACTTGCCATATGAGCGCTACTCCGAATCAGGAGATTACACATGACGTGGGAGAGAGAATAAGCTGGACACTTCGTCCACCCATTTCGGAGAAGATAGATGCTAAGGATATAAAGGCGGGTATAGAGACCATCCCCTGGGCAAAAAGGCGGTCAAATATGCAGGATGTATGTCATCAATGTCACAGTAAACAGTATGTTTCTGATTTCTATTCACAATATGATAATCTGGTGACACTGTATAATGAGAAGTTTGGTACTCCAGCTACAAAATTATTTAAGAAGCTGCGATCTACCGGTTTGATAACGGCTGACATTAATTTTGATGACAAAATTGAGTGGACATATTTCTTCCTGTGGCATCATGAAGGCCGGCGTGCCAGAATGGGTGCCTCTATGATGGGGCCGGACTATACACAATGGCATGGTATGTATGAGGTAGCTAACAATTTTTATTCAGAATTTGTACCAGAGGTTAAGGAGCTGATTGAGAATGGTAAACATAACGGAAAGCAAGAGGCCGCTTCTCAAGTAGAAGAGTTGTTAGTCTCAATCCTTGAGTCGGATAACCATAAATGGTTTATTGGGAAGATGGACCCTGGTGAAAAACAGGCACGTAAAGAAAATCTTGAAAATTTTAAGAAACGATACAGTCAGTAATTAATCAGGTGAATAGGCAGAAGGCTGAAGACTGAAGGTAAGAGCATAAAGCTTTTTTGCCTTTCGCTTTTTGCCTTTTGCCTTTTGCCTTTAGGCTTTTACCTTCAGCCTATCCACCTAATTTGCCTTCTGTCTATTTACCTCAGACAATAATTAATCTTTTACATAGAACTTGTATAAATTATAATACCGATTTAATTTCAGAACTAAGAGATAATGAGGTATAAATGAAAAGAGTCGGTGCGCATGTTAGCGCTAGTGGTGGGGTGGAAAACTCACCGTTGAACGCTAAAGAGATAAAAGCGAAATCGTTTGCGCTTTTTACCAAGAATCAACGCCAGTGGAAAGCCAAGCCATTTAGTGAGAAAAATATCAATGATTTTAAACAAAACTGCAAAGATGCTGCATTTGATTCAAAGTATATCCTTCCCCATGACAGCTATCTCATTAACCTCGGGAGCCCTGAAGATGAGGGACTGGAAAAGTCCAGAGATGCGTTTCTGGATGAGATGAAACGCTGTGAACAATTGGGACTTAAATTCCTGAATTTTCATCCCGGAAGCCACTTAAAAAAGATATCTCCTGATGCATGCCTGGAAAGGATTGCGGAGTCTATTAATATCGCATTGGATGAGACAAAAGGTGTTACCGCGGTTATTGAAAACACTGCAGGACAGGGGACCAATATGGGGTTTCGGTTTGAGCACCTTGCTTCTATTATCAGCAATATTAAAGATAAAAAACGCGTGGGTGTATGTATTGATACCTGCCATACATTTACCGCAGGTTATGATTTGCGTACCAAAGAGGCATGCAATGCGACATTTACCGAATTCAAGAAAGTGGTAGGGATTAAATATTTAAAGGGAATGCACCTTAATGATTCAAAACCGGAGCTGGGAAGCCGTGTTGACAGACATGAAAGTATTGGAAAAGGTAAACTTGGGATTGAGACATTTAGGTTTATCATGAATGATAAGATGTTTGAAGAGATTCCCATGGTGTTGGAGACTCCTGATAGTAGTATATGGGCAGAAGAAATTGAGCTGCTATACAGTCTTGTTGAGAAGTAGGTTGGTAGTGTGTTGGCTTTTATGTTAATTTGTTATGCCATTGTTCGAAAAATAACAGCGATATGTGCTAATCAAACAATAACAATGGTAAAGTAATACTAATTGTATTGTTATCTTTGTATTAGTGATCCAAATGTGTTGTGGTAAAACATAGTCAATAATATTCGAGAAGTAAAGATGATAGAATTGCATGAACAATATATTACTGATGAAAAAGGAATAAAAAAAGCTGTTGTAATTCCAGTTTCAGAATGGCAGAAAATTGTAGACGAATTAGAAGAATTAGAAGACATTAGAGCTTACGATGAGGCCAAGGCAAAACCTTCAGACCCGATACTATTTGAGGATGCAGTAAATGAGATACGAAAAGGATAAAAACCTAGAACTATGAAATTTATATCGAAAAAGCTGCCCAGAAATTTCTAAGTTAAATGCCAACAAAAGAACAAAATCGGGTTGTTGAATCTATTCAAAGTTTATCTGACAATCCAAGGCCAAATAATTCCAAGAAGCTATCTGGTAGAAATGGCTGGAGAATTAGAATAGGTAATTATAGGGTCATTTATGAGATACATGATGAAAAATTATTAATATTAGTTGTTGTAATTGGTCATCGGAGCAATGTTTATCAAAAATGATAGACAACCAATGAATCAACTAGATCCTAAAAATCTGGGGATTCTTAGGATTTGGTTATTTTAGCAGTTAACAATCGTGGGCTCTAATTTTACAAGGCTGAAAATTGTAACGATCAAAAAATCTCCAAGATTTCTTTATGTATTCAAGAAAATCTAAAACGCCAATAATCCACACAAAACCGGAAAATGCATTTGAGTTAAAAGGAGTAATCCGACTTAGGAAACTCAGGTTATCTTTGTTCCTATTGTTCTTATTTTACCTTCCTTATGGTGCCATGGTAATGTCAATTTCAATATCTGAAAGAGTACGAATGGTTCTTCTCATTATTTGTTTTTGTACTTTAGCCTTTGTTGGTTTCTTGTATAATTTTGCCAAATGTCCAAGATGTAATAAATTTTTCTCGTTGATCGGATTGTCTTTAAATGGATTCACTAGTAAATGTCTTCATTGTGGTTTAAGCATAAGAAAAAAAGATCTGATTATCAGAACACATCAAAAGTGATTTTTTTATCTACTTTTTCTTGAAATTTAGGGACGCAGAGTTTATACAGTAACGAAGCATTGTCGGCGGCGGCCCGTCATCAAACAGGTGCCCAAGATGAGCACCGCATTTACTGCACATAACTTCAATACGAATCATTCCATGTGACACATCCTTTTCCTCTTTTATTGCTTGTTGCGAAATAACGGAGAAAAAACTTGGCCACCCGGTACCGGATTCATATTTTGTTTCGGAGCTAAAAAGGTCATTACCGCAACAAATACATGTATATATCCCTTTTTCCTTAGAATTGTAATACTTTCCTGTAAAAGGAGCTTCTGTACCTTTCTTCCTGGTAACCATGTACTGCTCTTCAGTTAGAATCTCTTTCCATTTTTTATCTTCTTCTGAAACAGTCTCGGACATAGTCCCTCCTCTCTTTTCTGATATAGTAGAATCTTTTTTCCCAACACCGTTTTCATTGTTACATGTGCTTGCAAGTAACAAAAGAATAAAGGCTGGCAAAAAGTAATGTCGTTTTAAGAAATTATTTGCCATAGCTAAAACTGCCTCCTGTTTCTGCCAATAAAATCACATTGCCCTTTTCGGGTAATTTAATTAAAATAATAAAGCTGTTTGATATATATACTTAAGGGATGTATTGATGAGGCATTTATGCATCCCTTAAGTATAATTATATAATTTATATCTTACATTTGCAGTAATTTTATGTAACCTGACGAAAAAAGGGGTTTTATGTCTATACAAGATCAAAAGATAACAGATGAACCGAAAGATAGAAGCTGCATACCTGTTTGTGATTGTTGGGATCTTTCAAAACTATTTAAAGATGAAGATGAATGGGAAGTGGCCCTTAAAGAGTTTGATTCTATGATTGCAAAGATTGAAGGTTTTAAAGGGACCCTTGGGCTCTCTCCCGAAAAGCTGAAAGAGTGTCTGGAATTTAACAATAAGATAGGTATACTTGATGAACGTTTAGGTTATTATGCCCAGTTGCGTATGTCTGAAGACGGAGGAGATTCATCCAGCCAGGGCAGGCTGGCTCGCTACATGAATATTGCAAGCCGCAGTCAAACTGCAAGTAGTTACCAGACACCAGAGATACAGGCCATACCTGACGAGACAATGGAGCAATTTCTCTCATCTGATGTGTTAAAAGATTTTGTTATTCTGCTGGAAAAAATATTAAGATATAAACCCCATATACTTTCTGAAAACGAGGAGAGACTTCTCTCCATGCAGGCAGAATTTTCACAGACAGCGGAGAAAACATTTTCGTCCCTTGTGGATGTTGATATGACCTTTGGAGAGATTGATACACCTGAGGGGAAAAAAGCGTTAACACAATCCTCTTACGGATCGTTAATTCTGCATCAAGACAGAGGTGTTAGAAAAAGTGCTTTTTTTCAACTCCTTGATGGATATGAACAGCATAAGAGTACGCTGGTAAACCTTTATAACGGTAGCGTTCAGCTTGACGTCTATGGTGCAAGGGTCAGGAATTTTGAATCTTCCATAGAATCAAGCCTGTTTGCGGATAAAGTGCCAATTTCAGTCTACGATAATCTTATAAAATCTGTACATGACAACCTTGAGGCTTTATATCACTATTATGATATACGCAAAAATGCGCTGAAGGTGAAGGATCTGCACCTTTATGATTGCCGAGTTCCGTTGATACCAGAAATAAAGATGCGCCATACGTATGACGAAGCAGTTGACATGGTGACAAAATCACTAGAACCTTTAGGCTCTGAATACGTGGACATCTTAAAGAAAGGTTTACAGGGCGGGTGGGTTGATAAGTACGAAAACAAAGGAAAACATTCCGGAGCGTTTTCTGCCGGATCGTTTAAGAGTGATCCCTATATCCTGATGAACTATAAAGACGATGTATTTAATGATGTCTTTACCCTTGCACATGAGGCCGGTCACTCAATGCATTCATGGCACAGCATACAAAACAACCAATTCCAACACTACAATTACTCTATTTTTGTTGCAGAGGTGGCTTCTACTTTCAATGAACAGCTGCTGGCTAAATATCTGATTGATCGTGCAGATGACCGTCAGTTTAAGGCGTATCTTGTTAATAAGCAGATTGATGATATCATCGGTACGATATATAGACAGACGATGTTTGCTGAATTTGAGAAGATTACTCATGAAATGGTGGAAAATAACCAGCCGCTTACGGTTGATTCTTGCCGTGATCTATACATGAAGCTCCTCAAGGTGTACTTTGGACCTAACGTGAATATCGATTCAGTGAGTGATCTGGAGGGCCTTCGTATACCACACTTTTATCACGCCTTTTATGTATATAAATACGCTACCGGTCTTTCTGCTGCCATTGCGTTATCACAAAGGGTCATTAATGGTGGACAGAATGAATTGAACCAGTACATAAACTTCCTTAAATCAGGAGGTTCAAAATATCCGTTGGAGCAGTTGGTTGGTGCGGGTGTTGATATGGCTTCGCCTGAGCCGGTAAATGCAGCTTTAGGAGTCTTTAAATCGTTAGTTGATGAGCTTGAAGGATTACTAAAATAGATTACTGGATTTTGGTTTTGAGTCAACTTTTCAGGTGGCGAAGCTGGGGGCTGTAGTGATGCAAACTATTAACTCTTGGAAATAGTCTTTTATGAGGAGTAAAAAAATATATGAAACTACTGCTTATAGGTCCATCCAGATATAATGACGACGGCACATTATTAAGGAGAAAAAAATTACCTTTTCCCAGATTGACACTATTATATCTGGCAGGTCTAACACCAAAAGATGTTGAGGTTTGTATTGTTGACGAATTGGTGGAAGATGTGGATTTTACGGCAGAGTGTGATCTTGTTGCTATCACAACGTTTACCAGCCAGGCGATACGGGCCTATGATATTGCGGATAAATTTAGAGAGACCGGGAAAAAGGTCGTTATGGGAGGTATACATGTTTCCGCTTTGCCTGATGAGGCAAAAGAGCACGCAGATAGTATTATAATAGGTGAAGCTGATTATTTATGGGAAGGGGTAGTTGACGATTTTTCAAATAACAGGTTACAGCCTATTTATAAGTGTACAAAATTTCATGATCTTAAAAGTTTGCCAGTTCCACGATATGACCTGGTTAAGAGACATCATTATATGGCATCTATGATGCCAGTACAAGCGTCGCGAGGGTGCCCACATAATTGTGAATTTTGTACGGTTACAAAATTCTTTGGGGGTAGTTATAGATTCAGGCCGGTTGATGATGTTATTCGAGACGTAAAGGCTTCGGGATCAAAAAGTATCTTTTTTGTTGATGATAATATTATTGCAAACAGGGCTTATTCCGAAGAGCTTTTTACAAAATTGATTCCGTTGAAGATCAGTTGGGGGGGGCAGAGTACTATAAATCTGGGTCTCTTTCCGGAGCTTTGCAAGCTGGCAGCAAAGAGCGGATGTTTCTCTTTATGCTTAGGTGTTGAAAGTATAAACCAGGACAGTTTGAATACGGTTAGTAAGAAGCAGAATAGGGTAGAAGAGTATTATAAAATGTTAAAAACTATAAAAACCAACGGACTCTCATTTCAACTATCGATGATTGTCGGGTTTGACGAGGATACTGAAAATATATTTGATGATACACTTAAGTTTGTATCAGATATAAAACCGCACCTTACCAGTTTGAACGTACCAATACCATACCCGGGAACTACATTTACAAAAAAACTGGAGAACGATAACCGGATTTTGCACCGAAACTGGTCACAGTACCGGGTGGGGAAGGTAGTCTTTGCCCCGAAGCTTATGACCAAAGATCAACTGGAAACAAGGACTAATGAGACTTATAAGGAGTTGTATACCCTTAAATCTATTATCCGTAGATCTTTTTCCCAGCCCGTGAAAAATATTGCTAGGTCATTTGCTGTAAATATTGTAGCACGTAAATTTGTCTATAATGGAAGTTGGCTTAATGGGGGATAAATTCCACAGTGTGGCGAAACTAGAACCAAGATACTGGATGCTTGATGCTGGATACTTGATACTAGATGCTGGATACTTGATACTAGAAAATCAATTTCCGTATCGAAAAGTTTACATATGCAACAGGTCGCGGGTTTCTATCATGAGGATTCAGTTATCAGAAATAATGAGTAGATGAATTCCAGATGTCCAGCATCTAGCATCCAGTATCCAGCATCCAGCCGTAGTTATTACTTTCTGTGGCGGATTGGGAACGGACGGTAAATCATAGCTTTCTGTTATACCGTTATTTAACCATTGATTTTAATACCGTAGCGTTTTTCAAAGCCTGTGATTCCCTGAAGTCCACCTGTGTGAACGGCAAGAACCGTACTTCCGCTTTTGATCTTTCCTTTTCTAATTAGATCGTATATCCCGAACATCATTTTTCCTGTATAGACAGGATCTAACTGAATGCCTGAGATTTTCTTTACTCTTTTTATGAAATCAATTAATTCGGGGCGATATCTTGCATAGCCACCAAAGTGGTATTCTGTTTCAATATACCACTCTTTTCCATTTAGTTGTTCATCTGTTAAGAATTTCCTGATCTCATCTGCAATAAATACACCGTTCTTTAAAGCAGGGAAACCTATCGCCCTTTTACCACTTTTCATACTTGCGATAATTCCGGCTAATGTAGAGCCTGTACCACATGCCGCACACACTATATCAAAGTCTATTTCTACCTCATCAAGTATTTCCATGCACCCTTGTACCCCAAGAAGGTTTGCGCCTCCTTCCGGGATAATAAAGCATTCGCCAAATTGAGCCTTTAAATCTAGCCAAAATTCAGTAAGGTACCTTTTCTTGTATGTTGTACGGTCAACATAATGCAGTTTCATCCCGTGCTCAATGGCAAGTTTAAGAGTATCGTTTAAAGGGAGATGTTCTTCTCCTCTTATTACACCTATAGTTTTAAACCCATACTCATGTCCCGCAGCTGCAGTTGCTGCTATATGGTTGGAATATGCCCCTCCAAATGTTAAAAGGGTATCTGTACTTTTGGCTGCCAGGAGGTTGTATTTCATCTTACGCCATTTGTTACCGGAGATGTGAGGGTGAATCATGTCGTCTCTTTTGACAAAGAGTTTTACCCCTTTTTCAAAAAGCAGGTTATCGTTAATTTCCTGGATGGGTGAGTTGAGCATGTTTCTATATTAAACTCAACGGGTTCATAAGCGGAATATTTAGTAAACCATCTTTCAGCTATCTTTGCATGTTATTCAATCGTCCTTTCCTCAATGTGTCTAAGGTCACACCTGTGGAACCGGTCATTCATAACATCCAAATCTAACCAAAACCTAAGCCACCCAATACTCCATTTATGAACCCTTGAGTATAAAAACCGTAGTTTATCATAGAACCTACTAGGTTGTAAACATGAAGCTCCATAAATGATGCCAGATATATATAGTATTTCCCTGTAAAAACTTCTTT
Source organism: Candidatus Anammoxibacter sp. (assembly GCA_021777055.1). Taxonomy (GTDB): domain Bacteria; phylum Planctomycetota; class Brocadiia; order Brocadiales; family Anammoxibacteraceae; genus Anammoxibacter_A. The sequence continues at coordinate 106,906 of JAIQZO010000024.1, read as the reverse complement.
TTTTAAAGAAAATTTCTAACAGATTTGATTAGGTTAATCGGAGTGCAAAATTTATTTTGCTAGGGATTCAATTATAGAAATGGAAGATGCAAGATTCGCATTAACGGTTGGCCAGATGTGATTCAATCATCTTCTGAATATTTAGAGAGACATAGAAAGCAGGTAATGATTAATCTTGGTAGAAAACCTATTCTAAGGTTGTATCACTATTTGATTTCAGCAAGATAAATCTTGCGCTCTGTATATTTCTATAATTTGATGCTTTATTTTGAATTCTGTCTCCTGAATTCTGAATTCTTTATTTGGTTGTGGCTTCGCTGCGCTATGATTCTACGAAACGGTTTCACTATTTTGTTTTTAATCCTCCTATTCTTTTAGCTTTAAATTATTATCACTAAAAGGGATTAATATACTATCCCAGGGCGCTGCCCCATAAGCGCTAACTTGTTTGCAAGATATGTAAATTTGATTAGTTCTTGCGTTTTTAAGAAAATGATTAAAAAAATAGATATATTGTGGTTGAAAATTATAAAAAAGAAGTAAGATTCCTGCAAATTTAAACAAGTTAGTGCTTATGGGGCAACGCCCTGGGATAATAAGTACAAAAAAACAGTCCTGTAAAGGCGAAACATATGCTTATGGTCTTTGAGTTGGCTGTCGCAATAATGATATTAGATTATCAATTTGCATTGCTTTTCTCTAATAATCTTCAGCCTTCAGCCTCGCTACTATTAACTGGTGCTTAATTGCGTAAATTCGTTTTTTTTGTTTGATGTAAAAATGTCCTAAAAAACAATCTTTACTGAAAAGTAAAAATAAACAAACTTTCGCAATTAAACACTAGTATTTTTCTCATTAACATCCGTTTTCAATCTCATTGATACACTTTTTCAAGCTTGCAATACTGCTTGTACTGCTCCTAACAATTGGGATTTCAACTGTCTTTGCATGTTTTGTTAAGGACCATGCTGCATTGTGTGATACGTTGTCCGTAAATATAATAATCCCGCTAACATTTCCAACGTTCTTATATAACCTACGGCTGTTTTGCAACAGTAATCTCATTTTGTGCCCTCTAGCTTTAATTTCCTTTTCGTAGTGCGTTTTAAGATGCTCTTTTCCACCAACAACAGATATGGTCATTTTGTCACCTCCTTGAAAAATTATAGTTTATTAATAATAATGTAATGAAATTATGTTTGAATGAAAACTTTCTGGTTTGCATGGCGTATTTTGATCTGTAATTACTGTTGTATGCCAAGGTTCGCAATACTGTTGTTTTCCCAGTTGCTGATTTCCTGACATCGGCTTAATTAATCAATGCAGCACATATACCAATAACCATTGCTGATAAACACGAGTAAAGCATGTATATACTAAACATCTTATTCTGTGCAAAATCTATCATCTTTTTGTCTCCTTTCTGCGGTTATCACTTTAAAATAATAAAATTAAAAATGTAAATTATTTTGTACATCGCCAAAAGAAGGGGGGATGGTAAAGGAGGACGAGGAAACCCCCTTCTTCTGGCGGGCGGAAATAAGTTTGGACACTTCTTTGCGGTTGAGTCTCTGTCTCCTTATATCATGTGCAAAAATCCTCGTTGTCTTTGACGGGAAGATAAAGGTTGAATGATGTTTGCGTCTCTTTATTTGATTTTGCTGTGATTAATCCGTTATATTTCTTTAAAATGGAATATGTTGCTGCTAGATCCAGAGGCGAACATATTCCATCGTCTTGGTAATATGGGTCCAGTGCATTGTTAATGTTATTTCCTAATATTTCCGGCATTGGTGCAGAAATAATGACTTTTACATACTTTCCCCTCTGTATATTTAACCCATGCTCCCTGATTCCGGACTCCATGAAACTGTTTTTTGCTTCAATACAGATTTCTGCATCATTATGCAAGAAATTCTTTACGTTAATAAAAAGGTTGGTAAAAATCTGTTTCATATAGTAATTATCAATATTAACCAGCCAAAGATTACCGTTAAGTTTTAGTTCACACTTAATATTTTCATAATTGCCTATCACCAGGTCTATTGATTCTTTAATAATGTCGGGAAGAAAAGAGCTTTTTGGTTCAGACAAATCCTCCTTAGTTAATGATAACAATTGTTGTGTAAGCTTCATTAAATGCAAAGTTGCTTTTTCTGCAGATGATAATATTGTAGAAAGATTATTTCCCTTCTCTAACTGCATCTTTGCCATGCTGAGATAGCCGAGAACAACGGTTGTCATACTATTGAATTCCTGTCCAATTGTGCTGGAAATGACACCTGCAGACTTAAGGTTATTTGTTTCTATAAGCTCTTTCTTTAAGTTGTCAATTTCTGAAACATCTCTGACTATTACCAAATAAAATGGCTTACTATGCCATGTGGTTTTGTCACATACAATCTCGGCAGTTCCAGATTCTCCGGTTTTACGTTTGATCTTTCCATAAACTGTTTTACCTGGGATCAAAGGGAGTGCAAACACCTGTTTTACAAGGCTCTCTTTTCTGAAATTAAAGAATAATCTAGCCGTTAGATTTGCAAAATGAACAAAACCATACATGTCAACCATTACTATTCCATCTTGTAATCCTTCAAATATTGATAACAAGGAGTTGGTATTTTTATTCTTATTATCTGAACAGTTGGTAACTTTGGTTGAATTCATATCTATAAAATTACGGTTTACCCACATTTCGTTTCTCAATTTAAAAAAATTCCTTATTTCATTATTAAGTTACTTAGGAATAAGCATGTAATGGATAATGTATGTAACACGCATCTACAGATCACCGTTCCCCAAACGTCAATCGCCGAATCCCCAACGATGCTAAGGCCGCGCTTCCGGTTTGGTTAAATATGTAGAGGATCAAAATCTTGAACCCCTACAAGTACAAATTCATAGTAAATCTGAGAGTTACATGCACAAGCTATTATATGCTCATTCCTTATTCTTCTCTTTACAGTTACACTTCCCCCCACAATTATTGTTCTGTTTTCTAATCAACCTGTACGCAAGGTATATTGCGCCAGCAAGAATTAAAAATAAAACGCCCTTTTCCGGAAATGTTAGATTATTATCAAACATGGTATTAAGGAGCCGTTCACAAATAACTGTAACCTTTTACATTTATCTTTAGGCGATCTTTGCCCAATCTTCATTCACACAAATCCCCAGCTAGCGAAGGTATGCTTCCGGTTTTGTTCAATCAGCTAGTACTCTGTCGTCATTCTAATGACGGGTGCAATTTCTTAAGTCTTATCCGCGGTTGCTACTCCTGTGAATAGACTGAAGACTGAAGACTGAAGGTAAAAGCATAAAGCCTTTTAAGGGAACTGGCTAAGGGCAAAAAGCAAAAGCTACAGCCTTTTTGCCTTTAAGCTTTACCTTTAGCCTTCAGCCTTCAGCCTATCCACCTGAGTAATTACTAGTGGTTAACAAAAAGAGTGCAGATCGAATGGCTATCGCCAATACAACATAGACGTTGTACTAGAACAAATATAACCTAAATCTAACCAAAAATATTTGAAATGTTTTTGGGTTTCGAGGTTCAACGTTCAGAGTTTTTTTGCTTCCGGATATTTAACCTTTGAACCGTGAACCTTTAATGATGAATGCAAAAAAGAATTTATTTTCAGTTGATTATAAATTCACACAATTATGGTAAAAGATTCTAAATCTAAACACAAAATGTAAAAGTTATTTGTGAACGACTCCTAGTTAATGTTGTTTTTACTAAAATTTCCTTTCTATTGATACAAGGTACTTATTGCCATCATTAAATGCCAATTCCAGACTGTTTTCCTTACTATGAAACCCACGTTTTGTGAATGAACTGATATTAGTAATCATGTCTGATTCAATAAAAAGTGAGTTCTTGATTAGTTCCTTTACATACTCCGTGTCTGTGTCAATTATTAGTTCTGTCATTTTTTTTTATTGTATTGTTCTTTTGCTCTTGTAATATTAGAGATTGTGTAAAAGTATAAATAAAATTACCGGCAATTGAGTCTCAGTCTCAACTAAGGTAAATTATAATCATTTACTTATCAATGTCAATATTTTTTTTAATTATTTTAAAAAAGGTATAATCATGCTTGAAAACAGATTCAAATTTTTCTTATACGTAGTAGGTTTGCGTGTCTTGTATGCGGGGTTCCATATGCTGGAGCCGTCTTGCAGGCTGCATCTAAATGTTTTCTCAAACGAAATATATTTGAGTGCTATAAGATTGTTATTTTCGTAGTTTGACTGTTTATAATTTGTAAAGCATCAATAAGATAGTCGTGTTTTGCATTGCATAAGAAACGTTTAGGAGCAGTCTGCAAGACTGCTCCAGCGATGGGTGACAGCAATGAAAATCTTGGTATCCTAATGTTAATATTTTTTTTTAAACTATTTCTAAAAAAAGTATAATACGACCAATAAAGATATGGGAACTTTGAAAATTTTCACTATTATCTCGGGATGCAATAATGAAAGATAAACAGTCTGAAACATTACAGATTCTTCACTTATCGGACCTACATATATCGCAAAATAACAATCCTGTAGACTCGCCTATCTTTAAAGCCTTGATCAAACAGATCAAGGGAGATAGAGAGAATGGGATAAATCCTGAAATAGTGATTATCTCCGGTGATATCGCCGATAGGGGAACTGGAGATGAGTATAAAATAGTAAAGGAGTTCATTGATAAACTTCTTGGTACACTTGAATTGCCGGATGAATCCCTGTTTATGGTGCCCGGGAACCATGATATTAACCGCGGAAGATTCAGACCATCTGAACCTAATCCTGTTTACCTTAATATGGATGAACTTAACAGAGAGTTGAAAGATGAAAGTTTCAGGGCGGATTTGTTAAAGGGTATGGATGAGTACTTCGGATTTGTCCGCAGGGACTATAATCACCTTACTAGTAAAAACGGAACCCTTGTCCCGTTTGTAAAGTTCATTGATACAAAGTGTGGCCGGGAAATAGGAGTTGTAGGGCTGAACTCCGCGTGGATGTGTAGGAAGTCGCCTGATGAGAGAAAGATTGCCATTGGTGAGTATCAGATTATGAAGGCGATGGAAGAGCTGGAAGCTTACGGGAATACAGATATCCGTTTATGCATATGCCACCATCCCCTCTCCTGGCTCTGACCGGAGGATCGAAAGAGATGCAAACTCTACCTTAACGATTTTATCCTGCTTTCAGGACACCTTCATGATACGGAGTGCAGTGTTGTCAATGACCTCGATTCTCTGCGATACGCCTTTCAGGCTGGTCAGATTAACACCATGCATGAACAACAGTGGCCCCAGAGGTTTCATTACATAATAATAGATTGGCGATCAGATAATATCACACTTGATTTCAGAGAGTTCAGGGATGGTAAGTGGTGCCTTGCCGGTTCCCTTGGTGATGAGGGAAAGAAGGAGTTTGCTTTCCGTGGTATTGAGGTGAAGAACGATACTACAAAGCTGAAAGAGGAGCTGGAACAGGAGAAGGTGTTTGGTCGATATATGGGCGCTGCTCATAATGAGCACTGCCTGCTGCCAACCCAGGGTTTTGAGACCAATTTTCGTCACCCCATAGAGATAGAGCAGGTCTATATTAACATGAGGGCAAACGTACATGGATACTTTGGTGCAAATGAAGCTGATGGTGGCGAAAGGGCAGGGAAGATAATAGTTGAAGACCAAAATTCCATGCTTGACATAAAAGGTGCCTTTCGGCTAATGGAACAGAACAATTTAAAGAATATGGTGATTCTTGGTGATCCCGGGTCTGGGAAAACCACTCTCCTTAAGTATATTTTGATAATGCTGGCGGAAGAATATGGTAATGTGAAATTAGGTATTACAGATGCTGTTGTTCCATTCTTTGCGCCTTTACGGGATCTTGGAAAGGGTGACAATGGAGACCTTATTAAATTTCTGATGCGGGTTTGTCATCTTAAGCGTAATTCTGTAACGGAAGATAACTTGCAGGATTTGTTAATTAACGGAAACGGTATCGTCCTGCTTGACGGCCTTGACGAGGTGTCTGAAACAGAAAAGCGTACAGAAGTGTGCCTGTTAATAGAGAAGTGGTGCAAGAGGTATAAAGAAACAAGGTTTGTAATAACGTCACGTTTTGCGGGTTATATGGGTGATAGCAGGCTTAATATGAACCTCCTGGAGTTGGCTATTGAGGACTTTACCCGTGAAGAAGTCAGAACATTTCTGATAAAGTGGTTTGAGTCTGTTGAGGTTGCTGCACATTCCGGTATGGATGAGGGGGAGTGGAGATTAAAGGGCAAAGAGAATGCCCTTAAACTGTATGATGATATATTGGGGATAAACCACATTCTTGATATGGCAAAGAATCCTCTTATTCTTCAGATAATTGCACTGGTCCACAGGGACCGGGGTAGGCTACCGCAACGCAGGGTGGAGCTTTATGATGAGTGCACGAATGTACTCCTCGAAAAGTGGGATATGGCAAAAGGTTTAGATCTATTGTTAACAGCTAGAGAAGCAAGGGCCATACTGCAACCGTTGGCACTTTGGTTCCATGATGTTGAGGGCCGCAGGTCTGCACCTGTTAAAGAAATAATGGTTAAAGTAAAGGAGTCCCTGGAAGACCTGGGTAAATCTGATATAGATCCTGAAGTGCTTCTAAAAAATATCAGGGACAGAAGTGGTATCTTTATGGGGTACAGCGATACCGAATACGGCTTTGCCCATTTGAGTTTTCAGGAGTATCTATGCGCCGAAGAGATCAGAAATTTAGGTCTTGTGAAAAGATTGGAAGAAAATTATTTGAAGAGGTGGTGGCATGAGGTGATACTGCTCTGCCTTACCCTTGATAATCCCTCTGTTATAGAGAACTTTATGGACCTAATTATTTCATCTCCGCATTTTAAAGAGGATATCAGTCTCGTAACAGACGCAATTAATGATTCTATAAAGAAACCGTTAAAAATTCTTATTAACGCTGCGGATAATTTAAGCTTGCCCCATGTAAATAGAAAGAATGTGATACATGTATTGGCTAAAATAGGCGGTGATAAAGTTAATGCGGAACTGCAAAAACTGTTAGATGCAGAGGATAAAGAGATTGCCCGGTCTGCTAACGATGCGTTGACGAACCGGGGTATGGCTGATCTTATAATAAAACAGTTTGTTGTGGAGAAGACGGAACAAATTACAAATAAAAAGGATGGATCTCCCATGGTGCTCATTCCCGGAGGTGATTTTGTTTACGGCAGTCGGGAGGATGATAAAGTCGCAAGTAGTAATGAAAAGCCGCAAAGGATAATTAGGCTGGACGATTTCTATATGGATATCTATCCAGTGACAAATGAGCAATTCTGCAGGTTTTTACATGCCGTGAAACCGGACAAAAAACAGATTGATAAATGGATATATTTAAAAGGATCATTTCAGAAGGATGAGTGCAGGATAAAAGAAGATGGAGGCGGTTACTTCGTCGAAGAAGGATATGGAAAACATCCGGTAATTTATGTATGGTGGAATGGTGCAGATGCTTATGCCAGATGGGCAGACAAAAGACTTCCCACTGAACAAGAGTGGGAAAAGGCGGCTCGTGGAACAGAGGGTATTATATATCCATGGGGTGATGAATTCAGGGGCGATGTGTGCAACTCCAAAGAGAATGGCATAGGTTGTGCAACGCCGGTTGATAAATACGCTGAAGGGAAAAGTGTTTACGGGTGTTGCGATATGAGTGGTAACGTTTGGGAGTGGACCAGTTCCCTTTATAGAAAAGATGAAAATTATTATACGGTGCGGGGGGGGGCGTGGTATACCTCAAAAGATTTTTGCCGCTGCGCGGCCCGCCGCAGCAACCTCTGCTACAACTTCAATACGGGGTTCCGTTGCGCCAGGACTTAACCCTTTTTGCTTTTACCCTTTTACCCTTTTTCGTTGTAGGATGAGTTGAAATGCAGGATTACATGGGGTAATTGTTTAGGGTATAATGTTTAAAATTCTTAATGTCATTAATAGGAAATGGTAATCGTGAAAGAAAGAAAAAAGATAATGGCCTTAACAAAGATTTATGACTTGCTTCTATGGATAATTCCCATGGGAACCAGACGAGTCAGTTTTTGCAAATATTTACCTTAACGATTTTTACCATTATGTTAAAGAGGGTTTAATGGTAAAATATAATATACGTTTCGTGGTGATTCTGTGATATTTAGTGTTTCTAATGGGTGGTTAAATAGGGGAAGAATCAATTAATTTTATTCTATCATAAGGGAAAAGGCGTATTCGGTGTCTCTCTTAACCTGCTTGAGTGATCATGGATGACGAAATAGAATTGTTGAAAGATGTAAGTAAGCGACTTAGTTCCATTGGTATTAATTATATGGTGACCGGTTCTATGGCTATGGCGTTTTATGCAACCCCACGGATGACTCGAGATATAGACCTTGTTATTCAAGTTGCTGAAAAGGATATTCTACCTATAATAGAACTATTTCGTGATGATTTTTATATTGATGAGTCTTCCGTACGGAAGGCAGTTAATGACCATGGGATGTTTAATATAATTCATAATGAATCAGTCATAAAGTTTGATTTTATTGTGAGAAAAGAGACTATCTATCGAGTGAAAGAATTTTCCCGGAGACAAAAACTTATGATTGAAGGGGATGAGGTATCCATCGTTTCACCAGAAGATCTTATACTATCGAAACTTGTTTGGGCAAAACAATCGGAATCAGAACTACAACTCCGTGATGTTCGGAATATGGCGCTTTTTGCTCAAGGTATAGATAAAACATATCTTGCGAAGTGGAGTAAAGAGTTGGGAGTAGAAGAACTTCTAAAAAGGGTATATGATAATGAATGATACTTCAAAAGATATGGAACAAAAGGTTGCTGAAATTATGGGGATAAAAACTCCCTCAGAGCGGGTTCGGATGGCAAGTAATATGTTTGCAACCAGTAAAAAGATGATTAAAGCTGGGTTGGAAAAAGAGTGGGGGCGAACTCTCACAAACGGAGAGTTACGTCGGGAGACATTTTTACGGCTCTATCGAGACTGCTTTACAGATAAAGAAATTGAAAAAATATGTGCTGAAATACCAAATATGTGAGAAAATGGGATCGTTAATTTTTGATGAGATTACTTGCTGGAGCAATCTTACAGACTGCTCCAGCAAGTGTATTTCAATTCGGTGTAAAAAATTTGTCTTGCCTATTTCAGATAGTTCCATAAATTTTCAGAAGACGGCGAGTCTACCGGAATTCCGCAGTGGTTTAATATATGTGCAGCGACGAATTTAAGTGAGAGGACGTCTGCACCGCAGTACCTAATCAACTTGTTTCTCGCCTCTGAACTCCCATTTAACCAGTCATGCCACAGGTATATGGCTTCAAATCCATCTACACCTCTAAGATCTATTGGCCTCTCTATACCAATTTCTGTTTCGATACTTTTCAAACCGTATCTGTATCCACAATGATAACACTGCCATCTAAGATCAATATGAGCGCATGGTATTTCCGGGATATGAAAATGGTCTAAAACATGTGGGATGTCAAATGAGCTTCCGTTAAATGAGAGCATCAGTTCCACATCATCCAGCAGGTCAAGGAAATCATCCAGGTTTTCATCCCTTACAAAATGGTGAAGCTCACCTTTATGAAGGCATGCGATTACAGTGATTTCTGCTCTGCCAAGTACGGCCTCTGTGGTTTCTATATCAAAGTATGATGCCCTCTCGTAAAATCGTCCCAGTACTTTCCATTGGTCCTTGACGGGGAAATGTTTTACAAAAAAGGGTATATCTTCCCGCTCCAGTGCTGATATGGATTGTCTTATCTTTTCCGCAAGGTTTGCCTTAACCTTGCGGCTAATTGGTAGTTTATTTATATTGCCTAGCGCAGAGCTCCAATCCTTAAAACCTGCATCGTGGATCTTTTTCTCGCCTACCGGGCCGATGCCTGGACAATGAACAAATGTGGTCTCTATCAATGTGTCCTTTCCCTCTTCTTTTGCATAACCTTTGCCGCGTACTTTAATCTTGTATTTAATTTTTTTGCTTCAGGATCATCATCCGAGAGTTTTGACGTTTGTCTTATGCCAGAGGCTTCCTCTCTGATTACCGGAACGTCTATACGGCCTTCAAGCAGCATGGTAATAAGGTTTTGTGTGCACACAACCGAAGCGTCGGTTTCAATAAGGAGCTGCTCCAGCTTTTCGTTATCTATTCCAGGTGGCAGGGGGGTGACACAGGATGGGCATCCGAATTTACATTGGCACTCTTTGATTATGATTTGGCAAAGCTTTAGTGCGTCTATAATGTTTTCAAAGATTTTTTCTGCATATCCCACGCCGCCTTCGTGGGTATCAAAGAGATAGAGTGAACTTTTCCATGAAGATTTTTCAGATTCAATCAGGGATACATCTGTGTCTATATCTTTTATATCACCCATGCAGAGGCTAGGAGCTGTCTTCTTCAGGATATAGCTCAGGCCGTATAGTGCTGCACTAATATATCTCTTGTCTATCTTTTCCATTGCAGCTATCCAGCTTTTGTCTGGGAGCATGGAAAATCCGGTTGTATCATATTCAAAGGGAGCGAGGGTTATGGGACCGTATCCGATATTCTCGAAACTCCTTTCGCGGATTTTTTTAAATAATTTTGGCTGTTTGTTTACATTAATGTAGCCAAAGGTTAATTTGCTACCGTTGATATCCTTCTCCTCTTCAATATCGTTCATTACCACACGGCTTTCCCATACCGCTTCCGTATAATAGTCAACGTTTACTGGATCAACCTTGCAAAGCTTTTTGTCCAAGTCAAGATCAAGGGACATGTATCGTCTACCAAGATGTTGATAAATAGCGTCCTTGTAAAGTGTTCCCCGCGCTCCAATGGGGTCAAGTTCGCCGATCACTTCTGTATTGCAGTAGATCTCAATGTTGTAGTCGGTCATTCCTCTAAGGTTAACACCTTTGGCCGGGTAATTGCTGTCAGCATACCTGTAATAATCCCGATAGGGGGTGACAATCCTGTTCTCCTTAAGCACTTCAACTGCCTGGTTGTAAACATCACCTTTGTAATATCGCTCTTCAGTTCGCAGTGGATGTTCGTAGGCCGCACAAGGAAGGTGCTGCATAATGATATACGGATTGTTTGCGCTGAGCCATGCCTGTTCCACCGGTGCGTTTGTTATAAATCCGGGATGATTTACCATGTATTGGTCAACTGGTGCATCTTTGGCGATAAATACAATCAATGCCTTGCTGCTCTTTCTGCCCACACGGCCGATCTGCTGCCAGAAACTTGCAATGGATCCCGGATGTCCGGACAACAAACAGAGATCCAGATCTCCGATATCGATGCCCAGCTCCAATGCATTTGTGGATATTATGGTGTTTATCTTTCCGTTAAAGAGGTCCTGCTCCAGTTTACGCCGTTCGTTTGGAAGTAGTCCTCCCCGATATGGTTTGACCTTTTCCCTGAATTCAGGATGGCCGTCTATGACTGCCCTGTAAAGCCTTTCCACTTGCTGACGCGCACGGCAGAAACATATTGTCCTTACGTTGTTCTTTGCCGCGTAGCGAATAATGGGGATAGAGATGGAACCGGTGCCCTTCCTGAATTGTCCTCCTGCCGCACCGCTAACAATACTGGGGTTAACAAAATAGAGATTGCGTTCCGGTCTCGGGGCTCCGTCCCGATCTATGACATGGAATTCTCTATCAAACAAGGTGTTTACGTGTTCACCTGGATTCCCTATGGTTGCAGATGAGCAGACAAACGAAGGTGAGCTGCCGTGGATCTCGCAAACCCGCAAAAGCCTTCTGAAGACGTTTGAGACATGGGAACCGAATGCGCCTCTGTATGTGTGCACTTCATCAATAACTATATACTTTAATCTTGATAAGAATGATTTCCACTTTCTGTTATGGTTTGGTAAGACGCCAGAGTGTAACATGTCCGGATTCGTAATAACAAAGTCTGCGGTTCGACTTATATTTGTTCGTTCATTAACAGGTGTATCACCATCAAATGTGCCAATCTTCCCACTCCTGGTAACTGTCTGCATAAGTTTTCCCAATGCACCTTCCTGGTCCCGTGAAAGGGCCTTGGTGGGGTATAACAACAATACGCTGAAAGGAGGTTTTGAGTTGATATACTTATTCAATATGGGTAAAAAGAACGATAACGTCTTTCCGCTTGCGGTCTGAGAAACCAGGACCGTATCCTGTTCATTGTTAATGGATTCAAAGGCTTCATTTTGATGTGAATAGAGGGATTTTATTCCATTATCTGTCAGCGTGTTACGCAACACCTCGTTTATTGATGCAGGAAATGGTAGAAATTCACCATTAACCGGTTCCAGTGTTTTATTTGATAAAATGTTATCCGGGAAATTAAACTCCAGAAATCTGCTGACTTTATCGATATTTGACATATGTTTATTCCACAGGTGTAAGGTTTTTAGACTCTTCTTCCGTAAAAAGACGGGATTTGGTGATAAAGCGTATCCCTAAAGGGATCTCCAGTGAAAAACTTGCACCCCTGCCTTTAGTAATGTCAATAGTCAGGTGGGTATCTTTCCAGAGTTCAAACTGGTCTCTTGACATATAAAATTTACAGTCATGGATTTCACCTAATAGCACGTCAGAATTACCAATCCGGAAATCGCCAATTGCAAAACACATGGGCGACGAGCCGTCGCAACATCCGCCGCTCTGGTGGAATAACAGCTCTCCGTGCTTCAAGCGTAATTTATCAATGATTTCCCTAGCCTGGTCAGTGATATCAACTCTTTTGTAAATAGTGTTTTTTCCAAACATAACGGAAATTTTGAATTATGGATTTTAAATTTTAAATTATATGTGCACAGTGCATTGCTGGAGCAGTCTTGTCGACAGCTCCAGCAGGTTACATACATGGCACATTTTAACTCATCACTCTGCACTTTTAGTTTTTCACTTTTAGTTTTTCACTTTTAGTTTTTCACTTAATCAAAAGAACCCCATTGCATTTTTATTGAATGACATTATGACGTTCTTTGTATGCCTGTAATGGTTCAGCATCATCTTGTGAGTCTCCCTTCCTATACCAGATTTCTTAAACCCTCCAAATGATGCATGGGCGGGATAGAGATGGTAGCAGTTTGCCCATACGCGTCCGGCCTGAATTCCACGGGTAAAGGTCTGTATCTGATGGATATCCCTTGACCATACACCAGCACCCAGTCCGTATATTGTGTCATTGGCGATCTCCATAGCATCCGCTTCATCCTTAAATGTTGTAACACTTAGAACGGGCCCGAAAATCTCTTCCTGGAATATGCGCATCTTGTTATGTCCTTTGAAGACTGTGGGTTCTATGTAAAAACCATGGGGGAATTCTTCCAGTTTATAAATATTTCCTCCTGTCAGCACCTCTGCTCCCTCATCCTTACCAAGGTCAAGGTAACTGCGTATCTTTTCATATTGATCGTTGGACGCTTGGGCGCCCATCATGGTTTCGCTGTCAAAAGGATTTCCTATCTTGATTTTTTTAACTCTTTCCACAACCCGTTCAATAAATTTATCATAAATGGATTCCTGGATCAATGCTCTAGAGGGACATGTGCAAACCTCACCCTGGTTCAGCGCGAACATCACGCATCCTTCAACTGCTTTATCAAGAAACGCGTCATCTTCTCTGGCAATACTTTCAAAGAATATGTTTGGTGATTTGCCGCCCAGTTCCAGGGTAACGGGTATTATATTCTCCGATGCATATTGCATTATGAGGCGACCGGTGGTTGTTTCACCTGTAAATGCGACCTTTTTAACACGGGGTGACTGTGCCAACGGCTTGCCCGCTTCGATGCCAAAACCGTTTACTACATTTATCACGCCAGGCGGAATAAGATCTTCGATCAGTTCCATTAAAACGAGGATTGAAGCCGGGGTTTGTTCTGCCGGTTTAAGGACGACGCAGTTACCTGCAGCCAATGCGGGTGATAGCTTCCAGCACGCCATTAGTATGGGAAAGTTCCACGGTATTATCTGCCCGATAACGCCCAGGGGTTCGTGTATCTCCATGGAAACAGTATCCTGGTCAATATCTGCAATCTCTCCTGATTCTGCCCTTATAACGCTTGCAAAGTAACGGAAGTGGTCCACCGCTAGAGGGATATCTGCCGCCATTGTTTCCCGAACACTCTTGCCGTTTTCCAATGTTTCTACAAGTGCCAGTCTTTCCAAGTTCTGCTCGATCCGGTCTGCTATCTTTAGAAGTAAATTACTGCGTTCAGCCGCTGCGGTCTTTTCCCATTTTTGCGCAGCTTTTTCTGCAGCACTAACGGCGAGGTCGATGTCTTTGAGATTTGAACGTGGCACCCTTGTAATTACTTCATTGTTAATTGGTGTAGTATCTTCAAAATACTCACCGTCAACCGGAGCAACCCACTTTCCATCAATAAAGTTTTCGTACTGAGATTTTAGTTTTGGCTTATCGTAAATCATTTGGCCTCCTTTTATATAGTATTCTGAATGTTAATGAATCTTCAATTTCTGCAAATTTCTGCATGCTTCTTCCACAACATCATACTCCTTTGAAAAACAGAACCTTAACTGGTTCTTGCCATCTTCCGGATTTTCGTAAAATGACTCGCCTGGAACCGCGCCAATACCGGTTAGATCTAGAAGTTTCTTTGATGCATCGGTTTTACCATTAAGGCCCATGGAGCTAACATCTGCAAGCAGATAGTATGCTCCCTGCGGACGATGTACCTTAAACCCTGCATTTTGTAATGCTGGAAAGATAAGGTCAAGTTTCTTTGTGTATGAAGCCCTCAGTTCACTGTAATAAGAGTCAGGAAGATTGAAAGATGCGATCATTGCGTGCTGTAGCGGAGTAGCGGCACAAATGTAGAAAAGGTCGCTTAGTATTCCTATCTTTTCTGTGAACTTCTTCTTGGCAACCGTATATCCCAGACGCCAACCGGTTACATTATACGACTTTGAGAATCCAGAGATTGTGATCGTAAAATCATCCATTCCGGGCAGAGATCCGATGCTTATGTGTTCATTTTTATCATATAATATGTACTCATACATTTCATCTGAAATAACCAGTATTCCATCTTTTTGGCAAATGTCTGCAATAAATGTAAGTTCTTCCCTTGAGAACACCTTGCCGGTTGGGTTTGTAGGCGTGTTCAGTATTATTGCCTTGGTTTTGTTGGTGATCAGTTTCTTAAATTCGTCAAAGTCAAAGTACCAACCAGGGGCAGAGAGCCTGGCGTATTTAATTTTAGCCTTACATAAATGGAGTATATTCAGATGGTAACCGTAAAAAGGTTCAAACATAATTACCTCGTCACCTGGATTTATAAATGAAAAGCATGCTGCCACATAACCGCCGGTTGATCCTACATTAACGGTAATGTCCGTATCTGGGTTACACTTTATTTTATTATAATCCTTCATCTTTACTGCAATTTTCTCTCTTAGCTCATCGATACCTTCATATTTGCTGTACACGTTTTTGTCTGAACGAATTGCCTGGATTGCAGAATCTTTAATCTCTTTTGGTGTGGGTTCATCGCATACACCTTGCCCCAAATTAATGCCGCCTGCTTCGTCGCACATCCTTGTAATCATCCTTATTCCTGAAGGCATGAGACCTTCTATTCGTTCAGCTTTAAACTCTTTCATTAATCAATCCTTTCCATGTATTTTAATTATACTAATAGTACACGTTATTATAACAAATTTATTATAGATGTTTTCTTATAAACGGCAATTTTGGAAAAACTATGGAAATATTAATCATAAACAAACTCGTACCTAAACATTTGTTTAGGTAAGAGTTTGTTTATGAAATTTAGTTCCACTACAGCCTCGCGGCATTCTCCATATATGCTTATTGAACGTTTTATGGTGTTGGAAAACATGAGATTTGCACTCCTTCTCCATATGTGATAAACTGCGTTTTAAATGAACAAGATTCCTGGTTACACAATAACCAAAAAACTAAATGAGACGAAATACTGTACAATTTACAGTGGATATCAAAACGGAACCTCAGGGCAAAACCCACTAATATTCAGGGTATTTAGTTGTACGCAGCTCTCTCCAGTGGAAATATCAGGACTTAAACATGTCCATGAATCTATTCGGAAAACAGGATCTGATTTTGTTGAGATAGCCTGTGATATTGTTGCGTTCAGAGATGAAATTTGTTTTGTCTTTGAAGAGACAGAAGTAATAACACTCCATCAATTCCTTGATAACAAACCACTTAAAACAGAAATATTTCTAAAGATAGCGAGCCAGCTCTCTACTGCATTAATAACCATTCATGACAGATCCATTATCCATTCCTCTATAAGGCCACAAAATATACTCATCTGTGATAAAACCCATCATGCAAAACTTGCAAATATAAGAACACTCTTTTGTTTGCCCAATGAAAAAGAGCAAATCTATAACAAGGAGTTTATTGCGGAAGTTTTACCCTATATTTCCCCTGAACAGACTGGAAGGATGAACAGGGAAATGGATTACAGGACCGACTTTTATTCCTTGGGGATCACGTTTTATAAAATGTTAACAGGGGAGGAGCCATTTACATCAAATGATCCAATGGAGATTATACATAACCATATTGCTGGTAATCCCTGCTCTCCATCCAATATAAACATGAAGGTTCCAGAAGTTCTATCCCACATTGTTATGCGCTTGATTTCTAAAAACAGCGAAGATAGATATCAGAGTGGCGAAGGTCTTAAAGCCGATCTTGAGAATTGTTTGTACCAATTGCAAAAGAATAATAGCGTAGAGTCGTTTACCATTGGTCGACGAGACATCCCAAAGAGATTTCAGATTTCTCAAAAACTTTATGGACGGCAAAATGAGATAGAGTCTTTAATGAATGCTTTTGATAGGGTAGTAAGTCAAGAGCATGTAGAAATGATGCTTGTTAAAGGGTATTCAGGAATTGGTAAATCCGCACTTGTTCATGAAATAAACAGACCTATAGTTCAAAGAAAAGGGTATTTTATTAAAGGTAAATATGAACAATTAAAGAAAGATATACCATATTCTGCCATTACACAAGCCTTTCATGGATTGGTAAAACACCTGTTGACTGAAAGTGAAGATATGATTTCCCGATGGAAAGATGATGTTATAAACGCATTAGGCCAAAACGGGCAGGTAATCATAGATGTTATACCTGAGTTTGAACTACTAATAGGTGAACAGCCCTCTGTAAATCCTTTAGGTCCGGCAGAATCGCAAAACAGATTTAACATGGTATTTGAAAGCTTTATTAAGGTGTTTACTAAGAAAGAGCATCCTCTTGTAATCTTTTTAGATGATCTACAGTGGATAGATTTAGCCAGTTTGAATTTGCTAAAGCTTTTAATGCAGATGGGTGAAATGGGAAACCTGTTTTTGATTGGGGCTTATAGAGACAATGAAGTTGATCAATCGCACCCTTTGATGATGACATTATCTGAATTAGTAGAAATAGATGCTGATAAAGCTTTGCAACCAGAGAAAAACAGAGCAATTATTAACAGCATATCATTAAATCCCTTAAACGAGATAAGTGTAAATGAATTAATTGCAGACACGTTAAATTGTAGTGTAGAAAATAGCCTGCCCTTGGCCGAATTGGTTTGTAAGAAAACAGATGGTAATCCATTCTTTATAAAACAGTTTTTAAACGTGCTATATGAAGAGAAACTCCTGCGACACCGAGTGGAAGACTTCAATGATAGAAATACAGCAATGAATCAAGATTCCGCAACGGTCAGGAGCTTAAGATGGTGGTGGGACATGGAAAAGGTTCTTCAAATGCGTGCCTGTGATAATGTTGTAGATCTAATGAGTCGTAAACTCAGCCGTCTTTCAACTGATACCAAAGGTGTATTAAAGCTGGCTGCATGCATTGGAAGCAGATTTGAGATAGATATATTAGCTACTGTTAATGAGAAGCCGGAAGAAGATACTTTTAGAGCTATATCCGAAGCAATTAATAGAGGTTTTATCGTGTTTACAGAGAATACGTATAGCTTTCTCCATGATCGTGTACAAGAGGCCACATATAATCTTATACCGGACAAGAACAGATCTGCATTGCACTATAAGATAGGAAGGTTAATGTATAAACTTACCAATGTTGCATGTGGAATTGAGGATGAAATAGATAGTTCTGGGCAGAAGAGATACGGTCCGGCGTTTGAAATTCACCAATTGTCAAAAGAATTAGAAGAGAAGATATTTTCTATAGTTGACCAGATTAATCATGGAATTACTCTTATGACGGACCAGGAAGAGAGGTATGAAGTTGCCGGGCTAAATCTGATAGCAGGGAAAAAGGCAAAAGCTGCAACTGCTTATGGTCCTGCATTAAAGTATTTAAAGACCGGCATGGAATTATTAGAGAAAGAGTGCTGGCAGGTTAACTATAATTTGACATTTGATCTCAATATGGAGCGTGCTGAATGTGAATACCTTGATGGCAACTTTGAGCAGGCTGAAATTTTGTTTGATTCTGTTATACAAGAGGCAAGAACAAAGATAGAAAAAGCAAGGGCCTATACCACAAAAATAGATTTGTACACAAACCTCGCGATGTATAAGGAAGCTATTGAATTGGGCGTTGAGGGGTTGCGTATGTTTAATATTTCTCTATCAACATCACCAGGGAAGATTGCCGTACTAAAGGAGTTATTTAAGGTCCAACTGTATCGTCAAAAGCACAACGTAAAGGATTTATGTGATTTGCCATTATTAATTGATCCTGAAAAAAAAGCGGCTATGGAAATATTGATGTGCATTACACCGGCGGCATATTTTACAAAAATGGAATTATCAATTGTGATGGCATTAAAGATGGTTTGTATCTCATTAAAATATGGAAATACAAATTGCAGCCCATACGCGTATCTGTTATATGGTTGTATTCTAATTGTTTTAAATACTGATGATGCTTATGGCCCAATTTTCAGATCTATCTTTGGTAGTTTAGAACTCAGTTATGAATTTGGCCTGATAGGGTTTAAACTCAACAAGCAGCTTGGAAATACTCGATTACTACCTAAACTGAACAATGTATTTGGGACAATTATCAATCATTGGAGCAAGCATGCAAAAATAAATATAGAGTATTTGAAAAAAGGTTTTAAGTATGGGATCGAGAATGGCGACTTAATATTCCCAGGATATTGTATATATAATATCTTTACATGCATGATTATTAAAGGCGATTCTATTGATAGTATATATGAAACAACAGAAAGGTATTCTAATTTTGTAAAAAAACTGGACTATCCTGAAATTACAAGTATGCATACATTGGCTCAAAGGTTTGTGCTAAATTTAAAAGGATTAACAGATAATTATCTTGGTCTTAGTGATTCTGATTTTAATGAAAATGAATTTATCGATCAGTTAAAAAGCAATAAATTAAATGCATGTTTGAATATGTTTTACGGAACTAAATTAATGTTATCGTATCTATTTGGGAACTATTCTTATGCCATGGATATGGCTAAAGAGTATCGTAAGTTTCAAAAGTATAATGTTGGTATGATTCAGGATTTCTTATACTGTTTATTCTATCCATTAACTTTAGTAACTGCATGTGAAAATACAACAGCTAGAAAAAAACGTATTTATTTAAGAGAGTTGAAAAAAAACTGTGAAAAACTTAAGAGGTTGTCAAATACTTGTCCTGAGAACTTTCTGCACAAATATCTTTTGGTCTCAGCAGAGATAGCGCGTATAACCGGCAAAGATTCCAATGCCATGGAACTGTATGATCAAGCCATTGAGTCCGCCCATGAAAACGAATATACACAAAATGAGGCCATTGCCAACGAACTGGCCGGCAGTTTCTATTTAGCAAGAGGGATGAATCGCATTGCCAAAGTCTACATGAAAGAAGCTTACGACTGTTTTTATAAATGGGGAGCGACGAGGAAACTACTGGACCTGGAAGAGAAGTATCCACAACTGGATCTTCTCCCTGAGCCGGTAAAGAGCAAAGAGTATACAGGTATCGCTTCACAAGGGGCTGATCCGCTTGCTTCGTTAGATATGGGGTCAATATTAAAGGCCTCACAAACGTTATCAGAGACCATCGACCTTGAAAAGCTACTTCACAAATTAATGGATATCGTAATAGAGAATGCTGGCGCCAGTAAAGGGTATGTAATACTTGAGCATAAAGGTGGTCTTTATGTAGAAGCGGAGAGTTCTCTTAACGGTGTAATAGACGTGGATAAAACCGTTTCGGTAGAAACAAGAGATGACGTTGCTCACTCAGTGATTAACTATGTAAAAAGAACGAAACAACACATCGTTCTTAATGACACTGCCGATAATAATACGTTCATGACAGACCCGTATATAATCAAAAACTGCCCGAAATCTACACTATGCATGCCTATTGTTAAGCAGACTAGGCTTGTAGGTATCCTTTATCTTGAAAACAGCATAACATCTAATGCATTTACTACTGAAAGGATTGAGACATTAAGGTTGTTGTCTTCCCAGGTGGCAATATCCCTGGAAAATGCTGTTTACTACCGGAATCTGCAGGAATTAAACAAAGAGCTAAAACAGCTTGTAACGGCAATGGAGTCAATTGAAGAAGCCATTGTTATCACCGATATCAATGGTAAAATATTTTATGCCAACCCCTCTCTGGAACATATAACAGGTTACAAACCAGAAGATGTAGCAGGTGAGAATATGAGCATATTTAATAGTGACAATCAGGAACAGACAGCTTACCATGATATGTGGGACAGGGTTGCTGGAGGAGATGTGTGGAGTGGTCAAATAGTCAGCAGGAAAAAGGACGGCACTCTGTATACAGAGAGGATAACAGTTTCCCCTGTGTACGATACACAGGGGAGAATAGTCAACTTTGTCGCGGTGAAAAATGATATTACAGGCGAGATAAAACTGGAAGCAAGGTTGCGGAATAAGCAGAAATTGGAGGCAATTGGTACATTAGCAGGTGGCATAGCTCACGATTTTAACAATCTGCTCATGGCAATAATCGGATATACGGAGTTAACCAGAGATCAGTTGGCTGAAGAGAGCGAGGAGAGGGATAATTTAGACCAGGCGTTAAAGGCCTCTTATAATGCTGCAAATATGATACAGCGCATCCTGACCTTCAGTCGCCAGGGAGAACAGGATCAAATGCAGTTTAATATCACACCAATAGTGAAAGATACATTGAGGTTGGTACGCATGTCAATGCCTACAACAATTGCGTTGGAACAAAATATCCACCAGGGTATTGGAGAAATATTGGCGGATCCAACGCAGATACAGCAGGTATTAATTAATCTGTGCACAAATGCGGAATATGCAATGAGAGGGCGTGAAGGCAAATTAAAGGTAGAGCTTGGTATGGAAAATGTTGAGCGTGATTTCGCAGAAAGAGAAGGTTTACAGACGCTAAATTGTGTAAAGTTAACAGTGACGGATAATGGTATAGGTATGCCGCCAGAAGTTGCGGAGCGTATATTTGATCCTTTCTTTACTACAAAAAAGATTGGAGATGGGACAGGAATGGGGCTTGCGATTGCCCATGGCATTATTAAGAATCATGGGGGGGCGATTACAGTTTCAAGCGATCAGGGAAATGGAACGGAATTCAGTATATTTTTTCCCGTAGTTAATTGTGAATCTGAATTGGTACATGAAAAGATTAAACTACCGGAACAGAGGGGAGATGAAAGAGTACTATTCATAGACGATGAAGAGTCTATTGTTAATATAGTTAAATTAATGCTGGAGAGTCTGGGTTATAAGGTTGTAACAGAGACTGAAAGTACTAGAGCACTGGAGAGATTTCGACAGCATCCAGACCGCTTTGACATAATAATTACAGACTATTCTATGTCGGGGTTAACAGGCATTGAACTGGCAAAAGAGATGTTAAAGATCAAACCGGGCACACCAATCATACTCTGCACGGGATCTCATAAGGATATCATTCCCGAAAAAGCAAGAGATATAGGCATTAGTGCGTATATTACTAAGCCTTGTAACAGTATCAAGCTTGGTAATACTATCCGTAAGGTTTTGGGAAAACGATTAATTTGATTTTTCTTTTGTTCTAACCAAAATCTGAACGCAAAATGTACAACTTATTTACAGACACCTCCTTAGTCCTGAGAACGAACAATAGATGCTGAAACACTGTCTGTAGTTTTAAAGTCATCTTTTGATAGATTATATTTTTTCATTCTTCTATAAAGTGTCTTTTCCTCTGTCTTCGCATATTCTGAGGATGCCTTTATATTTCCATCAAATTTCTTTAAAACTTTCATTATGTATTCCTTCTCGCAATTTTCCATAAATATTTGCAGTCCTGAACCTACTATTTGGTCATTAGCCAAGATTGCTTTCGGTCCTTCATGCATTAAGGTAGTGGAGATATCAACCGGTAAATTAATCTCTGCTATTATGTCTTTCTTTGCCATAATAACAGCTCTTTCAATAATGTTTTCAAACTCTCTAACATTTCCAGGCCAATCATAAGAGATCATATCATTTAACACATCCCCTGAAACCCCTTTTATCTCTTTATTATTTGCCTTATTATATTTTTCAAGAAAATGGTTTGCTAATAAAGGAATATCCTCTTTGCGCTCTTTTAGAGGAGGTACATTTATTGGTATAACGTTCAAACGAAAAAATAGATCTTCTCTAAATTTTTCTTTGCTTACCATATCCGGCAGATCTTTGTTTGTTGCGGTAACAATTCTAACATCAACGTCAATAGACTCATTGCCTCCCAGCCTTTCAACTTTTTTTTCCTGCAACACTCTAAGCAGTTTCGCTTGTACTGACAGCGGCATACTGGACATTTCATCAAGAAAGATTGTTCCCCCACTGCAAAATTCAAATTTTCCTACTTTACGTTTAACAGCTCCAGTAAATGATCCGGATTCATGCCCGAACAATTCACTCTCAATGATATTCTCCGGTAAAGCCGCACAATTTATTGGTACAAAAGGCTTTTTATTCCTTAAACTATTAAAATGAATTGCCTTTGCAACTAGCTCCTTTCCGGTACCTGTATCTCCTGTTATTAGAATATTTGCATCAGTTGAAGATACTGTTGATATAACATCATACAACTCCTGCATTTTTTTGCTTTTTCCTATTATGTTGCTGAAACTATATCTATCTTTTGCTACTTTATGTAACGCTGCTACTTCACTAATTAAACTCTGTTTCTCAAAGACCCTTCTAATTATCAATTTGAGCTGTTCATTTGAGACAGGTTTTGTAATATAATCAGATGCCCCTAGTTTCATTGCTTCAACCGCATCATTTATGTTACCAAAACCCGTTATTAATATAATTTCTACATCATTGGCATCTTTCCTTAACTCCTTTAACAACTCTATCCCGCCCATAACAGGCATTGAGATATCAGAAATCAATAAATCATAACAACTATCTTTAAATCTGTTTAATGCCTCTTGACCGTTTTGGACAACATCGACACCATACCCCTCTTTAGACAAGAGACGATTAATCATTCCCGAAACATGTTTATCATCTTCAACAATTAATATACTTTTAGAGGTCTTCATCTCTAATTCCTTTTATTTACCTATCTATTTTTTGTATAAAAAAACACAATATAAAATAACTTACCTAATTCCTTTTTTAGTATAATTACAGAATATTGTGTTTCATTAATAGATATAATTAATACCACGAACAGGATTAAGTTGCAATAGTAAAATATTTGTAAGTGGTTGACACATCATAAGTTTGCACAGTTTTGTGCTGCCGTGTTTGAACTGCCCAAATTAAGTTTAGATTTTAAGGTTTCGTCATTCAGTTT
The DNA here is from genome assembly GCA_021777055.1 of Candidatus Anammoxibacter sp. GTDB lineage: Bacteria > Planctomycetota > Brocadiia > Brocadiales > Anammoxibacteraceae > Anammoxibacter_A. Next base: position 83,049 of record JAIQZO010000024.1, on the reverse strand, counting down.
ACATCTTTTTGATGAAAATGTCTTGGGGATTTTGTTTAAGAAGATTTATATGGGTTTACTATTATTATGTAATCAAATATTTGGTTGTGATTTAGATCTTCGGAAAATATTTATTTGCACCTTGATTGCAGAGCGCAAATTATAACCAAAGAGTTCCAGAATGAAATTTTATGTTTAATATGTTAATCAGCTTTGATAATTCATTTCATACAGTTTTTGATGATAAAGGATTTTTCACTCTTTTTTGTAATTACAAAAAGAAAATTTGCTTAAAACCTGTGTTGATGGAACTGCATTCTTGTTCCCTATTCCGTTAAATAACTCACAAATGCCTAATCGTTACAATTTACTGTTTACCTTAACACTTTTTCTTTTGTCATCCTTAATCATTAGAAGTTATAATAAATGTCATTTAATAACCATACCATTAACTTATTTATACTCTATCAATAATGAATCAAAAAGATAAAATCAAGATATTTGCGACACGCAAGTTGCCTGATGCGCTTTGCAAAGAATTACAAGACTGTCACTCCGGTTTAGAATTAATTTGTACGGAAACAGATACTCCGTTAGGTAAAGATGAACTTTTAAAACGTGTTGAAGCTGAAGAACCTTACGGTATTGTTATTACCTTAGCTGAAAAATGTAAATCTGATGTTGTCAGTAGACTTCCGGAATCCGTAAAGGCGATATCAACCATTGCCGTTGGTACAGATAACATAGATTCCAAAGCATGCAAAGAGAGGGGGATAGGTGTTTACAATACTCCTGATCTCTTAACGGAGGCTACCGCTGATTTGACATGGGCGTTGATCCTTGCTGCCTCAAGAAGGGTTATTGAAGGGCATAAGATGTGTGTTAATAATCGATTTGCAGGGTGGTCGCCTACTCTCTTAATGGGTAAAGAGTTAAACGGGGCAACTCTGGGTATTGTGGGGCTGGGTCGTATTGGAAAGGCTGTAGCAAGAAGGGCATCTGGTTTTGGAATGAAGGTAATATACAATAATCGTAAACCTATGGAAATAAGTGAAGAGGCATATTTTACAGATCTAAATTTGAATCCTCCCGAATACGTTACAGTTGATGATCTTTGTAGACTTTCAGACGTTATTAGCCTTCACTGTCCACTTAACAAGGAGTCATTAAAGTTGTTTGATGAAGCAAGGCTTCTCTCATGCAAAAAGGATGCGGTACTTGTTAACATGGCAAGGGGAACCGTTATTGATGAAAATGCGCTGGTTAAAACATTAAAAAGTGGGCACTTTATGGGTGTAGGGCTGGATGTCTATGAGAATGAACCTGAAATACACAAAGGATTAATGGAAATTGATCGCGCAGTACTGTTACCCCATATAGGATCTGCCACAACTGCTACACGGTGGAAGATGATGTCCTCCGCTGTTAATGCAATTGTTGAGCATTTTCGTGATATGGATTAAATGTGAGGAGGGTAAGAACAATGCGGTATAATCTCAATTAAATTTTAAATTCTGAATTTTAAATTTTAGATTTAAATGGCGAAATCAGGATGGCATGGACAAGCTCGTTTATCCGTGCCTGTTACTTTAATACAAAAACCTTTCTAGAAAGAGAAGTTTTACAGTGTAGTATTATAATGTGGTATTGAAAATTCAAAATTTAAAATATAACATTTAAAATTTAGTATCGGCATCATGCTCATCTAAGTTGCCTATATCTTCGTCGTCATCATTGTCCGTATCATCTTCAAATTTTGATTCGTATGCATAACATTCAAAATCCTTTTCGTCCTTTTGGTCCAACCTGTTCAAATTGCAGAAAATTTCCTGATCTGGGTAATCATCTTTTTCGCACGTTGTACATAATGATGGTTTTACTATTAAATTTGGGTCCAGCTTTTCCCCGTTATCATCAAAAAAACCGATATCATTATTTTCATTATCATCCATCATGAATCTCAATGTAAATTATTATCAGGTAATAAATTAATATTGTATCTGAACATTTTATCTTTATACCTATTATTTATCGTACAATCTCGTTGCAATTATAATCAAATTTCAAGTATTCTTTGAAATTCCATTATGAAGCGAAACTGCAACCAAAAGACTAGATACCAGATACTGGATACTGCAAATAGTTTGGCTTCTAGAGTTTTTTTATCGAGATACCAGAGGAAAAAGAGAAAAATTTAGTTTAAGGTTTAACGTTCTAAGGCGTTGAAATAAATTATCCAGTATCCAGTATCCAGTATCTAGTATCTAGTAACTATATTGTTGCAAATGACTTAGCCACCGACAGTAAAAATTTTTTTCTAAAAAACAAGTTTCTTTGAAATTCCATAATGAAGCGAAACTACAACCAAAAGACGAGAAACCAGATACAGGATTCTAGATACAGGATACAGCAAATAGTTTGGCTTCTAGAGTTTCTTTATCGAGATCCCAGAGGAAAATTGGAAGATTACATTAAATGTGTTCATACCGAATATTGATCTCATGTTCAATGGATAGATAGTCTAAAATCTTGGCAACTACAAAGTCAATTTGATCATCAATCGTTTTCGGGTTGTGGTAAAAACCCGGCATTGCAGGAAGTATGCATGCCTGAGCATTTGCAAGTTTTAGCATGTTTTCCAGATGGATTTGTGTAACTGGCGTTTCTCTGGGAACAAGAACCAATTTTCGTCCCTCTTTTAAAGTTACGCTGGCTGCCCTGTATATAATATTCGAAGCTATACCATTTGCAATGGAACATAGACTGTTCATGCTGCAGGGGACAATTACCATTCCCATGGTCTTGAATCCTCCGCTTATTATTGGAGAATTGACATCGCAAGGATTATATATGAAAACATTATGCGGTTCAGTGCCTAATAGTTTACGTGCGCTAATATTGTTCCTGTCCAATTTAATGCCGAGTTCATGCTCGATCACATCAATTGCCGATTCTGATATTACCAAATGGATATTTATCTGTTTTTGATTTAATATCTGTAGTAGTCTCTGTGCATATACGGCACCGCTTGCGCCTGTGACTGCAACAATTATATTCCTATCTATCAATCTGCTTGTTTCCTTATACAGTTAAACTTTGTTTAAATATTTACAGTTAAATGAGACGCAAATTTCTAAAAGATACCATGTCAAATTTAAGAAATCAAGTAAATTTGAGCATCTGTAATTATTAATTAAACGGAGTGCAAAATTTATTTTGCAAGAGATTCTATTGTGGAAAGAGAAAGAATATTATTCGCATTAACCTATGTGTTCCAAGTCTGTCTTAATGGTTACTAAACGTCAAATAGTCAGATGCGTCCACAGATTAGTCTTAAAACCTGCTTGAACTTGTGCTAGTATGGCTACAAATTTTTATTATGTAATCATTTCTTATTTTATATAATAGACTTTCTGTTATCGTCTGATAAGGGCATGTTATGTTGCATTGGTTTTATATTTTTATGAATAAAAGTTTTTTTTGATATCACTCATAAGTCGTGTGAAAACTGAAAATCTGAGCAATAGCTATGGGTATTTTCATCTAAATGTTTAATTAGACCCATATCATTGCAATAGGGGTGTTATTCGGAAACTGGTTATCTCCTTAATGTTTGAAACGATAAAACCATCAATGGATATAAAGACAATAATTGAGCGGAATGATACGGCCGCAGGTCGCAGCTTTGATTTATTTGTGCAAGCACTGATAATTTTATCCATTATTACATTCTCAATTGAAACACTTCCAGATCTTGGACAAGTTCCTAAGGATATTTTTGGAGTTGTAGAAACGGTGATAGTCGTTATATTCACTTTGGAATATCTACTAAGGTTATATGTAGCGGATAGTAAATTTAACTACATATTCAGCTTTTACGGAATTATAGATCTGGCAGCCATCGTTCCTTTCTATATGTCAACTGGAATAGATCTTAGATCCTTAAGAATATTTCGAATGTTGCGCCTTTTTCGGCTAATGAAGTTGCTTCGATACAATAGAGCTATACGTAGATTTGCTAGGGCGTTCTTAATTGCGAGAGAAGAAATCATACTATTTGGTGTCGTAACAGCAATGCTTTTGTATTTGTCGGCAGTAGGCATCTATTATTTCGAAAACGAAGCTCAACCAGAATCATTCAAAAGCATATTTCATAGCCTTTGGTGGGCTATATCAACCTTAACCACTGTAGGGTATGGAGATATTTATCCGATAACGGTCGGCGGAAGGATATTTACCTTTGTTATTCTAATGGTTGGCTTAGGAATAGTTGCAGTCCCAGCAGGTTTGTTAGCGTCTGCTCTTTCAAAAGCGAGAATGGAAGATCAAGAGGAAAAATAAGAATGGGACAATGTAGATATTGTGGAGAACCTGCTAGTTTTCTTAAAAAGTCGCACAAAGGATGTATAGAAAAACATGAATTAGGGAAGCAAAGCATTGTGTCGCTTGTTAGTAATATTGGTTCAAGCGGCGGAGATTTAAAACAATTAGAATCAAATATAGAGAACCTGGCGGCGAATAGCTTTATTGACCATATAACGTTGCAGAAATTGGTTGTTTCTGGCTGGGAAAAGGCTGTAGAGATTGCCTTTGATGATGGAATATTAACGATTCAAGAGGAAGAAGCTCTAACAAAACTAAAAGAGCATTTTGAGCTATCTCAGGATTCAGTAGACAGGAATGGTGGATTCACAAAGATAGTAAAGGGTGCGGTTCTTCGTGATATTCTTGATGGTGAGATACCAGAGCGTATTAAATTCGATGGAAATTTTCCATTTAATCTACAGAAGACAGAAAAGCTTATTTGGGTATTCCAGAATGTTGACTACTATGAAGAAAAAAAACGCACGCGCTATGTTGGTGGCTCGAAAGGCATAAGTATAAAAATTGCTAAGGGGCTTTATTATCGTACTGGCGCATTTAAAGGTGAGCGAGTGCAAACTTCAGAAACAATACATGCTGATACTGGATTATTGGGAGTTACAAACAAGCATATTTACTTTGCAGGCTCATCAAAACGATTCAGAATAAAATATGACAAGATAGTTACGTTTGAACCATATTCAAATGGAATAGGCGTCCAACGTGATGCGGCAACTGCTAAGCCACAATCATTCGTTACGGATGACGGTTGGTTTACTTATAATCTCATCACCAATTTAGCTCAAATGTAAAATCTTCTAACTATTTACCTTGTTAAATATTTTCACCTATAATTTGCAATCGTATAAACTGTATTGAAACAGAATTACTAATTCTGTTTCAAATTCCCCTCCAAAACACCCCATATATGGTAAAAATCAGCTAAAATAGGCAATAATTCCTTTGTTTTTGAAACAGAACTCTAGTAAACGGTTTCAAAGAGAGAAGTTGATTTTTGGTATGACAATGGGAAAGTGGTTTAATGGATATCATACATCTAAATCTACTTAGTCTCTTATTTTTCGTAAATAAAATTGTTGCAAAGCAAGAGTTTGCATTAGACTTTCAGTAGAGCCGAAAAGGGAAAAAGAGTGGATATTTACGCTATCCAGAAAGTTTAAAACTTTTGCCCTTTCTTTCGTAGGGATGTTGAACTTATAAAGTACATTCTGATGGTTTTCTTCTTTGTCGAAAACCTCTTCATGGTTTGCGAAATACAAAGATGTTTCTTTGTCAATACTACCAGCACATTTTACACAATATGTATATTCACTTTGCTGTAAAAAATGCCTTTCATGGGTTCTATATTGCGGACTTATAACGTTAATACATGGTTTATCACTTTCATAATGCTTGCCTTGTCCTACAAATTCTAAATACACAAAAATAGAAACGTATTTTATGTTTTCTTCAATATTACTAAAGGCAAAATGTGCTGCAATGTATTGTGAACGGGTCCAATCTAAGAGTGGTGAAGGAAAACCATGATGTCGTAAAAATATATAATATGCGGCACCAGGAAATCTATGATCTAAAAGTCCGTCTTGCTTACGAAGCCATTCCCTATACTCTTCATATGAAAATATTTTCCAGCTTTTTCTTGTAAACGTTTCTATTTGATCTTTAATTGAGGATATTGTTACGAAATAATCAATTAAACCAAGTGAATTATCTTCATCGCGTTCCAGCGTAGCACGAAGTTTCCATTCTTCATTTGCCTGTCCGCGAAAAAGGAAATCTGAAAAGTACCTGCCTGTTTTTTTCTGGTCAGTTTTTTTATCCTTCTTGATTTCTTTAATGCTATCTTCAAATTCCTCCCAGCTTTTAACATTCACCTCTTTCATCGCCGATGTCTCCATATACTCTAATAGCCTGAAAAATTAATTTGAAAAACAGTTATGGCTACCAGATTTTATTTTAAAATGCCCTAATACACACTTTCAAATAACCCCTTCATAAACATTTTTGATCTCGTCCGGCTGGATGCAGAGATAATCCAGTGTTTGTTTTTGGTTTGAGTGATTAAAGCAGACCATGAGGGTCGGAATGTCCACCCCTACCAGTCTTTTGTGATAGCCGAATGTCTTCCTTAACGTGTGTGATCCATAATTTCCTTTAAGCCTTACGGCGGCACACCATCTCTTTACCTTCAAATTTACAGCCGGTACACCTATGACTGTACCTCTTTTCCCAGTAAAGAGAAAATCACTATCACGTAATTTATTTCCGGCGTCGGAGGTAAGCCAACCGCCAATTGCATCAATGCATGCCTTGTTAAGATTGATTTTTCTGCGTTTTCCCGTTTTTTTCTCCTTGGCAATAATGATCTCATCCATGGGTTTGAGATTTTTAACGTGCTTCACTTTTATTTGTAATATGTCAGATGCCCTTAAGTTTGTATTTATGCCAATAGTAAAAAGTGCCAAGTCCATGGGTTTGTTGGCCAGAAGAACCTTAATGCTTTTTATGTCCTTTTTGTACTTAATGGGGTCAACTCTGATGGTTGACCCTTTTTTAGGATGATTGGGATTTTTGATTTTTTTCATGATTTTCACTGAGATTAACTAATATGGTTATAAAGTGTAATAGTTAATCTCAAATAAATTACGAAATCAAGAAAAAACCCGAAAAATTCGCGTAAGTGGTTGTTTGATAAAGAGAAAGAGGGGTTTAGTGCAAGATTAACTTTTGTACCAAAGTTAATTAAAAAATATTAAACATAACTGCACAGTTATGCCTAATATTTCTGCTAGAATGTGCACAGTACCTAAGTTTCATTTGCCAACCTCTGTGCGTGGTCACAGTTTTTTTATGGATTGAGGCTAAAGAGATGTGGAGGGAAAGCCACTCCCTCCCATCTCTCTAGCCTATTTTAGAAACCCCATTGTAAACCTGGAAAGTTACTTTCAACCTTAAAATGTGGAGAGAAATATCTCCTACCATTACCTATATCGTACGCACTATGTATACCCATTAGCAAAGTTTTACCAGTCAGCCCAGTAGCCATTACTGGTGACCCACTGTCTCCCAAAACGCTAAGATAAGCAGATTCAACGTATCTACGGATATGTGTCCCATCCAAGTGCATTATCGTTATACTAATTTTAGAAATGCTACTGCAAGATATCCCAGTTATTGCACCTGATTTTTCTACAATAGTTCCCCATTTGATAATACCTTTACCTGTAATCTTTGGTGTGATACCAAATACTTCATCACTCATAGTTCTAGTCGTCTTTATAAATCCACAATCACAATTACTATTGTTAAAGAACGTTTCTTTTACTGTCGTACCAACAATGGTATTATAGCTATAAGGTTGTTTTACATCTTTTCCAATTTTATTGTCAAAACAATGACCAGCAGTAACAAATCCAACCTCATTATTAAATGTAGCCTTGACCCCTATGGTACACCCTTGTACACCTACCGTATATTTCACGCCCCCTTCCAAGGGTTCACAATCACCTAATCGTGATGTGCATGTATCAGGAACAGCATATCCTTTTGGCGAAATAGTTAAATCAATTTCATCTCCTATGATTTCTCTAATTTTTTCTATGTATTTCTTTATATTTTCTTCACTAAAGAACATAGGGTCTATAGTAACTTCAAGAGAGTTGTTTATGTAATCATATCCAATAGATGTTATAGGAAACTCCAATTTTCGTTTCTCTATAGCTTCTTTATCATCGCCTGCCCCGTTTTCCCAAGCGTCAGCCAATAAATCTTGATATTCTATTGCTTCTTCTTCTTTTAGTGGATCAACATTGTCTTCATACCAAGAGTATAAATCTTCTTGAATGGACTTTCTTTGATCTTGTAGAAACTCCTTTTCTGCGTCTGAAATACTAGAGTCATTTAATCTTGTGCCCATTTCTCTAAGTTCATTATCGTAATTCGGAAGCGCCTTATCCATAACACTTGGCTTCTCTCTTATAATATCACGTCCTTTAGATTGCGCATCAGCAAAATTTATTTCAATAATGGATATAAGTAATATTAATAAAAATGCAAATAAATGTTTTTGTCTACCTGTTCCAGAAATAATACTATTGTTTTTTTTTATCATTATTTTTCTTCCTTTAAACTAAATCAGTAGGTTAGAGATAACATATACATACGTAGAACACCGCAATCATACCAATGCCATTGGTAAAAGTCTTAACACCACCACTCCTTTCTGGTAAACATGTAAATGGGGAAGTAATATAAGAACTGGACGTGGCACGGGCAATACAGCTTGCTACCCTATTTATATAAGATTGTAACAACACTGAGAATGCCATTTCAATTCAAAATATATACGGTACAAACACCTTGTAGGGTGTTGTATTACAAGCTTTACACCCTAACGATACTGAACGTTTTATTGTATCATATGTACATATAACAATTTAACTTTCTTATAGTTTGTAAGGTATTCCCCTACAAACTTTTTTCAAAATTTTTTTTGTGAAAGTTGTGATATATGTAATATTTTTGTTAAAAAATAATTACCATGACCGTTTTCTGTTAAATGGAGACGCTTCATTATAAAAAATAGAGTGATAACGACATTAATTAACTTTTGACTGAAAGTTAATCTATTAGCAAAAATAAGAATCAGTTACGTATGTTAATACTCACTTGCAATACTCCACTTCACAAGTAAGTTGCCAAGATCGGTAAATCCGAGATCTCCAAAACCGGGGCTTACTTTGTGGTTACCAGCCGAGGTTGGTCATCTGAGAGGTCTGGTATAGCTGGTTACTTTTAAGTCAGCGAGACGACGCATCCATTCTTCCGTCACCGCTGCATTAAATGTCAACTGGAATGAATTTTTTGGTGCAACAACATCTTCTGACCAATGTGCAAGGAATGAGGGATTGTCAAAGACAATTGCGATATCTGTCTTCTTGAGTTTGAGTTTATAGAGAAGACTAAGAATCTCCAGGCCTGGCATTTCGATCGTATCTATAAGCTCTGCGGCAAGGCGCGCCATTCAAAAAATCGGTTATTTGCATTACGTTCGCAATCTTTTTAGATTTCAACCTCTTGCCTTGCAATAGAGCATGTGCTGATAAATATTTTCGTAACGTCATTTTTTGTTTTCCTATACATTATTTTTCCTTATGTTCGAACAATGCTCGCTTTCTTGAGACAATTTAACAAAAAAGGTTACGAGAAACTATTTTATAACTAACTAATCTTAAAACGTTTATGGCGTTAACGGGTGTTGCGGTCTGCTTTCTATGTGAAATAAATTTCTTGATCAAAAAACCATTAAAATCCGGGCAATTTAAACTTCATGGTAACTTCACCTGTCTTTTTATTCACACTTATGGACTTTTCCTGTCCATCCGGTATTAATGGCTTGCCCGTTGACATGGACATTAAACCATTTAAGAATTTCATTCCGTTTTCCAGCACCTCTTCCATCTTTTCCGGTGTGTTTTCCGGTTGTGGTTTTGCGTCATCTTTCCGCTCATCATTATCTATTATATCTGCGTTAAAGATGTTTTCATTTTCACCTGGATCAGAAATGTAGGATGGGTTAAGCTACGCGAACCCATCAGCTATCTATAAATATCAAATTGATACTCATATGACAATTTTGTATGATTAATATTATGAAAAGAAGTAAGCACTTTATAGATATGATGAAAGAGCGTAATATCTGTAAAGAATGGGTGGAAAGATGTAAGAATAATCCTGATCTAATAGAGGATCATAATGATGGGACACGTCATTATATCAAAAAGATTCCTGAATTTGAAAACCGTTGGTTAAGGGTAATTGTAAATATTAATGTTGATCCTAATAAAGAGATAACAGTATTTTTTGATAGAAGATTGAGGGCAAAATATGAGAGTTAAGGTTGACAAGGAGACCGACACACTGTATTTCCGTTTTGATGAGAAACGCATAGTTGAATCTGAAGAGGTTCGGCCGGGAGTAATCCTGGATTATGATAAAGACGACAAAGTTGTCGGCATAGAATTCTTGAATGTGTCTCAGCGTGCATCTCCAGTGGAATTGTCATCAATTGAATTTCAGACTTTATAAGGGTAAGGATTATATTTAGGGAGGACCTCCCTAAATATAATAACTAGGGAATTATTTGATTTTTGATTATACTAATGGGGGTAACGTACATAAATATCCGGTTGTAAAGGAAAATAGGTTAACCTTATAAGATATCGAAGACGGAACAAGGAATCATGAATGTCGAAATGAAAAAGGACTTCATGATTCTACATTTCTTGTTCCATATTCGCCGCACATTGTATTTATTACACATCCCGTCTGCTTCGCCGCCACCCATCTTTTTAGAGGGGATTAAAGGCACACATCTAAAAACTTAAAAGAGGAAATGTAGGATGGGTTAAAGCAAAACGAACCCATTAAAATTTTATGAATAATTGATGGGTTTTCTATTGCTTAACCATCCTATCAGTCTTCAGCCTATTCACCTAAGAATAGTTAATCAAAATCCGGGCAATTTAAACTTCATGGTAACTTCACCGGTCTTTCTATCTACACTTATGGATTTTTCCTGTCCATCAGGTATTAATGGCTTGCCAGTTGACATGGACATTAATCCATTTAAGAACTTCATTCCATTTTCCAGCACCTCTTCCATCTTTTCCGGTGTGTTTTCCGGTTGTGGTTTTGCGTCATCTTTCCGCTTATCATTATCTATTATATCCGCGTTAAATATATCGTTATTTTCACCTTCATCAGACTGGATATCGCTCTCTTCTTCACCAGATATATTAATCTCTTCATTGCCAAGGGCCTTCGGATTAAGAAAGTGCGGTGTGGACTCTGAGAGTTCGTCTATGTCTGCGGACACTTTTGCCTGTATCTCCGGTTCATCGCCAAGCATTGCCCTTATGTTATTAACTAGTTCAGTCTTTTTTTCGCGGCTGAATTCTACAGAATCAGTCTTGCCGTCAAACACACCGTCAAACAACTCTTGCTTCATCTGTATGCCTGCCATAATCTTCTCTTCTATGGACTGCTTTGCTATCAGGTTTATGACGTTAATGCATCCGCTTTTTTGCCCTATCCTCATTACCCGGCCTATTCGTTGATTCAGCTTGGCCGGGTTCCATGGTAATTCGAAGTTTATGACACAGTCCGCGGTTTGAAGATTCAATCCTACCCCTCCCGCATCAGTTGAAAGGAATACTTTGCAGTCTGGATTTTCATTAAATTCCTTAATAAGTGCCTGACGTTTCTGAACCGGTATCTTGCCTGTGAATTCCACAAAAGGGATGTTCAGTTCGGACAGGACCTTGCCTATTAGAAATGTCATGGTTGTCCATTCTGTAAATATTACAACTTTGCGCCTATTCTCAATGGCCAAATCTGTGATTATGCTCTGCAGCTCTTTTAGTTTTGGCGAAAGATTGGTCTTACGGTCAATTAAAAATGTGGAGTTGCAAACCATCCTCATTGCGGTCATTAGTTCCATTATGCGACGGACGTCAATAGGGGTCAGGAATTTCTTGTTCAGCAGTGGTAGAAGTGAACGTAAGCAACCCTGGTGTATCTCCATCTGCTCCGGTGTCAGTTGTACATAATAGTCGTTAGATACCTGATCCGGGAGGTCATCCAGTACCTCTTCCTTTTTTCTCCTTATGACTAATGTCTTAAGTTTTTGATGAATTACATCCAGGTTTCTGTAACCGAAGATTCTGTTCTTTTTGTCCTTCTTTATAATAAAATGGTCTGCCGCAAATTCCCAGAGCGGAGTAAACATCCCAGGGTTTGCAAACTGAATTACCGAATATAGGTCTTCAAGTTTGTTCTCAAGGGGTGTTCCTGTCATGACTATTGATTGTCTGTGGGGTATAGACTTAATGGATTGGGCGGTTTTGGTTTCGTAATTCTTTATACGCTGTGCCTCGTCAAGTATTATCAGATCCGGATTAAACCTGCTAATGGCCATACTGTCACGCAGTACCGCTTCGTAGTTGGTGATTTTAAAGAAATCTCTATTGCTTTCGTAAATTCCCTGCCTGGTCTCTTTGTTTCCTGCAATAACGGTTACATCTTCCGTTGAGAATCGCTCTATTTCCAGTTTCCACTGCTCCTTAAGTGAAGCAGGACAAATAATCAGTACCTTTTCTATCGCAAATATCTTTTTTTTAAGAAGAGATATAGTGATTGCCTGAAGGGTCTTGCCCAAACCCATCTCATCTGCAATTAATGTGGATTTTCTAAAGAGCGCAAACAGCACACCGTTTTTCTGATAAGGGTATAAGGTTGCATTAACAACAGAGAAGTCTATATCCGTTTCATTTGCATAGTTTTCCACCTCTTTCTTGAACAGGGCTTCATCAATTTTCATTAGAAGATGTTTATCTATCCTTATACTCTTTTTCTCTTTTAGACGTTCCAGGGTATCATAAGCATCAAGGATACTATCTTTACAATAAGTTCCGTCATGGTCAAAAAGTCGCTCTATCTCGTCCCGTACGTTATCAGGTAACTCTTTTTCATAAAAACAGCGGGGTTTCTCTTCAATAGAGTTCCAATAGATGTGTACAAATGGGAAGTTTTCCTTTTCTATCCTTGATTTGGCTTCCTTTTTTGCATTAATGTGATGATGAAGATGCATAATGTGTTTGCATGTGCACAGTTTGTTTGAGTTAAAGTCAGGACATGTACAGTGCCCTTTTTCATTTATAGGATCATGCATCGTTACCACATACTCTTTTCCTTTTTCGTTCTTAATAATGTGTGCACCTTTGTATGTATCACCCAGCGTAATCTCAAATCTTTCCCTCCTTGCCCTTTTTTGTCTGTCACGTAAGGCCTCTGCTTTTATCTCATCGTAGTTCATAAGTTCGTTGTCTGGAATGCTTTTCGGTGATTCCCGTTTCTCTTTTTCATCTTTATACCTCTCTACATACCTTATAATATCAAGGCAGACAGCAACTGTGTGTTTGCAGCCATCGCTGTAATAAGGACAGGTGCAGAGATGGTTAATGCTGTCGTTACTAAAATTAACACGAACTTCATAATCTCCATAGTTTCCATCGATAATGTATTTAAAAGATTGTTTCTCCAAGTCTGCCTCTTTCAAATAGTAATTTCCCAGCTTGAAGATGTTTTTTCCCCTACGATAGATAACTTTTGAATCTGCGATCTGGTTTTTTACTATTTCTTTATTTAATGAGAACATTTTTGGTCTCTCCTAGTTTTCTTTCCTTTTTAAAGAATAAGCGTTTGCTTTTTTTCAATTCCTGTTTTGGCTGAATACGTTTTTTTTGAGCCAAGATGTAACTGTTGTATTTGTTATGAGTTAAAATGTAGCGAAACCTATCAAAAAGTCTATATCCATAATCACAGTGGGTGGACCAAGATTAAGATTATAAATTTGGTGTTAACTTAAAATAGAAAGATTTAAAGATATACAAAATACCCCAAAGGGGTTATACATACCAGCCCAGGGCAGCGCACTGGGGCAAAGGTAACCATTAATTTGCACCCTGAATGGGTGCAACATATTTTCCCGATTCATCGCCAATGTATGTTACGCCCTTATAGGGCTAAATTTCTTTTGTATTTTTGTCCCAAGGCGTTGCCCTGGGCTGGTATATTCAAATTATAAGCGCAATGTTCATAATCTTAATGGTGAGCATTGTGTCTGGATTAAGATTATGAGTACTATTAGGATTAAGATTCTAGAGGCTAAAAAGTCCGCCTCAAACGTTAATTTAATAGTACAGGAATTTTCATTTTATTAATAATTGAGTTAGGAACTACCCACTGCTCTCCAAAAAATTACTATACTCATAATCGTAATCGTTGTGTGTGGATTAAGAGTACGATTATGAGTATGATTTTAAAAGCAAAAAGTCTGCCTCAAACGTTAATTTAATACAATTGGCAATATAGAGACAATTGTATTTTTTCGTTATTTATAATTTAGCCCCAGCTATTTATTTTGTAAATCAATATTTTGCGCACTTAATTGACGAGTAAGATGCCGCCTTTTTGATTATCAAATATCTAAGACATCAAATGTTTTAACTCCTTCCTTGCCCATCTGTCAACATACGAAAAAATGCGATGAACGGTATCGTGGCTGCTGGACCGGGAGTGTCCGGTTACTTTTATAACATCAAATCCTAATTCATCCTGAAGTTGGTAAAATCTACGGTAAAGGTCTGCGTGGTTTAATAATCTTTTTGATCCATTGCTGCAAAAATTTGCTGTTTCCAAACGTGATCTTCTTTTTGGTAGCCCTGCAATACACTGAGAATCACAATATACTGACAGCTTATTTTTAGAAGAGATGTTTAATGTTTCCCGGAAATACTGAATTCCCCATAAGGCCGTCTGTACCTCAAGTTTTGTGGATGACGAACTTTCAAACCTTCTAACCCTCATGCTCTTTACTATTTCAGATTTTTTTATATTTTCCGGTGGTAATGCCAGTAGAGAAGATGGGATAATCAGAAAAACACCTACACCACACTTCGAACCCTGATTTAGACTTACATCAGTAAAGAGTGCAAAATTTCCTGACGCACTCTCCTCTGATTCGTTTGCATTATAATAATTCTCTTTTCTCATGCTTTCAAATTTTAACGTTAACTTTATATAAATACAACAAACTTACAGAGTCCTCATGATCTAAAATTTGTTTCTAATGTTCAGGAATTATCCTTTGATTTTACGGTAAGGATAGTAAATAATATAAAAGCAATATGGAACTAGCATTGTCCGGTTAGGTTTTTGCAGTGCTGTAATGTTACATATTTATATATATTCTACTAGTATCAAGATGAAAAAAAGTGCCTAAAGTGCCTAAAATACTTAAAGTGCCTAAAGTTAATAGATTTGTCTTTAATTTATAATAAATTTCTATAATTTTAGCTCATTTTAGGCACTTTAGGCATTTTAGGCACTCAATGTTAGTACACATATTTACTAAGCAAATTCCTAACAGGACAATGCTGATATGGAACGTTAATTGCGGAATTATTCAGCATATTTTATTATAGGTTCACGGTTCAGGGTTTAAGTGGTTCACGTATATGGGAAAGATGTTTACCGTAGGGTATGTAGGTTGTAAAGTTGTTTGATAAATACGGAAAAGAAGTCTCAGAACGTTGAACCCTGAACGTATTGACTAATTATAGGTTCAATGTTCAGGGTTTAAGTGGTTCACGTATATGGAAAAGATGTTTACCATAAGGAGTGTAGGTTGTAAAGTTGTTTGATAAATACGGAAAAGAAGTCTCAGAACTCAGAACGTTGAACTCTGAACGCTTTATACACCTAGCCAATGTTTTTGTGATGCTATGTAACATGCTTGTATATAGGCAGTTACTGTATTTTTAAGATTTGTTTTGTTGTTGCCTCTAAAAATGAAAATAAAAGGTGTTCTTGACATATTTAGACGACCTGAGGGAGTTCTCTCCTATACAAGGAGATGGGTCTTGTTGGCGTTTCTGGTTGGGCTATGCTGTGGGGTTGGAATGATAGGGTTTTACCTTGCCATATCAGGTCTGCAGTTATTGTTTGCAGGCGTACCAGTTTATTTAAGTATGATTGTTGGTGGAGTTGTTGCTGCTTTATTTATCCGTTTTCGAAAGAGACACACCGATGGTACAGGGATTCCTTATTACATTAAATGCCGCAAGGGGGCCGGAGATATCAAATTATCAGACGTGGGTTCACATTTTGTCACCTCTGCAACTGCAATTGGTTCAGGGTGCATAGCTGGCAGGGAGGGGCCGGCGGTATTTATGGGAGGTGGAATTGCCTTATGGTTGGCACGTTTGTTAAGATTTCCCAAAGAAAAAAGGAACTTGACGTTAACTATCGGTGGGGCGGCAGCTACTTCAGCCATCTTCCAGTCTCCTCTTGGGGGATCAATATTTGCAGCTGAGATACCCTATAAGCACGATCTGGACGCGCCGGAATATATGCCGTCATTCCTTGCCAGCCTGACATCGTATTTCACTTTCAGGTTTGGTATTTTTTGCTTAACAGGTAGTTATCCCCATTTGCTGAAGCTTAACATAAGTTCCTCCCTTAACTCCCCGTTACAGTTGTTATACTCCTTTATTGTCGGTATTGTTACGGGACTTGTGGGAGTACTCTTTGTATATACGTTCCACTTTGCAAGGCAAAGATTTGCTAAATTATTTAGACCGGAGTTTGCCGTTCTTGTGGGGATTGGCATTACAGCCATAGGTTCTTTTATAACATTGCATCTTATAAAAGGGGATATTCCATTTGGCGGAACAGGGTTTCACATACTGAATTACATAGAGAGTGGTCCCCATATCAGCATAGAATTTCTTTCCGTTATCTTGGTTGGTACAATTTTAGCGAGCTCGTTGACCGTTGGAATGGGTGTTTCCGGCGGGGTTTTTGGACCATCATTAGTTGTTGGTGGTTGTGTGGGCGGTATTATCGGTCTTATTGTTGATCCTGAAAATGTCTCTGCTTATGTCGTAATAGGGATGAGTGCATCACATGCCGCATCTACAAAGACTCCAATTGCATCTATGATCCTGATTCTTGAGATGTCAGGATTCCCTCCTATTTTTATAGCAATGGCCATTGCTAATATTGCTGCTTTTTTTGTGTCCGGTTCAAAATCTCTCTATTTTGGCCAAATAAGTGATCGGTTGGAGGAGCTGGTAAACAAGATTGGTGATATGGATATCCTTTCTTTACTCAGGGTGAAGGATATTATGGACAAAAACTCCGTTTCTCTGGAGGAGAATCAAACGGTTTCTGCTGTAAGACAATTATTTACGGATTCTGGTAAGCAATCACTTCCTATCGTTAGTAACGATAATGTGTTACGCGGTGTTATTACACTTAACGATGTTGAAAATAAAGGGGATCGTACAATGGTTAGGCACATCTTAAAGAAAGAACCCGTTGTGGTAACACCTGATACCAGCATTAAAGATGCCCTTGCGCTCTTGTTTGATCAGGAAACCAAGGGTATTGCTGTCGTTGATAACCAGAGCAGGTTTCTAGGGTTTTTAACCATTAAAGATGTTATAACATCCTGCAGGCAATATGTTTCCGATGATTAGGTGGCAACACATTAAGTGTTCTTGCTTCGAAACAATTAAATAGAATGAATAGAGACAAATCCCATATTAGTATCTTTTTAAAACTAATGATTGCCCTTCCGTTTGCTTTTTCGGCATATCTCATAATAAAAAGAGAAAGTCTGCTACCTATGTTGGTTTATGGTGTAATGGCGCTTGTTTCTATACTAATATATGGAATAGATAAAAAGCGTGCTGTAAACAATAGATGGCGGATTCCTGAGTACATTCTGAGGATACTTGATCTGCTTGGTGGGTGGCCGGGGGCTATTGTGGCCCAGCAAAAGCTGCGTCATAAGAACAGAAAAACGCAGTATCAAATAGTGTTCTGGCTAATAATTCTATTCCATATTGCCGGATGGACAGTGTTTATATGGTTCTATGAGACCCGTTTATGACTAACCATTGACTATCTAAAATGGAATTAGAATTGCGTCCCATTAATGCTTTAGTACCTGCAGTAAATTCCGTATTAAATTTGTGTCACGTTGGACTTTAATCACATAATCCCAAGAAAATAGACAAATTGTTTTCTGTAGAGTGCCTTTTATGCCCCGAAATGTGTTGTACCACAATTAATTAAAATGAAATTTTCAAACTATCAAGTCACTTCCTTCTCCGGAAAATAATACATCATACCTCTTAATTTGCCTTTCGTTTTAGTATAAACTACTGTTTTTAAAGCTGTTAGAAAAGTTTACAATGATTGTAAACAAAATCAAATTACTATAGGTATTTAATGTTAATTTCCTTACATGTGATATAATGGTACAAATAATGTAATTGGTTTGTTTGTAATGAGTTACGCTTGATTTCTCTGTTTTTTTCTGTTTTTAGTGTTACAAAATTGACGTTAATTCTGGTTGCTATTGATGCGGCAGATCAGGCTAATTAGCTGCAGTGTAATATGTTACGTGTAAATAGAGCCTGGTTTTGTGGTTGGCATGATTTTTGCTCTTGTTTTAAGTGTTAGATTTATTATATAGTTTGTATAATCAAATAGATTTTGGATAAATTTATAAGGATGATTAAAATGATTAAACTTTTAGAATATAACCAGAAAGAGATGGATTATTTGACAGATGAAAATATGGGGTTGAACGATCGTGATATAGATGGCATCCTGGCTAAATATGAAGATGATGCCGTGTGGGAAGAAAAATTCTTTAATTCAGATGCTGCGCTAAAAAGATTACTTGTAGACGTCATAGACGTAAATGTTACGGATTTTGACCGAAATGGTATGGCAAAAGAAGTAATGGATAAAGAAAGCTGTGTAACCAAGTTCAGTCATACATAAAAGTGGTGTAAATAGAACAAATTATAAGATATAAGCAAAACAGTCCATTATCAGGGATGAAAACCTATATCCGTAACTGTTTGTTTTGTTTAATGTGGTTAATCTCACATTTGTATATTATACAAATGTGTATCTTTATAGTAGCTGCGGTTAACTTTTATCAACTGGGTCGTACTCATTAGTTTAGGTCAGACCGAAACTATAGACGGGATAATTTGAAAAAAAAAGTATAAACCCTGTAAAGGGTTTTACAAATGCGGAATTAGGTATGAATATTAATTTATAAATTTCTGAACTAATACTATAGTAAAAGATTTTTATATTTCAGCCTGATTTATGTAAAACCCTTTAAAAGGTTTATATTTTCTTTATATATTCGACCTCTTTCAAATGCATGGTTTAAAGGTTAAATATACGGAAGATAAAAAAATGTTCAACCTTGAACCTATAAACCCCAATAATTTCAAATCTTTTTGGTTAGGTTTTTACGTTTTTCTTAACTGCTTGATTTTCTTCTCCTCACTCCGAAAATCATCTTAAACCCACATCTGCTTATTTACAGTTGCAAAGATTCCGCCTCCGTCTTAAGTAAAACACCTGAGCCTGCTATAATTTCTGATCTCTTCGACTATAAACCTTCTTGAATGAAGTTCTTTTAGGAGTTTGGCCTCTTGGGCTAAACGTTTCTGGCTCCATAAATTTGTATAAATCTAACCTATATCTGAACGCAGAATGTACAACTTATTTCCAGACACCTCCTAATAATCTAATCTTTCCATTTGATATTGCATCCTAAACTTGGTCTCTGTTCTGTGCTGACAGGCATATTATCAAGAATCGAATCCAGGGCCGCCCGCATATCCTTGCCGGTTACAGGGATGTTGTTGCCTGGGCGTGAGTCGTCTAGCTGTCCCCGGTAAACTAACCTCATCTCTGAATTAAAGATATAAAAATCTGGTGTACATGCGGCCTGATATGCCTTTGCAACTTCCTGAGTTTCGTCAAACAGGTATGGGAACGGGTAGCTAAACTCTTTTGCCGCATCTTTCATCTTTTCAGGACTATCATCAGGATAATTCTCCACATCATTTGAATTTATGGCGACAAATGAAATACCTTTCCGGATATAATCATTGGCCAGTTCCACCAGGTGGGTTTGTACATGTTTTACATAAGGGCAGTGGTTGCAGATAAACATTATTACAGTTGCTGTGTCTGATTTTGTGTCATCCAAACTTACGCTGTTGCCCGTTACTGGGTTTATGAGGCTAAATCCGGGAGCATGGGTTCCCAGAGGAAGCATGTTTGATGGTGTACGTGTCATTTTTTGTTTCTCCTAAATTTGATTACGCCGATTATGTACGATTACGCTGATACTAATCTGTTTTTTATCAGCGTAATCATTATTTAATTTAATTATAAATCTTCTTGTTTAAAATTCAAGATGATAAACAGTGAATCATTCCCATCCTATAAGGAGTTGTGAGTGTATTTTGAATGCATAACTTTCTCTCGAATCAATTATTTGATTAAACTAGAGCACAAATCAGGCACTATTTTTGTTCATAAGTTGCTATAATGATGGATAGAATTCCAATATATTTAGTTTGCCATCATAATCAGACACTTAATCTTACTCTATAATCTTAATCATACTCATAATCTCTGTGAGTGGATTAAGATTAAGATTATGAGTATGATTTTAAAAGCTAAAAGTCTACCGTAGGTGTAAATTTGTGTATTAAGCTTTATTGTAACATTCTACACTAATACAAGCCTTTACAAACTAATCGGGAGAAGAACCTGATTTAATACCATCCATCTGCACGATAATATTCCCTAATATTTCCTTGAGCATAGGCAACATTTCAATTTAGCCGAAAGTCATCTATTATGAAATTTAAGACACCGCTTATCAAAGCAACACTTATTAAAAGATACAAACGTTTTCTGGCCGATGTTTCTCTTGAATCCGGGGAGATCATTACTATTCATACTGCAAATACCGGGACAATGCTGGGATGTTCGGCCCCCGGCAGTACTGTCTGGATAAGCGATTCCCAAAACCCCAAACGTAAATGCCAATATTCCTGGGAGCTCACAGAGCTGGAGCAAGGGGCCCTTGTGGGGATCAACACAATGTTATCTAATCATTTGGTAAAGGAGGGTATTGAAAACTGTGTGATTAAAGAGCTGCAAGGATTTGATGTTATTCGATCAGAGGTACAGTATGGTTCTGAGAATAGCCGTATTGATCTTTTGTTGGAAGAAGGCTGGAAGGGTGAAAAGTGTTATGTAGAGGTGAAGAACGTAACTGCAGTTATTGACGGTATGGCCCTGTTTCCCGATGCGGTTAGTAAGAGGGGAGCAAAACATCTGCGGGAATTGATAGAGATGGTAGATGAGGGGCATAGGGCTGTTATGTGTTTCTGCGTACAGCGGGAGGATGCATCTGTTCTAAGACCTGCGGATGAGATAGATAAGGTTTACGGCGAAACCTTGCGTCATGCTTTGAATTGCGGGGTTGAGGCCATTGCTTATATGGCGGAGATCTCAACTTGTGGTATTGAACTGGTAAAGAGACTGCCTGTGGTGACAATGTATTGATGATAAATATAAGGCCTTTAGGTAGATAGGCTGAAGACTGAAGGTTGATTTCTATCAATGACTTCGGCGTGTTCTAATCAATCTATTTTAGCCTTTTTTTTGTTTAATGATCTTTGGATAAATCAGGAATAAATCCTGTTTATCCAAGCGCCCTAATAGTATTCAGCCCCTCCACAAAGCTGGTTCAAGTCTCTGACTTGGACCACATCTGCCGTTAACGTAACTCTGTTGTTGGTAAAAGAGTTTTATGTTTACAGACCGATTAGTTCCGGTTAGAGACTTGAACCAGCAGATGCCTTAGAACGTCAAATAACCAAATCCATTAATCGGAGTGCAAAATTTATTTTGCAAAGGATTCAATTATACTATGGAAAGATGCAAGATTCGAATCAACTGTTTCGGTACATACGGTATCCAATGATCTTCCAAAGATATAAAGAAACATGAAAACATGGTGTGATTAATCTTTGTAGAAAACCTATTTTTAAAGATTGTATTAATATCTGATTTTAGCAAGATAAATCTTGCACTCCGTATATTTTGACAACACCATTTCTTTAATAATTTCTTTTCTCTAAATTTTTGTAGTTTTTATGGAATACAGAATCCAGGAAACTAGAGTTAGTACAACAGTTCTCAAGAGTAGAAAGGTACCTATAATTTTACGATAGATAGCGTAATGAAATAATTACAAATCTCTGATTTTCTCTGAGTTTCGTATTCGTAATTTGGTTGTGGTTTAAACGCATTACGTGATGTCCATAACTTGTCCTTGTAGTAGGTTCCCCTACAAAAAAAACGGGGAAATCCTTACATTTTTATGCTTGCTTTTGAACTGTGGCATCCTCTACAATTTATATAATCTTTTCACCAGAGAATTGCGCTGTAAAAAGATTTTCTTTGTGGGGAAAGTGGGCAGCGAAAGACAATCTCTGTTTTCTCTGAGATTATTTTCTATGTTTATTTTATATTAACATAGAATACTAAAGGAAAGTGCAAAATGACTAAGATATTGATGATTATAGTAATGATGTTCATGTGGGCAACTTCGGCTATGGCCGATCATATGCGTTATGTTGTGCCAGACGGAATCGATGACAGTAATACTTGTACTGACATCGACAATCCTTGCGCAAGCATTAAACATGCAATAACGCAAGCTGATAAAGGTGATCTGATAGAGATAGCGGGTGGCGTTTATACTGAGGCTGGCATTGTTGTTGAAAAAGAGATTGCTATAGAAGGAGATGGGTCAGAAAAGACAATTATACAAGCGGCAGAAAGGCTACAAGACGCGTTGGACCGGGTATTTTTGATAACAGAAGGTGTAAAGGTATCTATTTCGGATATAACAATTCGCCATGGAAAAAGTCCATTAGTTCGTCGAGTTTTTGGTACAGGCCGAAACCCAATATTTAACTTTTCGCCAGGTGGCGGAGCTATCTTAAATTTAGGCGAACTTATAATTAATAGGAGTGATTTAACTGATAACTCAACAGGAAACGTGCGTAGGGGCGATGTTTCCATAAGCGCACATGGAGGCGCTTTGGCAAATTATGGAAAACTTACAATTAACAACAGCTTTATTACTCATAATGAGACCGGTCTTTGGCTTGGTAGTGATGAATTTGTAAGCGCCAATGGAGGAGGTATATATAACGTAGGCGCTCTTACGCTAAACTATTGCACTGTAAGTAATAATGCAACAAGAGATGTGGGTACATTTAATCAACTCAGCGGGCATGGCGGTGGTATTTATAACTCAGGCATTCTAACGATTAACCATAGTACAATAGAGGATAATATAACAGGAGATGGTATGGCTAGTGGACATGGAGGGGGTATTGCTAATCAAAATAGTATAAACATTAATAATTGTTCTATATTACGAAACCGTACGGGAAATTCTCATGGTGATCCGCACTACTTTTCTCGTAGTGGACTTGGCGGAGGCATTTATAATATTTCCGGTACACTGATAAACAACAGTACAGTAAGTGGTAACCAAACAGGTAAAGTTCTTGTTGATATCGTAGATGGTGACAAAAGCGCATATAAAAATGGAGGCGGGATTTTCAATGATGGAGAGTTAACGATTAAGAATAGTACTATAACTGACAATGCGACAGGTGATGGTGATGGGGGTGGATTATGGAATAGCTCCGGCAAAGTAAACATAGGCAACACTATATTATCCGGAAACTCTGTTATTGGCGGTATGGGATCCGACTGTTTTGGCGATATAAGTTCAGAAGGATACAACCTTATAGGTGATACTGTCGGATGTACTATTAACGGGGACCAAACTGGTAATATAACAAGATTAGACCCGAAGATAGGAACTCTTCAGAATAATGGCGGTATGACAATGACTCATGCTCTGCTTAAAGGAAGTCCTGCAATTGATACAGGAGATCCTCAATGTAGTGATCTGGATGGCGAGATACTATTGACAGATCAACGTGGGTTACTCCGGCCAGTGGATGGTGATATTGATGACAATCCTGTTTGTGATATTGGAGCTGTAGAATTCTTTCCCAATGTGAATAAATTTGTAGCCCAGAATAAGGCGCCGGATACAACATTTGATTCTAATCCTGTTCCAGGTGGCCCATTAGGGACATTTACAATAGCTACTACATTTATCAATATTAGCTCTATCTCAATTAAATCACCATTTTTTGTAGTAAGTGAACTAACCGGTGGAAACTTACTCCTTAATGCCGATGGTGCTGGTACCACATTAACTCCTGATGTCGTAGATGAAGTTTTGCTTCCGGGTGAGTCAATGACAGTGGGCTTTGTTATTGGTCTTCAAGGTTTAGAAAAGTTTACGTTTATTGTAGATCTTTTAGGCGCGCCAGAATCATAATTAACATCAAAGTCTTTGAGTTCGTAAGAAATACCACGGGAAAGTAAACAAGTGCCAACTACAGAGGAAAAAGAGATGAAGAAACTATTTTCAATAATACGACAGATACATTTAATAATGGCATTCATAATAGTCGCAATCGTTGTTGCTTCTTTATAGCTCTTGGCTCTGCGCACCAAATTGTCAAATTAAGGCCTGACGGTTCAGCGCTTTTCTATCTAGGTGAAAAATGCGTCGGTGACGGGCCGTTTACCATTCCAATAGACGTAACATTGGACTCCGACGGAAACCTTTATGTTGCGGATCTTGGTAACAATCGCATTCAGAAATTCGATCCTGACGGCAATTTTTTGTTTAAATTTGGTGAAGGAGGTTCTGGCAATGGGCAGTTTAACAGTTCTGATCGTATAGCAGTGAATGAAACAGCAAATATCTATGTTACTGACGATAGTGCCCGTATACAAAAATTTGATTCAAATGGTAATTTTTTGTTTAAATTCGGCACAAGTGGATCAGGAGATGGCC
This sequence comes from Candidatus Anammoxibacter sp., assembly GCA_021777055.1. Taxonomy (GTDB): domain Bacteria; phylum Planctomycetota; class Brocadiia; order Brocadiales; family Anammoxibacteraceae; genus Anammoxibacter_A. Next base: position 58,262 of record JAIQZO010000024.1, on the reverse strand, counting down.
AGTTTTTCAATGCGGGTGACATAAAAGTTGATAAAACAGGTAATATATACGTAACAGATAGCAGAAACCATAGAATCCAGAAATTTGATCATATGGGTAAATTTTTGTCTAAATTTGGTACTGAAGGAACAGGGAATGGTCAGTTTAAGAATCCTTTTCGCGTAGTATTGGATAGCATCGGTAATATTTATGTGACTGTTAGATGCAGGGGGCGAAATAGTTGTAACCTGTGGCAGTACAAATGTAGATGTTGTTAATGGATCGACGGAGGTAGCATTTAAATTGGCAAATGAGTTTATTGTTACCAGTACTCTGAAACATGGAAATGGCATAAAGTTTGACCCGGATACATTTACGATAATGGCATCTTCCCGTAATCCGGATATGATACTTGCCGATGTAGTGAGTGGTGGCAGAAATACGTCATTAACTATTAACCCCGGCCAAAAGATAGAATTTCTTACAAATGAGTTGGTTGCTCAATTAAAAGCCCCTGAAACATCTCTTGATACAGAACCCGGAGTCGGAGGGCTAAAAGGTACATTTACAATAACGACCACGTTTACTAACGTCAGCTCTAAATCAATTATATTCCCGCTTTTTGTAGTAATGGAACTGTCCGGAGACAACTTTTTGCTTAACGCGGATGGTAAGACCACTGGTGTGGATGCCACATTAAACCCTGATGTATCAAATGAAGTTTTGCTTCCAGGTGAGTCAATGACTGCGGACTTTGTTATCGGCCTTCAAGATTTAGAAGAGTTTACATTTATTGTAGACCTTTTAGGTGTTCCGAAATAATGTGTCCATTAAGCCGAATGTGTCATTTTTGTTGCCACGGTGTAACCATTGTATATGTCATTAGTTAAAATGTAGGATGGGTAGAGCGATATTGAAACCCATCAATATCAATAATTTTTTACGTTTTGGTGGGTTGATTGCTGGTTCAATCTTCAAGACTGATTCACTAAGGAATTTCATTTTAACTTATGTAATTGGCATAAGTTTGCCAATACAAGGGTAAATCCCTATTGTCCTAATCTTAATCATGCTCTTAATCGTAATTGTAATATGTGGGTTAAGATTAGGAGTACGATTAGGATTAGGATTTAAGAATCCAAAAGTATGCTGTAAGCACTAATTTTCTTGTGTATCGGGAGGTTCTCCAGGTACATAATAATCCATCAAAGTACCGCAAAACATGGATAAGGCACCGGGAGAGACTCCCGGTGCACAAAAATACTTAATCCATCTTACATTTATCTTCAGACTATCTCTACCCAACTTTCAATTCACACTTATCATCAGTCCAACTTTTAACTATATTCAATTACCGAATCCTTACCACGGCTTAGGTTGTTCTTCTAATTTGGTCCAATCAGATTGTTCAAAACGGTTATGTACTCTAAAAACAAGTGAAAATATTTGACAGGTGGCACTTGTGGATCTATCTGATGTTGTAGAAAGTCAGAATGTTAAGGATTTTGCAAGAGAGGTAGGTGTTAGCCTAGTTAAGAAACTTGTTTTTGTAAATTTATACTCAGCCTGGGAACAATAAAAAAACATGGAAATTCGCGCATATTTTTACTTGCCCATTTACAGATGTGCTCATAGAATTATTTTATACCCAGTCTGATCAGCCATTGACATTTAATGATCCACCTTTCGTCTTTCTTTTAATGTTATTCAATTTCATGTCTCAGTGTGCGCAGCGGAGAGACAATTTATTCTGGTTCTACGTTCTCTGCTAACTCTGAGGTATTTTTTTTTATCTGTTTTTGTCTTAACTGTAAAGGGGGTAAAAATGAACAGTATAATGTATAGGGGGAAGGGTTGTGCGATACGTACTCTATTTGTGACTGCAATAGCTGTAATTGTGGTCACATCCATTTCTCACAGAGTTTATGGTCATGAAGATCTGCCGGAAACGATTGAAAAAATTTCCAGGGAAATAAAAAAAGATCCTAGAAATGCGGATCTCTATTTGGCCAGAAGTTATTTTTATGTGTTAGATGGTAAATGGGAAAAGTCATTAGCTGATATTGATATTGCTGAACGGCTTTCTAAAGGAGAGTTAGATGCTGTTTCTTTATTAAGATCAAAGGCTTGGTTTGTTGGAGGTGAACTGGCAAGAGATGAGAAACAGAAACAGGATAGATTGCTCAAATCATTGTCCAATGTTGATTTATTTATCAGGAAACACCCTGAGCATCCTGATGCGTTTAATATAAAGGCTGAAACCCTTGCCGGGCTGGGACGTTATGAAGAGGCCATACCCATACATAGAGAACTTATAGGTGAACTCAGACAAGATCCTGGCCCTAGCTATTATATAAAGCATGCTGATTGGTTAATCGCCGATAAACGGCCAGCAGAGGCGCTAGAGTTTTTAGATATTGGTATTAACCATCTGGGTAAGGTTGCAATACTTCAGGATAAAGCTATAAGTATTGAGTTGAGTCAGCAAAACTTTCAGTCTGCTCTAGAAAGGGTTGATACTTTATTGTCAGGAACTAGACGTAAATATAAGTATTTGGTGGAAAAGGCGGATATTCTCGTGCTCAATGGCCGGGATAAAGAGGCCTTAAACCTTTATAACAAGGCGTTGGAGGAGATAGCAGCACTTCCTTCAACTATAACTGGTAAAAAACATATAATTGGGCTTAAAGAGCAGATTAAAGGCAAAAAAGAGGGTATAAAGGTAATAGATGTAAAACAGAAATAGATGAATTTATTGGCCTGACTATTTGTAGAAATTCAGTAACAGATCCCTTATTCTCCTCTTGTTAGAGAGGATTTATAAGCCAAAGCAAGTTTACGATTAAAAAACAAAGATAAAAGATAGAGAAGCCGTTTTTTTAATAATAAAACATTTCAAAGGAGGCGATAAAATGATCTTATTTCATAATGTGCATTTTAAAGTTAAGGCTTTGGTTTTTACCATTGTTATGTCGCTACTTAGTTTGATTACAGCCCTTTCCGTTGAGGCCCTTACTATAACGAGAGGCCCATATTTACAGTTAAGTACAGAGAAAAGTGTAGTTATTCGCTGGAGAACAGATGATGATGTAATTAGTAGGGTTAGGTACTGGAAGGCTGGGACTACTACCAAAACAACTATAAAGAACAGTTCGTCATTAATGATACAGGGTGAAAAAGTGGATAGTCCAAGCAATTTTACAACGGATACCGCCAATATATCTTCACGCAAAAGAACAAAAAGTATTTTACGTTGGAGTCCACCATTATGGACAAACATAGGTGCCCATGGCCCTGCTCAACGGACAATAAATGCCGCAGGTAATGACATCTCTGAGATTATAGAAGAAATTATTGATGATACAGGTTGGGTCCAGGGTGGTAACATGGCGTTTATTATTACTGGTTCGGGTGAACGTATCGCCAAATCGCACAATTCCATTGGAGGTGGGGAGCCTCTACTTCATATAGAGTATAATAACGGAAGCGGTGTACCGCAACCCCCTATAAATATAGCGGTTTCGCAGGGTAATGATGACGCAGAAGAGTTTGTTATTAACAGGGATGTTAGTCTAACGAGTTCAGACCTTGAATTAGGAACAGAAGCAGACCGCTCAAGATCTCAACAAATGGGTATAATATTTAGGAATATTAATTTGCCGACTAACGCTACAATTACCAAAGCATATATAGAGTTTACAGTAAAAGAGAAAAACATAAAATTAAAAGAGCATGAAATTACCATAACAGGATTGGATCCTGATGCAAAATATTTCTATGAGATATTAGACGATTCAAATCCAGGTACAACGATTGTGGGTGGAGAACCTGACTACTATTTTCGTACGCACCCCGTAAAGGGTACAGCCAAGGCCACAAGGATATGGGTGCTGGGTGATTCTGGACAAGGTGGATTGGAGGCCATACTTAGCCCAGGACCTACTCCAGTTCCAAATGCAGGTGCTAGTGCAAGGGTTGTTAGAGATAGATATTATGAATGGAACGGTAATAATAATCCTCCCGAGCCAGGGGATGAACATGCAGATATAGTACTTATGTTGGGGGATAATGCTTACAATAATGGGAGAGAAGAGGAGTATCAACATGCCATATTTGCGAATATGTACGAAGATATCCTCAGGAACAGTGTATTATGGCCTGTAATAGGCAACCATGAAGTTTCGTTTGAGAGTGTTACATTTACTAACTCAATACTTCAGTCAGGGGTTTACTATGACACATTTACCCTTCCCAGAGCAGGGCAGGCTGGAGGTGCGGTCTCAGGGACAGAGGCCTATTACTCCTTTGATTTTGGAAATATCCATTTTGTCTGCCTTGAGTCACTGGCGCATACTCCACCGGCGTCGAGTTTTGCAATCGGGATGAGGGAATGGCTAGAAGATGATTTGTCCAGTATCGATCAGGGACAGAAATGGATTATTGCCACTTGGCACCATCCTCCATATAGTTGGGGATCACATAACACTGATAATATCAGTGAGACGCAATCTCGCAACATGAGGGAGAAGGTATTGGAGATCCTGGAAGAGTATGGTGTGGATATGGTGCTAACTGGGCATAGCCATTCCTATGAACGATCTATGCTTATTCATGGCCATTACGGCGTATCAGATACGTTTGCTAAGTCAAAGATGGCCATTGATCATGGCAATGGCATAGAGTCCGGCAGTGATGGGGCTTATATAAAATCAGGTACAGATGGTATAGTTTATACAGTTGCCGGAAGTGCAAGTAAGATATCCAATACTTTTTTCCGTGAAGGACCAATTCCACCAAGAAGATTTCATCCTGTAATGGTAGAATCCATGAAGCGGTTAGGTTCGGTAGTCCTGGACGTTAATGTAAACGGAAAGAGGATCGAGTCTTACTTCATTGACAATAATGGCCAGGAGTTGGATCACTTTGTTTTAGAGAAACCTGATGTGGTTTTTACTGCTTTTAATGACCTCTCTAATGGAGAAAGTCCGTGTCCTGAAAATACGAAAATAACCTACTATACAACAGATGTGGGAGCTGGACATCCTTGTGGGAATTCAGGGAAACTGAAAAATTATGATACTCCTGGTGGAAGCGACACCCCGGTTACTCTAACAGTAACTGGGGGCAACTGGAATAGTTTTGCTGCCACTTTGGGGGCGTTGTCAAATACGGGTACAGATGCCTACAGGGTATTCGATGGAAAATTAAATGCCACAGGTGTAATTGCATATAGCAATAACCCTATAGTGCTGACATTTTCAGGTATGGGTTCATCCCTTCGTTATGAGGTAGTTGTTTTTGGTAACAGGAATGTTTCAGGCTATACTAATAGAGTAAGTAAGATTAGAATTGATGGTGCTGGTAACAGTAATAATAATTTTAAAAACAAGAGTACATTCAAGGCGACTTATTCTAATGCTGATGATCCTGAGACCATAATAGTGAATGGGTTTAATAGAGAAGAAGGATATGTTGCACGGTTTACAGATATAGATCCTGGTGGTGACGGGGTTATTACAATAACAATATCAGATGGTGGTTCGGAATTTCCATCGAAGCAGTATGTAAATGCTGTAATGCTCAAGGCGTTAGATTGATGAAGTTTTTATTCTCCAGAAGACGTGTGTCATGGCCGGAGCAGTCTTGCGACTGCTCCAGTGTGATACAATTCAGAAGGAAAGTGCAAAATGACTAGGATATTGATAATATTAATGACGCTCTTATGGGCAACTTCAGCCGTTGCTGCTAATATGCGTTATGTTGCGATAGATGGAATTGATGACAGCAATACCTGTGTTGATATAGACAAGCCTTGCGCAAGCATTAAACATGCAATAAATCAAGCTGGTGAGGGTGATGTGATAGAGATTGCAGGTGGAGTTTATACTGAAGCAGGAATTGTCGTTGAAAAAGAGATCGCTATCAATGGAGATGTATCTGGAAATACTATTATACAAGCGGCAGAAAGGTTGCAAGATGCTTTAAACCGCGTATTTCTTATAACTGAAGGTGTAAAAGTCTCTATTTCAGATGTGACAGTTCGGTATGGTAAGAGTCCTTCGGGGGTGGGAGTTTCTAACACCGGTCGAACCCATATTTTGGACTTTTTCCCGGGTGGAGGGGCTATATTAAACCTAGGAGAGCTTCTAATCAATAGAACAACTTTAACTGATAACGGAACTGGAGACGTAAGTACAGGTGATGTTAGCATAAGCACTCATGGTGGCGCTTTGGCAAATTTTGGTGAACTTACAATTAATCATAGCTTTATTACGCGTAATGTGACAGGTCTCTGGCTTGGTAGTGACGATTTCGTAAGCGGCAATGGAGGCGGTATATATAATGTAGGTACTCTTACGCTAAACTATTGCTCTGTTAACAATAACGCGACAAGGGATGTGGACGAACTTAATCAACTCAGCGGGTATGGCGGTGGTATCTTTAACTCAGGTGTTCTAACGGTTAACCATTGTACTATAGGGGATAATGTAACCGGGAACGGTATGGCTACTGGACATGGCGGTGGTATTGCGAACACGAATAGGGTGACTATTAATAATTGTTCCATACTGCGAAACCGTACCGGAAATTTACTGAGTGATCCTCACTCATTTTTTACCTTTTATCTTAGTGGTCTTGGCGGAGGAATTTACAATAGCTTCGGAACACTGCTAACGATAAACAATACCACTGTAAGCGGAAACCGTACCGGAAAAATTCAGGCCGAAATCATACATGGAGATAAAACCAAATATAAGAATGGAGGCGGTATTTATAATGAGGGAGAGTTATTGATTAAGAATAGTACGATAACTGACAATTCTACCGGTGATGGCGATGGTGGTGGACTATGGAATATCTCTGGTAAGCTAAACATGGGCAATACGATTCTATCAGGTAACTCTGTTAATGGCGGTAGCGGTTCAGACTGTTTTGGTAATATAAGATCAGAAGGCTACAATCTCATTGGTGATACTGCGGGATGTACTATTAAGGGGGATTTAACAGGCGAAATAAGAGGATTGGATCCTATGATAGGAGCCCTTAAAAATAACGGTGGAACCACAATGACCCATGCACTGCTTGAAGGGAGTCCTGCGATTGATACAGGTGATCCGCAATGTCGCGATTTGGATGGAAATCCACTTCTGATGGATCAGCGTGGGTTTGTCAGACCTGTAGATGGCGATATTGATCGCAATCCTGTTTGTGATATTGGAGCTGTGGAATTTTTTCCCAATGTGAATAAATTTTTCATACAAAATAAGGTACCAGTTACTTTATTTGACTCTACGCCAGTTCCTGGCGGTCCATCAGGGACATTTACAATAACTCCAACATTTAACAATATTAGTGAGAGTTCAATCAAATCACCATTCTTTGTTGTAAATGAATTGTCTGGAGGCAATTTTCTTCTTAACGCTGACGGCAATGCAGATGGCACTGGAGCCACGTTAACGCCTAAGATTATGGATGACATCCTGGTTCCAGGTGCGTCAATGACTGTGGACTTTGTTATTGGTATGCAAGGTAAAGAAGTGTTTACATTTGTTGTGGATATTTTAGGTGTGCCGAAATCATAATATTGTCATGATAGGATTGATATAAAAGTTTATTCTTTTGAAAAAACATAAGGTTCTGAATAATAACGCACACAAAGGCACGAAGACATAAAGATTAATGAAAGAGATAATATCTTTGTGTCTTCGTGCCTTTGTGTAAGAAACAATGATTAGCGTGGTGCACGTTGGCCTAGGGATGGTGGTGATTCTGATTTATTTAAAAAGTATGATATTGGTGCCATTGAACTTCGCAAAGTAGTTAATGATAGATTCATTAACAATTCTACAAAGAGAATTTTTGATCCCACGCCGGTACCAATGGGGTCGAATGGTACTCGTACAGTAACGACGTCATTTTGAAATGTTGGTGAGATTAGTTACAGATTTCCGTTTTTTCTAGTTAGGGAATTGTCTGGAGGAAACGTATTACTTAATAGTGATGGTGGTGCTAGTGGTGCCGGTGCAAGGTTAACACTTGATTTAGATGGTGATATATTGCATGAGAGTGAATCGATAACTATAGATTTTGTCATTGGGCATCAAAGTATCAACAGTTTCACATTCCTTGTAGATCTTTTGGCGGATCCGGAATTTAACCTGGCAATTAAATAGATAATATCAGCAAGAACCTAAAGTATTTATGTCGCATTCTGCATGTAACGTACATCGTTGTATAATCTTCAATCAGACCTCAATCGCTAAGTTCTCTGCTCGGTTAAGTTTGTTATTTTGGCCTGGTTCAATCAGTTTTGTCAAACCTAACGTAAATCTAGTGGTTAAGTTTATAATTTATTGCATGCTAATCCTTATGGGTAGATTAAAAATAAATTGATATTTTTCGCCCTCATCTCGCGCCCACCTTTGTTCAATTTTCAATTACGGAATCTACAATAATGCCCATACAATTCCGTATTCGATTAGATTCAATTCTCATAATCTATCTATATCTATGATATGTTACAAATTGTTATAATGATGTTCTTCTTTTATTTCTTGGATAACTGAATTTATTAAGAAAATATTCTATGTTTTGAAGGAGGCAATAATGTTAAGAGCACGACTTTTATTTATGGTAATGTTTTGTATGCTTGCTGTATTATTTGGGAACAGGTTGGATGCTGGAGAGTTTGTGCCCTGGCAAAAGGGTGATAATGCGACATTTATTGATTCGTTTAACAACTCTTCTGTGGTGCAGGTTGATGGGCAGATAGGGGAGTGGGTTAGGTTTTCAAATTTTGCAGGGTTTGGGTCGTTATGGATAATGACGTCTATTGATGATGAAAAGGTCTATTTTCGGACTGGTGATGGAAAAGGAAAACAGCTATTTGTTGATTTTGATGAACCTGTGGGAACGGAAAATGTTGTTGATATTCAGCCATGCAACAGTGGGAATGTTGTGATAATGGATAAAAATGTTGAGGTTGAGATCCCTGCAGGTAAGTTTGAGGATGCCGTGCTTTTGGGTTTTGAGACAAGCTGTGCTGACGGAGGAGTGCTATCTGCCTGGTTTGTGCCTGGGGTTGGGCCGGTAAGGTGGGACTCTTCAAATATTACGGGTGTGGTAACAAGTGAGATGATCAGTACTGAAATAGGGGATGTGGAGTTGCCGCAGGGTTTGATTGTTAATGCATCGTTTCCTAATCCTTCGATTGTGATAGATATGGAACCTATTGTTCCACCTGACAGGCCGGTACCAACGGTGCGCGTGTTTATGACAATAAAGAATAATACGGGTAACGCCCTGACATACATATTTAATTCGGGGCAGCAATTTGAGATCAGTTTGATAAATGACGAAGGGGTTGTTGTTTCCAGGTGGTCCAGGGGTATGGCCTTTACTGAGGCTATTGAGACCCGGGAGCTTAACAATGGGCAGACGTGGAGTTTTGGTGGTGATGTTCAATTGAGCAGTGATGATGGGAGTATTGTGCCGGGGCAAAATTACACCATAAGGATTGAGATGACAAGTGCTCCGAATGAGGCTTCCGACCATAAACCGGGTGGTGAAAGGATAGGGGTTACTATTCCTGTCTCTATTGTTATTGCGTTGTAGGGATGTGTTGATAAGCTTTATAGTATTACCCTGTAAAAACTTGTTTTTTTGAAAGAAATTTTTGCCGTTCACTGTTAAGTTATTTGCAACTGTATAGTTACTGGTTACTGGTTACTCGATACTAGATGCTTGATAATTTATTCTAATGCCTTAAATTGTCATGTCTTAAATTAAATTCGTCACTTTTTCATTTGGTATTTTGAAGAGACCAGAAATGAAACTATTTACCAGTATCCAGTATCTAGAATCCAGTATCTGGCCTAGCTTTTTTTGGTTGTGGCTTCGGCCGCATTATGTATACTCAGAGTATAATGTGCGTTCTACGGCTAATTATTTGGGCCTGATTATCTGGAAAATGCGTTATGAGTATATGGTAAATTTTATGGTACTCTTCCTGTACCAGTATGTTACAATTTAAGGGCGTTAAATCTTCATAGGTTGCAGATATATAGCTATGTTTCCGATGGTAGTATTGTTAATTTTTGTTGAACATATTACCGTTTTTTTTAGGTTTCTAAATTGGTCACTGACAAGAAAAAATACTTAAAAAGGGTTTTGATTTCCGGTACTCATAGTGGTGCGGGTAAGACTACGGTTACTTTGGGAATAATGTCTCTTCTGGGAAAAATGGGTTACTCTGTGCAGGGGTTTAAGTCGGGGCCGGACTATATCGACGTAAGTCATCATAATAAGGTAACCGGTAACAAATCCCGTAATCTTGACACATGGATGATAGATGAGAACGGGTGCAGAGAATTATTTTATCGCTCTGCGATTAAGGCCGATATATCAGTTATTGAAGGTGTGATGGGGCTATATGATGGCAGCCTTAGTGATGAACCTAAGGGTAGTTCTGCTTACCTGGCAAATATATTGAAGACGCCTGTTATACTTGTGATAGATGTAAAAGGTATGGCACAGAGTGCTGGTGCCGTGGCCCTTGGTTTTGTGAACTATGACAGGGAGACTTGTGTTAAAGGTATCATACTTAACCGTGTGGGTAGTGAGAAACAGTTTGATGCCATAAAGTCTTCGGTTGAGAGAGTAACAAAGGTTCCGGTTATTGGATATTTAAGACGTGATAATAACATTGCGATACCGGAAAGGCATCTTGGGCTTGTGCCTTCGGCTGAGAGAGATGGTGAGAATAATGATCTGTATGAAAGAATTGGGGCCCAGATGGAGCTTACCCTGGATATGAATAAGGTGATTGAAATTGCCTCAGAGGTTGGTGAGTTTCCTGGATTTGAGCCGCGTCTTTTTACGCTCTCCCACTCTGATGTTCGGGATTGGAAGAATAATAGTCGATGTGATGTGGGGACCGGTCTGGAAGTTGAACGTGTAAAGGTTGCAGTGGCAATGGACAAGGCGTTTCATTTTTATTACCAGGATAATCTGGATATTCTTGAGTCAAAGGGTGCGGAGTTGTTGTTTTTTAGTCCACTTTATGATAGGAAACTTCCTGATGATATTGATGGGATATACATAGGAGGAGGTTTTCCCGAACTCTTCGGGGCGGAGCTGGAATCAAATGAAGAGATGCGTTCTAGTATCAAAGGTGCTGCAGACAGAGGTGTGGCGATATATGCCGAGTGCGGAGGGCTGATGTATTTGCTTGATAAGTTAATTGACTGCAAGGGGATATCATATATAATGTGTGGTGTTTTTCCTGCTGTTTCTATGATGGAGAGTAGAAGGCAAGGATTAGGGTATATTAATATAGATGGATGCGTGGATAATATTTTATGTCGAAAAGGGGATAAATTTTTTGCTCATGAGTTCCATTGGTCAAAGATAATAGATATCGCTGATAACAAAGATTTATTATTTGCTTACCGTGTAAGCAAGGGGTTGAAAGGCAAAGCAAAAGTTGACGGACTTGTTAAAGACAATGTCCTTGCGTCATACGCGCACGTTCATTTTGCAAGCAATCCTTTACTTGCTGTTAATTTATTGGAATCTATGGGTCAAAAGCGTGCTGTGGCAAAGGCGTAGCATGGAAGATTTGAAACAGATTTGTAACTAAACCGACGGGAATTAAAATTGCTGTTTAGTTTTTTCTTCTTAAGTTTTATTTTGATGTGACGTGATAGAAGTTTATGTGAGATGTTTATTATTACCTTGTATTTACTATAGCGTCATATGCAATGTGTGCAATATAAATTCCTTTAGTCATTCATCGTTAGTTCTAGAAATTTTATTATTTTGATGTGGAGGATGAAACTTATGGTAAAGAAGAGTCACGGATACAGGTGTATTATTGCTTTTTCTCTGTTAATTGTTTTCTCTGCTTTGGGATGCAGTATGCAGACGATGGCCATTAGGACAACGGGAGGTATCCTGGAGTACGGAGTAGAGTCCATTAATGAGGAGGAGGATCTTGTCATTGCGGAGCAGGCTATTATGGCCAACTTGAAGATGCTGGAGGCATTGATTAAGGGTGATCCGAAAAATAAGCAGCTGTTGGTCCTAGCGGCACAGGGGTATGCTGGATACGCATTGGCGTTTGTTGAAGATGAGTACCCAAAAAAGGCTAAGATGTTTTATAAGAGGGCTCAAAACTACGGTCTGGATGTGTTGAATCAGAAGAAAGCGTTTAGGAATTCAGTTGACGGTAGACTTGAGGATTTTGGAGCTGCGATGAAGAAGTTTAATGTCAAAGATGTGCCGGCTCTCTTCTGGACGGCAAATTCATGGGGAAACTGGATAAACCTTAGTAGGGATTCACCTAGTGCTATTGTACAGATGGGTAAGGTTGAGCTGATGATGAAGAGGGTTCTTGAACTGGATGAATCATATTTTTACGGTGGTGTGCACATGTTTTATTCCGTTTATTATGGCGGAAGGTCAAAAATGTTTGGCGGTAGTCCTGAAAAAGCGAAGTTGCATTTCGATAAATTCATAAAGATATCTGAAGGGAAATTTATGATAGGTAAGGTACTATTTGCCCAGTATTATGGTGTGCAGATGCAGGATGATGTCCTGTTTAAAAGATTATTGAATGAAACCTTGGAAACTCCGGGTGATGTGCTGCCGGAGCAGAGGCTTGTTAATGAGATTGCAAAGGTTAAGGCAGCTGCGCTGCTTGCGGATATGGATAGCTTTTTCTAAAGGGTTTATTTAGGGAAAAACTAAGAATCCCAAAGGGGGGTTAAAATTAAACAGATATGGATTAATATCTGAACCGGGATATGAGTCTCGAAAAAAGGGGTATAAAATGAGAAAAATAACACGAATTTCTATGTTTTCTTTGATTTGTCTTTGTTTTTGTTTTGTGGTAAATGGGTTAAATAGCGGACTGCAATCAGCATTTGCTGAAGCTCCGGTAATAATAAAATTTGCAACGTTAGCACCTGAGGGTTCCACTTGGACAAATGAGCTTAGAGAAATAGACAAGGAGCTGCAGCAAAAGAGTGGCGGCAAGATAAGATTGAAAATATATGCGGGTGGGGTACAGGGTGATGAAAAAGATGTTGTCCGGAAAATGCGTATTGGCCAGACACATTGTGCGGGGTTTACAGGAGTGGGTCTTGGTGAGATACTTCCTGAGATTCGGATCTTTGATTTACCGTTTTTTCTTAATACTTACGAAGAAGTGGATCATGTTAGGAACAAATTCCGTGAGAGGTTTGCAAAAAGGTTTGAGGAGAAAGGTTTTGTATTTCTTGGTTGGACAGAAGTGGGCTTTGTACACTTTTTTTCAAATGTCAACGTAAAAACATTGGATGATTTACGTGCGTTAAAGATGTGGATGTGGGAGGGTGACCCTCTGGCAAATGTTTTGTTTAAATCCATTAATTTGTCACCAATACCGCTTGCCATAACTGATGTTATAACATCTTTGCAGACAGGTCTTATTGATAGTTTGTATGTCTCACCACTTGGACTCATAGCTTTACAATGGTTTGAAAAGGTAAAGTATATGCTGGATGTGCCAATGGCTGATGCAACTGGTGCTATTTTAATTACGAAAAAACAGTTTAACCGGGTATCCCCAGAAGGCCAGAAACTGATGCTTGATACGTTTAAAGTTCATACCGAAAACTTATTGAGTATTGTACGTCGGGATAACGGAAAATCAGAGGAAGTATTAAAACAGACAGGAATAGAGATCGCATCAATGGATGATAAAAGTACTGAAGAACTTAAAAATGCTGGCAAGGTTGTAAGGGAAAAGTTAGCCGGAGATCTATATTCCAGGGAACTCTTGGACAGTATTTCGGCGGAAATAGAAAAATTCAGGGCGATGGAAGCTAAATAGGTTAATGGATCGTTCAGGAACAACTTGTAGTTTCCTTTTGGACTAGAATGTTTGGTCTACAAACAACTTGACAGTATATGAATTTTCGTTTTAGCTTGTAGTACTATAAATAGTAACAAATAAATAATAATTTTTGGTGGGTTATTACCCACCAAAAATTACTCTAATTGTAGTCCTGCTCATGATCGTAGTCACAGTGTTTGGATTATGGTGTTAATTTGATAGTATAGGAAATTTCATTTAATTATTAATAATGTGGGATGGCATTGCCTACAAGAAATAACTATTTTCTTATTCTTACTCTTAATCTTAATCTTAATTGCAGTTTGTGGATTAAGATTAAGAGTAGGATTAAGATTGTAAGAAACAAAAAGTCCGCCAAAAGCACTAATTTATACATATATTTTATACATATATTTGGAGACATTAAGAGTTAATATCTTGAGAATTATATAGATGATGGATAATGGAAAAATAAAAACAAGTATAATTGTACTGTCACACGGGAGCAAGGTTGCCAGTGGAAATGACGGTCTTTTTAAAATAGTAGAGATGCTTAAGATCCTGAACAAGTGGGAGAGTGTTGAGGCCGGGTTTCTGCAGCTTGCAGAACCTAACTTGAAACAGGCAATTGAAAAGGTTGTAAAAGAGGGTGCTAAACGTATAGTAGTGATACCATTACTTCTGTTTAGCGGAAGTCATGTGGTTAAAGATATCCCCTTTGAAATAGATAAACAGAGAAAGATATATCCAGAAGTGGAGTTCTTGTTTGCAAAGAATCTTGGTGCCGATGAACGTATCGCCCAGATAGCGTCTGACAGGATTAATGACGCTTTAAGGGACAGTTCTTTTCAAGGCTCTGACTCTGCCCTTATGTCTGAGAATTCTTACATGGATAATCCGGAAGAAATTGCAAACGAGAGTTTTCGTACAATTGATAAACTTCTAGAAGTAATTGGGATAGGGGTAATACCGTCTATAAACCTGCCGATAATTAAGAGGATAATACATACAACTGGGGATCCGGAATACGGGAAAAATTTTATTATAACTGAGGGTGCTGTTAAGGCTGGTATTGATGCCATTAAGAGTGGGAAGACCATTGTTACAGATGTAAATATGGTTAAGACAGGTATAAATAAGAGACTTGTTGCAAGCTTTGGTGGAGACATTATCTGTAAGATTGCAGATGAGGATGTTGCACTCGCCGCCGCAAAAAGTGGTCTCACTAGAGCTATTACGGCGATAGAGAGTTCAATAGATGAGATCAATGGTGGTATTGTTGCAGTTGGGAATGCGCCTTCGGCCCTTTTTCACCTTGTAAATTTAGTCTTAGCAGGGAAAGTGAAGCCAGCTTTGATTATTGGTGTTCCGGTGGGGTTTGTGGGTGCAGCAGAGTCAAAAGATGCTTTGCGGGGGTTAGACGTTCCATATATAACAAATGTTGGAAGGAAAGGTGGCAGTCCTATTGCGGTGACAATAGTTAATGCTATTCTGAATTCGGCAAAGGATTTTTAAAAGTCGATGTTGTGCGACAATATTATTATTTGTGGAATAGATGATGAAAAAAATATTAATAGTAGATGACTCTCGTGTTTCTAGAATTATGTTAAAGAAATGTATTGGAAACAGTGATAAATACGAGTTTTGTGAAGCTGAAAACGGGCAAGTTGGACTTGAAAAATATAGAGATTTTAGACCTGATGTTGTGTTTCTCGACTTAACTATGCCTGTAATGGGTGGACGTGAATTCTTAAAAGAGATAAAAAAAGAGAACGTAGATGCAAAGATAGTCGTCTGTACTGCTGATGTACAGCGGAAAGCCTTGGACGAGGTTTTTTCTTTAGGGGCATTTACAGTTGTCAAAAAGCCACCGGCAAAAGGATGCGTTTTGGATGCATTATCAAAGCTTGATCAAATAAATAAATAGAAAAATTAATTAATCTAATATAGACAAATGGGAATGCACCTCTTTATGTTTGGTGTTTGCCAATTTATTTATGGATAAAACTGAGAAGGCGATTATTACTGAAGAAGAGAAAGAGATTTTACTGGAGATAATGAATATTTCTTTTGGAAAAGCAGCGGCGGACCTTGCAGAATTTATTGATATCTATATAGAGTTAAGTATCCCGTATATTCATGTGTTAGAACCTCGAGCCTTGTCTGGATATTTAAAGAAAGAGATTAAAGATAATCTGGATTGTAGTATTGTTGAGCAGAAGTATTGGGGAAAGTTTAAAGGTGATGCTCTACTTGTCTTTTCTGCAATCTCCAGTAGGGAACTGTTGTCTCTTCTTGATACAGAGAAGGATTGGGGATACTGCTCAGATCCCATAGATGTTCTTGAGAAAGAATCATTGATGGAGGTGGGGAATATTCTAATTGGAGCGTGTGTAGGTAAGATCGCTGAGATGCTTAATGATATTGTTACGTATACTCCTCCAAAGGTAATCATTGAAACGCAGCCTTTAGATTCGTTTTTCAATTTTCAGGTTGAGGAAGATAGCTCGATTATATTATTAAGAACAGCTTTTAAGTTTAAGAGTACTGATATTAGTGGTTTTCTCTTTCTGATTACCAGTAATGAGTCAGTGGAATGGCTAAAGAGTGCATTGTCTGAATTTATGGAGAGGTCTTAATGGATTTTAGTCAAATTCCTTATCAGATAAACATTGGTCTGGTTATCGTTGATAGAGATCTTAAAGTTATTTTCTGGAACAATTGGATGGCGATGCATAGTGGCATTAAGGATGAAGAGATTATAGGCCACAATCTCTTAGAGTTTTATTCCAACTTAGATAATGTTAGATTCTTAAAGAATTTTAGATCGGTTATTTCTTTTGGGAACTTATCATTCTTCTCACAAAAACTACATAAGTACCTCTTCCCATTCAATACTACCACATCTTTTGATACAGGGTTTGAGTATATGCAGCAGAATTGTACAATGGGACCAATGAGAGATAAGGATAATGGTGAGATAAACAGTGTATATCTTACTGTTCAGGATGTGACAGATCTTGCCTCTTATGAGAAAAAGCTTGTTGAAGCAAATATGCTTGACGGGTTAACAGGTGTCTTTAATAGGAAGTATCTAAATTCAGTAATCGAAAAGGAGTTTGAAAGGCATGTGAGATATTCCAGAGCATTATGCTTCTTGATGCTGGATATAGATTTCTTCAAAAATATTAACGATAATTATGGACACCAGTTTGGAGACTTTGTTTTAAAGGAGCTTTCTGCAAGGATAAGCAGTGCTTTACGTGATGTTGACTCTTTTGGACGATATGGAGGTGAGGAGTTTTGCTGTGTTTTGCCCGAAACGGATATTAAATTTGCTGTTGCTGTGGCAGAAAGATTACGGCAGGTTGTGGTTGATGAAAAATTCATCAATGGGAGTTCTTCCATTGATGTAACTATAAGCATAGGTGTTTCGGCGTCATGTGATAAGGTTTCTACTCCTGAAATGTTGATAAGAAGTGCTGATGAAGCACTTTATAAGGCGAAAGAGACAGGAAGGAACAAGGTTGTAATGATGGATGAGGAGTAAATAGTTATTATGATCTATGAGACTGTGTTTTTGAAGGGACATATTATTGATTCATTAACTCTACCAAAAGTACTGGACCAGATTTTGTCTCTAGGAGGTAAGTTTAACATTGCGGAGATTGATATTGGTAGCACCAGGTCCGACCTTAGTAGCGCGGTAATCACTGTTGAAGCTCAATCTCAGGAGGCACTGGAAGTTATTATTGGTAAGGTGAAAATCTTAGGGGCTGAGCCGCAATTTGTAGAAGATGTTAAACTTGAAAGAGTTCTCTTTGATGGTGTTTTCCCTGATGATTTTTATTCCACGACTAACATGAAGACTCTTGTCATGTATCATGGCAAATGGCAGTCTGTGGTTGGTCAGGAAATGGATGTTGGGGTGCGGTATGATCCCCTGAAAAAAGAATTTATATCTACCCCTATGAATGATGTAACGATTGGTGATCTGTTCGTTGTAGGTCATAAGGGGGTTAGAGTAGTTCCCTATGAAAAGGCTTGTGTTTCTCATGGCTTTCGCTTTATGTCGTCATCTGTTTCTACCGAGAAACCCACAGGTAGATTGATATTGGAATCAGTACGACAGTTGGTTGCTGCCAAAGATGCCGGATTAAAGAATTTGTTTGTGCTCGGACCTGCCGTTATCCATGGTGGGGCATCGGGTGCAGTCGTGAGTCTGGTAGAGGATGGTTGGATAGATCTCCTTTTTGCCGGAAATGCCCTGGCCACTCATGATATAGAATCATCTCTTTTTGGCACATCCCTTGGGGTATCGTTAACCGGTGGTAATTATGCCGAACATGGTAATGAACATCATCTGCGGGCGATAAACCTGGTCAGAAAAGCTGGTAGTATTAGTTCTGCTGTAGAGTCAGGATTGATTTCATCCGGTATAATGTACAGTTGTATAAAGAATAACGTTCCTTTTGTACTTGCAGGTTCTATTCGTGATGACGGCCCACTTCCGGATGTTATAACTGATGTTATAGATGCTCAAAATGTAATGAGACAGCACTTGAATGGTGTAGGTGCTGTGGTAGTTGTTGGAACATTACTTCACGGAATTGCAGTGGGAAATCTTTTACCTGCATCGATTCCTATGATTTGTGTAGATACAAATCCGGCTTCGGTTACAAAATTTTCAGACCGGGGATCTTTTCAGTGTATGGGCATAATAATGGATGCCGCTTCCTTCTTTTATGACCTTGTTAAATCCCTTAATGAGCGTATTTAACCCTGATAAAATGGCAGGAGTTTTGGAATGGCTTTATGGTGTTAAATAAGCAAGGGTTTGGCTCCCTATACGACCGTGTGGGGAAGGAATACATACTTCGTCGTTGTAAACTTCAGGATAAATTTAAATCTTCCAGGTATAGATCAAAATTTATTCACTATCAATGGGGAATACTGCATACGATCTTTAAACTGTTTTTACGGTTGTTCTTTCTGAAAAAGATTGCGATCAGAAATACGATCGAATATAAGTTAGAAGAAATTGATGTGTTTTTACATAACCTACCAGAAGAGTTTCACGGTTTTTCTATTTTACAACTCTCGGATATCCATGTTGAATCAATTGTTGATAGGTGTAAGAGGCTGCAACAAATGATCTCTGCGGTTGATTTCGATATCTGTGTTATTACCGGTGATTTCAGGTCTGGTGGAGTAAATTCTGTTGACGTAACCGTGAACAAGATGCGTGAGTTAGTGGATATGATCCAATGCAGGTTTGGTATTATTGCTGTTTTAGGTAATTATGATATTATTGAAATGGTTACGCCGCTTGAAGAATTGGGAGTGAAAATACTACTGAATGAATCGTTGCCAATAAAGCTAGGTAGTGATGTTATATGGATTGCAGGTGTAGATGATCCACATTTTTTTAAAATGCATAATTTAACCCGTGCGTTGCATGGGATTTGTTCGTATAGTACAAAGATACTTTTGAGTCATTCTCCTGAAATCATTAGAGACGCATCAAATTTAGGAGTAGATTATTATATATCCGGCCATACTCATGGAGGACAGATCTGTTTGCCTGGTGGTGGTCTACCCATAATTACAAACTGCCAGTGTGAAAGAAAATATAGTTCCGGTGCATGGCGATATAGAAATATGGCAGGATATACCTCACGTGGTGTTGGTTTCTCGAGGGTACAGGCAAGATTTTTTTGCCCGCCAGAAATAACGCTTCATAGACTTATGTCAGGTAAATTGCTAAACCAGGTTAAGAGTAAGTAAACCTCAACAAATAACTTTTCCCTCCAGATTTATCACTGTTTGTGATAGAAATGTGATTTGTGATACAATTACTAGTGGAGTTTAAATGATGTGAAGGATATTCGTTAATATTTGGAGGGTAAGGGTATGGGAAATTTTAACAAAGAACTTGGTTCATACACATTGGCAATTAAGACAGAGGAAGAAGGTTATAGATTTTATAAGGATGCGGCGGAAAAGAGCAGTGATAAAATACAGAAAGAGACCTTTAAGTCCTTTGCTGATGATGAACTCAAGCATAAAGAGATGATTGATGCGTTTTATTCATCTTTTGAAAAAGGTGAAGCAGGGGATAATGATAATCTTTTTGGCGTGTGTAATACGTTAGAGGCGGTAAAAACTATTTTTGCCAATGCCGGTGAAAATGTTGATAGTATCTGTGCGGGCGGTAATGATGATGTGATTGCTCCATACAGACTGGCCTCCTCACTCGAAGGTGAAGCTATTGATTTTTATAAGGACCTTAGCTCTAAAGTTATAAATGGAAGAGAAAAAGAGCTTTTTGAGTATTTAATGCGTATGGAGGAAGCCCATAAGGAGATCTTAGATAATATGATAGAGTACCTTATAAATCCGGGAGACTGGTTCTTTAACCAGGAACGGTGGTCAATAGGGGGGTGATTAGTGTAGAGTAAGTTGCCTCGTATATAAGTGGTTGTGACATGCATTACAATATTACTTTATAAAAACTTCTAATAACTCTATAAAGATTTTTTTACCGTGCATTATTAAGTTATTTGTAACGGTATAGTTACTGGATACTAGATGCTAGATGCTTGATAATTTATTCCGCTGCTTTAGAGTGTTATATCTTTAATCGAGTTTGCCTCTTTTTCATGAGGCCTCTTGACAAAGAAACTAGAAATCTAACAATTTCCCAGTATCCAGTATCCGGCATCTAGTATTCTGGTTGCGGCTCTGCTGTATTATGATGTCATTGATGTGTTTGAAAGTGCACATCATTTGCATTTTTTAGGTTTATATTCATGGGTATTTATAATGATTATATACTTCCTTTATGTACTAACTGGGTATTAGGGAGAAGAATATTCCTTATGCAACGTAAGTTGGTTACAAAGGAATTAAGGGGAATTGTCCTGGAAGTTGGTTTTGGTACAGGGCTTAATCTTCCATATTATCCGGATAGAGTGAAAAAGGTGTACGCTGTTGATCCATCTCTGTTTGGCCGTAAGGTTGCGGCCAAAAGGATTAATAATTGCAGTGTCCCGGTGGAGTTTGTCGGATTAGATGGTGAAGATATCCCCCTTGCAAGTGAGTCTGTAGATGTGGTTCTGAGTACGTGGACTCTTTGTACAATTCCGGGTGTTTCCAATGCGTTAGGCGAGTTGTGGCGTGTCTTGAAAAGTAATGGAAGGTTATATTTTATTGAGCATGGAGTTTCCCCGGATGTTGATGTCGCAAAATGGCAGCATCGGCTTAATCCGCTACAAAAGGTTATTGCCGGGGGTTGTCAGCTAAATAGAGAGATAGATAAACTAATAAATGAGGCGGGGTTTCATATTGATGTGATGAACAACTTCTATATGAATGGTCCTAGTTTTTGCTCATATATGTACAAAGGTATTGCCAGCAAGTAATTTAATAGTATAGAAATTATTATTTTAGACTGTTATAAGTAAGATTGGAACGAGTAATAGGTAAAATATAATTGCTCTGATGCAAATCAGTGTAATCTGTCTTAATCAGAGTAATCATATTTTTTAGGGGCTATTTAATTGACAGGTTTTGAATATATATTAATACCGTTAATTGCTTTTTTGGCTTATCTGTTAAAGGCAATGACAGGTTTTGGCCCTGCTATTGTGCTCATATCATTTGGGTCTCTTTTTCTTCCAGCGTATTCTATTGTTGCTACAAGCGCAATACTGGATATTATTGCAGGTATAGTGCTTTTAAAAGTGGACTGGGAAGATGGGTCGTATCGATATTGGTTACCACTTGCAGTTGCAATAGTTATAGGAACGGTGGCAGGTGCTTTTTTGATAAAAATCGTTTCGCCTGAAGGTTTTCATTTCATTTTAAGTATTGCGATTATTGTTATTGGCATCTGGTTTCTCTTTGGCCGTACTAATGTAGACGAGGGAAAGTTAAGATGTAATTTGCCTAAGAGATGCACAAGGGGGGATACAGGTTTTACCTTTTTGGGTGGTTTTTGTGGAGGTATGTTTGGAATAAGCGGTCCCCCCATAATATGGAATTTTGGGCGTCAATTTACTAAACGTGCCTTTAGGCAGGTATTAGTACCTGTTTTTGTGGTGGCTGCGGTTGCAAGGTCAGGGATGTACTCTCTTCTAGGGATAGTGGACTTACAGGTTATGAAGTATGTCGCGTTTGCTGTCCCTGGGTTGTTTTTAGGAATATTCATAGGTAATAGGATATTTTTCAAGATTTCAGAGATATTGTTTGGCCGAATTGTCGGGGCGATTTTGATTATTATAGGTGTAAAGCATTTCTTCTAGACAAGACAACTGGACGTGATTGCGATGTAAACATGGAATATATTTTTTGCTCCTCCTGCTTTTATGGGTTTATTAACTATTTACTGAACAATAACGATTTTATTTCTACCATTCTCATGATGATTCTACAATTTCCAATAGTATAATATCAAAAACTAATCGCTTTCCAGCTAGAGGGTGATTACCGTCAACAGTAATTTTATCTCCTTCTATATTAGTTATTGCGACATTGAGGATCTTATCTTCGCTTACACGCAACGGTAAGATTGTTCTAAGTTCGGGGGTTATATCTTCAGGGATGATACTTCGGTCAATTTCAAGCACAAGCTCTTTTTTGTGTTCGCCGTATGCCTTTTCTGGTTCTATAATAACGTTTTTTTTACCGTTCACTTCCATTCCAACCAAGGCTTCGTCAAATCCTGGTATTACAGATCCAGCTCCAATAGTAATTTCGAGTGGTTTTTCATGGAATGATGAGTTAAAAATAGTGTCGTCTTCAAAAGTGCCAATATAATTAATCTTTACCTTATCTCCAATTTTAGTTGTTGCCATCCCTTTTTCTCCTTGTTAATGATGTTTTATTGCCTGATTATTACAGGTTAATATTGTAGTCAAATCATAGTGGGTGGTAAGTATACCATTTATTCTATTATTAAACAAAATCTTTAACTAAAAAAAGGTTGCAATTGTTAATGTTTTATTTTAATATTTTTTATTATATTGTTAGTATGGTTTCATGGGTTTTTTGCAACGTGATTGCCGTATTTGAGCTAAATTTAAATAATTTTATTTTATTATGAAGGTAGGCAAAGGAGTTTTTATGAAAAAGTGGCAATTATTTGTTAGTGTTTTTATGTCTTTCGCATGTTTTGCATTTACTGATCTGGTTATGGCTGATGGCGGTAATGGATCTAACGTATTGGCCACGGTTAATTCGCAGAAAATTACGAAGGACGATATTGAGGTGTTTGTAAAACCGGTATTAGCACGTGCAAAATCTATGGGACAAACGGTAACACCTGAAATGGAAAGTGCTGTTCGTAAGCAGTGGACAGAACATATGATTTCGAGGGTTTTGCTCCTTGATAAGGCAAAAGCAGCAAAGGTGACAGTTTCAGATGCGGATGTGGAAAAAGGCATTTCAAGTCAACAGTATAGTGGGATTGAGCTGTCTGCTGATAAACTGAAAGAGCTTGTAAAAGGCGACATGATGATAAACAAGGTTATTGAAAGTGAAATCATTACAAAGATATCTATCGCAGACAATGAAATTGTAGATTTCTTTAATCAGAGAAAAGATGAACTAAAAGATCCGGAAAAGGTAAAGGCCAGGCACATACTGTTTAAAGTAGAGGCTGCTGCTTCACAGGAAGAGAAAGATAAACAGATGAAAAAGGCCAAAGAGGTTTTGGCTGAGGCAAAAGCTGGTAAAACAGAGTTTAGTGAACTGGCAAAGAAGTATTCAGATGGCCCGTCAGGACCAAATGGAGGGGATCTGGGTTCTTTTGGTCGTGGGCGTATGGTTCCTTCTTTTGAAGAAGCGGCCTTTGCATTGAAACCAAATGACATTAGTGATATAGTTGAGACCCAATTTGGCTATCACATTATTAAAGTGGAAGAAAAAACGGCAGCCAGAAGTTATGAATTTGACGAGATAAAGGAATCCATTAGGGAAAATTTGAAAATGCAGCGTAGTAATAAAGAAATTGAGAAATTTATAGATACATTACGCGGTGCTGCAACTATTAAAATGATGGAATAATTTTAGTGTAAATGGTAAAATCCGTTAATTAAATAAATGGTTTTTGTGATTTTTTTTTTGTAGAAAATAAGGAGGAGTGTATGAACCCTAAATCAGTAGATGAACATGTAATTGGTATTGCTAAGGATGTAGACCCCGAAGTAAAGAAGGGGTTACAGGATAATTTTAATGGCGAGTGTACAGAAGTTGGAATGTATCTGGCTATGAGCAGACAAGCTTTTCTTGAAGGTTACCCCGAAGTTGGAGAGGTATACAAAACTATTGCTTTTGAGGAAGCAGAGCATGCTGCAAAGTTTGCTGAGTTGCTTGGTGTTGTTGTAAAGCCTAGCACAGAAGAGAATCTAAAGGCAAGGGTTGCGGCTGAATTTGGTGCTAATAAAGGTAAAAAGGCCATTGCTACAAAGGCAAAACAGTTGGATTATGACGCAATACATGATACAGTTCATGAGATGTGCAAAGATGAAGCTCGCCATGGGGCAGCTTTTGAAGGCCTTTTAAAACGGTATTTCGGTAAATAAACGGGGAAAGTATTAATCCTCCTTTGTCTGGAAAAGACAAAGGAGGATTTTTCTCTAGTAATTGTGAAAGATTATGATCAAGTAAATAAATTGTTACCTATGTGCTGTCTTTCTAACTTCATATGTGCATGAGTTTAATTTAATTGTTCTACATCGTTTTAGGTTTACACCTGTTCGAAGAATAACGTCTTTTATAAAAATCACACCTTCTGTTATCTCATTTCATTATTTAAAGTCCGCTTCAAATTGATACTTTGTTTTACAGTTAAACCATTTTATACAGGCAAACGAATTGGATAATTTTGAACCTACAGTTGCGTTTCAGGGTGCAATGGGTGCTTTTAGTGAACTTGCATCTGTAACGTTTTTTAAAGATAGAGATATAAATCTTCTTCCATGTGAAAAATACAGGGAGATGTTTGAGGCCGTTGAATCTGGCAGAGCAGATTACATTGTGGCTCCTATTGAGAATTCTACAGGTGGTAGTGTGTACGACTATTACGACCTGCTGCTCGAATTTTCGGTAAAGTCTGGATTTGTTATCATCAATGAGTTGAAGGTAAGGATCAGACATAATTTGATTGTCAATAAGGGTGTAAAGATTGAGGATGTAAAGATGGTACGTTCACATCCACAAGCTTTGGCCCAGTGCAAAAATTTTCTAAGTGAACGGAACATTAAGGCTCAGCAGGATTATGATACTGCTGGAGTAATTGCACAGATAAAGGATGGTGGATTTAAGGATGTTGGTGCAATTGCAAGTGTACAGGCAGCTTATGATCTGGATATGGAAATTCTTGCAAAGAATACTCAGGATCACGAAGAAAATTATACAAGGTTCTTGGTCATAACAAAAAATGGAGAAGAGCCATCAAATAATGTAAAGGCTTCCGTTATATTTTGTGTACAAAATGAACCGGGAGCGTTACACAAAACTCTTAGCCTTTTTGCCTCTCGCGGACTCGATATTGTGCGTTTAGAGACAAGACCGTTAATGGGTACAAAAACGCCCTGGCGTAAGTTTGCCAGGCAGGGGGAGACCGGGGTTTGGGATTTCCTGTTTTATCTGGACTTTACAGGTAAAATAGACGTTTGCAAGGATGTGGTTGAGAGGCTTAAGGAGACGGCTCTTACGTATAATGGTGATGTGGCGGTTAGTGTTCTGGGTTATTATCCTGAGGCTGATCTTTGTGATATAACAGGTAGTAAATGGCGCGAAAGGTGTAATAACTAATTTGACGTTAGTTGGCAAACTGAATACACAAAAGAAAAGCCGTAAAGAGTTTTGCCCTTTTTACGGCTAAAAGAAAAAAAGTACAATAAAAAAAATGAAAAGAAACGGAAATTGGCGGAAGAGTTTATCGAACTCTTTTTATGGGGACTAATCTCCATATCAATACGCTAACTTAAAACTTTCTTTAAAACAAAACGTTTTTTACAAACTTGTCAATCTCCGTCTCTTTGGGAGTTACTTCTTTAACAAACATCAAGCTTTTTTCTTGCTCTATTATAATATTATCACATAAATTACAAAAATGCAAATTAGGTAAACCGTTTACAAGAAACAGTTAATGATGTTTGGGGATAATGGATTATATACGCAAAGTGATTGGGAATGTGAAATTTAGCGAATCATACATGGGCGATATTTGCATATTCTTTAATCGTACTTTACTCAATGTCCTTAAAGATATATCCTGCGAAAGTATTCAATTATAAGATCCAAATCTAACTAAAACCTATATCACTATCGTTTTGATGTACGATATAAGTCCATCTATTTACAAATATACCGAAAAAATAAAATGAAGAAAACGTTGTTGATTATAAGTATGGTTCTGACTATAGCTTATATAGAAAGAGAAGTTTTGACGTGCTGATATTAGGTATTGAAACTACATGTGACGAAACGTCTGTTGCTGTTGTTGAGGACGGATACAAAATCCTTTCAAATATTATAGCCTCTCAAGAGACGCTACATTCTGAATTTGGTGGGGTTGTGCCTGAAATTGCCTGTCGTGCACATATGGAATCTATTATAACCGTTATTGATAGGGCTGTTAGTTCGGCGGGCATAAGCTTTTCTGATATTAGTGCTATAGCGGTTGCAAATTCTCCTGGGTTAGTTGGTGCTATACTAATAGGGTTAACTGCGGCAAAAAGCCTTGCAATGTCATGGGACATACCATTAATCGCGATTTCACACATCCATGCCCATCTTTATTCTGTAAACCTGTGTAATAAAAAGGTTTCCTATCCACTAACAGGGCTTATTGTGTCTGGTGGCCACACAAGTCTCTTTTTTATTGAGGATGAATTAACGTATTCATTATTAGGTGGCACATTGGATGATGCGGCAGGTGAGGCATTTGACAAGGTAGCAAAGATTCTTGGATTAGGGTATCCTGGTGGTCCTAAAATTGATTCTATCTCAAAAGATGGAGATAGGAATGCGGTTAGATTTCCCAGGTCCTATTTATCAAAAGGTTCTCTGGATTTTAGTTTTAGCGGCTTAAAAACAGCGGTTTTATATCATTGTTACGGTGTCACTGGGTTTGTAAAGAATAAAGGTTGTACGGGATTAGATACAAATGTTAAGAGTGAAAAAGAGATTGCTGATATTGCTGCAAGTTTCCAAGAGGCAGTAATAGATGTCCTTGTTGATAAAACCATATCAGCATTTAAGCTAAACAGTTGTACTGGTAATAAGAGAAGTTCCGAAGGTATCGTTATTGGTGGCGGGGTTGCCAGGAATTCAAGGTTACAGGCCAAGTTAAAAGAGAAAGTTGAAGAGATGGCAGTGCCCCTTTATTATCCTACCCCTGTGCTTTGTACGGATAATGCGGCAATGATTGCCGGACTGGCATATCATAAATTCGTTAGGAATGATTTTGCTGCCCTTTCATTAGAAGCTATCCCTAGTTACACATTGTAAATTGTAAATGGATTATGTCTTATTTACGCTCAAACCTTCTATTAAAACTTTTTTGGCCTTTGCTAAGTAAAGAACCCCAGAAACAACAGTAATCATAATAGTTATCCAGATCAAGACAGAGACAGTAAACTTAAACTCTGCAACGTTGCTGAAAAAAGTAAATAGTAATAAAAGTCCACAAACTGTTGCAGACTGCAAAAGCATTTTTACTTTTCCCCATACATCGCTTGGAAAAGTTACCCCTTTTGATTCGGCAAACCCCCTTAAACTATTTATCATAAACTCTCTTGATACTATTAATACAACCATCCATGGATTAAGTATGTCCTGTGCGAATAGAACGAATATAATGAGCGCTCCGCATACCATTATTTTATCTACAAATGGGTCTGCAATCCGGCCAAAGTCCGTTACCTCCTTATTTTTTCTTGCCAGATAACCATCCAACACGTCAGATAATGCTGCGATAACAAATATACAAAGGGAAATAAAAAACAATTGAAATGATAGTACCACAAAAAAAATAATAGCAAGTATTAACCGTACTATTGTTATTTTATTCGGAAGCGTAAGTGTAATGATTTTTCTCCTTTATTAGGTGATAACCGACAAAATTATATAAATTTATATTTTATGCCGGATTTGTTGACACTACTGAAATTAGTAATTTATTCGATTAAAATTGAATTGATCAGAATTAACTTATGAAGATCAACTTCATATCCATTAAGAATACACGTAATATTTTACCTAAAGATTTTGATGGTTCAAGATAGTTTTGTTTTTTTTAAATTTTCTTTTCCTTTCATGTTGATATATTATACTTTATAGATTCATGTTTTCCATTTGAATTTGTTGAATTGTCGTAAAGGATAGGTAATTTCTTGATTTTTCATTCCTAATACCCGAATTGAAAAGGGGGATAAAGATGGATGCAGCTGTATTGCTTGACACTACTGGTATTATCTTTATGGGCGTTTATCTGCTGTCCTTGATTTTGGTTGGCCTTGTGGGACGATTTGCCCGTAAAGAAGATACTATGGCAGATTTTTATCTAAGTGGTAGAAATATGGGCCTTTTTGTACTCTTCCTTACATTGTATGCTACACAATACAGTGGCAATACTATGATAGGTTTTGCTGGAAAGGCTTACAGACACGGGTTTTATTTTATTTCCAGTGTCACATTTATGATAGCTGTTATCTCTGCTTATTTGATCTTTGCTCCTCGGCTTTATGAACTTTCAAAGAAACACAAATTTATAACAATTGGTGATTATATACAGAATCGTTTTGGCTCGAGAATACTTACAACGATAGTAACGGTTGTATGCATAGTTGCGTTAGGCAATTACATTCTATCTAACCTAAAGGCAATTGGTTATATTATTGAAACATCCACTAATGGTTATGTATCCTTTACAAATGGGATAATATTCGTATCTTTAATAATGATAGTTTATGAGACTTTGGGTGGGATGCGAAGTGTTGCCTGGACTGATGTTATACAAGGTATACTACTTTTGGTTGGGTGTCTATTTCTGTTTGGATTGATTCAGTATAAATACGGAGGTATTTCAGGTTCTGCAGGTGAATTAATGAAGGGTTCTCCACACCTCTGGATACCACCTGATGGGGAGCAAAAGCGTTTTTGGTTTAGTTCTATTATTATTTTCTTTTTTGGTGTCTCTGTTTATCCCCAAGCTATACAGCGTATATATGCGGCTAGGGACAAGAAAACATTGAAAAGATCATTTCAGATAATGGCATTTATGCCTCTTGTAACTACACTATTTATGTTTGTTGTTGGAATAGTTGGCATTACAAGGTTTCAAGGACTTAGTGAACAGAAAAGCGAACAGATTGCAATGCTCCTGCTTTCTGACCTAGCACAACACCTTCCAGGTGTAAAAATATTTATTGTCTTGTTTATATCGGCAGCAGTGGCAGCTATTATGTCTACTGTGGATTCAGCGCTTCTGGCAATTTCATCACTATTTACTCAGGATATTTACCGCCAGATTCATCCTTCTGCAACACAGAAACACCTTACCAGAACTGGCAAGATATTTTCCTGGGCCCTAATGGGGATGATGGCCTACCTTGCTACGTTTCTCCCGCAAACAATCTGGAAACTTATTGAATTAAAGCTTGAGATATTGTGCCAGATATCCCCTGCCATCTTTTTGGGTGTACATATTAGATCCTTACAAAAAAATGCGATATTGTATGGTATTACAGTTGGATTATCTTCTACACTTATCCTAAAATTCGGTGGTGACTTGGGACTTTCCATTCCGTCAAAACCATTTGGAATACATGCTGGTGTTTGGGGGCTAGCTCTAAACTTTGTAACAATCTCTATTTGTTCGATAAGTAAAAGAGGAACACTTAAAAGTGTTTAAGCTGTATTCTATAACAATTCCTTACCATAAAATCATTTATAGGAAAATCTTAAAGATTTGACGATAAGTTTCGATAATAAATTGAACTAATTTTTGTTTTGGAAAGAGAAAAATGTTCATCAATAGAGTATTTTTTAGTTCTTTAATGAATAAGAATAGAAAGACGATAATTTATTTCTCTCTATTGGTTTTACAAGTGTTTCTGGCAAGATTTGTTTATGCCGGAGCTGTGGTACTGGATAGTTTAGGCACTGTTGCATCAGGTAGAGGAGGTGCAAACATTTCACACGCAGATAACACCGCTATTATGCATGATAATCCTGCTGGGCTTGTTAATATGGATGCAGGTATAGTGATTGATGGAATGCTTGAATTTATATCCACAGAGATAAAGTATGAAGATGAGGCGGGCTTTGATTATACAAAACACGAAATATTTACGCTTCCATCGGTCTCAATTACATATAAGAAAAACGAGGACAGCAGGTTTGCTTTTGGGGCGGGAGCCTTTGTAACTGCGGGTTTTGGTACAGAATATCATCAGGATCACTCTGCTAGGGGTTTTCTACCCGGGCGACAGATAAGCTTTGGAAAGCAACTGTACAAATCAGATGCATCATTGACAAAACTATTGTTTTCCGTCTCTTATAAGGCGACAAGCAAACTCTCTTTAGGGGTCTCTTTTGGTCCAGCAAGACATACAGTAAATTTTGAATCCCCTTATACTTTTCAGGATGGTCTGTTTTCCGGCCTAAGTGCAATAGCTGATATGCGCAACAACAGTGGATTAGGTTATTCATTTACTACGGGAGTTCAATATAAGCTATCTGATAAAACCGTGGTTGGTCTCTCTTTTATTAGTGAGTCAAAGACTACATTAAAGGGTGATGGGAATATTATCATCCCCGATACATCTCCTTTAAAAAGACTGTTCCGTAACCAGAAAGGGGAGTATGACCTTAAAACTAATTTTGAATGGCCAAGGGAAATAGGGTTTGGGATTTCTCATATCCTGGGCGAATCACACAAATTTGCAGTCGAACTGGTCTGGTTCAATTATTCATCTGCATATGATAGAGCAGATCTGGAGTTGACAGAGGGGAATAATCGGGAGTTTAACAGATTGCTTGGGCCAACTGTAAATGATTCATTCCCTTTTAATTGGGAAAACGTACTTGCATATAGGTTTGGTTATGAGTTCCTTTTAGGCGGGGAAAGGGATAACGTCTTTCGTTTTGGATATATCTTTAATGAAAATCCTATTCCGAGCAGTACATTAGTGCCACTTATTCCCGGTACACTTAAACATAATTTTACTTTAGGATATACTCATAGGCGAGGGAACATTGATTTTAATATCGCTTCACAATTTTCCGTTGCAGATCCAGAATCTGTGGGCAAGAGTTCTATTGTTGGTGGGGACTTTGATAACAGTACCTTGAAAACTAAGGCATACCTTTTGTTGTTGGGTATAACATACCGGTTATAGTTAAGGGTTTTTATATACTTTTACTTTATAAAAACTTGTTTTCTGAGAAAGAGATTCAATTTCCAAAACGATTAAGTGCTTAAAAAGACAGGAGTAACTGAGTGTTGATGTCTTGAGCCTTTCACTTTACTCCAGAGATACAGTACGGCCAATATTCCATCTTTTTGTTGCGGCCACACTGGGCAGCTCTGTGTAGTAGGAAAGGGACGACAAATCTATCGCTTTATCCTGAACTCTGGATACTTAATCTTGCTTGTGGCTTTTCCACTCTGTGTCATATTTGTTTACTTAATTTACATAAAATAAGTTCTTATATAAAAAAATCATGGAAAATACTTATGGAAAAGATGTTACATTTTCTGGCTCTATTGGATTTTATGATGAACTAAAAAGACAGGTTAACAAATTCCTTAAAGAAAAAAGGCTTCATAAAACAGGCGGCTGGAGAATGATTACTAAAATGATGTTTGTTTTGACTTTATTTGTTTTGTCATATGTTTTTTTGGTCTTTTTCTCCGACACGTTATTTAAAGCCATTGTCAGTGGATTTATTTTTGCTCAAGGTTTTGCCTTGCTTGCATTTAATGTAATGCATGATAGTGGTCATGAAAGCTTTCCAAAGAACAAATATTTAAAAAAGCTGATAAGGTTAACACCGGATTTTGCAGGGTTTAGTAGATTATTATGGTGTGTAAGGCATAATGTCCTGCATCATTGCTATACAAATATTGATGGACTTGATGATGATATACAAATAGTAGGCGGTATTTTTCGACTAAGCCCTGAACAGAAATGGAGGCCGTGCCACCGTTTTCAGTACATATATGCATTTCCTCTTTATAGCCTATTAACTCTTTCCTGGGTACTGTTTAGTGATTTTCAAAAAATAATGACTGGTAGAATAGGCAGATATGAATACCCTAAACCTGCACCAGTAGCGATTATATGGTTAGTAATAGCAAAGTTTATATATTTGGGGTATATGGTAGTTTTGCCTTTGTTCTATAACCCGGTTGCACACGTAATAATAGGCTTTGTCTGTGTACATTTAATATTTGGTTTTACAATTTCTATAATCTTCCAATTAGCCCATACGGTTGAAGGTAATTCTTTCCCAAAACCAAATAATGTAACAGGTATGGTTAAGAAAGAGTGGGCAATTAATCAAGTCGAAGCAACGTGTGATTTTGCACCGACTAGCAAATTAGCGAATTGGTATTTTGGAGGCCTGAATCTTCAAATAGAACATCACCTTTTTCCGAATATTTGTCATGTTCATTATTCGGCTATTCAAAATATAGTAAGAGATACATCAAGGAAGTTTAATGTTTTATATGTTAGTAACAAAACTGTTTTTTCTGCATTGATCGCACATTACAAATTTCTAAAGAGATTAGCGGAAAAACCTGTTATGGAAAAGAATTTATAATTTAGTTATGGGAGTGGTTTTTAATGCAAGAAATGCGATTGTTTCCCAGAGTATGGTGTGAATTCACAGTTTACGATACTTCTTTTAAACCTATTGGAAAAGCAATTGACATATCTTTTGGTGGTATCTTGGTTAAAGGAAATTCTCTAAATAATGGCAATGAGAAAGGACAAAGGACTCTCCAGTTTTATTTGAACGAAAAAGAACCTGTTAGGGTCGAAGCTACAGTTTTAAGAGAAACGACCTCTGAGACTGGAGAAAAGTTAACAGCTTATTCTTTTTCTGAGTTTTTGTCCGGGGCAGATGATTTAATAAGTAAATATGTAATTAGTTCTTTATGGAAGAATGTTTTAGGCTCAGTTGATAATGGGAGTGCTGGCACTGGTGGATTTTTCTCTGAGATTGAGGATAAAGAGAAGATAGATGCTTTAATTTTATCCGCTTATAAGGAATGCGTTATAATCTTTTGTGTTCAAGCTAGTGGTGAAAAGATTTTGCAGCTAAAGTTACAGGCGATTGGAAATGAAACCCTTTCTTTTACAGTGGAAGACAATCTCTTAGAGTTGCAATTAATTGATAAAGATAACATCTATTTCTATTTTACAGTTGATCATACTAACTACCTGATTTACCTGGAACATATTGAAATTGATGGCCAAAGTGTGATAATTCCTACCCCGCAGATAGTCTTCTCATGTTCTAGGAGAAGTGAGAAAAGGGAGGGTGTAAAGGGGCAAAACATAGCAGTTAGTATACCATTGCCGTATCCGGCAGGTGCAACTCTGCAAAGGGAAGTTATTGATATTAGCACTAAAGGGTTAGCCTTTCACAATCCAATCGATGAGTTCTATTTGCTTCCCGGAACTCCAATCACAAACCTTAAGGTAATTGGTAAGAAAGAGTTTTTAGTTAATGCGGAAATTAGGCACATTACTCCGGTGGTAGAAGATGGGAAGGAGTCTTATCTTAAGATAGGTGTCTTCTTTCCTGAGAGAAAAGTAGGACTATTGACAGGCACCGTAGAGAAAGTACCTCCCAAAAGAGCAGCCGGTTTTGTTAAAAGTGGCACGGGGATTTTCAAAGATTTAGTTCACTGTATGAAAGGTTTGGCTGTTCAGAGTGTCTATTTAGCGCAAAAAGGAATGACCTTACGTTCTAATAACCATGTAAAAGGTCCAAGAGTAAACATTATTCGTATAAAGAACAGAAACAATGAAGAAATTGTTGGAATTCTGAATACAACATGGGAGAGTAAAGAAAAAAGAGATGTATGTGTTATCATTATTCCTCCTGCCTTTGGGAAAAGGAAAGAATCTACAGGTCCATTGGCGATTGCATTAATTGAAAATTTTAAGCGTGTTAGAGAAGACATTGCGGTAATTAGATATGACGGTATACGAAATCTCGGAGAAAGCTATAAAGAAGCAGTATATCGTGAACAGGGCAGAGAAGCTGTAGGCATGACACTTTCACAATACTGTGATGATCTTGAAACAGTTGTTGCTTTTTCACGGGATAATGAATATTTTAATTGTCAGAAACTGGTGTTGCTGACATTCAGTATTAGTGCATTATCTGCTAGGCGCCTTTTGGCTCAAAATAAACTAGGCAACGTGGATCTCTGGATTGCCGGAATGGGAATGCCTTGTGCACAAGAAGTTTTGACAAATGTGTCAGGTGGAATAGATTATATAGGAAATCTCAAGAAAGGTATTAATGCAGGGGAAATCACACTCCTTGGAATTAATATTGATACCGCCATTTTCTGCAAGGATGCATTGGATAACAAGATGGCGGATGTTGAGGATGCTGTTTCTGATATGGAAAAGATTTCAACTCCTGTGGACTGGATATTGGGAAATGAAGATGCATGGATTGATAGCTCACAAGTAGAAGAGCTTATAAATGCACATAAGCTAGGAAAAGGTAAATTGCACACACTTAAAATGGGCCATGTGCCCATGACTGGTTTGGAATCAATCAGGCTTTTTCAGGTTATTATTAAATTATTGTTTAAATCTATTCTTCAAAAGGAGATAACACCTATCTTTCCGTTACCGAGTGTACTGGAGGATATTAGGATTCGTGAATGGGAAAGGACCTCAAAGTATCCATTGACTAACCCGGAAAACTATTGGGCTGGTTACTTACTTGGAGAGGAAGATGATAATGATGGATATGATGTTTTATGTTATTGTGACGACTATAACAAATTTTTAGAAGATGAAGTTAAGGCCTTAGACCTAAATGCTGATTGTAAGGTTGCAGATATGGGTTGTGGTACCGGTAATTTTGGCCAGTTACTGATAAAAGACTACCTGCAAAATGGAGATAGCTTGCCAGACCTGACAATTGTCGATCTGGTTCACAAAGCCCTGGATCGTGTTCAGGAGAAGTATAGTAGATTACTTGGTGATTTGAGTAATAAACGAATGGAATTTAAACGAGTTGATCTGGAAATTAACTTGCTCATTCCTGTAAAGCAGTTTTTGGAAGGAAAGTTTTATAGCATGGACAAGTTTAAGGGGAAAATTAACGGCTTGTTTGATGATACGATTGAACTCTGGAAAGAGTACTATTCTGAATTGTTGCACCAGATCTTAAGAGGTAAGATTTTAACTGCAAATGATAATCAATATCTTAAAGGTGCTTTTGCGCAAGAAGAGATTAACTTTATTAAGGATATGAATCTTGCTTCGCGGTTTATAAAAGGATTGTTGACTAAGGACGACTTTCGTGAAAGTATTGTTCCTCACCTAGATGGTGTTAATACAAGTGAACTAAATTTTAATAAATTCAATTTTGGTAACTGTAATTTAGACTTTAAACTGCCATTTGAAGATAACAAGTTTGACAGGATATTATCCAGTCTTGTCCTCTGTTATCTAAAAAATCCGCATGTTACATTTTCAGAGTTTGTAAGGTGCTTAAAGCCTGGAGGTAAGATTGTTATTTCAACGATGATGCCAGACATGGATATGTCCATAATGTATACGAACCTGATAAAAAAGATTGAACTTATGGAAGATGTTTCTGAAGAAAATAGGGAAGATTTACTTAAATCGGCCAGAACGTTGGCAAATAGGATGTCTGTTTTACTAACCCTTGTAGAGGAGTGCCAATTTCGTTTTTTCTCAAAAGAGGAGATGTTAGAATTTGCGGAAGAGAATAATCTTAAAGATATTACAGTAACTGAATCTTACGGCAATCCGCCACAGGCATATATACTTAGCGGTGTAAAATGAAATATGTACCTAAAGAGTTAGAAGAAGAGTTTAGGAATGAGACGGAAATATTGGGGCTTAAGCGTTTACTCTTAGCTTGTTACTCTGGAATGTTTTTTGTCCCTTTCTTCTTGATATTGGATATGATGGTTGTTCCTGAAAGATTATCATTCTTTCTAAAGCTTAGGTTCGCGAGTGTCCTGGTTCTATTGCTAATAGCATTCTTAATAAAGTTTTATGCGCATTTTATAAAACGGAACCTATTCGCTTTCTATTTTATAGGCTCCCTTGCGGTTTCCACACCTGTAAATATTATGGTTGTATATTTTGGGGGGCATGAAAGCTATTATTATGTGGGCTTAATCCTTGTTATCATATGTTTAGAGATGATTTTCCCCTGGAATCTTGTACAGGGAGGGATTGTATTTGGTACAATATATTTTGGGTATGTTGGCAGTATCCTGATATTTGATGAAATTTCAAACTGGAAAATATTCTGTAATAATAATTTCTTTCTCTTTTCTGCCATAGCTTATTCCATAATAAGTGTCATTATGCACAATAGATACAGAGAAAGAACATTCCTTTCCAAAGTAGAATTGAGAAATGCCAAAGATACCCTTCAAGAAGCATTTGATAAACTAAAGAAAGTTGATGAAATGAAGACTAATTTTGTTTCATCTGTATCTCATGAACTTAGAACGCCTTTAACTTCTGTTATCGGTTTTGCCAGTAATACGACGAAAATTTTTAAAAAGGATTTTATACCCATTCTACCACCAGATGATAGAAAACTTAAGAGGAAGTCAATAATAGTTAGTGATAATTTGTCAATTATAGTTTCTGAAGGAACCAGGCTTACCAGGTTGATAAATGATGTGCTGGATATTTCCAAGATAGAGGCCGGTAAACTTGAGTTAGATATTAAGGATGTGGATTTACTTGCGATTTGTAAACATGCCCTATCTGCTGTGTCTGGGTATCCACGACCAGAGAATGTTCAGGTTGGATTTGTGCACAATGGAGCTAAGCGATTAGTTAAAGGTGACAGCGACAGGATTGTTCAAGTTATTACAAATCTTATGAGCAATTCTTTAAAATTTACAGACGATGGAAAAGTAGAGTTAAAGGTAGAGTTCCAGGACGATTATGCGTTGGTCTCTATAAACGATACAGGTATAGGGATATGCGAGGAGAACTTGACGGAAGTATTTTCTAGATTTAAGCAAATAGGGCATTCGTTAACAGACAAGCCGAGAGGTACAGGATTAGGGTTGCCTATCTGTAAAGAAATGGTTACTTTAATGGGCGGATCGATTTGGGTGGAGTCGAAGATTGGCATTGGTAGCAGTTTCTTTTTTACATTAAAATATGCTAGTGAGTGTATTGAAGAGAATATTGAGAATATTGATAATAGTGATTTAATCTTGCCTGAAGGTGAGAGGGGCGTTAAAAGGGTTAATGTTGTCAACAAAATCACAGAGAAAGTAACAGCCAAGAATATTTTGATAGTAGATGACGATCCAAATATACGAAAATTGATACGTCAGGAAGTTGAAGATGTGGGCTATAGTGTCATTGAGGCAAGGGACGGCGCGGAAGCGTTAGTAATGGCAAAAAACAATGTGAATAAGGTGGGGTTAATACTTTTAGATATTATTATGCCTGGCGTAGATGGGTTTGATGTCCTCAGGGCAATCAAGACTACCGCGGAGCTATCACATATTCCTGTTATTGTAATCAGTGCTTATGAACATGAAAAAAAACTGTATCAGCTTGGAGCTGATGGGTTGTTAACCAAACCTATTAATCAATTGCAATTGCAGTCAAATATCTCTACAGTTATGGGTAATGGAGATGGGAAGAATATTAATAGCTAACGATCTGTATAGAAATTAGCAGACGATCGAGCCGTTGTATAAAGCCTCGATCTCATTGTAAGTTTCATGTATTTTGGATCTGGTTTCAATAAGATATGTTTTGCTAAGTTTTTTAAGTTTAATTTATATAAAAGTAAAGTATAATTTTGTTATCTGCTGTGTGACGGGTTATGTCATTCTGACTATTTATTAACCATTACTTACCAGCGCGAACATAAGATAATTGGTGCAGATTAATGGATCTTAAACAGGCTATAGAAGAAGAAAGTCTGGAAAAGAAGATAGAGAAGCTTGCGAAGTTCTTTAAACAGGCTATAAAAAAAGGAAATCTGGAAAAGAAGATAGAGAAGTTTGTGAGGTTCTTTCCTTTGTCAGTCTTTATAAAGGATTTAAAAGGTCGGGAGGTCTTAAGTCTTTTGAATTCTAATAAGGATTGTGGTTATCATTATCCAATTGTTCTTAATGGTTGTACTGTTGGTACATTATATGTTTCAGAAAACAGCATATCCTCTGAATATATCATTGAGTTGATTAATGATGTATTGGAAAAAGAGCAGCAAATTGCCGATATCAACAATGAGACGTTAAGTTTATATAAAGAGATAAATCTGTTTTACGATTTGTCGGCAATAATTAATAAACAGCAAAATCTTGGGAAACGTTTGGAATGTTTGCTTGATAGGTGTGTGGTTTACAATAAGGCAGATAATGCGTCAATATGGATTATTGATGAAGATGTTTTAAAGTGTATATGTTATAAAGGGACCAAACCCGTCAGAACTTTTAACGTAGGTGAGGGATTCATCGGTATGATTGCTAAAACCGGTGGTGAAGAGATGCTGAGTTGTCCGGTTGATGATAAG
Organism: Candidatus Anammoxibacter sp.; assembly: GCA_021777055.1. Taxonomy (GTDB): domain Bacteria; phylum Planctomycetota; class Brocadiia; order Brocadiales; family Anammoxibacteraceae; genus Anammoxibacter_A. The sequence goes on along the minus strand of JAIQZO010000024.1, from coordinate 19,594 downwards.
CGCTGGATAGGAGAAATAAACCAGAAAAAATCTATTATATGCAAATCTTTGTGTGCTGGTGATAAAACTATAGGGATATTAAATGTCTCCATGATTAGAGGTGCGCCATTTACAGCAAAAAATTTGAAATTTGTTAACATATTTGCACATTTAGCTTCTCAGGAGTTGGAAATCAATAGGTTATTTACCGGAATAAAGAGGGAGACTGTGCGGAGGACAAATCTCGCAAGGTTTCTTTCACCAAATATAGTGGATAAATTTGCTGATCAGGAAAACGGGGTTGCCCTGGGAGGTAAGAACCAGGTAGTCTCTATCTTGTTTGCCGATATAGTAAATTTTACAGGTATTGCGGAACAATTGGGTTCGGATGTTATTGTTTCAATGCTGAATGAATATTTTACAATAATGACTGAAATTATTTTTATGTGTGAAGGTACGCTTGACAAGTTTATTGGTGATTCTATAATGGCAATATTTGGAGCACCCAATATGATCGATAGTCATGCGGTTAGTGCGGTTAGAGCGGGATTATTAATGCAGCAAGCCAGTAAAGAGATTTATGAGAAGAGTAACAACGGAGGTGAGTCTCTTTTTAAGATAAGGATTGGCATTAATACTGGTATGGTTACAGTAGGTAATATTGGTTCACCTAACAAATTGGATTATACGGCAATTGGAGATAATGTGAACATTGCATCTAGAATAGAGAGTTCTGCTGGTCCAGGTACTGTCTTAATAGGTGGTGCGACAAATGAGTTAGTTAAAGATGTATTTAAGACTAAAAAGCTTGATCCTGTCTTCGTAAAAGGAAAGGACAATGCTTTGGATGTATATGAGGTAATTGACGGTATTTAAGGAGATGTATGGAATGTCTGTAAAAATACTCATTATTGAGGATGAGATTCATATAAGAAGGTTGATTATGCAAACGGTAGAATTATCATTTGATGAATTAATTGATAATGATGAGTTGGAAATATACGAGGCCGACAATGGAGAAGATGGTGTAAGTATTGCAAAAGAGGAGCGGCCAGGTCTAATCTTTTCAGATATAATGATGCCAAAGATGGATGGATACGATGCCTGCAAGATTATAAAAGAAGATCCTGCTCTTCAAGGTGTTTATGTAGTATTGTTGACTGCAAAGGGGCAGAAAGTTGACCAGAAATTAGGGATGGAAATTGGGGCGGATGAATATATGACAAAACCGTTTGATCCGGATAATATTGTAATTGTGATAGAAAATGTTTTAAAAATTAACAGAAGCAACTAGATAAGGTTGGGTATTTGATTCGTTTTTTATACTTCTACTCATTATTTTTTTAAATGAAATACCCATGAAAAAAGCAGAATTTAGTTGAACATATAAATTTAATGATATTGGAATTGGTTCTCCAGTATAAACTTTTTAAGTATTACAGTTTAAAGTTGTGGCCTCATTAACAGTGTCAAGAAGATCTGTTATGCTAAAAGGTTTTTTTATGCATGCAAATGCCCCAGCCTTCTTTGCAGTGCGAAATTCTGACTCAAGGGCAACTCCGCTTATCACAATAATTGGCAAATCATTGTCTATCTTTTTTATAATATCTAGAACATGTAGGCCTGTCCGGCGCGGCATGTTTAAGTCTAATATTATAACATTGTATTTCTTTTGTGCCGCTTTTATTACGCCATCTGTACCGTCAACGGCTGCATCGATTTCATATCCGTTAAGAGATAGAGACTCCGTAAGTGTAGAGCGCATGACTTCGTCATCATCAATTATGAGAATTGACATAGTCCTGATTTGTGTATCTGAGAAGATATTATGTTTTATGTTACTTTCATTCGCTGTAACTTCTTTTATTGATGTGTTTTTCTCTAATGGCAGACATACAGTAAATACAGAACCTTTTCCTAACTTGCTAGTAACCGTTAACGTCCCTTTATGTTCCTCTATTATTGACTTTGAAATGGAAAGCCCTAAACCGGTTCCATCTTTAGATCCTTTTGATGTATAAAATGGGTCAAATATTTTTGTAATGTTTCCAGGTTCTATACCTGTACCTGTATCCTCAATCTCGACTTTAAGTTCATGTTTCTCCCCCGCCGTTTTTGTCTTGATTATTAAATCACCACCGTTTTCCATCGCATGCATCGCGTTGACGATTAGATTAAGAAAAACTTGCTCTATCTGCTTCGGGTCTGAATAAATCATTAATGTGTCATGTCTAAACTCTGTGTATACATTAATATTTGATAATTTAATCTGGTTCTCCAGTAAATTAACTGCTTGCTTGATTATTGTAATGATATTTGACGTCTCGAATTGTGATTCGGATGGCCGTGCTACCCCCATAAGCTCTTTAGTAATCTTTGCGATCCTAAATGACTGCTGAACGATTAAATTAAGTCCATTAAAAATAATATCATCTTTAGTCTTACTTTGTAAGATTTGTGCTTTTAGTGTAATGGCAGATAAAGGATTGTTGATTTCATGGGCGGCTCCTGCTGCTAGTCTTCCGACAGAAGCCAGCCGTTCTACATGATAAAGCTGCTTCTTTGTCTCATACGCCTTACGTGAGATCCTTGCAATATCTTCTGACTGTTGATCTAGTGCTTTTACATGTAATACCTGCCTAATTACTTGTCCGGTTGTTTTCATGAACTGATCAAGGATGACGGTTTGTTCTTCTTCTGTCAAATACCCGATGTCGGACTCTATCATCATAAGGCCAAGAGTGATTGCATCTGATTTTATAGGTAATATTAGTAAATTTGCCGAACTTAATACGTTGATTATATCTTCTATTAATATCGACGACTTCTCATTCTCGTTAGTTACGGCATTTTTAATTATTGATGCTATTTCCTCTGGATTGTAATCTCTTTTAGACTCAATAGAACTATCTAAAGGTAACGTTAAACGTTTAAAGTCACCTTCTTTAAATGTATTAATCCAAAGTTCAATAATTTTTTCAGACCAGATGCATGCAAAAGATGATAGTTGCTTATTTGAGATCGTTTTTGAAAGAATTTCCATTATTGTGCTCATTGACTTTCCGATGGAAATTGGAGGCTCCAGCGTCTCGTATAATTTATTAACCATTTCTTTAGTGGTTTGGAGCAGGAGGTGCTTGCGGTTAGCCTTTTCTAGTTTGATATGTATGTCTGAAATCTCTTTATTGGAACGGATAATTGACGAAATATAGAGATCTGCTGTTGTATTCTTCCAGTTAAAGAGCTTCGAAACTTCTTCAAAACGTTCAAGTACCCTGGTAGAAAAAACTTTTAATTTCTCCTTTGTTCCCAGTTTTGCTGATTCTATTAGCTCGTCGGCATTCATATCTCCAACTGGATTATTACTATAGCCAAATCTCTGTATATGGCATAGACTATTTGCACATTTCACAATAAAAGGAAGGCTTTCAAATTGGGTTGTCCCAAACTCTGTCAGTGGCTGGTGGTGTAGCCATGCGGGTAGTATCAGTGATTTCGGGAAATTCCACTGTTCCATTAATATCTTTGCGGCTTGAGTATGTCCAAAGCCCAAGTGTGCCTCTTCTTTCTCTAAAAGCCTTGTTCTTGTAATCTTTGCCTTTGTTACTATCTTATTGTACCGGTCCCTTTTCCAATTGAATAGCAGGTACTTACCCAGATCGTGTAATAGGCCGGCGAAAAATGCAGTATCAGGATGTGGAAATGAAAAATGTTTTGCAAATAACTCACTTGCTATTGCGCACGAAATGCTATGTGCCCAGAAATCAACCGGATCAAATTCACCCTGAAGATCGGAATTTAACAAATTTATGGTTGAGACCGAGAGAGCCACACATCGGACCATGTTTAATCCTAAAAGTGAAATAGCCCGATAAACTGTGTCTACCTCACTACAATGGCCGGCATTTATATGCGAAAAATTGGCAAGTCTTATAACTTTAGATGATAGAGAAGGGTCTGATTCAATAATCTTAGACACATCACGTATGCCACACTTTTCATCTGAAGATACCGCTATAAGCTTTGTCGCTACAGGCGATATTGTAGGTAGCTCTTTAAGACTTTCTATAAAATTACTTAGTTCCGATACCATAATCTGAAAACAAGATATTAAAGTAATTATCTATAAATTACGTGACTTAAAAAATCACGCTTATTTAATATCGGAATTCAGGAGGATCAATTAACATAAATCTATGTTAACTGGTATTCTTTATTATTAATTTGTGTTCTACGGTTAGTTATTTGCTTTGCACATATGTGTGCTAACATTGAGTGCCTATTATGAGTTAAAGTTATAAAAATTTCTTCATATTAATTAAAAGCAGTTCATTAACGTTGGGTAATTCTTAGCACTATAATGATGGCAAATATGCATAAATATATAATATTGTTGTACTTGCACAGCAAAAGGCTGTCGGGACAATGCTTATTATTAATAGCCTTTAGGATTCATGGTTTGCCATCGCCAGGCGTCTCTGCACATGTCATCTATTGATTTTTCAGCTTTCCATCCAAGTTCAACTCTAGATTTTGTCGGGTCGGCAAAACAGGTAGCAATATCACCAGGACGTCTGTCAACTATTGTATATGAAATCTTCTTCCCGGATGATTTTTCAAAAGCAGATATTATATCAAGAACACTGTATCCGGTTCCCGTCCCAAGATTATATATTGCGACTCCAGGGTTAGACGAAAGTTTATCCAATGCCTTTATATGGCCTATGGCAAGGTCTGTAACATGGATATAATCACGAATTCCTGTTCCGTCTGAAGTGGGGTAGTCATTACCAAAAACGGAAAGTTTTTCCAGCTTGCCAACTGCTACTTGTGAAATATATGGCAATAGATTGTTAGGTATTCCGTTGGGATCTTCGCCGATTTTTCCGCTGGAATGAGCTCCAACCGGATTGAAATAACGTAAAAGGGCAATGTTCCAACCATTGTCTGAGGCGTGTAGATCTTTTAAGATCTCCTCGATCATTAGTTTACTTCTTCCATACGGATTTGTTGCTGAAAGTGGAAAATCTTCATTTATTGGGACACTTTGCGGATCTCCGTACACAGTTGCGGATGAGCTAAAAACAATGTTTTTGACATTGTGCTTCTTCATTACGTCACACAATGTTAATGTGCTTGTTATGTTGTTGTGGTAATATTTCAGAGGTATTGTTACCGACTCGCCAACGGCCTTAAGTCCTGCAAAATGGATTACTGCATCAATTGGGATATCCTCAAAAATGCCATTGAGAGATGTTTTATCAAGTAAATCGGTCTTAAAAAATATTATGGTCTTACCGGTAATCTCTTCAACTCTTTTTAATGACTCTTCCTTACTGTTTGAAAGATTGTCAACTACTATAACGTCATGACCAGCCAGTAAAAGTTCTACACATGTATGGCTTCCGATGTAGCCAGCTCCTCCTGTGACCAACACCTTCATAGATAGTCCTTTCCTCTTAAGATCATTATATTTAAAGTATGTGTATAATATTATTACAAAGTATGGTTTTTATTACAATAAACAATTTGTTCATAACCGTTTATTTCTAAGCCGTTTAGTTTCTGCGTCCTTTTTTTGTTTGTGCTGTAATCATAAGGAATTTGATTGTCCTAATATCTTTATAATGTTATTATTTTGCAGTAGTGTTTGGCCGGGAATCTGCTTCTGTTATTTATTGTCCCAAATCTATTATTCTTGTATGTTTCCTTGCCTTTGCTAGGACACGTTTAATAAAGAATATATTATGAAATAGCCTCTGGATAATCGAAAAAAGCTTCTGGATATGGGGAAAAGAATAGATACAAAACCTAACAGAACACTACTGATTATTTAATGTTTTAATAGACGGAATTCTGTATTCTCTATTTTAGTTGCGGCTTTGCCGTACTATGATTAAATGCAAATGAAATTTTCTAAAACGGTTATAGATAGTATAGGTTATGAATTGGCTCCTGTTGTAATTACATCTGAAGAGCTTGAAGAGCGTTTAAAGCCTATGTATGATAATTTACACTTATCTGTAGGACAGCTTGAAGCGCTTACAGGTATCTTTGAACGACGGTGGTGGGAGCCTGGATATATTTTGTCCCATGGTGCGGTTATAGCTGCACGCAAGGCGTTAGACAATTCCGGTGTTAAAACTGATGATATTGGTGCTTTAATCTATGCAGGGGTTTGCCGTGAGAGTTTTGAACCTGCTACAGCCTGCCGTGTTGCAACCCAATTGGGCGTAAATGAAGAAACCGCCATTTATGATATTAGTAATGCATGCTTAGGTGTCATGAACGGAATTATAGACATTGCAAACCGTATTGAGCTGGGTGTTATCAGAGCAGGTCTTGTTGTTTCTTGTGAATCTGCTCGGGAGATAAATGATGTAATGATTGAGAGAATGCTCAAAGATAATGATATTAAATCATTTTCTACTGCGATTGCTACTCTTACGGGTGGATCGGGTGCCGTAGCTGTACTGTTAACAGATGGCTCTTTCGCAAATAAAGCGCGTAGAAAATTAATAGGTGGAGTAGCTCTTTCAGCTCCAGAACATTATGATCTGTGCCGTTGGCATGTTGATTCCGGAACTACCGTAAATTCTGCTCAGTTTATGCGAACTGATTCTGCCTCTGTACTGAAACATGGAGTGGTGTTGGGTTTAAAGACCTGGAAACGCTTTTTGGATGTAGTGGGATGGAGTAGTGAACAGATTGATCGTGTCATTTGCCACCAAGTAGGCTCTGGCCATCAAGATACTATCTTAAAGACGCTTGGAATACCATCGGAAAAAGATTTTACCACGTACGGTTCTCTAGGTAATATTGGTACTGTCTCCCTTCTATTGACAGCAGCTGTTGCAGAAGAACGTGGAGTTTTGATGGCAGGGGAGAAGGTTGGATTTCTTGGCATTGGTAGCGGTCTGAATTGTATTATGCTTGGTTGGTTATGGTAACGATTTGAGCTTTTAATTTTGAGAGAGATGTCTATAAGATGACGAGTGCATATCTTGTTATGAGGAAGGTCTTGCCGGTAATTGGTCTTCTGATCGGTATGGTGAAGATTGTTGGTCTTGGGATTGAGGTAAGGGTGTTTGAATCCTTTGGTTGTCCGGATTGGTTTCGCGTTGTTTTTGGGGTTGTCCAGGCCTTGAGCTCAGTTTTTTTGATAATAAACTCTTTGGAAGTAATCGGTATCGTTGTAAATATGGTTTTGTTTATCCTTGCTGCAGGTTTAATGACGTATCACCATATGTTTGATGTTTTGATTGCTCCTGTTGTGGGGTTGATAATACTTGTAATATATGTATTCCTTAGAAAAGTATATCATAAAGAGAGGCAGGGGCTCAACCAAAGATAATTTGGTGCTTCTCGCTCTCATCTTCTTGCCGGCTTTGTTTAATTGTCAATCCATGAATCATCAATGCTGTTATGGCTGTTTATCCAGTTAGGATTAATTAGATTAAATGAAATCAGACTAAACCTAACCAAAAATATTTGACATTATTGTGGTTTAATAGTTCAATGTCTTCTTTTTTTCCGTATATTTAATGCCTGCACTGTGAACATTGAACCATAAACTCAAAAAAACCTTATTTTCAGTTGATAATAAGGTTAAGAGATAAATTTGCACAATCAGGGTGTAAGAATCTGAAAGAAAAGAAGACCAAGCTATCTTTGGTGAACCTTATCAAGTTAGAAATAGGTAGGAAAAATTTTACACCATGATACCTAAATATTTTCCGGTAGAACTAGAAGATAAAATACTTTTTTGGATGGATAATAATCAGGATTCACAACTGCATTTGATTATCAATCTAAACGGGTTTGTTGATTATAGTATCCTGCAAAAAGCGGTCAGGCTTGCCATTGATATTGAACCCGTCATGGGATGCCGATTTGTTGTAAGACATTTTGTGCCCTATTGGGAACGTCTGGATAATCTGGACGAGATTGAACATGTTCACTTGGTTGAGACGGGCGGATCGGATGACGAATTGTTTAGATTCCTGAGTGATGTTTGGGTTGAGACAACCTTGGGGCCGCAAATAAAGGTGTGGGTCATTCGGTCTGATAGTGATATAATTTGTATCAAGGTTAGCCATGTTGCTATGGATGCTGCAGCTATAAAGGATCTGGCATATTTACTTGCATCTACTTATAATGAGTTAATAAAGAATCCGCACTTTACACCTGGAACTGCTATAAAAAAAAATAGAAGTTTTCGGCAAGTTAGTAAACACTTTAGCACCCTGGACAAATTTAAGATAATCCGTCGTACTGTTAGAGATTTTGCAAGTTATGCTATCCCCCTTGAACCACCGCATGCTGGAGAAACGAACAGAAAACCTTCTGACCGCTGTTTGATCTTAAAAACATTTGATAGCGGTATGTTTAAAGCCGTTAAGGAATTTGGAAGGCGCAATAATGCAACTGTTAACGATATCATGGTTGCTGTATTTATTAAATCGTTTTACGAGACTGTTAATCCGGATTCCAGAGCTTTACAAAGGCTGCTGATTACTTGTGACTTGAGGCGTTACATTCCTTCCGGAAATGCAGAAGCATTTTGCAATTTATCAGGGTTTATATATGTTAATGTGGGTAAAAACCGGAAGTTAAGCCTTAAAGAGATAATTTGTAACGTCCGAGATCAGATGAATAGGTTAAAAAATGATTGTATTGGAATGGGAAATCTGCCTATCTCAATGGCGTTATTTAAAATTATGCCTTTTCCCTGGGCCTTATGGATTCATGATAGAATATCGGACTTCTTAAAAAGACAAATCATGTCTACCGGAAGTGTGTCACCTCTCTTTACAAACACAGGAATAATTGATCATAACCGGATAGTTTTTAATGATGTTAAACCAGAAAATGCGCACATCAATGCGATCTATTCATACCCGCCTGTTTTATCTGTCTCTTTAAACGGATTTAAAGACACTTTAACACTAACTTCCGGCTTTTGTTCCAATACTGTTGACGAAGCAATGGTCAAATTACTGTTTGAAATGATGGAACAAAATATTGTTTCTTTACATATTCATTAAAAGCTCTTTCTTTGAACTTTCAAAGTCATCTTCGTTTATAAATCCCATTTCCATTAATGATTTAAGCTCTTCTAGTGCATCTTTGACATTGTGTACCAGGATTCCGGGAAGCAGCTCTTTCTTTTTTCTATCATAATCATTTCTGGTTATTAGACCATCTTTTAATAATTCACTTAGGGCAAAGAATTTCTCCCTTATAACGATAAGATCTTCCTTAATGACATTTTCTTGCTTCGCAACTTCTTGCCTAACAACAGGTGCTTCTGGTTCGTGATCAGACTGGATAACGTTTTCCTTTATCTCTTCAAACTGTTCAGGCTGTTCAACTCTGGCGGCTGTCTGTTGGGGCTCTTTTTCTTCTGCCTCTCCTTGATCAGAAGCTTCACTCCCATTATCTTTTTCTGCTAGTAATTGTTCAAGTTTCTTAATTCGATCCTCTAAAGGATCTACAAGTGGTTTGAACTTTTTGTCAAACTTTACAGTTGCGTCCTTCTTTCTCTCCGCAACATTTTTGGCAAATACTTCGCTTTTGAAATCAACCAAGAGCCAATTATTGTGACCAGTATAAAATTGTTGCCCCGGACTCCTATCAATCTCCCAAAAATGGCTTTTCTTGATACGGGTGGGCTCAACATGATGTACTACTCTCCCTTTAGGAAGCGCAAGGCTTTTACTGACGGACCCCCTGTCTCTTACCCTGCCAAATACTATGTTTAGCTTTTCACCAGTCATAAAAAGTGTAAAGACGTTGTTAAGACCTTCAAGGAGGAAACGGTCTGAAATGGAATTAACTAATATATCCTGTGATGGTGTGGCCTTTGAAAATGCATCCATTATAAGAGGCACAATCTTATGTACTTCATCTGGTTGAAATACCCTTCTTGACCTTCGTTTCCCTTTCTTCAACAGTACTTTCATTACATCTTTATCTACGTAACGGATAGATGAAAGTATGTCTTCAAGTTCCGTTTTCTTAAAATAATAGGGATGATTAAGCTCTCCGATCTTCAATTTTGCCTTACCAGGGAATGTCCTTATCTCTAGTGTTGATTTTCCTCTTCTATACTTTTTGTTAGGGGGTTCGTCAACACGTTTAACATCTTTGGCAAAAGAATACGGGTAATATAGCTGACAAATTACTCCTGCCGTGATGAATAATAGTAAATAGGTTCTTATTTTGTTTTTTATTAGAGAGTAGTTTCCCATTTTATCCTAAAGTTTCTTTTAATTTCATAGATACACTTTTGGTAAGTTGCATTGCTTTTTCTGCATTTTTTATGTCCAGTGACCCAGTACCGCAGCTTGGAGTGACTAATGAATTCCTGAAAATAAGTTTTGGGTCAATGCCGTTATCTGCAAGTTTTTTGATACCTGCATTCATCTTACTGATTAAGTCATCCAGCGTGGCATCTTCAATCTCGTCAGATGTTGGCACTATACCCCAGGCAAGTATTCCACCTCTTTCAAGAAAACTTTTTACTTCTTTCCAGTATAATATCAATGAATCCATATATCCGAATGCATCAAAATTAATAATATCGATGGTAGTTTCGATGAGCATTGACCAATCTGTATTACCACAGCAGTGTATACCTGCCAATCCGTCTTTTTCATGGATAGCGCTGAATACTTCGTTTAACGAACTTATAACTTTGCCTTTATCAATATTAGCAAAAGCAGAACCAATGCTTGCCAGATACGGTTCGTCTACAAAAATAATACGCTGAATATCAAACCGTTCAAATTGTTCCAACTGCCAAGTTGCCTTCATTGCAAGGGTTTTAACTATTGCGTCAAAACATATATCATTATAGATGGATGCTATTTTTTCTCTGTCTTTTGTTATGCCTGCCAGTGTTATCGGACCCACAATCTGCCCCTTTACCGCGATCATATTGCTTCTGTCAGAATCTTCAAGTCTTTTGATCATTGCGTGGAAACCAGATCCATATTTCTCTGTTATTGCGAAGTAATTAACATCCTTTTCCATATATTTTTTATAGAATGTCTCCAGATCGTTATTAAATTTATCATTTGCTTCCAGTATCCCTATTTTCTGACCAAAATCTATCTCAAATCCGGGTAAATTCTCGGTGTATTGGATACACATCTCTTCGTATATGCCCCTGGCTGTTAATTGTGGCCAGCATGGTACTTCTGGTAATGTGTCCTGTATCAGATTGCATGCATCGCTAATATTGTCGTGCGGAAAACTGCCGATTGCTGTTGCTGCGAAATTTGCTTCAAAATTTTTATTCAATTTATCAAGACCTCTAGAAGAATTAAAATGACTCAATTATTTTTCTATACTCAACGGGTTCATAACTAAATACTTCATTTATGAACCCGCTTAGTATCTGTACATTCTTTAAAGTTTAATGTTTCGCAGAAAGTTTGCCAACAATCTCACTCCGAACCCTGTTCCACCTTTTCCCATATAGTAATGTTTGCCCTCAAAAAACGCAGGACCTGCAATGTCCAAATGAATCCATTGTGTGTCATTTACAAATTCTTTTAAGAACATTCCGGCGAATATAGTTCCACCGAATTTGTTTGGTGAACTATTTTGTAGATCTGCGATATCACTTTTCAATCGTTTTCCTATATCATTGTAAAGGGGCAACTGCCAAATGTTTTCACCCGTCTCTTTTGAAGACTCTATTAACAAATCCAGTTTCTCTTGATTGTTGGTCATTGCTCCGGCATAGTATTCACCAAGTGCCACAAGGCATGCGCCTGTCAATGTTGCCAGATCAATGATAAGTTCTGGTTTATACTTGTTTATTGTATATGATATTGCATCGGCAAGAACCAGCCGTCCTTCGGCATCTGTGTTTCTTATTTCTACAGTTTTCTTTGAGTGTGAGGTTATAATATCTCCCGGTTTAAATGCTTTGGGGCCAATCATATTTTCTACTAGGGGGATAATACCCACAATGTTCTGTTTTAGCTTCAGCTCAGCGGCACAGTTTACCGCGGATGCGACAGCTGCAGCACCGGCCATATCCAGCTTCATGTCCTCAATTGCTTTAGTTGGCTTTAGGTTTAGTCCTCCAGCGTCAAAAGTAAGGCCTTTACCGATAAGTGCTACCTTTTTAGATGAGTTTTTGTTTCCTGTGTATACAATCTCTAGAAATGCGGGAGGGAATGCGCTGCCTGCATTTACAGCTAGAACAAGATTCATTTTCAACTTTTTTAATGCATTTTCATCAAGCTTAGTCACCTTCAGCTTATTCTCTGTACAGGTAGATTTTATCTTATTAAAGAACTTTAATGAATATTTATCGTCACTGTTCTCATTAACCAGATCCCTTGCAAACTTTGTATATTTGCAAATAGTCTGTGTATCACTTATCAATCGTTTAAGGCCGGTTGTTTTTAAGGATTTACCAATGTATATAGTAAGCGATGTTATTGGTTGTTTTAGCCTCTCTTTTTCGCTGATATACTTTTGAAAGAAATAGTTACTCAATTCAATGCCTTCAACCAGTGAACAGCTTAGGTCTTCAATAGTCAGGTCACATTTCGGTATTGTGGTTGATATGCTCTTTACCTTTAAGTTCAGAATGGTGTTAACTACTACAGAATAAGCCCGCCTAACGGATTCTTTGTCAATGGATTTTTCTTCTCCCAGGCCTAATGCAATAACTCTTTTAACTCCTTTGGCCTCTCCCGTTAAAAAGTGGCACACCGCTTCATTTTTAGCTCTAAAATCTCCCAAGTCCCTTAATTGGCAAAGCTTTTTTGTTATAGAATCTGTACCTTTTAACCCATCAAGGTATTGCTTTGAAACAGGAAATATCAGCAACTCTTCACTTGAATAAGTAGTATCCTTTAAAATAATTTTCATTCGGCTCCTCTTGCACGGTTGTTAAGTTCTTTTTTATGTTTAATAAAAGTTGTAAACTATTAATCATTGACCAATGATTTCGGTTAATATAAAATCTACTATTCCTTCATAATAATACATTTTTTTTATTTATTATGTTAGATGATATCAAGAAATTGAAAGATATTCAAGTTATGCGTTATACTAAACTTGCAGTTATCTTTATTAGAGCGTCTTTTTACAGGTACTATTTGCTGGTTCTCCTTTTATCTTGTATATAAATGTCTCAAGAAATTATTAATAAATTACGTGAAGATGCAGGGGAAATCTTTATGGCTGGATTACGGGCAGTTGATCCAATATACGCTGTGAAACGTGTGCTTAAGCTAGAGAATTCAACCCTGGAAATTAATGGACGAATGTATGATCTTAATCTATACGACAGGATATTAGTCCTAGGTGCAGGCAAAGCCGGCGCTTCAATGTCCAGGGCGGTGGAAGAGGTAATGGGTGATATTATTACCTTTGGCCATGTTAATATAAAGTACGGGCACTTTGACAAAGTAAACAAGATTGCCCTGCATGAAGCCAGTCACCCCACACCTGATAGTGCTGGTCTTCACGGTGCAAAGATAATCTATGATACCCTTCGAAACACAAATGAGAAAGATCTGATAATCTTCCTACTTTCCGGTGGCGGTTCTGCGTTGCTTCCTCTTCCGGCTGGGGAAATTTCACTTACCGAAAAACAGCAGGCAACAAGCCTGCTTCTTTCATGCGGTGCGACTATTCAAGAGATTAACACTATAAGAAAGCACATTTCGTTGCTGAAAGGTGGTCAGCTGGCGGAGGCCGCATACCCGGCAACAATTGTGACCTTAATTATTTCAGATGTAATAGGAGATCCCCTTGATGCAATTGCATCTGGTCCAACGGTTCCTGATCCCACTACCTTTAAAGAGTGCATTTCTGTCCTAAAGAAGTATGATATTCTGGATAAAATACCTAAAAGTGTTATAGAGCATATAAATAAAGGTGTCAATGGCTTTATTCGAGAGACTCCAAAGTCAGATGAAAAGGTATTTGATAAGGTACAGAATGTTATTATTGCAAGTAACATGGAAGCGTTTAAGGCATCAAAAGAGAAAACTGTCGAGTTGGGGTACAATACGCTTATTCTCTCTACCATGATAGAAGGTGAAACCCGTGATGTCGCGAAAGTTCATACAGCCATAGCAAAAGAGATCTTAAAGAGTGGTAATCCTGTAAAAAGACCTGCATGTATTTTGTCCGGAGGGGAAACCACTGTTACTATAAATGGTAATGGATTAGGAGGTAGAAATCAGGAATTTGTGCTTGCTTCCGCCATAGAGATATCTGGGTTGGATAATGTGGTTGTGTTTAGCGGTGCAACTGATGGTACAGACGGGCCGACGGATTCTGCCGGCGCTGTGGCAGATGGTTTTACGGTAAAAAAGGCAATTGGGTTAAATATGGATCCCCTCGAGTATTTAATGAATAATGACTCGTACCATTTCTTTATAAACATGGGAGATCTCATAACTACGGGGCCCACAAATACAAACGTAATGGATGTGCGGATAATAATTGTAGTGTGATTATCTAAGGGAATAGCTTGAGGATTGTAACGGCCATTCCGACAGTACCCACAATAATACCTAACAATTTAATAAAAAGGTCCTTTGATGTATTTGCTATTTCTGCTTTCAGTTCGTTACGGAGGCTGTCAAATTTTATATCAATGCTGTCAAATTTACGATTATGTTCATTGCGGAGGCTATTTATTTCATTATGTAGGCTATTTGTTTCGTTGTGTATAAATTCCTTTAAGTTCTCATAGCCATGAACCTGTGTTTTTTCAATGATGCCCGTTAAGGCCTCTGCCTGTTTATGATCAAAACCAACAGACTCTAATGTTTTTATATTGTTAAGTTCTTCTGCTATAGGCATTTTTCTAAGTTATCAAAACGAAAAATATAAGTCAAATTTTAAATGAATTATTTGTTTCGGCTTTTTGCCAATTGTTCTAAGTTTTTGCGAACTCTTTCTACTCCGGGAAAACTGTTGAAGAGGAATCCATGTTCAGTAAACCATGAACTCTTGCCAAGTTTCTCTTTTATCTCAGGGGCCTTGTAAAGATTGCGGTCTACCCCAACAAGTAAAGGTATATCCGGTTTCTTTTCTCCGATTTTTATTCTGGATAAAAGCTGAGTAGCATGCCATCTATGAAACAGCTCCAGATGGATAACCATTTTATCTCTATTTCGGAAACTAAAGTCAGGGAATATCAACTCCTGGTCTCCTGAAGCAAGAAAAGGTGTCTCTTCTGTAATCGTCCAATCCTCTATCTTAGATTGGAAATCTTTTTGGAACATATCTATCTCTTCGGGGACATAACTACCATAATGATTGTAATGACCTGATAATTTACTCTTTTCATCAAGTGTTAGTTGCGACTTTTTTCCTTTGTATTTAACTTCCGCTTCCAGTTTCCATTTGTCTAAATGACAAACAGTGGGAAAGAAAGAAGCCAATTGTAATCCATATTTTTGGGTATTCTCAAAAATGCTAAGAGGACCGTCAATTACTACTTTTATTTGAGATGTATTTACTTCATCTCCGGAGATTTCGAATTTATCATCTTTATGATCATGTTCACGGGTTATCTTGCTTAACAGACGGAAAAAATTTAGATACTTAAACATTTGGCGTATCTTTGCGGCCTTGGTCTCTCTTATTAATAATGAAATTGAATTTGCACTTAAAAGTAATGATTGTACCAGAGAACAGTTGTAACGTTTCAACAAATTGATTGCGGACAATGGCTTAAAAGATATTAAACGTTCATTTTCAGGAAGATCAGGGTATGTACCTTTGTTTAGAAAATCTAGATTAAGCCCATTGCAAGAAAAGAGTGTTTCTCTGTATTTTTTATAATCGTTCACCTCTTTCTGCTTTAATAAAGTACCTGAAGCTAGAAAAATGGATCTACGCAGTGTGTAATAATCAATCCCTTCTTCATGGCTGAATTCCGATCTATCAAGTAATAGTTTATTTAGCCCTTTCGCCAGCATTACGTCACCTGCCGTATTGATAACAGGTCCGGTGTACTCTTCAATTTGACTGCGAGTTTGTGTGGTCTCCTGTTTATAAGCAGAAATTAACCGGTCAGCTAACTGTAACAATACAGAATCTTCAACATTAATAAACTGCGGGTGAACTTTGCCCTTATATTTGCGGCACCTAATCAGATCTTTGGTAAGCACGGTGTTTTGTCCTTCTCTTACTTATAAAAATTTCTGCAGTACCTTTACTTAATAATTCGTAAAGCTGTGCCTGTTTATTATCTGCTCTTCTCAAAATACGTCCCAAACGCTGGACATGTTCCCTGATACTGCCGCTTCCTGAAACTATAATGGCCACACTGGCCTCCGGAACATCGACTCCCTCATTCAATACCTTACTTGTAACCAATACAGGATAATCTCCGTCTCTAAAGAATTGGAGAAACTCTTTTCGCTCAGAAACTTTAGTATGGTGGGTTAAGACCGGTAGAAAGAAGCGGCGGCCTATCTCATAAGCGGTTTGATTATCTGCTGTAAAGATAAGTATCCTTTCTCCCGCATGCTTTTTTATCAACACCCAGATAGTGTCAAATTTCGCACGGCATGTCCTGGCAATCCTTTTTTGTGCAAGATAAGCGGCAAATGCCTCTTTACCCTGCGGTGTACCATATGATATTGATATAAAATTTGCCCAACCATACTTACTGCTAAAATCAATCCCTTGTGAGCGGATAAAATCGATATAGAGTTTACGGTTCTTTTCATACTCTTCAGCTTCATCCGCATCCAAGTCTAGTTCAAGTTTATGTGTAATGTAAGGTGAAAGGATTTTTCCTTCTAATTCGTCAATGTCTTCTCTGTAACATAAATCTCCAATTAAGTCATACAGTACTTCTTCCCCGTTATCATCCCTTTCTGGTGTAGCTGTCAGCCCCAGTCTGTAAGGTGCTAGGCACAAAGTTGCGGCAAGTCGATTCGTAGGACCAGGTAGATGATGGCACTCATCAAATATGACTAAACCGAATTTATTACCAATAAACTCCATCATAAGAACAGCAGAATCATAAGTGCTGACAGTAATATCACATACCTCCTTTGAACCACCTCCAAGCATCCCAACTTTACACTTAAAGAACCTTTCCAAAAGCCCGGCCCATTGCTGAACAAGATCAATGGTAGGTACAATTACAATGGTAGAGCGCTGCACATGTGTCATTGCCATTACTGCAAGAAATGATTTGCCGGACCCGGTAGGAAGCACAACAAGACCGCGGCATTTGTTTCCTACCCATGCTTGCAGTGCGCTTTTCTGGTGTCGATGAGGAATTATGGAGTTTGGAGTACGTAGATTTAAAACCGCATATTTCTTGGCACGGTCTTCGTACTTATTACTATTTTGGTGAAGAGCTGTTACTATATCTGCATACTTATATGCCTTTGCCCTATAGCAGGTTATACGATTATCAAACTTAAGGAACGTGCTTGCTGGAGCTATTTGGCTCTCTTCTCCTTTGATAATTAGAGTGCCATGTTTAAAGTCGATGGTTGTCATGTTTATTCTTTAACAAGATTTGCCTGGTTCCCTTAATTTTTAACCTAAATTTTTTTCTCTGCGCATTAGCATGATAACGGGCTCCCTTATAATACTAGCCTTGAAAAAGATAGAGAGACTGATCGTAGTCTAAATTAGCATCATCAATCCTCGCAATTTATACCTTTATGATCTATATTTATCATGATAGGTCATCTTAAATGTGGGCTGGTTCTTCTATCTCCGGATTTAGTATATAAATTAACCTATTGTAATATGACGTCGACGTATTATTGCTTTTTGGTCATCTTTTCGTCAATATTAAAATGGAACAAAAGTATTCTATTTAAGGATTACTTATGTTTTACAATACAGAAGGTCAGTATTAGTATGATAGATGTGGTTAAGTTGTTTACGAGTATAGACTAATAGAAGACTTTTTTTGTGAAATATTTCATAAAGTATCCCGATAATATATAGCAGTTCAGATTATTTCTTTAATATTGGTTTGTTTAAAGGGTATTCTTAAGATCTCAGTATGTAAATTAAAACAAAAAGGAAGGTGGGGATATGGGAGTAGAATCTAAAATTGAACAACGAAAAGGTTTAGCTGGCCAAGAGGACTTTAGTCCAGAACGAATCTCAGCATTGAGTTTGCAGCTTAAAGATAAAATGAAGGATGCGACTTATGAGATAGAGAAAATAAACCATAAATCCCATATTTTAGGTCTTAATGCTAAAGTCGTGTCTGCCCGTGCGGGCGAAGCCGGTAAGCCATTTTCCATCGTTGCGTCTGAAATGATGATTCTGTCCCAGGGTATAGATGAGTTGATCAAACGGTTAGAGAGTGAAACCTCTAATGATTTTGACGAGATCGCGGAAATTAATGAATTTATTGCTACTAGTTTTAGAGGTACTCGTTTGTCAGACATAGCTTTAACTAATATAGATTTAATCGATCGCAACTTGTATGAGCGTTCGTGTGATGTTAGATGGTGGGCAACTGATAGTAGCCTTGTCCAGGCACTGACAGAGAATACGCCTGATGCTTATGAGTTTGCGGCTTCACGAATGAAAGCTATTTTGGACTCATATACTGTCTATTTTGATCTTGTGTTGTGTTCTGTCAGTGGTAGTGTTGTCGCTAATGGTAACAGAGAAAAATATAATTCTGTCGGTGAAAATGTCTCCTGTACGGAATGGTTTCGTTCTGCTATGGAGTGTGAAAGTGGAGACGATTATGAGTGGGAAACCGTTCATAGGTCTTCATTGGTAAATGGTGAACTGGTTTTAGTCTATTCCACTGCTGTACGTGAGAATGGTAAATCTAATGGTCAGATCATAGGTGTATTGGGAGTCATATTCCGATACGAGTCGTTGGCGCAAACTATTGTTAAAAACGTACCTTTATCCAAAGAAGAGAAAGATAAGAGCCGGATATGCATTGTTGATGATAAAGGTCTCATTCTCGCTGATTCGGATAATAGATGTTTAACTGATACTATAGATTTTAAGGAAAAAGATGAGCTGTTTAAGAATCAAAAGGGATTTATTATTGACAATTATGACAATGCAAAGTGCTGTATTGCACACGCTTTAGCGCCTGGTTATGAAACCTATTCTACTAATTGGCACTCATTGATAATCCAACGACTGTGATTTTAAGCATAATATAGTATTACCCTGAAAAAACTTGTTTTTCTAGAAAGAAATTTTTACCGTGCATTATTAAGTTATTTGTAATGGTATAGTTACTGGATACTAGATGCTAGATAATTTATTCCGCCGCTTTAGAGTGTTATATCTTAAATCGAGTCCGCCTCTTTTTCATGTGGCATCTTGACAAAGTAACTAGAAATCTAACTATTTCCCAGTATCCAGTATCCGGCATCTAGTATTCTGGTTGCTGCTTTGCTGCTTTATAGTATTACCCGGTAAAAACTTCTTTTTTAGAAAGAAATTTTTAACAGCTTTGGTTAGTTTAATCGGAGTGCAAAATTTATTTTGCTAGGGATTCAATTATAGAAATGAAAGATGCAAGATTCGAATTAACGGTTTCAATCAGATGTGATTCAATCATCTTCTAAAGATATATGGAGATATGGAAAGCAGGTAATAATTA
>JAIQZO010000023.1 GCA_021777055.1 Candidatus Anammoxibacter sp. | reverse complement strand
CCACTTAGTACCTTTTTGGTAAAGGGATTGAACTTGTGTTATAAAAAAGCTAGTTCTTCGCTTACATTACTTATCGCTTTTTGCATGCTGCCATTTTACCGTTAATCTCTTGGTATTGGTAGGCGGCAACTCATTTTTTCCGCTGAATTATTTAGGTGTGTTTATTTCCCTCTGATTCATGGGGTCAATTTAGCTGGAGAAAAGGGGGTTAGTTTTGGTGAGGGTTATAGCTATCTGCATTACTACTATTTGCAGGATAATATATTTAGTAAGTAGCCTTTTTTAATGGCATAGCATTTCGTATGTTAAGTATTTTTAATACTCAGATAGAATAGAAGACACCAGAGCAAAAAAGAATTTTGCAAATTAATGTCGCAAATAGTATAGCCTGGAAAATTGTATACGGGTTGGCTATATGGATAGTAAAAGAGTTTCCGCCCTCGGTGTTTTTTTATACAATCCACAACAGCCACATTCTCCACGACAAAATCAACAAAACATTATTTGCTATTGACAACTGCGGAATTATGCCGGACGATATAAACATGAAGAAAAAAGGGGATTTGAATGCACGAATAGATGTTAGGTTAAGTCAAAAGGATAAGGATAAGTTGATTTTTTTGGGGTAATCTGGGATACTTTTATTTTCAGGATTGTTTCATTACCTAGTTTTATAATAACTTTTGATTTGCATCTACTAGCTTTGTCTATAACTATAATCTAAACAGCTTTACAAATAATACTGCTTTGAGATTTATGCTACTTAGTAATCAATGTGAATGTAAAGAGCTCTGTATAATGTAAAGTAAGAGTCTTGCCATACAAAGAGAAAGGCACAGGGGATAACACCATAACCATCTAATACTTGCAGTATAATGCTTCTGGGAATATCCTGATTGAAAAATCCCGAAGCGATTAGTTGATTACACTATTAATGGCCAGATAAATTAATATTTAAATGTTTTCGGCTCTTTTGAGCACGTTCCAGTACTGCGTTTTCGTCAAGTGGGCCGTTTGGGTGATAACTAAGACACATACTCGATTTCATTTTTATCGGAGCTTGAACAGAACCACCATTTATCTTATCAGAGAAAACATAAAAAGTACCCGTATCTAGTTTAGAAACATCTTGGCCGGAACCTCCTCTCTGTTTGATCTGGTCAACAATGGTCTCAATAGCTGTCGGGGAGTTTGCCTTACCATAAAAATGAGTTGAACAATTGGCAATAATATTGTGATCCATAGACTTCGGAGCTTGTGTAGCAAAAATTAATCCGAGTCCATATTTTCTTGCTTGTGCTGTGAGCCGAATCAAACTTTCTTTGCAAGGTGTGGATTTGCCAGACGGCACAAAATCTTTTGCTTCATCAATTACTAACAATCCCTGTATAGGCTTTCCAACTGAAACAGGAAATTTCTTTATCCATGTAAAAAGCGTCATCGCAAGTTGGTTTAGAAACTGATGTTGGCTCTCTAATCCAGGTAACCCGCTAAAATTAATTACAGAAATACGTGTTTTGTCGGCATCTTGATCTCTTCCAAAAAGAATTGAAGGATTAAGCTGTCGCCCGTCTGATTTCAATAATGGGCTAGTCATTTTTGCTGCTCGTAACTGGTCCGCTATCTCGACGGCAAATTTTGTGGCATTGGTTATATCTCCAGTTGCTTCTATAGGTAAATCTGCCAACAATGCAATAAAATCATCAAGTTTACTATCTGAATTGCGTGCAAAATAATTCAATGCAGCGGAAAGAACACCGATCTTTTTCTGCACGTTAGCCGAAGATCCCAGTGCCAGTGTCTCTTTCAGCGCATCCCTTGCAAGTGAAATAGTTAATTCCAATTCATCCGGGTCATCTCTGACTGCAGTGAAGTTAGGTAACGGTGATAGGTATAAAGGATTACCAGATTTTCTTGCCGGTGTCCATACTACAGTTTCTGTATTTCTAAAATATTCATTTGCATTCTTTATGTCATCATCTTGCCAACTTTGTGGGTTTTGTGGCCAGTGATCACCTAATCTAGCCAAATCGTTAGCCGCATCAATAACAATAGATGGAATTCCATGCATCGCCGCCTCTTCAATCAATCTTTTAATAAGAACAGTCTTTCCGGATCCAGCACTAGCAAGTACTACCGTATGCTTGGTTAATGTACTTAAATCAAGCCCGAGTGTCTCATGTTCTTTTCCTCCAAATAGTCGTTTGCCGACTACAATTCGATTTTGTTCCTTACCCTCTACAGGAGATGGGCTGACTGGTTCTACCTTTGGCTGGTGCCCTTTTAATTTAGGAGCCTGAACTTCAGGCAGTCTTTCTTTAAGCCATAGTACTGTATCTCTCATAATCGATAAAGCAGATAGTGGCCTATAGCTAGCTAGCCATTCATCCAATTCAATATCCTTGTCATTTTCCATTTTCCTTATTGCTAACATTGCTTTTAGATCATCAATTGACGGTTTAATAAATATACCGTGATTCTCTGTAAACTCTTTAGTTAGTTTTTGCGTAACATTTCCAGTGGGAATATCTTTCTCTCTTATTAACCTTAGGCAACGAAAAGAAAGATTTTTGTCTATTCCCGAGGCAGTCATAGCTGCTTTTAATCTGTTTTGATATGCCCGAGCTTTTGAACTAAGCAAAACCCTTACGCAATAGTGATCTTCCTTATCCATCTCTTTATGATAAATAATACGTATTCTTGCATGAAGAGAAGAAAAACTTTTGCGGGGTTGAAATTCCGTATCAATTACAATATCTATAGAATCATACGGTGGAAATTCTCTCAACAAAATTTTATATGAATTTTGTAAAAGTAAACCAAGATTACTATCTTCGAATTCTTCATCAAGCAGATTAGATATATCCAGATTGCTTTTTAAATCCTCATATATTCGAGAGAGTTCTTGAAATTTATTTGACGGTTGATGCGTTATTCCAATATCGCTTGTTCTACCAAAATCTGCTATCTCAAACACCTTACCACTCTGAATCCATTCTCTCCTTTTATTATCACATTGTTTGAGAATATCCCTAGGAGTAAGTCCAACTAGACTATCAAAAGATTCTGGTTTGAAAGGCCATGTATCGTATTTAGGATGATAATTTTTTAGTCTATAAACTTCATTTAACCGCAAACGAATCATCTCACTTATAATAGCTTTATGGCTAATATCCTTCAGCATACTATGACTTTCATATCTATCCGTAGCGGCACTCAAAACCTTACGCTCAATTATTTGCCAGGTCTGTAACAAACAACTAACAATAGTCAAAGTTCTTTGTGTGCTATCTCGAAGGGATGATAACCCACCACCAATTCCATTAATTATTGACAATGAGGTTTTTTGTTCATCAGTCAATAATTTCTCATCATCTCCTCCGCTTGCCAAATGGTGCTGCGTGACAATAGCATCTAACTGATCAAGTGCAAGAACTGTTACCCCTCCTTTACTCATAATCCAGGAAAGTGCTTTTATAATATTTGTATGTTTTTCCGAATTATTACGGAATTTAAATTTTCTTTGATCTAGAATATCAAGTTCTAAACCATACAAATAACTATATCCTATTTCTGATATTTCTGGATTAGGTGCATTAAAATAAAGTAAAGCTCGAAAAACATCTTTATATCTCTGCATTTCCGATCGAAATATTCGCAATATCTGGTGAATTATTTTTGAAACAGCTTCAATTAAATTATCCTCATCCTGTGGTGGATTTCTCAAGTAATGATTTTCAATGTTTGCTTTCTGGAAAAACCGTTCAAGGACAACTTCATGTTGCAATTTTTCATTGGAATAGGTAATTTGAAGTGAATCAATATACCCTAATAATACCGTTTCGTTAAAATCACGCACATCCGTCATATCTACTAAGACAAACCACTGATTTTTCTGAAAAACATTTTTCCTGATAGAACCAAGAAGATGAGTCTTACCCGCACCAGGAGTTCCTACTATCACTTTTCCTAGTGGGGAGTCTATCTGTTGAGTTGCTATAAGTTGATCCACTTTCTCCAAAATATTATTTTGTAGATTACTGTGCAATTCCGGTACGTCATATTCTGAAGTTTCCCAAACACTTCGTAAATGTTGAGTCCATTCGAAGTTTACGGTATTAAGAATCTCTAGTTCTGTCATGATTAATCCTCAATAATAATGATATGATTAATACGCCCTGAATCAAATAAAGCAGCACTTTCATCTTCTTTGGTTATCTCTTGCGGATTTTCTAAAGGGAAAAGTAGTATTTTTTCTTGTTTTTTTAATTCGTGCAGCTTTTCATCAATTGCTTTACGTGAGATTTCTGTCAACAATTGCCTAATTTCAGCAAGCCGTACCTGTATTCGAGTTTGCCCTCCAGTAACTTCAAAATAAGCATCACGTATTTGTTGCTCAAAATCATGTATCTTCTCAGGTTTGATGGTTTCGGGCACAACCGAATTAGCTGCTAATTCAGTAGAATTTTCACCTGCAGGGCGTAAAACCTCATATAAAGATATATTTTGATTACACAAATATACATTCAGTTTTGATAAAACATCTTGTAGCACAGGACCGGCTTGAGGAGATGTATCAGAGACTTTTGCATCAAGGTTTTGTACTGCCCAATCCCATGCATTGTCTGTGAGAATAACATAATTTGCCGTACGACCATTTGGCTTCTTTTTTTTCACATAATCAATTAATCCTGCGTTTTTTAACTGGTCACGTCGGGGCTTTTCGATATTAGGTTTCATATCCGAAAAAGTAGGTTCATAGTCCGAAAATATCATTTTCCATAAAAGTAATACTTGGAGAGGGTCTGGAATAATATTCATTTTCTAATCCTTTCTCATTAATTTTTTGTTTTGCAATAACGAACAACATCTTTTATTTTATTAAGTACTAAATATACATTATTCATTACTTCTGTATGATCGAGACGTAAAACCGTATAACCGCTGATAATAAGTTCATAATCCCTGTTCCGGTCTTGTGAAAATGCAACTCTCTTGCTGTGGTATTTGTACCCATCGACCTCTATAACCAGACGCCCTTCTGACCATAATAGATCGACTAAATAATGGGTATCTTTAACTGTTTTAACTCTTTGATTAAAATGAAATAAGCCTGCAAGCTTTTTTTCATTGGCGAGTTCTTGAGCCAATAATTGTTCACCAGGGCTAAAAGGATGTGGAAAACCTATTATCGGCCATATAACAAATTTATTTTCCTCTGGAGGAGTTGTGGCTTCTTGGCAAACAGGTGGCCTTACAAAAGATTGAATGTCATAAATAGCGGAATCGAGTTCGGAATGCGTTTGTAAGTCTTCACTTACAAAGAGAGCAACCGATGACTGAGTTTGAGACGCAACCCATTCTCCCGCTTTGACTAATCCTAGCAGTTGTCCTTCTAAAGGATTATTATCCTCCAAAGAGATTTTTATATATAAATGATAGTAACTTATTGTACGGGCAAGTTGTAATGCTTGAAAGGTTTTAGGGTAATTTGGAAAGAATGGTAGGGATTGAGTTGTACATGCATGGATGGCATCGCGAAGCCAAGGCTTAGATACATTATAATGAGTACTCAAAACATTATTTAGGTATTTATCTCTGTTAAAGAACTTGTCAAGGCTCATAATGTTTTTTATCTCCAATTTGAGCTTGTCATCATACCAATATGGCCATAGGGCCAACGAAACCTTTGCTATTTCTTTTAATATTTTGTCAATTATTGATTCGATTGATGTCAAAGTTGTAATGCTAATTGAAATAACTTTGTAATTATCCTTTTTGCTCTCATCGGCATTATCTTGAAAAATCGTTATGTTTGCTGTATCTGGTAATGCAAATGCACGTATTCTACCTGCAGGTATTTGTTTCAATATTTCTGGTAACATAAGGCCCCGCTTAATTATTTTGCAATAATTAATTCTTCTTTTAGAAAACTAATGAATTTACTGTTTTCCTTATCTAAAGCGTGATAACTTATAAATGACATTAAATAAAAAGCGTCCATTTAGATACCTATATTTATGAGAATCCTCTTTGTCATATTTTACGAAAGATAGCACGTAGTTACGATATATAACTAAGTTTGGACTCTATTTCTCTTTCCAATTTCGTGCTTAAGTTTAGGAAAGTCTTTTAAATATAGCAATCTAAAAATATAAGACTTGAAACAAGGAAATGATACTTGCATATGAAAATACCTGACTATTATCAACTTTTAGACATATAATACTTAACACAATAACTTATAAGCAGCACAGGCAGTATAAAGACTATCAGGATTAAGACTATTTGACGAATAAAATATCTAACATGTAACCTTTTTATCGGCATACCATTTTGTATGTTAAGTATTTATAATAAACAGTTTGAATGCGCGAATAGATGTCAGGTTAAGCCAGAAGGACAAGGATAAGCTGATAAAACTTGCCAAGGATAAAGGAACAGATAGTATTACATGCTTGCTTAGGCTTATGGCAAGGGCGAAGAAGGTAGAGCTAGAATTATAGATATTTTTTTAGACATACTGTACGGAGCGATGCCGTATGTTGTGGTACAAGACTTCTGATGAATAAAATAGGAAAGGTAAATACTTGCCTTGAGTAGCACGAATAATATTAGTTGTGGCATGCAGAAAAATAGGTTATTATTTTAGTATTAAGATAGTTAAATTATACTAATTTTTACAGGGTAATTTACTATGAAAACATATAAGAAACAGTTGACAAAGAAGCTGACAACAAAGAAAGGAAAGTTTTCAGTTGAGGAAGCAATTGCCTTATGCGAGAGGGGAATGTCTCTCACGGAAGCGGCAAAACTGCTTGGTGTTAGTAAACAGTCTGTATCAAAGAAGTTACGGAGATACAATTATAGCCACGAGCGATTAAAATCGTTTAAAGAATCTAAGGCGGACCTACTCGCATTGCTACAAAGTAATATACTTCAAGGGGTTACACAAGAAGAGATCAAAAAGGCCAACTTACAGCAGAAAATGTGGGCTTTCGGGGTGGCCTTCGATAAAGAAAGATTACAACGCGACCTCAGCACCAGCAATGTATCTCTATTTGAAAAAATCGTTTTGAATTCTCATACCAATCCACGCAAGAGATACACTTAAAAAACAAGCATATGGGGTTCCCCGTGCCGATTAAATTTAGACACGGGGTTTAAAAGAAGGGTATGCACCGGAAACATATAAAAGGTGCATGTCGTATGGTATTATAAATTATACTTTGCTTGAGGAAAATAACTGTGACAGGTATCACTTTTTATAGCAGGATGCAAAAGCCAATCTATAGCACTATCCCTCTTATACAATCATCCTAAATAGTAATTTCAACGTTCAAGCGTTAAGTTTCTACTCCCTAAATGGTTCAATACCATCCGCTGTTTGGTGTCTTCTATTATGTAAAGCGGTTTTTCTACCAGATCAAAAACTATATCACATTTTTAGCAAATAGAATAGAGGTAATGCCATACAACTTATACCTAAGTAACTATTTTTTTGCAAACTTGTCTTTTTCTTGAAAAAGAGTGAAACGTATATATGATATATAAGTATTACGTTTGTGTACGCGTAGCACAACTTGTCGTTGCAGTGTCACTGATGGTGTCACACATATGTATTTGTAATATTTTTTATATTTAGAATGGAGGTAGTAAATTATGGCCACAGCGAAGGCCACCTTCCCCGCATCTTTAGACTTTGATATCGTAGAAAAGTTAGATGTAATTAGGAACAAAGAAGGAGTTAGCCGGAATTCATTAGTCGAACTGGCGACCAGGTTACTACTCAAGCAATATAGTGTGCTGGGGAATATTGATGCTGTAAGAGCTAGGTTACGAGCTTAGGATTAGAACAAGCAGGGCCAAGAGGTCGCTCCTTTTAGCTGTTTCCCTTAACAGCTTTGGTCCTGCAGTTTATTTCTAAGGGATTGCCGATACCGAAGGGGGTAGTCGCAAATGGAAAACCTACCATCTGAATCACATTCATTCTTACAAGACATTCCTGATGAAACCGCATTCCAAACCGCATACAGTTGGGCAATAAATTTCGATTGTTATAGCAACGATGCAAAAAGGCAAAAATCAGCTGCAATTAAATTGTTAAATAGGGTTGTTGACAAGACAGTACGTAAGAATATTGATGAAATAAGCATAACTGATCGATTGATATTACTTATATCGCAAGATGAAAACTTAATAGAAGGAGTTGCAAGTTATATCTTCTGGAAGAATCATATAAAATCAGATGGTTTCTTTTATTCTGAAAACTTTATTGGGTGCGATAAAAATGATACTCTGAAAAGATTGTTTGGCACTGATGCTGAACTTACAAATGCTATTAAGCAGTACTATTTTGACGGTAGATACCTTGACCGTTTAATGGACAAGATAGCTCATAGTGAATATGATTTGCTTCAATATTTCAATTTAGGTGGAACTTTACTTCTTAAAAATATGGAAGACGTATGCATATTAACACAGATAGCTAAGATTACAAGAAAGACTTGTTCAGATATTAATAGCCTATTAAACGACCCAATAATACATGGCATTGCAAAGTCACACGCATTTTGGAGAGATGAGGATAGAGATACCATTATAAAATCAGACACATTTCAGGGAGAAAAGGATAGAGATAATAAATATTTCTGGATAACACATACTGGGAAAATAATTGTTAGTGTAAACAATGGAAATAATCTACCCGACCACCTGAAAAGCGTGTATAAAATAATAGATATTGGACCTGAGAAGAGAAATACTTCTTTAGGTGCATCAAATCAAAACAAAGAAAAGCAGGAAGACAAATATATATTTAAGAAAGAAGGTAAAAGATGGTTTACATGTTACGGGAAGACTACGGCCTACCTTGAAACTGGAGGCCTTGCCTATATTGGCTGTGCTTTGGAGAACCCTAACAAAAATCTTTTTAATACTGACTTATCAAAATTAGTAAGAAAACAACAAAGAGGAAAGTTAACAAAAGAGCAAGCGTACCAAGATGGTTTACGGGTAGATAATGTAAAAACTACTATAAAAAAGGATAGAAATGATATAAATGAGGACGAGTCTAGACATAGCGAAGGACAAGAAGCCCTTGAAACAGAGAAACAAGACCTTAAAGATGAACTCATGGACCAAGATATACCAACAAGTGATGAACGAATGCACGAAATTGAAATAAGGCTTAATGAGATAGCAGAAATTGAAAAAACAGTTTCGCGAAACCCTGAAAGTAGAAACAATAGCCAAGTAAAACCAGAAAGTGTCTATAAAGCTATCAAGCGTAGTATGAAAGAAATAGAAGAACACAACAAGCCACTTTGGCAGTATTTAAGGACCCACTTTAAATACGGAATAGAAACCACTATGTATTCTTGCGAAAATCCCCTTAACTGGATAATTACATAATCCCTGTTTGTTAATTACTCCAGCCTAACAAATCATATCATTTCCCAAGTCATTTATTCCCATTTTTTTATTTTTTTTTAGATGGACACCATTTGTCCATTTTTTGGACACCATTTGTCCACCATTACTATTGAGGTGAGAATTTTTCTAATAAATTTCTTTAGGAGAATAGTAATGGCAAAATTGCAACCAGAAAATTTATTGAGTGTAGCAGAGGTATTAAAAAAACTTAATATCCCCCGCCATCGTTTAGTTTATTTATTTGAGGCGAAAAAATTAAAAAAAGAAGATTTTATCCAACTTGGAAACGGCCAAACTTTGTTTATGGAAACAGACCTACCTAAAATCAAGCAAGCATTGTTCTGCTTACAGAAATAGGAGAACACAATGGAACTGGAAGAAATTAAATCAATCCCTATCCATGACGTTGCCAAGTGGCTTGGTATTACAAATAATGGTAGCTCTAAGGTGAAATGTTACAACCATTCAGCACACAAAAATGGTGATCAACATCCGAGCATGAGTTTAAATAAGGGAACAAATCGCTTTAAGTGTTTTGCCTGCCACGAGGGTGGTAGTTCTATTGATATGGTGATGGGGGCCCAGGGAGTAGATTTTAATGACGCAGTCAGAATGCTCCAAGAGGAGTTTAATATTAACATTAATATTGCTGAAAAGGGTAATCGCATTCCGCCTGTGAAACAGAAGGAAAACAGAAAGTTAACAATACGGCAGATACAGGATAAAGCATATGTAGATGACCAATATTACAATTTTGAGAGAATGCATAAGTATGGAGCGGGTAACCCTGAGTATGTCAAAACAATATATAAAGATAGCTCAGGGGACAAAACTGCACGGTA
The DNA here is from genome assembly GCA_021777055.1 of Candidatus Anammoxibacter sp. GTDB lineage: Bacteria > Planctomycetota > Brocadiia > Brocadiales > Anammoxibacteraceae > Anammoxibacter_A. The sequence goes on along the minus strand of JAIQZO010000023.1, from coordinate 58,333 downwards.
TTACCATCTTATAGATAAAGACAAAGATTTATGGGCTGATGGCAAGGGTGGGCCGTCTGTTCTATACAATCAACGAGCATTAAACGGAGATGTTGGTATTCCGGTATTGTATTCTCCGAGTGAAAAGGACGTCGACACGTTAACGGGATACGGGTTTTTATCAATAACTGCAGGTGGAGATAATGATTTTAAGTCTGAGATGGCCAGTTTGTTTAAAGGTCGAGATGTAATATTCTTCGGGCATAATGATTCGGCTTCTGCAATTGGATTACAGAAAATAGCTGTAAGCTTGAAGAGAGAAGTTAACTCACTGAAAACAGCCCCATTATCCCATAAATGGGAAGAGTTGTTTGGTGAGCCTATGCCGGATAAAGCTGATATTACGGATCTTGTTGAGAAATATGGGTTACTCCGTGGTGTGGAAGGTATAAAAGATCTGATAGTGGAACTTGTTGAGAGTGCAAAAGAAGTCAAAATCCAAGACAAAAATCCGGCAAAAGTTACGGAAGTTACACAAGTTACTCCTGTTCCTAGAGAAGAAAAGAATATTGATAGTGAGATTTTTCCAGAAATACCGTTTCCTATTGAAGTATTTCCCGATGAGCTGAAAAAATTATCGTTCACTTTGAGTGAAGTTTTGCAGGTCCCAGCAGAGCTTCCTGCATGCTGCATGTTACCTATCATAGGCAGTGCTGTAGGGAATGCCCTTAAGGTTTCTCCTCGTTTTGATTGGGTATCATCACCTTTTATATGGTTCATGTTAATAGCTGCTACGGGTTTTGGAAAAACACATTTAATTGATATGCTGATGAAACCTTTGGATAAACTGCAAAGTGAGGCTTACAAAGAATATGAAGATTTGGTTGAGCTTTACGATGCAGCCTTACGGAAAGCAAAAAAGAACCCCGAAACAGATGTCCCGGTAAAACCTTACATGAAACATTACAAAGTTTCTGATTTTACTGTTGAGACACTGGTGGACATCTTTTGCCGTGACCCTAACGGGATTTTGATTTCACGTGACGAGTTGTCCGGCTTCTTTTTTGGGTTTAACCAGTATAAAGCAGGTAGGGGTAATGATAGGCAGCAAATATTAGAGCTTTTTAACGGGAACTCAATGCAGGTTGACAGAAAAGGCAATACTATTTTCGCTGAGAAGACTGGGGCTTCTATAATTGGAGGAATTCAACCTGCTGTTTTTAAAGATATTTTTAAAGATGACTCATATGATGATGGATTGGCTTCAAGATTTTTAATGCTACCCGTGGAGACAACAAAAAAAAGATTTAGCCGTAAAACTGTAAGTGCTGAGGATATGAAATATTGGAAACATCTTTTGGAATGGTGTTATGAGCTTCGAACACATAAAGAAACAACAATTGCTCCATTTAGTGACGCAGCGGTAGATGTTTTTGAGGAATTTTATAATGAGTTCCAGGAAATTATCCCATTTGTGTCGCAAAGGATAAAAGCATTCATTCCAAAACTTATAACCTACTGTTTAAGGTTTACAGGGGTGCTCCATATATTAAAGGCATATCCATCTACTTGCGCACTTAATGAAACAGTGTCTAAAGATACAGTGGCTAGTGCTATTAAACTTACAAAATACTTTGCCGGACAATCTGTTAAATGTATGAAATTGTATGGAGAGCAGAAAGGGCAGTTAAACGAGTACCAAGTGAGGCTTATTGATATTTTACAAAGGTTACAGACTAAGGTTAGTAACGGAAAGTTGTTGTTGAAAGACATAAGGGACGAATTTAACCAAAGTTTACCAGAACCGGCACAGATTACACCAAACAAAATACAGTCTATATTAAGTAATGATTTTAAGTTGATAACAGAAAAAAGTACAGGAAATCTATCCTATCTTGTTTGGGAGCGAGAAAAGATTGAAAAATTATTTTCTAAAACAGGTGTAACTTGTGTACCTAGTGTAACTATTCCAGAAGAAGAAGGCAATAATAACCATAAAACAGTTACGGAAGTTACGGAAGTTACACCTATTCCTGATAAGAAAAAAACAAAACACTTAGATTTAGAGGGGACAGATATAAACACTGATTTAGAGGGGAATAATAAAACTGACTTGGATATTAACCTCAATGAGGATGAATGGGAGCTGATATGATGAGAAATTTATCCACATATAAAATTATAGAAGATTTTAAAATTAAATTCCAGAACGGCGAAAAAGAGTTTTTTAAAGGCGGAACATTGGAATTGATGCAAGGCAAAGCGGTAGGACTTATTAAATGCGGTAAGATTGCAGGTTTGAAAGATGGCGAATTTCTGTCCTTACACAAATATTGTATGCAAAAACTCAGCAAAATTTATATTAGCGGCACATATGAATTTACTGAAAACAATTCCCCCGACTTATCCCAAAAGTTAGGTGATATCGAAACCAAGATAGACGGGCAATGGGGAAAAGATATTAAAGTTTTCCAGGAAACGTTAGATGACTATTTCAACCATAACTTAAAATTAATAAGCATCTTTAAAGAAAGGTCGGAGCATGAAAATTATTATGCATAAATCCGTATTGTTAGATATAGATGAAGCCGCTGAGTATCTTGGCTTAAAGAAATCAGCCTTGTATCAAATGACTTTTAAGCGAACAATTCCTTTTGTAAAAATTGGTAAAAGAGTCCGATTTACAAAGATGCAGTTGGACGATTTTATAAACAAGAAAACTGTTGAGGTTGGACAATTTGAAGATTAGATCTCCGGTATCTTCGGTAGGCGGGAAATATTTCCTAAGGCAATGGCTGAATGAAAAACTACCTGATCATAAATTGTACTGTGAAGTATTTGGTGGTGGAGGGCATTTACTTTTCTATAAGAAAGAATCTAAAGTAGATGTCTTAAACGATATTAACGGCAACCTTATCGGTTTTTTTAAAACACTGCAAGATCCAGAAAAACGCACCCGACTGATTAGCCTTTTGAATTCGATGCCATACTCACGGCGCACATGGCGAGATTTGTCCTTACGCTGGGCGTACGGCGATTTGCCGGGCGACGAGGTGCTAAGGGTGGCAGAATGGTTTTACTTGTCACGTACATGCTTTAGCGGAGATATGCAGGCTGGTGGGTTCAGTGTCCCTAGTACCACAGGCAGAAACCCGGCCAAAACGTTTAGAAATATAACTGATACCCTTGACGTCGTGAGCAATCGTCTACGGTATGTTACCTTTGAAAACCTGGGATTTGCGGAATGTATCAGAAAGTATGATTCCTGCAACACTCTATTCTATTGTGACCCGCCTTACTCTGGTACAGAGGATTATTATGGACGGAATTGTTTTTCTAAGGAAGACCATCATATGCTTGCAGATTTATTGAACAGTGCTAAAGCAAAAGTTATGGTCAGCCATTACGAAAACAGCCTCTATGACGAATTGTATGATGGGTGGAACAGATATGACTACTGGACGTATAAGGTAAGTAGGGGGTTAACGAGAACTAACCCTTCTGGAACAAGGCCAAAAGCAGTTGAGGTGTTGTATTGTAATTTTGGATAGGCGCTAAGAATATTTTATTGAAAAAGATTTTGCAGGATAATCTATTGTTAAAATAAACCTGCTCAAGAAACTATTTACACCTAATAAAACAATAGAGAGGTTAGGCATAAAGTCTATAGGTGTGTCATCAATCGTGTATAACAATTTTCCTGAAATAGGATGGTAAATTTCAAATTTAGTCGTATGAGTATAAGCCAGTGTTGTTCCGTTCCCTGTATTAATTGACTTAATGTCTCCTTTTTGTAAATCGTGACCTAATAGGGGGGCAACTGCGGCAGGGATCGCGCATTCGTCTGCTCCAGTATCTACGATACCAAAAGTTTTATACCCTTTGCTCGAATGTGGATTAATTATTCGTAATCCAAGGACTGGACGGTAAGTAACATTATCAAAACACGAAAATGGACAATCATTTATAGGCATTGGTAGATTTGAACAACGTCTTTTTGGGGTATATAAAAAACAACAGGGTCATCTATGCCTTTTTGCTTTGCTTGGGCAGACACTTTTACAGGATCATTCCCATAGCATATTACTTCTTTGTCTACAAATGATTTTGTGGCGACAAATTGACCACTATATGTTTCGCTATCTTTTACTAACACATGTTGATTCATTATAAGATTATTCTCCCTTCTTTTAGTTTATTATAACCTTTATTTCGGCAAATGTATGGAAAAATATTAACGGATTCTAAAAACAAATACTACTATAAAAAAAGTGACAAGAAAAGATAAAAACATTTGCAATTCTGGGAAAAGTACGCTAGTACGTACGTGGCAATTAAAGCACGTGTGCAGACATGAGTATTAGAAGCTTTGAACAATGTTCAGGGTATAAAGACGACGGTAAACATACTGCACTATGTTGGCTGATCGCCTATTTTTATTGATAGAGAGGGGGGTGAGAAAAAGATGGCGGTACGCTTCAAAAAGTATTATCCGAAGATGTGCAGGGATATTGATTGCAAAAGTAGGAAGGGTAAATATTGCCCTTCTGATATCCCGATCAGCAAACAATCTGGCAATGCAAGGAAGTGCGGAGTCTGGCTGGTTGAATTGTTTGATGACAAGAGGAAATGGCAGTCATTTGCGTTTCCAGATGTCAGGTCTAGGGCTGACGCTGAGAAGAGGCTAGCATTGCTAATCAGTGAACGTGAGCATGGCAGGTTTGGAATTATCAAGAAAAAATCTACACCTACTTTAGCGGAGTTTAGTGAAGAGTATTTAACGATTATAGATAGCAGTAAAATAAACACACTTCTAGCTAAGAAGAAAGCGATAAAGTCACTGACTAAATACATTGGCCATTATCAGCTGGATAAATTGACGCCATTTATTGTGGAGCGATACCGTATAGACAGGCAGAAGATTGATAATGTTCAACCTAGGTCAATTAACCTGGATATAGCAGTCCTTCGGCATATGCTCAATACTGCCATTCGTAAAGGTATTTTAGAAAAGAATCCATGCACTGGAGTGAAAGCATTGAAGATTCAGCAGAACAGGGATAGGGTATTATCTGATTCAGAGATACAGTGTCTCATGGAAAGCTTAGAGGGTAAGGATCGGCTGATGGTTTTAATGGGGCTGTTAGGCGGACTGCGGTTAAATGAGACGGTAAAGCTGGACTGGTCAGACATAGACTTTGAAAACAAGCTAATAACATTTGTGCAATCGAAGACTGGAAAGGTGGTTACTATTCCTTTATCTGGATTCCTTGCAGATGAACTTCTTAAGTTTAAGGGCAACAAGTCTGAAGGAAGTTTGTTTGAGAATTGCGTAGATAATAAAGTAATTGTTAAATACAGTAGGCATTTTAGTAAGTTGTTTAAGGAGTTAGGAATCCAAGATTGTACCTACCACTGCTTAAGACACAGTAACGCTACTCTACATCGCGAACATGGTACAGATATTATTACAGTCCAAGGACTGCTTGCTCATTCAAATGTAACTCAAACTATGAGGTATAGTCATTCCGGTCTGAAAGCAAAGAGAACTGCTATAGAAGCCATTACAAACCATGTTGAAAACCTTATTAATAATCAGGGGTCAACCGCGGTACGTACGGCGTAAGTACGGATCATAATATGGCTGTATACGGTAACCCTTAATATTATAGAAGCTACGGTATTTATGAAAATAATTCTTTGTTATTTTCCTATGTTTTTCCCTTATTTTCACCTGTTTTTATCTAGTTTTATTAGTTTGCGTTTATTCAGTAATTGCAAGTGCTAATGCCGAATGGGTTTATTATATCATTTTATTTAGTTTAGTCTGTTTTTATTCATAGATACGGAGTAAGTACGGATCAGAAATTCATGAAATGGAGGCAATATGAACAACACAGAAATTATCAAAACTGCTCAGATGGAGCAAAGAATTGAAAAGTTTATCCAGACTGTTGATGACATGGAAGATATGGTTGAGGCTGAGACACTGGATGCAATTAAAGGCTTGCTGGAGATGAATACAATACGTAATTGGGGTTTACTAGTCAAAATGGTGTTTGACCAGATGAAAGGACAGATGGCTAAGAAGATTGAACATGCTAACAAAGCCCGAGAAACTGTTAATAAATAACGTTAGAATGTGGAGAGGTGGGGCGGGGTAGGGTGGTTTGTCTATTGCGTATAAATATCAGTACCGATTTCACCCGTAAGTGAAATAAAAGAGCGTAACCAGAACACTATCAACACTATTTTCTCCTCCATATCTAGAACAATTGTGTGTCTCAACCTTATTACGTTATATTCTTCCCATTCGCAAACTTTTTGGTCAAAAAATAACTCAAGTCATGTAATTACCAAACCGAATGTTTGTAGGGTGATTACCTGATAGCAATTTATATCTAAGTTTGCTATATTTATTTCTTATTTTGTAAGTAAATTAATATTGAAAGGAGGATTAGCGTATTATTAAAGTTTCTAAATATTCATCTTATTATTAGTTAGAAAAAAAAGGGGGGGTAGGGAAAATGGAGATACCCAAAATATTAGGTGTTTTTATTGGATTAGCTATTATTATAGTTGCATTGGAGCCTGTCCATGCCGCTGTTTTTAATTGTCCCGCAGGCGATGTTGGTTGTTTAATAGATGCAATCAATACAGCTAATTCCAACGGCGAAGACGACACGATCAACTTGGAAAGCAGTACGTATACACTAACGGACGTTAACAACATTAACAATGGACCAAACGGTTTGCCAGTAATTACCAGCACTATTCACATAAACGGTGCGGAGTCTGCAAGCACAGCCATTGAACGACCATCCCCTAGTCATAATGATTTTCGCATCTTTAATGTAACGAGTACGGGAAAACTAGTGCTCGATAATATAACCGTCAGTAATGGAAGGCTAAATGAGTCTGGTAATTCCAATGGTGCTGGCATTTATAACGAAGGAACTTCGGACATAATCAACTGTATTTTTGAACATAACTGGACAATTGGTGCCGGTGGTGGCATTTTTAACTCTGGAATTTTGGCTATAAGTAATAGCAACATAAGTGGTAATTATTGTAATCAAAATGGCGGTGGACTTACGAACCGTCAGGGTGGTACGGCCATAATAACAAATAGTGTCATTGACAATAATACTGCCTGGGGTCGTGGCGGAGGCATCGAAAATATTAAATCTGAATTATCGGTAGAAGCATGTACAATAAGCAACAATATTGCTTTAGATGGCGATGGTGGTGGCATTTATAACATCCAGGCTACTTTAAGCATGATAAACAGCACAATTAGCAACAACTATTCCAGATCAAGTGTGGGCGGTGGAATCTTTCTTCTTCAAGGCAAAATGACTTTGACTAATTGTACGGTAAGTGGAAACAGAGCCCCAGGGGGAGGCGGAATTTATAGTGGAGGCAACCCTGTTTCCAATAATCCAGGCATTGTTGAACTTACAAATACGATCGTAGCGGGGAATAGGAATACTGCAAATGATAACTCTGGCTCTGATTGTAGTAAGGGTTTGGCAGGTACTATAATTTCTTTAGGTCATAATCTGGTGGGTAATGGTACGGGATGTCCAAGCAATGGTACTGCTGACCTGACTGTCGATCCAGCTGAAGTGTTTACCACCGTAATCGGACCTTTGGCTGACAATGGAGGTGCTACATTTACCCATGATCTGCTGCCTGGAAGTATGGCTATTGATGCAGGCAGTAATGATTGTCCGTCCACCGATCAGCTTGGAAACCATCGGGTTGATGGTGATGCTAATGGAATCATCACTTGCGACATTGGATCTATTGAAAAGTATCTTAAAGCCGCGAAACGAATACAAAATCCTGACAACGGCCATTGGTATCAGGTATTTGATAATACCATGACATGGCATGAGGCCAAAGACTACTGTAAAAGTATAGGGGGCTACTTGGCAACGATCACATCACAGCAAGAAAATGATTTTGTGTTTGAGAACTTAGTCTATCCAATTGGCCATTATTGCTGGCTTGGAGGTACTGATGAAACAAATGAAGGTACTTGGCAATGGATAACTGGAGAAGCATGGGAATACAGCAATTGGAACCCTGGAGAACCTAATGATGGCTGCGATGGTGAAGATTATCTCCACATTTATTATGAAATAGATACATGGAATGACGATGATAACGATGGTTTTTGTGCTAGAGGTTTAAAGTATCCTATCTGTGAATGGGGGCATGAAACTATCAATGACTTTGTTACATTCGACCCCGACCCTTCGACAAACACATTTACCCCTGATACCACGGGTTGTCCCTCTGGTTTTGCTGGGACATACAGTTTTGATGCAAAACTTACAAATATATCCCTTCATGAAATTACACTTTCAGACATTTTGCTCGGTGTTGTAGAGTTCACAGGGGAAAGTTTACTAAAAAATGCGAATGGTGGACCAGGAGGAGCAGGAGCATGGTTGACAGTTCCTGAGATAGATGAATATTCAGATGGAGAGCTCAGTTCAGAAGAATCTGTTGATGTTACTTTTGAGGTTTGCCTCAAGAACAAAGATCCTTTCAGTTTCTTTGTGGATGTCTGGGGTGTGGTAAAAGATGCGGAAATTTTTACGCCAGCTAATATGACGGGTTTACGAAGCTTTGATGATGGTAGGAATGTCTTTCTTCTTGGCTTCGATGCAGTAAAAACTGGTACAGAAGACCGTACGGTGGCTCATTTTGATATTGGTGGATTGTCTGGAGTGTTACCAAGTTCGTTGTTGAGTATTCCTATTCGGAGGTTTTTTGATCCCGGATTACCAGGAGGAATATTCGAGGTTTACTCATTTTCGGGTGATGGAGTAGTCAGTACAGATGAATGGAACGTGGGATCGCTTATTCACACCTTCACCGATATTCCAGCAGGTGTTCAACTTTTATCCATGGACATCACTGAACTGTTGCAAACAGCAGTAGACAATGGAAACTCATACTTAAGCTTTAGTTTTCGTGGCGTTCTGTATACTGATCGTTACGACTTTCAGGATGAATCAGGTAATTTTCTTGAACCTGCAATAATCATCCCAATGATCAACCAGTAAGAATAGGATGCTGAGGCTGCGGACCTGATGATTTCTTCGATGGTTTCATTGACGACATCCGCATTTACAACCGTGCTCTTACGGAAGATGAAATAAAGGATCTTTACAATCTTGGCAATTAATTGGTTAAAAACCTAAGGCAGGGTAACCCACCACCCTCCCTTATCTTTTATTTCTTGAAATTTTTAACCAGAAAATCTAAGGATTAGCTATAAATAGAGAATCTACGCATCTTCCAAATCATCTCTGCAAGGTGATCTTTATCAAACCTTTTAATATGTTATGAGCATCTTTAGCCGGTAGTATCATGTTATACAATCAAATTATTTCTTTGCCCCGATTCCTTGTTAATATAACCATTCGAATTTTGTCCCTCCAAAAAGATCTTCGTAATTAGAAAAATCATGTTTCGTTAAGCTTATCTTATTACTAATAGATATCTCTTCAGAAGTTTACATAAAATATTACACCATCTGTTTTAATCGTCTAATACTTAACAAAGTAAGTGAAAACTGTTAACAAATAAGTGAAAATTTGGAAATAGTAAGTGGGGTGGGGGTATAGTGATATGCCAATTACGTAAATATATTATATCAATGTTACCCACGTGTAAAATAAAAAGGGTTAAATCAGAATCATAATCAACCTTATTATATTGTTTTTGTAACTGACAGAATTAGCTCCAGTTATGTCTGTTACTGCAGAAACGAAAACAGATTCTAAGCCTACCTATATGATTTTTACAGCGTGTTTTACCAGTCATAATGGTAAAAATTAATACCTATAATTACATAAAAATCCTATAAAAGTGCAACTAAAGTTTCATCAAATGCAACTATTATACCTATTCATTTTCATCTATTTTGTGGGATAATTAATATAGAGAAGTATAAATTTTGCATTAATCTTTGAATTACTGGTATTTACAGAATGAAAACAAGTAAATCTTTTGGAGAAAGCTATGAGAAAGCGTTTACTGAAGATGCCGAGTTGAAAGCCTCTAAGGCTGTTATTCCCTTTAGAGGCAATTTTCGGCAAATATAAAGACTTTATCCCAACCTAACTGAGACATGAAGCAAAGGAAGGAGGGATGAAAAATGAAGGTATTTAAATTTAAGAATATATCAATATGTAGAATTGAACTAAAGATGATGTTCAGCATATTTCTCCTCGGCTTACTTATAGGAGTTGTGTTCCTACATGCCGCCTTTGTCGAGGCCCAAACCACAACTCGGGTGAGCGTGGATAGTTTCGGAAATGAGGCAAATCATTACAGCGAAATTCCTTCAATAAGTGCTGACGGCCGCTTTGTGGCTTTTCACTCTTATGCCTCCAACCTGGTGGGTGGTGATACCAACGGCCGTGATGACAACTTTGTGCATGACCGTGACACAGGGCAGACCACCCGGGTGAGCGTGGATAGCAACGGAAATCAAGGTGACGAGGCCAGCCACTTCCCTTCTATAAGTGCAGATGGCCGCTTCGTGGCTTTTCAGTCTTTTGCCACCAACCTGGTGGGTGGTGATACCAACAACACTGAAGATGTCTTTGTGCATGACCGTAACACCGGGCAGACTACCCGGGTGAGCGTGGATAGCAAAGGAAATCAAGGTGCCAGGCAGAGCCACTATCCTTCTATAAGTGCAGATGGCCGCTTCGTGGCTTTCTTATCTGGGGCTACGAACCTAGTGCGGGGGGATACCAACGGCGTTGATGACGTCTTTGTGCATGACCGTAACACCGGACAGACCACCCGGGTAAGCGTTGATAGCAGCGGAAATCAAGGTGATGAGGCCAGCGCCGGTCCTGCAATAAGTGGTAATGGCCGCTTCGTGGCTTTCCCCTCTGGGGCCACCAACCTAGTGGGAGGTGATACCAACGGAGATAGAGACGTCTTTGTGTATGATCGTAACACAGGTCAGACCACCCGGGTGAGCGTTGATAGCAATGGAAATCAAGGTGATGAGGGCAGCGGCGGTCCTGCAATAAGTGCAGATGGTCGCTTCGTGGCTTTTCACTCTTTTGCTACTAACCTGGTGTTTGGGGATACCAACAGCGTTGGAGACGTTTTTGTGCATGACCGTAACACTGGGCAGACGACACGGGTGAGTGTGAATATCAACGGAAATCAAGGTGACATGGGGAGCAACGGCCTTTCAATAAGTGCAGATGGCCGCTTCGTGGCTTTCTCATCTGTGGCAACGAACCTGATGTGTGGTGATACCAACGGTGTTGAGGACGTCTTTGTGCATGACCGCAAGACCGGCCAGACCACCCGGGTGAGCGTCGATAGCAACGGAAATCAAGGTGATGAGGGCAGCGCCGGTCCTGCAATAAGTGGTGATGGCCGCTTCGTGGCTTTCCCCTCTGGGGCCACCAACATGGTGGGTGGGGATACCAACGGCAAAGAGGATATCTTTGTATATGACCTATTAGATAACATCAATAATTCTTTTCGAATACAGAATCCAGACAACGGCCATTGGTATCAGAGAATTGATAATCCCATGACATGGCATCAGGCTAAAGACTACTGTGAAAGCAAGTGTGGATACTTAGCGACTATTACATCTCAACAAGAAAATCAGTTCGTATATGACAATCTAGTCGATCCGATCGACCATTATTGCTGGCTTGGAGGTACTGATCAAGTGAATGAAGGTACTTGGCAATGGACAACAGGAGAAGCATGGGAATACAGCAACTGGGAGACAGGAGAACCTAATGATGCATGCGGAGGTACAGATTATCTTTACATTTACTATGATATGGCTACATGGAATGACATGGATAACGATGGTAATTGTGGCGGATATGGTTTAATGTATCCTATCTGCGAATGGGGTGGCGAATGGGGTATTAGAATTACTTCTGAAATTATCAACGATTTTGTTTCATTTGACCCAGACCCGTCAACATACGCATTTACCCTTGATGCCACAGGTTGTCCATCAGGATTTGTAGGAAAATACAATTTCGATGCCACCCTCACTAATATTAGTGAAAAGGACTTTTTAAAGCTTTTCATTGAAGTGGATGAGTTAACAAACAACAACTTACTGCGGACCGACAATGGGCTTATAGGTGAAGGCGATCGATTTAAGGTTCTAAACAGTGATGATTATTCAGACGGTTTACTTTTCCCTGATGAATATGTCGACGTCCCTTTCACGGTATGTCTGAATAACAGAACCTCTTTTAGCTTCTTTGTTGATGTATATGGAAAATCTGGATTTATAGGTCGCCCTGCCCCGGTTGAGAAAACGGGACAGACAGCATCATATGGAGAAGGAGACGATGGAGATTTGCAAAAGGGAGTACCTTGGCCAATTCCACGATTCACGGATAATGGAGACGGTACGATAACGGATAATCTGACATACCTCGTCTGGGATAAAGAGGCCAACCGTTTTGGCGAAATTGACTGGTATCAAGCCTTAACCGCCTGCAACCAATTAGCGGATAACGGTGTTGACCTTACAGACGGTTCTGCCGCAGGTGATTGGCACCTGGCAAATCGATTTGAATTAGAAAGTATCACAAATACATGGGATGATGAGTTCGGTGCCCCTTTCATCAATATCTATAATTCCAGCAGTAATGTGTTCTGGTCGTCTACTACGCATGCCAGAGATACAAATCATGCGTGGGTCGTTTATAGTAAATCTGATAGTGGAGGGCATCATAGGGAAGACGGAGGAGACGGCGAGGCACGATCAGCACCAAAAATCGATACAGCGTCAATATTGTGTGTACGAGGCGTGGACACGGAAAATTCTAAACCAGTAGCCCCGGTAGCGAAGACTGGGCAAACCATATCTTATGGGAAAGGAGATGATGGGGATTTACAGAAGGGTGTAACTTGGTCAATCCCGCGATTTACGGATAATGGAGACGGTACGATAATGGATAATCTGACACACCTTATCTGGGATAGAGATGCCAACCGTTTTGGAGAAATTGGATGGTATCAAGCCTTAACCGCCTGCAATCAATTAGCGGATAACGGTGTTGATCTTAGAGACGGTTCTGTACAAGGTGATTGGCATCTGGCAAATCATTTTGAATTAGAAAGTATTCTTCATATGGGGTATACCGGTCTTGCCGTACCGGACACGGACGGCATCGGTCAACTTAGAGATGGTGACCCATACGTAAATATGCCTGCAACACCGGAAGCGCAATACTGGACAGCATCCACAAGAGAAGATATATTTCAAGGGGGGTGTTGCGCGTTCGGAGAGATAAAATCCGAAGTGATATCAATGAATGATGGAGAAACCGAGAAAGAGGTAGCACTAGGGTATGGCGCGGACGCCGACTCGGATTGGACAACACCAAGTGATGAAGTAAACCATGTTTGGTGCGTAAGGGAATAGTAGCCCATAATGTTGAGGCGCCGATCGATAGGAGATAGAGGCATTATTTATTAGAAACTAAAAATAATTATATGGGTAGCGAATGACCAAAAACAATTAATGAGAAAAAAGTGGAGGGGGTACAACGGGTGTGTTTTTCCCATGTGTCCCCTCACTTTAAATGACTTAAGTTGTAAAGATATACCAATCCTAACCCACATCAACAAAAACATCCAGTGTCCCAGATATAGTCTTCGTCCTACTTTGCTAATAAAGCCAAGTAATAAGTAGTACAAATCTTTTTATCGTATCCACTGACACCCTAAGAAATCTCAGATTACAGGAAGTATTCTCCAAGATCAAATCTCATTTCTACTATATTAATAGACGTAATGTCTGGATATTTATATGCCCGCAGCATGTAAGTGTTCAATTAATGATACGAACCATAGAATCAACTTCCAACGTGTTGAAGCTATGGACTTCCCAGTCATTCATGAATCGTGCGTAGAATAGTCATATCTTTGCCATTTTTCTTCTATACATAATATAATTACATTTCTAATAATAGAATACAGTAACTAGAGGAACTTCAGTAATAATTATAAGGTTTATGCGGCAATGTAATCAAATTGGGGGTTATTTGTCAAGATGGTGTTTGATCAGGTGAAAGGTCAGATGGCGAAGAAGATCGAACATGCTAACAAGGTACGCGAAGCTGTTAATAAATAACGTGAGAATTGGGAGAGGGGGATGGGGTAGGGTGATTTGGCAGTTGCGTATATATATTAAACACATGTTATCCTCAGCTAAAATAAAAGGGACTAAAAATATTGACTACAGTGAATTCATGGCTAACTTACAATAACCAACCATTAGTCCTTCTCTTTCCCAACTCTAGCCATTAAATATGTGGTATAATTAATATGTAGATTTGCTCTTTTTTCAGGAAAAAGAGCCTTCTTAGTAGTTAGCTTAGAGACTCATTTTCATATTTAATCAAATAAATCTAACTAAAGTTACGGAACAAAACCAAGTCTTTATAAGATAGTCAAGTTTGTAATTTATTTTGAACAAAACGAATTAAGTAAATAAAGTGGGGGATGAAAAGATAGATATCTTGTCTGAAATATTAAATTCTTGCTATTAAGATGATTCGTTTAAAAGAAGATTAGAAGGTGTTGGTCAAAAAAAGAATATTGAAATTTGGCTCGATGCTTGCTGAGAAAAAATAATAGGATTTGGAAACCAAGCGTTTTCACTCCTTTCTGCTGGAGCCTACATTCCATAAAAACTGTAAAACCTCTAAAGTGAAGACCGAGGGCAAAAAGGGTACTCCCAATAAAAAAAGTCACGACCATAAGTATTTTGATTTTGATATATTCAAATATAAGTAATAAGTAAAATGGAAGATCAAAGACTGCTAAATAATTTAAGTGGAAATAATAAGAATAGATGATATTTCTAAAACCACTTTTAGCCTATAATTTTCGAAGGGTAAGCCAGGGCAAAAGGTATATATAAAATACCGAAGTAAAAGTGTCTGAAGGCGTTTTGCTTCATTTGTTGACTTTTTTTTGCCAGGCATGACTCAACCCCAATATATAAAACATAAGATTTAGAAAAGGGAGGAGGTTAGAAAAATGAAAATACTGAACCACAACAATTGTGGAATGTATAACGGTATCGCTATCAGCAAGGTATTTATCACTTTTATGAGATTTGTCTTGAAACTAGGTTTAGTGATGACGGTGGTATCTATGTTTTCCTCTTTCTGTTTGATAAACGTTTATGGGGATATACACAACGACGGTGAACCTGCAAATACCATATTGAACGGGAGTTTTGAAGAAGGTCTCTATTCCCCTACAGAGATTCCAATCGAGTGGACATGGGACGCATGGCAACCATCAGCAATTCATACATGGGACGACATTCATGTGCAAACAGGAGGCAAGAGTGTAAAAATTTCCGCACCGATTCCGAATGATGCAAGGTGGATACAAACGGTAGATGTGGAACCAAACAAAACTTACTTTCTATCCGGATGGATCAAAACCGATAATGTCCAGCATGTTGATGGACCTCAGGTGGCTGGAGCCAACCTGTCCCTTTACGGTGACTGGAGGCGTTCGAAAGGTGTATTTGGAACACAGGATTGGACTCGTAGAGGTTTTCTGTTTAATTCAGCAGGCGATCACCAGCTTACTATCGCTGCTCGGCTTGGGGCCTGGGGCGGTACGACTATCGGTACTGCCTGGTTTGATGATTTGCAACTGAAACAGATCGTCCCGCTGGATCCGCACCCGAGCTGGAAGATCCTTGTGTTGATCTACCGAGAAACCGATTTTGAGGTTACTGACGATAAAGGAACCTATCATCACTACGTTGCATCTATTTCACAAACTGAAATGGAACAGGCGGCATTGGCAGCCAGGCAGTTTGTTGAGATAGATATTCCTGCTTTGACGAGTGGAAACATGGTTCCAGAGATAACTGTCCGATTTCCAGAGCGTGCATTGAATGAACTAACACCGAATGGGGGTGGTTGGTGGCCATCTCCTGCAGATACCATGGCAGAACGTTCTCCTGAATTTGATTCCGTGATTGTTGTTTGGGATCCGAGGGTATTCGATCTGGCGAACAATAATTATGAATGGATAGGTAGCGCTGACGGTTTGGCGTCATACTCAGGTACTGGTCAGACCTACCTTGCGATGCAAGTCGATGCAGCAGTATACCGTGGTCATCGTAATGTTTTTAAACATGAATGGGGACACTCTATACTATATTATTTTGACGCAATGGGTACGGCCCCAAAACCAACCGTAAGCAACCATACTGATGCCACAGATTATGTCAACTGCATAACTGGACAATTTTATGTCTGGCAGGATGAGACGCTGGCAGATCCAATTCCTAATTCCATCTATAATAACGAATCTGGTTTTACCCATGACTATTATTCTGGCATGACCGCAACTGTTGATGAGCCTTCACACTGCTTAGGCATCACACCTGAGGCGTGGGCACTTGGAGGACCAGTGAGTCATTCTGGCAACATTATCGAAGAGACATTAAATGAGTATATGGGCTTTGAACCTATCCAATCCACAATTTCATTCACTTCCGAAACTTCAGGTTGCCTGCTGGGTGCCGTTGGAAAATACAGTTTTGATGCAGCTCTTACAAACGTAAGTGAAAAAACGTTTACAAACATTTCTGTTGAGATAGATGAGTTAACAAATGATAACTTTCTGTTGACCAACAATGGGCTTATAGGGGAAGGAGAGCGATTTGAGGTCCCAAACAGTGATGATTATACTGACGGTATGCTTAGCCCTGGCGAATATGTTGATGTTCCATTTACGGTATGTCTGAAAAACAGAGACCCGTTTAGCTTCTTTGTTGATGTGTATGGTAAAGTTGATATGTAAAGTAAATTTATAACCCTTGCTGTGACCCAGGTAGCTAAGACGAGTCAGACTACATAACATGGAGATGGAGACGATGGTGATTTACAGAAGGGAGTATCTTGGCCAATCCCACGATTTACGGATAATGGAGACGGTGCCATATCGGATAATATGAAATATCTTATCTGGGATAGAGATGCCAACCGTTTTGGAGAAGTTGAATTATATCAGGCTTTATCTGCCTGCAACCAATTGAAAGATAACTGTGTTGATCTTACAGACGGTTCTGCTGCAGGAGATTGGCATCTGGCAAATCACCTTGAATTAGAAAGTATTCTTCATATGGGGTATACTGATCCGGACATACCAAATACGAATGGTACGGGTGGATCTGCAGACGGTCCCACTTTCGTAAATATTGTTGCAACGTCAGTGGCTGGATACCGGACGTCATCTACGTACGATTGGGCTGCGCATGGTGGGTGCGCTGGAACTAGATTTCATGAAGGTCTAGTGTTAGAGATGAATTATGGAGCTAAAACTGAAGCACTAATAAGTTTATTCCATTGGGACGTTAGAAATGATACCTCAGCTAAAAAGATACAAAAAGTGATCTTACACACTTCCCTACAGGGCATCGGTTCCTTTGGGGTATAAGAAATAGCCGAATATTTTAGAATCTCACTAGCTAGTGCTAAGCGGTGGAAATATGAGCTTGGAATACCAATCATGCGTATTGGCAAGTGGAATGCTACTACTACGTCACTGCTTGACCTATGGTTGATTGCCGATTAATAGAGCAGAGGGAGAAAGGGCGACTAAAGATTCAACGCAAAAAGGCCAGCTTTAGATCAAAAATTATAAAATCATAAAAAAGCCACCTGCCAGATATTTTACCATCCGGCAAGGGCCTCTTAATGGACAATGATTCTTTATTGAAAGTTTCTGATTTGGAATATTTTCTGATAGATTTATAAAGCAAACAGAGATTGTTCATGGTAAGTGTGGCTAGTCCACTAGCCCCCATCAGCAGACCCACTAGTGCTATGACCTGATACCAAAATTCTATGAAACTGATAAGTTATCTGAGAACATCCATTCGGATTCATCACCTGTATAGAACCGATTAACTCTTGTTTTGAACATTCTCCGTTTCCTTTGGAGCCGTTATTTATACGAGAATCTAATGGTTTAATTATTAAGGAGATTGCCCCTGTAAAATTAATATTAAACTCAACAACTGCCCCAGCTGGGTTGCCAGAATCTGATAGCCCTAGCGATATAAACTCTGTATCTATCGGCTCGTCTGGATTTTCAATGTTAATAATCTTAACCTCGAAGTCAAATTGATCGGAGCATGAAAGATGAAACTGTAAATCGAAATCTTCCCTCCGATTATCTGGCAAAAACATTGAGGCAATAACCTTCTCTCCTTCCTTAACATAAATCGGTGGTGTATAAGATGGGTCATTACGAAGCAATGGCGCATCCTGGTGTGATGAAGCTTTGGCATCCGTCACTGAAAGAAAAGCAATTGCCATAATAACAAAACAAATTGACTTAAATGTTATATCCTTAGCCTTCATAAAAATACCTCCTTATTTGTATCTAAATTGTTTTTCACTTTTTGATAAAAACACCCTATTAAAACTATTTGTTACATCCAAAAAAATAAAGATAACCCACTAAATAACCTATAATTTTCCTCCTATAAAAATTGTAATAATATGTCTTTTAATACTAAAAGAACATACCACTCCCGTACATATTCTGGGTTGCAAATATAATGCCGAACATGACTGAAGATTGTGGCTCCATTAAATGCCAATTACACCAGTATGTTACACAAAATCATTGTAGTGGTAAAAGATAAAACCGGAATATTTATTGTTAGATTTCTAGCCTTTAGCTAACGAAGTGTTAGCTTTTTTGACGTAAAAATAACAAAAAGAAGCCGACTGCCAGATATTTTGGCATCTGGCAAGGGGTATTTTTTGTATCAACAGAATTGAGATACAAAAAAGCTGATGGGGCTACAAAAGTAAATCAATAATTTGATTATTAAGAGGCCATTTGCCGGATAGTAAAACATCTGGAGGTGGTTTCTTTAGTTACGTAATTTACCGTGTTCTAACTTTAAGGTTTATTCGACAGGGTAATCAAATGTGGGGTTTGCTTGTTAAGATGATGTTTGATCAGATAAAAGGGCAGATGGCAAAGAAAATTGAACTGGCTAACAAGGTACGGGAAACTGTAAACAAATGAATTAGTAACGTGAGAGTGCGGGCGGGGTAGGGGTATGGTATTTTGTTTATTGCGTATAAATATTATCCTCATGTTGCATACAAACAAAATAAAAGGGGTTACATCTACGACTTAAGTATAAAGCATCTGATTGAATTTCCCTATTAGCCAAATCCTTATTATAAAAATGTACAAGAAAACAAAATATTTTGTGCTCAGTTTGTATCTATATGCAGTTAAGTAGTGTATTGATTACATTTATGATCTTTACATGGAGTTCCCTCTCATAAAGGTAAAAATTCATACCTATAATTAAACAAACACTTCTATAAAAATGCAACTATAGTTGCATTTTTTCTGCAACTTAAGTTTCTCCAAATGCAACTATAGTACCTATGGATTTCCTTCAATTTTATGGGATAATTAATATAGAGGAATATAAATTTTGTATTACTCCTGAAATTACTGGTTTTTTCAGAAGGAAGAGAAGAAAGGTAATAAATAACCTGATTTTGCATTAAAACCTTATGGAATGAAAGGAGGGGAAAAGGCGAGTGAAAAGTTAAGAAGAATATCTTCATAGAAAATATGAAAAGTCCGATGCTTTTTTATTTGAATTTTATTAATTAATATGCGTATGGAAATTTAGGCCAAAGGCTATACAAATATGCCGGTGTGAAAGTCTTTTAGTGAGGTTTAAGTCTATGGAGGTATTTTTCGTTACCATATAAAACTCTATCCTAATGTAAACAAAGCTTAAGGAAAGGAAGGAGGGATGGAAAATGAAAGAACTAAAAATACTTCTTGGAATTTTTATGGTGATGTTTTTTGCCTTCTATTCTATTGACCAAATCTATGCTGACACTCCAATAGGTTGGAATGAATCAGAATCTTCAACATTCGATTACTGGAGTGACACCTTTTCAATACAGCCGGACAATATAGAAAGCATGGCTATGAATATAACTTATTCTGCTGATGAAGAATATAGAGAAGAATTCCCACTTGAAATAAACAAGAATATATACGGGATAAACATAAGCGGATCTATACAACTTCACAGTGAAACGAGTTTGATCCGGATAATATTGGTTGATAATGATCTATATGAACACCTTGTTTATGAAACATATCCTTTAATTGTTAACACCAATTCTTATTCTATAACGAATGTATGCGAAGAAACCTGCTTTCTAGAAACGATAACTCCTCAGTCATTGAAAATAGAGTTGATCAATGCAGCAATAGAGATTGATGAACTTACTGTTCTCTATTCTCCTGTAGCATTAACTAGAGGTTTGCCCGAGACTCAAAAACAAATTAAAGAAACTCAAAATACTGCAAGAATCAACGCAATAAATAATCAAATTAAAGAGAAAGGGCTAAAATGGACCGCTGGTGAGACGTCTGTTTCTCAACTGCCTTATGCTGAAAAAAAGAGAATGTTTAGTCTTCTTGAAGATAATATACTCAATACACACGGTTTTGAGTATTACAAAGGCGGCATCTTTGAAAAATTACAGGATACTTTGGACACTAGCCGTTCTATAGAGGATGAGATAGAATCTTTAGATGAATCATCTTTAGTTGAGTCTTTTGATTGGAGAAATAGACACGGTGCCAATGATCCTGGTTCTCCTTACTATGATGGTGATCCTACGGGCAGTGGTTGGATTACCCCTGTAAAGAGGCAAGGGTGTCGTGATTGCTGGTCATTTTCTGCTGTTCATGCTACAGAAGCTATTGTCAATCTTTATTTTAATCAGCATATAGATTTAGACCTATCAGAACAGCAAGTAACCTCTTGTAGTTATTCATATCATGATAGTTGCGTACCGGGAACTACATATTCAGCACTACAATATATTATAGGAACTGGAGTGGTAGATGAAGAGTGTTTTCCATATTCATCTGGTTGGGAACCTTGTACCAATAAGTGCCTTAGTCCCAATGAACAGATTCGTATTAGTGGAAAATTATATCCTGGATCTTCAGAAGAAGAAATCAAAAGGGCGGTTATTAGCTATGGACCTATAACTGCTGGTATCATTAGCTGGTTCCATTTTATGGTGCTGGTGGGATTTGATATAGACCATAGTGATGGAGAAACTATTTGGATATTTAAGAATAGCTTCGGGACCGGCTGGGGGGATAATGGATATGGTTATGTGAAAGTTGATTTAAGTGATTTATACGGCAAATATGCATTACTAACTCCTATTGACAGTTTAATAACGCCTTATGAAATAGCTTGTGATGATAAGGATGGCGATGGTTATTATAATTGGGGGATTTCTAAAGACAAGCCACCCTCTTGTCCTAGTGATGCATTAATGGAAAAAGATTGTGATGATTCAGATGCTAGCTTAGGGCCTTTTGATTCTAATGGTAATTGTGTAGAAATAGAAATCACAAATATTAACGATTATGTTACCTTCGAACCCGACCCATCAACATACAGTTTTACCACTGATACAACTGGATGTGATAAGATTGGCTATTCTCTAAATATTTTGGCGACGCCTGATACCCCGACTCACTATGGCTCCAAAAATGTTCCTCCTTTTACATTGACAAATAACTCAAGCCAAGCAAGCATTGATTCTTTCTATTTTACCATAGGAGATACAACCCGCAATTTTGATTTTGTAGAGGTTACTGATGACGGGGGTATTGATTTCGCTTTAATAGCACCGAATTTACTAGAGGCGGAAGATACAGTTGAAGACTTTAGGAGCGACAATCTTAATTTCATATTTTCTGAAGGTTTTGGTCCTAATGAAGTTTTTAAATTTTCAGCGGACGTTGATATTGATAACGGAAACTCTCGCGAGGACTTTACCCAAGTGTTTTTCAATAATAGTGACGAGTCAAACTCAGTCATCACTGTAGGCTTCTCTACAGGCGATTTCCTATCATTGGAATTACCGGAAAGCCCATCAGTCGTCCCTGGAACAGATATCTATAGATTCATCCAAGGACCACCCCCTGGAGAATTTGCTGGAAAATATAATTTCGATGCCGCCCTCACCAATATAAGTGAAGAAACGCTTTCAAATCTCTTTATTGAAGTGGATGAGTTAACAAACAGCAACTTACTACTGACAGATAATGGGCTTATAGGAGAAGGCGAACGATTTGCGGTTCTAAACAGTGATGATTATTATGATCACATTCTTAGCCCAAATGAATATTTAGATGTTCCATTTACGATATGTCTGAATAACAGAGATCCATTTAGCTTCTTTGTTGATGTATATGGAAAATCTGAAACCCGTCGTGCCCCTGTTGAGAAAACGGGGCAGATACACTCATATGGAGAAGGAGACGATGGTGATTTGCAGAAGGGAGTACCTTGGCCAATCCCGCGATTCACGGATAATGGAGACGGTACGATAAAGGATAATCTGACATACCTTATCTGGGATAAAAATGCAAATCGTTTTGGAGAAATTGGATGGTCCCAGGCTTTAATCGCCTGCAATCAATTGGCTGAAAATGGTGTTGATCTTACAGACGGTTCTGTAGAAGGTGATTGGTATCTGGCAAATCGATTTGAATTAGAGAGTATCTTACATATGGGGTTCCATAATCCATCATTGCCAAATACTCAAGGTATTGACCATTGGACTGAAGGTGACCCTTTCATCAACGTAGATGCGGGGGAGGATTCGGCCTACTGGACGTCTACTACGCATGCCTTGGCAACCAACAATGCGTGGACCGTGTATATAAATACTGTGTACGCATACGTTGATCACCCGACGTTGGATAGTGAGGTCAGTACTATGGATAAGGACCGCCTACTAGAATCAATGCGTGCATGGTGTGTACGAAGTGAGGACTTGGAAAATTCGAAACCTGCTGCCCCGGTTCAGAAGACGGGTCAGACAAAATCATATGCCGAAGGAGACGATGGCGATTTACTGAAGGGAGTCACTTGGCCTAACCCACGATTTACAGATAATGGAGACGGTACGATAAAGGATAATCTGACACACCTTATCTGGGATAAAAATGCAAATCGTTTTGGCACAAGAGGATGGGAGGACGCCTTAACCGCCTGTAACCAATTGGCGGATAACGGTTCTGATCTTACAGACGGATCAACTGTGGGTGAGTGGCACCTTGCAAATCGATTCGAATTAGAAAGTATTCTACATATGGGTGCAATCGATATTGCCGTGCCAGACACAGATGGCAATGGTCAATGGGGAGACGGTGATCCGTTTATAAATCTCCCTTTGACATTCGATCTGAACTACTGGACATCTTCATCCGTGAGACTGGAGCGGTATTCTGATTATGACCCGCCTTTTATTAAGGGTTATGCTAATGTTGTAAACCTCACATCTGGTAGCGTAACAGAAGCGTTGACATGGTCCCAATATGTTGGCCTTGGCGTAGATCTACCGCCAAGTCCAAGTGATGAATTCCACTATGTCTGGTGTGTAAGGGAAGATAGCCCATAACGCTGAGGTAACGATAGAAGTAATATTTGAATATTTAAAATTAAATTGGGGAAAGTCTATGGTCAAACGATTAATAAGAAAAACATGGAGGGGGGTACAGCGGGTGGGGTTTCCCCATGTGTCCCCTCACTTTAAATGACTTAAGTTGTAACGATATACCAATTCTAACCCACCTTAACCAATACTTCACATTGTAAGTGATCAATGGATTATAGCAAAAACTGATTTGAGAGATTCAAAATGGCATCATGTTGTTGCGAAAAAGACTAATAACGAAGTCAAATTATATGTTGATACGGATAACGAAGTCAAATTATATGTTGATACGATTAATGAAAAGGTAGACACGACCATAAGATCTGTAGATTCTGGACTTTCAATGCGTATTGGCCATTGCGAAGTTGATGATACGAATTCTCTCAAAGGTAAAATGGATGATATCCGCATCTATAACCGTGCTCTTGCCAACTAATTGGTTAAAAACCCAAGGCAGGGTCACCTACTAACCCGGGAACCAAAGAAGCTGGTTTTGTAAGGAAAGTTAACTAATAATTATATTGTTAAGAGGCCACTTGCTGGAGGGTAAAACGTCTGGTTGGTGGCCGTTTTAGTTACTCAAGTTAAGGAATTTACCGTGTTTCAACTATTCTTCTATAGACAATATAATTACACTTATAACAATAAGTAGAACACTTGAACTTGAGTAACTTCTTGAGGACTACTTGTCAAGATTGTGTTTAACCAGATGAAAAGGCAGATGGCAAAGAAGATCAAATTTGCTATCAAGGTACGAGAAACTGTTAAAAAATAAATTAATAAGGTGAGAATAGGACATAAGCGTTAACTTAAGAATTTTGAAGTTTCCTCCTTTTTGGTTGTATATTGCTAAAAAAAGAGAAGAAAGACTATGGCCCTTGCAAAAGAATTAGGCTCGAATGACTTAACCCGAGAAGATTGAGAAGTTTTAAAAATTTTTTACCAGAAGGGTGGTGAGAAAAAGCAAAGGAATTAGGGGCAATATCAAGGCTTCTCAATTTTAAAGATAGTGATTCGCGACTTAGGACGTTGCTAATATATTTTGTAGATGGATGCTCTTTGAAGGAAACGGTAGTACGGGCTAAATTAGGAGAAATATCTGACGTTTCATCTGTTGTTGCATTATTTAAGAGGTTAAACAAATCTGGAGAGTGATTAAGATGGATGGCAATAGAGCTGATGAGTAAGTGGATAACTCAGCTACCAACAGATTTATACCCTAAAGATATTAACGTTCGCGTTGTGGACGGAACACATATCAGTGAACCAGGTAGCACAGGATCGGATTGGGGAATTCACTATTCAATAAAATTGTCTACACTTCAATGTGATGAGATAAAAGGTTACAGATACAAAAACGAGCGAGACATTTAAGCTGTATTCAGTATCAAAGGGTGATCTGCTAATTGGCGACAGAGGGTACAGTCATTGCCCGGGGATAGAACATGTTGTTAAATCAGGCGGAGAAGTATTAGTTCTTATAAATTTAACAAATTTGCTATTACATAGAAAAAACGGACAGAAGGTAAATAGGCTAAAACGGTTAAGGGCCTTACACGGGTTAAAGATTGGCGATTGGCCAGTTTGTGTAAAAGGAGATCAAATGGTAATTGAAGGCCGGTTATGAGCTATAAAGAAAAGTAAAGCAGCCACAGAAAAGGCTCGAAAAAAAACATTACGTGAAAATGGAAGAAAAAGGGCAAAAATAAAATCTGAGAGCTTGGAGTCACAAGGCTATATTTTTGTTTTCACAACGTTGCCAAAAGAGATAATTAAACCTTCGGTCGTGTTAGAGGTTTATCGCGGGCGTTGGCAAATAGAGTTAGTTTTTAGAGGACTAAAATCTATAATAGGTTTAGGGCTTCTCCCCAAGCAAGACCCTGTTGGAGCTAAAGCTTAGATTCACGGGAAAATATTTTCTGCGTTTTTGATAGAATCTTTGATCACCGCAGGTGAGCGTTTTTTCTCTTGGGGCTTGCAGCTGCAAATTGCCATTAAATAGAAAAAGTAGCTTATGGAGGGCGGATTCATTTATGTTGCGTTTAGTTAGCCAAGCGATAAATCCTCGTTTTGGATTAGGAAAGTGTATTTAAAACTGGGAGTCAATATCCTCTATGTTAAGTGAGAATTCACGAAAAAGGAAATTGCAGATGGAAACAATAAAGGGATTATTAAAAACAACCACTTCTTAAGTTAACGCTTATGCCCTGAATGGGTGCAACATGTTTTCCAGATTCATAGCCCATGTATGTTACGCCCTTACAGGGCTATATTTTTTTGTATTATTGTCCCAGGGCCTTGCCCTGGGATGGTATATAAGTCAAATAACAGCAATGTTCATAATTTTAATTGTTGCGTGTGGATTAAGATTATGAGTACGATTAGGATTAAGATTTTAAATGCAAAAAGTCCGCCGTAGGCGCTAATTTAAGAAATTAATAGCGGTACATCAACAGCAACTGTTATTGATCCGCCCATCTATTGTGCTTTAAAACTCAGATTTTCATCGTCTCCACCTACAACTTCTAAAATATGTGCTATAATTAAAGTATAACTTTCCTTTCTTTTCCTTTCTTGAAAAATAGCCCTTTCTGTCAATAACTGATCTGGCCCTTAAACCTTAATTTTAGAGGAAAAGATGAAAAAAACATTATGGCTAACATTAATTGCTTTACTATTTTGTGGTGAATTATTTGCGAATGTCACTGTCAATGTATCTGATGATACATATGTCCGAGGTGGATCTTCAGCTGATAGTAATTATGGGACAGCCCCTTTACTTATAATTAAAGACACAAACAATCCATTTTATAATAGGGAAGTTTATTTAAAATTTAATTTATCCGGACAAACTAATATTCAAAAAGTTACTCTGCAAATATATGCTGCTAATACACAAGATGGAACTGTAGCTTCTATCCTATGTAAACTTATCAGTGATGATTCCTGGGACGAAGCACAAATTACATGGAATACAAAACCTCCTCATGGAGCCACTATTGGCGCAGTTTCCATACCTGGTACTTATGATTATTATGAAATCGATATAACCAGTACGGCAATAGCTGAGATTAATAATAATGGAATAATTTCATTAGTGTTATTAAAGGAATTAGAAAATTCTTCGCAATTGATATCTGTTAATTCTAAAGAAAATACAGCAAATCCACCTAAAATTAAAATTGAATACGCTACCGTAGATCCTACACCTACACCAACTCCATCCGAAGAAATTATACTAAATCCAACACATGATGCGTATATACGGAGTGGAATCTATAATAATATTAATTATGGCAGTGAATTGTCTTTAAAAGTTAAAAATACAGCTAATGTGAATTATAATCGTTTATCTTATTTACAATTTGATTTAAACAATGAAAATAACTTTGAAAGTGCGACGTTAAGAATATATGGATCAAATACTCAAGATGGTACACCTGCGAATTTATATTGTTACACAATTGCTGATGATACCTGGGACGAATCTTATATTACTGGAGTAAACGCACCCGCAATGGTTTCATTAATAAATACAATTGCGGTTAACAGCATCGTGCAATATTATGAGTTTGATGTTACGTCATTTGCATTATCCGAGGCAATTGGTGACGGTATTGTTTCATTTGGATTATCTAAAGATATTAATGATACTCAGTTCTTATCGTTTAATGCCAAAGAAAGTGGTGTTTACAAGCCAGAACTCGTTTTGAGACTAGGTTCACAAGCTACACCTACACCAACTCCGACAGTAACACCTACACCAACTCCAACAGTAACACCTACACCAACTCCAATAGTAACACCTACACCAACTCCATCAGAAGAAATTATACTAAATCCAACACATGATACGTATATACGGAGTGGAATCTATAATAATATTAATTATGGTAGTGAATTGTCTTTAAAAGTTAAAAATACCGCTAATGTGAATTATAACCGTTTATCTTATTTACAATTTGATTTAAACAATGAAAATAGCTTTGAAAGTGCAACGTTAAGAATATATGGATCAAATACTCAAGATGGTACATCAGCGAATTTATATTGTTATATAATTGCTGATGATACCTGGGACGAATATTATATTACTGGAGTAAGCGCACCTGCAATGGCTCCATTAATAAATACAATTGTGGTTAACAGCATAGTGCGATATTATGAGTTTGATGTTACGTCATTTGTATTATCCGAGGCAATTGGTGACGGTATTGTTTCATTTGGATTATCAAAAGATGTTAATCCCACTCAGTTTTTATCGTTCAATGCCAAAGAAAGTGGTGTTTATAAGCCACAACTCGTTTTGAGACAAGGTTCGCTGACCCCGACACCAACCCCAACCCCACAAATACTTTCACCAATAGCGGATGCCCATGTTCGTGGTGGAACATATGATAATGATAATTATGGCTCTAGTTCTATAGCAGAAGTAAAAACAACTGCTAATTTATCCTACTGCCGCGAAATGATGATTAAGTTTAATGTTAGTGATCTTGAAACTGCCGAAAACGTATTTTTGCGTCTTTATGGTGCAAATGTTCAGGATGGCACATCTTGTTTATTGTATTGCAGGGGAATTTCTGATGATTCCTGGTCAGAGAATTCAATAACCTGGGCGACTAAACCTTCATTGGGAGCACCGTTAGCCACTGTTTCAGTTAATAACACATACCAATATTATGAAATGGATGTAAGTAGCTTTGTTAATTCTGAAGCGGCAGGAGATGGTATAGCATCTTTTATATTACAGAAAAACGAAAATAATAATCAGTTTCTTAAATTTAACTCGCGTGAAAATACTCTTTATCCACCGGAATTGGAAACCAGATCCGATAGTGGCGTATCTATCATATATGAAACTTCCCCTGATATAGCATCTACATACTTTACTCTCAGCCGAGATACAATGAAAATGTCTGTACAAATGAAATTGAATAAAACTGGTACCGTTTATCTTGAAATAGATACTGGATATGGATGGCAGCAAGTAGCATCAGCGACAATAGATACAGTTGGATTTATTGCAACATTTAAACGAACTAATTGGCCATCTGACAAGGATGTTCCTTATCGCATACGGTATAATGGGACATATTTCAATGGTACAGTTAAAAAAGACCCTATTAATAAAGATACAATCGTATCCGCAGTTTTTACTGGTTATGATTGTGATATTTATATAGATGTGTCTGATGTTGTTACGGATATGCAGGCAGTTCATCAACCCGATATTTTAATCTTTACAGGTGATCAAGTATATAATCACGATTATCATACAAACCGTTGGATAAAGTTTTGTGAACAATTTAAATCTTTACTGAGAGATATTCCAATGGTTGCACTTCCTGATGATCATGATGTTGGTAATTCTAATCTATGGGGTGCGGGGGGTGTAAAATCTTACGATCCTGATGGGAAAGATGGCGGTTATTATAAACCCGCAAGTTACGTAAATATGGTTTTTAAAGCGCAAACATCACATTTACCTGATGCGTATGATCCTACACCGATTTTACAAGGGATTAATGTTTTTTATACTGATTTACAACTGGGTGGCGTTTCTTTTGCCTTAATTGAAGAACGCAAATGGAAATCTGCGCCTGATGTACCTGATTATGAGGCAATTTTGCTGGGAGATCGTCAATTACAATTTATTGAGGATTGGGCACAAGATTGGGATTGGAATGATGATGTATGGATGAAAGTCTATGTAGGAGCTTCTCCTTTAGTTGGACAATGTACCTCCAGTTTTACGACAAATCCGGTTATTGCCCCTCCCTGGGAGGATAAAGATATTAATGGTTGGCCAAAAGATGGTAGAGATAATGCATTATATAGGATTCGTAAAGCATATGCGGTTATCATAAGTGGTGATCAACATCTCGGTATGATCTCTCAATTAGGCCTTGAATCACAATCAGATTCATGTTTCCAAATTTCAACACCATCTCTAGTTAACCATTGGACGCGTTATTGGCTTCCAGGTTATCCGGGAAATAATAAACCGATTGGTGCTCAAGAATATACTGGTGAATATACTGATTATTGGGGTAGTCCATTTTTTGTTTATGCTTATGCTAATCCGGCGCTTCCTCCTTCTTTCTGGGTAATGCCTGAGTTGAACGAACGTGCCAATGGTTATTCTATAGTAAAATTTCATAAATCTACTCGCCAGATTACTATGGAATGTTTTAAACGTAGGTTTACCGCTCCTTTAAACTCATTGTCACAATTTGAAGGTTGGCCAATGACTATTGACCAAGATCAAAATTATGCAAAGGCGGCAGTAGGTTATCTAAAAACTTTTGAAGTTCATAATATAACAGATCCAGTAATTCAGGTTATTGATGAATCAAATGGTGAAATTGTATATACAAAACGTATTAAAGGTACTTCAATTTCACCTAAAGTATTTGCAATTGGATATTATACGGTAAAGATCGGTATGCCAGGTGTTGATTTTAGAACATATAATAGTGTTCATACTTCAGATACTGGTACTGTACATGTTTATTTTTAAGTTTATATTTAATTTTTATAAAAAACAATTAGTAAACTTCATGTTGTTGGAAACACAACTGATCAAGAAGGAAGTGGAGGTGGAGATTTTCCGAGTATTGGAATTGAAAATACAAACTCAAATTCAAAAAAATCATCTTTAAATTTTTTTAAGGTCCGATCTTACAACTCCCTGGTGTATTGGGACCGATGCATTTGGAAATAAGGGTGATAATTTCTGGGTCTGGGGCGGTGGAAATGGTGAGTTTAGAATGTTTTTTGAAAATAACGGCAATGTCGGTATCGGCACAACCAACCCTAAAAGCAAACTAGAATTAAATGGCAACCTTTGGCTATTTGGTGCGGGAGATGGTTCTAAAGGTAGCTATATTAATTTAGTTAATACAGGGATATATCTGGAAGAAAGTGGCAGCTTGATAGTGAAGATGGAGGAATTTTTAGGATTGATGATATAACTAACGCATCAACTGAACCAACAAGTCATGTAGGGGAGATCAACCGGTTCTTAATAAATGCAAGCGGCGATGTAGGCATTGGCAGAACAAACCCTAACTGCAAACTTGAGGTTGCAGGAACAGTATGTTCAAACGGTTTCACTCTTTCAAGTGACATTAGATTCAAAAAAGATATAACACCGTTGAAAGGGGCGCTTGAAAAAGTAAGCAATTTGCAGGGAGTAACCTATAATTGGCGTAGTGATGAATTTAAGGATAGAAACTTTTCGAATGAACTTAATATCGGCATAATTGCACAGGAAGTTGAAAAGGTAGTTCCTGAAGTAGTTCAAACTAGCAAAGATGGATATAAAAGTGTTGAATATTCTGAATTAGTTCCATTATCAATTGAGGCTATTAAGGAACAACAGGAAACAATAGCAACATTATCAGCTAAGATAAAAGAGATTGAAGGAAAAATTTAATTCCAGTTACCTATAAACCGATTGATACAGAAAGGGCCACTTTACCGGATAGTAAAACATCTGGCAGTGGCCTTTTTAATTACTTAAGTTATCTAAGTTACTGCTTTTCCTTCTATACTTAATATAATTACTTTTCTAATATTAAGTTGAACACTGTAAGTTTTACGATAACATAAATACCTAATTATTTTATTTTAGATAAATTACAAGGGGGAAATATGGTAAAGGTAGGCTGCTGCTCCTGGGCAGAAAAGACGCTTATAAAGAGTGGGGAATTCTATCCAAATGATGTAAAAACTGCAAAAGGACGGCTAGAGTATTATGCCAGTAAATTCGATACAGTCGAGGTTGATTCAAGCTATTACGCAATACCTGATCAAAGAGTAACATCATTATGGGCAGAGAGAACACCACGAAACTTTATATTTCATTTTAAGGTCTATGGGGCATTGACAGGGCATGGCGTTGATATTAGGGCAATACCAAAAGATGTTGTTAAATTTATTAGTAAAAGTGAATTGAAAGGAAAGTTCGCTTATATAAAAGAACGTTCTATTATAAAATTGTTAGCAAACAGATTTGTCGAATCTATCAGCCCAATTAATAAATCCGGCAAATTAGGTTTATTAGTTTTCCAATATCCCCCATGGTTCCTCCATAGAAAAGAAAATCTTGCTTATATGTTATTTTGTAAGGAAATTATTGGGGATAAGCAGGTTGCCGTTGAATTCAGACATGGAAGTTGGTTTAAGCCGGAGAGAAGAGATACACTTTTGCAATTATTAGAGAAACATAACATTACTCATATTATTGCAGATGAACCACAGTATGGCAGTTTGGCAACTGTTCCTTTTGTGGCAGAAGCAACAACAGAGACGGTTTTTTTTCGATTGCATGGGAGGAATAAAGCAAACTGGTTAAGAAAAGGATTAGAGACCGCACAAAAATATAATTACTTATATTCTGAGGATGAACTAAAAACATTTATGCCATATATAAATGAATTTAGTAAAAACATGAAGAAGGTTTATGTAATGTTTAATAACTGCTTTGAAGCAAATGCTATAACAAATGCATTAGAAATGGTTAGATTATTAAAATAAGTAACTAATTTCTATTTTTTAAGGATAAAAGATAGTAGAATAAACAACATCGGTTTTAGGTATACGAATACATTTGTTAAATACTTTTGAAAAGCTCATATCCCAAATTACTTATAAACGTACCCTCTAGACTAATAAAAAGATTTCCTCCCTCAATTTGCCTATATTGGTACTAGATTTAAAAGAGATTACCTTGTTGATAAATAAAGGTTCATACCGTCCAATACAAACATGAAAAAAAAACGGTGATTTGACCACAAGGATTGATGTCTGGTTAAGCCAAAATGATAAAAATAAACAAATAAAATTTGCAAAGGAAAAAGGTACGGATAGTATTACGGGCTTGCTTAGACTTATGGCAAGGGCTAAAAAGGTAGATCTGAAATTATAGATATTTTTTCTAGACTTGTCGTACAGAATATAGCTTCATAATGTGACACAGATTTCTAATGAACACCGGAGAAATCTACTTAGGGGGCCTCAGTGGTAAGGTGATTTACCTATTGCGTATATGTATCGTACCAATGTTTACCCGTAAGTAAAACAAAAGGGTTATTTTCAGCAAGACAATAGCGTTTTGTCTTTCCTATATAGTATTACCCTGTAAAAGCTTCTTTTTTTAAGATAATTTTTAACAGATTTGATTGGGGTAATCGGAGTATAAAATTTATTTTGCTATGGATTCAATTATAGAAATGGATGGTGCAATATTCGCATTAACTGTTTCTCTCAGATGTGATTCAATCATCTTCTGAAGATTTAGAGAGACATAGAAAGCAGGTAATAATTAATCTTGTTAGAAAACCTATTCTAGATTGTATCACTATCTGATTTGAGCAAGATAAATCTTGCACTCCGTATATTTCTACAATTTGAAGCTTTATTCTGAATTCGTCTCCTGCATCTGTATTCTCTATTTGGCAGCGGTTTCGCCGTGCTATGTTATTATTTGCCTGTTCTGCAATTTATAGTGGAGGACATTATGATTATCTGGAGGATAGTATAATGAAAGAAATTGCTATAAAAAATGAAACACACACCGTTGACAATAAGCTCGATAGAAGAGGGAAATACATTCAAATTGAAAGCATTATTGAATTGGCCGAGAAGGGGGCTAACATAGCTAAAGAGCTAAAGTGTCTAAACGGTTTTCGCAAGATTAAAAATGTGTAATTACACGCCTGCGAGGCTTAAGGCGTTTAAAAAGAGTAAGGCGGACTTGATGGAGTTACATCTGGCTAGGTTACTTTCGTCGTTGGACGACGAGTCGGTTAAAAAGGCTTCATTGCAACAAAAAATTTGGGCTTATAGGGCGTTATATGATAAAGAATGGATAGTGCGTAACCTTTCAACCAGTAATCTATAGATTTTGAACATATTGTTGA
The DNA here is from genome assembly GCA_021777055.1 of Candidatus Anammoxibacter sp. GTDB lineage: Bacteria > Planctomycetota > Brocadiia > Brocadiales > Anammoxibacteraceae > Anammoxibacter_A. Next base: position 24,819 of record JAIQZO010000023.1, on the reverse strand, counting down.
AGAGTCACATAAGAAACAGAAACGATATACTTAAAGATAGTCACCCCCCCGTGCTAAAGAATTTAGACACAGGGGGGTTAGGAGACCCTTGCACCGGAAAAAATAAACGATGCAAGTTAGAGTACATTCAAAGTATACATTGTGTTGACAGAAATAACTGTGATGAATATTACATTTTATAGCAGTAGACAAGAGAAAATTAAATCAAACCACAAGATCCTGAAGCTCAACATTTGATACATGTGGGATTGCATAAGAGATTAAATACAGAATAAAAACTTGAGAGCTTACAAAATAAGAGTTAGGATATTATGACACTAGTAAACGAATAGCGAGGGAAACAGGGAAGCTGTCAACATAAATACAGCCTGAGACCTCTGTGTATGCTCTTTACTCTACCTGGATTATTCTTGACACTGTGCTTTCCCATAGAAAGAAATGTGGCAAGTGATAATTACAATTTGTGTTACCAAACTCATGCTTGGTACCATACTAATAAAAAAAATAATTTTCTAAGGAGAAAATTTAACGATTTTATATTCTAATCAACGAAGGATAAAAATGAAGAAATTATTACCATTAATAATAATAGTAACTATTTTGATTCAGAATGGAATGATAAGTAAATTATTATTTGCGCAAACAAATATCGATGAATTGGACCCGTTACCGCTGGATGAAATTAAGTTTTGGGGATATCAGATAGCAGATGTAAGCGAAGAAGGCGCTGTTAAACTGTTGGAGGAATCAAATTACGACATGCTGGTACTGGAACCCACCAGGACAGATTGGTCTGATGAGGGGGAGAAACAATTCGACACGAAGGGTATGGTCAATCGATTAAAGAATAGTTTGGCTAGTGATGGTATTCATAGAAAGTTGGTAATTGCTTATATTGATATAGGAGAGGCTGAAGATTGGCGGTGGTATTGGACCTGGGCAGAGCGAACACCTGATAATGTGGATTGCAGGCCTAGAAATTTTCCTCCGTTAGATTGGCCTGATTACATTGTCAAATGCGATCCTGATGGCTTTTCTGGTAATTATCCAGTTGAATTTTGGGATCCGGAATGGAAGGACATTGTTATTTTCGGTGAAAAAACAGGTAGCGACCCGGATAGGAACTTTAATAGTATAATAGATGAAGTGATCAAGGATGGTTTTGATGGTATCTATCTTGACTGGGTAGAAGCCGCTGAAGATTCGGATATAATTGCCCTTGCTGAATCCCAAGGCAAAGATGCAGTTGAAGAAATGATCGCTTTTATCCAGGAGATGAAGGATTACTCTTTTGAGCGTAACCAAGACTTTATTATCATTCAACAAAACGCCGCATCAATTATTGATGGCCATCCTGAATTAACCCAAGTGATAGATGCAATCTCTCAGGAAGCCATATGGTTTGATGGAGAAGCTGATGTCAATTGGGTTGATCCTAGAGGGTGTGATAAGGAGATAGACATCGAAACTACAAATGGTTATCTGAACTTTCTCCGTCAATATCAGGACGCCTCTCTTCCGGTTTTTGATTGCGAATATGCTTGTAAATCTGCAGAAGCCGCTTATTCCAACGCTTTAGCAGAAGGGTTTATACCTTATGTAAGCAGACGCATACTTTCAAGATTAACTACTACCACACCACCAGCGTTACCGTTACCCTCACCCACGCCTACACCCGTTGATGTGGATCCTGGCAACGGCGGTAAATCCTTTACGTTCAATTGCGAACATAGTTTAAAAAGAGACCCTATATTTGGATTAGAGAAACTAACCATTAATGCTGGAGACACGGAGAATTGTACATTAAAACTAACTAATCATGTACCCCGTAAATCTGTGGAAATAGCAACGCTGCTGAAAAAAGGGTATAGGTCTACAATTAAGATTGAACCCGTTAGAAGTATAATTGACGAAAACGGAGAACTTGAGATCACTATAACGGCAATTCGGAAAGGTAAAGACTGGGTAGCATGGGCTGTACCTGATGAAAATGGTGAGTTTAAGTTTAATAAAAAAGCTTATGATACGGGATTTGCATGGGGTATGTTTGTTGAGGTGAAATAAATAATAAAAATTATAAAAGATAGTATAAACAAACAAGGCCACTTGCCGGAGAGTAGGGTATATTGCAAGTGGCATTGTTTAGTTACTACATTTAGGGAAACTAATATAATCTTACATCTCCCACAGAAGGCTCCGAATATAGATGAACAAATACACAAAAGTTAATGAAACATGAATGACCGTATGTTTAAATATTAAAATCAAAATTTGCTGCTTTTTTTACCTCAATTTACACAGAGACACCTCCTGCAAACATATTATATTGCCTGCAAATTGCATCAACATCTTCAGTAAATCATTATCTTCAGAGTTATAATGCTTACACATTGTTAGTTTAACGGTAGATATCTAACATTAAATATTGTAGTATTGATTCTTTATTACTACATTGCATTTGTGCAACATATTGATGTCATTGACATTGAGGGATACCATAGATAAGGAGCCATGTTAGGTATGATATTTGCACAAATAACAAGTATGTAAAGGAGTGGTATATTTATTTGCTTGGGATCATTAATTGCAAACAATAGTTAATAACTCTAATATGTATGAGTTATCTTTGTTGTAATAAGAGTATATGATTAATTGGCAAATGTTAATCTTTTATGAAGAAATGGGGTTTGCGAAATTAAGAGGATTTCTGAAGATTATGGAAATATTTAATAATTATTTCTTTATAAAAGGGATTATAGAAAGTGGTAATTGTTAAGAATTCATTTATAGATGTAATGCTTTCGAAGTAGTAATGTGCTTTTATGCAAGTGAAACTGTTTATGCGCAAAGTGCGACACATAATGTAATACCATCACTAATTCAATATTGCATGTAATTTCATGATAGCGATATTGAGAACTAGCATATAGTTGATTGACTTTGTAATATTAGTTAATCTAAATCCCTTCTTTTTCTTTAAGTTTTTATGAACCACTATTTTTTAATGTAACATGACGTTGGTCAAGAAGTTGTTTACCTTTTCTTTCAGACCCATGAATGGTATTGGGTTTGCTTTATAAGAAATATATCGCACTAAGTTTGTATATTACCCGCCGTAATGTAAATAGAAAAACTATGGCATTCTTGACTCAAGTAAAAGTAATGGCATAATAGATTATTAACAATTTAAAGACTAGTTACCAAGCATCTGCTTGGCAACGGGCTTGTTTGAGAAGCTCCAGATTCTCAAAAACAATGGAACTGTACATTGGGGGTTAAGATTTTGTAAGTTGCAAGCAAGTGCTTCCTATGCAATTGCGTTACCAAGTAGGAGCTCGGTAACTAGTCTTTATATGCAATCACGCTGAAGAGATACGAAAATTTTAGGAAAAAATTTCAGAAAAGATGCCGATAATTATATATTTATATTAGATTTACATTGTTGATTATTTTACTATGGAAGGGTTGAAAATATGATAAGAAGATATTATTCAAAGTTAATTTTAATGTCTGCAAGTTTTATGTTATTTGTTTTTATGGTGGGCATATCAGCGAAAGAAACCAAAGCTGAAAACATGAATAATCTTCCTTTTAAGACAGGACCGAGTGCAACCAAAGGAAATGCTAATAATACAAATATCCCCCCATTTGTATCAGGACAAGTTGTTATAAAGGGCGCTCCTGAGACTATTCCAGGTGCGTACAAAGTTATTAAGCATCTTGCAAATGCAAATCTAACAGTAGTTGGAGTAGAACCAGGTAAAGAATTAGCAAATATACGGAAATTGGCGGAAAAAGGTTTGCGCGCAAATTATAATTTAATAGCTCAAACTTTTCTAAATGTTAATGATGAATTTCATGGTTTTCAGTGGAATTTTCCATTAGTTCAGAGTGCTCAGGTATGGGACATTAACAATGGTATTGGTGTAACTGTAGCTGTCCTAGATACAGGATTGAACCCAAATGGAATTGACGGAATAGATTGTGTGGTTTCCGGTTATGACATAGTAAATTCTGACTCGGATCCTATGGATGGTGATAATCATGGTACACACGTTTCAGGCACGATTGCACAATCAACTGATAATACCACTGGGGTTACAGGGTTGGCATACGGTTCTTGTATAATGCCTGTAAAGGTGCTGGATGATAATGGTAGCGGCCCTTTTGCCGACATTGCAGATGGAATCTATTACGCCGTTGACAATGGTGCAAAAGTCATTAATATGAGCCTTGGAATTAATGCCCGTTTTAATGTGAGAAATGATTTTGTTATGGATCCTGCCCTTGATTATGCTTACGCAAATGGAGTAACTGTAGTTTGTGCTGCCGGAAATGATGGGTTCAAAAAGAATGTGAGTTATCCCGCCATATATCCTACTACTATAGCCGTTGGGGCGGTGGATTTACAATCCAATGTTACACGTTATTCTAATAGGGGTGACGGATTGGATATAGTGGCACCAGGTGGTGATAATAGCAAAGATTTAAATGGTGACGGATTTGCTGATGGTGTGTTGCAGGAGACATTTGATGAAAATGGTAATTGGGGATACTGGTTTTTTAATGGTACATCTATGGCTGCCCCACATGTGGCAGCCGCAGCCGCAATTCTTTATTCATATGGAATAGCTACTGATGCTGATAGCGCTTATCAAGCTCTAACATCAACCGCGAAGGATTTAGGTAGTGCGGGTTATGACTCAACTTCAGGTTATGGTTTGGTCCAAGCTTATGATGCACTCTTTTATGATAATAGTGGTTGTGACGATGCTGATGGAGATGGTTTTTGCGTAGATATCGATTGTAATGATAATGATTCCGCAATTAATCCGGCAAGCCTGGAAGTGTGTGACGGTAAAGATAATAATTGTGATGGTGTAATTGATGAGGGGTGTTCCACAAGTGGATGCACTGATAATGATGGTGATGGTTGGTGTATAGAGGATGGTGACTGTGACGATAATGACCCACATGTTTATCCTGGTCACCCTGATAAAGGTGGGCGTTGGGGAAGAGATGGGGTTGACAATGATTGTAATGATGAAATTGACAGATAATTATTTAATATTTAAATAAAATTTAGGCCACGTACCGGATGGTAAAAAATCTGGCATGTGGCCTTTTTTTATTGAGCGTAAGTTGCTTGAACTACTGAAGTACAAATGAGTTGAAAAGATAAGGTTGCACCTTTTTCTAGGTTTGGGTAGTCATTTGAAAATCTCCAATCTAGAATTACTAAACTTCCTTGTTTGTATACTTAAAGTGATCAAGGATTTGACTGCTAGTGATTTAGGTTTTGGTTAGATTTTTATGGCTATGATTCATCGGTCCTACAGGTGTAGCTTTAGCTAGATAGATGAACTGACGATTGAATAAAATCAAAAAATAGCGGTGAGAATGATCCATATTTGATCACATTGATAATATTACATCTCTTTTTAACAGATGTTTAAACTTGACGCAACGGCTGTTATGTAGTATTTTATTGAAAGTTTGACTTTTTTTAGATTATATTATATTCAATTCGAGTTTGGAGAAACGTTAACAATGATTGGACTTGAAAAGTCATAAGTCGTTTTGCGCGGGCGTAGCTCAGTGGTAGAGCATCTGCTTCCCAAGCAGAATGCCGTGGGTTCGATCCCCATCGCCCGCTTTTTTATTTTTCCTAATAGAACTCGGAAGCCCTGCATATTTAATCCATTTGCGTTATAATATATATAATTAATGAAGATTAACCTTCGTAAGTTTCCATTCCACATAATAATCCTCTCTTTTGTGATTGGCTTTTTTGGATGCTCATCCAATGATCAAAATATACAAAAGAGTAAAGTTGATGCCTCTATTAGCCGACAATTTACCAAATACACTGTAAGGCATGGTGATACAATTTGGAAAATTTCTCAGCAGTTCGGCACAACACCAGATACGCTTGTACGCATAAACCGTATTCCGGATGTGCGAAATCTTTCAACAGGCAAAGTACTGTACATTCCTTCTTCAGCGGTTATTCATAAGTACGACAAATCTAAACCGCAGAATAAAAAAGTACCGCAGTATAACAAGTCTAAGTCGCAGAGTAAAAAGGTACCGCAATACAATAAGCGAACACCGCAAAATACAAATACAGCGCAGTTTACAGTATATACACCTCAGAATAAAAGAATTTATAACCGGCCGGCTTCTCCCAGAGGTTTTATCTGGCCGCTAAGGAGAAGGGTGTTGTCCTCTTACGGATCATATGTCAATGGAAGTAAGAGTACGGGAATTGATATAGAGGCTTCTTCGAATGATGATGTCCTTGCCGCAAAAGACGGAAGTGTTATTGTTGTTAATAACGGTCGTGATGGATGGGGCAAGGTGGTGGTAATAGGACATGGTAACGGGACACATACCTGGTATGCACATAACTCCAAGATTTTTGTTAATAAAGGGACATACGTTAAGAGAGGGCAGGTCATTGCCAAAGCTGGAAGTACAGGTTCCGCTAAGAGGGTTAAGCTACATTTTAAGGTGTTTGTTAATGATAAACCTGTTAATCCGCTAAACTATTTGCCAAATTGACATAGCGCCACATCATCTCTTTATCTGTAAGACAAACTTTACACTCCGTAATAGTATTACTTTATAAAAACTCCTTTTTTTAAGATTTTGTAGTTTTTATGGAATATGGAATACAGAATTCAGGAGTCAGAATTCAGAATAAATCGTTGGGTCGTAATCATTTTACCATGTTTTTAATCGTAAGGTTGATATGCCTTTCCTAAATCATGTTTTCTATTCTATGCCTTATTCTGAATTCTGACTCCTGAATTCTGTATTCCAAAGTAGAACATTAGTATTGCTGTATACCATCTGCTTTCTGCTGTTTAAATCTTTAATCTTTAATCTTAAATCGTAAATCCGAATGGTGTAGATTATTATGGAAAACTTATGGGCGCCATGGCGGTCTGCGTACATACTTACAGATCACAAAGATCGGGGATGTGTTTTTTGTCATGCTGTCAAGGATTCTGTCGAAGAAGATGAGAAGAATCTTTTGGTGTACAGGGGACAGACATGCTTTTGCATATTAAATAAATATCCATATAGCGGTGGTCATGTAATGGTTTGTCCCAATGAGCATACGGATGATATTTCGAGTATGTCTCCGGATAGCATGGTGGAGTTTATGACTATGATCGGAAGAGCTCAGGCAGTTTTAAAGAAAGAGATGACTCCTGAGGGTTTTAATATTGGTGCAAATTTTGGTAAGGCTGCTGGTGCAGGTATAAAAGGTCACTTTCATATGCATATAGTGCCCCGTTGGGTTGGTGATGTTAACTTTATGAGCGTTACGTCTGATGCAAGGGTTATATCCATGGCACTGAATGACGTCTATAAAAGGATTAAATGCGGGATGGATTCCATGTATGGGATGTGATATTGTTTCAAAAATCTAATTTCTTAAGATGGCTTATACCGTAATGCGGCGAAGCCGCAACCAAAATTGAGAATAGAGGAGTCAGGAAACAGGCGTCAGAATAAAGCTGATAAGTTATATATTTTTTACTATGTCATTTATTGTAAATTAGTATGTACTTTCTGAATCATGTTTTCTATTATTCTGACTTCTGTTTTCTGTATTCTCTATTCCATAAAAATTGCTAAATCTTTAAGAAAAAGAAGTTTTTATAAAGTAATACTATAAAAGGAAAGGTATGTTTTCCAGAAAAGATATAGAAAAGAGAGAAAATCTCGGGTTAGCTACATTTGCCATGAAGAGCTGCCATTCAAAGGGGCGTAAGTTTAAGGAGAAGGAGCATCCATACAGGAGTACGTTTCAACGTGATAGGGACAGAGTAATCCATTGCACGGCCTTCAGACGTCTTGAGTATAAGACCCAGGTATTTGTTAACCATGAAGGGGATTACTATCGTACAAGGCTTACCCATACGATGGAGGTGACGCAGATAGCGCGGTCCATTGCCAGGGCCTTGAATCTAAATGAAGATTTGACAGAGGCAATTGCATTAAGCCACGATCTGGGACATACACCTTTTGGCCATTCCGGTGAGGAAGCACTCAAAGAACTGATGGTTGATCATGGAGGGTTTGATCACAATTTTCACGCGCTGCGGGTTGTTGACCAGCTTGAGCACAGGTACCCTTCGTTTACCGGCCTTAATTTGTCATGGGAGATTAAAGAGTCCATACTAAAACATGGATATAATCCGGACAATCATAATGATCTGGATAATAAGCAGGAAAAAGTAGGTGAGGAGGCTGAGCAGAAACAGCTCCTGATTAACGATATATTCAGTCGGTTTGATAAAAACGATCAACCTTTGTTGGAAGCTCAACTTGTAGATGTTGCGGATTCTATTGCATATGATAATCATGATATAGATGACGGTCTTAAGGCAGGAATAATTAACGAAAAGGATCTGATGGATGTGGAGTTATGGCGTTTTGCCGCAAAAAAGGTAAAAGAGCAATATAAAAGTTTTGATAATTGCAGCGATGATATAAGGATTGCACAGACCATAAAATTTCTAATTGATATGGAAGCCACTGACCTTATAAAAACGACATCTTCGATGATTAAGAGATGTGGTATTGTGACCGTGGATGATGTTCGTAAGGCAAAGAGATGGACATTCTCATTTTCTCCAAAAGTGGCGCGCCAGAAGATGGAACTTCAGAAATTCCTAACGATGAATGTATATAAACATTACCGTGTGACAAGGATGGCGGATAAGGCCAAACGGTTTATAGAGGAGTTGTTTAGATCATTTATTGGTAATCCACTTCAGCTTCCACCAGATTTCCAGAATAAGATTCCAGAGATAGGATTGTATCAAACGGTTTGCGATTATATTGCAGGGATGACTGATCGGTATGTTCAGGAGGAGTACAAAAAACTCTTTAATCCTTATGAGAGGGTGTGATCTTTTAAGAATTAGATTTTGACGTCCAGTGGATATATAGCTTAATCCCAAATTGCTTACACATTGTTATGGGTGGTTTAAAATTACGATTTCGAATTTGATGTTTACTCGGCATAACCTTATTTAGTTACACCAGCATAGCTGGTGGTTTACTTATTTAATTAACAAGTAGATAATCCGTTCTGAATATCTCAACTTAATATCAAGTAAATCGCTTTTCTTTTCCATTTTGTAATTTTCTGTATCAATTGTTTGAGAATTTCATTATTGGATTTTGGTAAAGCGGCTTTGTTTTTTTGGTTATGCAAAAATTTACCAAAGTAGATGTTAATGACGGTCATACTAAGCCGCCATACTTGTATACTAGCTGAAAATAACAGCGCTTCTTGCGGTCTTCTGTAGCTTGGTTGGGAGTTGTTATTTTGATTTCAGCTTGTCAGCAATGTCTTTTCCTAATTTAACAGCCGCATCAACGGCAGCTGGTTGCTCTTCAAATGCTCCCACACCAACAGTAGAAACGGTTGCATCTGGACCATATAACATTTTAATGCCGGACATTTTACATTCGTCACCATCCCCACATTTAATGCAAGGAACATTGCCCTCTACCCTTACGTCTCCCACAAACTCCATACCTTCTTCCATCATGAAAAACTTAATCGCGTTAACTCCAAAATCACTTGCGGGTGGCATCATCTCATTGTCGGTAGGAACCGCATAGGTGATAATGGCACCACCTGGTTTTCCGGCCAGATATCCATGGGTGTGCCGAAGTTGGTAAAGACGTTCAATAAACGCTTTGGTTCTCGCATCTAAAGTTGAATATGGGGTAAATCCTGCAATGATTAGCGCGTCTGCATCCTTGGCCTTCTCTGCTAACATGATCCCATCGTCATCAATGACACATCTATTCGTTTTTATGCAGCCCAAACAGGCTTGGCACGGAGCAATAGTGTAATCTTTGAGCTTGATGAATTCTGTTTCAAGGCCAGTGGATTCTAACGCAAGTCTTAATGCTCTATCTGTATTGCTGTTTTTTATTGGTGAGCCTGATACACCGAGTACTTTCATGTATATCTCCTATTGGTTGTATTTTATATTTGTTCCCAAACAGTAATTGAGAAGTTGATAATAATATGAAAACTAGATGTTTATAAATAACGGTATAATTCTCCATTTATTAAAAACTATGTTTTCTTACAAAGTGTATAACATAAAGCGGCAAAGCCGCAACCAAAATACAAGACTCCAGATACTAGATTCTGGCAATCAGTTAGGTTTCTAGCTTTTTTTAAGATGTAAAATGAAAAAGAGGCAAACTCAATCTAAGATATAACATTTTAAGATAGCACAATAAATTATCTAGCTTCTAGGATCAAGCATCCAGTAACTATACCGTTTCAAATAATTTAACAATGCACGGTAAAATTTTTTTCTAAAAAAACAAGTTTTACAGTGTAATACTATAAAGCGGCAAAGCCGCAACTATATTTGGAACATAGAATTCTTGCGATAGAATCCAGAATAAAGCATAGATTTGTAGTTATTACACTATGTTGATTAATGAAAATGCATACAAATTATATCTGTTTTTCAACTTTTGTTTTTTTGTTGTACTGACTCCTGGTTCCTGAATTTTGTATTTCATAAAAACTACAAAATAGTAAATAGATTAGAACTGTTTCAACTAATCGTTCATAAGGTGCACGCACTTTGCTTTGATAATAACATAGATTTCAGTACCGTTTTCCAGCCCCAATTCTCTCTTTGTTTGAGGAAGAATTTCTGCAGTTATACGTTGGCCGATGTTAATGTCAACTAGACATCTTTTACCTGCAATGTAAATTGAAGTAATGTTTCCCTTGATTATGTTTCTTGCGCTTAGACCTTCCGGTTTTCTTGTGGCAAGAATAATTTCTGAGGATGGTATCTCTACCATGACGTTTGTACCGATTTCCCAACTATCGTCCGGTACAGTCAATGAAAACTTACTAGTGTCCAGTTTTGCCAACCCGTTTTCGCTGTTACGTTCTGTTACCATTGCATGGAAGATGTTTTCCACATCGCCGGCAATCATTTTCTTTGTGTTGTTCAGTAGCACGTTGCGTGTTTCATCATATGCGGTTACCGATCCGGATTCCATGACTACTGCATCTTTTGCAAAGTTTATGATTGCGGTTACATCATGGGATACGTAAAGAATGGGCAGGTTAAATGTTTTGTGTATCTCTCCTAGGTAACTTAAGAATCGTAGTTTTGTCTTTCTATCCAAGGCAGTAAGCGGTTCATCCAGTAATAAAAGGCTTGGTGATGCAAGGAGCGCCATGCCCAGTGCCACTCTCTGTCGTTCACCACCAGAAAGTGTTTCAGGGCTTCTTTGAAGAAAAGGTTTTAGTCCCAGTACTTCGGTAACTTCTCCCATGGTAAATCTTTTTTTATCTTCCGGTGTGTACTTTAATCCGTACTGTAGATTTGACAGAATGGTTTTATGGGGGAAAAGTCTGGTATCTTGAAATATATAACCGATATCTCTTTTGTGAGCAGGAATGTGTACTTTGTTCTCTTTGTCCGAGATGGTCTGACCGTCCCAAATGATCTTACCTGCGTCAACTCTTGTAATACCTGAAATGAGGTTTAAAAGTGTTGTTTTACCAGAGCCGGATAACCCGAAGATTGCGGTAAAGGATGGTGCGATGGAGAGATTAACGTTCAAAGTGAACCTCGGAAACCTTTTTTGACAATTTATGTATATCTGTCTCATTTTATTTACCTGCTTTTCCCAACTCTCCACTGTTTACCAAACCAGCAGGCAGCAATAAGGCTGAAGTAGCATATAATAATCGATATGATTATCAGCCGAAGGGCGCTATGTTCTCCGTCAACCTGATTAAACAGACTGAATATTGCCAACGGGATTGTCTGTGTCTTTTCAGATATGTTGCCCGCAAGCATTATAGTTGCTCCGAATTCGCCGAATGCCCTTGCAAATGCAAGGACTGATCCTGCAATAATTCCCCTGTACGATAGGGGGAGAGTTACGCTGAAGAAGACCTGTAATGGATTTGCTCTAAGGAGTTGGGCTGCGCGCTCAAGTTTGGGGTCAACACTGTCCATAGATACCTTAATGGTCTGTATCATAAGAGGAAATGCGACGACTCCAGATGCAACTGCCGCGCCTTTCCATGTAAACGCGATCTGCAGTCCGAACCATTTGTAAAGAGATGCACCGATAATACCGTTTTGGCCTAACAATACTAGTAGAAAATATCCTGTAACTATGGGCGGTAGGACCAGTGGTATGGTAAAAAGATTTTCAATCCATACCTTTCCCGGGAGCCTGCTTTTGGATAGAAGCCAGCTAATACCTATTCCGAACGGAATGCTGCAAATGGTTGAAATTGAGGCAGCCTTAATGGAAAGGAGTATTGCGTGCCATTCTATTGATGAAAATTTAAGCCATTCGTTCACGTGATCAATGTGTCCATTTAAATCCGTACTTTTCAAATACCTCTCTTGCTGCATCGCTTTTCAGGTAATTGATTAATTTTCTTGCATCTGATACATTCTGAGCATTTTCAGTTATACAGCAGGCGTATCTAATATCCGGTTGAATTTCGTCCGGCAAGACAAATGCGACCTTGACATCATTGTCTACTTGCGTATCTGTAATATAGACAATACCATATTCCGCTTCACCACGCTCCACATAGGCCATTGCGATGCGCACATCATTACCAGGAACCAGTTTCGGTTTAATATTTTGCCATATACCGGCTTTTTCTAATGCAGATTTTGCATAAATACCCGCAGGAACACTATTGTAATCCGCAATTGCAATAAAATTTATTTTATCATCTATCAGTTCAGCAAGGGAGTTTACCGGATAAACGTTTTTGGTTGAAGTTATAACTGCAAGGTTATTTCCAAGCATGGCGAAACGGTTTTCATGGGTAACAAACTCTTTCTCTTCAAGATAATCCATCCATTTAATATTTGCAGACAAAAAGATGTCTGCTGGTGAACCGAGTACTATCTGTTTTGCCAATTGTGCGGAACTGCCAATGTTTACATGCACATTTAGTTCAGGATTTTCTCTTTCAAAATCTCTTTTTATCTGATTCACTGAGTCTGTAAGACTTGCAGCGGCAAATACTATTATACTATTTTGAGTATTATCATTTGTACTGCAGCTTACAAATATGAAACAAGCAAGAAATATAACGATGTAGCTCTTAAATGATAAATGGGGATATAACATTTTGGTAAATCTAACGTATTTTAGTTAAAATGTATACAAAAAATCAATATGATCTAATTGCAGGATCAAAATACAGAATACAGGAGTCAGGAGACAGAATTCAGAATAAAGTATAGATTTGTGCAGCTGAATTTCTATAATTTTAGTTCATTTTAGGCATTTTATGAACGTAATGTTAGTAAGCATATGTGTGATGCAATTTGGGCTTGTTTTACAATAGAGTTATTAATTGTGAATTTGTATTCAGCTCCCGAATCATGTTTTCTTTTATTCTGCCTGCCGAATTCTGTATTCAGTATTCCATAAAAACTACAAAATCTTTTAAGAAAAAGAAGTTTTTATCAAATAATACTTTAATGGGCTATACGTATGTTACTAGAAATCTATACCTTTAATGGCAGTGATTCCATTCTGAAATGGGTGTTTGATCTCTTTCATCTCTGTTACCAGGTCTGCGGCATCCATAATGGCCTTATCTCCGTCCCTTCCTGTGAGAATTAAGTGAACATGTTCTGGTTTTGAGCTTATCAGGTTTAATACATCTTGAACGTTAATAAGGTTAAGCTTTACGGCATTGTTGATCTCATCACAAATGATAATCTGGTACTTGCCTGACAACATCTTCTCCCTGGCAAGTTTCAGTGCGTCTTGAGCTGCTTTTGTATGTTCTTCGTGTGATATTTTCTTTTTACCAATGTTTACAAATCCCTTTCCCATGGGAAATAGGGTGATATAGGGAGCTGCAATAGTGGCACTCTCCAGTTCGCCGCAACACATTGCGCCTTTGATAAACTGTATCATTGCGCTTTTCATCCCGTATCCCATTGCCCTAAATGCAATACCCATTGCTGCGGTGGTTTTTCCCTTGCCGTTTCCAGTGTAAACAATAACTATTCCAAGCTCTTTTTTCATTGTGGAATTATCATTTCATTGTCCCGTAGAGATGCGAATACCCAACTAAAATTGATATTGGTTATTTGATCTTAGATAGAGGATACGGGCAAATACTTTGATTTATATTATTTTATCAAGATGCAAATAAAAAAAATAGAAACTAAACATGAAATGTGATATTTTAAGATATCAGGATAGCTTGTCAAGTAATCTGTAACTGCGCATTACAAAAGGATTAACAATGCACGGTATAAAAAGAAACCTTTCTAAAAACTAGTCTTTACAGGTTAATACCATTGTGCTGCGAAACCGCAACCAAAATACAGAATACAGGAGTCAGAATTCAGAATAAAGCATAGATTTGTTCTTTTTTTCAATAGAGTTATTTATTGTAAATTTATATGTACTTTGGCTGAATCATGTTTTCTATTATTCGGACTTTTGATTCCAGTATTCTGTATTCCATAAAAACTGCAAAATCTTTAAGAAAAAGACGTTTTTATAAAGTAATACCATAAACTGTAAAAAAATACCCTCAGAGAACGCAAAGAGTGCAGATAATAAATAGGTTATTTTCTGCACTCTTTGCGTTCTCTGAGGGTTAAACTCGTTGTTTAACTATATTTCTTTTATATGTTTTTTAACAAACAGACCAACTTGTAGGTTCTATTTTAGCGGTAGCCCTTGCTTTGTCATACCCTTTTTTTAGTAAATCAGGAGCAGTGTCAGTAAGGTCAAATTCTATAATATATTTGTCCAGTCCTGCATCTCCTGCAGTTTTTCCTGTTACTTTTCCTTTGTAACCGTTTACTCCAAAGGCCAAAATAGCGGAATCAACTTCTCCGCCTTCTGTTATTGCTCCCCGTGCGGTAAAATCACCAGTACCTAATGTAACAATTTTTGTTCTAATTGCTTTTACTTCACCATCATGACACTTGAGCTTGAGCTCTCCATCGTACTGAAATACATCTACCATTTTTTTTTAAACCTCCATATTAAATCTAAAAAAATAAAAGTTAAGTATAGCAATAATTGCCATATAAATCTAATTTGAAAAAAACTTTTCGTAACTAAAAATCTATGTTTTATTCTAGATTCTGTATTCCCAATTTGGTTGGGTTTCGCCACGTTAGATATATATTATTCAATCATTAATTTACCTGTTTTTTTGGATTTTTTGCAAACTATACGATTTTGTGCACAAATTTTCAAGTTTTATTTACTATTAAGCAGATTTTAAAGAGTTTATGTGATATGGAATTGTTTTTTTTGCGGTCAAGCATAGTTTCATTAGGGAGCAATAATCTGTTGAAGTGCTAGATCTTTTTGTTTATTTTTCTTGTATTAAACTTCTAATTTTTTATAATTTTAAATTCAAGAGCTCGTCCAGAATATGCTGTATTTTGACTTGGGAGAAAATGACTGGACGGTATCTTAGTAAATTTCTAACCGGGTATTTCCGGGGTATGTTATGAATAATCGGTTTATTAAGAAAGGTTAAGAATTTATGGATTACAAGGCCTGGTTTCAGTGCATAGGTGGCTGTGACGAAAAGTATGAGCTAAATGAAATTATTTACCAGTGTAAAAAATGTAATAATTTGCTGGAGGTACGTCATGACATTAATAAACTGAAGGAGCAGGATGGTGATACCTGGAAGAGCCTTTTTGAAGAAAGATATAGAAAAACATTGTGGCCTTATGGAAGTGGGGTGTGGGGAAAGAAGGAGCTTGTTTGCCCTAATATCGCAAATGAGAACATTATTTCTCTTTATGAGGGTGGGACAAATCTGTTTTGGGCTGAGAGGTTAGGTAATAAGATAGGAATTGACGATCTCTGGATAAAACAGTGCGGCGACAGCCATACCGGTTCGTTTAAAGATCTGGGGATGACCGTATTGGTCTCTATGGTTAATCAGATGAAATCTTCTGGTATGGATATACCAGCAGTTGCCTGTGCATCAACTGGGGATACGTCTGCGGCACTTAGTGCCTACTGTGCTGCGGCTGGTATTCCGGCCATAGTGTTTTTGCCCAAAGATAAGGTTTCAAATGCTCAGCTGATTCAGCCAATTGCTAACGGTGCATTGACTCTCTCCATTGATACCGATTTTGATGGATGTATGAAAATTGTTAGAGAAATTTGCAAAAACGATAACATATACCTTGCTAATTCCATGAACTCTCTGCGCATAGAGGGCCAAAAGACAGTAAGTTTTGAAATTGTGCAGCAGTTTGACTGGGAAGTCCCGGATGTGATAATTATTCCGGGAGGGAATCTAGGGAATGTAACTGCTTTGGGTAACGGTTTTACCATGTTAAGGGATTTAGGTATCATAGATAAATTCCCAAAGATTGTATGTGCTCAAGCCGCAAACGCAAATCCGTTATATAGAAGCTTTTTGACTGGTTTTAAAGAGTATAAGCCCATACAGGCACAAAAGACTTTAGCTAGTGCTATACAGATTGGTAATCCGGTAAGTATAAATAAAGCTATCAAGGTGTTAAATACATTTAACGGTCTGGTGGAAGAGGCAACTGAAGATGAGATAGCCAACACTTCAGCCATGGCAGATCATACGGGGCTCTTTTGCTGTCCTCATACTGGTGTTGCATTGTCCGCTTTAATAAAACTAGTTGAGAAAAAAGAGATAAAACGTAGTGATAAAGTTGTGGTTATTTCCACTGCGAATGGACTTAAATTTTCAGACTTTAAGATAAGGTATCATGAAAATAGCATTGAGAATGTAAATCCGAGTTTTCAAAACTTACCGATTGAGCTTAAGCCATGTTATGAAGACGTACGTAAAGCTATACTTAACAAACTAGAGAGTAATAGTAGGTAGGTTTATAGAAACGATATGACATGTTGCTACTTAACTCTTGACAAAATATGATGCTAACCTATAATACAGTTAGCATATGTTGCAACATGATCCATTAGATTTTTAGTAATAAGAACCTTTAAAATCAGTTAAATCTGAATGCTGGGCATTTGTTTACTATTGACCATTTAGCTGGAGGCGAATGTTTATGATTCATTATACTTGTGACGGCTGTAAAAAGAATTTGAACTCTAATGATGATATTAGATATAAAGTAAAAATAGAGACATATATTGCAAATGATCTTGATGACGATACATTAGATACCGAATGTATAGAAAATGAAGATTTTGTAATGGACGAAGATGAGGATGAAAATATTTGTGACGAGTTAGATGAGATAGAGTACAATACGTTTGAGTTTGATTTGTGTCAGGCTTGCTACAAGAGTTATCATAAGAATCCAGTTTCAATTAAAACATTCCAATACAAGAGGTTTTCAGAGAATTAGTGCACATTCTGTCTGCAAGGACAGAATGTCGTGCATTTAAACCAAAAAAAAATGTATGATATATTTTATATCTGCTATTAATTTAGGTTTGAGATAACGAAACGCATATCAGCATTTTTTTGCATTTCTACATTCCTCATATCACCGAACCATTATAGAAAGTATCTTTAAATATTTAAATACAGGTCTATTTTTATAGTTTGTCAGAATACAATGGGAAAGACTATTACCGAAAAGATTATTGCTGCGCATACGGATCATGACGAAGTGCATGCCGGGCAGTATGTTTACGCAAATGTGGATATTTGCCTTGGAAATGATATCACGGCTCCCATTGCGATTAATGAATTCTATGGCGCCGGGCTTAAAAAGGTTTTTGATCCTGACAAGATAGTCCTTATTCCGGATCACTTTACTCCGAACAAGGATGTAAAGTCAGCTCAACAAGTTAAAGCGCTCCGCGATTTTTCAAAGAAATTTGGGATTAAACACTATTATGATGTAGGTAGGGTAGGGGTGGAGCATGCTTTACTGCCTGAGCAGGGGATCGTGGGCCCTGGAGACCTTATAATAGGTGCGGATTCCCACACCTGTACTTACGGCGCATTGGGGGCCCTTTCTACTGGAGTTGGTAGTACTGATCTTGCTGCATGTTTTGCCACCGGTAAAGTCTGGTTTAAGGTGCCGGAGACTATTAACTTTGTTTTAAGTGGTAAACCTGGTAAGTGGGTAGGTGGTAAAGACATTATTCTCTATATCATAGGTAAAATTGGTGTGAACGGTGCGTTATATAACGCTATGGAATTTACTGGTGATACAATTCCACATCTATCCATAGATGATAGGATGACAATCTGCAATATGGCTATTGAAGCTGGTGCTAAGAATGGGATAATCGGGTTTGATGATTGTACTAAAGATTATGTGGATGGCCGTACAGAGCGCGATTATAAAGTTTTTCAAAGCGATTCAGACTGCGTTTATAAAGAGACAATCCAGATTGATGTTGGTAGCATAGCTCCTCAAATTGCGTTGCCTGATTTACCTGAGAATACTAAACCTGTTGATGAGGTTACCAATGTAAAGATTGATCAGGTTATTATAGGTTCATGCACAAATGGTCGCATATCCGATTTGCGGATTGCTGCAGATGTTATAAAAGGAAAAAAAGTGGCCCCTTCTATTCGCCTAATAGTTATACCTGCTACTCAAGATATATATAAACAAGCCCTGAAAGAAGGATTGTTGGAGACGTTTATTGAGGCTGAGGCCGCCGTCTCAACTCCCACATGTGGGCCTTGTCTGGGAGGGCATATGGGTATCCTTGCGGAAGGTGAATCTGCATTATCTACAACAAATAGAAATTTTGTTGGCAGGATGGGGCATCCAGATAGTAAAATATATCTTTGCAATCCAGCGGTTGCCGCCGCTTCTGCAGTTACCGGAAAGATTACACACCCTGATAACTGTTAAGTTTTATACTTAAAGCACTCTGGAGTTCGACATTTAGTGATTCACGTTTTGGTTAGATTTGTAGGTTATGATTGAGTATTTTCTCGAGTGTAGCCATAGCTACATAGAGGAAAGCATGATTGAATAACATTCAAAGATAGCTGGAAAATGTACTACTAAATGTTGAATTCCTGAGTGATTTGAGTATATACTTCGAATAGGTATAAATATCAAGTTTGTTTCCATTCGAAGTATATCTATCACTATACGCTAAAGTTTTTTTAATTTGTTATAAATAGGGAGATGTGCTGTGATAAAAAGTAATATTGGCAGCAAAATTTCGGAGTCAGACAAGTTTATTGGTATAGATATCGGTTCTGTAAGTGTTAAAGCTGTTTTGGTTGACAGAGCAAAGAATGTTCTAGAAAATCACTATGTGCGTTCCCATGGACAGCCGGTGGAGACTATACTCCTTGTTTTAAATGATATTCTCAGCAGAAGTTCTATAGACGATATAAGTTCAATTGCTGTTACAGGGACAGGTGGTAAACTCTTGTCTGAAATACTGGGTATATCTTTTATTAACGAGGTTGTTGCCCAAAGCATGGCTACCGGATATTTCCATCCTGAAGTACGGACTATTATAGAAATTGGCGGTGAAGACTCCAAATTCATGTTTGTTGATAGCGATGCGAATAAGCAAAAGACAAAGGTTGTAGACTTTGCCATGAACACAATGTGCGCGGCTGGTACTGGTTCATTTCTTGACCAACAGGCGACAAGGTTAGGCGTTTCCATTGAAGATGAGTTTGGGGATATGGCGCTTCAGTCAGAAAAACCACCCAGAATTGCAGGCAGATGTAGTGTTTTTGCAAAGACAGATATGATACATTTACAGCAGGAGGCTACCCCGGTCCATGATATTGTTGCCGGATTATGTTTTGCGCTGGTAAGAAACTTTAAAAGTAACATTGCAAAGGGAAAAGAATTTATTAAGCCGGTTGCATTTCAAGGTGGAGTTGCTGCGAATAAAGGTATCATAAAAGCATTTGAAGAACTACTTGAACTGGGACAAGGTGAACTTGTCGTTCCAAAGTATTTTAATACAATGGGAGCCCTAGGCGCGGCATTCACTATTATTGACAAACAGGTATATTCTCCTTTTAACGGTTTAGATGCGCTTGAACAATATATGAATGAGAGGACCGTTAAGAAATCAAACCTTAGTGGGTTAACTGGAACTGAGTATAAGATTGTAGACGAGTCTATTAAGATTTCATCTACCGAAAAGGTGGATGCTTATGTTGGTGTTGATATAGGTTCCATTAGTACTAACGTTGTTGTACTTGATAAAGATAGAAACGTCCTTGCCAGACGTTACCTTATGACTGCCGGCCGTCCTATTGAGGCAGTTAAAAGAGGTCTGTATGAAGTTGGTGAGGAGGTTGCGGATAAGGTTAATGTTAAAGGTGTTGTTACCACAGGTTCCGGTCGTTATCTGATTGCCGATTTTATAGGGGCTGATCTAGCCAAAAATGAGATTACTGCACATGCTACTGGTGCTGCTTCCATAGATAAGGAGGTTGACACAATATTTGAAATAGGTGGACAGGATTCCAAATACATCAGTCTTGAAAACGGTGCAATAGTCGACTTTACAATGAACAAGGTTTGCGCTGCTGGGACCGGTTCATTTTTGGAAGAGCAGGCGGAAAAGCTAGATATAAATATTATTAAGGAGTTCGGGACAAAGGCGTTGGATTCAGGATGTCCTGCTCCGCTTGGTGAAAGATGTACTGTTTTCATGGAATCTGATCTGAATCACCATCAGCAGCTAGGAGTTCCTAAAAACGACCTGGTTGCGGGTCTCTCATACTCCATTGTATTAAACTATATTAACCGTGTTGTTGAGAATCGAAAGATTGGTAACAAGATATTCTTCCAGGGTGGCGTTGCTGCAAACAAAGGTGTTAAGGCTGCATTTGAGATGGTAACTGGAAAAGAAATTATTGTACCACCTCACCACGATATTATGGGTGCTATCGGGTGTGCAGTAATTGCAATGGAAGAGCGTACCTGGGACGATGCAGGTTTTAGAGGCTTTGATTTGAGGGATAAGAAATTTGAGTTAAGTTCTTTTGAGTGTAAAGATTGCTCAAATATGTGTGAGGTAAGAAAGGTTACTATTACCGGTCAAGCGCCACTCCATTATGGCAGCAGATGCGGAAAGTACGATGAGGAGAAAAAGCACAAAGGTGGTCAGGGACTTCCAAGATTATTTAATGAGAGACGAAGTGCGCTGTTGAATTCCTATCCTAATGATAAGCCTGCTAATCCTATTGGTAAAAAGATCGGCATGCCTCAGATTACGACATTTCATGAACTCTATCCTTTCTGGAAGGGTTTCTTTACCGAGCTGGGGATGGAGATTGTACTCTCTGGTGATACCAACAAAGAGATTATACATAAGGGTGTGGAGAGCGTAAATGCAGAGACGTGTTTTCCTGTTAAGGTGGGACATGGTCATGCAATAGATATGCTTGACAAGGATATTGATTATCTCTTTATTCCAAGCATCATAAACCTATCTCACAGTTGTACAACGATAACACACTCATATGCTTGTCCATACGTGCAGTGTATGCCGTACCTTATACAATCAGCGGTGGATCTGGAGGCAAAGAAGTTCGAGCTGTTAGCGCCGGTAATTCATTTTGAATACGGTAAAGAGCATGTAAATAATACACTGCGAAAGCTGGCCAGTGATCTGGGACAATCAGGCACTAAAGTTGATGATGCCATAAATGCATCATGGGAGTCATTGGATAAGTTTACAAATAGTAATGTTGACAGGGGAATAGAGATTCTGGAGAAATTAGGCGAAGATGAGGTGGCCCTTGTTATTGTTAGCCGTTCATATAATGGATGCGATCGTGGAATGAACCTTAATCTGCCTGAGAAGCTTCGTGATTTGGGTGTGGTTGCTATACCAATGGATTTCCTTCCTCTGGACATAGAGGAAATTGCCCGTGATTTCCCGAATATGTACTGGAAATATGGGCAAAAGATACTGGCTACGGCAAGATCTGTGGCAAAGGACAAAAGGTTGTATCCTGTGTACATTACTAATTTCGGATGCGGTCCCGATTCGTTTATCTCCAAGTATTTTGCAGATGAGATGCGAGGAAAACCGTATTTAACCCTTGAAATTGATGAACACAGCTCTGATGTTGGTGCAATAACAAGGTGTGAAGCGTTTCTAGACAGTCTTAAAAATGCAAGGTATGAGCTTAAAGAAGAGAAAGTAAAAGTACCTTATGATGTTAAAAAGGTAAGGAAAAGGACAATTTACATACCTCATATGCTTGATCACGGCAGGATGTTTGCCGCTGCCATGCGCGCAAATGGTGTAAATGGCGTAGCGTTACCAATGGCAGATAAAGAGTGTCTTGACCTTGCCAGAAAGTACACATCTGGTAAAGAGTGTTATCCGGCAATTATAACAACTGGAGATATAATAAAGAAGGCAATGTGTAAGGACTTTGATGCGGAGGCGAGTGCATTCCTGATGGCAACAGCATCAGGCCCATGTCGTTTCGGTCAATATTCGACATTTCACCGTAAAATACTTGATGATTTGGGATTCCCTGATGTGCCAATTTTCAGCCTTGATCAGGGAGATAACTATGATGAAGATACAAAAAACCTTGGCAGTAAATTTAAAAGGATGGCATGGAATGGTATTGTTCTTGTTGATTATATGCAGAAGATGCTACGTCAGACAAGACCGTATGAAGTAAACCCAGGTGATGCTGAAAGGGTTTATAATAGATTTCTAAAAAAGGCGGAAAAGGTTCTAGCGAGCAACAGAAGCCTTGTTAGCGTTAGTAATGAAGTGGTAGAAGCGTTTGAACGGGTAAAGGTAGATAGAAGCCAACCAAGGCCACGTATTGGTGTTATTGGTGAGGTTTATGTGAGATGCAACGATTTCTCTAATAATTTCCTTGAGAAAAGGATAGAGAAACTGGGCGGTGAACTGGTATTTCCTCCTTTTACTGAATGGATTAATTATATTGGTCATCTGCGTCGTGAAGAGTGTAAAAGAAAGAGTGATTACAAAGGACTGCTGGGAGAATTTATTTCTGAAGGGTTCCAGCGCTTTGATGAGTTTAGGATAGGAAAACCATTTAAAAATATAGTAAAGCTCTTTTCCCATGAAAAATCTTCAAAAGAGGTTATTAAAATGGGAAAACGCTACATAGATGATTCATACAGAGGTGATCCGGTGTTGAGTTTTGGAAGGGCTACCGAATATGCGGAAGAGAATTTTGACGGAATTGCAAACTTGCTGCCGTTTTACTGTATGCCGGGAACCATTGTTAATTCCGTTATGGAAAAGTTCCAGAAGGATCATGATGGAATACCTTGCATAAAGATTGCCTTTGACGGCCAGGAAGAGACTAACCAGGAGACCAGACTGGAAGCGTTTATGCATCAGACTCATCAGAGGATGGAGAGCCGACTTGGCTTGGATTTGGTAGGTAGTAGTAGCAATTAAATTAATAATGTTAATTACACGTTTCCGTGTTTGTTCCGGAAACGTGTAATATATGTTTTGGATTGGGAATGACATTGTAGAAGATTTATCGAAGCTAAGTGAAGTTTGCTTGGATTTATTTTGATCAAGTACAGAGAACATTGAGACCGTAAAGAAAAATGAATGGAAAATGTTGGAAATTTAAAGACAATATAAATACCGATGAGATTATTCCTGCAAGATATCTGAATACGTCAGATGAAGCTGAGCTGGCAAAGCACTGTATGGAAGATGCTGATGCAGGTTTTGTAGAAAAAATATCAAAGGGAGATATTATAGTTGCGGACGAAAATTTTGGGTGCGGCTCATCAAGGGAACATGCACCTATTGCAATAAAGGCCGCTGGTCTATCATGTGTAATAGCAAAATCATTTGCACGAATATTTTTTAGGAATTCCATAAATATCGGACTACCTATATTTGAATGCAAAGAAGCTGTTGACGGGATATCTGAGGGCGATGAGGTTGAAGTTGACATTGCAAACGGTAAAATTACAAACCATTCTACAGGTAAGAACTATGGAGCAGAACCCTATCCTCAGGAGCTGCGTGAGATTATTGATGCCGGTGGTTTAATGAACTATGTAAAGCAAAAAGTGTCGGCTTAAAATAGATCTATTTTAAGGATTACAACTTTTTACCATTAAAGTAACCTTCCGTAAAGTGGAGAATTAAATTTTACAGAGATTTCCATTTGACAAAACGGTTTCAGACCGCAATCTCCTATCTTTTAGCGTGTGCTGGAAATTTCTTTAAACCTACATTCTTTTAGTGATACTCCAGCACTTCCTCTTGAATCATCTTTGCCTCTAACTTGTAGTTAATTCCTTCTAGAGGTTCTCCTTATTATCACTCTTTGGCTGGGAATTCATTCTCCTAGAGACACAGCAATGAATATTGCAACTTTTGTTAAACGACAATATACATGCTTCTGGTATACAACATTGCAAGACGAAGCATTGTAACAAGAGGATTTAGTTCTGATTGCAATTTAAACACGTTTAATATTTTCTGAAACTGGTTTGAACTTACCTCTATTTATCAGCGTTGTCCGGTTAGCCTTTTGAAATGCAATAATGTTCCATATTTATGGATATTTTTCTATATCATAGTGTAGAGAATTGCCTAAAATGCCTAAATTACTTAAAGTGCCTAAAATTTATAGTGTAGTTTCTTATTAATAATAAATAACATTCTATAATTTTAGCTCATTTTAGGCAATTTAGGCATTTTAGGCACTGGATGTTAGCGCCTATATCTGCCATGCAAATAGATAACCGGACAACGCCTATCTATTTATATAATTTTACAAAATCTCACTATTGTTAATTAATGTTTCTTCGTCGCTTTATT
>JAIQZO010000022.1 GCA_021777055.1 Candidatus Anammoxibacter sp. | reverse complement strand
AGGCTGAAGGCTGAAGGCTGAAGGCTGAAGGCTGAAGGCTGAAGGCTGAAGGCTGAAGGCTGAAGGCTGAAGGCTGAAGGCTGAAGGCTGAAGGCTGAAGGCTGAAGGCTGAAGGCTGAAGGCTGAAGGCTGAAGGTTATTAGAGAATAATAATGCGTGATAATACAAAACTTAGGGCCTTTGAGTTAGCTGACGAGGTCGCGTTATTAGTTTATCAGATAACCGAAAAGTTTCCAAGAAGCGAGCAATATGGATTAACTTCTCAGATTCGACGAGCGGCGGTTTCCGTTCCTTCTAATATCGTAGAGGGATCTGCTCGTGAAAGTCAAGCTGATTACATTAGATTCCTTAATATTGCTTTCGGATCATTAAAGGAGTTACATTATCAACTAGGTTTAGCGAATCGACTTGGGTTCTTGGATAATCAGAATTTATCACTAATTGAACCAAAGATCATCGAAACCGAGAAAGTCTTAAATAGCTTGATTAGAACAATGCGAAATAGCTGATTTACCTTCAGCCTTCTGCCTATTCTCCTACTAAATATAGATGATTTACCTTCAGCCTTCTGCCTTCTGCCTATTCTCCTACGAATTTAAAAAACCCATTAATTACCCTAAAAAGTTACACTCTGGCAACACTGAATTGATAAAAAAACAAAAAAAAATTAAATATTTTTCACAAAAATGCACCTTACGATAATTGAATGAACCCCAATTTGTGTTGCTGACGTAATAGATGTGAAGACATAATGTTATCGACATACATGTTACACATAAATTAATCTACAAACCTTGCTTTGTCAGGAAAACCCCTACAGAGCTTGTAGTCAAATACCTTACAAGTTGTACATATAGCACTTTTATTTCTATTGACAAGGATTAATAATTGTGGTATATGTCATACATTCTCTATTGTGGGTTTATGCGCAAAATGATCTGGAATTAGAAATCTTACGATACATCTTTTGGCCATAGGCGAATGTTTTTCAATATTAGAGAATAAAGAAAAAATTCCAGACATTGGAAATACTTAAGAATTGATATGTAACCTGCAGTTAGTTCAAGTCTCTGACTTGAACTAATCTGACGTTAACAATACTCTGTATTGTCTTATATATAAGGCACATTCCATTCATTAACCGTACATGGCTGCCCATTATTATACTTTATATAAACAAATAGGAAAAAAAGAAAGGAGGGATTATATTTATGAGTAGTGATAAAAAAAGAGAAGAAGAAGGCTCTTCCACTGATCCTATTGCTAATGAACAAGATCAAGACCTAAATGACGGTAATGAAGAGAAAAAGACAACACTGTCAAGGCGTACATTAATTAAAGCCGCATGGTCGGTTCCTGTCATTTTGGCGGTTTCAATGCCCATGGGAAATCTTTTTGCACAGGTTAGTCCTCCAGGTCGACCACCTGGCAGACCACCCACAGGAGGAAATCCACCATCTCCACCGGGCCAGGATCCAGGTGGGCCACCGGGTAGACCACCTGGAAGGCCACCAGGTCAACCGCTAGGGCAGCAAATAGGAAGAGGAAGGTGATCAGCATAAACTTATAACTGTTTTGGACGATATAAATATAGACCGCGTTATTTATACGCTGACGCTAAGAAACGGTTTAGCGGCTGTCTTTTGCAGCCGCTAAACATTGTAAAAGTGAAGATTAACAGAGTAACAAGACAGTAAGCGGTAAATAGATATGGAAATAACTGTATATGGAATTTGAACAAATAAAGACTGATTATTTTAAGACCATCTTCCTTTGGTGTTTTACGTTTTTATCTGTTCTTTTTTTATTGGCTCAAGGAGATAGTTCCGTATATAGCGAGGAGTTAACTTTAGACAAACCTAAAGTAGGAAACCCTGCTATCCCACCATCCGACGTAACAAAATTTGATCTATTAGAATCCATTTCATCACTGTACAACGATTTACACGTGGGACCTGTGGGGATAAAACCATCATATACCATAGATGAAGTATTTGATGATAATGTTTATAACGCACCGAAAAATGAGGTTGATGACTATTACACCCTTCACAATTTCAGTCTGGGATTATTATTACATGCGAACAACTTACGTGCTAATCTAGATTATAATATAGACATCTATGAGTACGGACATGTACAGGAGAGGGACCATGTTAACCAGGCATTGGAAGGCACCATTGAATTTGAATTCGCAAACGATTTCAAATTTAGTTTCAGTGATTTAATAGGCACATATGTAATTCCACGGGAAGTACAACGAAGAGCTTTCGGTGACATTGCGGAACTGGATATACCCATCGATGATGAAGGGGGCCCTAATATATTTGTAGATCGTAGGGACATTACAATAAACACTGCAAAATTTACTATTGATTTTCCGGACTTTATCCCCACCCTTGATTTTGAAATACACTACGAGAATTACGACATAAGTTATCTGCGACAGACCAGAGATGGTTCAGAATTTAATAGTGATGCCATTACAGCTACAATAGAGTACAGTAGCCCCATATCACCCATAAAAATATCATCAGGGTTTCAATATATAGTTGAACGATACGATACAGATAAAACCAGGGATAGAATTAGAGAGATCATACCGTTTAGTATAATTTGGGACGTTACGCCAATAACGAAAATCTATCTAGATGCTAATTATGCTATCTCAGACTATGGTAATCGAAGCGATCTGGAAAACTTCGAAGGTTTATCAATCTCTTTAGGATGTAATTGGCAAATAACGCCAGTGTCATCTTTAGAGTTATTTGTTGAAAGGGATTTAAAAGAGCAGCGCCGCATAGATAACAACAGCTATTCAGATACCGGAGGTGGAATAATCTACAACATAAAGATAGACAATTTTGAGGCCAACTTTTCTGCCAGGTATTTTCATCGGGAATTTTATGAATCAAGCGGGCTTTCAGGAACTACCGAAAAAATCGATGGCATTAGTGCAAGTCTAAATATAATGTACAATCCCGAGGAGTGGTGGTTCGCAGAGTTTGCGTATAATTATGACAGACTAGATAATGATTTTAGCCTGGGTGATCTCACAAAGAATACCGTTTCTCTAAGCATGGGCTTGAGCTTTTAATGATTAACTAAAATGGGACGCAGATAAGAGCTGATTACCGCTGATTTTTATCAATAAACATTCTTCACATATGTTTCTATAGTTCATTTGCCTAAGCCCTCCGTTACCACAACTAATATAATAACTCGCCCCTTCCCCTGGATTATAAATTATTGTATTTCTAGATTGTATTTTACTTCCTTTCAAACACATTCGCTGGTAAGTCGAACTTTTCTATCAAATCATTCAAGGCATAAGATAGCACAGTTGTCTTATTTCCATGAGACTTAATAGGATATGATTTCTTTGTCTCAGGATCATAAAACTTCGGATGTCTTCCTTTACCAGTTACATAAATTATGCCATATTTCTTTAATATCTTTATTACCTTTCGTAATTCTAGATTTTTAGGCATACGTTACTTCAGCTGTTAATTGCTCAAACTTTTCTGGAGACTCCATTAATACTGATTTTGACAACGATCTTTTAAAGCT
Organism: Candidatus Anammoxibacter sp.; assembly: GCA_021777055.1. Lineage (GTDB taxonomy): Bacteria > Planctomycetota > Brocadiia > Brocadiales > Anammoxibacteraceae > Anammoxibacter_A. The sequence goes on along the minus strand of JAIQZO010000022.1, from coordinate 9,231 downwards.
TTTGTGTAGTTGTTTGGTTTCCTGTTCATTAAACATTATCCAATACTTGTTATGCGCTGGATCATATATATTTTCTATGTTAGATTTTTCTATTGCCGTTAAAATATACTCTTTTATTGACTCTGCCAGAGATCTTAATGCGTCCTTTTCATTTTGTCCATGAGAAGATACTGTAAGATCTAAACAACGTGTAACAAATACATCATCTTCTCTTGTCAATAAAACATGTAGAGCCGGACTTACCCATAATTCGCCAATCTTTATTTTTATTCTTATGGCCTTTAATGTTTTCATTTCTGTATTCTCCATAGTTTTACAATATTTATCATTGGTCATAAAAACATTTGCGTTGATTCGTCAATTCGTTCAAACCAATTGATTATCCTTGATATTATATCCATCTAATCCAAATGCTTCACTATCTTTTTATCTGTCATCTTAAGCACTCGCAAGTTTCGTGCACCAGGCTATCTTCTTTCCTATTCTCATTATGGTTTCTTAAATCAGCGAACATCTGAGTTAATCCTCGTCTTTTTTTTGGGACGCTGATAAAAGCTGATTACCGCTGATATTTATCAATAAACATATTCTTGTCACAGACTTATTCATTCCTATTTGCATTACCGCTTCTTAAATCTGCGTACATCTGCGTCAATCAGCGTCCCATCAACGATGTCTTTATCAATCTATACGGCCGTAATAAATAATGGACAAAAGAAAACGAAGCAGGAACTGGGAAATATTGCCACTCTTTAACTGAAGGGCAAAAAAGGATCTTCAAAACATAACGAAACTTATCTGAAAAAGAGTCCCGCACTTTAATATGAAAGAATGAAAACCTGTCTGTAATGTTCTTTAATTCTAGAGATGCAACCTCCTTAAACATATCTTCAATAACCTCATCTGCAAGTTCTAAAACAATTCTCTCATTCTTTATCTTTTCAAGAATACAACCTGGTATAGGCGCCTCAAGTAGTTTCCAGGAAAGATAGATCCCAACGGCAAATATTCTTTGGCATCGCAATTTCTGAGCCATCATCTCAACAACTTCCCAGTTAATCTCTTTTCTCTTTATAACCTCAGCAACACAACAAACCATCTCAAGGTATCCCCATCTATGCTTTGCACCATGAATACAAAGATACAAAAGCAGGTCTTCCGAAGAAAGATCCGGAACTTCCCTGTTATTAATCACTGATTCTTTAAGACTTTCTTCAACATCCTCAAACTTCATCGGCTTACATAGATAGTCCCCAAACATGTCCCAGTGCAGCTCTACACACATATTCCCCTTTGAAAAAGCCATATGATCTTCAGACATTATGTATTTATGTTTTTGCCCGTCATCTAACACTAATTCAGTTTGAAATCCATCTTCTAAAAGAATCTGCCATGCAACAAACGCATTATTTTTACTAACCAGAATATCCAGGTCAGAAAACGGACGTAATCCTATATCGCCATAAACATCCTGTGCAAGGAGAGGTCCTTTAAAAGGTACCGCAGAGATATTATTCTCTTTAAGCAAGCTTAAGATCTTTAATAAAAACAATGAAAGGGAAATGTTCCTTGTTACATTGTCGAAGTATACACTATTAAGTTTTTCAATGATTCTGGCTGGTACTTTGCCAGGTAGAAGTGATTTAATATTTTCGTACAAAAGAGGAAGTACCCTTTGACGCAAAGAGATTTCATACACCAGATCCCAATTCAATGATGAGTCCGCCGCATTCTCTATACATTTCCTTCTTTCCCCGTCTGGCTCTACACAGGCACACAACAGAATAAAATTTATTTCACGATTAAACGTTTTTTTCACGTTTACTCCAAAGCCGTAATGTCTAGCACGGGATTAATGGGACGCTGATCTGCGCAGATAAGAGCTGATTTATATTAATAACTATTTTCTATCACTGACTATTAGTTCCTGTTTGCATTATAGCTTCTTAAATCTGCGTGTATCTGCGTGTATCTGCGTCCATTTTTTGCAGTTTGCAGCTAGAAACAGGATGGATACAATATGGCGGATTTTTAACAACAATTCCTTCTTATACTCGTTTTTGGATAGCTTGAAATATATAAAATTTATTTATTTTTCAGATTTTAAGACAACTAAAATATTCTCTCTAAAATGCGGTATATTATTATTAAGAGTATCCCACACAGCTTCTATATCAATCCCAAAATAATCATGTGTCAAAATATTCCTGAAACCGACAGCCTCTTTCCATTCAACATCAGGATGCTTTTCCTTTATTACCTCCGGAATATTTCTCACTGCTTCACCGATAACTTCAAAATTTCTAATTACAGCATCTATCGCCATATCATTTCCACTGAATTCCTCAAAAGATAAATTTTTTGTATATCTTTCTATCTTCTCTACCGCAGCTAAAATATCTTCTATAAAAAGAATATAATCCCTACCCTTTTCAGACATACTCTACCTCATTAAGAATCCTTTCCTGTAGTCTGGGTTTAATAGCCCCTTTCATAACAATATCAACTTCTTTTCCTAGCATTTCTTCAAGGTAATATTTTAATCTCATGTAATTGAAAAAGTCCTTATAGCCTTTATCAAATTCAACAAGAATGTCTATATCACTTTTTATACTTTGCTCTCTACGAGTAAATGACCCAAATATCCCTATCTCATTAACATGAAAGATTTCTCGAATATAACATCTTTTTTCTTCTAATTTCCTTCTTATCTCACTAATATCCATGTGTTACTCCATCAAAATGAAATTCACACCGCATTGCAGCGTCTCATCGGGAAAAAAAATCTAGGAGCAGACTTTAAAAGCAGAATTTATTCTCTTAGAATTCTACATTAAAGATAAAAACATTTCAAATGATAAGCTAATGATTATTACATCTTATGCTGTAATTTAATATCATCAAATCTTTAAAATCAACGTCATTTTTTAATGGGACGCTGATCTGCGCTGATTAGCGCTGATTCATATACATAAACATTTCTTTACCTCTGGCCCTATAGTTCATTCAACTTATTAAATTCGAAACTTGTTAAATTATGAATCTAAAATTGAATTATCGCTTCTTAAATCCACGTGCATCAGCGTTAATCTGCGTCCTATTAACAATCATCCACTCTACATCTCATTTGCAAGACGTTTAAGTGAATAAATCCCATCCAACCCAGATATCTTTTTTGGCTTTTTTTCATTGCTTGTATTAAAACACCCTTTAAACATATCATAATAATGAGCAACAAAACCCTTTGTTCCTATAATACCGCTATCTGTAAAGTACCTTGTCCGGAATCTAAGCCTATCCATGCTTGTCAATTTATAATCCTTATCCCTATCCTTCTTAATAACAGACTCATTAATTGAAAACCCATTTACTGTTTCTATAGATCTGCTTTTTTTTGGTTTGCGATTTAGCAAGCAAGTATGTACTATAATTAATGTAGTAGACGTTCCTGAGCTTATTGGCTGCATGAGCCAGGGTAGGACAATAGACGAAGCGCTTACTAATGTAAAAGATGCTATTAAAGGATGGCTTAAAGTTGAAGAAAAACATGGAAAATTAGATTTAAATGAATCAACTGAAATGTTTTTAGGTGAGGTAATTGTTTAGGTGGGTAAACTTTCAAATAATCCGGGGAAAGATTTTGCATTATCGCTTCTTAAATCTGCGAACATCTGCGTCCTATTAACAATTAAGAGACTTTCACTAACTAACGTACCGCACATTTTGATCACAATAAAAATCACTGGGGGCAGCAAAACTGATTACCGACACTACCAGAACTTTGGTTCGAAGTTTTTATCATTTAAGATCGCAACAGATTCACCGCTTTCGGTTATAACAAACATTCCCTGTTTGTATGCATATCTATCTGCGCTTTCCTCTATTACTATACCGCCTACAGCACCAATTACCTTCCTGGTTGAGTACTCGGGAAAATAACTCTTAAACTGCTCTAATCTCGACACATGTTCTTTTACATCATCAATACTTAAAGAACTTTTGGCCTCAATTACCACAGCATATTCCCCATTTATTGCTAATATATCGATCTCCATCATATCTCCATTATGATGCGTCTTTACCCTCTGATACACCTTATCTACTATAATACCTCGTTCCTTAAATAATCTCTCTGCTGCGGGGGCAATCAGACCCTCAACAAACAGACTCCACTTCCCGGTTAGGGCATAAACCGCCCTACTTGTTTCCTTCACGGTTTTAGTCGTCTTTTCTATCTCTTTTTCTGTATCCTGAAACTTCTTGTCTGTATCTTGAAACTTCCTATCTGTCTCCTGAAAAAGTTTCCATATCTCTTGAAACCCTTTTTCTATTTCTTCAGTTTTCATATCTCATTATCTCCTGTTAGTTCAGAAGGCCATCCATCTTATTTATTAAACATTCTCAATCTTTAATTTTTATTATACCAAGAATTAACACGGAAAGGAGATTGAAATACTTACATCTTCCATCGCTTTTATTATAGAGTCTTAAATCAGCGGTCATCTGCGTTAATCTGCGTCCCATTAGCAGTTATCATATTTTCAATTATTAATTATTCATGCTTTATTCCAGATATCGATATTTACTCCAGCTTGCATGAGGATTTCTTTCACCAAACTCACATGTATATCTCCGCTTCCATGAGGATTAGGAATACGGATTTTTTGCTGATCCTTTTTCATAAACTGATGTTTACCACCAGAAAAAGGCCCTGAATAACCAAGTGTCTTTAACTTTCTTATCAGTTCTTTTCTCGATATAGAAGATGACATAATTACGTGGAGGCCATTTCTTTTATATTTATATCTATACCATTAACGACAGGAACAGCATCACCATCTTTTAATTTTAAGATGAGCCACTCCTCAAATACTTCAATAAGCTCTTTCCTGCATTCTTCAACCGATGTACCATTCGACCAAATTCCTTCAAAACCCGGAATCTCTGAATACCAGGTACCATCATCTAACTTTTTGTATTCAGCATCTTCTAAAGCGCCTTGAATATATTCAAGCAACATAGCCTTACCTCCATTCCATAATTATCTATTTTAACTCATTTAGTCATGAATCTTTGCTTTCGTTTGAAATCATTTTTAATTCCTCACACCGGCACACCAAGCATCAAGACCACTATCAGCTATTATCTCGCAACTCCTATATTTTACTTTATCAAAATGTTGATAACTAAGGAAATTATGACAATATTTTAGAGCGGATATATAAATAAACATTTTCTTATCTCTGACTATTCATTCCTATTTGCATTTTCGCTTCTTAAATCAGCGAACATCTGCGTTAATCTGCGGCATTTTTTAATGGGACGCTGATAAAAGCTGATTAGCGCTGATTCATATACATAAACATTTCTTTACCTCTGGCCCTATAGTTCATTCAACCGAAGACCTTCTGTAACAAAGATTAATGCAATAACTCTCCCTTGACCTGGATTGTAAATTATAGAAGAAACATATGACGATACTCATATTGACTTTGTGGGAAATTAGGAACAAAAAGATATCGAAACAATTTTATCTGATAAGGATTGCCACACCATATCACATTCAAAACTTACCAAATTATGAATCTTGGAATTGAATATTCAAAAAAGGCTAACGAGTTTATTGATTTACTTCAGCCTCTAGCCTTCAGCCTATTTACCTAACGCTTATTATAGCTTCTTAAATCCGCGTGTATCAGAGCTAATCAGCATCCTTTTCTATATTGGACGCTGATCTGCTCTGATACACGCGGATTTATATAAATATACATTTCTTTGGCACGAACAATTCGTTCCTGTTTACAATTTGCAGTTCGTCAACATCAGTTGCTGGTAAAATAGAAAAAGCTCATTATAGCCAACCACCTCTGTCATCAGTTATTAAATCTGAGCTCATCTGCGTTAATCTGCGTCCTTTATCTAATGGGTCTCTATCTGCTCAAATCAGTGATGATTTATATAGAGCACTGCAAAACCGTTGGTTTACTTTCAGCCTTCAGCCTATTTACCTAATACTTATTACAGCTTCTTAAACCAGCGCTCATCTGCTTTAATCTGCATCCTTTTAGCCAATATCTACTTTATAGCCCATTTCCCAATATTAAAGAATTAGCCTTTCCTATAAATCGAATATGCAGACATCAATGAACGAATAAACATATCCCAAAAAAGACGAAAAAGATGCCTCAGATAAATTCCCGGACACCGATGTTTAATTTTATATTTTATTTTAGTATCATTTTGTTAGAATAGATTCTAAGCATATGAAATTTCAGAGGGATAATGTAAGATATCTAGATTAATTCAAAAAATATCGAAAGAGGCGTATGACTATGTCAAACAATGTTGTTTTATCGGATAATTTGCAAAAAGAACTTATCAATATAACAAAAAAAACAGATGCTGCTGACGCAATTAAAGAATTAGTTTACAGGGAGCTAATAAGAAAAAGAAACAAGTACACGTTTGTAGTTAATAATCTCGAAAGGAAATACAGTGTTAAATTTACCGATTTTGAAAAGGCGCATAAAGATAGGAAAATGGATTATGAAACCGAGAGGGATTACTTAGAATGGGATATGGCCGTTACTGTTTTGGAAGATATAGAGGAAGAGATTAGTGAGATAGAATGAAAGGGTCTATTGAGGAAATATCCATTGGTTTATATAATATTGCAGCATCTAATGCCCTTATAGATCTTAGAATTGTAGAGAAGACAAAATCTATATTGAAAGCGCGGCTTCATTTCTCTGAAGAGCTATTTATGCAGATTTATGAAAACATAAAGAGGTCCAAGAAAAGCTATGCCCTAATATTAAATGATAGAAGGATTTTTGGTAAAGATTATTTATTTGGACAGTGGCATCGCCATCCTTTTGAAAATCCAGAAGAACATGATGTATCTGAAAGTGGAAAGAAATCTGCTACAATAGAAGAATTTATAACGGAATCAATTTATATAGTTTCAGAAAGACTAGAAGCTATATGAACTTAAGAACAAGCAGTATACTTATTTCCTTATCCGAATTACCAAATTAACAAAACTTGATAATCAGCCTTCCGTATTTAGTTTTTAGTATTCAAACCTCACCCTATTCACCAAATGCCAATTATCACTTCTAAAATCTGCGTGCATCTGCGTTAATCTGCGTCCTATTAACAATTATCCTCCTCTTTAAATAGATTTTTTATGAAATATTTTAACTTTAATTAATTCTTTAGCAAGCAACCAGCAAAATACCGGATTTGTTTTGGCATAACGCTTCTTAAATCAGCGAACATCTGCGTTAATCTGCGTCCTTTTTTAATGGGACGCTGATCTGCGCTGATAAGAGCTGATTTATATAGAGCACAGCAAAACCGTTAATTTACCTTCAACCTTCAGCCTATTTACCTAATACTCTTTATCGCTTCTTAAATCTGCGCCTATCAGCGTTAATCTGCGTCCCATTAACAATCATCAGCTTTACGTCTCATGAGCAAGACGTTTAAGTGAATAAATCCCATCCAGCCCTGATATCTTTTTAGGTTTTTTTTCATTACTTGTATTAAAACACCCTTTAAACATATCATAATAATGAGCAACAAAACCCTTTGTTCCTATAATACCGCTATCTGTAAAGTATCTTGTTTTGAATCTTAACCTATCCACACTAGTCAATTTATAATCCTTATCCCTCTCCTTCTTAATAACATCCTCACTAATTGACATACCCTTTACGGTTTCTATTGCACCTTTCTCATAAAGAAATTCTCTATAATCTGTTAACCGCTCAACTTCAGACATTTCACCATAAGAACTTAATCCAAAGTCTGTAGACAAAAACCTGTTTTTGTTATCAGTCTGGACATGATACCCTATTGAACTCCATCTATAATCCTCCGGTTTTGCCGTCAATCCCGCCCTTATGGGGTTTAAATCAACATATGCAAGGCAGTTAATAAGGGTATCTCCCTTTTCCACTATCACACTCTTAAATCTATCTCCCCAGAAATACCCCCTACGTTCGTGTAATTTATTATAATACCTGGAAAACCTCTGCTTCAGCTCTTTCAAAAATTCCGATAAATTAGAGAACTTTTCTTTGAAAAATGCCACTTGCCCATCAGTTATTATCTCAGTTTCACATTTACGAAAAAGAGACACCCTTCTTTTGACCTCATCATCACTATACTCTTCTATAGTCTTCATCTTTGCAAGTAGATGAAAATGGTTACCCATAATGCAAAACCCGAACACCTCTACGAAAAATATCTCGCTTAAGTTTTTTATAAGACCCAACAAATAATCCTTCTCGCAATCACCTAAGACAAATCCGGGCAACGCGGTACGTGAAATTATATGATATACTGTATCTTCACCTTTTACCAACAACCTCGGTATTCTTGCCATTATTAGACCCTCCGTTTCTTTAATTTATCGTAAATTTCCATGGTTTTCTTTATACAGAAATTTTATTCAATTCTGATCCCAATGTCAATCTTTATTTACCTGTCCCTATTTTTCTTTTTTTATCTAATGGGACGCTGATCTACTCAGATAAGAGCTGATTTATATAGAGCACCGCGAAGTCGTTGATTTATCTTTAGCCTTCAGCCTATTTACCTAATGCTTATTATAGCTTCCCAAATCAGCGTGCATCTGCGTTAATCTGCGTCCTCTGTTATCGTTTGATGTTGAGATTAAAATATTATCTCTAATAGATTCACAGACAACGTTAATTTAATGTAATTGTATTTGATATTTACAAGCACAGGACATAAAATATAATTTTAAAAGTTTTAATCTTTTTTCAATTTGTGGAGAAAAAAGGATGGTAATTATAAATCAAGAATCAGTTAAAGATATGTTTATTGCTAATCTAATGTATGATCTGCACAGAGTTAAAGGGAAAATATCTCTTTTGCAAAAAAAACATAGCAAAAGTTTTAAGGAATTTGAAAAAACAATAAAAGAAAACAAACAAGAAGATTTTGAAGAATGGGACGATTATATGGAGTGGAAAGCATATGAGAAAGTTTTAAAAAGGTTACTAAATGAAAAAAAGGATTTAGAAGTTGGAAATTATAAGATGTCTTGAAGAAAGTGACATAGTTAATGATTTTAAAGTCTTAGCATTTGAAACTTTTGAATGTGGATTTTTTCTTAAAATCAAAGCAAATTTAATCAACGAGATAGAATTGTTTATTAGAGAATACTCAGACATCAATGAAAGAGATTATTCATATCAC
>JAIQZO010000021.1 GCA_021777055.1 Candidatus Anammoxibacter sp. | reverse complement strand
TGTAGAGTGGATTGATTTAGGCGCACAGTGGGATAATATCCAGGGGCCTGATCACTTACCAGGTGTAGGAAGATAATATTTTCTAAAGCTTTGGTAATTGTTTCTGTTTTATCAAAAGGGCTGGCCTTTGGCCAGCCCTTTTTTTATTGTATTTTGTTGAAGTAATTAATCAGGATTATTTTGTATGAAAATAGCGATTGCCTCAGATCATAGAGGTTTTACATTAAAAGAGATTATAATACGATATTTGGCCTCAATGGGACATACAGTTAATGATCTTGGGCCTGATAACGAACAGGACTCTGTAGACTATCCGGATTTCGGTCAAAAGGTAGGTAAAGAGGTTGCTGAAGGACGGAGCGACAAAGGAATTCTAATTTGCGGTACAGGAATAGGTATGTCACTAGCCGCAAATAAAGTTAATGGTGTTCGGGCTGCTCTCTGTCATGATCTTTTTACTACTGAAATGAGTAGGAGGCACAATGATGCTAATGTCCTTTGCTTAGGAACTGATATAGTAAACCATGAAATTATTGATAATCAGATTCAGCTATGGCTAGAGACTGAATTTGAGAATGGACGTCATGCTAGAAGAGTAAATAAGATAAAAGATCTGGAAGGCTTATAAAAATATTGTTTCAGCTCTCTTTATTCTTCTAAAGTCTAATTACTATCAAGAAGAATAACCTTAGAATTGTTTATGATATTCAGACTTATCTCTAACCTTCAAAGAAGATTTATTCCAGTAACTTTCACAACTATTGTCAATTCTTTGATTTAATAAATCTTTCCTCGTAAGTCTTAAAATTAAAGAAATCGGTGATATTAAAAGAAAGAAAATTAAAGATAATAAAACCTGGGTATTAAACCATCCTATTGCATGGGCTAATATCATCATTGGTTTATAGAGATACTTTAGGGTATATGGTCTTGCTATAGAAATAATAAATGCTATTAACCCAGCTGCGAAGAAGTAACAATAGATATTACTATTTCCTTTAACCAGATTAATTGCCCCTAATATAGAGAGGAAACCTGTTAGTCCATACCCAAACGTTTTAATATCTTTTTCTGTATAATTATTTATCATTTATTAAAATAGGGCATATATAAACGGTGCAAGTGCAGAGCTTTGTGTAAAGACAATTAAGATGCCTAAAAGTAAGAGAACGACAATAATAGGTGCTAGCCAGAATTTCTTTCTGACTTTCATAAAATCCCACAACTCTCTAATTATTGAAATTTTTGCCATATTTTACTTAAAAAGATTATCTAGTTTACTAAAATAATTAACTTTAATTTGAAGGTTTAATTTCAACAAAATTTTATCACTCTATGATGAATTATATTAATATAATGTTCTAAGTTAAAATAAACAATCAATCCAATTCAAACTCGTTTTTCCAGTCAATATCATTCTTTAGTTCCGCTTGTTCTTCCTTCTCCAATAAATAATTACCTAAAATCAGGTAGTCCATGTTTGTTCTCATGAAACATTTAAAAGCGTCTTCTGGTGTACATACGATAGGCTCTCCTCGTACATTAAAAGAAGTATTAATTATAACAGGACAACCGGTTTTTTCATAAAATTTTTTTATAGTATCATAATATAAAGGATTTTCATCTCTATTAACAGTTTGTACTCTTGCAGTGCAATCAACATGCGTTACTGCAGGTATTTCAGATCTGATAACATTTAATTTGTCTAACCCGCACTTATCATCTTGATTATCGCTAAAATTGGTTAATTTTTCTTTAGCAACATCAGCAACAAATAACATATAAGGAGATTCTTGATGAATATCAAAATATTCAGACACATGTTCCTCTAAAACGGATGGTGCAAAAGGGCGAAATGACTCTCTGAACTTTATCTTTTGATTCATAATTAACTGCATGTTCTTTGACCTTGCATCCGCTATTATACTTCTTGCTCCAAGTGCTCTTGGTCCAAACTCCATCCGGCCTTGAAACCACCCAATAACCTTTTCTTCTGAAATAAGATCTGCAATTTTACCTGGAAGTTCGCTATTCTCAAGTTTAATAAAATTTGCCTTATTTTCTATTAAAAACTTCTCTATCTCGCTACTATTAAAAGATGGACCTAGATAGGTGCCACTTAACTTATCTTTATTATCTATGACAACTTTTTTGTTATCAAGATATTGATGCCAAATAAATAATGCGGTACCTAAAGCTCCTCCAGCATCTCCTGATGCCGGTGTTACCCATATATTATCAAATGAACTTTCGCGGAGTATCCTGCCGTTTGCCACACAATTTAGGGCGACTCCACCAGCCATACATAAATTCTTTTTCTTTGTTAACTTGTATACATGTTTAACAATACGTAACATTATCTCCTCTGTTACAAATTGTATAGAACTTGCAATATCCATATCTTTCTGAGTTAACTTTGATTCTGACTTTCTGGGTTTATCCCCAAAAAGCGTATCAAATTTACTATTTGTCATGGTAAGACCGGCACCGTAATTAAAATACTGCATATTTAATTTAAAAGAGCCGTCTTCTTTTAGGTCAACAAGTTTTTCAAATATAATATGGGCATATTTTGGCTTCCCATAAGGAGCAAGTCCCATTACTTTATATTCACCTGAATTAACCTTGAACCCTAAATAGTAAGTAAAAGCGGAATATAATAGTCCTATGGAGTGAGGAAACTTAATATCTGATAGTATGGTGATTTTATTATCTTCACCTATCCCGTAACTAGTAGTTGTCCATTCACCAACACCATCAACTGTAATAATTGCTGCGTCGGTATATGGAGAAGGATAATAAGCTGAAGCAGCATGGGACTCATGATGCTCTGTAAATAGGAGTTCTCCTTCGTATTTAAGCTCTTTATGAATTACCTTTCGTGTAAATAATTTTTGTTTTAACCATGGAGGCATCGCCTTTAAAAACATTCCTATTCCAATTGGTGCATATTGAAAGGCGCTATAAAGAATCCTTTCAAACTTTATAAACGGCTTATCATAAAAACCTACATAATTAATATCGTTAATAGTTATTCCTGCTTCTTTAAGACAGTACTCTATCGCTTTAGCAGGAAAGTTCATATCATGCTTTTTTCTTGTAAATCTCTCTTCCTGGGCAGCCGCAACTATATTTCCATCTTTAACAAGACATGCTGCACTATCGTGATAAAAGGCTGATATACCTAAAATATACATAATATTTGTCTTCTCTTTAAATAAAGCTTCGGGAAATATCATTTCCTAGTCCGAAGATTCTCTTATCCATTCAGCAACTTTCTTGTTGCCTTCTACTGTAAAATGAGCGCCGTCTAAATATAATGCATTATTTAACGGATTTAAATAATGTTTTAAAAACATAGGGGTTAGATCTGTGCAATTAATACCTGCTCTCTTTGCTTTTGTCAGCAAGGAGAGTTCTCTGTCTGGAAATCTGGCTCTTTTTTTAAGTTCGTATTCAGCAGGTATAAAAAAGAGAAAAACCTCTATACCTTTTTTCTCTATATTTAAAAGGTAATTAAAAAAGATGGTAAATTTATCACAGTTGTTTGGGATAGGCTCGCTTCTCTCAAACTTTTCCTCTTTTTGGTTTAGCCTTAATTGTATATTGGACGAGGCTAATTCTATAGCTTTTAGATCATTAGTGTCAAGCAAGAGTTCTATTAGTGTCATAGACTCTTCCTCTAAATCGTTATACGATGTTCCAATAGCTTTAAGTAAAGAAACATAATTATAAATGTTTCCATAATATCCTGTTTTAAGGGCTAAAACTGACTCATATGAAAAGCCAGCAAAATAGCTAACTTTGGAAACCAGGTTTTCCATATCTTTACTTATTGGATAACAACCCTTTCCAATAAAATGCTTTACCAGATTCTCAGTCTTTTCTATTGCACTATTTAGGTGGTTTCGTTTTATACTATCGATAATTTCTTGAATTAGCAGCTTTGTATTCTCATCTGTACATTTTGCTTCATTTAATTCTTTTAATAACTGATTCGCCTTTTTTTTGTATGGCTGTAAAGTTCTGTCCATATTATGGAAATTTTTAATATCACTAACCGCTGTTCTTGCGATCATCGCATGCAGAGATTTAAAATCCTTGTTTTTGCTTTGCTTAATACTCTTTATCTCTTTTTTATTAAAAAATTTAATTAAAAAATGAACAAGATAAGAACTCCTGAATAAGGGTTTTGAAAGGATTACAGGAGGGCTTTCTGGTTGAGCAGATACATCTTTTCTTCTTATCTTAGAACCAATTGGAGGTAAACAATCATTAAGCTTGTCCCAGGACGCACTTCGCAAATTTCTTATATCGTTTCCAAGATAAAAGAGTAGAGTAATCCTTTTTGTCTCCTTTTTTGCTAAAAAGGAGTCTATCATTGCCATGTACATTGCTGGCCCCGCACCTGATATACTAAGATTATATACATCACTGCTCTTTCCTAAAATGGCAGAAACGGTTTCCTCGTCATTCACGCCGGAACCAAATGCGACAGAGTCCCCCACAATAACATTGTCATAATAATCATTATCTGTTTTATTCCGGTAACCATCTGAGTCTAATGTTATCTTATATGGTATTGGATGATACGCCCTGTCAGAAAGTGTATGTTGGTATAAAGGTTTTGCAGAAAATGGCAAAACCGGATCCCTTTTTGTTATTCCTGATACATACGAAGGGTTGCCGTCTATAGTATAACGAGGAAAATATGAACTAAAAATCGGTGTATGTGGAAAGATTATCCTGAGGGTTAATTCACTGATTCCCAAAGCTATCAGTAGGGATGCAATTGATATGAGAATGTTTTTTAATAACGACATTTAAAGCCATCCAAAATTGCCACACAGTTATTTTTCATATTCATTCGTTAATTAATGTTATAAATCCTTTAGAAACAATATGTATTGTAACAGGTTTCATAGCCTTAATAAAACCATTTAACATCTTATAAAATTCGTAAACGCTTGATGGCTCTAAATATCCTACTTGATTTATAATATCACCCGGTTCCACACCGCTTGCCTCTGCAGCACTTCCTTTTTCAACGTTTACAACCAATATTCCGTTTTCGACGTAATCTTCTTGTCTCTTTCTATCTTGCTTTAATTTTAAGACTGTTAGGCCAAAACCCGCCCTCAATGTACCGCTTTGTATAGATATAAATTCGACACCATCTAGATAGTTGGGTTGCTTGCCTATAGTTATCTTCAGTGGGAGCCGCTCTCCGTTGCGTGCAATAATTACATTAACCTCCTTATTCACATCTGCTTCCCTGGTAACGTTTTGTAAATCTACTGAACTTTTAATTTTCTTTTCATCAATTTCTAATATTACATCACCTGGCCTGACCCCAGCTTTTAATGCAGGTGTATTTTTCCAAACCCTTGCAACAAATGCACCTGTTTTGGACTTAAGCCCCAGATAATCAAGCAGTTCGTCGCAGCTGTTTAACCCCAATTCTTTTACTAGCTTGTTATTAATGTCAAGTGTTCCCACTCCAATATGGCCACGGGAAACGCTCCCATTTTGAATTAAGTCGTCCGTTATTTTTTTTACAATTGTTGCAGATATGGCAAATGCGATTCCCTGAAAACTGCCGGACTGTGTAGCAATTGCCGAATTAATTCCTATAATCTCTCCTCTAAGATTTACTAATGGTCCACCGCTGCTGCCTGGATTAACGGATGCATCTGTTTGTATAAAGTCTTCATAGGCAAACATGCTGGTATTTGGAGCAACATGCTTTCGCCCTATAGCGCTAATTATGCCAGTGGAGACAGTTTGCTGATAGTTAAACGGACTCCCTATGGCGACTATCCAGTCGCCCACTTTTATCTTAGAGGCATCGCCAAACTCAGCACTATAGAAATTGTCTCCTTCAATCTTTAAGACAGCAAGATCAGTTTTAGGGTCAGTACCAACTACTTTTCCAATATATTTCTGGCCATCAAACATAGTCACTTCAATCTCTCCGGTTCTATAACCCTTTATAACGTGAAAATTGGTGACTAAATAACCTTTTGGATCTATAATTACCCCTGATCCCACATCCTGCTGCATCCTCTGCTCTGCTGTTTTCTGTTTGAAGAATTTATTAAACGGTGTCGGTGCAGGTGGGGCTGCGGATTTATTGTTAGATCCGCGCTTTCCAGGTGTTTCTACATTGATTTTTCTCGTTATGATAATCTTAACTACCGCCGGGCCGACAAAATTTGATACCTTGCCGAAAATAGCAGTAAAACTTTTTAGGCTCTCTTCAAGATCAATAAGCTCTTTTTTAGCTTTTTCCTTGTTTATAACTATTGGGTTGCTATTGTCCCCTGAGTTTGCATAGGAAATAGGTAAACTTGTGCCAATAGTATTTATTAGGAATACAAAGAAAAGTATAGGTTTTACTCTCTTTTTTATCTTAAAGAAATTCGTCACAGTTTTGCCCTCATCTTTCTAAAGGGTTGATAATATAAAAGGCGTAATACTGTATCTGCCCCTTATCATATTTATTAATAATTATTATACAAACGTTGTATAAATATTACAACATCGTTAAGAGGCTCTAGGTCATGAAAATACCTTTTGCTGTTCTATCTTCGATATATTAAAATTTAAGGGATTTAGATGGTGAAATAAATATCTTCCAATATGATAAGGAAACAGATAAGTATGTACGTTAAGAAAACGGTCCTGCCTCTGCTAATAATTATCTTTGTTTTGATTGGTTTTCTACCGGCAGATTTATTGCCTCAGAGAATAGCTAGCGCGAATAATGAAAACAGTGCCTCGGTTGTAAATATAGTTGACGGTAGTAATAGCAGTATTAATGGTTTCTCCGATCCTGTTAAGCGTATAGAGTTTATTGCAAAAAGACTAGTTAAACATCTAATGGCCCAACCCGGTTTTGTCTTTCCGAAAAACTATGCTGTTACTAGCGCAATGTTATATAAGCTGGAGACAATGCCCGTTATCTTATCATATACAGGGGAAATTAACGCATGGACTGACGGTAACGCAATATACATAGCATCTGCAATGTTTGACTTCTCTAAATCAGACAGCGAGTTAGCAATTGTACTGGCGCATGAAATGTCACATGTGATAAAGAACCACAAAGGTGTTAGAGTAATTAGTGCCACAACGGTTGCGGCTATGTCCACTATTTCAGATGCTTTTATTTCAGGGCTTGGTAACCTTGTTAATCTGGGAAGTAAACTTGTAATGCTGAAGTATGATAGGCATCAGGAGAATGAAGCTGATCTCCTTGCCCTCCAAATCATTAATAAGGCACAATACGATATGGATGAAGCTATAAAGATATATGAGCGGCTAGACCAAGATATGCCTACAATAAAAAATTTCCTGAACTCCCATCCATCTTCCAGAGAACGAGTCGTGAACCTGAAACGGTTAGCTACAAAGATTAAACAACTTCAGCCTTTACCCATAAACCGTCAATCGCAGGTTGTTGGTAGAGTTAAGAGCCGTCCTTCATCAAATGAAGACGTAACAAGACAACAATCGAAGACAAGAAACGTTGTTAAGCCTTTTCCTCAAGAGATTGAAGAAGACCGTCTGAATAATAGAGCTAAAGATAAAGATGAAGAACTGGATGACCTGTTAGATGGGTACTGGGAACGTGAATAGTCCACGTAGAGAAAATTCATGAATTTTCTCTACAATAACCCTGTTGCCTATGGTAGATTGGTGATGAATGCGTTTTACAATTAATTAATCTCTCGTTATCCATCCCGCCCCTAAAACAACCTCATCGTCCCCTTTATCGTAAAATACAGCAGCCTGTCCAGGTGTGACAGCTGAATGTGGCTCTTCAAATTCTACACGCACGGAATCGTTTACTGGGAATATGGTTGCTGTTACAGGTGTGTGGTTATATCGTATTTTGACAAGGACTTTAATAGGTTGGGCAAGGGTTTCCATTGCAACCCAATTCAGATCGTTTACGAAGAACTGTTTTGATAGCAGGTCTTCTTGTGTGCCAACTACAACAGTGTTACAGTCAGGATCTATCCTAATTACGTATGCAGGTTTACCTAATGCGATACCAAGTCCTTTTCTTTGTCCTATGGTGAAGTTTTGTATACCGTTATGTTTAGTGAGAATATTTCCTGCTGTGTCTATTATGTTTCCAGGCTTGATCTGGTCTTTAATGCGTTCGGCTAGGAATCTCTTGTAGTTGTTGTCATGGACAAAGCATATCTCCTGGCTCTCCGGTTTGTTTTTTACCTTGAGGTTTAACTCTTTTGCGGTTTCTCGTACCTCTTCTTTCGAGACTACTCCTAATGGGAATATTATCTTTGCGAGCTGGTTTTGGTTTAGTTGCGCCAGTGCATACGACTGGTCTTTGCTTTTGTCTATACCTTTACGCAGAATATATCGTCCGTTTAATAATTCTATCCTGGCGTAGTGTCCCGTTGCGATAAGGCCTGCATTCAAGGCTTGGGCAAAATCAAGAAGTTTGCCGAATTTTAACCTCTGATTGCAGATTATACATGGATTTGGGGTCCTGCCGTCCGTATATTCCTGGCAAAAGTAATCAATGACTTTTTCAAACTCTTTTTGGAAATTAAGTACATAAAATGGTATGCCGATGTTGCTTGCTACTGACCTTGCGTCGCATGCATCCTCAAAACTACAGCATCCCTGGGTTGTGCTTTGTTCAACCGGTTCGTCTTCTATATTACCCATGCGCATAAAAAGCCCTACGACTTCGTATCCGCACTCTTTTAAGAAATAGGCGGCAACGCTGCTGTCAACCCCGCCGCTCATTGCCACTACTACTTTCTTGTTCATTCTTGATTGTTGTTAAAATTTCAATGGAATGGGTGTAAAGGATAAAAGAAAGAGAATAAACATTCCTATGCCAATGAGCTGCCGTTTTCTTCCGATTCTGGAAATCGGATCAAATGGCGCTGGATGGCGGAATCCAAATAGAATTAAAAGGATGGCGAACACTATCCAGCCATGATAAATAAGGATGGCGATAAGACAAAAGCCAAATACGCCTATTTTGAAAACGATTTTACTTTTTCTTTCGCCTAAGAGTGCATACATAATGTGCCCACCGTCCAGTTGTCCGATGGGCAACAGATTTAATGCAGTAACAAACAACCCTGCCCAGCCAGCAAATGCAACAGGATGTAGGAAAATGTCGTAGCCGTTTGGAATGTTGCCAAAGACAGCTTTTGAAAGAACCGAAAATAGTATTGGCTCACCAAGACTTAAATAGTGTGCTCCGTGTGTGGGTATTACTTCTGAACAATATAGTCCGATGATAATAATTGGAATGGCAAATACCAATCCCGCGATTGGGCCGGCCGCGCCTATATCAAAAAGAGCTTTTTTACTGGGCATTTGGCCTTTCATTTTAATAACTGCCCCGAATGTGCCAAAAGGACCGAATGGCATTGGCAGAAAAAATGGAAGGGTTGCGCTTACATTGTATTTTCTGCACATAAAAAAATGACCAAGTTCATGTGAGAGGAGGATGGTCATCATGGAAACAGAGTACCATGGACCATTGACAAGATAAGTAGTATAAATGGCACCTATAAATAGCAGTAGATTTAGTTTAGGCAGCTGTATGTTTCCTACCTTTAATGGCGTATAGAGAAAAGGTAAACGCCTGCTTGCACTTTTTATCTGATTTGTAAAATTTTTAACGTTCATCTTTTAATATAATCCATAGATTTTGTGAATTTTTATTGTTTTTCGGATTTTAACTTTGATATTAGATTCTGTCAAGGCTAAATGGTTGTCTAAGCAATTGGTAATTACCGGGTTAGCTTTGATGTAATGGGAAATGGCATGCTAATCAGTGTTATTGATTGAAACAAAATTAAGTTTTGCTTGGTATAAATAAATGCTTCTGATAGAATTAAAATATTGTTAATTGTAATAATTTATATGGAATGTATGAAGGGAACTTTATAAATGATATCGATTGAAGATTTTGCAAAGATTGATTTATGTGTAGCGGAGGTTAAATCCGCAGAGTTACATCCAAATGCGGACAAATTGCTGGTCCTTAAGATTGACGCTGGAGATGGGATAGAAGATCGTCAATTGGTGGCCGGAATCAGGGGACATTACACACCGGAAGAACTTGTTGGTAAGAAGGTTGTTATTGTTAATAACCTCGCCCCCGCTGTTTTAAGAGGGGTAGAGAGTCAGGGTATGGTACTTGCCGCTAAAGATGGTGACAATGTTGTTTTACTGACATCAGAAAAGGATGTGGCCCCGGGTTCAAAGGCAAAGTAATTATGGCTTTAATGGAGTAGGAATCTGGAAATTGTTCTCGTTTAGTTCAATATGGTAGGGGGCAAAATCTTGGTCCCCTACGAATCATCGGGAAGGTTTTTGAATGAAAATAAAAAATCCAAATGTCGTATTGATACCATCTTTGATCGTGTTGGCGGCACTCTTTATTGCTTTCATGGTTTTGACTTTTTGTGATCCTTCATGCCTGTCCAGTTTACAAACATCTGAGCAAATTAAGAGTTTGTCAAATGAGCAAATAGATTATAATTATAAAGGTATGGTAATTGGGATTGCAATAGTACTTTCTGTCATTATTGCGGTGCTCTTTTCCGGTTATGTAATAAAAAATGATAAAGATACTGAAAGAAAGAGATGGACGCTAAAGGTATTGCAACAAGATTGTTATACTTTGGCATGGATGAGAGATCTTCAGCAAGATTTAGAGACTTTCTACGGTTTATTTAAAAAGGTATTAGAAAGTAATAATAAAGATGAGTTTAACGATGTGATTGAATACATAAGGCGATCACATCTTTACGTAAATGTTATTAAAACACTTGACTGTTATCAACAGCTTGCGGTAGGAATTGATAGAATGGTATTTGACAGGGATATTGCCAGGGCCTTGTGTGGAACAACATTATTGTTCCTGTACAGTAAAACATCTTCATATATAGATTGCCGAGAAAATTTTGATCAACGTGGCTTGGCCAGTGGGGATGTATATAGAGATTTTAGAAGACTTGCAGAGAGTTGGGATGAACCGGAATGGTGTGACCTGCGTAAAAGGTTTGCCACTGATGATGATAAAATATTAAAACTAATCAAAGGATTTAAGTCTGAATTCAAGGCAAATAAGAGAAAACGTGTGGTGCTAGTTGTAAAAGGATGCATTAGTGGAATTATAAAGTGGATTGTTGCTGGATTTAATGATAAAGGAATCTTTATTCCAATAAATATTGATAAAGGTAATCCATTAACAGGGGAGTTGGAGGCTGAAGATGAAGTGCTTGATAAGAGAAAGGTTGCGGACTTGGCTACATCACTTATAGGCCGTTCCAAACCAAAAGTACGAGAAGATGATAATTGATATATTTTGAGGATAAAGTTAATATTAATTCTTATGTTTGGTTCAAGGTTTATACCTTGAACCAAACATAAGAATAGAGATGGTGACAATAGAGATGGAAAGGTTGCAAAAGATTCTTGCGGAAGCCGGTTTTGGTTCAAGGCGCAAATGTGAAGAGTTGATACTCAAAGGGAAAGTAGAAGTTGATGGCATGCCGGTTAAAACACTTGGTACACGTGTAGAACCTAGTGAGTGCAAAATATTATGCAATGGTAACCCTGTAAGGGTAGAGAAAAAATCATACTTTATTGTATATAAACCAAAGGGGTATATATGTACAAATTCGGATGAACTTGGCAGGCCGAGGGTTGTTGATCTATTTTATAATATGCCTCAACGGCTTTACACGGTTGGAAGACTTGATGCTGATAGCGAGGGCTTGATTATTGTTACTAATGACGGTTTTATTGCCAATAAGCTGTCACATCCCCGATATGGTATTGAAAAGGAGTATCTGGTTGAGGTAAGCGGAAGAATTTCCAATGAATCTCTTGATATTGTTAAAAAGGGTGTATGGTTGTCGGAGGGTAAGTTATCTGGTGTGAAAATCAGAAACCTGCGACGAGCTAACAAGAGAAGCTGTTTTGAAATGGTATTACGTGAGGGAAAAAACAGGGAGATTAGGAGGATGCTGGATAAAGTTGGGCATAAGGTGCGTTTGCTGCGCAGGATACGTATAGGCCCCATACGGTTGGATCCCCAAATTAGGGTGGGAAAGTATAAAAAAATTGAAAAGGAAAAGATATATTCACTATTAAAAGGTGTGTAAATAGGCTTTATACTCAAGGTGATCAGAGATTTGACATTTAGCGATTCACTTTTAGCTATCTTTGAATGTTGTTAAATAGTGACTTTCTCAATGTAGCGATGACTACACTTGCGGAAGTACTTAATCATAACATTGAGATCTGACCAGATCCTAAAGCACGAAGTGTCAAATTTCTGATCACTTTGAGTATACTTGCCAATTCCTTTAAAGTATAAAGCAAATATGTTTTTTTTTATGAAAAGGTAATCAAACATGACACAATTAAGAAGCGCAAGAGATGGTATTATTACTCCGCAGATGACTAAGGTCGCTGAGCTGGAAGAGTGTGAGCCGGAATTTATACGTGCAGGTATTGCTGACGGCAACATTATTATACCGTTTAACAAAAAGCGAACAGCTGCCAGCGTGTGCGGAATTGGCAAAGGGTTAAAAACAAAGGTTAACGCAAATATCGGAACTTCGGCAGATTTAAATGATATTGATGGGGAGATTGCAAAATTAAAAGCGGCTGAACATGCGGGCGCGGATGCCGTTATGGACCTCAGTACCGGTGGTGACTTGCGTGCTATAAGGAAAAAGATAGTTGAGGAAGCAAGGGTTACCTTGGGCAGTGTTCCTATTTACGAAGCAGTTGTAACTGCCAACTCTAATAAGCGTTCAATAAAGGATATAACGTCAGATGATTTGATTAATGCGGTTAAGACACATTGTGAAGACGGTATTGATTTTTTAACGATTCACTGTGGTATTACCCTGGATCTTTTGAAAGTCTTGAAAGAGTGCAAACGTGTCTGCGGAGTTGTAAGCAGGGGTGGAAGTTTTCTGGTAGAGTGGATGACGAAGCATAACAGGGAAAATCCCTATTATGAGAGGTTTGACGAAGTGGTATCTATTATGCGTGAATATGATGCAACTCTTAGCCTTGGGGATGGGATGCGCCCTGGTGCGCTGGCTGATGCATTTGACAGGGTACAGCTTCATGAGTTGAATGTTTTGGCGGAACTGGTACAGCGAGCAAATGATAAGGATGTTCAGGTGGTTGTTGAGGGACCCGGTCATGTTCCCATTAATCAGATACCGGCACAGATGAAATTGCAGAAAGAGCTCTGTAAAGGTGCACCTTTTTATGTACTTGGACCTATAGTTACGGATGTCGCTCCTGGATATGATCACATAACATCTGCTATTGGTGGGGCGATTGCGGCATCACACGGCGCAGATTTTCTCTGTTATGTTA
Source organism: Candidatus Anammoxibacter sp. (assembly GCA_021777055.1). Classification (GTDB taxonomy): domain Bacteria; phylum Planctomycetota; class Brocadiia; order Brocadiales; family Anammoxibacteraceae; genus Anammoxibacter_A. The sequence goes on along the minus strand of JAIQZO010000021.1, from coordinate 22,244 downwards.
CTCCTACTGAGCATCTAAGTCTGCCAAAAGCAGAGCATGTAAGGGAGGGTGTGGTTGCTGCTAAAATAGCTGCCCATGCTGCGGATCTGGCAAAAGGTATTAAATCTGCCTGGAAATGGGACTATGACATGTCTCAGTTGCGCAGGAAAAGAGACTGGGAAGGTCAGCTTGCCACATGTATCGATCCTGATAGAGCAAAAAGTCTTCGGGAAAGCTGCATGCCTAATGATCAGAAAGTGTGTTCAATGTGTGCTGACCTCTGTGTGTTTAAGGTTGCAGACGAAAGTTAGGTTTGTGTTAAAAATTTATAATTGTTTAGCATATTTTCTTTAGAGGTTTACCGTACAGAGATTCAAAGATGTTCAAGAGAAAGAGTTCACTGAACCCAGAACGTTGAACCTAAAACCCAGAACTCAGAACGTTGAACCCTGAACCTATAAGAATGAGTATATTATTTGTAAAACATATCGATATTGAAGGTCCTGGAACCCTGGACGGGTTTCTAAAAACAAAAGGAATAACCTTTAAGACTGTGGATGTCTCCAAAGGTGAATCTTTGCCTCAGGATATTGGAGAATTTAAAGCAATTGTTATCCTTGGTGGCCCAATGAATGTTTATGAGGAGGACAAATATCCTTTTCTCAGATCGGAAGATCTCTTAATCAAGGATGCGTTAATCAAAGATATACCCATTATGGGGCTATGCCTTGGTGCTCAGCTTATTGCAAAGGCTGTTGGTGCCAGTGTGAGTACGGCTAAGGAAAAAGAGATAGGGTGGTATTACGTAAACTTGACTAACCAGGGTATGGAAGACCCGATGTTTAGAGGTTTGGGAAATGAATTCAAGGTGTTTCAATGGCATGGTGACACTTTTGCCATTCCTGATAACGGAGCACATCTTGCATTTTCAAAGGCATGCGCAAATCAAGTGTTCAGGTATAATGATAATGTGTATGGCCTGCAGTTTCATCTTGAGGTGACAAAGGAGATGGTTCGTGAATGGTTGGATGCTTATTCAGATGAGATCTTATCGCTAAATGGTATAGTTAGCAGAGATGAGATCCTTAAACATGCGGAAGAGTTTGCTGAAACATACTATAAACAGGCTGAAATATTCTACGGAAATTTCCTTAAGATTGCAAAGCTTGATGAGTAATATTTATGGAAGGGGAAATTAAAATGAAACCTGTTATAGTTGCCAAAGATTTGTTAAGAGAGGGAGTCTCTTTCTCGCAGCCATTTACTGTATCTGAACTACCACATAAGGCGAAGCTGGATCAGAACGAAGCTCCGTTTGATCTACCTGATCATATCAAATCGCAATTAACAGAGAAGCTTACAGAATACCAGTGGAATCGTTATCCTCAACCGTCAACTTATTTAAAGGCCAAGGAGTCATTTGCAAAAACCATAGGTTTTAAACCTGAAAATATAGTTCTGACAATGGGAGGTGATCAGTTAATTCAAGCTGCATATCTTATTGCCGGCGGGCATAATCGAAACGCTTTGATTTTTGAACCCACATATCCCATGTTTTTCCATGCTGCAAAGTTTAATCAGACAAATGTTACAAGGATAGAGCTTTCGGCTGATGAGCTTCCGACCAAACGCCATATAAACGAATCGGAACACAATATAGTTTTTCTGGTATCCCCAAACAACCCTACCGGGGCGGCACCTGAAGACGGAGTGGTCGAGGCGGCCCTTTCTATGAACTCTCTGGTGTTCCTGGATGAGGCGTATGTTGATTATGCCAAAAAGAGTATGGCTCATCTCGTAAATGATTATCCAAACCTTTTTATTGCTCGTTCAACATCGAAATCATGTCTGGCTGGTATAAGATTGGGATATGGTATTGGGCATCCTGATATTATTAATGCAATGGAAACTATTCTGACTGCCCCGTATCATTTAAGCTATCTGCAGCTGACAATAGCAAAACACTTTGATATTATTAAACCTCACCTGAATGACCTCGCGGATGTTATAATCGCTGAAAGGGAACGGGTTAGTAACAGATTTAAGGATATGGGGGTATCTTTTATACCTTCTCAATGTAATTTTATACTGTTTAAGGTTGCTGACGCGCCTGCTATTTTTCAGCGGTTGTCAGAAGCAGGTGTGCGTGTGCGTAGTCTTCATTCCATACCGGGATTATCAGATTATGTTCGTGTTACCATTGGCAAAAGGGAAGAGAATGATATTTTCCTGGAGAAACTTGGCGAGCTGATATAGTCGTTTGGGTGCGTATAACGTCCAATACTTTAATCCTTAGTTGCAATTCGTATTATGTCGGGAGCGTTGTACGCACTAGTTTACTATATAAATTATTAACCATTCATGTTTATTAATAATGTTTACCGGAATAGTAGAAGGCCTTTGTAAAGTTGAAAGAATCCAGAAGAAATCTGATTCCATGGTTGTTTCTGTGAACCTTGGTGATTTGTCAAATGATGTAAAAAATGGGGATAGCATTGCGATTAATGGGACATGTTTGACGGTTACTGATATTAAAGATCAGGTTGCCACATTTGACGTCCTGACAGAGACGATTACCAGGACATCTCTTAAAGACGTTAAACCCACAATTAAGGTAAATGTGGAAAGGGCTCTAAGGGTTGGCGATCGTATGGGTGGCCATTTTGTTACCGGACACGTGGATGGAACAGGTGTAATAGAAAAAAAAACCACTCAACCCGGCCAGACAGACCTATGGGTAAAGGTTGACAAGGATCTTGGCTCTATGATGATTGAAAAGGGCTCAATTGCCATTGACGGTATAAGCCTTACTTTGGTTGATGTAACAGATTCTGCATTTTCCGTTGCCCTTATACCATTTACACTGGCAGAGACCACATTGGGATTCAAGGGGGCTGGTGATATTGTAAACCTGGAGCTTGATATGATAGGTAAATGGGTAAAGAGGTTGATTCCGTCGGAATATAGTAAGCCTTCATCTATAACATTAGATAAGTTAAAGGATCAGGGATTTGCGTGATTAAATGAAGAAGCCTTTGATTGGAATTACAATGGGTGATCCTTGCGGGATCGGCCCGGAGATCATTTTGAAAGCTGTCTCTTCACCAATGTTAAATGGTAAGGCAGATTTTCTAATAATAGGGTCAAGTGGGGTTTTGTGCAAAATAGCGGAGCGTATGGGTTCTACAATTGCATTTTCCGGTAATTCTGGCAATATAGTTTTTAAAAAAGAGCAACTGTTATCTATATCTTTAAAGTCTGAATCATTGGATTCCGCAGCAGTAGCTGATAGTTATAATCATAATCATAATCAACTTTCCCTCCTTCCTTTTGATAATTTTCCCGCAGACAAATGCTTTAGCCATGTGCCTTCTGCCGAAGGCGGAAGGGCATCCGTAGAGTGTATACTTAAAGGTGTTGATCTTGCCATGGAAGGGCATATTGATGCTGTTGTAACTGCACCAATAAACAAGGAAGCTGTAAAGCTTGGTGGATTTGATTATCCCGGGCACACGGAACTGCTCAAAGAGCGGACAAACACAAAAGATGTTGTTATGTTAATGGTGGGTGATAAGTTGAAGGTGTCATTTGTGACATCACATATTGCACTGAGCCAGGTACATAAAATAATCACAACTGATAAAATTGCGACGGCAATAACTATTACCGCGAATGCCTTAAAAAGATACATGGGTATTGCGGATCCTAATATTGCAGTGTGTGGTCTTAACCCACATTCGGGTGAGGCTGGTAGATTTGGGACGGAAGAGGAAAAGATCATTATTCCTGCCATTAATAGAGTAAAAGAGATGGGCATAATGTGTTCTGGCCCAGTACCTGCAGATGTGGTCTTTTTTAAGGCCAGGAATGGTCATTTTGATGCCGTTGTCGCCCTTTATCACGATCAGGGCGCCATACCCATAAAGCTGCTTGCCTTTGAAACAGGAGTAAATATCACCCTGGGTATTCCCATCGTCAGGACATCTCCTGATCACGGAACGGCATACGATATTGCCGGAAAAGGCATTGCCAATCCAGACTCAATGATAGAGGCGATTAAGTATGCAATAATGATGGCAGAGAAATGATAAAAAGGCAGACCTTTATAATTCATTAAGACAAATGGAAGATAATAGTAAATATATTCCGAAAATAATTAATCAACTTGAACAGATAGATCCGTATAAGATAATTTTATTCGGTTCGTATGCAAATGGCACAGTCTCAGAAGATAGTGATATAGATTTAATTGTTGTATTGGATTCACTGGAGATTTCAAAAAATTATGAAGAAAGAATGAGAAACAAACTGAAGGTTCGCAGATGTATCTATGACTTAAGCAAGAAGATTGCAATTGATTTAGTAATCTATACAAAAGCAGAATATGACATTATTTCGAACAATGAAAATTCATTCTTCTATGATATAAAAAACACCGGGAAAACTTTATATGAAAAAGCAGACTGAGTACTGGTTAAATGCGGCAAAAGATGACTTGATCTTAATAAATGAGATTATACAAAATGAGCATCTATCCAATATGGTAGCTTTTCATTCTCAACAGGCAATTGAAAAAAGTATAAAGGCTATACTGGAAGAGAAAGAGGCAAAAGTGCCACGGATACAAAATATTATAAATTTAAATGGTAGGATTGAAAAATATATAGAATTAGATATTAATCAAGAAATATTTGATCAGATAAATGAACTCCATATTGACGTTAGATATCCAACTGCATTGGGATTGTTACCGGAAGGAAAACCGTCAAAAGAGATAGCCCATATGTTTCTTAAAACAGCATTTGCAATATATAAAAACATAAAGGACTATTTATCTGGATAGTAACATAATCGAAGTTTGTAGAATCTGTAACTAAGGTGCACAAAAAACAAGTGTTGACGTATCTAAAGTCAACAGGTTTAGTTTTCTATAACAGTAAAATAATCATCGCATTTATGTATGGGGAAATATAAGGGATCTCCTGTCTTTTTTCTGTATCCATCTGTATCAAAAACTATTAGCAATTTATATTTATCACGCTTGTCGTCAGATGGCAATTTATATTTATCACGCTTGTCGTCAAAGATAGTTATGCCTTCAGGTTTGGAATTAAATGTCCTTGTGAAAAAACATCTAATATCTAAATTTTCATAATTTGGAATGAAATCCAAATTGTCAAACATGTATTCGTATATATTGCCGGATACTTCAGCTTTTTTTGAAACAAAATCTCTATGTTCAATACTTGTAAGTAAATAAAGTTTATAGAGAGGTTTGTCTTTGGCCTTTTCATGGTATTTCTTTAGAAAGATTCCAGAAAGTCCTTCATTCCTACCGGTATTAAATGATGCCCACTTTTCGCTTTTTTTTTCGTTGATTGAGTGCAGATACAATTCGCAGACATACTTAGTGTTTTCTTTGTCACTGCCACGTTCTCTTACTCCAATTAATAATTTATTGTCGTCAACCTCTGCAATGGCTTCAATCCTAATATAGTTGTCTTTGCTTATAATTGAAGAAATGTCAAATTTTAGTTCTTCAACAAATAAGTTGTCGTTGTCAGATAATTTGTATTTATCAAGTTGTTTATATGTTAACTTTAGTAGTTTTTTGTTTTTGTCGTCATCTTTGGAGTGTGAAGTGATGGCGTAAAAGACGTTGGTGTCGTCGTTAGAGTGCAAATTGGATCTACACAATCCCTCTATTTTAAGATATTCATTATCATATATATCAACGGGGCAACAACATCTTTTTTTCTTTAATACAAGTTTCTTTTCTAATGTAAATTTCCATTCGAAACAATTTTGGTTTAGTGAATAAATAGAGAAATGGTTATTGTTTAGTTCGTGTCCCTTATCATTTACAACTAGAAACTTGTTACCTATCCCTAATCTGGCTACACCTGATGGTTCGAATTTATCTACCTGTTTATTACAAAATACATTTAACTCCGAAACTTCTTCTGGTTTGTCTGCAATTATCTTTTTTGTTACACCAAAAGCGTAAACTCTTTTGTTGAACTGATTCTCTTCTCTAACCCATGTAGTCCGTATAAAAAGAAATGCTATAAAGAGAACCATAAATAATACAATTGCTTTTATCCATGAAAGCTTTTTGTGATGATAGTCTCTTTCTAATGCTTTTATCCATGAAAGCTTTTTGTGATGAAAGATAAACTCAGTTATATAAAGGATAAACTTTAATGTTATGCAAAAGAAAATGAGAATACTTCCATACCTCAGTATCTCTTTCATCCCTCTGGTAAAAGTGATCCTTGTCTGTATTTTTTCTAGCGATGTAGGATAATTGTTATTTTGAGCAGCATTATTCCTTGCCTCATGGTAAGCAGGCTTAACATGTGTTTCCAGCAATTCATTGTATGTATAAAATATATTCTTGTCTATCTCTTTATAGTCATTATCAGGAGAATTATTAAATATTCTATCTATTGATGCTTCGAAGATAGTTTGCAAATTGATATCTTCATTGAAGCGGACCTTGTTGTTGCTTTTATGATAAAATCTTTCGATAGCTTCTATCCTCCCAGCGACCATTTTATGAGGTTCTAAATCATGCTTACTCAATATTTGTTCATAAGCCTCTACTTTATAGTAATTTTCATGAGATTCATGGCTCTGATCAAAGATATTTTCAACTGTAATACCTGCACAATAGGCGGTCGCAAAGAATAGCAGCCCTATTAGCCATTTATTGTAATAACTCTCTTTTTTATTCGAATCGTAGCTTGCTGTGTTAGAATAATAGTCATATGTATTCGCATTGTTACTTTCTATGTTATTAGGATCGCGATACAGCCCCTTTTTTAGAAAGTACGTAATTTTGGGAAAAGGACCATAGCCAAATAATAAAAATATTGTGAGAATTAATATGCAAAGTGTCGTATGGCCTAACAAGATTGTATGGAAAATGTTATCAATGTTTAGGTTCATAAGCTATTTTAGTAAGTGCATATAGGAAACAATGTGTAACAATAAACTTATTTTAAATACATATTTATATGGTTTACTATACTGAAAACAATAAACATGGACGCCACTTTGCTATTTACAATGATATTGCGGAAAGAAGTGCTGAAATTGGGTTGCTGTTCCCAGAATTTTTAACACGTTCTGGCATGATTTAAATGCAGGGAAATAGATAAAACGTAATCTTGATAACGTGGTTCATTCTTCTGCTTCAATACATCAAATATATTATATTAACTATTTAATCAGAAACATTTAGGAGCAGTCTGCAAGACTGCTCCAGCAATTGACTATTAACTTTGCACTTTTAGTTTTTCACTATTCACTACTCAACCGTAACACTCTTTGCTAGATTCCTGGGCATATCAACGTCACTTCCTCTCATTACGGCAATATGGTATGCGAGAAGCTGAAGTGGAATAACTGTTAATATGGGCGTTAAGGCTTCGCATGTATGGGGGACAAAGAAGATATGATCAACTTTTTCTCTTAAAGTTTCATCTCCTTCAGTTGCAATTGCAATTATTTTGCCGCCACGTGCTTTCACCTCTTTAATGTTTCCCAAAACTTTTTGGTAACCGCTGTCTTTTATGGCAATGAACACAACGGGCATATCTTTGGTAATCAGGGCGATGGGCCCGTGTTTCATCTCTGCCGCAGGCATGCCTTCTGCATGTATATATGAGATCTCTTTTAGCTTTAGTGCCCCTTCCAATGCTACAGGGAAATTGAAACCCCTACCAAGGTAGAGAAAATTTTCACTGGCTTTGTAGAGCTCAGACAAACGAACTATTTCATCTTCCTTTTCCAATATCTTTTTTATCTGATCTGGAATTAACCGTAATTGATCAACTGTTTCTGTTAACTTATTTGGATTGCCTCTTAATTGTGCCAGGTATAAAGCAAAAAGATATAGTACTGTTATTTGCGACGTAAATGCCTTGGTGGATGCCACACCAATTTCAGGCCCCGCGTGTAGAAAGATGCCAAAATTTGATTCCCTGGCGATTGAACTTCCAACAATGTTACATACTCCAAGTACCATGCAACCTTTCTCTTTTGCCAGTTTTAGTCCTGCAAGTGTATCTGCCGTCTCCCCTGACTGGCTTATGGCTATTACCAACGTATCTTTTCCTATTATGGGGTTTCTATATCTGAACTCCGATCCATATTCCACTTCAACAGGTATGCGAAGAAACTCTTCAAATATATACTCTCCTATCAAACCTGAATGCCAGGAGGTTCCGCATGCAATAATTACAATCCGCTTTATCGTCTTAAGGATATCTTCGTCGCACTTTAAGCCCCCAAATCTGGCGATGTGTTTGCTGCCATCTTCAAACCTGCCTCTCATCGCATTAACAATTGATTCGGGTTGTTCATGTATCTCTTTTAACATAAAATGGTCGTAACCACTTTTCTCTATCAAATCTATGTCCCACAAGATTTTTTCGGTCTTTTTAGAGGTTGGTGTATCATCAATGGTTTTTGTTGTGCATCCTTCTTTTGTTAGCACTGCCATTTCTCTATCATCAAGGTAGATGACATCTTTTGTGTGTTCAATAATTGGGGCAACATCCGAGGCAACAAAATATTCACCGTCGCCTATTCCGATAACTATAGGGCTTCCATTCCTTGCAGTGATTAATTTGTCTGGTTCCTTAGCGTGAATGACCGCAATTCCATAAGCGCCGACAACATGCTGTAGCGTGAGCCTTACTGCAAGTTCCAGGTTTCCTGTGTAATTTTTTTCAATAAGATGCGCAAGGACTTCTGTATCTGTTTCACTCGTAAACTTGTGCCCTTCCTCCTCCAGGTGGGCCTTAAGGGTATCACAATTTTCTATTATACCGTTATGTACAACGGCGATTTCCCCGGTGCAGTCAAGGTGTGGGTGTGCATTTTCTGTGGTTGGTGCGCCGTGTGTTGCCCATCGTGTATGAACAATGCCGAGATTACTATTGATGTTAAGGCTTTTAACTTTCTCCTCAAGAGAGGCAACTTTACCTACAGATTTATGACAATATAGGCCATTGCCGTTCATCCCTGCTATCCCTGCAGAGTCATATCCTCTATATTCCAATCGTTTTATTCCGTTTAGCAATAATGATGCAGCGTCCTTGCTGCCAATATATCCAACTATTCCGCACATAATAATTTAGTATAGTTAAAAATGTTTCGGCTTAGCCGTAGTTAAATTGTTGCAATTTGCTTGACAGGAAAATCATTTATAATGTAGATTATACCAAATTTCCTAATAGCAAAAAGCAATTTCCCGGTTTATAGTTATAATAGATATATATATCGGCAATAATACGATAAAATATAATTTGCATTAGAGCTTGACTGAAACGAAATGGAAGAGAAAAAAGAGCAAGATAACAGTTCCAAAAATGCAGTGCCAAAGGTTAATGAATCTGAAGATAAAGTGTACAAACCAGTATACAATGATGGACCTCTACACAGTACAAAGGAGAAAGCCTTAGATAAAAAAGATGATAAAGTTGACGATACCTCCAGCAAAACCACAGATCCCATAATTCCTCTTAAGGTAGAAGATAATATATCTGCAGAGAGTAAAAAAGACTCGAAATTGGATTTGGGGAAAGTGATTAAAGAACCGAGCATAACTGCAGGACCAGATACTGTATTAAAAATATTCTCAAAGATATCACAAGATGGTGCAACGGGGAAGAAAGTAAAAGAAAAAAGGTTTACAAAAGATAGTTTTTTAACCTGGATTATCGTTGCCTACACAGTTTTGATCTTAATCCTGGGTTTTGTCGTCTACTGGGATGTTTCAAAACGTTTAAATCAAATAGAAGATAGGGTTTCTCAAATAGAAGCCATTGTTTTGAAAAAGACAGAGATGGGTATTGAAGATATAAAACTGTATGATATGAAATAATTTTAAGATTCTTTAAACTTTTTACATAAGATAAGGTATTGTCTGAACAAACTATGAAAAATCGAACTATAGTATTGTTTGCTGTAATTGCAGCAGGGGCTTTTTTTGCAGGATGCAATGCAAATAAAGCGACCGTAATAAATGTTGCATCTTTGTCAAATTCGTCAAATCATAATCCAATTTACGACCTTCGATTAAGTAGTTCAAGTGCAACTAATGAGAATAAGGATACGGAACAAAATCGGGTTTCTGGTGAAAAACACCTTGCAAATATAAGACAGCTCTCATTTGGTGGTGAGAATGCAGAAGCATATTTCTCTTACGATGCGAAGAGATTGATATTTCAATCAACTCGCGACGGGTTTGGTTGTGATCAGATTTTCACAATGAATAGTGATGGAACAGATGTGAAGTTGGTAAGTACAGGAAAAGGCAGGACGACATGTTCATACATTGTGCCGAATAAAGATAGCATTATATACTCGTCAACACATTTGGGGAGTCCTGACTGCCCGCCGGTTCCTGGCCACGAACAGGGGTATGTCTGGCCTTTGTATAAGACATTTGATATTTTTGCGGCGGATATCGACGGCTCTAATCTTACAAGGTTGACATATACTGACGGATATGACGCAGAGGGTACCATATCTCCCGACGGTAAAAAGATAGTGTTTACGTCCGTTCGCGATGGTGATCTGGAAATATACACAATGAATGTGGATGGAACAGACGTTAAAAGGTTGACCCATAAAAAAGGGTATGACGGGGGTCCTTTTTTCTCATTTGATAATAAGAAAATTGTTTATAGGGCTCATTACCCCACAAGTGATGAAGAGCTTGCCAATTATGAAATGTTGTTAAGCGAGGGGCTTGTCAGACCAAGTGAACTGGAGATCTACGTTATGGATGCGGACGGTTCAAATCAGACACAGGTAACGGATAATCATGCCGCAAACTTTGGCCCTTATATGCATCCAAATGGAAAGCAGATCATCTTTTCATCAAACCTTGGTGACCCTAAAGGTCGTAATTTTGACCTCTATATAATTAATGTTGATGGAACAGGTTTGGAACAAGTTACATTTAATGACACCTTTGATGGTTTCCCAATGTTTAGCCATGATGGTAAGACTCTTGTGTTTGCCTCTAACCGTAACGCGAAAGTTAGGGGTGAAACAAATGTATTTATTGCCGACTGGATAGAATAGTTGATTTCTTTAGGGAGGGTGAATTTTTTGATTTTCCCTCCCATTTATTAAGAGTGTCGCCCATTTCAAATTATGAATAAGACAATAATTTCATGTAATAGTGCACCTTCCGCAATAGGCCCATACTCGCAAGCTGTTAAGGCTTGTAATCTTATTTTTGTTTCGGGCCAGATCCCTATTGATCCGAAAACTGGTGAAATAGAAGCTAAAGATATTGAAGGCCAGACAAAACAGGTCTTGGAGAATATTAAAAATATACTTACCTCTGCCGGATCATCCCTAGATAAGGTTGTTAAGACAACAGTATATTTGACAGATTTATCAGATTATGAGTGTGTTAATAAGACTTACGGGATGTTTTTCCAAGGCAGCTTTCCTGCAAGAGCTGCAGTAGAAGTTTCAAGACTTCCCAAAGGGGTTGGCATAGAGATTGAGGCAGTTGCTATGTCGTAAAAGTTTAAGATGCCTTCGCTTGGTAACGGGGGCTTGTTTCGTTTTACGGTCAATTGCCGCGCCATTTCTCTCTTTCCCGAAAGTTCTGTTATTATATTAACCATTTCTAGTCTCTTATTCTTCCCGACTTAGGAACGCGCATAATTTATAACATGTACGTTCCTTAGATATATCATAAAGCGGCAAAGCCGCAACCAAAATACTAGATGCTGGATACTGGATTCTAGATACTGGTAAATAGTCACATTTCTAGTCTTCCAGTTAAGCTTCAACACGAAAAAAAGACGATTTAGATTTAAAATATAACATTTTAAGCCGGTTGAATAAATTATCAAGCATCTAGTATCAAGTAACCAGTAACTACGCGGTTACAAAGCTTTTATGTATAGTTTTACCTTGCAAAAAATTTTTTTGTTTTTGTATTGCCGAGACTGCCATGGATAAACAAATTTGACCATGGGACCATATTTCTCTATTCAAATCGTAAATTTGGTTGTGGCATTGCTGAATCAGATATAATATTTGTACTTAAGGAGGTTACGCGTATGATAACATCTCTTATCTACATATCTACTGCTTTTGTTGGTATTGCGGTACTTGTACTTCTCTATTTTAATCTTGATCGTATAGTTAACATTTTTGATCACTCTTCAAAAAGGGACAGATGGTGGGTAAAACCAATTTATGAAAATCCTGTCTATTTAAGAAAAGGGTATAATAATAGATGGCCAGGGTGGGATGGATGGTATGCTCTTTTTGTGCCTGAGTGGAAGGTTGAAGCAAATGCAAAGCCGTTTAATATAATACGTGTAAGTATAATGACCGGACTTTATGGGGTTAATGGTATTGATAATTACGGCCGATTAAAAGCCGCATCCTTGAAACGTTCCGATGCGGGAGAATACCTTGGTATGGTTCAGACTGAACCCATGGCATACCTGGACCAGAAATATATTAACAAGAATAGTGAGATAAAACTTGTTAATGATGTTTTAGATGTAAGGGTAAGAAATAGTTCCCTTGTTACTGGTAAATGGCCCCACTATCAAGTAAGTGTAGAAAAAGATGAGATTAGTTTAGCGGTTAATTTAAAGTACACAGCCCATAATGTTGCATGGTGGGCGAACATAAAGAGTGTTTTCAGCTACTGGGCTGCATTTAGTAATGTGGAGGGGACTGTTCGGTTTGAAGGTAAGAGATATGATCTAAAAGGGTTTGGATCGTTTGAACATGGCTGGAACAGATTTTTCTTCCAGTTTAACGGTATTGTTCAGTTTGCGCATCTCTTTTCAAAGATGTTTAGAGTCAGGTTGGTATATTATCATTATGAGATCTTAAGTATTCAGAATAAATTTGGTGCAGGTACGATGCTTGCCGGTGGCCCTTTTGGGATGAATATTCGAAAGCGTTGTGAAACGTTTTTTCCAAATAACGAAAGCCATGCATTTGATGATACAAAGATTAATTATCTGGAGTATAAACATATATTAAATCCTGAAAGCAATAAAGAGTTTAATGCTCCCAAAAAATGGGAGGTGTTTTCGTCCAACGAAGATGGGGAGTTCAAATATGTTGCAGAAGCATCATCACCTCCATCGTTTATCGCTGCAAATATGATTTACTTTGATTTTAAGTGTAGCGGATATTACAAATCAGTGGATAAAGAGAGTGTGCCTTTTGAAGCGACAGGTTATGGTGAATATGTGTTTATGTAGACAATAGAAGTTCTGACTGGTAACAGCTTAGGATGACTGCTTGTATAGGTATCTATATTTTATAATCTTAGTAAGAAAAGGAGGCTTTAATTATGGTACAAATTGATGTGCCCGTTGCTTTTGCTTTGGGAAATCTATTTGCAGACATAGCAAAAAGGCAGTTGCGGACAGAGGAGCCGAAATATTATTATAAGACATTTTATAAATACCTGACGTACCAGATATTCTTTTTCTGCTGGATTCCCGTATATTTCATGATCAACTATTTTGGATGGGAGACCACCCATATGTGGTGGACAAAAGGTTCCATTACAAATTATCCTTTCTTTGTTCCAATATTTCTTGTTGTATTCTTCACCTCTGCTATTGCGGGATTTAAATCAGGTGTGTGCCTTGTCAGAAGAGGGCGTATATGGTTGAACCGGCTTGTCTATTTAGGCATTGGCCTCTTTTCAGGGGCGTGGATATTCGGACAGACAAACACTACATTTAAGTTAGGGACATATGATGAGTGGAAAGAAGGTACAGCCCCCTGGTTTTATGAGGATAAGACATTTCTGTTTATGCTTATACTGACGGTACTTGTCTGGGCGGTGGCAATGGCGGTTTATCTATACAAATTGAATAAAGAGGGAAAGCGCTTGAGTAGTAACAGTGACGTTATTTAAGTACCCATCATATAAGATAAAGGAGATAAAAGCCTATGTTGGAGAAATTGTTCAGGAAAATGTTTCTTCTTGGAGCAATGTGGAATTTTATAGGCGGAGTTGCCGCTATATTTTTAACAGACTGGGCGTTTAGAAGACAGGGCCTGGTTCCGCCGTTTCCGGGAAATTATTATTATTCGTGGATTGCCTTGTTTATGACATTTGGTATAGGATATTTCATGGTCTACAGGGATATGTATGGCAATAAGAATATAGTTATTCTTGGTATTATTGGTAAGCTTGCCTTTGCAGGTATTTTTATTTGCTACATGACCAAGTATTGGGGGCTGATACCGCATATTTTTCTGATAGGCGTGATAGGTGATCTTATATTTGTTTTACTGTATTCAATGTTTTTACTCTATGCAAAGATATCTGGCAAATAAACGGAGGTGTATTTGATGGAAGAATCTTACGATGTTGTGGTGATAGGTTCCGGTTTTGGTGGGGCTGTTACTGCCTGCAGGCTTGCACAGGCAGGGAAAAAAGTGTGCATACTGGAGCAGGGTAAGGAGTGGAAAGGGACAGATTTTCCTAGATCAACACATGAAGTCTCCAACTCTTTTTGGATAGAGGGTGAGAGCCTGGGACTCCTGGAGTACAGGACATTCAAAGGGACAGATGTCTTGCAGGGGTGTGGTGTTGGCGGCGGATCTCTGGTTTATTTTAATGCCATAGTAAGGACACCTGTTGAGATCTTTAAAAAACTTGAATGGCCTAAGACTATTTCCAGAGAAGTGATGGATCCCTATTATGATCTGGTAAAAGACATGCTGGACGCTTGCCCCTTAAGCCCGCCTGAAGGAAGGGAAATGCCTTTGCGGACAGATGCCTTTCTGGATACGGCAAAAGAGAGCAATAATAGCCCCGAACTCCTAGACATTGCGGTTTACACAGGTAAGGACCGCATAAATCCGCACGGTGGAGAGCCCCAGAGTGCATGTGATTATTGTGGAAACTGTGGAATAGGATGTGTTCTGCATGCAAAAAACACATTAGACCTTAATTATATACCATTGGCCAGGAAATTTGGAGCCCATGTCTTTCCTCTGCACAGGGTAGATAAAATAGAGCCAGTAGATGGTAAAGGGTATAAGGTACATTTTGATCAAATAAGCCCTGAGAATCCAGCCTTTTCTACTTTCGGTACTGTTATAGGAAAAAAGGTGGTTATTGCTGCCAGTACTCTTGGGTCTACGGAGATACTGTTACGCAATAAACTTGTACATAAGACATTGCCAAATGTAAGCGACATGCTTGGAAAGAGATTTTCCGGCAATGGTGATTTTCTCCTTGCAGGTACAGTTAAAACTGACCGTGTAATAGATCCTGCACGTGGACCAAGCATCACTTCAATCGCCAATTTCAGTAATGCTGAAAACTCAATATTTATAGAAGATCTGGGATTTCCAGATCCATTCCTGTGGTATATTGAAGGCTCTATTCCCAAACCAAGCCGTATAAAAAACTTATTTGCGGCCCTTTTAACTTACGGATTAAGTGCTATTGGACTAAGTACTGGCAAGGGAAGGATTGAATTTGAGATAGATAGACTCTTTAAAGGTGGCTTTACTCCTAAGTTTTTACCATACCTTGCCATGGGCACGGATGCGGGAAACGGTATTTTACGTCTGAAAAGAGGATCTGTTTATGTTGATTGGTTTCCGTCTGATAGTGATGTTCTCTACGGGCAGATAATAAGAGGGATTAAGGAGTTGGGACATGGACTGGGAGGGACATACCTAAATAGTCTCCTATGGGAGTGGCCGTTAAAGAAGCTCTTAACTGCACATCCTTTGGGGGGATGTGTAATGGGAGATAACAGAGGTAACAGTGTTGTTAATGAGGTTGGTGCGGTGTGGGGATACAATGATTTGTACGTAATTGACGGATCAATTGTTCCATCTGCTTTATCTGTTAATCCGTCCATGACCATTGCGGCACTGGCAGAAAGGTGTTCATTTTGGATGAATCATGGCAGAGAAATGACAAAAGATGATCCTGATACACCCGAAACCATTTACTTCTCTGAAGAGATCACTCCGGATGGCCCGGAGATAATTGAAAACAGTTGATATTATAGGAATGTATGGAGACCAAGCTGTTTGTAGAGAAATCATTACATTATCTTGATTAAATCCCGTTAATGTTTTGTTAAAGGGCTGCTCAAAAATAAATTATACGCAAGTAGTCCTAAAGATAAGAACAAGATTGTTGACTTGTTTTGTGGCAGCTTCTTAGTTACATTAAGGAAACCAAGATTGAATAATGTTCTAACAAAGAGTTGAAAAAAAGTTAAGTTGTTTTTGAGCGCACCCTAAGGAGGTAAAATAATGACAAAAGAATTTGTAGCAGGTTTGAGTTTTTCAGAGGCCATGTCCGGGTACCTTGATATGGGGAGTAAAGATCCTCGTGAAGGAGAGAGAAGAGGTAAAGAGGAGTTTAGCGATGCTATTCTCGATAATCATATTGCCATAGACAATGTTCGCAAATTTAAACAAACTGCAACACATGAAGCGGATCTGGAAGGTACCTTTACTTATGCCCCCCTTGGCATAAATATGAATATGGTGGATGGCAAGTTTAACCTCTTTATTAAAGATGAGGCAACTGGTGACAGGGAGATGCTTTATAAATTTGTCTTTGTCGCAGATAATGGCAAACAATACTTCTTTCACGGTGTGAAGTATATTGAACAAAAGATGTACGGCTTTCGAGATCCGTTTGAACCGTTAAGGGATATGACTACACTTTTTACGAAGATTCATGAAGGAGACTCTGGTGACGGTAAAGTAATTGCCGCTGGAATAATAAGATTTCATCTAAAAAATTTGCCGGAATTGGTTGGCTCCATTGAAATCTCTGGGACGGATGATAAGATTGTTAAAAAACGAGCGGTTATCGATTTCTTTGGATTTGTGCTTGGACAGCTGGGCTCTACATATCTGCCCATGCTCTTTCCGGAACATATAAAAATTGAGAATGAATATGATGCGGTTGTGGTTGGCAGTGGTTTTGGTGGTGCGGCGACAGCATACATGCTGGCAAAAGAGGACAAAAGGGTGTGTATACTTGAAAGGGGTAAACACTGGCGTGGCAATACTAATGTGCGCCACATACGAGACCTCTATCGTATGTTCCGAATTCCTAAAATACGTAACGGCTTGCTGGATTACAGAGTGTTTAAAAAGATGCAGGTTCTCCAAGCTAATGGTGTGGGGGGGGGGTCACTGATCTATGCAAATGTAATACTTAAGCCGAATGGGGATGTGTTTGAAAAAGATTGGCCTGAAGAGATTACCCTGGCTGAACTGGAGAAATACTACCCGCATGTTGACAAGATGCTTGGAGTTAGAAAAGCGGGAGTGCCGCCATTAAAACAGCTTTTTCCTAAGACGGAAGCACTCCAGCAGGGTGCCACGGCGACTCCCAATGGTAAATGGAGTCTGTTGAACCTTGCTATAAACGATTTTGAACCGGATAAGTTTAAGGACTGTAAAGAAGAGGAAAAGGATCCCTCAACATGCAGGGCCTGCGGGAAGTGTGTAATTGTCTGTAACCGCAGCGCTAAAAATACTGTTGATCTTAACTATATTAAAGACGCAATGGAGAACGGAGCAGAACTCTTTGCGGAGCATGAATTAACAGAGATCGAACCGATTAATGGTGGAAGTGGCGGATATAATGTTATTTATCATAATCTAAGAGACAATACCCATGGAAAGGTGAGTGCCAAGAAATTAATTTTAGCTGCAGGGGCCCTTGGCTCAACTGAAATATTGCTGAAGGCAAGAAAGGAAAAACTGTCTAATCTCAGTGGCTGTTTGGGGGATAATTTCTCAGGTAACGGAGATTTTCTCTCATTTACTATTAACTCACAAGTTGAGACCCGCGCTACCCTTGGCCCTACAATAACATCGTTTATTGATTATCGCTCAAGCCTACCTGCAGATAAACAGTTTATAGTGGAAGAGGGTGGAATACCGTACCCGTTAGCCCCAATTGCAAATACATTGATGCCATTTCTTAACGAAATTAACTCCATCCCTCAAATTAAAGATATTATAATGAATTTTATAGAATCAGAGAAAAAGGACTTTGGGAAATTGATCAAGGATATTGCGAAAGAGGCTAAACATGACATAAAAGAGAACATCTGGGATTTCTTTGAATCCCTGTTGAAAAAGCCTGTAAACTATTCACAGATGTATCTCTCTATGGGACGTGACGCGTCAGACGGCAAGATGAAATTAAAAGACGATAAGCTTGATATTGAGTGGGATCCTGACAAAAGTATGCCCCTGTTTGATGAGATGGAGAAAAAACTGCGAATCATTTCTGAAGATGGCATTAAAGGTACATATGAACCTTTTCCTTTGTGGTCTCTTTTAAAGATTCTTATCACAGTACACCCACTTGGAGGTTGTAAAATGGGATCAACTGTAAATGATGGTGTGGTGAATGCCAACGGAGAGGTCTTTAATTATCCCAATCTCTACGTTTCTGACGGCTCTATTATACCAAAGGCCTTAGGTGTAAATCCGTCAATGACTATAACTGCCCTTGCGGAAAGGAATGCGACAAAGATGCTGGAAAACTGGAAATAGGTGGGAAAGCTTTTGAATGCTTATTCTTCTAAAATAGAAATTATCTAAGTTCATATTATAGGGATTTTTATTTTTTCATAATGTTGGGTGGGTACTGCCCTCTCAACATTATGATTGTCTTCATCGTGCTCGTAATCTTAATTGCAGTGTATGGATTAAGATTATGAGCACGATAGGAGTAAGATTTTAAAAGCGAAAAGTACCCCTTAAGGAGCTAATTTCAATATTATAAGAATTTTCATTTTAGTTAGTTGTAGGGTAAAATGTTGTAGAAAGAGTGAAATATAAAAAATGTAGAGTGTCTATTACGCACTCACATACTTTTCAAGAGGATATTAATTTTGATTAAAACACCTGTTTGTGATAAGTTAAACATTAAACACCCTATTATTCTTGGCGGTATGGCATCGGCTACTTCAACCACTATGGTGGCCTCTGTCTCTGACGCGGGAGGACTTGGCATTTTAGGGGTTACCGGCCTTGGCACTGCCAAGATACGTGAAGAGATTGCATCAATTAAACGCATTACAGACAAACCGTTTGGTATTAATTTCCTGTTATTCAAAATAGATGATAATACCTTTTTTGATATCATTGAAGAGAAGGTGCCAGTGGTATCGCTGGCATGGGCAAGTCCAGACCAGGATCTGAGGATATATTTTAATAAAGCGCACGAAGCCGGATCTCTAGTTATTTATATGGTCGGTGATGTTTCTGAATCTATCCGTGCCGCAGAGGCAGGTGCAGACATTATTGTTGCACAAGGAACAGAAGGTGGAGGGCATGTTCGTTCTATGTCTACTTTTACCCTGGTCCCTATGGTTGTTGATGCGGTAAAACCTTGTTCCGTTTTGGCTGCCGGAGGTATTGCTGATGGGCGGGGACTTGCCGCTGCTTTAGCTTTGGGCGCTGAAGGTGTATTGTTGGGAACACGTTTTCTTGCTACTGAAGAAGCTCCGATTCATGAAAAGTACAAAGAAGCCATTGTTAAGAGTAATGGTAACGATACAGTTCTAACCCATATTCCCGATTTAATATCCGGGACAACCTGGCCCGCCGGTTCTGCTCGTACATTACAAAATGACTTTATTAAATATTGGTCAGAAAGGGAAGATCTTATAGATAAAGATGCAAAAGAGATAAATGAAGCCTCTTTAACTGCACGAAAGGAAGGTAATACGGACAAAACATCCCTCCTTATTGGACAAAATGCAGGTCTAATAGATTCTATAATGCCAGTGAACGACGTTATAGTTGAAATGGTAGAACAAGCAGAGAATATAATTACCAAATGTTTACCTTTATTCCCTACCTGATAGTTTAATAGTTAGTATAGGGATTTTTGTTTTAATTCGTTATTCTGTAAATAATTGCGCATTGTTAATAGCTTCTGGTGAGTATTGCTCTTCAATAACCGTACGGTTGGTTCGATACTGTGACTGGAACTCGCAGATGTAACAATTTAACAATGATATATATTGATAAAAGCTAAGAGTTCTAAGTGTGATGATTTAAATTAAACTAATTTATTCTCATGGAGATTAGAATCTTCAGTAGCGTTACCGGGAAAGGGCCATCATATTCCATCATTACGGTGCCTTCTACTCCACATGTAAATAAGTATATAAAATCTTGATGATTGGATTTAGAACTGTACCAATTTGCGCCTCTGCCTCCGCCCATCTTTATAGGTATCTCATCAACCGTGCCAAATTTGCAATCCTGTGACGGTATGTCCTCCAGGAAATCCTTTCTGTCAAATATTTTCTGGCCGGAAACGATTTTTATAGAAATCTTTTTTGCTGGATAGTCAAATGTAATTGTATCTTCATTTCTGTTCCAGACCGGACCATCCTGTGAGTCTGGATGGCAGAAGGATAATCTGCTGTGGCTCCAAGTTTTATATGTTGATGGGATAAAGATCACATCTCTGTAATCTTTTTCAATCCTGAAAAAATCGTATATATCAAAACTGTTTTTATTCTTGATATCTTCTATAAGTTTACCCTCATTATTCTCACTACTGGTAAAATTTGCCGTTTCGTACATAACAATACCGGCAAAGCCGGTAAAATAGTTGTCAGAAATAGTTATATTTCTTGCTGTGGAATTATCCATATCTGTGATAATAATAGTGGGTGTGATGTTAAAGTTGTCGCCAGTAAACGAACTACCTTCTATTGTCAGTGCCGCCCTGGCAGAACACCTTATTGATAGTTGTGTAAAATTAAATCTGCAATCTCTTATCACAATATTATTTGAGCCGGATTCTACTCCTGTTCGTCCTGTTAGCACCAGCCCGTTCATAATAAGTGAAGATGTTTTATCTACACTCATTATCTCTATTAAAGGATTTAGAATGTTTTCTGGCTGTAATACCGCGGGGTCTTCAGGATTTGCAGATTCCAATCTGATCTTCTTGTCACCTATAACAATGTTTTCTATATATTTTCCACTTTCCAGTTTGATGACCCCTGCTCGAGGTATATTGTCAATTACTTCCTGAATACTACTTCCTTCCTGTAAAGTTATGACAAGATTATCAAAACCGGTTGTTGCGGTACTGGTTTTTAATAATAGCAAAAATAGTGATAAAGCGAAAAAAAATGTCTTCATTTTATAATGTGCTAAGGTTAAAGAATCTTATAAATTTTTGACGATTACATTGTGACAGAAAAGTAAGGTTTGCCAATCGGGTGATCACCCTACATTTTTTTTGTATGTTTAAACTGATTTCAAACCCCTTGCCTCGATAGGGGCAAATGAAGTTAGCCCACTGCGTTAGCTGTGGGTATAGAATGATATCCAGATCCAAATAAGCCCTGTTAGTGGCGGTAGAAATGTTTTGTTATCAAGATGCTTCTATTCATATTATTTGACATGTATCTTTCTGCCGCCCCTAACAGGGCTTATTTGCTTACAATTAGTCCCCATAGCTTATGCTATGGGCTAACTTCGATCGTCCCATACGGGACTTTTGTTTTTTTCCGAAAACTATTTCTCTGAAATCAGTTTGGACTTACATTTTTTGTAATACAAAACATTACAAAGATTTGCCCGGTTAGTATGGTAGGATGGGTTAAGCAATAGCGAACCCATCAGTAATTCCTTCTGTTTTGATGGGCTAGTTTCGCATAACCTATCCTACGTTTCTACATTCATCTATAAAAACAAGATTAAGGTCTACCAGACAACAAAACACTATTGATTGTCTCTAATGATTTCAACCAAATGGGTATATACATCTCTTCTGCATATTTGTTATCCTGCTAATATCATGCCGAACTGAATTTCATGGCATTGAAATCTGTAATATTAGTGCCGCTGGTAGGTTACGCAAACAATGTGTCACGGTGGTATGAAGGCAGAACGATGGTGTTGGTGTTAGATTTCTACCTCTGCGTTAACAATGCGTTCACTTTATTACTCTTTTAAGTGGTAGCTTTTTAAGGTGAGGATGCGTTGCGAGTTTAATTATGATCTAAGTAAACAGATAGCAAAATAATCCTGTTTAATTACTTCAACAAAATACAATAAAGAAAGGGCTGGCCAAAGGCCAGCCCTTTTGATAAAACAGAAACAATTACCAAAGCTTTAGAAAATATTATCTTCCTACACCTGGTAAGTGATCAGGCCCCTGGATATTATCCCACTGTGCGCCTAAATCAATCCACTCTACA
>JAIQZO010000003.1 GCA_021777055.1 Candidatus Anammoxibacter sp. | reverse complement strand
AAAAAGGAGATTTGTAAAGGATGAAAAAGCGTCTAATATAGAAATAAAAGAAAAAAGAATGATTCTTGGCGAGGGAAAGATTAAAATAATTAACAAAAATATATGTGAGACATATAAAATAGATGAAAGTGTACTTTGCCAAAGTAGGAGAGGGGAAAAAAATATACCTAGATTATTTGCGTTATCATTATCGAAAGAGTTATCGTGATTAAGTTTCTCAGAAATAGCAGAGAGGTATAAAATCGCATCTTACAAGACAGTGGCATCAAGTAATTTTCGGCTAAAAGAGAAAATAGAGAAAAGCCGAAAATTAAAAAAACAATATTCAAAGCTAAAAGATATATGCAGTTAAGAGGAGATTTGACCCCTTATGATGACCCCTTATGATCTTGACCCCTTATGATCTTTTGACCCCTTATGATCTTTGACCCCTTATGATCTGACCCCTTATGATCTCAGGAGTAGACCCACGAGTATGTCCCTGTTGCAGTAAAGGCGTAATGGTGAGGAATGATGAATTGGCTCCGGTAATAAATCCGCCACCCAAAACAATAGTATTACCATAATGTAATAGTAAGAAAAAAAGTATTTTATTGCTTATGCAGGAGAGGTACGTACTTTTTTGATGCAAAAGAGCAACGCAGGCACATAGTAACCAAAGATAACAGATGCAGTACGAAATTTATCAAATTAAAGATAGAAAAACCGCAGAGAAAGGTATAAAATTTAGACCAAAGTATAATAATATTATCAAATTTGTAAAAAGCCAATTAATTGAATACCCATAGACGCATCGGCTTAGTTCAACAAAATTTTATCCGTACTTGAGTAAATAAAAAACGTAAACACATCATACCAAGGAAACTCTTCTTGTGATTGTGTCGTACTAATTGTTCGTACTCAACTACGGATAAAATCCTTAGTGTTAGGCTTAAATGAAAACACTGTTGAAATTACCAGCCCTAGAAAAGAACATCCTTAAGTACAGGGCATTACAGATGGTTCTATTACTGCATCAGGTTGAATCACTGAAGGCGTTTGTGCTCGGTTCAATAAGAGCAACTGATAGCATCAGCAGTAGTAGAAAGAATCCACCTATGCTGCCAGAAGGTGCAAAAAAAATATTTAAAAAGGTTTGGAGAATTCTGGTTAATGAAAAAATAATTACGGAAGCCGAAAGTCAAGACATTCAAAATATCATTGAATTAAGAAATGATATTGGTCACTCAATTCATGATCTCGTAATGGATATATCTGGGCCTGACTTTCAACTTCAAAATAGAAAAACATATGATTACTACGCGCTAGAACGCTTTGAACGATATAGAGAAAAAATATCTAATGGTATGCAGTCCAAGTTTGTATTAGAAATTAGTTTCCGTGAGTTATCCTTTGAAAAAGCTGAAAATACGTATAAAGAAGAGCTAAAAAGACTGCATAAAAAGATCACAAGGCAGTACTCAGCAAGGGAGCGTGCAATTGCCTAACAAACGCGTTAAAGGCGACGCTCGTACCTCTCGCGCTTTACGCGGGCGTTATCGGAAGATGAAATAATAAGAAAAGAATGATATACTGATATTATTCAGAAAATAACAAATATTAGTATGGAGGTGTATAATGTCAGCTTTACTAGACAAAATGACAAATGAAGCATTATCTCTGCCAATAAATGATCGGGCTAAATTAGCTCATGAGTTGATTGTAAGCTTAGATGATCAAGTTGATTCTGACGTTAATATCGCATGGGAAAAAGAAATTAACAGAAGAGTAAAAGAAATTAAAGATAGAACCGCAAAAGGTAGACCTGCAGAACAAGTTCTGTCAGAAATTAAAGCAAAATATCAATGAAGAAAATTATTATCCATGAAGAAGCAGAGAAAGAACTGTGGCATGCAGTTGGCTATTATGAAGATAAGGTTAAAGGGCTCGGTTTAGATTTTGAAATCGAAATTCAAAAAGCGCTTACCTTAATACAAGAAAACCCAAAAATTTCTACTGAAACTGAATATGGGGTAAGAAGACATTTACTTCAAAGGTTTCCCTATTTTATTTATTATGATGAATATGAAGAATATATTTGGATAATTGCTTTTGCGCATACAAGTAGAAAACCTTTTTATTGGGAAAATCGAATATTTTAATAAAAAGATAACAAACTCATACAGACGACCGCAAAAAACGTTTTGGTTAACCAAAACCAGTGACAGCACTCGTATCTTTAGATGTAACCGATTAGCAACAGGGAAAGAAACACATAAATACGGGCGCTGTCCCTTGTTTTTCATGTAACATGATACCCAGAAGGTATACCTTCCGGATTTCATTTCAGACAACATGATACTCGGAAGAAGCTACTTGGTTTACCCGAAAAAGTCAATAAATTATTTTAAAGGCTAAGGACTTTCGGAGGTGGCCGGACCTGGTCAATTCCTTGTTAGGCAATAAAAAACGAGAATGATGGACTACCAACTAATAGGCGCTATCGCAGCAATTGTGACCATCCTTGGTGGGGTATTTGCAGCATTTAAATGGGGAAGAGGCTCCTTAGTGAGTGCTTGGCATTTTGTTACTCGATATAAGCCAAAAGTGCCTCGAGAAACCATTCGCATCTTGCCGCAGATTCGTGGTTGCTGGTGGGGTAATGGCTCAGTTGCTGGGAAGCCTGCGATGCAGGTTGTTGGTCGGTGGCATGTTACTAATATTACGGGTGATAACGTGCGCCTGCTTGGAGCGAGAATAATAAAGCCAAAAACCGAGGGGCATGTATTAACGAGGCATCCACATGAAAATATTTTTGGCTCGTACCCAATCCTTCCAGGAGAAACGACAGAAGTAGATTCGGATTTCTGGATAATTCCTCCCATGCGTAAAGAAGGGGAGGAATTCAAAACCCCAGTAGTTTTAATCGATCAATATGGTAACGAACACAAAATAAAGAATGTGGTATTTACAGGTCCGAAACCCAATGAGCCCAAAAAGGAAGAGACACCATCGGAGCCTATTCACTCAATAACTGATCCCATAGAAAAAGAAATTGCAGCCGTATTAAAGGCTGAAACTAACCGATACAAAGAATGTGGACGCAGAGTAGGCGGGCTTGGAAGTATACAGACCACGATCCAAGGAAAAAGTTATAAAGGTATCGGCACAGAATGGCGAGAGACTGACTCCCCTAAGAATCAAACAATTACTGAAGACGAAAGCACGATCCAGATATCATCTGACAATGCGGAGGCATTACTAAACCTGTATCAAAAACTTAAAACCGACGAAGAGAAAGAGCGTTACTTTGAAGCTTTGTTCAAAAGATTAGATAAAAACACTGAATATGCCCCAGTTGGTTATCTTATTTTATTTGTTTCTTTTTCTCTTCGGAAATTAGATGCAGCGCTCGATGGTGCAATTAAGAAACTACAAGGCGATAATGCGTATGGCTTCAGCGACTTCTTAAGACTTCTGGATGCACTTTTGAAATTTCGCCATTCATCATTTACATCAGAGAACCTGGATTCAATTGAGCGATGTATAACTGCTGTAGAAGAACATACATTTCGAGTTGAAGAGCGGCTAGCGGCAATACGTGCATATAGACTTTCACATGATACATAAATTTTGCCTAACAAAGGGCTCCAAAGGACGTCAAAAAGCTACGCTCGTTCCTCGCTTCACTTTTTGCCGCCCCTGAGCCCAGGCGTTATAAGTAACCTCGGGCATCACGCAAAGGGGTAGAGATATGAAGTGTTCCGTATACATAGCAACAAGTGCAGATGGGTATATTGCCACTCCTGATGGAGGCGTGGATTGGCTCCATACAGCAGGTAATTTGGATGCTGATATGGGTGATGAAGATATGGGATTCCATGATTTTATGGACTCCGTAAACTGCATGATTATGGGGCGTAGGTGCATGGAAATGATTTCGAATATGAACTTAACCCCAGAACAATGGATTTATGGCGACATGCCTATTTTTGTACTCAGCAACACAGTTAAGGAGGCTCCTGAAAATCTTCGAGGGAAAGTTGAAATGTATTTTGCTGGCATTAATGAATTGATTTTAAGGCTTGAGAAGGGCGGATATACACACGCATACATTGATGGCGGCACCACTATTACATCGTTTCTAAATCATGGCCTGATTAACGAAATGATAATAACCAAAGCTCCCATACTTTTAGGCGAAGGCCTTCCTCTGTTTGGAAAAATCAACAAAACGCTGAAGCTGGAAAATACTGAAGTCAAATCGTTCCCAAATGATTGGTATCAATTTAAGTGTTGCGTAAATTACTTATAACAAGTCGCTCGTGTGGGACGCTCCGCTTCGCTGCGCGCCCCACAGCTTGAGCGTTGTATCGACCCGGTTGTTCGGTTTAAAACATATTTATTTTTTGTGATGCGCAGCATCAATAGTATGAGCCGGTGCAACGACAAAGGATGAAAAGCATGATAAGTAAAGCGATGTATAGCGGCGCTGCACAAGCGAGCTTGGTGAAGACGCAGCGAGACATCGCTTTGGTTGAGATTGAAATTCAGGTGTATTGTTTACACGGTTATACTTGCAAAGAACATGATAGAAAATAATGAGCGAACGCCCACACGGATACAACAAGTCACTCGAACTGACGCGGAAACGTGCAGTGGCGCTTCGCGGTAAGGTATGGTGGCACGCAGTTCAGTTCAATCGTTGGCTGACGCTTCGCGTCAGCCAATGTCCGGTTGAAGAGCGCGCACTTTTAAGAAACATCTCTTTGATTGTAAGGTCCGCCAACAATCGGTTTGTCGTGCCAAGATAAGTCCAAGTCATTGGGATTGAGCTAAAACTCAGGAAATTTGATATTGTTACCCATCGGGTGATTCTCAGAAGAATTGGGAAAATTCCCGACTAACGAAAGCTTAGCCCGCAGGTTAGTAGTAAC
>JAIQZO010000020.1 GCA_021777055.1 Candidatus Anammoxibacter sp. | reverse complement strand
CATTTTTGGGGAACATAATGGATTTTAGTGCACCGCTCTGAATCCGTTCCCTTAATATGTCTACCTTCCGCGTACGATGAATACCTATAACTCCTCCCACACCATTGAGTGTAAATCCAAAGGATAGCTGGAAACCTGGTGAGAAAAACACACTAATGCTGACCAACATGGAGAAGCCTTTCTGTGCATTAGGCAAACGAGTGGTGATCAGGCCAATGGCGACTAATTCGATATCCAGTTTTTCAAGGGCTAGTTTGAGTGATAGAACGCCAGCATAACGGTGATTCTCATAATCGAATTCAAGGAAACCGCCACCTGAAATGATTTCGGATTTTACCTGTATCCCTATTCCTTTCGGTGGTGCAAACCCCAAAGATAGATCTGCAAAACCTATATTACCGGGTCCACCTAAATTATTTATAATAGAGTTGATTCCGGTATTACTTACTTTCGCTTCAACAGGCCCGATTTTAACCCTGAAATCAAGTAAAGATTCAAATTTGAGCATAGAATCTTTTGCCAAAAAGCGTAAATAAAGTTGTTCAAGAACCAGAGTGTTTAATATCGTTTTATGGATAGGATAAACAGCGTCAGTTCCTGCAGATCCTTTGAAATATAGTCCGCTTTGGTTAGACCATCCCAAACCAAAATCAAATTCTAAGTTTAGCCCTTGAGTAGGAAGAATTGAATTTATAAATCCATCACCATCTTTAGGAGAAATTAATATTACGGACTTTCCAGCTTGACAAAAAATATCAAAGGTAAAAACTTCATTAGAATAGGTTAAAGAACTAGATGCCATAAATGAACCTATTTCCAGATGGCTTCCATCTTTGCTGCCCCAGAGAAAAGCAGCGTCATTTTCAGTTTCAGGTAGTTTCTGAACCTTGAGAGCTGCTTCAAAAGAGGTTGTATCTGTATCTGCTAACAGGGTTACGCCGTCTCTGCCGATAGCAAACCCTTCTATTCCAGCAGATAGTTTCATATTGATCTGCCACTGATCAATAGTACGTGAAAAATTAAGATTCCCAAATGGGAAAACCACCAGCCCCAAATCCCCTCTGCTCTCAGGGGATAAAGAGAGCGTTATGCCAAACTCTAAATCCTCCCCGCCCAAATCGGTTTCTACAAAGGCTGTTAACATTCCAGCGTTTAAAATATTACCATCTCCTCCAAAGTCAATTCCATGTTCTTTATTAAACCCAAAAACGGTATCCATCCCAAAATGTTCCAGAATCTTTGCAATACGTGGAAACAGTTTATTGGCAGCAATAATGGCATCCGTGTCAGTTTTTAATCCGTTAGAAAAATACTCTGCACCTAAAAGAGTAACAGGATCATTAATCAAATCTGCCAAGTGACTAAGCTTCAGTACCGGAACAATAGCGGGATGACGAATAACTTTGCCTTCGATATCTGTAATTGGGTCTAATCTCTCTTCCCCTGTAATAAGTGTCAATAATACCGCAAAATCGTTAATAATAGGGGATTTGAAACTTATTGAAAGTACTGCAATATAATTCAAAACATCTTCTACAAATTCAACTAAACGATCTTTATCCGGGCTATTGAAATCTATGCCTTCCAGAACATCTTTTAATGCATTGATATGATTGAAGAGCTTTTCCGACAAACTAAGCATATTCTCAAAATCTGAAAATGTCGCAGGAGGTGTTTCAACGTACACGGATAGTTTTTTCAAATCCTGAGACAATGGATTGAGTGAATCGCTCAGTTCTCCGACGGAGAAACCCACAAGTTCATCAAGATTCCAACCAATACCTCTAAGAACTTCACGAAGCAATAATTCTTTTTCAGTTATTTCTTCAACAAAACTGAAAAGCCCGAAAATCCTTTTTGATATTTCATGTTGAATATTGTTCATTTTATAGTATTACCCTGTAAAAACTTGTTTTTCTAGAAAGAAATTTTTACCGTGCATTATTAAGTTATTTGTAACGGCATAGCTACTGGATACTTGATGCTGGATACTTGATGCTAGATGCTAGATGCTTGATAATTTATTCCGCCGCTTTAGAGTGTTATATTTTAAATCTAGTTCGCCTCTTCTTCATGTGTCACCTTGACAAAGAAACTAGAAATCTAACTATTTCCCAGCATCCAGGATCCTGCATCTAGTATTCTGGTTGAGGCTTCACCGCTTTATAGTATTACCCTGTAAAAACTTGTTTTTTAGAAAGAAATTTTTACTGTGCATTGTTAAGCCCTTTGCACCCTCATAGTTACTGGTTACTTGATACTAGATACTTGATGATTTATTGAAACTCCTTAAAACGTTATATCTCAAATTAAATTCGGCTCTTCTTATGTTGCATCTTGACAAGAAAGATAGAAATTGAACTATTTGCCTGTATCCGGTATCTAGAATCCAGTATCTGTTGCCTTTATCCAGCATCCAGTATCCTGTATCCTGTATCCAGCATCTAATATTTTGGTTGCGGCTTCGTCGCTCTATGATTATATTTTGTTAATCCAGACGGGGTAATGAGCCTTCATTATACTCTAAAGAAACTTTGTATTTAGTCAGTGGGAAAAATTGTTCCGGTTCTTTTTTATCTTTCCGTTTTAGATGCCACCAGGTTTGTTGCATAACAGATTTTTCTCCATCTTTCCAATTAAATGAAACCTCTGACACATTATTTAAACCCACTATTTCTTTACCACTTCCGTGTTTACGTGCATAATCCATATGGTTTTTGGAGGCTTTGAGATACTCTTCCAGTGCTTTATTCTTACTGGCTACAGATGGAACAGTTACATCCACTGGGGAGTCAGCAAACACTGTCCTGGTTTCATTTTCTGCAAGAATATAATCTATGCGGTATCGCCAATGCGGTTCTGGCAATTCAAAATTTGATACTTTCTTTGCCTCTGATCTTGATAAAATAGTTGGAGTAGTTAATACTCTGCTCTCAAATCTGTTTATATTTGGGTTTGGGGTAGGTATCCTTATATTTAATGTACTTACTTGTTCACCAAAAGCTGCGGGGTCTTTCCAACCGAAAAATTTTCTAGATTTTGGAAGTTTGGGCTCAAAGAAATCAAAAGGATCAATTACGTCTAGGATTCTCCAAATCTTCTCAAGAACAAAAAATAACACATGAAATGAAAACCCGAGAACATAAACAAAAAGAAGCAACGTTTCTGACAAAGCAGGAATGTATCTTTTATATAAAAAATCCCCAGCTTTGTCAGGGATATCTTCTAACAATGCTTTCATCTGTACAAATCCGGAAGGGTCTGAAAATTTATACCCCTGATGATGGATTAACCTTGTTTTCTTTTCTTGCTTCTTAAAGGAACTTGCAACAAGCTGGGCAAATACGCTTTGGCAATGGGGGGCATCATTACTTTGAGAAGATGGTTTTTTTTCATATAACAGTCTGCTTGCTGCTGAAAAATGCACATCACCGGTTAGGACAATGTTTCGGGTTTCGGTTTTAGAATTTACATTATCTCCTCTCTTAGCAATATGACTTAGTAATGCCTCAAAAGCTTTGCTTTGATTTTTCCAGTGATCATAAAAATCAACAGTCTTATCATTTTTTGTCGCGGCCCTGGCAACCAATCTACTAAGAAGCGGGAACTCATCCAGTTCAATAGCAGGAATGCTAACGATAGAAGTTGGAGACACTATAAAAGTAATATCTTTATTATCTTGATGAGAAGGGAGTTGCTTTTCGAAATCACTCTCATGGATCATTGAAGCGTGTAAGTTATCTAATCTGTTACTTTCATTCTTAGAGTCGGGGTAACCTCGTCTTGTCCTTCCATCTAATACAAGAATTTCAAAATTTGATCCAATAATAGAATAATTCCATTCTATAAGCTCATCGTCATCTAAAGAATTGAACATTAAATTTTTGTAATTAGTAATAGACTTAAAAAGAGATTTCTCCTCTATTGAAATTTTTAAAGGTAAACCCAGTGGACCTGCTATTTCCTCTTCTTTGGATACAAAATAACCGTTTGATTTGTCCCATTTCTGTATTATTTCCAGAATTTTAGAACCCGATTTATTTTTGGCAGAATCTTCAAAACGTTCAGGAGTGTTTCCCCATGCCTGAAAGAGCGTATAGGCAAGCATACCGTTTTGGATAATTCGTTTTCCTAGTCTATTAGAAAAAACATTCTTACACCAATCAAGTGTCATATGCCAATCATCTGTTACCTCGTGGTCATCAAATATCATATAAGTGGGAACATTGGCTAATGCTCTACGGACTTTGGGTAGGACGGATGCAAATTTTAAAAGACGTTTATGTTCTGTTTTATAAAGAGTATCAAGGTCTGAAAAATGTGGGTCTGTATTGTCTGTAGATGCCGCCTCAAGATATTCTTTAAAAACTTCCGTACGTTTAGGAAGCGTTACACTTTCAGGAAGCTCTTCGGTTTGGGCAGGCTCTTTATCCCAAAGGACATCAGACCAAACAAACAGGTACATCGCGCAATACTCACCAAAGGTCATCAAATGATTCTTGAATTTCTCTGATAGACCAGAGAAATGGAATACTGTCCGTCCCCGTAAATGAGGAGCAGGTTCTTTACCATTCCAGGTAGGCTTGTTGTTTTCCAGCTTAATATATTTCCGGTCTTTATCGCTCTCTTTTATCTCGATTTTATCATCTTTTCTCTTAACCGTCTTATCCATTTCAAAGAAGCGCTCTATTTTATCATTACCTAATAATGTAGCACTCGCATCCATAAGCATCGATAATACTATAGGCGATACGTCATCGGCATAGATCTGGTCACCTGTTAAAAAGAGAAAATGTGGCCGGGCGATAGGGTCTTTCCAATCAGAAGTAATCATTTTGTCAATAGTCGGCATGGCATCTAATTCTTCAGCATTGGGCTTTCGGCAGGAACCATGCACAATCCGTAGCTTATCTAAGTCGTCCGGAGGTAAGGAGAAAGAGGGGAGATGAACGTGGTTAACGTGCTCTGGATCAGGATTCTCCGGTTCATGTTCGTAATGGATAGGAAAGTTGATTGGTGCCATAATACCCAAGGTAGCGAGGTTAACATCTGCTAACGAGACATCAAGCGGAGGATTATCTGCATCGGTAAAGAACAAATTGTAGAAATACAATTTTTCCGGTGTCAAAGGGGAATTGCCATTTTTCAGACTTGCGGTTACCGCCACAACGTGCAGGTGCTCCCCAACGGGGATTGTTGTACGGTCTCCTTCCAGTACGGTTGTAAGGGTATTCTTTAAATTTGGAAATGGGGACAATTCTTTATATTCGTGAACCTTTATCCATACCCTTTTCTTTTCCTTTAAAGCAACCCAAACAGTCACAGAATCAGGGCTTACCGATCTTAAGATTGGTCCGCAAATAACCAGAGGTAGATCACCTATTCTCTCCTTTAATGGTTTGTACGCCATAATATCCTTTTTTTAGATTTAGAAATTCGTTATAACCAGAGATCGTTATTTTTCAGTTCCTAACAGATCGGGTAATAATGTCTCTAATTTAATGGCAGCTCTGACTTGCTTTTGCATCATTACTTTGCTTATGTAGGCGGCATTATTCCATTCTTGATTAAAAATTGTTGGTTGGATACCATCCAGGTATCCCTCTTGGGGAAGTGTCTGAAAATGCGCCCAACTAAAATCGTTCTCACCCGTTCCCGGTTCTGATCCTTCAGGTGTTTCATCAAGTCCAAACCGCAATTCGGTTATACGCTCTTCAAAAATGAGAAAGTAATCAGCCACTTCGTCTTTTTTGATCGGAAATCCTATAAATACAATATCAGGAGGTAATGCACCTTCAAAAACAGGATAAATACGAGATGCTGTTTTGCTTAAATTTGGCTTAATTTTTTTCTTCTGATCTTCTTTTTTATCAACCAAATAGATTAATGTGTTGTTGAATTTTTGGAGTAATTCCCCCCGTATCAGCAGCACAATTTGATTTTCATCTTCCTCTTGGTTATTTAATTTACCTTGTACCGGATTGTCTCCTAATCGGTTATTCTTTTTCCAGTTGGTAAGCTTGTTAATGTCTTTGTCTTCTTCTCTAGTAAGAAGCCATTTTTCCATGGCTATTTCATATGCATCTGCTATCTCTTTCTCAATCTCATTAGGATTAGCTTTGATATATAATGCTTCGATTTTGGGAAAAGTGTTAAAGTTGTCTCCATACTTCTTATGGATTTGTTCCAGTAATTTCTTGCCTATAGCGGTATTTCTAAACTCTGTTTTCTCATTTTGGTTAACAGAATAAATACTAGTATCCCAGAAACTTCTGAAATAACTCCCTCGCATATCCGTGGGAAACTCCCTCCACCGCAATTCGGAAGCCATTTCATGATTTAAACCAACCATAAAAGCTTCAATAAACCTTCGATTTGTTTGTAAGATACCCACTGTGTTTTGTGGAACATTTTCCAGTCCAGGCAAAATATATTCCTGCGACAATTCTCTTAAAAAGGGATACATAGGGCGGTGGAATTCAGGGTGCCATTTTACTGACCTTAATTGATCTTCTGTCCCATCTTGAGCCATCTCATCTTTTTCAACGTGCCTAAAATGGTCCAACTGGTTCTTGATCCTGGATTCTATTGTAGTTCTTGGGTTAAGAGCTGCAATGGTTTTGTCTACTGCTCCAGTAGGCCAGGTACTATTTACATCTTTTCGAAGTTTTGGTTTATAAATCGAATCATCTATTTTATATAGTGGATTTTTCATCCCTTGAATCCTAAAGGCCGAACTTACCAATTGAGAGGCATCAACAGATTTGAACTCGGGTTTAGCTATAGATATTTTTCTTTTTGACAAATACTTCTTCACTTTTATCTGGGTCAGATTATTAGTAATGGTACTATTTTTTAGAACAGCACCTATAGTTTTTGCAGGTTGATAAGGAATCCTATTTTGTACAGGTAAAGCGATTTTAAATAAATTAGTTGGTTTCATATTATTCATACGCTTGTACATACACAGAGAAACTTCTCTGCCAAACCTTCCCAGATTAAGTTCCTGATTTACTTTCTTTACTTTTCTAAGTTGTTCCCAGGCAGCCTTCATAAGGTTTTCTTGATTTTCCTTAACAAACTGCACTCCTAACCCTGCCGCCGCCCGGTGACGAAAATCAAGATTTAATTCTTCTAACCATTTGTTTCTACTTTGCGAATCAATCTTAATCACTTCCCCTTCCATGGAAGCATACCATTCTCCATAAACAGGAGGAGTCACTCTTAATTTTGTTTCAATTTCGCCATTTTCCTTCTTAACCTTTTCTTCTCGCTTATTTAATAAATCTGCTAATTCCTCTTGTTTCTTTTTGCTAAGAGAATCTTTTCCATTGACGCTATCCATCCCCCATGACTGATATTCCGTATCTAATGATTTCAAGGCAGCTTCCATCTGTAATTCTAGACCGTCCTTCTCTTCCATACCGTACCCCGGATTACTGCACTCAATTAACCGGGTACCCATATTCTGCAGATCTCTAGGTTTTAATTTACGAATCAGATGCTCAAAATCCCCTTTGGTACCGGTAGCAAATTCCCAGTCATAATAATAGGGTAATGTACTGCCTGCTCCATCGGAAGGAGTTTCCCAGGTAAGCAATGTCCTGTCATTTATTCCATCAGTAATGCCCATTGCCGCCTCTGCTCCAATTTTAAATGCAGGTATGAGAAAAGCATGGTATTTGGTTTGTGGTTTTAACTTTCGAGGGCTTAGCAATCGACAAACGACTTTTTCTGGCGCACTTTTAATGCTATCTGATATTTGCTCAGCAGAAGATCCCTCTATATCTAACTTATGTACATGTGCCCAACGCCAAGATTCCTTTAGATCGGGTAAGATTGCATTTGGTTTTAATTGGATTTGTGGAGGCAGTTCTTTATTGGAATTTTGAACTTTAACAAATTCTCCTTCTTCCTTACCAGATTCCGTTTTTAAGATAATCAGTGTCAACCATGGAATCCAGTTTTTTTTATCGGATGTTTGCAGGCTAGTAAATCGCCATAGAAAATCAGGTTCAGAGAATTCAATAAATGGGGCAAGGGCGGGTTCAAAACTATTAGCATCTGGAAAAGGAGCCAAACGCGAGATCACATTTTCATTTATTCCCAATAAATCTCCAGGGCCGAACAGGGTAATTTCTTTTTCAACAATGTCTTTTTTATTGGTATTATCCTTTTTGTTGGATGCGGCAATAGTCAGCTTTACCGGAATGGTCATTCTTTTGCCTTTTACCTGACCATGCTCGGCTAAGGTAGTTATACCTTGTCTTATATATGGTAAAAAATAATTTATTCTTTTTGGCATTTTATATTTTTACGGTTTATTTTTAATCGACATTCTAATTAGAACAATAATTGATCAAATGTTAATCCGCTACTACTATCTCCTTTTCCTGCCAACACTTTTCGACCTAGCCATATATAGGTCTTGCCATCAGTTCCACGAACTCGTTGTTTGGTTAGTTGTACTCTGACGCCTGCGCGAGGAATAGCTTCTTCCCTGATATTCAACAAGTCGTTTTGTGCCAAGGTAGAAAGTGGGACAATATCGGCAGGTTCTGTGTGGTCTTCGTTACGCATCATCACTGCCCGACGCAACTCTATATTACTATCGTTGAGATGAAAAGGTAAATAAGGGATCCAGTTAGTTGGTACTGGCGAAGCTAAGCGAAATTTCGGTGATGTATTCTCTTTTTGCTCGGTTTCATCTTCCGTTTTTATGAAGGGACCATTTAATTCTAAGTGAAGATCGTATCCCTCAGTAGGTTTCCCCAATTCATTACAAACGGTTTTTTCAATTCCCCAGACCATATTGGCATATTCATCCCTTAGGAAAAGTATTTCTTCTAATGGACGGGATTCCTGACGGAATGCCGCAACAGGTGGTAAATAGAGAAATTGTTCCTCTTTTTTATATAATTCTTGATTATTTTTTCCTCTTTCCCTCAACAAATCAGATGATCGAATCTTAAAAGCATCCCACATTTTTAATGGATTGGTATCCAAATATTGACCGGTCTCTTTATCATTGTTAATAATGGTAGTGATACCAAAAACATCTTTTACCGCGATGTTATTAACCCAACAAAGTTCTCCTAATTTCATTTCGATGGGAATTGTAAACCAGTCATTATCTGAGACTAAAGAAAAATCAATGACCATCAATTTAACTAGTTCCGATTGATCAACTTCCATACCTGACAATTCAAGTTTACTATCCTCGAAAGAGTATAGTCTTTTGTCTGGCATTGCTGCAAAGGATACTCTTACTGGCATATATACCTCAGAATCTATTGTTTTCTCAGATGGATCAATACCAATCTTCGCATGATCAAAAGAATACCAATCAAGATGTCCGCTTCTATAGTCTGGAGCATTAAGATCAATATCTTTCTCTCCATGAACACTGAATTGGTGAATCAAATTCTTTGCCTGCCATGACGGCGGCCCTTCAGCTGGTAAGTTTAGTTCCTGATACCAGTTTTTGAGTTTATTGGTTACTGTCTCCAATGGCATAAAATCACCTTTGGGAAACTCATTCTTTTCAATTTTCTCCCATAATTTTCCTCCATCAGGCACGTTTCCCGCCATCAGGTTGAAAAACCTAAGTGATTTTTGATCAGGGTTTCCCTCCAACTTTAATGGAAATGCTTTCCTTAGGCTATTTATAAAAGCTGTAGATTCACTTTCAGAGAAGTGGGTCTTGATAAGTTTTTCAAACTTTTGTCCAATACGTACTTTACCACGCAGATCTTTTGGTGGTATTTCCATCGCCTCCACTCGCGCTTCCAGTGGAACATTCCCTATCTTCGTGGGTTTTTTAGATTTTGGAAAAGAATAATAATTGGCTTGTTCTTTTCTATAATTTGCTTTTATGCTAATAGGAGACCCGTTGTCTTCTCCTCTAAATTCTCCAAACTGCCATTGCCGTCCCAGCATCCAAAGAGGATCCGCTATTCTCATTTCCAATCCAGAGTCATTGTCCGCATTTCTGGATCGTCCCTCTAACCGAAATTGAGGGATAAAATTTGTGTTTCCATCTTCTACAGGAAACAGGTTTCGTTTTATTTTATAGTATAAACTCATAAATTAATTTTAGCTGCCTTCTGGTATATTAAACCAATAAGTCATGGGTAATACATAACCATATTCCTGTATCGCTTCTGTATCCACCATTCTTATCTTATATAAATCAATTGTGTCATATAGAATATCCCTGAGATCGTCTTCAGACCAAAAGAAATCACGCTCCATAGTTGCGTTGGGATGAATGGCTAATAAAATAGCCTGCGGTGGTTCATTATTTGGGGTGTTATAATTAAAACTTAAACCCGTATCCATTTTTTCATCGGGAATATGTTCTGAGAATTCTTCAATGACCAATCCAAAGACGGATTTTTCCAATGTAATCATTTCTGGCGCGTATAAAACTGTACTTTCACAATTCTCTGGATAATAAGTACCATCTGATAATGGGTATGTCTCTTCACTATGGGAATCTGTGTAAATAGGTTGTGAGGTATACTGTTTCTCAAGTAAAAGATCAATTTCTTTCTTGGATAAGGCAACCCAAGGGTATTTTAACAAAGTTGGCCCTTGTACAATCTTGTAATTATAATTTCTTGACAGACCCATAGTTTGCCGCCAAACGTTATCCACCATCAACCAATCCTCAAATATTTCTGTATTTTCCTGCACTTGCGCAACCCCTTGAATCCAATCCCCAATACGTTCCTGACCCCATACCTGATCAGCCGTACCATCAGACGGATCTCCAATCAAAAGTTGTTGCTTTTTATCATTAATTACCTGAATAAAATTATCAGAACCCTTTGCCGGCGGCAGGATAATAAACGTCTCGCCAAAAAGGGTCTTCGCCACTTGCTGCAAGTGCTCAAACGCAGCGTAATAAGAAAGTTGTGAATTGTATTTAGAAAACAAATCTTCGGATAAAGTTATCTTTACTGCAATAGCGGCCTTCAACTTATCAGTATCTATCAACGTCTTCTCAAGTGAAGCTGTTTTCGCTGATTCAAAATCTAGATTCGACAAAAATGTCAATATGTTCTTTTGTCTCAAATCAGACTTAACTACCTCTTTTAAACGTTCTACAAGTGGAAATAATCGATTGTCTTTTATCTCATCTAAGGTTTTTCTATCATAATGAATAGTTTCACTTTCCATAGTTAAATCATCCGATTTCAGATAACGACATTTGCTTAATAGTGCTTTAGCATATCTTACTATCTCCAAGGCTTGCATTAGTGATTGACCATTACCATGGCCTGCATTAGTTATTATGTATTTCGTTTCCGCAGGTAGATCTCCCTTCCGTTCCAAGACAGAATTCCTTATTCGCAATTCTAATTCACTAGCTCCGTCGGAGACAGAATCATCACTTAGATACAAAAAATCAAGGTAACCAATGTTCAAATCTGCAAGTGTAACCTCTATGTTTTCTATCAGACTATCGTCTTGTATATTGTAAAGTTCTACTAAGCATCCTATTTGATTCATTGGACCTATGTTTTCTTCCAGCCATTTTTCTAAATTGGGTTCAGCGAACGCCCGAGTATTTTCCATAGGGTATTGCTCTGTCTCTGTTGGAAATACCATGACTAGTTTATGACTTGTACCTGTTCCCGGAATTCTTGTTTTTAAGGATTCTATTATAGGTGGTTCAATTTCTCCTTTAGTAGCATCTATTGCGGCAGCCGCCTGGCTTAAATTACCCTGCGTAACCTGGTAACCTGCTTCATAAAAAAGCGTATCCAGACTAGCATCCATGGTATCTTCCAATTTTTCAATATGCTTCTTTACCTGCGGAGGAAGAGTTTCTTTATTTTTAATAGCTTTTAACCCATCAATGACACTTAAATTCACAAAACCTGTACTACCCCCGGTAGTGTTCTCATGTAGCGGAAATGCTTTTCGTAGTGTATAAATTTCCTGATGTAAGTCATTTTCATGAAGATGACGCTCCAATTGGTAGCCTAACAATGCCTCTAATTGCTGTCCCTGACGGATACCATCTAATAAAAATTGGCTTTTTTGCAGACGATCAGAGGTAAGATTTATAGTAAAAGGATTACTTTGCACCTCTTCTTTATGGGATAAAAAAGAGTTCTTAAAAACAGACGAAGCAACGGTCTGTGCTGGTCCAGGAGTATGAATAATCCCCCCTTCTTCACGATAGATATCAGTGAGGGAGGTATGGTCCACTGGGGTGGGGTCTTTTTCTAAATCTTCAATCCAACCGTATGCACCAAAATAGATACCTTTTTCATAATCAGGTTTACTTCGCATTTCTTCAATTCGGCGTACGGCCAATGAGGTAATCCAGGCATCCAATCGATAACTGTTTAGATCAATGGTTTCACCAACTGCTTTTTTCTGCGCGTCTTTTCTTTCTTTACCTTCTAAAATTGCATTACTCGAATCTATTAATTGTTGGCCCAAGGTTATAAATGAGCTTTTTATTTCCTTATACTTTGTTTCGTCAATCAAGGTAAAAAGAGGTATACCTGGCGCAATATTCTCATTTTCTGTTATCAGTACTTTTTTGATCTTTCCATCAAAAGGCGCTTTGACCGTAATAGCATTTGAATTTACATCCAGGATTTGAATTACCGGTTCCCCTTTTTTGACGGTAGTACCTTCTTTTTTGATTATAGTAACACTATTAAAGTGTTTGCTTCCTGACAAGGTGTCTTCAATAGACAAATCAAAAACTATATTGCGATAATATAATTGGCAAGCATTCGTATAGCTTCTTAAAAAAAGATCTGTAAATAAGCTCAGATCTCCTTTGTATTGAACTAATTCATTATCCTTTTGCTTCTTGATATCATTGATGAAATCTTGAAAATTGCTTAAATCTTCCTGCGTAAAGGAAAAAGCATCATCAGTATTGTTTCCCGTTGTAATCATATTTCCTCGATGATCTGTAATTATGGAACTTTCTTCTTGAAATCCAACCAGATTAGCATTTCCTTCTATTAGACTTAACATAGGTGCACGGAGAAATTGATCTAATTCTTCAGATAGCTCTTGATCGTCTTTATCTAGTAAGTCTGTAAGTGATGCAATGTTTTCCCACACTATTGCATAATCTTCACCCAGACCTTTCATGAACTCTAATATGGGTTTATTTGCGGGAGGTTTTTCGAGAAACTCATATAACTTTTTTCTTGAAGATCTATACTCCATTGCACGGATTTGATAACTGCTGGAATATTCCTGCATACTCAATATCTTCAGAATTTCTTCATGTGTATCATTCCCCTGTAATCTTGGAACCTGATGATGATCCCCTTTTACCATCAAGAGCCATCGCTTCATCAATTGAGCAAAAATGACTATCATCTTATCGAATAAGCTGTCACTATCGCGTATGTCCTTATTTTCAGGTAAAAACACATTGCTAATATTCATAACCGGGAGGATACCATAGGGTTGTTTACCTATCTTCAGTGCTGAATACAACCCTCTGGATTTAACATATTTGGAATAGTGATGCCATATGGATTCATGAGTTTCGCTACTCATCTGGTTACCAAAAAGCATGAAAATGGGCTGTGCTCCCAAAGCAAACCAACTAGCTTTTTGATATAACTCGTTTAGCATGGATGGCTTTTGATCTGCATGCTGAACATGTTTTAAATGGTTCGTTTCAAATCCTAAACTACTGGACAAGTATTTACCAGCTGTTATGGAATGGATGTCAGGCACAATTGTATTTGTCGCATCCATCTCGAGATCTAATCCATCTACTGCATATTCATAACTATTCCCTACTTCAAATTCGTCCCGAGCAGAATATCCACTTTTTGTTTTTTCTGTATTGTTGGTAGGTGTACCATGTTTCAAGAATGAGAATCCTTCTGTGTATCGATGATTGTCGAACAAGTCCGCCAGGCCTTTGGCGGGAACCAGGGGATCATTATCATGACGAAACCCACTAACAATTACTTTTTCAAATTTTGTATCACTTGAGTTTATCTTGATTTTTATTCCCATACCGGCTTGTATAGCCTTATCAAAATCTTGAAGCCATTCATCGCCATCACCCAAAACAGTCAATCCTTCGCGATCTATAACAGAACCATCTCCTTCATAAGTGGGTTTTTGGTCACCCTCTTTGTATATATAAAAAACTAACCTATCCGGCAGCCATTTAAAATAAAACGAAGGCTCTTGTTCTATTTCTTTTTCATTGGTTGCCTGACGAGCTAATTCCTCACTACTGATTTGAGCTATCCATGAAGAACGATATACACCATGTTTGGTAACCAATTTCTCCCACGCCAGTTTTTTTTGTTCTTTTGATGTTTGTTCTTTAAATGCTATTGCATCTGTTCTCTCTTCCTCGGTCAGATCAGGATTATGGCTTTGTAAAAAAACCTCATCAGGAAATACTCTAATCCATAATTCATCTTTTACAAATCTGGTCTCAAGTTTCAACGGAAATAACAAGATAGGAATATTAGAAATAGGATTTGCCATAAAA
This sequence comes from Candidatus Anammoxibacter sp., assembly GCA_021777055.1. Lineage (GTDB taxonomy): Bacteria > Planctomycetota > Brocadiia > Brocadiales > Anammoxibacteraceae > Anammoxibacter_A. The sequence goes on along the minus strand of JAIQZO010000020.1, from coordinate 93,734 downwards.
TTTTGTTCTCTAAGTTCTCCAAATAAAACACAGTTGAATAACCTGAAATGATTTATTCAAAAGGTTACTAATGTCATTTTTCAGAATCTTTAGGAATTTCAAGGCCATTATTTACAGGAATGGAATTTCCAGACGCATCATCGCTAAGTAATTCATCTATTACCTGAATAGCACCACTTATGCGGAGCATAGTATTGCTTAAGTTAGTAGTCTCTTGATCTAAAACAAGTAATCGTTCCTGGCCTTTTCGATACTCTTCCTTTAGTTCTTTTAAACGAGCTTCTAATTCTGTTTTCATTTTTATAGGTTTAATTAATCAGTTTTGTCCAGTTAAGTATTAACGAAGTGCGAATTTTCTTAGTTATTCTTTCTCCTTAAATTTAAAGAAATGGATTGAGATCTTCCTTTTCAACAAAAGAGTTTCCGTTGGAGTTGCCAAGGGCAAAATTGTAAGAATAAACTTGTACAGAAACAAGTGGGTTTGTTTTACGTATAGCAGCAGGAACTGCCATATGGAGATTATCATCAATGCGAAGGGTATTTGTTGTACCGGTCAAATCAAGGTTGTCTTCATTTTCATGAAAAACAGTTGGTTTTATCCCGGTTTCTCTTTTCCCTTTCCAAACAGACAATTTTACAGTACGTGCCCCTTTAGACGTAATCCAAACCGTTACAAGGTTTGGTACCACACGCCTTAAAATAGGACCGGCTAAGATTAGTGGTAAATATTCCAAATGTTTACCCCTTACTTAAGACTTTGAATGCGAAATTATCCATCAATCTGAATGAAACATTATCTCTTTTTTTATATTGCAAAAAAAACATAAAAATTTCAGTTTTGTCCGATTGAGTATTTTGTAATATCAGAATTTCCTTAGTTATTCTAACATTATTAGCAAAAGATTAGATTAAAGATAAAAATTATCTAATCCCATCGCGGTACTATACGACATATACCACAATCATTAATTCTTGTCAATATAAACAAGATTACCATCTGTAGAATTTGTATGGGTGAGCGTAACAAACAGTGTCAGGTATTTCCTTACAAAACAAGATTGATCTATTAATTTGCAAAAGGTAGGTATACGTTATAACATATGCCCCTAATGCCGTTTACATTAACAACGCTATTTGTGGTTATTCCAATCGATTTTAAGATTCATTTTGTCAATATTATTCACCAAATTTTCTTATTTTTTTTCATTAACTATGTGCTGTTCGCTTGTAATTTTCATCGTAATTAATGCCTTTTTCATTACAACTAGAAATTTTGCCATTGAGTTGAAAAGCAATTTCAAAACCTGAATAAATGGGACAGAATTCTTTCTTGATATGGTGACTGATTATCCCTATTAATTATGGTTACCCTTAATAATGTGAAAATGTTACAATAGATTGAATAGATAATTCTTGCATAGAAATTATCTATATTTAAAGTGGTTAGAGATTTGACATTTATGATCACTTTGAGTATACGTTTAGTTTTTGTTTGTAATAAAAAAATGTGGAGCGGCAGAAAGTGAGGTTAAAATGAAATATATTGACTCCGGGTATACAAAATTCAAACGGCAGTGGGGTTATCGTTACAGGAATTTCAGATACAATATGACACCGTTAAGATTCTTAAACACGACACTTGCTCAGCTAACACATAAACGTAGACCTGCTTATTTAAATTATTATCCAAGGATTCTTTCTCTTGAATTGACCAATATTTGCAATCTTAAGTGTGTTTGCTGCCCAACTGATGCTTGGTCAACAAAGAGAAAACGTGGAATGTTATCTTATGAAAATTTTGTAAAAATAATGGACCAGGTAAAGGATAAGTGCGTTACTGTTATCTTATCTGCAAACGGAGAATCTTTTCTTAACCCGGATGTTTTTAAGATGATACGTTACCTGACCGACAACAGAATTGGATCAATAATCCATACAAATTTCAATCTGCCGAAGCCGGGATATGTAGACAAGATGCTTGACGCGGGTCTGCAACATCTGATTTTATCAATAGACGGAGCATCAGAAGAGTCATATTCTGCATACAGAAGAGGCGGAGATTTTAATAAAGTAATTGCAAATGTAAAGGAACTTATTGAGAAACGAAAAAAAAGGGGGTTAAAACTACCGTTTGCGGCATGGCAATTCATAGTTATGAAGCAAAACGAGCATGAAATAGATAAAGCAAAAAGAATGGCAAAGGAGATTGGAGTGGATGACATTATCTTTGATAACCCATTTATTCCTTCAGCCAATGCATGGTTATTTGATGAAGAGAGGAAAGATGTAGACACTGCACTGGAAAAGATGCTTCCTGAAAAACGAGTGGCAAACTTTGAGAAAGGTAGTGTTCTTTGGTGTTTCCAAGCATATACAGAACTGCATGTTGACTATTGCGGAAATGTCGTACCGTGCTGTGTTCTACTTGAAAAGGACGTAAACATGGGAAACATTTTTGAAAAACCTTTTGACGAAGTCTGGAATGGTGAGGTTTATATTAATTTTAGAAAACAGCTTAAAGAACAGGGGCCTAATTCATCATGTGCTGCTTGTGTGCGCAATCACCATGCTTTTATGAAATCCAGGGAACAGAAGAAAGAGCTTATTAATAAATAATATCGTAACTATTCAGTGTAATAATGAATAAGAATTCAGGAGCCAGGAAACAGAATTCAGAACGAGAAAACCGGCACGTACATTTCAAGATTTAATAGTATGACAAAAAGCTCACTAGTTTGAACTTTTAGTTTATATGTTTAGAAAGTTATTTCCTAAAAAGGAAATTTATAAATTGACATATCAACTACGAAGATCATCAATTTCAATTCTAGCAAATATAGCTGACGGTTTTAAGAAAAAAGGTAAAGCAGACAAAGTTCGCTATCTTAATATTGCTCAAGGTTCACTTAGAAAAGTCTCGCTATTATCTCATTTTGGCCCATAACTTAGGGTATGGCAACTTTAAAGAGAAACAATTAAATCTTGAAGAAGTCAGTAAATTGTTGGAAACGTATTCATTTTCTATTCTGAATTCTGGATCCAGACTACTGTATACTGGATTGTTACATAATATCAAGGACAAGGTATCATCTTAATGTACGCAAATAATATTAATGACACGGTAGAGGCAGAAAAGAAATTACACTATTTTATAAAAAAAGCAAACAGATCAGTACTTACACGTACAATTCTATCTCCAAGAAAAATGTTTATGCCAAAACTTTTAAATATTAAAAAGAAAGCAGGGGAATTAAAGGCAAAAACTTTCTGGGGAGATGAAATGTGGGTGGTACTACCAGAGGAAGTCTCAACAAGAATATGGAGATGGCAATATTTTGAAGAGGATGTCTGCATTTTTATGTTAAATTTTCTCAAGAAGGGGATGACATTTGTTGACGTGGGAGCACACTTTGGTTTTTTTACACTGCTTGGCGGTTATCTTGTAGGCAGTAATGGACAAGTTCTTTCGTTTGAACCTACACCCCGTACATATCTTAATCTAAAAAAAAATGTTGTAGATTTTTCACGGTGTAAAAACGTTGCACTTAGTAATTGTGCGGCCGGAAGTACGGAATCTATTGCAACGTTTTATGACTATGGGATTTTCAATTGTGGATATAATTCCTCAAATGGTGCAAGAAAAAAAGGAAGGCCAATAGAGGTTGAGGAGGAATTCACTGTAAAGATTAGAAAAGTTGATGATGTATTAAAAGAAAAAAATGTAAAAAAGGTCGATTTTATAAAAATAGATGCAGAGTCATCAGAGAGTGATGTTTTAAAAGGGGCGCAAGAGACATTAATCAGAGACAAGCCTTTTGTTTTATTAGAGGTTGGTGATTATGAGATATCGGGCGTTACAAAATCACGTGATGTAATTATAAGCATTCAAGAGATGGATTACACAGCATACGAGGTTAGTAATGGTAAGATAGTTCCCCATACGATTAAGGAACAGTATGAGCCTGACAAACCTGGCAACCTCCTATTTATACCTAAAAAGAATAAGCCTGCACCGTCTGCAAGATAATGATTTTGGGGTAAACTTGGGATAAACACCGCCATTATCTAAACGAGTAAAAACGTAAAGAAAATAGCCATCCCCAGAGTTTCAAACTAATAGTATGCAGAAAAAAAGAGTATTTATAAACGCTTTTATGTCAGTGATGCAGGTACTTGTAGTTGCTCTGGTTTTTTTCATACTTTACCGATTCTTATATAAGACCATCGGCGCTGAAAAGTTAGGAGTATGGTCTCTTGTACTTGCAACGGTTTCGGTTGCGAACGTCGCCAATCTTGGTTATGCGGCATGCGTAGTAAGGTTTGTGGCAAAATATCTTGCCCATGGAGAAGAAGAAAAGGCCTCAAATATTATTCAGACTGCAGTTATTGCAATGGCGGTATTTTTTGGCCTTATTCTTTTTATCGTTTATATTTTTGCATCATTGTTTCTTTCATTCGTTATCCCGGCGAATAATATTGATGATGCAATCGCAATTCTACCGTACGGTTTAATAGCAATGTGGATGATGGTCGTTGCCACAGTTTTCCTTGCAGGACTGGAAGGTCGGCAACGGATTGATCTAAAAAGTGTACTACTCATGTTAAGCTGGGTCTTACATTTGTTACTTTGCTTCATACTCGTTCCGATGTTTGACCTGATGGGAGTTGCATATGCAAACCTTATACAATCATTCTTTGTGTTGACCGCAAGCTGGCTGACACTTAAACATTTTTTCCCTTTGCTTCCCCTCGTCCCTTACAGATGGAAATATAAATTGTACAAAGAGATGGTGGGTTACGGCGCAAATATACAGGTGATCTCTGCCTGCCAGATGATAAATGATTTTATTATTAAAGCCATTTTAACAAAATACAGCGGCCTGGCAACCACTGGATTTTATGAAATGGCGAGCCGGATGGTTTTACAAATCAGCAGGATTATTATCTCAGCAAATCAGGTACTTGTACCGGCCATTGCGGATTTACATGAAAAGAACAGGGACACGATACAGAAGATCTACAAAGACTCATACAACATGGTTTTTTTTATCGCGTTACCTTTATTTGCGGCAATTGTAGCATTTGCACCTATTATCTCACTCGTCTGGATTGGGCACTATGAAAAAACGTTTGTCCTGTACTCTATCCTTTTGTCATTCGGATGGTTTCTAAATATACTTGCAGGTCCTGCCTTCTTTGTAAACCTGGGAATAGGTGAATTAAAATGGATTACATATGGTCATATTATAACAACTTTACTAAACTTAGGTTTGGGTTTACTTTTGGGAAAACTATATGGTGGCACTGCAGTTGTTAGCGTGTGGATCTTTGCTTTAATCATAGGCAGTTTTGTTATTACCATACCATATCACTTACGACACGGTATACCAGTCTCAGAACTATTTCCAAAGAAAAATATAGGCGTTGGTCTGGGGGTGATTTTCGGAACCATATTTACACTATATCTTTATCATGAAATGTACGGTAAATGCAGGTTTCTGGAACTGGCAATTGTTATCTCATTAGTCTTTTTTGGAACAATTGCAAAATCTTTTTGGGATCATGACATGCGTAAGCGTATTATGGAATGGGCACTTACAATGTTGTCTAAAAAGCAGGAGCAGAATAACAACCAATAAAAACATTACCGTATTACTTTACATAAACTTCTTTTTCTTAAGATTGTGCGATTTTTATGAAATACAGAATTCTGTAGACAATAGTTATAAAGTTTTTTTTTTATTTAAGCCTTGTCTTAGTTTTTTTTTCTAAATATAATAATAATTGCTTATTTAATTCTATTAAATTTGTTTTTGTTTAATACATTTACGTTAAGTTGAAATTTTAAGTTTTACTTTTATACCTATTCGATCAAAATTACTACAATAATTATTGTTTGCAGCAAAAACATCACTCTCTTTCCATCAATTTAAGGACCTGCCTTAACCTTTCATGTTTATATTTCTTTATTTTACAAACGTTAAGTGATTGCCACCAATTGATTCTAAGTCCAGAGTTTTTCCCTTTACTACAAAACAATATCCATAACTGGTCAAGAACGATCTAACTAGGTATTAATATATTAAACTATCTTATCTTAACAAGTGTTATAAGCATAGTAACGTTTTTCCCTAAACTCAAAAATGGAGACAAAAATGCTGAGTCTTGGAATTGACATTGGATCACTTTCTACAAATGCGGTGATAATCAATGATCAAAAGAAAATAATAGCATCTGAGATAATATTAACGGGCGCCAGCAGTAAGAAAGCAGTAGATCTTGTACTTAAGCAAATATTTACCAGTGCCGGAATAAAGAAAGAAGATCTGGGGATTATTATCGCTACCGGTTACGGCAGGATTAGAGTCCCGTTTGCAAATGAAACCGTTACAGAGATTACCTGCCATGCAAAAGGAGCAAACTACTATTTCCCAAAAGCAAGGACGCTAATTGACATCGGGGGGCAGGACAGTAAAGTTATTAAGCTCGATAAAAACGGAAACGTACTTGATTTTACAATGAACGATAAATGTGCCGCAGGTACCGGGAGATTCCTAGAGGTTATGGCCCGTACTCTGGAGATAGAACTGGACGATATGGGGGATATATCATTAAAAGGCACAAAAGAGATAAGCATCAGTAATTTATGTACTGTATTTGCAGAATCTGAAGTAGTATCTCTAATTGGTGCCAGCAGTAAAGTTGAAGATATCTGCAAATCCCTCAATACCTCAATTGCAAAACGAATAGTTGCACAGGCAAAAAGGGTTGGCATAGATGACGACATCATAATGAGCGGCGGTGTGGCAAAAAATATCGGTGTTGTTAAAGAGCTGGAGAAGAAGCTGGAAACCAAGATATATATTTCACCGGAACCACAAATAGTTGGTGCACTGGGAGCGGCGATAATTGGAATAGAGAAGGTGGGTATAAATATCGCAGATAAGCCAGCGACGATAGTACAGGCGGAGACAGCTTCCAGTACTCAAAACCCCATGCTTGAATATAATTCCGATATTAATGACAGTTCACTACCGAAAATAGGGTACTTTTGCTCATATGTTCCTGTAGAGATCATAAGAGCTGCAGGGTTTCACCCTGTACGTGTAAGCGGTAAGGAGGGAGATGGATGTTCTGATGATGTACTATGTGGAAATCTCTGCCCTTACATAAAAGCAGTAGCAGATCAGAAGATGTCGGGAGCGCTTGATAACCTGGCAGGTGTGGTATTTACTAACTCTTGTGATGGCATGAGAAGACTTTATGATGCATGGGTAAAGATGGACACATCCGGTAAAAGATTTAATTATATGATAGATCTTCCAAAGACGGTAAACGATTTGTCTATAAAATATTACGCAAAACTACTAAAAAATTATAAAGAAGAGCTTGAGAAAAGATTTGACCTTAAACTCACAGTTGATGATATAAATTCAAGTATCTCAGCTTACAACACTGTGAGGGAAAAAGTTAAGCTTTTTGTAGAGAAACAGTGGAATGGTTATATTGCCCAATCCGGGCACGAAGTCTTTTCCGTATTAAAGAAGGGCATGAATGCTGTTCCTGAAAAGTTTATAGAATATTTAAACCTCCTGCTGAAGCAGAAAGATCAGATATTTGACAACAGAAAGTTGCCAAGCATAATGCTGTGGGGGGGGATAGTTGAGGATGAAGGGATTGTTAAAATTATCGAAGATGCCGGCGCCAGGGTCGTAGCAGATGATCTATGCAGTGGAACCAGGTACTATGATGCAGAAGTAGCAATAACAAATGATCCATATCTTGCACTTGCAGAAAGGTATTTAACAAAAATACCGTGTTCAAGGATGACAAACGTAGTAGAAAGGATTGATAATGTAATAAAGCATATGAAAAAGTGTTCTATCTCAGGTTCAATCTATCACTCTTTAAAGTTTTGCGATCATAGCTTGTTGGACTATCCGTTAATAAAAAAAGAGTTTGCAAAATTCAATATCCCTTTACTTCCATTAAACTGCGATTATAGCAAAGGAAGTGAGGGGCAGATAAAAACAAGGGTTGAAGCCTTTATTGAACAGCTTGCCGTTAACGTGGCATAATGATAAAACATTGTAGCTATTCAACGTATGCAGTACCTAGAATTCAGAATTTTGATTATTTTCTAATAAGATTACAGAGTGGTATCACTGTAACTAATTCAAAACAAATTTTAATATTTATAGAAATATATGAGCCTAAAGGATAATTTGATAAAGAAGTTTGCTCCGTTTTTATTTAGAGAGTTTCTCCGTATTCTATATATCAAAGAACATATAGTGAACACTGATGAGCCCATGGAGTCTTTAGCCTTTGCAAAACGCGTGGTCCTAAAGAAAATGCTTGATGCGTTTAGATTTCCTGATAAAACTATATGGACAACGCTGTTCGTACCTCCAGAAATTCTCTATGCCATGGGGATAAACTCTTTTTGTCTGGAAGTGGGAGCATCTCTTTTCTCAAAGATCGGACAAACACAAAACGCACTCTTAGAAGCGGAAGCACACGGAGTTCCAACAGATGGTTGCTCATTCCACAGGGCGGCAATAGGTTATGCATATAAGAATTTCTACCCAAAGGCCAGCCTTATTGCAACAACAACATCGTTATGCGATAGCAACCCGAAAACGGCCGGTATATGCCAATCTATAACTGGAAAAGATTTTATGGTGCTCGATGTACCATATGACATGAATGATGATGCCGTTGCTTATCTTGCGCAACAACTGGAAGATTTTGTCTCCGTACTGGAAAAAACGTTCGGAAAAAAGATGGATATTGATATCCTAAAAAAACATATTGAGTGCGGAAATCGAACACGGGAAAAGATGTTAGAGGTTAACAATCTGCGAATGGACATAAATTCACCACTGACAGGAAGCGATGCATTGGGTCTTATAGTCCAAAACTATCTGATCTATGGCACAGATGAATGTGAAGAGTTTTACGATCTATTAATTAAAGATATCAAAAGAGGTACAGCAGTTAACCGGGCAAAACGTCAAGATGACAATAAAACAAAAATACTTTGGCTTGAACTTAAACCCTATTTTAGTGGTGATCTTCTAACTAATATGGAGAACAATCTAAATGTGAAGATCATATTTGAAGAGATCAGCCATCTATTTTGGGACGAAATGGACCCAAACAAACCTTATGAAAGCCTTGCAAGAAAGCTGATTTCCAATAATAATAACGGACCATTGGAGAACAGACTTAAAGTACTAAAGATGTTAACAAACAAATATGATGTTGACGGCGTTATCATGTTTGCTTCGTGGGGGTGCAGACGTAACGGAGCAGCGATACCGGCCATAAAGGACGAACTAAGAAAGGATGGGATTCCTTCGCTTATCTTATATGGTGACTGCATTGACGACAGCACATATACAGATGGGCAGTTTTCTACTAGAGTAGAAGGGTTTCTTGAAATGTTAAACACAAAAAGCAAGAATGCATAGATATTCTACACTTAAATACTCTTTGTCAATGCCCTGTGTCAGTTTCTCGGAATCAGCCTAGCATGAATGGTAGTGGAAAATCAACCCGCAAAACGAGATTGTTAATGTATAAATCGCAAGGAATGGAAATTCCCTAAATTCCCATTCCTTGCCTGTTTTATTTGTTATGAATAAAGCTCATAAACTCCATCCTAGTACTTCGGTCATCCATAAAGAGCCCCAATAGCTTACTGGTGGTAGCATACGCATTTTGCTTCTTTACACCACGCATCGCCATGCAGAAATGAAACGCCTCTACAACAACGGCAACTCCGCGAGGCTTTAATACATCCTGTAAACTTTCAGCTATTTGCACTGTCATACGCTCCTGAACCTGCAGTCGACGGCTGAAAACTTCAACTAATCTCGGTATTTTGCTCAACCCCACGAGCTTTCCATCCGGAATATAAGCAACATGACATTTTCCATAAAACGGAAGCATATGGTGTTCACACATACTATAAAAGTCAATATCCCTGACAACAACCATTTCATCATAATCTTCATTAAATATTGCATCATTAAGCACTTCATTTACATTCTCTTTGTAACCGTGGGTAAGAAAACGCAAAGACCTTTCAACACGGTTAGGTGTTTTTATCAAACCCTCTCTTTCTGGATCTTCGCCCAGTTCTAATATCAATTCTTTGACTAATCTTTCAACTTTAGATTCAACGTTTACGTCTGTCTTCTTCTCTTTAGAACAGACATCTATTTTTCCCAAAATGTTTCTCCCTAAATAATTCCAGCATCAGCTTTATTCTATTACTTTATAAAACTTGTTTTTAAAAGATTTTATGGTTTTTATTCGATACAAAATTCCAGATTCAAGAGTAAGAACTACAAAAGGTTCAAGTTGGAAAGTATATGCAATTATGTTATTAATAACATAAAAACAAAACTACAAGTTGATGCTTTATTCTGAATCCAGGATACGGCATTCTGGATTCTTTACCCCAATTTGGTTGTGGCTTAATCGCTTTATGTTTTTTTTTGATCAATACGATAAATAGCCGCATTATCTTTTGTTTCAAACAACTTAACCTCATAAAGCCTGCCTTTATCTATCTTTTCGTTCAAAATGTCCCATATTTTCATTACGATATTTTCAACGGACGGTATTGTATCTTTTAAAAAGGCTACATCAGTGTTAAGATTCTTGTGATCTAATTTAGAGACAACCTCACACTCAATAATACCCTTTAACACTTTAACATCTATAATCATACCTGTCTCTTTATCCACATCCCCACAAACAGTAACCTCTAAAGTATAGTTATGCCCATGTCCACCGGGAAAAGAACACTTACCAAAAAGCTTTGCATTTTCTTCATCATTTAATCCGGGATTAAACAATCTATGGGCCGCACAAAATGACAACCGCTTAGTAACAAAGAGCATAATATCTCCTAATCGTTTAACAGTTCTAATCGTCTAAAACAATTAATCCGGTACAATATAAGCCAAATCAAATAACCGTTGCCAAACAACACGACAATCCACAAGTAAGCATACATCTGCCCAATTGCAACCATAAAAGACATCAAAAACAGTTGTGTTCCCAGCCCTAAAACACTATTTAGCTGTAATATTCTTTTCTGGTCATACCATTTTACCATATCTATATTAGAAGGTACAACACGGGGATAACGCTTTAACAAACCAAGACTGGCATGATCGACAAGTTTCACAAATTTATCCTGCCATCCATAAAACAGAAGGAAAAGGTGCTGCAAACACTGAAGAATCTCCTGCTTATATGGTTCCGAATAAACACGCATATCATCATCTGTAAATGATTCATCTGCCCTTGAAGCCGAATTTTTTTGGCGGGCAATTAGTAGATACTGAATATTATAATATACATAATAAGAACATTGTATCATGGAACATAAGAACGCTAATGTTACTAACGGCCATAAATAAACGGCCGTGTTACCCTTGCTTAGATTTAATCCGATTGCAAAGAAAAGTAAAAGGCCAATAAAAAAATCCACTACGGAATCAAGAAATCGGCCTATTCTTGATGGAGTATTTCTTGCCCTTGCAAGGCTACCGTCAGCCGCATCAAATATATTTTTTACCTGAATAAGCAAGGCTCCTATAATCAGGTTTACAGTTCCGTCACTGTAAATAAAAAATACACCAGCGACGCCGCTTACTAATGCTAGAAATGTAACGTGTATAGGAGTAAGGACTGTATTGTATATAATTCTAACAAATAACAATGCCACCGCGTTGCCAAATACAGAGCTAACATCTAAAAAATCTTTGTTGGTATCTATCTTAATTGCAGATTGTCTTGAGAATTTCCTTTTCATGTTAATGTAATCTGTTAAACTAGTGTACAAAAAATAAGCTTATCGTTTTTTGCATGTAGTTCTTAATTTTAAAGCTGCCCATATTGGCTGGAACAGAGAACAAGACAACTCCAGCGTTGAATGCAGATTTTAACATATTTAATTGGTATAAGCATAGCAGCAAAATGCAAAGATAGAGAAGTATGCATTGGAAGATTATAGGAATATTAGCTTCAATTATAGTTACAAGCGGATTTATACCTCAAATTATTAAAGGGGTAAAGACAAAAAGGCTGGATGATGTCTCTCCGGGAATGTATACTTTTTTGCTTTTTGGAATGGCTTTATGGATTTCTTATGGAGTCCATATAAAGGATACTATAATTATAGCCGCAAATATAGCAGGTTTTACACTTAGTTTAACGGTACTTTGTTTGAGATTTAAATATAAAAAACGTAGAAAGAATCAATAAAAGTAGCCCTTCTCCAATTCTTTACGGTAGAGACAAACGGATAGGCATAGGGTTTTCCAACTGAAATATTTTAAACGCTAACAATGTTAACATGCTAACATGCAAAGCGTAACTAGTTATTGTTATGTGTGTTACATAAACAGCATACCGCTTTGCAAAAATATAAACCGTTAATATATTATCAATGCAAGAATTTTGGGCCGCCTCAACATGCACCACAGCCCACACATAACATGCTGCAGTTACAGCTGTTACGATAACCACATCCTCTCTAATATTTTTGGCATATTAATTGCTATGCATATATTTAACTAGCTGAAAAAGGGTTGTAATTATTTTATTAAATTGTGCTATTAAAAAACCAAACACTTTCTTGCTCTCTTATCTTCTAAAATTGTATGTAGAAAGTGGAAAAAAAACCATAACGTTTTATCTTTTGTATAAATAAAATGCTGCATATGTATCATTTTGGGACAACTTATAAAAAAAAACACGGTGGGTGCCCAGGCGGGACATGCACCCTGACTTCCCATGTAACATCCCGCAGACAAGCACGTTACAACACGCAACATATTACTAGGTAGAAAATTTTTCAGAAATTTTATTGACAATATTGTTTCAATTTCGTAAATATATAGACCGATTTTGTAAGTCTGAGTTAATTTTTGGAGTTAATAATGACTAGATTTATTCTTAACAAATATTCTACGATTTTAAATACAAAAGCGAGAAGTATACTTGATTTCTGCTCATTTTTAGTCTACTACTTTCTCTGCTTTTATAGCTATTTTTTTTCAACAGAGAATCAGTTTACCCGTAGAGAACGGATAGAAGATTGTGTTAAATGTTTAGAAATAAAGATTAGCAAACTAAATAAGGTTTTCACAAATCTTTTTAATAGAAAAGTAAATCTTTATAAAAATAGAAATAATAGATTAATAGTATTAAACAATTTAGTTTTCACATAAGCATATATAGGCCGTAAACCATTGATATCAATGGGTTACGGCCTTTTTTTTTGGATGTAAATTCTTTTAATGGAAAGAAATTAGCTCTATTTGAGAGAAGTGGCAACTTTTTAAATACCACTTCTCTTAAAATACAAAAAGGGGGGGAGGTGTTGATCGTAATTACACTATATAAGCAACCATTAATGATATTATTTTGTGAATAAAAAGGAGGTATTTAGTGATGAAAAGAATTGAGGCTATTATCAGGGATGAAAAACTTACCGCTGTAAAGGAAGCATTGAAAGATGTTGGCGTTGGGGGTATGACAATCTCTGAAGTTCGAGGACATGGTACCCAAAAGGGAGTCACCGAGGTTTATAGAGGCCGGTCATACTCTGTTGATTTGTTGCCAAAAATTAAGGTTGAACTGGTTGTGGATGATAAAGACCAGGATACCGCTACTAAGGCAATTACAGAAGCTGCCAGAACTGGGAGCATTGGAGATGGAAAGATATTTATTTCACCAGTAGATGAAATAATAAGAATAAGAACTGGTGAAAAGGGGTCTAGTGCTGTTTAAATGTATCTAGTCAGTCAACTTAGTAAACTAAAAAAGTTTACCAACTTAACTTTATGAATGGTTTTTCAAATTAAAGGAGGTTAAGCAAATGAGGAGATTTAGTTTTTTTTCAGCCATGCTTTTTATTCTGATAGCAATTTCAACTAAGGTTGCTTTTGCTGATGAAGCTGTGGCTATTGACACCGGTGATAATGCATGGATGCTTGTATCATGCGCCTTAGTACTTTTAATGACACCTGGCTTGGCTTTCTTTTATGGCGGGATGAGTTCTGTTAAAAATCTACTGAACATGCTGATGATGAGCCTTATGTGTATGGCCGTTATGAGTATTCAGTGGGTATTTTGGGGATATAGTATAGCATTCGGGCCAGACATCGGACACTTCTTTGGCTCGTTATCCATGGCTGGATTACATGGTGTAACACCGGAATCGATGAGTGGAACCATACCGGAATACACATTCATTATGTTTCAAATGACGTTTGCAATTATCACTCCGGCCCTTATTTCCGGTGCCGCAGAAGGCCGTATGAAATTTAGCACATGGTTAATCTTCATACCAGTTTGGGGTACATTTGTTTACGACCCTGTCTGCCACTGGGTATGGGGTGAAGGTGGTTGGGCTTTAGGAATGGATATCCTGGATTTTGCAGGTGGAACCGTTGTACATATTAACTCAGCCGCAGCAGCGTTAGCAGTTTGTATTATGCTCGGAAAACGTAAATCCAGTAATATAAATCCACCTTGTAATTTGCCTATGGTGATGCTTGGTACCGGTTTACTCTGGTTTGGTTGGTTTGGTTTTAATGCAGGAAGTGCGTTATCTGCAGGTTCATCAGCGTCATTTGCATTTCTTATAACTAACGTTTCCGCAGCAACAGCATGTTTAACCTGGGTAATCTGCGAATGGATCGGCACAGGCAAACCTACTTTACTAGGTGCTTGTTCAGGAGCAGTTGCCGGTCTTGTGGTTATAACACCTGCGGCAGGTTTTGTTGGTCCTATTGGTTCTATACAAATGGGGATTATGGGCGGAATCGGATGCTATTTTGGCGCAACAAAACTGAAACAAGCATTTGGTTATGATGATGCATTGGATGTTGTTGGAGTTCATGGTGTCGGTGGAACAATAGGCGCTTTTGCCGTTGGTCTTTACTCTACAGAATTGGCTGGAGCAGAAAACGGATTCTTCATCGGCTGGGACGGAGCAGGCATTTCCCTTCTGGGAAGACAGTGCGTAGGGTTCCTTGCCGCATGGGCATACGCTTTTGGTGTTACAATGATCATCCTTTTAATACTCAAAGCAATTATGGGATTAAGAACTACTGAAGAGCAAGAAACATCAGGTCTTGATATTAGTCAGCATAAGGAAATTAGTTACCACTTGGAATTGGAAGCTAGTGGTAATCTTAAACATTAATTTCGTACAGTTGAGACTTACATTAAGGCGCTGCCATTTATTTGGCAGCGCCTTTTTTTTGTATGAAAATGCGACGCAAAATTTTAAAGATAATAACCGAAATCGAACCTCCACCTAATTACTCTTCTTTATCTTCTTCATTCCCCCTAAGTTGTAACCACATTTGGGACATTTTTGTAAGAAAAAATGTATAGTAAATATAAAAATTAACCAAAAACCACCGGTAAACATAAAAAGTATTAGATCGGCGATGTCAGGCTTGTACAATCTTTTAGGGGTTACCCGTTTTTCACAATAGGGACAAAATTTCTTTCCTGCATTGCTCTCATTTGGATGGCGCAAAGAATGTTTAGCTCTAATCTTACGAATACCGTTACGTAATACCGTAAACCTGTTTGCCAGGTAGATTTCAAGCCTAAAACCTTTGGGGATTTCCAAAGAATAATACCTGTTAAGTATAAAATCTTCAGGATCTTTAACCATCTTTAAGAAGTTGGTAACACCATCTTCTAAACTATTCCTCCATTGATCAGATCTATATTGCAACATTATATCATATAATTAATAATGCTAGAAAATCAAATAGGGCAAGTGCATGGTAGTAAAATCTCAATACAATTAACTAGGTAGCATTATACCGCGATATATCTGAAAATAATATTGAAATTTGGGGGAATTTGTCACTATGTAGTAAAATCTAAAAGAACATACCCATAAACCCCTTCTTTTAAAAGTGGACTTCAAGTTTTAGGAAGTGTGCACAGGTATAATTCTTCCAATGGAAAGATGGGCGGCTGCTTAGTATACAGGATGTGTAATATCGGGCAAATACATACGGTAACTTCAGATTACTTGCACTAATTTCTGACAAGATAGTTAAAAAAACATAACTGCTCAGCATGATTATGTGTTTGCTAGTTACAAGGCTCCAGCTTTCTACTTGCAGAATATTAAGTCTCAATGACTGTTATCTTATTTTGAGAAGCGGGAGCTTCTCAAAATAAGTACGTTACCAAGCGGGAGCTTGGTAACTAGTTATTTATAACAGAAATATTAAAGTATATTTCCCGCAAATTTACAAAAAATATACTAATAGACACTAATTTATAGGTAAGAAACAATCAAAATATCGCACTAACCTGAGTTTAATCTGCCAAGCATGGCATATCTTTATCATGTAAACATTCTGATTTCGGTAATACATCTCCCTCTTTTCTATTTTTACCATTTAACAAATCAGTATACTCCCCTTGAGACCAGAAATCATAAGGAATATGTTGAATACCCAACTCTTTTTCAATTCGCGCTAAACGCCTAAGCTTAGATGCTTCATTTTTTATGGCAATTAATTGTCTATGCATAGGGATACCGCCGCCTTTACTATAAGTAGTGTTTTCGGAAGATGAATGAGCCGCAGCTTTATAAACATTTGTTATCTGGTAAGTGGCCATTTCAAAAAAGAGCCTTTCTACATTTGAAACATTATAAACACGTGTTTCTCCACTGGGAAGCAGGCTGAAGCTATGATTTCCCTGCCAATCCGGTGCTAACCATTCTGGCATTGGATCCAGAACCTTATCTCTATATAAATCTAGAACAACTTCATAGGCTTCTCTTACTTTTGCAAAGTTTAGATTTACAATATCATCCATTGCCGAAAGTTGGTCTTTTGCAAACCTTGGCGAATGGCACTGTTTACATACTTTTATCCACTGTTTACGTTTCTCTGCATGCTTAGGCGCTCCACGGTCAACCTGAGATGATCCCATATAAGTAAACGCAGTTGAAGCTTCAAGAATATCATGTGACCCTTTAGGCATATGACAAAAAGCGCATGTTGGTGTTCGCGGAGCAGGTTTTTCCCCCTCTTTATCAGGCCTAGTCCAATCTTTAAGCTTTCTATCCCAATCCCACTCATCCCCTTCTGCCTGATATATCCTACCATGATATGAATCCTGCCACACTTCGTAATCATAGTGTTCTAGTCCTAAATGACATAATCCACAGGTTTCAGGCTTTCGTGCTTCTGCCGGTGAAAACCTGTGTCTCGTATGACATCCGTCGCATCTGTTCTCTGCAATACCATGACATTGAGCACAGCCATATAGTTCCTCTGCCGGCGTGTTCAGCTGCATCGGCTGTTCCACCACCTGTAAATGAAACGAATGTGTATGGGAACCAGCGCCCCCTGACTTATGCTGATCAACTTCTTTCTGGTGGCATTCTCCACACACCTTAACATCAGGCATGTGTAATTTTGTATGATCATTACCGTGGCATTTGTTACATGTAACAATCTCTTCATCTTTCATTGATGCCGTTTTGCCCGGTTTGGAATGTCTGCTTCTTTTCCAATCTTTTACAATACCAGGGGTTTGTACCTGGTGGCACAAGACACATTCCTGTCCCTCAAATGTACCTTTGACAAGACTTAACGGTTCATAATAATGGGCAGGGTCATACCATCTTATTGCAGGTAGAAAACTAAATAATTTCTTAAACTTACCTTCGCCAGGAAACAATTCGTCAGGACCTTTATATTTTGCCGTCAAACCCCAGCTATACACTTCTCCATTATTGTCATCACCTACTGCTTCCCCAAAAATTTTTGAGGCTCTTTCCTGAATAGTTAAAGATTTCTCTTCAGCATTTACAGAAATAGTATTTAAAATCACAACACAAAGACAAAACATCAATATTGCTGTTTTGTTGATCATTTTTAAGAAAACTGATTTTCGCATGAGTCCTCCTCTTCAAAATTATAGAAAACAAGTTTTTGTTTCAGATCTGTAAGATCGAATCTTACCAAATACGTAAGTAATAAGAAATTAACTAGTTATTTTAAGAAGAACTGTTCAAAGAATAACAATTCTTTATTTATAAAGTAATATCTATTTCACCCCTCCTTTCTCCTCTTTATGGCATATTTTGCATTGTATATTATTTGATTTTGAAGCAATCTCGATTGCATGTTTCTTCGCTCCATATGACTTATGTTCTATCTGTGCAAAATTAACAGCATTATTATTGACATGGCACCTTGCACATAACCATTCAAATTGATCTACTTTCTCTGGTTTGCGGCTGTTATGGCTTCCATCCTTCATATGGCACGTTATGCAAAGTGGCACTGTATGCGGCTGTTTTCCCTGCTTTTTGTTCCACTCTTCAATGCTTCCACTCCAGTCCCAGTCTTTACCTTCTGCCTGATATGTAAGACCGTGCATAGTAGCAAAAAATGTCTCTTTCTGTGAATGCCTTTGCCCGGAATGACACATACCGCAAGTTTCCGGTTTCCTTGCAAATTCAAGAGAGAACTTATGTCTGCTATGGCAAGATGAACATTTAAATTCAACTTGATGACACTTCATACAATCACTCTTCGGAAAAAAGGCCTCATCTTCATTCATATCAAAGTGAACCTGGAGATTTTGAAATGCTTTTCCATGCCCACTCTCTTTAAACTCTTCATATTGTTTTGAATGGCACTGCGCACACACTTTTGGAGGAACAAGGTTGTTAACCCTTTCATCCTGACATTGTGACTCTTTAATCCCTCTTGATAACCTTGCTAGTTCAATCTCTTTTTTTATATCATTATCAGTAGTTATGTGACACAATTCACACCCAATACCCTTTTTACTATGTTTGCTCTGCTTCCAGGCGTGATATACGCTTTCCGTGTATTTCTTTTCATGACAAGTCAGGCATGTTTTACGCATCTCTGCGGAGATAACAACTTTTTCATCTTCACTCAGCATCTCTTCTTTTATGTCTTTATACATTAACAGAGCAAAGACAAAAAAGATTATACAAATCATAACACCAAAAAACACTTTCAGCTTCATTTCTACAACTCCTCCCTGAGGCATTTGTAATTTTCATTAAATCATTAAACTAAAACTATTTTCTTCAGTAAGTTACCATTCTATGTTACAGCTTCCCATGCAGTAAAAGTTGCCCACGCCACAATAAATGCCATACCTATTATGTAACGAGTGGATTTTGACGCCTTACAACCCATTAATTTCTCAAGCAAGCTATCAATAATAGGCCACGCAAAAAGGCACATGCCAATAAATAACGAACCGAGGATTCCTGCCTGATAAGAGACCAGCTTTAAAAACCTGAAGACCCCGAAAAAGTACCATTCGGGTTTTATATGCTCCGGAGTAACATTAGGATTAAAAGGCTCCCCTAAGCTTGGCGGGAAAAAATAGTTAAATATAGTAAATGATGCTATCAAAACAAGGAATATACCGATTTCATTTAAAACGTGTTCAGGGAAAAATGGATAAAATCCCTCCCCTTTTTTTGAACAATCTTTCTCTTCATAGTGGATCCCATGACTTCGCACAAAAAACAGGTGAACAACTAACATTACTATTAAACTTGTCGGTAAGATTACTATATGTAACACAAAGAACCTTGTTAGCGTGCTTTGTGTAATATCTTCTCCTCCTCTCATAAATAACCGTATATGGTTACCTATCACCGGCGTGGCGCCAGCAATATTTGTGCCAACAACAGTTGCCCAGTATGATACCTGATCGCAAATTAGAGAATAGCCTGTAAACCCCAAGCCCATTGAAATACCTAAAAGTACAACCCCAACCATCCATGTTATTTCTCTAGGTTTGCGGTATGATTCAGTAAAGTATACCCTTACCATATGCAAAAACATAGAAGCTATCATTACCTGCGCAGAAGAGTGGTGTATCCCTCTTATCAACCATCCAAATCTGACGTCAGAGCTAATAAACTTAACACTCTGATATGCTACCTCCTGATACGGAATATAATAAAACATCAACAATATTCCCGTTACAAATTGGAGAATTAGACATATCAAAGGGGTTCCACCTAGACAAAACCACAACCCTTTTAAGTAATCAGGAACCTGTTCATTTATGGAGTCCTTTACTTTTTCTACATCAATTTTAACTCTATCCTGCAACCATATCTTCGCTTTTTGTTTCATCTTATACCTCTCTTTGTGCCCAGTAGTTTTCAGGTACAAAAACAAAAACACTGTTACCCTCAATCAAAACCCTGTACTGATCCATCGGCCTGGGTGGGGGGCCGGTTAACACTTGCCCGTTTTTATCAAATGCAGCCATATGACATGGGCATAAAAATGTTTGCCCTTTTCTATCCCATATGACACTGCATCCAAGGTGTGGGCACGTTGCAGAGAATGCCACAATTTTGTCTTCATTATTTAGGAGAATAATTTTATTGCCTCTCAGGCTTGCTTCTTTTGCTTGCCCCCTTAATAAATTGTTGGAAAAACATACAAATGTCTTTAGTGTTTTTCGCTTCTGAAAAGGCATCAAAAATCTATAAATTACAACTATCGCTTCGGCAAACACCCCGGCACTGACAATACCTAATGCAAATATTAACAATTTTTCTAAGAAATTTCTTCGGTTCATCTTCGCACCTTTAAACAAAATATTGCAAATAGTTAATTGGAAGAACAGAGGAGACACAAAAAAGCAGTAAATTAATGTTCCGTTTTCAAAAACAACGTGGCATATTATTAAAATAAAGAGAAAAATGCAAGATTAAAAAAAAAACTAACGAAAGTTTTTCTAATGCTAAAATCTTTTTATTTTATAAGTAAAAAGAGTGTATTAAGTATCCAAAGGATTAAAGATAATATTTGTTTTCTGTAAAAAAACAGGCCAAAGAGGTTCTTGAACGCCCTTTGGCCCATTATAAATTTTACAACAATATTAACATTAATATCTCTACCAAAACAGTAATGATTGCTTGGTACTGCCCATGTTTAAACAGCGAGCAAGTCTTCTTTTAGCTCTTTTGCTGTCTGTATTCTGTTGTCTCGGTTTTCCTCAATAAGGCCAAGGACGATATTGTTCAGCTTTTCCGGGACATCTTTGTTTATTTCAATAGGCGGCTGCTTCGTCTCCGTCCATATTTTCCCTGTCAAGACCTCGAATAGAATTAAACCTATAGAATATAGATCTGCCCTGCCGTCAATTGAGATCTGCTTTGTTACCGTTTTCTCACTGACATCTTCCGGAAGCTCCTGAAGCATCTTCATCATCTGTTTTTGTTCAGGTGCAGCATACTCTTTTGTCATTCCTTTTAGAATATCACCCATTTTTATAGCTAATTCCAGGTCTATTAGACCTATGGTTTCTGTTTCCAAATCCAATAGAAGGTGTCCCGGTTTAATATCAGTGTGCACATGTTTTTTCTTAGTGTGGAGATATTCCAGAGGTACAGTTACAGTTGAAAAGTACTTTAAGACATTGCCGATTTCCGCCGCATCAGGTACACCTTTGTCCTTATAATACTGAACAATGTCCTCACCCTCAAAATGCTGGAGAACAATATAATGGTTCGTTAACACCATTTTCTCGCCTTCATACAAAATCCCCCTTCCACAACTATTACGTTTTGGAATCTGAGGATGGGAAAATTTCTTAAGGACGTCATGTTCGCTGGCATAGCTGTATTGGGGAGAATACTTCATTCCCCACTCCCTGTTTCCAGGCTTTGTAAGCACACCATAGTTTGCTCTGTGGCCGGGCCTGTACATAAATTTTTCAAATTCATACTTTTCCAATCTATACATATTTTTTTCTCCTGATCAATGTAAAATTGGCCATAAAAAAACAAAACCCGTATCCTTTAAAAGAATACAGGTTTTGCCATGTTTACATCAATATTATCATTTTTTTTAATCTACTTAACATTTGTTCAATTATTTCAAAGCAGCATCGCCCTCTTCACGAGTCCGAATTCGATAAGCAGTCCTTACATCACTAACAAAGATCTTTCCGTCTCCAACACCAGTGGTTGCCGCCTCGTCCAACAATATCTTAACCACATCATCCACCTTATCATCGGTCAAAACCATTTCTATTTTTAGTTTGGGCAAGGTAGTTACTCTGTATTTTCTACCCCTCCATACCTCTTCAACACCCTTCTGCTTACCTTGACCTTTAACCTCACTAATTGTCATACCGCCAACACCTGCCTCTTCTAATGCAACCCTTACAACATCAAATTTTTCAGGTCTTACAATCGCTTCAACCCTTTTCATTAACTTACAACCTCCTTTTTTAAGAAGACCATTGTATAATCATGCCTAATCGTTATAACATGACATACCATGTTCATAAATATCAATTCCCCTGCTTTCCTCCTTAAGAGGAACCCTTAGACCAAAAGTTCTTCGTAAGAGATAAAAGACTAAGTACCCGAGACTCAATGTCCACGCAATTAATGTAACACAACCAATAAACTGAGCCAGTAGTTGCCAGCCGGAACCAGTTATCAGGCCTTTAACGCCCATGTAAGTACCGTCAGCAAATACTCCGACAGAAAGCAACCCCCAGAGCCCGTTTGCGCCATGCACAGAGATAGCTCCAACCGGATCATCAATCCTTAACTTAAATTCAACCCAAAACAGGCTTGCTTTCAAAATGAAGCCGGCGATTATCCCAATAATCACGGCGGCCCACGGCGGAACATAGGCCCCTGATGCAGTAATTGCTACACATCCTGCCAGTGCACCATTACATACCAGAGTAATATCCGAAACTCTCGTACGGAAATAAGATGCAACTAAAACAGACAGTGCCCCTGAAATTGCAGAAAGAAATGTGTTTGTTGCAATCATTGCTACCCTGAATTCCGTTACAGCAAGGGAGCTGCCCGCATTAAAACCAAACCAGCCGAATATCAAGATTAAAGTCCCAATTACAACATACGTTAAGTTGTGCCCCGGAAAACTGTTCGGTGTTCCATCAGGATTATATTTACCAAATCTCGGTCCCACCATACGAGCGCCCATAAAAGCAACGAGGCCACCCAGTCCATGAACAACTCCTGAACCGGCAAAATCTTTCATGCCCTCGCCAAAAGGTAGATTACCAAGCCAGCCGCCACCCCATACCCAATGTCCAAAGACAGGATAGAGTATACCACAAATAAACGCACTGTATATCAAATGGGATGTGAACTTAAATCTTTCCGTAATGGCACCTGCAAATATCGCACATGATGTAATGGCAAACATAACTTGGAACAGCCATATTGCCGAAGTAGAAGCGTTATACGCCTCTCCATTTAGAAAGAAACCGCTATATCCGATAAAAGAGTTTCCTTTTTCCAAACCAGCAGAAAGATAAGATCCTCCATACATTACGCCAAACCCGAGAATCCAAAACACAAAACCGCCAACACAAAAGTCTAAAAAGCTCATTGCAAGGTAGTTAAGTGTGTTCTTCTTTTTTAGGAAACCTACTCCTAAAAAGGCAAAACCTGCCTGCATATTGAAAACAAGAAATGCGCTTAACAATATCCAGGCAAGGTTTATTGCATCCTTAAGGCCCATTACGTTTCCGGAACCGGATACTGTCCAGCCGGGAACGCTTGCCTCAACACTCTTCCAGGCAAAAAAGACGACAGTAACAATAAACAGTAAAACAAGAACATTTTTTATGTTTTTTGCTTTCATAATGTCTCAGGCTTTATAATATTCAAGATATTATATTTCGCGATCTGAAAAAAGTAATCTAATTATCATGTTAGATAGCAATATCACCCTCTTCGCCCGTTCTGATTCTAAAAGCATTTGTCAGTTCGGATACAAATATCTTGCCGTCTCCGACGCTGCCGGTTTGTGATTCCCTAATTATAGTCTGAACAACATCATCAACAACGTCATCATTCACTATAATTTCAAGCTTTATCTTGGGAAGCAAATCAACCCTGTATCTTTTGCCTCTCCACACTTCACTTACACCTTTTTGATTACCGTGCCCTTTCATCTCTATAACTGACATTCCGTTGTAACCCATATCAGTTAATGCATCCTTAATAATATCAAATTTTTCCGGTCGGATAATCGCTTCTATCTTTTGCATGGAACACCTTCTTTCTCTTTTCAGATTAAAAAAACTATTAGAGCACAACAATAAAATTTATTTCTTCTCTTTGGCATATATCCACTTTCCGAGTTTTTCAGAATAGATTCTCTCCCTGCCCAGAGACTTAGAAAACGATTCTTCAAGTAATTCATGCTGACGTTCAATTTCCATCTCTTCCTGCTGGGAACCCAACTGAGAAGTCATTTCTTCCTGAGAAGGATAACATGGAGAACCATGCAGGTGAATATCCACACCCTCATATTCAACCAATTCTGAAACACGCAAACCAATTGTCTTTTTGAGAATATAAAACACCAAACCTCCAACAAGTAACGCCCAGGCAACAGCACAAACGACGCCGATAAACTGAACAAGAAGCTGTCCCCCGGAACCTACGATCAAACCACGTACACCACCATAGGTTCCATCTGCAAAAATACCAAGGGCAAGTGTGCCCCATATTCCATTAGCGCCATGAACCGCAACAGCACCAAGAGGGTCATCTATCTTCAATTTTACTTCAACAAACCATACGGTACCCCACATAAGCAAACCGGCTATTAATCCTATAATTACCGCAGCCCATGTTGGCACCCAAGCACAAGGCCCTGTAATCGCAACCAATCCGGCTAAAAGCCCGTTACAAGCAAGGCCGATATCAGAAAATCCAAATTTAGCATAAGAAAGAAAGAGTACCACGACAGCTCCTGCGCCGGCGGCCAGGGCAGTATTAACTGCAACTACTGACATCCTTAGATCTGTAGCCGCAAGTGTGCTTCCTGAATTGAAAGCAAACCACCCAAAGCCTAACATAAAAGTACCAATTACGACCAGGGTTAAATTGTGACCTGGAATAGCGTTTGGTGTTCCATCCGGATTGTACTTCTTTTTTCTTGGTCCAAGAAAGTATGCACCAACAAGTGCAAGCATCCCTCCAACTGTATGGATAGTAGCTCCGCCTGCAAAGTCAAGCATTCCTGACCCTATCGATAGATTAGATAGCCAGCCACCACCCCAAACCCAATGACCATAAATAGGGTAAATAAAGGCAACTGTGCAAATACTATAAATCACATATGGGCCATACTTTATACGTTCTGCAACAGCACCTGCTATAATAGAAACTGTTTTTGTTGCAAAAACCATCTGAAATATCCACATCAGCGTTGTTTGTACATCGTAACTTCCACCAACGAGAAAGAAACCGCTATATCCTATAAAGCCATTTCCATGGTCAAGACCTGGAGCGGCTTGTGACCCACCAAACATTAGCGCAAAACCAATCATCCAGAATACAAGAAGGCCCATTGTACCATCAGTAAAACAGTGGGCCAAATAACCTAACATATTCTTGGCTTGCAAAAAACCACCAAGAAACATAAACCCCGCCTGCATCTGGTATATTAGAAATGCAGAGACGAGTACCCATATAAAATTAACTGAATGCGTAAGACCAGCAACATCTTCAGTAAATGTAGCTGCGCCACTTGGATCACCAGCAAAAACCACCTTAGACCCCAATAAAGTCAGGCAAAGTAAAAACGCGACAGATAAGATCGCATATGTTCTACTCATCCTATTAAATAAATACGCCATTATTCCCCCTTTTTTTTTTACTCAATTACACATCATTATTTTCGATTTACAACCGGATTACATGACTTCACATCCTGTATTCCACTTAGTTATCTATAATATTATACTATATAACTAACCACCGTACCCCAAAGTAAACTTTTTACTAATGATGCCCACCCCCTTTTTTAGATCTGTTAACAGACGAAAAAGAATTTGATAAAATAAAATCAACTAATAATATAAAAAATCATGTACAAAATAAAGGATTTTTGTTAATCTTGTTAAAATAATTTTTCCTCTTTAATAAAATAATGAAACTAAAACAGTAATTTTGCGGTAAGTTCGAAAACGCTTTTATGGTTTGTCCATTCTGAAAAAAATTTCTTAACGGGTCTTTTTATATATCTAAAAACCTTCTTTGAGATACTTTTAGCTATGTATAAAATAAAAAATTACGAATTTGAGTCTTTTAAACTGGTTGCCCATATGCATCATTCAAACTATGCTGTTTTAGATAACGATCCCGGCCATGGTATAAAGTATTGTCCCCATCTGGATTTTGAGGAAGAATTTTTCATTTTAAAGAAATTAGAGCACAAACAGATCCCAAATGCCTATGAATTTGGCAGAGAGATGATGTATAAAGACGGAAAGGAGGTTCTTAACCAAAATTTTATAATACTTGATCACCTGAGTAGTACAGATTTCATGGGATACTTTAAAGGAAAAACCATTGAAGAGGTTATTGAAAGTCTGGAGAGAATAAAAGAGTGTTTTATCAGCGCATGTGACCCTCTGGGCTATCTTCATTCAAAAGGTTTTGTCCATACAGATATAAAACCAGGCCATTTAATGCTTGACCCTGCAAGCAATACTGTGTTCCTTATAGACTTTGAACTTGTAATAGAAAATCAAACGCTTATTAAAGGAATCAGTAAGGATTACGCTTCGCCTGAGCATGAAGAGCTGGTAAAGATGTTAAGAGATGCACCTGAAGGAATGCATTTGGAATCCATAGCCAAAGATATTGCAATTGACGGAAGATCAGACATATTCTCTTTAGGCGCCATTATGTTTGAAATTCTTACTCAAAAAAAATGGGCAGAAACCAAGACTGCGATAAAAAACCTAAACAATTTAATCCCCCCCAACCTTGAAAAAGTGATAATGTCAACACTTGAAGAAGATCCGGCAAACAGGATTGGGAGCATAGCAGAACTAAAACAGGAATTATTGAAAATTTAGTGAGGCAAAATATGAAATTTGCAATACTATCTGATATTCACGGTAATATTGAGGCGTTGGCCTCTATGTTTCTGGATCTTCATAACAATAATAATACGATTGACAGGCTTCTTATAACGGGAGATATTGTCGGTTACGGTCCAAACCCCAATGAATGTTGCGTCATAATAAAATATTTGCAGAAAGGACATTCGGGGGACAGAAAAGCGGTGGAAACCGTTTTAGAAAATATTGAATTAGGTAGTGACGAGAGAAAAATTATTACAGACTATATTTTTTCCATGGAAAAAAAAGCTGATGTCGTTGTGGGAAATCACGACAAAGAGGTGATTGGTCAGCCGTCATTTGTCGGTATGATGTCCGCTTCCGCAGCTAAAGCCGCAAAATGGACAACAGAGGCACTAGAAAAAGACAATTTTAAATTTCTGTATTCATTGAAATATAGAAAAAAATTACCTAGATTTAACATCGAGTTAGTTCACAGCACCCCTGTATACCCTCAAGGTTGGGAATATCCAAAAAATGCAGGTGTTTTAAATTACAAAACTCTCAGGGCAAAAATCACTTTTGCCGGGCACACCCATAATCCAGCCGCATACTTGTACAAAAACCAGGCAAAGAATGAAGACGTAACTCCCTCAATCTTTATTCCCGTAGACCAATTTGATAACAGACTATTAGTAATGGAGACGTCATCTTCACAAAGAATTGAAGAGTTTGATATAATTACTAACCGAGATCACAAATACTATATAAACCCTGGTTCCATAGGGCAACCGCGGGACGGAATCCCAAAAGCATCATATATGGTTTATGACACAGATACGAGAAAGATTGCCTTACAAAAAGCAGAATATAACACCGAAGCGGTCAAAGAAAAGATAATAAAGGCAAAGTTACCCAGGGAACTTGCCAACCGTGTCATAAAAGGGGTTTAATTTGAGATCACGAGTAATCGCATGGTTATACACAATACTATTATCAGCCATCGTTCTGATACCCGGTGCAAAATTGGCGTTTGGTAAAAATGAAGCCCTGTTTTCCCCGCAAGATAAAATCAAAGAGAAGATAATCGAATCTGTCAATTCCGCACAGCATACTATAGAAATTGCTGTATTTATCTTTAAGTCTGGTGATATAGCTGAATCTCTTTTATCAGCAAAAAAACGTAACGTCAACATCAGGATTTTATTAGACGCAAAACAGGGAAGAAACCAAAATATTATACTGGATTTCCTTGAAGATGAAGGTTTCAATATACAATATTTAAAAGGCCGTGTTGGCGGTTTTATGCACAACACATTCGCCATATTTGATGGCAAGCTGGTCATCACAGGATCATACAACTGGACAGAACACTCTGAAAAGTTTAATTATGAAAATATTATTCTAACAGACAACTCCAATATTGTTGACCAGTTCCAGAAAGAGTTTGATATACTGTTTGCTAAGAGCATTAAAAAGGCTAGCAGAAAAAATTCCTCGGAATATATCCAGGCCAGTTCAAATGATAGAGAGTTAGATGTCATGTTAAACCAGGATGAACCCGTAAGCATCAAACCGTCAGAAGAAAAGAGTCCAGCAAAAAAAGGCAACTCTACAAATCTGCAAAGAGCAGAATCTTACACCAAAGAGCAACAAAGTATTACACGAAGAGAAACACAAATAGCAGATATTGAGACCAAATCACTGCCGGAAAATTACCTTAACATATCGTTTGAAGCATTTGATGATATGTTTGGCCCTAATAGTCGGATGAGCAATGATGAGAAGAAAGAGATATGGAAAAACAAGTTTAGAGGCAAATATGTCAAATGGAAGGGTAAGGTCAAATATATGGGTGTCAGCATGTACGATTGGAATAAAATTGGCATCATTCATAATGATGGTGAAGGAAAAGCAAACGTACAGTTGAAAGTTGACTGGACAATGAAGGACAAAGTACGGGCACTAAAGCTTGGGTATATTATAACGTATACAGGGAAATTAGAATCATTGGCTGGGCTTTCCTCCACTTATAAGCTGGTAAACTGCAATATTTTAGATGTGGAAAGATAAACGAAGAAAAAAATGAAATACGTCGGGAAGAATAATTGATGCAGAAAACAGGCGTCAAAAACTTATAAACAAAAAATGAAAATACTATTTATAACCCAATTCTATCCTCCTGAGATGGGAGCTGCCGCAGCCAGGATTGCAGGTTTGGCAAAAAACCTGAAAAGTTTTGGGCATGATGTAACCGTACTTACGGGATTCCCCAACTATCCATCTGGGAAAATAGACAAAAAGTATAAGTACAAACTATTCAGTTGTGGCAAAGAGATCGACGGGGTTAACATTAAAAGAGTTTGGGTATTTGCGTCACCTAAAAGAAAATTTTACACCAGGCTAATTAATTATTTCTCTTTGATACTTACATCGACTATGTTTGAGCTATTTGACAAGGAAAAATACGATGTGGTATTCGTAACCTCACCGCCGCTCTTTCTAGGTATTGCCGGATACGTAATATCAAAGATAAAAAAAGCTCAGTTTGTTTTCGATATCAGAGATCTTTGGCCAAAGTTTGGCGTTGACAGTGGAAACCTTACCAAGAACACAATCTATGTAAGACTTGCTGAAAGGCTTGAAGATTTCTTGTACAAAAGGGCAAAGATAATTACTGTTACAACTAATGGTAAATTTGAGTACCTTAATGAATCAAAGGGTATTTCCGGGACAAAAATAAAAATATTACCAAACGGAGTAGATAAAGAGTTTTTAAATTTAGAAACTGATAACAAAATTAAGACAAAGTTCTTTAATAACGGAGCATTTACAGTGCTATATGCGGGCTTGATTGGTATCGCACAGGGTGTAGATGTTATTGTCAAAGCTGCAAACATACTCAAAGAGAAAAAAGATATCAATTTTTATATTGTCGGTGAAGGTGTTGAGAAATGCCCCATACAAGACTTGGCCAAAGAACTCAACCTTAAAAATATATTCTTTGTTAATAACTTGCCTAAAGAAAAAATTGCCACATTCTTAAGGAATTCTGATGCTACCATTATCCCATTAAAAAAAGCAAGTTTCACTGAAAGTGTACCATCAAAGCTTTTGGAAAGTTTAGCGTTTAAATGCCCTGTTATCCTCTCGGCCAGTGGGGAGTCCGCTTCAATAGTAGAACAATCAAATGGCGGGTTAATTACCACTCCAGGAAATGAAGAAGAGCTCGCCGTTGCAATCCGCAAATTATATGATGATAGAGGGTTGACGATGCAATTTAGAACTAATGAAACAAAATTCATAGAAAACAATTTTATGCGTGATAAAATTGCAAAAGATCTGGAAGGTATTCTTATGGGGCAGGAAATGCATAACATTTCCAGCCCCATAAGCTAGTATTACAAACACTGCGATGTCCATTTGTGCAATTTGCATATATAAGTGGAACCTGGTAAGCTGACAAGCTACTTAAATAAAGAATAATACTCCATAAAATAATAACACACTTCCTTATAAGCACAAAAGAATACAATAATGAAGCTGTAAAAACAAAGAGTATACATGAAAAAACCCTTACTTAAGATTTTTCCTGGTATTTAAGATGAAAACCTCCATTTTGGCAAATTTATCTAGCCGCTTTAATTATTATTAAAAAAACTATCACTGGCGGCAAACAAGAGGGGGCAACTTTTTCATACAACCAGCAACACCGATTCTTCCCAGCCGTTCACGGTAATTGTGGTATTACATTTAACACAAATCTTTTATAGTGAAACAAATAACACAAAATTATAAATCAGGTGAGCTAAGCCTCAAGGACGTTCCTGTACCGGTTTTAAAACCCGGTGGAATAATTGTAAGAAATAGATACTCTTTAGTTAGTGTCGGCACTGAGAAATCTATGACCGAGCTAGCGCAAAAAGGTGTTATTGGAAAGGCAAAAGATAGGCCGGACCTTGTAAGGCAGGTTATCGACAAGGCAAAAAGGGATGGAATTGTTAATACATTTAATACGGTACGAGAGAAACTTGATATCGTTAAACCTCTAGGCTATAGTTCCGCTGGGGTAGTTGTAGAAGTAGGAAATGATGTTGACGAGTTTCTGCCAAATGATCGTGTAGCATGTGCAGGGGCTGGATATGCAAGCCATGCAGAGATGATCTATGTCCCAAAAAATCTTTGCGCAAAAATACCTGAAAACGTCTCCTTTGCTGATGCCGCTTGTACTACAGTTGGTGCCGTTGCAATGCAAGGAGTAAGAGAGGCAGATCTTTCTTTAGGTGAAAGGGTCATGGTAATAGGACTGGGTATTGTCGGCCAAATCACCGGCCAGCTTTTAAGCGCAGCAGGATGTACTACACTTGGGTATGATCCTGACATTACCAGGGTTAAAAGCGCCGAAAAAGCCGGGTTGGAGTACGGTTTCTCAGAAATTAATGACCTGGAAAAAGCAACGGATACTATTTCAAAAGGTTATGGAATAGACGCCGTTATTATTACTGCGTCAACAAAGTCCAGTGAACCTGTTAATCTTGCTGCAAGAATCGCCAGGCATAAAGGCAGAATAGTGGTGGTGGGCAATATAGGAATGGAACTTCACCGTGACATATTTTACAAGAAAGAACTGGATCTGCGTCTCTCAAGATCTTATGGGCCAGGAAGATACGATCCTGTTTATGAAGAAAAGGGTATTGATTACCCCTTTGGATATGTTAGATGGACTGAAAACAGGAATATGGAAACGGTTCTAGATTTGATCTCTAAAGGCAAACTAGTATTAGACAAAATCCTCACACACTGTTTTCCAATTGACGAAGCGGAAAATGTCTACAAACTTTTAAACAACAAAATCTCCTCGGCAGACAGTTTAATTAGAAGATATAAGATACCATTAACATCTGAAGATAAAGATAATGATAAACTTCTAGGTATATTAATAGAATACAAAGAATCGGTCCCTGATACCGTAAGATTGAAGGCCAACAATAAAAAGGAGTTAAATTCCAATCCTGAATTAATTAACGTGGGACTTATAGGGGCCGGTAATTTTGCAAAAAACACTTTAATACCCATATTAAATAGCATACCTACTGTTCAGCTCAAAGGGTTGGCATCCTCAACAGGTATCAATGCCGTTACCAATAGAGAAAAGTACCACTTCCAATACTGTACCACAGATTACAATGAAATATTAAACGACAACGAAATTGATTCTATAATAATCGCAACAAGACACAATCTGCACGTGAAACTGGTAATTGAAGGGTTACGAAAAGGAAAAGATATTTTTGTTGAAAAACCATTAGCTTTAAACAAGAACGAATTAACCGATATATCTGACACATGGAATGTTGGTACACAAAGATTAATGGTCGGTTTTAATCGTAGATTTTCATCACATGTATCTAACATAATGAAACACTTTAAAGATAGAAGAGAACCGTTTGTCATAAACTATAGAATAAATGCTGGTTTTATACCCATGGACAGTTGGGTCCATGATGCAGAGGAAGGTGGAGGACGGATTATCGGTGAAGTGTGCCACTTTGTGGACCTATTACAGTTTATTACAGGTTCGCCACCGGTTAAAATATATGCAGACTTGATGCTTAACAGTAAATACTCAAATGATAATGTTACTGTAAACCTGAAATTTAAAGACGGATCCATTGGAACTATAACTTATTTGTCCTGTGGCGAAAAAGTATTTCCAAAAGAACGTCTGGAAATCTTTAACGGTGGTTCTACCGCAGTAATAGATGATTTTAGATCATCTACAATGATAAAAAGCGGCAAAACAAGAATAGTAAAAACCCGACTGCAGGATAAAGGACACCTACTAGAGCTCAAAACGTTTTTCTCTAGAGTAAAAGAAGGAAAGGATTCTCCCATACCATTTAGAGAAAGCTTCACTGCTACACTTGCGACCTTCAGGATTGTGGAATCCATAAAAAAAGGAATACCAATAATAATAGACAACTGCGAATTAACGTGCTAAAAATCTATACAACTTAAGAGATTGTCAAATAGTGTTAAAAAAAATTTTACTATATTATCATACAATTAAATACATGCGCAGAAGACAACTGTTCTGGCGCATTTTTTTTTACGCAAAAAGATTAGGTTACAGGAAAATTACCCCACTATTTCGTCTGCTTATCTTAAAAAGAGTCAGAAACCTCTCCCCAAACAAAGACTATAACTTTTTTATAAATAATAATACCTTAGAAACAGTACTTAATCCGCAGAACAAACACATACTATATAACATAAAAGAGATAAAAAAGACCATATTGCCAATTATACAAAACAGAATGTTTTGCTTTTTGAATAAATGTATCACTTTTCATAATAAGATAGAATGGCAAAGCAATAAAAGAGAAAGATTATGGATGTATAATCTCCACTACTTTGATTACGCCGTTGATATGGGATTTTTATATATAACAGAAAAGGATGATAAGGTTTTTGACAACTTTAAATATCTGGTGTCTGACTGGATAAAGAATAACAGTAAGATAGGGTGCGGCAGCGGATGGGAGCCATACCCTGTTTCCCTACGAATATCAAACTGGATATATTCATACAGCCTATTTGCCCGTAAGATAGAAAATGATTTGATATTCAAACATATGTTTCTGCATAGTATTTCACTACAAGCAGAATTCTTGTCAAAGAATGTAGAGTTTCATGTCTGTAGAAACCACCTTATAAAAAACGGAAAAGCGTTGTTAATGTCCGGCTTATTCTTTGACGGCAAACGTGCAAGTTCCTGGAAAAACATCGGGATGAAAATATTATCAAAAGAAGCAGATGAGCAAATCTTAGATGATGGCGGCCATTTTGAAAGAAGCCCCATGTACCATATGATTGTTCTGCAGGATTATATTGAAATGTATATTTTGACCGGCAAAAACGGCATAAAGTTTAACATTCATAGTGATAAGTTGGAAAGCATGCTAAACTTTCTGGCAGAAATAGTGCATCCGGACAATCAGATACCTCTTTTAAATGACTCTGCTTTTAATATAGCAAGAGAACCGGGAGAACTTTTGTTTATTGGCCGTACTTTATTCCGCACTTTACCTACATATAATAGGTTTTATAAAATGACACTCTATACTTTTATATTAACCGGCAATCCAGGTTTAGAGATAATGAAAAGAGAATCGCAGAGTTTAAACCTCCAAACAGCATCGCAGGAACAACACTTATGCAAGCCAGTTAAGCAATCAACTCTGTTTAGCAATTCAGGTTTCTGTATAATGCGCAATGATAATAGAGATAAATTTATGATCATTACATATAAAGAACCAAGCCCAAAATACCTGCCAGGACATTCCCATGCGGATATGTTAAGCTATGAATTGTCTTTAGGATGCAAACGGTTTATAGTTGATACTGGCGCATATAATTATAATAATGGAGCATGCAGGGGCTATTTCAGAGGCACCAGTGGGCATAACACATTAACGGTAAACGACAACAACCAGTCGGAACTGTGGGGCACATTCGGTATTGCCCGCAGGGCAAAATTAAACACCTGCAGTTTTAAACGTATAGATAGTTCTGTAATATTCGAAGGTGCAATAGAACATGCTCTGTTTAAAAACCGGATTATCCATCAAAGGTCTATATATTTTTTAGATCACAAATTTTGGGTTATTTTAGATTCAATAAAAACAGATTATCAAAATCCTATCCCATATACAGTGAAAAGCTTTATCCATATACACCCAGACATGAAAGTTAACACTGATGAAAGTACAGATAACAGTGATGCACAAAACGTCATTATTAAAGATGGTAACACCAAACTTCAGATACATAATATCAAAATCCACAAGGATTCAAACAGACGAAAGAAGGATGGTCTGAAGATAATGACAAGCAAGAAAATACTAGTAAAAGGGTGGTATTCACCATATTTTGGGAAAAAGGTACAAAACCAAGTAATTGAATTAAGTAAACATGACCAACTGCCTATCTATCTTGGATATGTTATATACCCATCTTATTCGGATGAAGACGATGTATACGCATCGTGTAAGATTACAGAAGAAGATAATGTTGATAGCAAAAACAGCATTTTAGATATTAGAGTTGATACAGAGGAAGTATGTTATACAATAAAAAGAAGAAACAAGGATATACTTATCCACAAAGTTACGAAAAGCGAATCTACTTAAGAATAATACAGATAAAATTCCATGGAATAAAGAGTTTTAAATAAAGTACTTTGAAGATTTAGTTAAAATATCTGTATTACGTTTAATTTTTTGTAAATAAATGCTAGTATACACGTTTATGATAACTATCTAAAAGTAGTTGTCACTTCAGTTGCCCCTGGAGGTTATATTTGTAAACGGAGATGGTACGAAAGAAACCTCGTTACCCGCTCCAGTAAAAAGTTTGGAGTAAGAGAATGGTTAAACCAATAAAGATTGGAATTGTAGGTTACGGAAACATTGGCCGCGGTGTACTCAGCGCAATAGAAAAAAACAGAGAACTATATGGTGATGTTTCTGTCGCAGGCATATTAACCAGAAGGCCTGAGCAAGTTAAAAAGCTAGTTTCTGGTGTGGAAGTAGTTGATTTTGATAAAGGTAATGACATTAATCCGGATGTCCTGATCCTGTGCGGAGGGTCAGCAACTGATCTACCGGTACAAGGGCCACAGTTTGTAAAAAACTTCAATACAGTTGACAGCTTTGATACACACGCAAAACTGCCTGATTATTTCCATGAGATGGATAAAGCTGCAAAGGAAAACAACAACGTTTCTGTCATTGCCACTGGATGGGATCCGGGCACATTCTCTCTGGAAAGGGTACTGGCTGACGCATTTATTCCAGGAGTTAAACCATACGGGTTTTATGGTTTATCTAAAAAAGGCGGATTAAGCATGGGACACTCTGATGCAATAAGAAGGGTTTCTGGCGTTAAAGACGCAAGGCAATATACCCACGCAATTCCTGAAGCGATGGAGAGTGTACGAAAAGGAGAAAACCCCACACTGCAAACAGGGGATATGCATTGGAGAGAGTGTATTGTGGTTGCAGAAGATGGTGCAGACAAAGACAAGATTGCCAATGAAATAAAATCGATGCCAAACTATTTCGAACCATATAAAACAACTGTTGATTTTGTTACACAAGATGAATTGAACGATAAATATCAGGACTTGCCGCACGATGGCGCGGTTATTGCGGTGGGAACAAATGGGGACGGATCAAAGTCATTAATTGAATACAAAAACGAATGGGAAAGTAACCCCGCCTCAACAGCAAATATATTGCTAGCACACGCAAGGGCAGCATATCGATTAAAAGAAGAAGGAAAAAGCGGTGCGTTTACTATTCTGGATGTACCTGCTGCATACTTTAGCCCAAAGTCAAAAGAAGAGTTATTAAAAGACTTTATGTAAAAAACTAGAAAACTTAAATGATCTGCTATATGTTAAAAAGGCATATAGCGGATCTCACTAATTGGAAAACTTATGTATTTCATCTGCAGACATCTTAAAATCCAGTTTCAAAAGCAATAGTGTTGCACCTGCGGCCCCTAACATATTTTCGCCTTCCACTGTAGCAACCAAGGCATCAGAATGAACTTCAAGGCCATAATAAATATTTTGATCTTTAATAATTACTCCAAGCCCATCAGGTGTGTAAACAGTATTTCCCTCCTGGGTTGCCAATAAAGAGCCAAGAACGCCATCCGTCAGAGAGTAAATCTTGTTTCCCTTTATTTGAGCATACATCGCTTGAGAAATGGAACTTGCCTCATACTTAATCTTCTTTCCTATAATAGTGGCAAATTTCCCCCCGGGATATGGCTTTTTCCCTTTATATACTGTCGTAATCATATTAATCTCTTATATAAGTTATTGTTAAAAAGGTTTAACATCTGTGTAAAACTCACTTAATAACTGTCGTATTATGTTAGATAAAAGCTTTTCAAAACGAGGTTCTAACTTTGATACATTTGTCTCACGTTTACATGTTTCCCATAGAGATTTTATTTCACTTTGATGTGTCTCTGTTATCTGTTTAATCCTTGCTTTCCAAAATTCAGGATATTCACTTTCAGTATACTCGCCTCGCCCCCTGCCAAAATGTGAGACCGCAAGATATCGGAGCAATGCGGACTGAAATATCTTTTTAAGCAACGGCAACGACCATCGCATACACGGACTCTTGTCCCCCCGTATAAGATTATAACCCCTGGCCAATCCGGTGGCGCCCACCGCTCCAAAGATACCTCCAAAGACCGCGCCGCCTCCAAACGTTAACCCGCCGGACATAAAGTCTGCGCCAACTCCACTAACCGCTCCGGTAATAAATCCACCAATAACAGCAGAAATACCTTCATTAACCGGTTTATTAGATGAAAAATCAGATGACATTCTTTTTAAGATCTCAGTTGCCGCGCGACCTTCAAGCTGATGCAATTTTATCAGCTCATCCAGTGATTCCTTTATACTGCACTGCATTCTTTCCGCTAATCTCTCCATTGCCGCCGTCCGTTCTTTTCGACCTTCAACCGAAATTGCTGGAAATTTCAGTTTCGGTTGAATCAGTTCCAGGATCTTCTGTTGGGATAACGGCTCTCTATCACAACATCCAAAGGCAAGATGACTAGACAAAACGGAGACTGACCGTTCAAATACCGCAATGTTGTTAGCATTCCAGATCTCCCACATCTTTTTGAATGGTTTGCGCTTTGCAAAAGAGAGCACTCCTTCAATCGCTCTCATTAGCTGCTCTTCCTGAACCCAGCAACGAGCAAAGGCATCCAAACTCATGACAAACTTAACCACTTCAAACCTCTGCAGCTTAGCTTCCCACAGTTTTTCCTCCTCCTCTTCAATTTCTGCTTCACGGGGAGGCCCAATCTGATTAAGAAGAACAATAACTGGTTTGCTCAGCCACTCCAAGATCTGCATCTCGCAATCCACATAGCCTGCCTCAGCAGGGTCTTCTGCCGCGTTAACAAGGTATAGTACAACATCTGCATTTTCACGCACATTCCGAATAGCCTGTTGATTACACCATTGGGTCTTATCTTTGAACCTATCCCAAGCCTCTTCAAGGAACCATCCAGTCGGTCTAGGTATATCTTTCAGTTTGTTAAGCAAACGAGCGGAATTTCCAAACCCCGGCGTGTCCCAGAGCTCCAACACATGACCCTCTTCAGTCCTAAGCATAACATGGACTTCGTTTGTGTCTGTAACATGTGTATCATCGCGCACATCACCAATGTCCTTTCTAAGCAAAGTCCTTGCAAGGGTTGTCTTTCCTACATTTGTGTGTGATATAAGGCTTAGCGAAACTGTTTTTTTCTCATCAACCATGATTATCGGCCTTATTATTTAAAGAATTAAGGGCATCACAAATATTTTCCTGCCATAGATCAATATCCGGATTATGAAGATTTATAAAAAGAGGTCTTATCTTTTGGCCCGTGGTCTTTCGTCTCCATACCTCCCTGCGTAAACGAAGTCTCTCTTTAACATCTGACTGATTGGAAAATCTAAACGTGAAATGAGATTCATCAATTACAACAACTAGCGGCCTTGTTGAATCACTATGTGTAAATATATTTTCTAATCTATTAATCAATAGACCATGAATTTCATCTTCCGGGACAGAAGATATATTGAAAATAATAAACAAACATGCAGCCGATGTCTCTTCACTGGTAACAACCCCATCCAAAAACTCATCTTCTCCACCATACGGAACTATTTCGTGAAATTCAATCTCCGTCTTATCGCCATATACTTCTGCAATCAAAGATCGTAATACATCAGTTTGCCGATCAGAAAGCTCTATGGAGTATGGAACTACACAAACCTGCTCTTTTTTATCATGCCTTACCTTTAGCATTTTTTTAAAATAGGGATCATTTTCAACTGAAACTGGGAAGTTCGCACGTAGATACATCTCTCTTTTAAGCGCATTAAACGCAAGAAAACACCTTGGTATGATGATGAATAGAATTGATGTTGTGGCAAAAAGATGAATCCATATTGCAGCGTTTTCCCCTATTATTCCATCACCCCAATGAATTGCCTCTACTTCTTCCAATGCCGGTAACTTTATCCCTGTAATTATTGATGCAGGCCCCAATACAATACGCAAAAACCAAAGCACGGACTCCGGCCTTAAAAACGTACTCTCCCATCCGGCATTGTATTCTGTCTCCAAACCCCTTAAATACATACCTCCAATTACACCCAAAACAAATAATACTGAACATATGTGCATCACTCTTGTTGCGTGATTTTTGTATATCTCCGTTGAAAACTGCAACCATTTATGATAGAAGTTCAGCAAACAGCTATTTAGTGTATAACCCCAATCAGTTGGTGGAGCAATATCCTTTCTTAATATCCTGACTGCTTGACTTAACAGAGTTTTAATTATTGAGTTATTACTACCTTCTACAGGGCTATTCATAAACCTTCTTCTGATATAGACAAATCCATTAACCCCATATACAACAAAGCTCCAAAGGAGCATAATCGTAATGGGAAAAGCCAGCAGATTCAGCCTTTTACCAGAATCAAACTCATTGGCAATAAAACCCAAAAAAAAGGCAAGGATGCCCAACAGCGTTGTAATCCACCGTTTCCATTGCACAGGATTTATATCAATTCGAGCTTCCGGATGAAAATCCTTTAATGTTTGGATAAGCAACTCTGCCCGCCTAACAAAAAAGCTTTCCACATTAGCTTGATCATACTCTGGTTTATTATCAGAAATCCGCGGTTCGGGGGGGCGCGCTTTGCTTGTCGCCACCAGCCGTTCTGCCCTTGGTAAAACTTTACCGGTGGGATCACCTTCTTCAATTTCCTTAACAAACAATACCTTCTGTGCATCAGATTCGTTCAACCGATTCCGTCCTCCAACTTAGGAAAAAGCATGTAATAAATAGCACATGCACTTCCCTAAATGATATACGCCGAATTACCCCATTTCAACATACTATAATAGATTAGAAAAGAAGTCGTTACCTTTATTATCAATAATAATAAATGCAGGAAAATCTTTTACGGTTATCATAAAGACCGCTTCCATCCCAAGCTCGCTATACTCCAACGTTTCTATTTTCGTTATACACTCTTTACCCAACCTGGCAGCAGGTCCTCCAATAGATCCCAGGTAGAATCCTCCGTATTTCTTGCATGCATCAACCACTGTCTTTGTGCGGTTACCTTTCGCCAGCATAACCATTGAACCTCCAATGTTCTGAAAAACCGGCACATATGGATCCATTCTGCCCGCTGTGGTTGGCCCAAATGAACCTGATGCATATCCTTCTGGTGTCTTTGCCGGCCCGGCGTAGTATACTATATGGTTTTTGAAATACTCAGGAAGATCTTCCCCCTTGTCAATACGCTCTTTAAGTTTCGCGTGTGCAATATCCCTGGCAACTATAATGTTACCTGTTAGGGATAACCGGGTAGCAATAGGATATTTATCAAGGATAGAAAGAATCTCATTCATTGGTTTATTTAAATCCACAGAAACTGATTCTTTTGATAACGAACTAACTTGCGGCAGGTATTTTACCGGGTCCGACTCAAGCTTTTCCAGGAATATGCCATCCCTGTTAATCTTCGCCTTTATATTGCGATCGGCACTACAGCTTACACCAATCCCAACCGGACATGATGCCCCATGTCTAGGTAATCTTATAACCTTAACATCATGGCAAAAGTATTTCCCTCCGAATTGCGCCCCAATTCCTATTTTCTGCGAAATCTCCAATGCCTTGCCTTCTGTCTCCAAATCTCTAAAGGCATTGCCTGGCGGAGAACCTTTTAAAGGAAGATGATCCAGATAACCCGCAGAAGCAAGTTTTACAGTCTTAAGGTTCATCTCTGCCGACAGACCTCCAATAACAATAGCAAGGTGGTACGGAGGGCATGCCGCAGTCCCCAATGTCTTCATCTTCTCTTCGATAAAGTTCATTAATTTCTTAGGTTCCAGTATGGCCTTTGTCTCCTGATAAAGATAGGTTTTGTTTGCAGACCCGCCGCCTTTTGCTATGAACAAAAACTTATATTCATCCCCTTGTGTTGCAACCAAATCAATTTGCGCAGGTAAATTACTCCCCGTATTCATCTCTTCATACATTGTAATGGGCGCATTCTGTGAATATCGGAGATTGTTTTTCTTATACGCATTAAATACCCCAAGGGAGATAGCCTCTTCATCTGAGCAACCTGTCCATATCTGGCTACCTTTTTTACCCATAATTATTGCCGTTCCAGTATCCTGACACATGGGAAACACTCCATCCGAAGCAATAACGGCATTCTTCAACAGTTCTATTGCCACATATTTATCGTTATCAGAACTTTCAGGATCTTTTAAGATATTTGCGAGCGACTGTAAATGCTTAGACCGTAACAGATGAGAGACGTCTTTAAAGGCTTGTTCAGAAAGCAAGGCAAGGGCTTCATAACCAACAGAAACAATATCATGATTTTCAAATTGTTTTATTGAGATGTGTTCATTTGATAATAAATGATATTCGGTTGAATCTTTACCCAGAGGAAACATCTCCTGATATATGAATTCTCCCATATTATTTCCCTTTTAAAAAATTTTTACGTAAACTCAAATTTATACGCAGATTTAATTCAGATTTTTTCTAACTAATTATCCAAAGAGGAAATTACATTTTTACATTATATTAAAATATTCAATTTTTATCCATACCAGTAAATAACAACAAATATTGGTATAACACAAGCCACTAATTTTAGAGTTTAATTAACAAAAGATAGAAACTGTTCGTAAAGTAATCGGAAATTTGAAATTGAAATAATGTAGGGGGGGGCTGAACGCAGGAAGGTATATCCTTTTGGATTGCGATTTCAGATTGACCTTACAGGGCAGAAAGAATTAACATTGTTTCCCAAGGCAATATTAAATAACCACCCTTGGGGTATAGAAAAACGTTAGTTCAAATAATTTCCAGAAATTATTAAGATCATTAGTCTGCCTTACGTTTCAAATGAAACAAGGATGAAACAGAAAACACTTTTCACTGCGATTTATTTTATATTTTATTTATTTAGGCTCTTTAAGATTTTGCCTTTGATATGTAGTTGGAGTTATTTAGGAATGAATATGACTCGGAAACATAATCAGCCCTATTTTTATTGTTTTTGTAACTGTCTGATTTGGTGTCTGTTATGACTGTTACTGCTTATCAAAAAACAACTTATAATTTATAATGTTTTCCTGTCTATTCCTGTGGTTTCCCCACATTTACGATGAAGTTGACTACAATTTGACTACAGTATATTATCACTAAAGAATTGATTTGCAACTATAGATGTCTTTGATTGGTGGTAAAATAAAATTTACTTCGGTTGTTTTCTTCACTTTTGTCCTCGTAACAGAATATTAGATAGCTTTACAAATTCAGATAATTTCTGTTTTTTCCTGATGGATATTCTGCTTACTTTAATTAAAGTTGGGCCGACTGGATTTGAACCTGTGACCTCGGCGTCCCGAACGCGAAAAGTAGGGTTTTGTGCTAATTTACACCAATTTATATATTATAGCATAACTTAATATTAAACAAAGGGTTACATTATATTTTGTCTTGCCTCTGTTTGCACCAATTTATATGAGATTATACAAAAAGTAGAACGGATTTAGAAACATTGCTTTTTTAATCTGGCAGAATGGTTACCCTAAAAACTATGATTCGAATCAACAACTTCTTGCCCCCCAATCATAACCATAACAATTGTTGTTGTTTTTGTAAGCGTCTAAATTAGAGTTTTTTATGACAGTTGCCTTATATGGCAAAGCGGCTTACAACTTGAGACGTCCCTCTCTTTTCCAGTGCTTTCTCCACTGTTATGATAGAGTTGACTACAATCTGACTATAGTTAATTCATAGCAAACTTATAATAACCAACAGTTAATCTTGCATCTTCTAACTCTAGCTGGTTCATATTTAAATATAATTTCTTCATGTGTTATTTATGTAAGTCTCAAATGTAATAACTGTGTTCGGAAGGTAGGTTAATAACTATTTATGAAGGGCAACGGTTACTAGTACAACGTCTACGTTGCATTGGCGGTAGGCATTTCGTCTTAAGTCTTTTATAAAGGAATAAAACTTGAAAAACCATACCCGTCAATAGAACGTTGACGCTGTACTAGTAAGCAAATGGGAAAAGTCACTGGAACGCCGTTTATTCGAAAAAG
This sequence comes from Candidatus Anammoxibacter sp., assembly GCA_021777055.1. Classification (GTDB taxonomy): domain Bacteria; phylum Planctomycetota; class Brocadiia; order Brocadiales; family Anammoxibacteraceae; genus Anammoxibacter_A. The sequence continues at coordinate 50,535 of JAIQZO010000020.1, read as the reverse complement.
ATACGCAATGTTTGATAAGTGGGAGTTTAAAACTCCAATTTACTAGAGTAGTCTATTTTTATGTTTTTAATGAATGCCCCAAGACGCCATTCCCTTGATGTATAAATAGGTTTGCTTCTCTCAATTGTTTTTCTGTATAATGCTTGCTGTCAATCCATCTGCACTAAATGTAATCTTTCCATCTTTAGTAACAAATCCAAACCTGAACTTAAATCTTGCAGTACCATCAATATCTGTTGTTGCAGAAGATGGATGAACTGTTGTTCTACTGCCTCTCGCAGAACTATTGACTGTTACTTCAGGAAGTGGCTGTCCGTTCTGATCTAGTGCCGTAATAATAACCTCATTTCTAAGCAATGAGCTACTCGCTAATGTCTGATTTGCAGTTAATGTCGTGAGTACTGGTGAATTGATATCACTTTTTTCATACATAATAACCGATATGGTACCTGTAATTCCACTTGCAACATAAATAAAATTGGTCTCCGGATTAACACTAATTCCTATACTTTCTAACCCCATTTCAGCCCCCAAACTATCAGTATGGATGAGTTTATTTGTCGAACCATCTATTACCTTAACATCTCTAATTAACTCTTCTCCTGGAAGCAACGCCGGACAAGATTCAGGTTCTTGCGGAAGTCTAAAGAAATCCGTGAAACTTTCTTCAATTACATATATATGATTAGTTGTAGGATTAACCTTAACTCTACCTACTTCTTGTCCAAAAAATAAATTTGCAACAGTACCTACATCAATTGTGGTGATGATTTCATTAGTAGAACCGTCTATTACATTTATTATACCCTCAGAAGTAAAATTGTCATCATCCTCAAAAGATTTAGCGACATATATTATGTTGGTCACAGGATTGATGCCAATTCCTCGTATATGCGTTCCTATTACAATGGAATCAACAACCTGATTCGTTGAACCGTCTACCACACTAACATTGCCACTATGATCGGCAATATATATCCGGTTGGTGGCAGTATTGATGTCGATTCTACCTGGAGGTCCTTCAACTTTAAAAGTATCAATGACTTTATTTATCGAACCGTCTATTACACTGATAGTATTATTAGCAGAATTTGTGATATATATAAGGTTAGTTGTTGGATTTACTGCGATTTCACTGCTATTAACTGCACTAATAGTATCAATTACATCATCTGTGGAACCGTCTATTACACTTACATTACTGCTTGTAGAAATAGCCACATATATTATATTGGTCCCAGGGTTAATACAAATACCTTTTCGGCTCTCATCTATTATATTGTCTTCTATCTCAATCGTATCGATAATCTCATTGCTAATTCCATCTATCACTGTAACATTACTACTGCAGGAATTAGCCACATAGATGAGATTGGTCTCAGGGTTGACGCCAACTGCAATAGACCCATTGCCAGACGTAGGTCCTAGTTCTATTGTTGCAATGACAGTTTGTGCGGTTACTGAAATGGTATTAATGACAATTATGTAAATAAATACAAACATTAGGAAAAGCAATTTTCCTCTAAAGATTTGAATTTTTTTTCATCACTTTTTTTCTCCTTTCAGATTGAGAATGTTAATTCTAGGTATGCCACTTTTACGTTTCCTGAACATAGCTAACATAAGGATTTTATCTGTACTTTAGAATAAACAATTTTTTAAAGTGATCTGTTTAAACTGTTTTGTCCTCTTAAGTACAGATAATATTTTCATGTGCGAAGGCGTTGTCGCAATGGGTATTCAACTCCCGGATTCTTACAAATTTAATTATAATTAAGTCGGATTTTATATGTTTTACTTCTCTTTTTCTATAACAATTTAATAAACTCGATTATTTAGTGAGGCTTTCGTCATTTGCTGAAAAAAACATACTAGTCAAATTCCATTAATAGGAAATATTTCGATCACTCTTAATAAAAAGACAAGAAAAAGAGGTTAAAATAATTTTTGTATTTATTTCCAAGGCTAAAAAGTATATAAGAATAAAAATGTAAAACAAATAAACAAGTTATTATATAAAAGTAACTTGTCACAGAATGACTTCTAATTGTCATAAACTAATTGGGAGGAGAACTTAAATGCGATTCATTTTGGAAACTAAGAATCATGGAGAGGGTAGATTAACACTAAAAGATTTTGTCAATTCCAAATTAAAAGGTTATTAGCTTGTTTAGACAATAGCACATGTGAAGTAATTCTTTTGCTAAAGCTTGGTAGCGGTTGCGACTGGAAATAATTTATATACTTTGCTTTTTTAACATCTGTAATACTCCTATAGCCATTGTATGAATAGAATATATAAGAGCATGTGTAGCATTATGGTCATGGAAAATAGGCTTAGATGTAATGGAGGAAAGCATTTTGAAGCTTAGCCGAAGATGTTGATATTATATGCATTATCCAATTTGCCATTTATAATAATTTTAATTCATTTCTTTGTTTGCAAAGCTATAGGATAAGAGAGGTAACTAATTTTGACAACTAACCACATTTCATTAATTTTATTACCAACATTAAAATGTAATGCAAACTGCGAGTACTGCTTTGAAAACAAAAAAGATACTACTCTATCATTGGAGAGCTTTAAAGCAATTCTAAAAAAATTCTGTAACTATGCCATGTCGAGAAATATTTCTAACATTTCAATTTATTGGCAGGGCGGTGAAGTATTTACAATGAAACCAGAATGGTATATGAGAGCATTAGGCATTATTAATCAATTATGCGAAAAAGAAAAGCTGTCAATTATAAATCATTTACAAACTAACTTGATAGGGTATAACCGTAAATGGAATAAGGTAATAGAAAATATGTTTAATAATGAAATTAGTTCATCGTTAGACTTTCCTAACTTGTATAGAAAAACTCAAAAAGGAACCACCAACCTTTTTAATGATAAATGGAGGAAAAAATTTTCAGAAGCAAAACTTAGTGGAATCATTGTTAATGTAATTGCAATTCCAAATGCGGAAACGTTTAAAATGGACGCATCTGCATTTTACGCATACTATGTAGAAGAGGTGGGAGTGAAAAACATTCAAATTAATACACCATTTCCAGGTAATCCATTTAACAGTAAGGTTAATCCGCAATTGGTATTAGAAAATGAGCAGCTAGGATATTTTTACATTGAATTACTTGATATTTGGTTAAAAGAAGGATTAAATTCGGGTGTTTCATTTAGTCCTTTTAAAGAATTGATTGATTTCTTTATGGACCGACGCGATGGTGGTAGCTCTTGTATATGGAGTTCCAATTGTTCAGACCAGTTTCTTTGTATTGATCCAAATGGCAATGTTTCTCAATGTGATTGCTGGGTTACAAGTTACCCTGAATTTCGATTTGGTAATATATTGGAATCCGATGATTTGTCAGTAATCATGAAAAGTAACATTCGAGACCGTTTTAAACAGAGAGCTAGCCAAATGATTAAGACAGGAAACTGTGTTGAATGCGAGTATCTTGCTATTTGCCACGGAGGGTGTCCTGTAAGGGCATATAGTACGTACAATAGTTTACAAAGAAAAGATCCCTATTGCGAGTCGTACAAAATAATGTTTGATAACGCAAAAAAAGCGGCCATTAAACTCTCTAGGGATAAATACAAATGTAAACAAAATATACATAACTTAAAACCAAGTGAACGGAAGTTTACAGATAGAGTTTTTGATTGAGTTGTTTTATAGTAAGCTATTTAAGTATGCTATGAAATTAGGACCTATTACGAGATTATAAAAAATGAGCGTTAATGTATTACTGTTATGTATGCCAAGCTGGAGCATTGAATTTCCTAGTCATGCTTTAGCACATGTAGGGGGAATTATTAGAAATACAGGTGCATCCTGCAAAGTAGTAGATTTAAACATTGAAATATATAGATCTGCATCTTCTCTTGATAAAGAACTATGGCAGGAAGAGAATCTATTGTTTTGGGCCAATAAAGAAAGTGTATTTTCTTTATTTGAGAAATACAGAATAGTCGTAGTGCAACATTTATCTAAACTGATTAAGGATAACAATTATGATCTGATTGCTTTTACAGTTAATATGTCTAACAGGTACTTTTCATTGTTTACTTCTTGTTATATAAGATCTTTGAAACAAAAAACGCCTATACTTTTTGGTGGTGTTGACTGTTTTCCTTCTGAATATAGTTTAAAATTTTTTGAAGATGTTGGTGCTCCTGATATTATTTGTCAGGGCGAGGCTGAAGTTGCACTCCCAAAATTTCTAAGACATTTAAGTACTTATGGCCATTTTAGAACTTTTGTTAAAGGATTTGCATACAGTTACAATGGATCTATAAAAAATAACGGAGAACCAGAACTTCCGGAACTGGAGGATTTTTTTTCAGCTCCAGCATGGGACCAATTTAGATTTAGCCTTTACAAAAAACCTGGTGATTTTGCTACTTTTTTAAGTCGGGGGTGTACAAATAGATGTGTTTTTTGTAGCGAAAGCATTAATTTTAAGAGACATAGAGTCAGAAAGCCTGAAAAAGTTATTTTAGAGATAAAAAAGGCATTAACAATTATACCAAAATATGGAAAACGACCAACAATTCGTTTTTCAGATTCATTGATAAATGGAGATATCAACAAATTTTCAAGATTATGCGATTTAATTATTGATTCTAAAGTTGACATAGAATGGCAAGCTCAGGCAAGGTTTGCACCTGAAATGACTTTCTTGTTTTTGAAGAAGCTGAAAGCCTCAGGATGTAGTGCTTTAAGTTGGGGATTTGAAAGCGCAAGTGATAACGTTCTCAGCTTGATGCGTAAGGGGTATAATCATAAAATAGTAAATCAAATTCTTTTAGACGCCCGTACAGTAGGAATAGAATCAAGTCTGCTATTGATTGTGGGATTTCCAGGAGAACGGATTTCAGATTTTGTAAATACCTTATTGTTTATATTGAGGCATAGACACTTTGTTGATTTTGCTTTACCAGAGACGTTAGACATCCTTCGTAATACTCCTTTATACAATGATCTACATAATTGGGGCGTTGAAAAAACTATGAGATCCCCAACTTCATGGTACTCCAGTGATAAGAGGAACAATTTGAATACCAGACGGTTTAGAAGATGTGTCATGAGAAACGTTATCTCCAATCCTGGGTTAACTATTCAAGGCATGGTAGAATCAAGTACTCTAAAAGAAATTGATTTCAATAATATTACAGTGGCGTCTGAGATAGCTTCATTACTTTATGAACTGTGGAAAGTAAATGGAATTGCGACAAAAATGGCATGCCTTCTTGCTGGATGGGAAGGGAAAGTTTTGTCAAATTACAATAAAAACATAAATCAGCTAGATTACTGGCATCCTAAAAATATTCCACTAGATATTTCATTAGAGAATTGGTTTCTAAATGACAAAAATTCTTACCAAAAACGTTCAATAATCTGGAATTGTATTTTCGAATCACTAAAAATGATTTACTAGTTAATATCTGTTTTGTAATTGCAAATTTATTATTTTGACTTTTATTGTTTAAATAATAAAATACCCGAGTTAATGTTTTATTCTTTAAGAGTATTCTTTTGCCTAAAAGGTTAGGAGGTGTAATGTGGTGGATGATAAACACGAAAATTATGAACATGTCAACAACGATGAAGAAATACAAGAGTGGAGCCTCGATATGGTGTCAGAAATTGATGACCTCCGTAAACAGAAAAAGATTAACAACTTTAAGGCCGAACCAAATGAGCATAAACGTACTGTTTTAATTGTAGACGTTAACACAGATACTCCTAAAATGTGGACTATTGCAATGTTTAATGATGAAGGAGTATTTATTAATAAGGAATTGATTGATGATGTAAACAATGAGTTAGCTATAGAATTGAATAAAGAGGAACATGATAAATATAGGATTATCAAGTTAGCCACATCATATCTAGGCCTTGCTCAAATACAAAATCGACGTGATTTTTTGACGAGTCTTGGAAAATACTCGAAAGTCGTTGTTGCTACAATATTGGGTGGTGGTGCCTTTGCCACTTTCTCTAACAAAGCGCAAGCAGAGTTTGCCTGGAAGTGGGGAAACAAATGGGGAAATAATATTAAGTGGAGCAACAATCATAATAATTATAATGACTATGCTGACAGTTGTTTTAAAGACCCTTATAGCGACTATCCAGTAAAACCAAAACCAAAACCAAAAAAAGATTACGTATATGCTATTGTTGTTGTTAAGAACAAAACAAATCTTGATATTTTAATGAACACTCGTTGGGGGGAGGGGAAGTGGAAGAAAAAACATTTAAAAAATGGAAAAGCTTGGCGTTATTATTGGAAGTATGATAGAAGGACTACTTGGGCTCCTAAATTTTTTATATCTTTTGATTCTAGCACATACAATGGTTATCAAACTAAAGAATATAATTTAAACACATATATATCTAAAGACGCTGATTCTAAAAATGCTAAAATCTATACCTTTAAGAAAACGTCAAGTACTGAAATTGATCTTTTTGGTTAAAATCACTTTATAAAATTTACTTAAGAAATTATTACGGAAAGAAAATAGAATAGGTTTAATTATCAAGATATAAATTCTATTGACACAAATAAGACTCTGGATTGTTTGCTTGAGGTGCCGATACTTTTTAGTTGAATTTCTATTTGTGTTTGCAACATCGGTGCTTTAGGGTCAAGATGCTATAAACCAGGAGTATTAACTATCATTTAGTCTCTTTCGCTTTTTAATTTAAGAGAGGTAAATGTATTATCCGATTGGGCTTTGGTTTAATTAAAATTAGTATTGAACTTAGAAAATCGTCTTTTATATAAAATCTGTGAATTATTTTAAATAATCCTGGGGCCACAGTTATAAAAAATAAGTTTATAAGATGTCTCATGGATAGTTTTACGATATATAAATGCGCTCAAAGAGGGATGCGTCTATAAATGGCTCAAAATTGAGTTATACATGTACAGGCAAAGGAGTAATCAGAATTGATAGCAAAACACTTATCATTAGTACTCATCCCTACTCTAAATTGTAATGCTGATTGCAAATACTGTTATGAAGTTAAAGATGACGCCACAATAATGTCTTTAGATCAATTCGAAATGATACTGGAGAAAGTTGGTGATTATATTATTGATCAAGGTGTGTTTCAGTTAACAATTAATTGGCATGGTGGTGAAGCGTTTACTATAGATCCTGGATGGTATATGAGAGCATTTGATATCATTAATAAATTCTGCAACAAGCGGAAATTGTTTGTTGATAACCATCTACAAACTAATCTATTAGGATATAATAAAAAATGGAATGAAGTAATATACGAGATGTTTGATAACCAAATAGGCTCGTCGTTGGACTTTCCAAATTTATTTAGAAAGACACGAAACGGAAGCCCGGGATGTTTTAACAAGATATGGGAGAAAAAGTTTAATGAAGCCATGTCAAATGATATTGATGTTAGTGTGATTGCAATTCCAAACATTGAAACTTTTAAGATTGGTGCATCTGCATTTTATTCATACTTTGTGAACAAAATAGGGTTAAAAAATATTCAAATTAATACTTTAATTCCCGGTAATTCCTCCAACGTAATGGGGCATCTGGGATTATTAGAAGAGAACAATTTATTTGGATCTTTTTATGCGGAATTACTTGATATTTGGGTGAAAAATAGTGAAAATGACGATGTTCATTTGAGTCCATTTAAGCAAATGATTGATTATTTTTCGTATAAAAAAGATAATAATCTGCCTTGTATATGGCAGCATGATTGTTCCAAACATATACTTAGTATAGATCCAAAAGGAAATGTATCCCAATGTGCCTGCTGGGTTACAAGTTATCCTGAATTTCGATATGGTAATATATTGGAATCCAATGATTTGTCAGAAATCATGAAAAGTAACATTCGTGATCGTTTCAAACAGCGTCCTGCTCAAATAATCGAAAATGACGATTGTGTTGATTGTGATTATCTTGCTATTTGTCATGGAGGATGCCATGTTCGGGCATACAGTGCGTATAAAAGCTCGCAAAAAAAGGATCCGTATTGCGAATCATACAAAATGATGTTTGATTACACTAAGAAAATTGCCCTTAAATTTGCCGAGAGCACATTCAATAACAAAGAAGACGCCCAGAATAAATAAATGACCATATATGGTCTTTGTTTCGTTAGAAAGTATATAATATGGGGCTTTTAGTGCAACAATAACCCTTGATATCGATCTATAACTAAGACATTCATTTTGAGAAACTTTTGTTTGCGATTGTTTTTGGGTTTAATAGATAGTTTAAATTTTTTCAAAGTAATGCTCCGCTAGGCCGCCATTTTCAGTTAACTGACCTTTTTAATAATTTAACGGCCGCAAACAAGCAGTTAACAATTAACGTCCGGCTATTAATAGTGTTTTTGTTTTTACAAAACCAATTTATTAAGTTTATTTCTTTAGGTATATTGTAAGGGTGCCAATAAGTTAATTCTTTGCTTTTTATACCACTATTAAGATTATTATTAAGTGTTTCTCCATCCCATTGCGTCAAGATTTCCCCCATTTTACTTTCTATACCCGCAGTTTTCCAGAGTTCATAAATTAGTCCGGCAGTTTCCGAAGCGACAGACAAGTGATTTAAATTTATATTGTTAATGCTGAAACGGGTTGAAACATCATTTAATATTGACGGATCATTGTTAATAATGCTCTTAAGTATGAATGCTCGTAATTTCCTGATTTCGTTATTATTTCGGCCGTCATCTGTTGTCCATCTGTACATGTCTTTATTTCTGATACCAAATTCTTGCGGGTAATAATGTAAATGGCTGTTGGAGGGGATATGGCATGGTTCAGGTTCGCAAAAGGTAGAGTATTGATAAAAATTTATAACAAATAAGAGTGTCTTAAGGAAATCCATAAAAGTCTCACCTGGAAATCCAACGATAATCATTATTTTGTTCATAATTCCTAATTTATTAGCATCAATGATAACTCTTTTGGCTATTTCTATATCAAAATTCTTTCCCATTAAATTTATTACATTTTGGCTTGCGCTTTCAAGCCCCCACCATATACCATTACAGCCAGAATTCGCCATTTTCTCTAAAAGCGCATAAGTCATCTCTGAATTAAACTTAGCCTGACCTTGCCAATTTATTTTAATTCTAGATTCTATAATTAGGTCACACAGCTTTTCTAATTGTTTTGTCTTTCCATTTAGTAGAGAGTCTGAAAAGATGACAGTAGGGCATCTAGAATATTCCGATGTATACTTAATACTTTCTTTTATCTCGTGGAAGACGTCTGTAGCTTTTCTGGTTCTGTATCTTTTGAAATTTGGACTATCGCGGCAAAATACACACCTGTTAGTACATCCTCTGCTAAAAAATGTTGGGAAATCGCCAGGTTTAATATATGAAGCAAAATCAATTTGACTCCAATCGGGCGATATATATTCATTCTCAAGACTTGGAATATCAGGTTCGCCATTGTCAATTATAATGCCACTGTCTGCATATATAAAACCCTTTGTCGAGCACCTATAATCTCCAGTAGTTTTAAATTTATTAAGAAAGTTTGGGAGTGCAATTTCTGCTTCACCCTGACAAATAATATTGGGTGATCCGTCTGCACAGAAAAATTGACGGTTGTGCTCAGATGGAAAACAGTCAGGACCTCCAAATAAAATAAGTTTTTGCGGATATAACGATTTTAAGAGACTTGATGTTTTTAAAGTGAGATACCTTGTTTTCTTGTTAACTGTAAATGCAATAATATCATAATCAAAATTGCCATCTAAATTTAGAAATGTTTTTATTTCAGACTTATATTTCTTAAACAGTATATTAACAAATTGTTCGTCTTGCCAAAGATCTGTATTTTCCATGAACCAATATCGTTGATCCTCTTTTGATGCTTTCCTGAAAATTTTGATGTTTAAATCTTCAATTCTGCAATGCCACCCTGCATTCTTTATAATTCCGCCGACATATCCTAAAGAGTGCCATGGATAGTTAATGTTCCAAGCAGGCATGCCTATTAGCAACATTTTCATGTAAAAACCTAATCCAGTTGATAAAATATTTATAGGCTAAATTAAAGATAAATGAAAAAACCGCAACTAAAATGTAATAGTTAAGCTGCCGATCTCCTAGAAAGCATAAAAAGCCGGGCTCCAATTATTATGTTATACTTGTTAAAGGATTATAATGATTAAAATTAGCATTAACATTAATTGGTAATTAGCCTTGATTTAGAGACAAATTTTTTGTCTTCATTGCTATTCATTACGATCGGAAATTAATTCATAAATTATTCGTGGGCACCATCATGTTTATTAGTTTCTTGCAAATCTAATCTTAATTGATCTGCTGCCGTTTTTATGATGTCAAAAAGTTCGAGAATTTTGTTACACCTGTAACTATTGTCTGGAATCTTAAAATATCCAATGCAGTAGGTGAAAAATCTACATGTTGCGCATTCTCCCTGCTCAATTAGAAGCTGTAATCTTCTTTCGTCTAGGAAGTTGTCGACATTGTCTTCTAAAATAATTTCATTTAACCGCATTGATAAGGCCTTTTGACCATTATCTTTTATATAGATATTTGATGACGGATCTTCATCCTGAATTTCCCAAATGTTTGTTGAATGTTTATGAAAAAAAGCTATTAGTACGCTATGGAAAAATTCAACCGGGCACGTAACCGTTGGGTTAGAGAGATAATGCTTAAAGATTTCAATAAGATTGTTTACAAGGGTATCGTCTGGTTGTCCAACTTCTAATTTTACTTGATAACCTAATGAGAGCGCTACTTTTACTGCTTTTTCGAAATCAGGTTTAACTTTTATAGAAACTTTAAAATCAACTCGTCTTGACAATTCGACATAGTTATAAAGTTTAGAGTATTCAGAGCTTGGGTCATCTATATTAAGTTCTATAGGGATAGATAATTCTATTTCTGAAAGAATAGAATTATCCTTTTCAACAGATAGCAACTGAATACCTATTAAATTATCAGATTGTATTTCTGATAAATAGTGTAATAAGTCGGTAGGTGTAGGTGATCTTACAATGATTTCTTTTGTTTTTAATGAATCCACTAAAGTTAAAGGGACGTTATATATTTTCATGCGAAAGATCTCCATCATTAATCCATAAATTTTGTTAACTTAGAATGCAAATGAATTAAAGTGTTTTTAATTCCATTGCACCACATTGTTTTACCTGTGTCATCATGTAACGCCGCGCATCCTGACATACATATCCTACTGAAGTTACATATTTGACATTCTTTTGGCAGTAGCTGTTTCTTTTTGTATACGTAATATGTTTCTTTGTGATTTATAATTTCGTCGAAATCCATTTGCATAATATTACCAATGCAATGTGTTCTTTTTATTTGAAATCTATCACATGCATACAAAAGGCCATCATGCGACATAATAAGATGTAACCCAGATTTTGATATCGGACCAGACTCACATGATCTAACTGGGACATTTTCTAAGATTGCTTTTTTCCATTCAAAAAGAGGTGAAATAATATAACTAAAATTGTCATTTTCCCAGATATCATAAAGCTCTTTAAGAAATACACCCCATTCTTCAGCTGTAATCATATATTGTGGATCTGTCATGTCTAACAATGGTAAAAATCGAACATAATGTATATTAATATTTTTAAAGAAATAATATAGCTTTTCTACAACTTTTAACGATTTCTTATGAACCACATAAATCACGCTTACCTGGAAACCATCCTTCAATAACAAATAAATTCCTTCAAGACATTTAATATAATAATTTTCACCATTTAAAATGGATCTTGTCGGGTGAAATGGATCAAGTGATGTGCCAATTATTCTTGAATTCAACAACTTCTTTAAAACTTTTCTCAGATTTCCTTTATAAAGTGTAACATTCGATTGCATTTTGTGTACTAATTCAACATTTTTTATATACTTTTTCTGCAAATCAATTACATTTGCATAAAATTTGAGCCCCATTAGCATTGGTTCTCCACCGTGCCAATTGATAGTAACATATTTAATCTTGTTTGATTTCGTAAAACTAGCTAATTTTTCAAAAAGGGTTTCCATCAGATCAATAGGTAGAATAGTGGAAGGTTGCAAAGTATCACAATAAACACACTTTGCGTTGCATGATAATGTTGGTTTTATTGAAAGGTAAATACTTCTTATTTGCACTTAAGAATTCCAAAAAATGTTTAGTTACTGAAAAATACATGTACGGTGAGGTTTTGACTGATAATAACATAGTGAATACCAGTACTGTTCGGTACAGTATTTGAGAAAAATCGTGAATAATTATATTCGGACCTAAAACTCCATATGGTAATTGAAGCTATGTAATAATCATAAATTAAAAGTAATATCAAGAGAGAAATATTATTTGTCATGAACTAGACTTAACTTGACTGTATCATGCCTCCTGGTATGTATATTAAAGTTAAGCAAAACTACGTTGCAATTCTAAAATTTTATCTTGAAATACATCCTTTCTTTCAATAAAAGTTTGCATAGGCGTTTTTCTATGACAACGTTTTCCCTGCTGTGTACGTTTATTATTAAAATAAATAATATATCCATCTAAATCTTTTTGTAAAGAATTAATATAGGAATAAAGGCTTTCTTGGAACTTTGGCCCATAAAATTTGTTAAGAACCGTGTCTGGTGAAATCTTTCTACAATTCCATTGGATTGTGGGCTTCTTACTTTTGTTTAAGTTACGACTCTTAAGACAGACATATTCTGTTCTTCAAAAAATGGTAAAACCTTATTATTAAGGATATCTGCTGGAGTAATATGAACCTTATCCTATATTGCTTAGCAAAAGCTTTAGAAGAATATGTATGAACCACTGTCTGTTGTTATATCATACCAACTTCTATTAAATAGCCTACATAAAAAGTATCTTGGAATACCAAAATAACCAGTGTGTTCTGTCTCTATTTCATCAGGATTGAATTCTCTTTCCTTTTTAGCTGTTTAAAGAGCGATAACCTGAGCTTTTGTATAAATCTATTCTTTCTTTGGCTGCTTTTTCTTCAAGGGCATGCAATCGTTTTTTAAGGTCTCAAATATATATCGTAACCAAATACTATGAATACATCCACTAGAGACTAAAATACCATTTTTACACAGTTCATTAGATGCTCTAATCTGTCCATAAATAGGATAACTAATTGCTGTTTTAGTTACTGCCTTTTCTACTTAAGGAGAAACAGGATGCCTAAGACAGACTTTACGATTGTCTTTTTCTTTCAAACCTTCCATTCCCTACTCATCATATACCTTTTTTATGCCATCGAATTATTATCTGGATATTTCATCTTTCAAAATGCTCATACTGATCCGGAGTCTACATTCATTTTGACACATCTACATGCTCATACTGATCCGGAGTCTACATTCATTTTGACACATCTACCACATTTCTAAAATCTTTGCCCATTTCAAAAAAATCTTGAATTTTAGTAATTGTTTATTTATCATCTGATCTTTTAAAACAACTCCTACCTAATTTATCTAGAAGACAAGTATTATCAGCATAAAAAAGGTTTGGTTTTATATGGACTCCAAGAAAAGCTATTCATGTAAAAATGAAACATCATAATGAAAAAATTATTGTTTTTCCTAATCATCGTGAAATTGGTCGTTATACACTAAATGGGACATTAAAAGATGCAAAAGTTGATACTGAGGTATTTATTAATAGCAACAATTAGACAGTGTTTTTTTGAAGTGAGATGAAAAGGAAAAACTAGCTTGAGTACAAGCTTACTTGTTAGGCGTTCAAAACATCCACCAGCGTCTAACTTCTTCTTTTAATTAGGATGTTGGAGAAAGTTAAATGAAAAAATTAATTATAATAGGTGTTATGTTGGCTTGTTCTGCGGGTATCGTAAATCAAGCCTTGTCTTGGGAATTTAGTGGCTTTGGTAAAAAGAAAAAGAAATCCATAATAATTTGCAACAAAACCACTACTTTTTATGATATACAGTACACGCTAGACGGTTCGCAATATAAGGTATATCAGTCGGCTTGTAATAAGCATAGTGCGCGATCAGACGGGAATCAAATAACATTTTATAATCCGGCACAAATTAGAAAATACAAGCTGAATTATTATTCTCATAAGAGATATAATTTCAGTGAACTAAAAGGTGGATATTTTGATTTATTCCATGATAAAAAAAAGTAAATTCTACGACGGATTTGCGGAAAAGGAATACGACCTAGGGTGATAAATGAAATAATGAAATTAGAATAATTAAGGAAATGATGTGTTTAATTATGGCAAGAATTCCCTGGTTGTAACAAAAGGTGAAATACCGTATATCTTTTAATTTCGCGGACAGCATATTTAGTTATGTCTTATTAATCCGGCAACTAAATACGTTAAACCGATTTTCGTCGAAATACATAAATGTGTAAAGCTTTATGCTTTTGTCGGTGTCATCATTATAATTACCGGATTAATAAATTGTGCTGGTTTATTGTAAAATGGACTTTTTCACTTTATAAATATAAAAATAAGGGTCTTGTATAGAATATCAAGACAAAGTTAATTAAAAATAATAGTTTCTAAGACATTATATATATCTTTTTTTCTATGATTAAACCTAAATTCAGATTCTTTTAGGTATAAATAAATATAGGGGTACGGTTTAATCCTATAATTTTTTAGATGTTGGAATGCTTTTGACTATTATTTGACATTACCTATAGTAATACACCGCAATTTCTCTTAGTCCGGAGGTCCTTTAGTAAGTTGCACCTCAACAGATCCTGGTTCTGTTTTACCGAATTTTTATATTATGCATAATACATATTAGCACATTTTGTTTTATCTTTCTTTCCATCCAAGCTTTGATCTAGGTGCTATATAATCAATTTCCCCAAAATATTACTAAGTGATGGAAAATAATGAAACCATGAGTCTGCTAGTCGTACCCTTTAAGATAGGCGGCTCAGCGTAAACCACGGCAGATGATAACTCGTGCCAAAAACACTTTTGTGTGGTGTTTTGCAAATTAATATTCTTATTATCATAGACAGGGGTAAAGAATGAATCTATTAACAAACAACTTTGGCATTAATTCAAATATTGCTTGTAAAATTATCATTTTATTTCTTGTAATTGTTTTCGTGGGTTGTGGTTCTACAAAGCCTATAATTTTAACATATACAGAATATGTTCCTCCTATTAGAGAAGGAGAGATTGAATGTTTGGGAAAGATTGCTGATAATCTAAGAATATGCCAAGAAAGAGTTCGCTTAGAAACTAAAGAATGTCAAGAATTAGCTTTTGTTGAGGCTCAAGGAAGATATGACAAAGCAAAGATTGACCATCAAATGAGAATAGCTGAAATGGAAAAACAGAGGCAACAGAGAATAGAAGATAGGGAATTGAAAATCATAGCACTGAAAAATGAATACAAGGACTGCCAAGACCGTAAAAGGCAAATTGAAGCAGAACAATATGCAAAACAGGTTGCCGGTGGGAGTAGTGTGCCGAATCCTAATCCGCAGGTTAGTTTTGTTTATATTCCCGACTGTTCATACATAGAACAAAATTTGAATAATTTAATAAATAGCAATAGATACGATGCTCCAATACAAAACGTTTTTAATGCGAAATTGGAAGATTTTGTAGAAGATGCACATTGCTTTGAAGATAATGAATTTGATAATAAAGAATGTATAGATGAATATAATGAATTATACGTAAAATGCGGAGGAAACGTAATGAAAACACATCGGTGTTTTACGAATTGTAAAGGTGATAATTAATCCTGGGTGCTAATTCAATTGATATGTATAGCGGTAATTATCGATCTCTTGAATTAACAAAGGGTAGCAAATTATTATTGCATTTAAAATAAAAGTAAATGCATATGTATTTGACTCCCAATTTTGTGTTAAAGGGGAAAAAATGAGAAATAAAAGAAATATATTAATAATTATTATTGCATCTCTTTTGTTTGCCATAAATGCAGAAGGAGGGTTCAAGAAACCTAAATGGTTAGAAGATACACAAAAGGCTAGTAAAAAGGCTCTTGAAGATACACAAAGAGCTGGTAAGAATGCTAGAGAAAATATACAAAGAACTGGTAAGAATGCCAGAGAAAATATACAAAGAACTGGTAAAAACGCTAGAGAAAATATACAAAGAACTGGTAAAAATGCTAGAGAAAATATACAAAGAGCTGGTAAAAATGCTAGAGAAAGGGCTGCTAGAAGACTTAGAATTAATAGGGAGCTAAGGAATACGATAGAAAAAATTGAAAGAGAGGGTATTTCTAGAAGAAGGGACTTCAATAAACAAATTGGTAATATCAAAAGCAAAACTCAAGCAACTATTAACAATATAGAAGATAACAGATTGCGCAAAGTTGATGCTATAAAACAATACGGACAACGCATAAGGCAAGAACTTCAACAAAGAGCAAATACTACAGGACGAGTGCTAGAAAAGTTCAATCGTGATAACCCAATAGATCATAAGGGTATTCGATCTGCTATTGATGCAGTGAAGAGATCTGTTCCTGCAGAAAAATTAAAGCAATTCGGTACACGAATTTCGCGGGAAAACATGGTCAAAGGATTTAATAATACAGTAGATTATGTAGAATCAACTAAATCAGCTAAACAATTAAAAAAGTGGGGAAAACGCGTTTCTACAGAAAACATAGTAAAAGGCTTTAACAATACTGTGGATCATATAGAGTCAACGGAACCAGCAAAAGAGCTAACTCGTTGGGGAAAAAAAGCTTCTGTAGAAAATATTAGAAAAGCAGTTCCTAATACGATTGAATATTGGGAGTCATCTGATGAAGGCAGGACTTTGAATAATCTAGGGAAACGTGTATCAGTAGAAAACATTTCTAAAGGTGTGAGAAATACCAAGGATTATTTGGAATCATCTGAAGTGGGAAAAACACTTTATCGCGCGGGGGAAAATGTCAATGATTATATTGATGTAAGAGCAACTTCCACACATAAAAAAGTAAATGCAGCTATGGGTGCTGATTCAGTAGATGAATGGTTTAATGGAAAAGTAATGGGACGTGATTCGCGAAGAAGACGTCCTCCTACAAAAGATTCATGCCTTCAACGTAAACGGTGGTATAGTGATTTTGGATACAATGAGGAGCAGGCTGCTATCTTAGAGTACTTTCTTTATAACGGAAGCTGCAAAAGTATCATTAGAGAGGAATATGTTGAGAAATTTATGAAAGATGTACAAGATAGATTTTCTGTTCTTCTAGAGAAACGTATTGAACCTGAACACGCTCTAAAAGAAGAATTAATCGATCAAATTCTATTGGAAGCTTTTGACGAGGTCTCTTATTCTTATGGTCTTGGCAGACAAAAGCCAAACTTTAGTAATGGCTCTTTGGCTCTAAGAATTGATGACGCGTCTGACGACAGTGATGATGGTTATTATAAAGATGAAAATGGTATATATCAAAATGATTCCCTTGAAGCCAAGTATGATAACGATTATGAACAGAAGGTTTTGCCTGGGGGAGGAGTTGTTATCAATACTGGAGAAAAAAAACCTAAAGACAAACCAAAACCAACACCAAAACCAACACCACCAGACACCGATATTATTTTGCCTGATACTGACGACAGTGAATCTTTCGCGCGTGCAAAGAAGCGTGCTGAAGCAAAAAATCGTACAAAAAAGCGTGCAGAGGTAATGAATCGTATATCAAACTTTAAAGATACCGCCAAGAAAACGGTGTCGAATTTTTTTAAGCCCCTTACAGATGATTTTCGCCGTATTGCTAAAGCGCATAAGAAATTAATAGACTCTGTTAAAAAAGAGGTAAAGCAAATGACTGTTGCAGAGCTTAAAGACTATGGGAAGGAAATATTTGAAAAATATGTGTTGGATATTGGAGTTGGTCTTGGCGCTGGAGCAGCCAAGGTTGTAACGAAGACACATTCTGCCATACTAGATCTGGTAAAAGAAGTCGAAAAGAAAAATTTTGAGCATGTAAAGAAATATGATAAGGATGCTAAGCAAGTTCCAGTACCAGAACTGGGCGGTTACAGGGCAAGTGCCCATCTGATGTGGAATAAGGAAAATAAAACGGTATGGCAAGGTCATGATGGTTCTTGGTACTACCACGATAAGCCAGACTACAGGGTAGAATCAGGTGCAACTAGAGTATGTCGTCCTTCTTCTGGCTGTGAGATTGTCAATAATTTACCAGATAAACGCCCAGATACAATGGCTAGAGATATTCTTTTAGATTGGGCAGCTAAACAAGTTGGAGGAGAAATAAAAGATAGGATAAAGAGTAAAGCAAAGGATTATTTTAAAGATTCTCCATTGCCGTATTCTAATTAGAAAAAAGGATATTGATGTTCTATGATCTGTTATTTTAGCATATTTTATTGGGTTGTATGCTCTAGAAGTTATGATTGATGGTAATTATGCGTATAAACGTTCACCTTATTAAATACTTTTCGACAATCATCTATATTTACACATGAGAGGATAACGTAATGAAAATAACTATGGCTCACAATTTTCTTAGGCTGTCTATAGTTCTTGCATTTATATCCATATTTGCTGGTTGCGCAAGCACTATGAGATTTGACGAAAAGACATACTCTTATGGTGAGGCTAAGAAATGCAGTGAAGGAGATCTAATAGCAAGCGAACTCTATGGTGAAGTCAAGTCTAGTGGAAGGGTTTGGGTTGGACTCTTAAATGCAGAAGATGGTTGGGGGCCCAAAAAACAGAAATTTTCAGATGATTATATTGAAAAAAAATTATTTTATTTAGGATTTGAAAGTCCTTATCTCTATTTATTGTATAGAGAATATAGTAGGGGGAATAGAAAACCATCTTTTGACCAAACAATAAAGTATGATTTAAATCGAACTACTTTTGTAACAATAGGTGATTATAATATTGAAGTTGCATATATTGATAATACGCAAGCAAGTTTTCTGATTCTGGATGAATTAACATTTGTTGAAAAGAAAAAGCAGTTTAAGATCGCACAAAATAAACCTGAAGAAGAATTATTAAGTAAGGTTATTAATTCAATAAATTTAATAATCAATGAAGCGCAAGAGGCGAAGAACTATGTAGACCAATTTGACGAGACGTCAACCTTTAGCTCATATATACAAACAGTAAATGCATTTGATAAATTAAAAAACTATAAACAAGAATATAATGCCAGCCATCATAGTGCTGTGCAACTTATGGAAATTTACAAAAAACTCGAAACACAAGTTAAGCAATATGCACAGTTTTTTACAATAGTAGCTACAGCTTTAGAATCGTGGGACGAAATGCTTGTCGAATTGCAAAAGGCGGTGCAATCAGGCATTGGAAAAGAATATTTCGCACGGGCATTGGATATTAAAAACTCTGGCGAGCAAGATTTGAAAGCGGAATTATTTGAAAAGGCAACACAAAAATTTTCGCAAGCTAAAAACGAATTCAATCATGTCCTAAACACTAAATCATAAAAGCCAAATATGGTTCTTCTCCCAATTAGTTGACGAAAACAAAGGTTAAAAATGAATTAACCCTTTGAAAAGAGTGGACATCCGGTATTCTTATAAATAAACTTAAAGCCATGTAATCGGATTGTAGTTGAAGACTTGGATCTCTTTGACATCTACAGTCGTGTTACCAGGCGTTTGGCATTATGCATTTACGAACTATGCAAAGTATTGACAGTAACAGATGTTGCAAAACATTTTGGGATTAATTGGAAGACGGTTAAAGCAATAGATAAGTATTTCCTTGAAGAAGGATACGAAGAGACTGATTATCAGCACCTTCGGATACTGGCAGTTGATGAAATATCTATTAAGAAAGGACAGAAATATTTAGTAATAGTTTTAGATTATCTGACTGGTCATGTAGTTTGGGTAGGCAAAGAAAGAACTTTAGTATCTTAACAAATAAAAGGAATATTAAAAGCATAAAAAACAATCTTGTTTTTCTTAGCAGCCATGGAACGAAGATTAACAACTGTAATTTAATAAGGTCATTTAACAAGGCTAAACTAAAAGCAAGTATTGAAAATATTACCTGGCATGGGCTAAGGAGGACTTTTGCTACCCGTTTAGTGCAAAAAGGGATAGATATATTCAAGGTTGCAAAGTTACTTGGCCGTGAAGACGTTAAAATGACTCAACAACGATATGCCCATCACTGCCCTGATAGTTTACGGTGTGGTGTAGAGATTTTATATGCTGACTACAATTTGACTACAGTTGGTGAAAAACGGGCAGTTTCTGGATCATGAAATTTGTCGTAACTGGTTGTTATATAAATGGCTGGGGTACCAGGATTTGAACCCGGACAAAATGAACCAGAAACATTTGGCTTGACAGATGATGATATCTAAGTACAAATAATTGTGAGAAAACAGAAGCACTCATTTCTACAAATTGCTACAGTTGCAAGAGCAACAACTTTGTATATATTTCAAACAGGGAGAATAACTACATGAGTACAAGAACCCATTTAACACCATAAATATTAATAATTTTGGGAATTAGTACTCCTCTTTAGATGTCTTAGATATCATAGAATATCTCCCGTAAACCAGTTTTATATCACACAGATATTCTACTCTTTGTAAACTCCGGATAATACTTCGTTGCACACTCAGGGCAACAACTATGAGTAAAATCCGCTTCAGAATGATCTCTAATGTATTCTTCAATTTCATTCCAAAAACCTCTATTATCTCGTATCTTTTTGCAAGACGCACAAATAGGTAAGAGTCCATGCAATATATCATTCCTCTCATGAGGATCCTGGAGCTCGCAAATAAGTTTTTGTCGCTCTATGGCATGACGTATAGATCGTACTAATAATTTACTTTCTATTTGATCTTTTACTAAATAGTCCTGCGCTCTTGCTTGCATCATACAACGCTCAAGTGTTGCATCCTCGTAATCACTCAATACAATTACCGGCACTTTTAACACATTAGAACACACACGAATAAAAGTGTATATATCACTGCTATCATCAGGAAGACCCAGATCCAATAGTATCACTTCTATTTCTCTCAAATCAAAGCATTCCAACCCCTCAGAGAGCCTATCAACATGCTCTAATCTTAAAAGATTGTTACAAGAAACGCTGATAATATTAGGTATCAACCCGGTCTTTTCAGGGTTATCATCTATTAATAATACGTTAATTGGTTTTTCTCTCATTTTATGCTATCCTGTCAATATACAAATATTGTGGTAAAATAAGTTCTAACGAATATCTTTACTATATATTAATATCTAATTAGCTAATATCATGCCATTTTCATCGCCAA
Organism: Candidatus Anammoxibacter sp.; assembly: GCA_021777055.1. GTDB lineage: Bacteria > Planctomycetota > Brocadiia > Brocadiales > Anammoxibacteraceae > Anammoxibacter_A. Next base: position 29,213 of record JAIQZO010000020.1, on the reverse strand, counting down.
AACTAAATATTTTCAGAACCACCATAAGTTAAGGCATTGCGGGCTATTACACCACAAAGAAGCGAACAAGATAATTGTTTACAGTTTTACACCTCAGGTCATATATGAGAAAACAGGCGTGAACACCAGACACAAATGACCGTTTGGCAAGAAAATAAGGCATAATGATTACAAAAGATACTATGAACAGAAATCGGAAAATATTAATAGTAGAAGACGATAGGCAAGTTACTAAAATGATGAAGCTTTTACTCTCTAAGGAAGGATATGATATTGATACGTCTACAAATGGGCATGACGCTATAGAGATGTTTAACAATGAGAGGCCTGACTTGGTAATCACAGATGTTAAGATGCCAATGATGAACGGTTTAGACTTAGCGAGAAGACTTTTAGCTATTTCCAAGGATGTCCCCATAATTATAGTAACAGCCTTTGGCACCGTTAAAGATGCAGTTGAAGCAATAAAACTAGGAGCGTCAAATTACATAACAAAACCTATCTCAACCCAAGAACTTAAATTAACGGTCAAAAACGTCTTTGAAAAACAGGAATTAGTTACTGAATTAAACACATTACGCAAAGAACTCAAAAAGAACTATAGGCTTGGCGATATTATAGGCAAACATCATCATATGCAGGAGCTGTATGATTTGATCTTAACTATATCATCAACCAACTCAAACGTCCTTATTACAGGCGAGACAGGTACCGGAAAAGAACTGGTTGCCAGATCTATACATTTTAGCGGCCCTAGGCAGAAAAATCATTTTGTTCCCATCGCAGCTTTACCTGAATCCATCCTTGAAAGCGAACTGTTTGGATATGAAAAAGGGGCATTTACCGGAGCTATTAAATGTAAAATAGGGAAATTCGAATTTGCCAATGGCGGAACAATCTTTTTTGATGAAATAGGTGATATTCCCCTAACAACACAGGTCAAATTATTACGTATAATACAAGAAAGGAAATTTGAAAGGCTTGGGGGGAATGAAACAATTAGCATTGATGTCAGAATAATTGCTGCTACGCATAAAGATTTAGAGAAAATGATAGAAGAGGGTAAATTTAGAGAAGATCTTTATTATCGTTTAAATGTAATACCAATTAAAATTCCTTCCCTTAGAGAACGCAAAGAAGATATTCCATTATTGATCGAACACTTCGTAAAAAAATATAGCATGGCAAACGATAAAAAAATTAAGACTCTTTCGCAAGATGTATTAAACGCCCTTATCTCTTATGACTGGCCTGGGAATGTTAGAGAACTACAAAATATTATAGAAAGATTGGTTGTTATGGCCAGAAATGATGAAATTACCACCGGGGACTTAATCAAAACCCCTTTAGTTACTCCAAACAGTAACATAAACACCGTGGTTAATGATAGTAATGAAATGCTGGATATAGACCTGAAAGAATTTACTGACAATTGCGAGAAAGAGTACATTAAAACTATCCTCACAAAGAATAAAGGTCGCATTGAAACTTCAGCGGAATGTTTAAAAGTGGGCACGAAGACCCTTTACAGAAAGATGAAGAAATACAACATAAAAAAAGATGATTTTCGAGAAAGCGAAGGTTTACATAAAAATATTTAGGAGCAGTTTGTAATACTATACAAGTAACTACAATTTGCGATTACGCATTTAAATTCATAATCATAGTTTTTAGGATTGAGACAAAACAAATCATAATTCTTATCATTTTATTTAGATTTCATTTTCATCAAACGACGGATAATTACAGCAAGATTACTGCTGCTAACAGGTTTCATTATACATTCGCAAATACCAATTCCCGCTGTTTTCTCCAGGTTCATAACATTCTTAAAACCGGAGCAAAGAATGATCGGGATTCCTGGCCTTATACGTAAGATATTTTTAGCCAAGACATCTCCATTCATTTGCGGCATGGTTTGGTCAGTTATTAAAATATCAAATTTATCTGGTTGCGCACAGAATATTTCCAATGCCTCTTCGCTATTTGTACTAACTGTGACCTTATACCCCAAGCTTTTCAACCCTTTCTCGCTATAACGAACAATAGCCTCTTCATCATCTACAAACAGGATATGCTCATTTCCTGTAGAGGCCAATCTGCCCTCTTCTGCCGTCTCTAATTCACCACTACATTCAACTAACGGAAAATAAACATTGAATGTCGAACCTTTCCTTCGTTCACTATTTACAGTAATCATACCCTTATGACTCGCAACAATTCCGTTGACAACCGCAAGCCCCATTCCAGATCCTTCACCTACATCCTTTGTCGTAAAAAAAGGATCAAAGATACGATCCATAACGTCGGCATCCATTCCACAACCCGAGTCAGTAACTTCTAATTTTACATAAACCCCTTTTTGTACGCCCATTTTGTATGCGAACATAGTTTTCACCTTTTCTAACCCAATCTTCACGTTTATGATACCACTCTCATCTCCAATAGCTTGCCCGGCATTAACACATAGGTTTGTAATAACTTGATAGACCTGATCATGATCACCCATTATCGTATAGCATTTTTCACAAATATCGTAACGAATATCAATTGTTTTTGGTAATGTTGCGCGTACCATTGTTAACACTTCCTTAACAATTGGGACAACATCCACAACCTTTCTTTCTTCTATACTTTGCTGGCTAGACGTAAGAATCTGTCGCACCAATCCTTTGGCGCGATAACTTGCGTTTAGAACTTCTTTCAGATTGTCTCTAACTTCACTTTCGTTTGAAAGATCACTTACCGTAATCTCAGTAAAGCCGATGATTGATGAAAGGATGTTGTTGAAGTCATGAGCAATACCTCTAGCCATTGTACCAAGGGACTCAAATCTTTGAGATTGCCGCAATTGGGTTTCAAGTTCGATTTCTCTTGTAACATCACGTTTAACCGCTACATAGTTAACTACAGTGTCATTTAAATTACGAACAGGAGAGATTGTCAACATCTCGGTAAAGAGGGTGCCATCCTTTTTCTTGTTAACTATGCGACCAGTCCAGACTTTGCCATTTGATATCATTTTCCACATATTATAATAAAATGATGAATCCTGTTTTCCACTCTTAAAGATACGCATGTTCTGCCCCAGAACCTCATCCCGTCTATATCCCGTGTTGCGCTCAAATGCTGGATTTACGTATTGGATATACCCATTAGTATCGGTAATTGAAATCGCCTCTCCTGCAGATTCCATAGCGGTTATAAGCCGCATCTTCTCTTCTTCTGCTTTCTTTCTCTTAGTTATGTTTCGTATAGTACCCTGCCCCACAAGTACCCCTTCCCTTTTTACTAGGTGCCCAGTCATCTCCACGGGAAAGAAATGACCATCTCGATGTTTTACATAAGTTTCAAGATTCCTTATCTTCTTCCGGAGAAAAACATCAGCTAAAGCTTTCCAGTACCTTGGCAGCTCTTTCTTTGGTACATAGTGAATGAAAGATTTACCTATCACTTCATGCGCCTCATATCCTGACAACTCTTTCCATGAGGGACTCATATACAAAAATTTTCCAGCCTTAGTCACAATAAATATGGTATCTAGCGATGATTCTGTTATGAACCGAAGCTCCTTTTCTCTTTCAACTATTTCATTTTCCGAATGTTTATGATTTATACATATGGCAATCCCATCGGCGACAGATGACATGGTTTGAAGTGTTGCTTCTGTAAATGGTTTTCGTCCAAACGCGGCCATTACCCCCATTAGTTGACCTTTAACAACAAGTGGATACCCTGCAAATGCTACGATACCCTCCCTCCGGGCCCATTCCTGGTCATGAAGAGAAGGATCACCAATAACTGCATTTGTGAGATATGGCTTCATCTCCTGAGCAATCAGTCCTATCCTATATTTGCCAACAGGTATACGGCAATGGGTGCCATCTATGCGAGTATACATTCCTGCGCTAGCTTGTAATTCCAATATGTCATTATGTTTATTGAATATCCATATGCGAACAAGCTCCGCCTCTAGGTGCCGAACTAATAATTCCGAACAGGAGCGCAGAATGTCCTTTAAAGTTTCGTTTTGCGTGATAGCAATACCCACATTTGCTCCCAGTGAAGCAAGTCGCGCTTGTTCAACTAATGCCTTTTCCGCATTATTCCTCTCTAAAACCTCCCTTCGAAGTTTGCTATTCAATTCCTTCATTTCATGGTAAAGTCTGGCGTTTTCCAAAGAGATAGCTGCTTGTGACGATATAAGTTTTAATATCTCCTGTATCTTAGGAGTAAAGGCATTTGCAGTTAGATTATTTTCAAGGTAAAGAACACTCACTACTTTTGTCTGATTAATTATAGGAATACATAATATGGAGTTGGGTTTATTTCCCAAAATATATGGATCATCCTTAAACATACCTTTTTTGACCACTCCAGGTATGACGATATCTTCCTTAGTCCTTTTAACATAATTTATAATAGAATGGGGTAGATTAGAGCTCCATTCTACAGGAATTGATTCTAGGAGTGTAATATCGTCCTTATCAGTTTTACATTCCGCTTCGATGAAAAGTCGGCCACACTTTTCAATAATTAAAAACCCTTTTTGAGCTCCAGAATTTTCCATAGCGAGCTTCATTAATCTTAATAAAAGTTTATCAAGGTTAATTTCCGTAGAAAGTGTTTGCAACGCCTTTAATACTGTTCTGAAATCAAGTGAAGGCGATTGTGGATCACTGATAGCGTATTGTGGTATTAAATCAAATAGGGAATATTTTTTCTCCAAATCCTTCGCCTTCGCAGTCGCACCCCACTTAAGATAGCAAGAATGTGATTCAATCAAGTAATTCTTGGCAGCAATGCTTTTATTTTTTGACAGGCTAAACTTGGCGGCAAGTTCATTCGCAATTGCTTCATTCTGGACATATCCATTTTCCTTCGCAGACTTAATTGCATGGTTGTATAACTGAGTTGCTTCATACTCACTACCAAAAGTACTCGTCATCTCTGCAGCAACTAATAAATATTTATGTAGAAAATTATCAGGACAATTGTTCGCCAACTTCCTCATCTTTCTTTGGTTCTTAAAAAGTATCCAACGATACATATTTTTTTCATGGAGAGTCGCGGTGGAGTAAAGGGCCGTTAAGGTTAGAGAATAATAAAACCAATATTCCGTGATAAGTCCCAAACCAAATGAGACCTTTATAACCTTATATAATGCAGAGGCCATTTTAAAAGAGGCGGTATAGTTACCAAACAGATAAAGCAATTTCATTTTATTGAGGTAATACCATGATAAAGGATTCAGATTACTGGACTTTTTTATCTCCTTTACCAAGCTCTCTTCATCAAAACAATCATCACTGAAACTGGTGGGTTCTTTTGTCAAACCTTTTAAACTCAAGATATTTCTTTGTGACACCACAAAGAAATTTGCAACATCCTTTTCTTTAATCGTACTTGCAAAACCAATATATTCCTCAGTTTCTTCATTAAGTTTATCCAGAGAGTGCCCAGACAGATCCATTGAATACATTAAACAAGCAAGAGAATATCCAGCATAAATTAAATTGCCGGAATTCAGAAAATGTTGATAACTTTTTCTAAGATAAATACTATTCTCCCGTACATGATTTTTCCAACTATTAATAAAAATCCCAAATGCAAAGTTGCATATTCCAACAATACTTATGTTATCAAATTTTTCGCTAAGCCTTATAGCCATCTTACCAAACGCATAACCCATTTTGTATCGACCAAACCCAGATCCTAATATCAGCCCAAAGTGACTGTATGCGTTGGCAGAAGCGGGAGCATTTCCATATTTCAATGACATTGACACTATCTTCGTTACAGCGACGGCAAATAAATCCTTGTCAATAAAATACATGGAAGGAAATAGATTACCCAAAAGGCTCATGACGGATAATTTATGCAAGTCTCTAATCTCTGGTAAATTTACTAAGTTTTCTATCTTCTTGTTACGAAGGTTAACAAGCACCTTCATGAGCCCCAGCATAACCCTTACCTTGCCCGGCCTGGAACGCAAATTTACCCCAAATAATTTCAACCCTTTACGACCCAATTCAACGGCTTCATGATTCTTACCCAGGTTTGTATATAACACTATTTTCAGATTATAGACCTTCGCCTTTTCCAGTGACGAATCTGAGTTTACCAGAATCACATCAAATAACTCTTCAGCCTCATCAAAATGACCATACAGATATTCACATTCTGCACGCTCCATATATATATTAAATGTTAGGTCGTGTAGACCTAGCCAGCAATTCTCTGATAACAAGTCCATTGCAGCCGTTAAATATTTTAGTGCCGTTTCATAGTCCGTAGAGGCCTTGGCCTTTTTTCCTGCTATCAGTTTTAATTTCGCCTTTTCATGTTTTTCTTGCTGATTCATAATTAACATGCTGAATTCTCGCTTTACGTAACAAGTTAAAGATGGACTCCATTAACTGAGTGTTTGCAATAATACTCAGAGTGATATGGCATGCGTTCGCAAGCAGTGTCAAATGAACGATTTTGTCAAATCAAAATCAATCTACAGTATGTTACAAAGCTCCATATCGTATATATAGTACGGCAAAATGCTAACTCTGTTATTTGAAACCGTTATTATCAAAACATTTAGAATTTGATGTCAAGGATATCATCACCGTAGTTGTTTCGACACATAAAATAACCATACGTTGGCAAACAGGCAAAATACCCATGCAGGAATTGGCCTCGTAATAAACGGTGAGTGTAACTCCTGGATTTACATTAGATTTGTTTAAACTGATTGAACCAAACCAGAAGCACGGCCTTCAACACATTGAAAATTTGGCTATTGATCTGGCCAAGGATAGGGAGAAAACAAGAGTTACATGCACATTCCTTAGCTTAATATTACTCCAATATCTTATTTACGTCAAACCTACACTGGCAAGTTGCATAAAGATAATGGCAGAAAAACTATCTATATACCCTTCAATTAATGGCATGTCAAGTTGTTTAGATAATTGACGACTTTCATCTCTACTCTCTCTCCACAAATGTAAAAGGTGACTTTCAGACGGAGATCGTTTAACTTCCCTTTTGATTACATCTACTCTATGTTTCACAATATCATCTTTATCTACCCATTTGTTTTTAATTGCAAGGATGATTACACCGCTAGTATAGTCTCCTTGATCGACTTCCCTCTCCCATGTTGTCACCCAATTTCCTATTTGCGCCATTCTTTGTGTCAACAAAAATATCCTTTTCAGTTGGGTAAGTTGGCAACTAAGAATGTTTGGTGCATACAATAAATCAATTAGTCCCGCCAAATAGACATGTATAGTATGTGGCACAATGTCAATATAGGTGTCCCAATCAATTGTAGAATAGTCTCCAAGACTTAAGCAATACCGAAAACCTTCTATTTGATATTCATAAGCTTGTGTAAACTCATTTTTTAATAAACTATAATTTGGAGCCTTTCGAATGTCGTTTTGGGCCGTAGACCAGGTCTCGTAAATGAGGGCATGTAAATAAGATTCGCTATCGGAGATTTCCCCTGATAAAGCAGCGATACCTCTTTCCAAACTGTTTTCATCTTGCGTAGTGTCACATATATCATCTATTAGACATGTTACAAACGCAGAACAGCATTTAAGGGAATGGGATACAACAAAGTAATTTGAAAGAATATTTAAACCGGTGATTTCAAAGGCCACCTGGATCCACTTCCACAAATAGCTTGCTCGATGGGAATAAATATCTGGATAGAGCAACTGAATTGCTGCAAATCTTTTAAGCAAAGGCTGCCATTCTGACAAGATGTCTATAGTACCTATTGAGCTGATGAGTATTTTAGCAGATTCTGACACATTTTTAGTTTGAATATCACCAGGATCGTGATGTGTCTTAAGGATATGCAAAATAGATTCATCAACTAGGTCTGTAATTCGTAAAACCATTTTAATTTACCTACTTTATATATCTGTATAGTTGTACCTATTTAGCGAATCCGATAATCCACCCCTAAATCTCCTCTTAACTTAGAGGCCGCTTTCAAATTTTATATCAAATTAAACGAAAAAAAGCCTTTTCCCATTGTGATAATTAACGGAAAGAAGGCTTACACATTTTTGCCAATAAGACGTATGGTAACACTGTAGTTTCAAAACCATAAAATTATCTATTTAAATTTTATCTAAACATCTTTATACAGGACAATGAGACATAAACCTTTAAAATCCACTTAAAATTAAAGCAGAATACAACAAAATGTCAACAATTTTTTCTAAGCTACAACATATAGCTTTACTTTACTTCCAATTTCCTATACATTTAAGGTAATAAATCCTATTCTGTCTTAACATTTTTTTTGTTTTTTTTATTTTTGCCCGTTTATTTTGATGTCAGTTTGATTATAAATAAAAGTTCGATATACTAAACTCCGTACAGTGTTCTTGATTTTGGTTGCAACTTTGCAACATTAAGCAATACAATATATAAAAACATTAATACTTAACCATTTATATATGGAGAAACCATAAAAGTACGATATACTTTACTTTATTCCGTATTCTTAATTTTGGTTACGGCTTTGTTACATTACGACTTACAATATATAAAAAAAACAACACTTAACCATTTACATATAAGGAGAAACCAGTGAAAAATATAAAATGGCCGTTTGTTATGGTTGCATTATCAGTATTCTCTACGATGTTAATAATTATAGAAACAACAGATGCGGAAGAGATGAAAACGCAGAAATCCAGCTATTCACCTGTAATGATTACCGAATCATTCGCAGCTGTCCGTGAACGGGATATCGCGGAGAAACCCGAAGTGATAAACAAACACATAGCACTGCTAAAAGAGAGGTATGATCTTTCTGGAAAAACTGACCCAAATACCAAGATGTCAGGAGGTAAGCCTGTGCCTGCAGGACCTACTGCAAAGTTAAAGAGCGGGATGACATGGGAAAGATTAGGTGCAATGTCACCTGCAGAGATCAAACAGGAGGGTGTTTTTCCATATCTGCCACTGCCACATGTCAAGCACGCTACTGGAGGAATGGTCGTTTCTCCAATGCAATTGAAGACACACCCGGAACTAGTTCGTTTTGATGTGGAATTTGACTTACCGGAAGCTTATTTACCAGAATTTCCACCTCCACTGTTTCTAATCAATCGTCCAGATCTGGGAGATGTTTCTGGTGGCGAAGAGATCACAATTAACAATTACTACGAAAAGATGAATGGTATACTTACACCATTTCAGTTGGAAGGTATGCGCCTTCTTGTCACACCTGTGGCACAACAGCAGTTTAACGTGACGGAAGACCGTAAGGCGGAAAAAGCACAACTTGCAGTCTCTTGTTTTACTTGTCACACTAACGGCCATTCCAGCGGCGTCTTTCATCTCAATCCGGATACCCGGCCTCAGGAGGCACGTTTCCGAATCGATACACCCACTCTACGTGGTGTAAATATCCAACACTTCTTTGGTTCTAAACGCGCGTTAAGATCACTAATGGATTTCAGTGAAGTTGAGTCAAAAACTGCCTATTTTGACGGAGATCAGGTTGTTGCGATAAAAAAGGGGGCCCGCCAATTTACGAGAGCGGATATCGCAGCCATGGCGACAATGCAGAACATGTTTGCATTCCCACCTGCACCTAAACTGAATGTTCGGGGCCGTTTGGATCCTGCAAAAGCCACAGAATCTGAACTTAGAGGAGAAAATGTTTTCACCATGGCATGCGCCTCATGCCATCCGGCACCATATTATACTGACAACCTTGCACATGATCTTCAGGTTGAACGCTTCTATGATGGGCGAGCAGAAGGACTTATCAAGACCTTTGCTCTGCGCGGTGTAAAAGATTCTCCTCCATACTTGCACGATGGAAGATGTCTGACTTTGGAGGATACGGTTGAGTTTTTCAACCTGATTCACGAGCTAAAACTGACAGCATCGCAGAAAAAAGATCTGGTGGCTTTCTTAAAAACACTATAACAAGATGGATAGTAAAAAGTAAAAACGTCATGCCCTCCAAAAGAGACCTCGGACAAACTTGGTAGGGCTTGACACTTTGTTATTTTATTTATAAATTTAATCAATAATTATACGATAAAAAAGGAATAATACTCTTAGCTAACGGTTTATCAAAGAGGAAATAATTGATTATCAACCTTTCTCCTCAAAGGAAAACTATGGGATTTAGCTTTAAATTTTGGACTGGAGTTGTTTTGCTGTTGATTAACCAACCCATGGGCTGGACAGCACTTGTTATATGCAATGGCATGTCGGTTAAAGAAGAGAACCTCAATTATTCCTTGTTGGGAATTGGCATTTATGCTTTAACCTGGGGAATGTTAGGTCTGGGATTTCTACTCTCGGGCAGAGAAGGTATGAAATATTCTTTAGTTTTATTTAAAAAGTTAAAAGAAAACCTCAAAGTTTTTTTTAATAAGACTACGCATATGCATTAATAAGATGACAAAATTATTTTGTCTTCAGCATAGCCACCCCAGTAGTTACTATAAAATTTCAAATATTTTTAGCTGGTATTAATGTCATAATAGTTTATCACATCCAAGTCCATAAACGGTGTTAATAAAAAGGGCAACTGTATAGGAATAGCTGTTAGTACAAAATTCTACCCATTATATGGATCAAAGCACGCCCGAAATCCATAAAGCTTTACAAGTTCTAGTATGTCTTCCATGTCACTCATTGCTTTTCATTCGAATCCATAATTCTTAAAACTATTGTACTGCATCCAGTTCATACTAATCCAGATAGGTTCCCTCCAATAGTTTGTCGTTCTCCATATTGAAGCTAGGAGCAGAAAATGTGAAATTGGATTTTGTTCTTAACCATGTTATTCTCCTCCTTTTCTCTGTATTATAAAATCCCTCCTTTTTCTTCATTTATAGCTGCGAATTTTTTGTAATTATTATAAATATTAAGTCTTTGTTTGCTCGATTCAGTATGGGATTGAAAAGAATACCTTGAACTTAAAAAAGTATTATCAAGCTGTCCCTTTTTTTCATTTTTCTGATGAACTTTTAACAGAAATCAATCAAAAATAATAATATAATATACAAAGAGATCCCAATAGCGATGCATAAACTAAACATTAAAGAAAGAAAGCATCGCACATATAAAGATAAAACCATTATTGGCAAACCGGCAATTATTGTCAGATATGACCAATGGTATCACTAAATAAAGTGCAGACGGTAGCATAAGAAAATTTTTCTCAATACTATAACCCTTTTGAGAGATTGGCGTTGCCCTTAGATAAATGGGTTAAGCAAATAAATCAGGTAATAAATATGTCATTAAAAGGTCAGAATGCTGCATCTATTCAAAAAACAATTTATAAAACATATTAATGGAGATATTAATGATAAAAGAAGACAGAAACGAAAAGATTAAATTATTTGGAGAAGGTTATACTTTATTGATAGAAGCATTAAAAAAATTCCCAAAAGAGATGTGGATCTTTAAACCTAGTCCTGACAACTGGTGTATTCATGAAATAATAACGCATCTTGCTGATAGTGAAGCAAATGCTTACGTTAAATGTAGAAAACTAATTGCAGAGCCAAATAAGCCAATAGCAGACTATAATCAAGAAATATGGGCAAGCGGGTTAAATTATATGAATCATGACACGAAGAACGCATTAGAACTATTTAGACTTTTACGTTGTACTACACATGATTTAATAAAATCATTATCAGAATCAATTTGGATTAAATCCGTTGGTCATATCGAGAATAGTATTGTGACATTAGACGATTGGTTAGATCTTTATTCTGTTCATGTTACAGGGCATATTCACCAAATGGAAAGAAGATATAATGAATGGCTTAAAACCCGTAATCAATAATATCATAACGCGGCGAAGCCGCAACAAAGATACAAGATGCCGGATACAGGATTCTAGATACTGGATACTGGCAATCAGTTAGATTTCTAGTTTTCTTCAAGATGTAACATGAAAAAGAGGCAAACTCAATCGAAGGTATAACATTTTAAGGCTGTGCAATAAATTATCAAGACAATAGTACAACGTCTATGTTGTATTGGCGATAGCCATTCGATCTAAATTCTTTTTGTTAACAAATAGGACCTACTCAGGTGGACAGGCTGAAGTTAAAGCTTAAAGGCAAAAATCCTGTGGCTTTTGCTTTTTAACATTAGCCTGGCAACCTAAAATGCTTAATGCTTTTACCTTCAGCCTTCTGCCTATCCACCTGCGTAGGTATAACGGATAAGGCTTAAGAAATCATACCCGTCATTTGAACGATGATGCAGTACTAGTATCAAGCATCCAGCAACTATGCCGTTTCAAATAATTTAACAATGCACGGTAAAATTTTCTTTCTAAAAAACAAGTTTTTACAGTGTAATATTATATAATACATTATTTACTCAATTCTTAGAAAAACTGCGTTGGTTCAAACAATGGAAGATCAATAACGTTTGGGTCATGATCTGAAATTTTTGTAAACAAACTATTGTTTAGCTCTGATAATGTTTCACCAAAATGCGGAGCAAGGCGATATGGCCCTGTCTGGTCTAAAGGATCTTTTAAATACGATTTCACAAAAACCCAATCAAGACGAAATGTCCCTATCACTTTAGCAATAACCCTCTTAACTCTAAATGTAGTTTTGAATGCCTTAAAGTCTTTTTGGTTGGAATTTGCCAGTTTTCCGTTCTTCCCATTAACAGACCGTTCCGAATCGCCTCGAAAATCAAAAGCTCCACCATCAGCAAAACGGAAATTCTCTATAGTATCGAATAAACCCTTAACCTTATTTGGTGCAATAATAGGTATATGCCGGGCTAACGGATTTTGTAAGTTTTTTACAACGTTTGTAGCATTTCGTGCGGAGTTGAGAATAAAGCCTGCACCAGTAAGAGTAGTTGCCGCACTAAGCCAATTTGATTTATTTTTTATGTTCCGGGAAGCCATACGTGTAGCAGAAGTAGGGCTTAAATCTGCCGGAGCAGAATTAAAATCACCTAAAACAATAACAGGATTTTTAATCTCTTTTATATATGAGAGAATTTCTGTTATCTGTTGCTCTCGTGCTTCGGGTAGACATTTAATTTCAAGATGTATATTAATAATGGACAATGTGTTTCCCGGTATGTCAGGGACTTCAAGATCTACCTGAAAAAAATGCCTTCCACCCACTTTCATTTCTCGTGTTATCTCATTTTTAAAGGCAACCTTTGAACCAAACCGTCTTGTCTTCTCTAAAAATGTTGTACTTGGTTTTTCTCCATAATACCAATCATAACCCTGGTTTTTAAGGGGGAATAAAATAACATTTTTAATTGGATATCTAGAAAGTACGGCACTTCCAAATACACCTTTGTACAAATCTTTATTTTCTAAAAAATAATTGGTGGCATCCTCATCAAGTCCACCCTCTTCAAAATAGATCTTTTCTAATCCTAGTTGAACAGGATCTATCTCTAGATATTGAGGTGCAAATGTATAATTCATTCCCAAAGTGTTCGCAATCTCTTTTGCCGCATTTAAATATCCTGACCGTTTCATACCAATTTCCATCTCTTGAAGAACAATTATGTCTGCAGTGATCAATTTCATTCTTTGTTCAAGTATTGTTTCAATCTGTAAAGATCTCTTAAGTTTTTGCGTATCAATATTACCAAGTAACTTGTCTGCAGATTTAAAAACGCTTATAGCCTCTTTAACATTTATAGACTTTTCAATATTCCAACTGGCAACACGAATGTATGGCCCAATTTGTGGACTAAAATGTCGGTGAGGTTTCTTTCCGTGGTAATAAGCTTCATTACTAATAAGCGGATCTCTAAAAAATTTATAAACTTTTTCTTTTAAGTATCCGTCAGGAGTGGGATTATAATATAAAGATTTAAGCTCATCATAAGTTAAAAATTCAGGTTCATAATATTCTATATATGGATTTTCAGATTTAAAATAATGTCTTTTATAAAATATAGTATTATCGTCATTAATAATATCTGTTCTCTTTTCGTCAACCTTAGATTCCTTTGCGAGTTTAAGCTGCTGGAGTTTAAGAGTTAATTCCCTCTTTTTATTCTCATTTTCAGAAAATGTAATAAATCCTTCATTTAAAAGCTCATCCAGGGCATCTAGTTTTCTTTGTACAGATGCTATACTGTCTAGTTCTTTTGGTCGAGCATCAATATCTAAGATATTTAGAAAGGTAAAAACCATATAAAAACTAAAAACAAGTTTAAAATACTTTTTCATAATAATAATTTTTGTTAATTTTTCATTTTTTTAATAATTTGCCATAACTCAATTATATCAGAAACTTTCAACGAAGATGCTAGTTTTTATTCTTATTCCCAACCTCTAGTGATATAACAAATATGTATATGATTTTACAAATTCAAACTATTTTCTATTAAAGAATAAGATATTAATGGGCTTGTAAGTAATAGTAGTAGTGAGTTCATATCCGCCTCATTGCATGATAAATACGATCAAGGGGATGCCTTCTCGCCATATATGTGTGAGAAAATTAACAAGAAAATTTCTCATGGTATAAAACCGTAAGTATTTTGGCTAGCCAAGCTTCATTTTTAATTGTATTAATCCAAGATCTAAACGAAGGCAAAATAAACACGAGAAATAATAGCAGGTAGGTTTTGTTTCTTGTTCTAGAGTTTTTTCTAAGTTGCGTACTTAAGATACTCTTTGATACCATAACTAGCCAAAACCCCTTCACCGGTTGCGGCGGCTACTTGTGCGATTGCACCCTCTCTACAATCTCCTGCTGCAAATACTCCTTTTACAGAAGTTTCTGCTAATCCTTTCGTTTTAATAAAACCTTGATTGTTAATGTCAACAAAACCTTTGAACGCCTCTGTATTCGGAATCAGTCCTATAAAGGTAAAGGCTCCATCTGCTTTAATTATTTCTTCCTTTCCTGTATTGTTGTCTTTTACTTTTAGTCCCTCAAACAAATCTTTTTCATTAGCAACAAACTTAACAGCTGTTTTATTCATATAGGTTTCAATATTTTCTATTGAATTTAATTTCTCTACATAGGTTTTGGAAGCAGAAAACGCAGAAGAATGATTGATGATTTTTACACTTTTACAAAATCCAGCTAAAAAGATACCTTCTTCCAAAGCAGAGTTTCCACCTCCAATGACAACGATATCCCTATCTCTATAAAAAGCTCCATCACACGTAGCACAAAAATGAATTCCCGAACCAATTAGTTCCTCTTCGTTAGGAATTCCAAGTTTACGATAAGATGAACCTGTTGTTAATACAACTGTTTTTCCCACAAAAGAGTTATTTTTAGTTTCTATACGAAACAAACATCCTTCTTTTATTATATTTACAACTTCTTCTCCTATCTTTATATCTGCGCCATAAGTTCTTGATTGTTCTTCCATTTTCTCCATTAATTGAGGCCCTGAAATAGATTGAAAACCTGGATAATTTTCTATTTTTCCCGTTAAAAACGTATTGCCTCCAATATTCTCTTTTTCTAATATCAGAGAATCAAAACGATCTCTTTGTGCGTAAATAGATGTTGTCAACCCTGCAGCGCCTCCTCCTATTATCACTGTATCATAGACTTTGTGCTCCCTTTCAATATTTATTGAAAGAAGCTCCGTTAACTGCTGATTATCAGGGTTAGTATATGGAAGATCATTAATGATTACTGTGGGTATTATGCGTTTACCGTTATTAAAACTCTCAACCTCTTTTGTTGCCCATTCATATTTTTCTACGTCTATAATATGATAGTTAATACTATTATTGTCAAAAAAACTTTTTACTCGCCGACAATGTGGACACCAATCGGTTCCATATAAAATAACTCTGCCAACATCGTTAATTCCTAAAAGAGAAGAAAGCATTCCATTATCCGGGTTTGTAAATGATTTGTCGTCTATGATAATAGTGGGTATGATACGTTTTCCTTTATTAATGGCCTCTACCCTTGCAGTCGCATCTTTATCTAAATCAACATTGATAAAATCAAAAGGTATGTTATTTTCTTTAAAAAAAGTTTTTGCTCTTTGGCAATGGGAACACCAATCTGCCCCGTATAATTGAATTGTATTCATAATTTTAGATATTTTCTTAATAAAGCGATTGTTTGGTAAAGTTAATTAATAATACTACAGTAGGGCATAAACTAAACTTTTAAATTTAGGTTTTGCTTACATTTGTACATTTTTATTAGATGATTCACTAGATATAGCAAAAGTGACATTGAGGATATTACGATTGAATAATGTTCAGAAATATTCAAAGATGGGTTAATAAATCTTTAGGCATATAAATATAACCAGAACATAAATCACTGAATGTCGCATTTATTTTCACTTTATGTATTTATTTCCGAATAATTATCTTATTTTGTCTGTCATTATGTTAAAATATTTTTATAACCATATCTATGAGAAGATTAACGTAATGTTAAGCATCACAAAACGTCTAAATAAGATAGGCATCGCTCAATTTAGGTATGAGTAAGATTACGAAGCTAATTTGTAAGTATGTATTACATAATAACCTCTTCTGGGTAATCCATTTCATAAACAGTATCGATAAACAGAGCTGCAGTCCATGAAAAACTGTTAGTGCCATATCCCATCCCCTTATATGGGTCATAGTACTCACGAAATCCGTAAAGTCTTACAAGTTCTAGGATGTCTTCCATTACACTCATTGCCTTTTCTCTGAATCCATAACTCTTAAGACCATGGTAGAGCATCCAGTTCATATTAATCCAGATAGGCCCTCTCCAGTAGTTTACCTGGTCAAACTCTTCGTGCATCATATTGAAGTTAGGAACAGAAAAACAGTTACCCTGGTGCATGGCACAAAAGCTTGCAGATTCAAGGTACTTATAAAGTTTCTTTGCCTGTTTCACTGTGGCATCACCTGAATAAAGCGGTAGAAAGCCAGATGCGGTTTCAACCCCTATTTCATTATCATTATAAAGATCATAGTCATTAAAAATGCCTTGTTTTCTGTTCCAAAGCTTTTTCTGCATTGAAGCAGTGGTCTTACTTGCTAATTTTGAAATATCACTTGAATCCTCTCCAATTATATCAGCAATAAATATTAAGTCTTTGTTTGCTCGGTTTAGTATGGAATTGAAAAGAATATCTTGAACCTTAAAAGGAGACTCTGCGTCAATGGCTATATCATCATAATTAAGCCTTCTAAAGAGATCTACGAGAAAAACATATCTGTCATACTCTTCATCTGTAGGTCTCTGCTCTTTTGGCACTCCTTTTGAAAGGTCCTTTCTTTCATAAGGCGGTAATTTTGATTTGTCAACTTTAATCGATTTAAGCGGTTTGTCCCAAGTTGGTGAGTTATCCACTCCTGACTCCCAAGGATGACGTATATAGACTAGCCCTTCTTGCTTTGGATCCCTATATCTGTACAAATATTCATGGAATCGTTTTAGTTTCGGATACATATTTTCAAGAAATATCTCGCTCTCTTTTTTATCTTTTGCCCGTTCAAAAATCTTACGGCAAACTGTTGCATGGACAGGAGGCATTGTAATCCCAGATGTCAGCTTTCCCTCTTTAACTAATCCTGATTTTTCTGTTTGCCAAAAACCTGGTTCAGGAAAGTAACCTCCTAGAGAATCAGGATCAAAAACAATCTGCGGAACCATTCCATTCTTCCATTGACCCGCAAAAAGTGTATAAATTTCCTGTTGGGCCCTCTTTTGCATGTAACTGGAATAACCCACGGAAATAAATCCAGAATCCCAATTCCATTGGTGGGGATATAGGAAAAACGAAGGTTTTGTATGTGTACCTACCCAGTTTTCTTCAAGTATTGCTTTAGCAGTGTCAATGAGTGACTGATAATATGTATTGTTCATTTAAACTCCATTTTTGATTTCACTTATTTTAATAGTTCAATTATGTTTATATTTGTATGAAACAAAAATTGCATTCATAATTAAGGTGTGGATGACAACATCTTTTAACCTCCGGCAGAAAAGCCAGGATAGAGAGTCATACCACCATCAATAAACAAACTTATTCCGTTTATATAGTCGGCATAGTCCGATGCAAGCCAGACAGCCGCACGGCCGATATCTTCGACTTCACCAATTCGATTGTAAGGGACTAATTTCATAAGTTCGTTATAGCTTTCTGGTGTTTTCCATGCGCTAATGTTAATTGGAGTGCGTATAGCGCCTGGAGCGATAGAGTTAGCCCGAATGCGATAAGGAGCAACTTCCTGAGCAATGCTTTTCATCATAAGCATCACGCCTCCCTTTGAAGCCGCATAATTAACATGCCCCGCCCATGGGATCACCTCGTGAGCAGAACTAATACATATGATTTTTCCTGCCGAACACGAAATATCTTTAACTACACCACGACGTTTAAATTCACGTACCGCTTCCCGCGCACAAAGAAATTGACCTGTAAGATTAACATTCAATACTGTATTCCATTGCTCCAGTGTCATTTCATGAAAAGGGGCATCCTTCTGATGTCCTGCGTTATTAATAAGAATATCGATTGTCCCAAACTCATGAAACATTTGTTGAAACATTAACAAAACTTCATCCTCCTTTGAGACATCAGCCTGGTGGGCATATGCATTGCCACCTGCATTACAAATCTTGTTAACTATTTCTTTGGCCCCATCTTCACCTGAGTGGTAATTAACAACAACATCCGCGCCTGCCTCCCCCAATGCAGCGGCAACACCTTTTCCTATACCAGAATCTCCGCCAGTTACCAGCGCTTTTTGTCCTTTTAGAATCTTTTCTAAATGACATTTGGTTGGCATTACTGCATCAGGATATTTTTCTTCATATGATAAAGAATCCATACAACACACTCCTTAGTTATAGAACAAATTAAAACTCATTTTTCTGACGAGTAATTTCATTTCTGCTATTTATAGAAGATTTTACAAAATCAAATTGCAAAAGAGTGTTCTGAGCACGACAATACTGTAAGAAAACAATATATTTGCATTTGATGTGGGTTAGTTATTGGAAAATGTTTAATTTATGTAAGTTTTATACGAAGTATAGCTTATGGCATACAGAAAATTCATAATTGATTGATGGTAAATTGCACCTGAATTTAGAAATAGGAATATGTCATTTGTTTAAGGGTATTAGCTTTATCCAAGCTACTCTTTATCATGTAAACATTGTCAAATTAAATAATATTCTCTTCGAACAAAATGCCTTAGCCATTTAGTATTAAAAGATAAATGTATCACTTTCTTATGGCAAACTTTTTTGATTTGAAGATAATTCCAATTATATGTTGTAGGGTGCAATACAAAAAAGCGAGATCATGCAACCGTAACCATTGTTGCGCAGATAAACATCAATTATTTTATGAAGATCGAACATGAATTGTAGAAATACCAAGTTCATAGGCTGATTTAACTAGTAACATGGCTAAAGCCTTGTTTGCTCTGTCCCTAGAGGCTCAGCCTCTACTTGTTTTATAGAACGAACAATTCCAGTACCATCTACTAGTACACCGTCCGCCATTAATTTTCTGGTTATAGCCTCAAGGTTAAAGCCATGGGTTACATCACAAAACTACTCTTCACTAATGTAACTCATACCTTTAGGTTTGAGTGGGTTTCATGTAAACTTCATACGTCACAAAGAGCATTTCACGAGAAAAATGAAGCTAGACGGAGTACTAGTTTCAGCAGTCAAAATGATAGAGGCACTATTGACAACTGTCATTATAATGAAATAAGGTTGGTTGTTTTAAAATGTAATGTATTTGCTTCTTATTATTTTACAAGAGGCAGAGCCTCTTTGAACAGTGCGTAACAAGGCTTCAGCCTTGTTACGAGTCTCAAATGCTCTCTTTCTACATTCAAATAGGCTATCACTTTTTTGTATTGCACCCTATGCGGTATTAACATCAGTATTGTCGTGCACAGGACACTCTTTTGTAATTAAATCCTTTAAAATTTCCAACATGTTGCAAATTATTATTCTGGAGATAATGATGAGAGGAAATAGTTAGCAAAGTTCGCGGCACAGAAAGCAACGTATATATCTAATAGGCTATAATATGTTAATTATGTGGCATCAAAATGTGGAGTGATGCTTATAATGAAAAGCATCGTTCAGGATGTCATCCCTTATAATATTTAGGCTAACATTATCACACTTAATACTATAATACGCACACACCCATTAATACCAGAGAAATGAAACACTAGAAAGTTACATCGAACTTATGAAAATTGCGCTGTTAAAATAAGTGAAACTAAGAGTGGAGTTTTAATGAACAATATATACTATATAAGTGTTGCTAATAGTAAAATTAATAATACTTTTTTTAGATTTTCAGTAGAAACAATTACAAATCATTTAAAGAAAAGCAGGTACATTAAATTATTAATATCATGTTTGGCAATCTTAATAACAAGTCTTACATGTTTCGGTTCAACAGACTATTATAAAAAAAATATGCCTCCCACAGCAGATCCAGTAATTATATCCGGACGTGATATTCCAAAAATGGTTGCACTGGAGATCCATGGTCTAAGGATGTTTTCTTACCGGGGGGGAGCTTATGTGCCTATACCCTTCCAGATTGACCAACGAAATTCAGATGGAGATTGGGTCTGGGATGTGGCCTTGGATCAGGAAAAGACTTTTGATGATGAGGATACTAAAGGGAAAAAGATTTTTGATGAAAACGATTTACTTATTTTTTTATCAAAAGACACCGGTGATAGAGGCGGCTCCTCACGCAAGTATTTAAACGCCACACTCGTTATGGAAATAGAAGTCATTGAACCTGTAACAAATTCATCCGGTTGGGTTTACCTAGCTTTTTATGGTTCCGATATCCCAGACGATTCTAACATCCGCTACATGAATTACATACCTAATGAACAGAGGGTTGTTTCTCCAATTTATGAACTTGTCTATTCTAAAGAACATATTGCTGTACTAAAAGAGATGAAACTTAAAGGTAAGCAAGTTCTTGATAGGCTAAAATTCCGTATCAATGCAAAACTTAAACTAGGATTCTTGAAATTTCCGATGAATTTTAATGAGGAGGACCCTACCGGATATATTGATGGATATATAAACGGACCAGTTCGTACATTGGTAAGAACAGTAGTCTCATTGCGTTTACCTTTAGGGATGAAGATATCAGATATTAATTGCGATCATTTTTATTATCCTGAACACTACGAAGCTCCTTTACTTTTTTCAATACGCACTCTGGTAAAAAATGCCTCTATTTTTTTAACAGCAGATTACAGAAGATATCCGTTTCGCGAAGCGTATTCCGATGAAAACAAACTTCCTTTTATTCTCGGAAAGAACTCGCCAAATATATCTCAATCAATATTGAACATGAAAGGAAACTGGATAGCATTATCAGGAAACCTAGGTTCTGTGTTGAACATGGTAAAGCTTCCTGATAATGTCAAGGAATATTGTTCTGTAAAGCCTTATATATTGGATGACCCTAATGGAAAAAATATCCCTGAAAACTATACTGGATCAGAACCTGAAGCAGGATTCGAGATCCAGACAAAACCTGGCATCGGTAAAGGAGACTATATTATCTATATGTTGTTTTTCTTGTCCACAGAACCTTTTCATACAGGAATCAAAGAGAAAGCAATAAATCTTTTTGAAGGTACTCTTAAGTATAGAGTGATTAATGTTACATAACTCTTGCACATAGTTTCTTTAGATGATCTAAACTGTTCCATAAAGTCCTCTTAGGTTTTATTCTAAGTTTGATGAAAATTGAACACCGCAGTTATTCCCGAATGAATATGTATACACCAAACCTATATCATCGTAAGCCTTCTCAGGAATACCAAAATCCGCTAGAAATTGCGTCGAACCGGATACCCAACCTAACTACGTTGAGCAATCAGCAGTAGGAGATTGGAGAAAGTGACCTGAAGGCAAAAGCAAAAAAACATTAAGATATTTTTGCCCAAGCCCTTATCAGAAAGATGATGAATAAAGCTAGGATGTCAATAGATCATGAAGATAGTTTGGATTGTTTATAATGAAACGTCTACCGGCCTTGCGAATAATGCCCTGCGTAATAAAATTACAAAGATTTTCTGATACTGTGGTACGGGATGCCCCTATTAAATTCGCTAAATCCTTGTGCGTTAATGTGATATCGATAAGGACACCTGCTTCTGTCTCCTTGCCAAATTGATCTTTTAGTTCTAACAATAACGCTGCCAATTTCTCTATAACACTTCGAAAAACAAGATTTTCAAGCCTATTTTCAATCACACGTCTTCTAAAACCAATAATTTTTGTCAGACGCAATCCAAGTTCCGGATTGGATGAAATCATCTTTATCAATTCCTGCCGGCTTATTATACAAATTAGAACGTGACTGTACGCAACAGCCTGAGCATGCCTTGATTCTTTATCTATAACCTCAAGCTCCCCAAAGATTTCGCCCGGCTTAATAATGGAAAGTATCAACTCATTACCATCATATAACGTCTTGGAGATCTTAACCATCCCGCGTTTTAGTAAGTATACATTTTCCCCTGGTTCCCCCTGCATATATAAAACCTGTTTTGCCTTAATATCTTTCATTATAGTAACACGGTTTAAACGTTCTATTTCATCTTTTCGCAAACACTTAAAAAAATTAATCTGATTTAAATACCAAATTTTTTCGTTAGTTCGGATCTTTTTATCCATAACAAAGCCCCTTAGATTGACAAATAAATAACCTGGTATTAACTGGTATTAATTTGTTCTGCTATTGATAACACACAACCTGTAAAAAAAAAAATTTTGCTTTTTGTCCCAAATCAGACAAAAATCTACAAATTGTAATACTATAATGTCATGTTTTAAATAAACTAGTCTTACATCGTATGATATAATCCGTCAATGATTTAATATAATTAAAACAGATCAAGATAGATTCCGCCATAAATTAGCTATAACCTTAAATTGCAAATTACAGATGAATATTATAACAAAATACTTTTACTGGCTTCAAAAAGACAATCCTGTCGGTGTTTTTGAGCATTATCCTGAGATTAACGAAAAGGGCGAGACATCTGTTCCCGGAGTATATGTTGTTGGAGACCTAACCGGGATACCACTACTTAAACTTGCCAATAATGGTGGAGCTCAGATCATAGGGGAACTCTTTCCCAAACATAAACCTATTGAAGAAAACAAGAAAAGTTCGGATGTGTACGATCTGGCCATTGTCGGTGCGGGACCCGCCGGAATATCAGCCGCTATAGAATGCAAAAAGAGAGGTATTAGATACATCGTTCTGGAATCAAGCCGAATATTCAACACAATAGAAAATTTTCCAAAGGGAAAACCGATAGTATTAAAACCTGAGGAGACGGAGAATATTTCTGCGCTCAAAATGCATGAGGGGACAAAGGAAACGCTTCTTGAAGAGTTAAAGACACAAATTGAGAAACAAAAGTTATTGGTAGAAGTGGATACTATTGTTCAAAAGATTGAACGTACGAATAACATTCTACAACTTGAGACAAACAATGGTGTGTATAAGGCAAACTCCGTGTTGCTTGCAATCGGAAAATCTGGCAACAGCAGAGAACTCAAGGTGCCTGGAGAATCGGACCCGAAAGTTTTCAATAAGCTCTTTGACCCAACTGAGTTTAAAAACAAAAACATTTTGGTAGTTGGCGGCGGGGATAGCGCTATGGAGAGTTCAATTGCGCTAGCACAAAGCGGAAATACAATAACACATTCATATCGGAAAGAGCAATTTTCCCGGCCGAAGGAAGAGAATCTGATAAAATTTAATGATCTTGTGGGAGAGAGCCGCATAAACGTCATGTTTGAGTCAACCGTCAAGGAGATTAGAGAAAATGATGTTGTAATAAAGACCAAGACAGGAGAGGAAACAGTAGACAACGATGCCGTTTTTACTCTCATTGGCAGGGAATTGCCCACTCCGTTTTTCAATCGAAGCAAGATCCGTATGGAAGGTGAAAAAGGTATATTATGGTGGTGTTTTCTGATAGCTTCTATAAGTTTTTTTTCCCTTCTTTATTTTGGCAAATCAGGTATTGCCTTTAACGCATTCTCAGGCGCTGACACAGTTCTACAGAAAATAGGCGCATATATAACTGCTCCTTTTCATGCCCCTTTAAATTGGACACTTTCCGAATACAAATGGTACCCCTCGTTGAATTTTGTTTTTGGATGGTTCAGTTCCATTGTGTTTATGGCTTCCGGACTTGCATCATTGTTCTTTCTAATAAAGGAAAGGAGTGTCTATTTTGGAACACCATGGAATGCGGTAAAATATCTTTATTTTATAGGAGTATCGGTATTTTTTACGTGGCTCTATTTATCACGTTCACTTAATTATAAGACAGGGATGGCGGAGTGGATCGAATCTCCTACCTACTGGTATTCACTTTTCTATTGTGTAACCATGTTCATCTTTTCACTGCGACGCGCCTTTGTAAAAAAAACCCGGTATATTACCTTGCAAATGACATCACTGGTTTTGATTCAAATACTATTCCTCTTTCTGTTACCATTCTATTTGTATGAACCACTCATACACCAAAACCTTGGTTCGGATCATTGGATCGTAAAGGAACTGTTTCCCAGCGGCAAGTGGAGTAGTTTTGCTTTCATTTTATTATGGCCGCTAAATCTGTGGGAATTCGGCAATAGTACTTTCTGGACCTGGTTTCCATTTGTACAATCAGGGTTCATCCTCTTTTTCTTGATAAGATATTACGGTAAAGGTGTATATTGCGGGTGGATCTGCAGCTGCGGGGGCATGGCGGAATCCCTTGGGGACGAATATAGAAAAAAAGCACCCCACGGCCCAACCGCAAAACGGTTGGAAAATGTCGGGCAGTGGATATTGCTCTTTGCCATAGTTACATCTGCAATGATGCTTCTGGCAAAAACAGGCATATGGAACTGGAAATCAAACTCAATAGTAACTTATACTTTTAGCGCTGTCTACAAATTCTCTATCGACGTAATCTTTGCCGGCATACTGGGACTGGGAGTTTACTTCTTCTTAGGTGGAAGGGTTTGGTGTCGGTACGGATGCCCTCTTGCGGCGCTTATGCATATTTATGCAAGATTTACCCGTTACAGGATTGTCGCTGAAAAGAAAAACTGTATCTCCTGTGAGCTTTGTAGCCGGACGTGTCATATGGGGATCGATGTTATGGCCTTTGCAAGCAAAGGCATACCAATGAATGATGTGGAGTGTGTACGGTGTTCTGCATGCATAATTGAGTGTCCAATGGACGTATTAGCCTTTGCTAAATTTGAAACTTGTGATATTAATAATTACAGTCGGGAACAAATACCATCATACGGAAAAAACGATTGGCGAGCCGGATTAAAGTAGCAAGCTTTATATGAAATCTATGTCTTTTGCCTGAAATTTTCAGGTCAAGCATTAATTTGTTAGTTTAGAAATTAATCTTAGGAGTAATATGTCATGAAAATTTTAATGATTATTTTTAGTATAACCCTTATTTCGTTTTCACATTTGATTGCAGACGAAAAGAAAGATACATTTTGGGATGATTATCAATCGGTACTACAAAGTTCTGTATCAAAGAAATCATATATGTCAAAGGACGGTGAATTTTATCATTCATCAATAGATTACAAAAAGATAAAAGATGACCCAAAGATTACCAGCCAGATTTATGCACAGTTAGAAAAACTAACATCAGCAAATCCACCTGAAACAGAGAAAAAGAAACTGGCGTTCTGGATTAATGCTTATAATTTTTTTACTATTGTTGATGTCGTAAATAATTATCCGGTTTCGAGCATGAAAAAGATCGGATGGAAAAATAATCACCATAACATTTGTGGTAAGTTGTTCAGCTTAGATGACATGGAACATAAGATGCTTTTGCCCCTTGGAGACCCCCGAGTTCACTTTGCCATTAATTGTGCTTCAGTTGGATGCCCGGCACTAAACAATATAATTTATACATTTGATTCACTGGATAAACAACTGGATAAAGCAGTTATTAATGCCCTGAAAAACCCGCTTCATCTTAGAAGTATGGGAAAAGATACTGTGTATACAACAAAACTATTTAAATGGTTCAAAAAAGATTTCAAGAACGATCGGTACAATGGTACTGAAGGATTTATTAACGCCTTTGCACCGCAAAGGCTAAAAGGTGCTAGTAAGGTAAGACCGAAAATTGATTACGATTGGAACCTGAATACCAAAGAAAACGTACAAAAAAAGATGGAAGAATTTCCTGATATTAGATCTAGTAAAATAGAGTTTTGGGATGATTATCAATCGGTACTGCAAAGTTCTGTAACAAAGAAATTATATTTGTCAAAAGACGGCACATTTTATCATTCGTCAATAGATTATAAAAAGATCAAAAACGACCCAAAGATTACCAGCCAGATCAATGCACAGTTAGAAAAACTAAAATCAGCAAATCCGCCTGAAACGCAGAAGAAAAAACTTGCGTTCTGGATTAATGCTTATAATTTCTTTACTATTGTTGACGTCATAAATAATTATCCGGTTTCGAGCATGAAAAAAATTGGATGGAAAAACAACCACCATAACATTTGCGGTAAGTTGTTTAGTTTAGATGACATGGAGCACAAAATGCTTTTACCCCTTGGAGACCCCCGAGTTCACTTTGCCATTAATTGTGCTTCAGTTGGATGCCCAGCCCTAAACATTATAATTTATACATTTGATTCATTGGATAAACAACTAGATAACGCAGTTATTAACGCCCTAAAAAACCCGCTTCATCTTAGAAGTATGGGAAAAGATACTGTGCATACTACAAAACTATTTAAATGGTTCAAAAAAGATTTCGAGAATGATCGGTACAAAGGTACTAAAGGATTTATTAACGCCTTTGCACCGCAAAGGCTAAAAGGAGCTAGCAAGATAAGCCCGAAAATTGATTACGATTGGAACCTGAATACTAAGGAAAATGTACAAAAAAAGATGGAAGAATTTCCTGATATTAAACCCTGTAAGATGGAATAATGTTGTTTGGAAAATAATAATAAGTCGGCATAACATATGGGATATTCTAAATTGTAAAGAATCTCCCATATGTTTCCTGAAGAAGTAATCATTTGCCTTTATTTAATTCCATCCTTTTCTTTAAATCCTCATATCCCCCTTCATTTGTAACATTTTTGTACCCTAATTTATCAAGCCTGTTCTTCGCAATACCGGATCTTCCGCCGCTTCTACAATATAACTTTATTACAGCATCCTTATCCTCTGTTATCTCATTTATTTTATCTTTGATAACATCGTATGGTATATTTATTGCACTTTCAATATGACCATTTTCATATTCCGTTGGAGTTCTTACATCTATCAATATTTCTGAATGAGCCTTTTCATCTGCGAAACTATTTAAGTTAAAAGCAAAAGATAACATAATTAATATGATGACTTTCTTCATTTGTTTCTCCTTTCTTTAAGTTTTCAGATTTCCGATTACACAAATATTTATATAAAAACATAAACGAATAAAAAATGAATTCTCATTAAAAAAAAGGGGTTTTTCTTGAAAACATTTTCAAGAAAAACCCTATAAAAGATTGTAGAAACTTAGCTAAAGATTATTTTACCTTTATTACCCATTACTGTCCATCTATTGCATTTTGATACTCTAGAATACCAAAGAAATAATTACCTGCGTTAACATTACTTTTCATATGTATAAATTTATGTAACGTTAATCACTCTAAACTTACGGGTTCTCTTAATAATATTTATTGCTTTCTCCTTCATTTCCGGCTGAAAAGGATTTGAGGACAAGAAGAAAAACATATAGATATTATAGTCTCCTTTACGAATACCAGGTTTGGTCTGGATCTCAAACCCTACTTCAGGTTCTGATCCAAGATAGTTTTCAGGGATATTTTTACCATTAGGGTCATCCAACATATAAGGCTTCACAGTACAATCTTCCTCGATATTATCAGGAAGCTTTACCATGTTCAACACAGAGCCTAAGTTTCCAGACAAGGCTATCCAGTCCCCTTCCATGTTCAATATTGATTGTAACGTTTCTGAAGAGTTTTCCCCTAGAATTAAAGGAAGTTTATCCCCATTAGAATGCACTTTTTGAAACGGATATTTTATATAATCTGCGGATAAAAGGAGAGAGGCCTTCTTCACCAAAGAGGATATAGAAAAAAGTAAAGGTACTTCATAGTGTTCAGGATAATAAAGATGATCGCAATTAATATCTGATATTTTTAACCCTAGAGGTAAACGCATTGAGACTACTGCCCTTTGCAATATCCGCACCGGTCCCATTATAGACCCATCAATATACCCAGTAGGGTCCTCCTCATTAAAATTTAACGGAATTTTTACAAATCCCAGTTTGAATTTTGCATTAATACGGAATTTAATCCTATCCATAATTAATTGGCCGTTAAGTTTCATCTCTTTTAGTACACCAATATGGTCTTTAGAATAGACAACTTCATAAATTGGCGATATGATTCTCTGCTCATCAGGTATGTAATTCATGTAGCGTACTTGCGAAACTTTAGGAATATCAGTGTCATAGAAAGCCAGGTAGGTCCAACCGGTTGAATTTGTTGCAGGTTCAATGACTTCTATCTCCATAACAAGTACAGAGTTTAAATATTTCCGTGG
This sequence comes from Candidatus Anammoxibacter sp., assembly GCA_021777055.1. Lineage (GTDB taxonomy): Bacteria > Planctomycetota > Brocadiia > Brocadiales > Anammoxibacteraceae > Anammoxibacter_A. The sequence continues at coordinate 557 of JAIQZO010000020.1, read as the reverse complement.
AGAAACTCCTTTCTCTCCGATGTCTTTTGACAAAAAAACAAGTAAATCGTTTTCATCAAAAATCTTTTTTCCTTTAATATCCTCATCATCAAAAGTCTTTTCCTGATCCAAGGCCACATCCCAGACCCAATCTCCATTTGAATTTCGTTGGTCTACCTGAAAAGGGATAGGCTCATAAACCCCTGCCCTGTAGGAAAACATCCTAAGTCCATCAATTTCCGTTGCAATCATTTTTGGGATATCGCTTCCGGATATAATTACCGGATCTGCAGAGAGAGGTACATTTTTCTTATAATAATCTGTTGATCCGAAACATGGAACGTTTGTTATTAAGATTGCCAAACATGATACTAAACATTTAATGTACATGCTTTTCTTTAAATAATTTGTTATTGTTTCAACTGAAGATCTATAGATAGTTTCAATACGGAAATAAAGGTTCTAGATTTACTTGTGCCCAGAAGTTTCAAGATTTAACTATCGTTGCCAACTTTTCTAAGTAAGAATGAGTTATTTTTTGTCTTTGTTAAATCTTCAGCAAAATTTAAACGTACCTC
>JAIQZO010000019.1 GCA_021777055.1 Candidatus Anammoxibacter sp. | reverse complement strand
CAATCAAATCCTATTGATATACAATCGGTTTTCATGCGCCCTCCTTTTTTCTACATTGGATATTTATTACTAGTCACATATATACTATCCAATGGGAGGGCCTTTATCTACTCAAGTCTCCTTTTTTCTACTCTATCAAATATTTTATCACCAATTCTCTACTTTACCTTTACCCGTGCATATCCGCGGTGTTCTCCATAACTGTCTGCCCAGATCAAACCTATATTAATAACCTCACCTTTACGAACTTGCCCTAATATAATACCAAGCTCTTCGATATCAACGATTCTGTATGGTCCTACACGGACAATAAGATAACCCGGTAGAATTTGAACTTCTTCCGCTGGTCCACCACTATCTATCCCGGCAACAAGTACTCCAGTTCTTGTTGATCTAAATCCAAGGCGTTCGGCAATTGATGGAGTTAATCTCTGAACATGGATACCGAGCTTAGCGCGTGCAATCCTTTCGCCCGATTGCATTGGGGTTTTAATCAATGTCACAGTTATAACCTTTTCTCGGCCATCTCTGACAATTGTTATATCAATGGAATCATTGATATTCTTGTTTAGAATAAATTTTTCGTAATCAAGTAATGTACTTACATGTTTATTGTCCAACGCAGAAATTATATCTCCTTTTCGCAATCCAGCTTTCTTTGCTGGGCTCTTTTTCTCCACATCTATAATCTCTAGACCATCTATATCCGTAGTAGATTTCTTAACTTTTACACCAAGCCAAACATTTTTAATCTCTCTAAAATTTAAGAGACTAACAAGTGTTTCTTTCACTTTGTTCACAGGAATGGCAAATCCAATCCCCTGGGCACGGTTTAAAATTGCAGTATTAATGCCTATAAGCTTACCTTCAATATTTATTAACGGACCGCCACTGTTACCTGGATTTATTAAAGCGTCAGTCTGGATCAGATTTTCATACTCAAGGTTTACGTTACCTTCTCCAAAGTTCAGGGTCCTATTTAAGGCGCTTAACACTCCTGTTGTCACTGAATTCCCCAATCCAAACGGATTCCCCATAGCAATAACTGTCTCCCCTACCATCAAGTCATCAGATATCCCCATTTCAATACAAGGAAGCGGTTTGGAAGACTCAACCTTAAGTATTGCAAGGTCTATATTTGGATCCGAACTAACCAGTATAGAATCTAATTCAGTTCCATCTGCAAGTATTACTTTAATTCTTGATGCACTGCTTACGACATGTTCATTGGTAACTATATAACCACCTTCATCAATTATCACACCGGTACCCAAAGGTTTATCTACTCTCTTTTGTTTAAAACTCCCAAAGTAATCTTCAAAAAACTTATAAAAGAATTTATTTCTAAACCCCATGATAGGATCTTTATGTCGCTGAGTAACTAACCGTGTAGTACTTAAGCTTACAACCGCTGGTCCTGCTTTTTCTATAGCAGTAACAATATTTGTTCTCCTGGAATTTATATCACCCAACACTTCGCATTCATGATACAACAAAACACAAGAAGTGGAAAACAACATGAGCAGAAAATACAAATTTATCTTTACCGAATATTGTAATCTAACTAAAACCTTATATTTCATATGAAATTCATTTTTCTTAAATTCATTCTCTAAAAATTAGATACTTGAAACTTGATAATAAATTCAAGCATCGTAAAGTTTACATAATCACCAAATAGAGAACTATCAAAATACAGGAGTCAGGTGACAGAATTTAGAATAAAACATAAATTTGTGTTTGTTTTAGAATAGGGTTATTGATAGTACTGCCAATTCGTAACCAAAGCTGTTAAAGATTTCCTTCTAAGTAAGAAGTTTTTACAGGGCAATACTATAGTGAAACAACTACAAATCTATGCAGCTAAACAGGACGAAACAATAAAAAGATCTATTAATTATCAGCATCATCAGCCGTAGCAGCTTCTGCAGCGGCTAATGCTTCCACTCTATCATTTATCCTGCTAATGGACTCTGTTACACGCATTCTGACCCTGAAATTCTTATCCTTACGTAATTTCCTTAATGGCTCTATTACATTTGCATTTCCTATCCTGCCCAATGCCCATATAGCTGCCATTCTAACACCGGGCACACGGTCTTTCAACGACCATTTTAGTGCGTTAATAGCATATTCATCATTTATCCAACCTAACGTGCTCGCAGACATAATTCGCATATCCTTATTTGTGTCTTTAAGTCTGCCGACCAGTGCTTGTACTGAAGGTTTACCTATGTTTATAAGGGCCCAATGGGCTCTCTGTCTAACATTTTCCTCATTATCCCGTAGGGCCTCCACCAAACTGTTAACTGAAGGAGCCCCTATATCCGTAAGAGCCCAAGCCGCCCTCTTTCGAGCCCATGCAGCTTCAAGACTATGATCAGTGATCAGGAGGGTTTTCAGTGATTTTACAGCGTTTTCATTTCCAACTTGTCCTAATGATCCGGCACATGCACTTTTTACCCTCCAATCAGGATCATTTTGTAATACTTTTATCAAAGGGCCAACAGTCTCTATATTGCGAAAATCACCTATTGTTCTTGCGGCGTCATATCGTACTTCAGGCACTTTATCATTACGTAAAACAGTTAACAACGCGTCAATAATCTGTTCTTGCCTTTTTTCGCCAGGCATATTAACAGTTAAAATTCTTTTTATCCCAAGAATACTTTCACGTCTCACCATTTCATCATCATCTTCCAGCATCTTTAATAACGGATTTATCCCATCCGTATCCATCCTTAACCCTAATGCCCAAGCCGCATTTCTTCTAACCTTCGCCTTTTTATGAGTTAGGAGCTCTGTCAGTAACGGTACTACACTTTTTTCCATTGCTCCGGAAATAGCTAATGCTGCCATACGGGCGTCATCCTCATTCACCTCTTTAGATTGTATGATTCTGAACAAAGAGGAGAGTTCATCACGTACATATAACATTTCACCTTTATCACCGGTTCCATTTAACGACAAATCCACCATCTCCACCTCATCCTCCAGGTTAGTATTCAACATTTGTCCTTCTACATAAGCAGAAGGACCAGGAAGGATTACTTCGCATGGGTTGTCAGCATGGAATATATCCATTATCAGCTGTGGGAAATTTGTAATAATTACATCCGCTTTTTTACTAATACCTTTTTTTACTACCTCTCTATTATCACTATTCAGCATCTTTATACACACATGGTTTCTTTCAGCATGGGCAAATTCCACGGTATCTCGCTCTATCTCATTAGCTTTTACAAAGAGAAGGTTATATATAGAAAGACTCGGCTCCAATTCCCTTATATTTCTAAGAATCCCCCAGAAATATACATGCGCAATCATATCATACTCTTTAATCAGAGCAATTAACTGTCTTTCTATACCAAAATGCTTTACATCAAGTATTAGTTTAAGTCCGTTAAGTTTACAAAACATCAATACATCAGAAAGAAGAGGTACTCTTTCACCTTTGAACTCATCACCTCGCCAGGAACCGGCATCGTATAAACGGAGCTCGTCATACAACATCATGTCAACCCTTCCCATCCCGTCAGTGGTTCGGTCAATTTCCTCATCATGCATTAAAACAAGTCTTTTGTCCTTTGTTCTCCGCAGGTCAACCATTATGCCGTTTGCGCCTAGTTCCACGGCCATCTTAAATGCAGCCATTGTATTTTCAGGGGCCACGTCGAGAACACCTTTATTAGCAACAATAATTACCTTATTATCAGGAATTATCGATGAAGATGCCGTAATGCATAGTGATAAAACTGCGGTCGCAATGAGTATAGAAAGAATATATTCTGTTCGGGAAGGCTTTTTATTTACTAAAACCATATTTTATTAAATTAGCGTCTTCGGTAGACTTTGATCACAAAATTCCACAGAAACACAGAGATTGTTTAATGAACTATTAAATTAGCGCCTACGGCGGACTAAAGTCTCCAACGAGGCACGTCTCCTATCGCAAACAGACATCTCTACCCGTACATCATCAAGGCTAAAACCTTGAGTTACGAAATGTAGCTCATACCTTTAGGTTTGAGTCAATACTTAACAGTAATAACGAAAACCATTTCAATTATCTGCAACACACAATATTTTGTAAGGTGAGCAATACCTCATCACAGAATCAATAATGTACAACTATCTACGGTATAACGAATTAAAATGAAAATCCCTATACTATTAAATTTACAATTAAGAGCCTTGTTATCCGATTAATTTTTTGAGAAACACAAATCAGTACAAACATTGAGTGCTTAAAATACACTAAAATGTCTAAAATTATAATAAGCACCTATATATTATCAAAATGGATGCATATTTTACCATTTGAAAACATTTGCTTTTTTTTATCCGGTTGGCTATCATACGATTTCACATTCACAAAAAACATTTTCAGGAATGATATAGTTGGTAAAGATTTCATGGACAAGTTAAAGTTTCCCAAAGATTTAGATCGTAGTTGTAGTCAAAAGCTCGAAAACCATATAGGATACCTCTCCATTCATGTTCCGGAAGAGTTAATAATTGCAGCAGGAAAGATTCCATATCGTATTTTAGGTAGTGAAAAGCCTGCTAAAAAAGCTACAGTACATCTACCAAAAACATTTGATCCATACGTTCTTGCCTGCCTTGAAGGTGCGCTGGAGGGGAATTATAGATCACTGGACGGTGTAATAATTTCAAATATAAGTGATGCACATAGAAGGCTGTATGATGTATGGCAATCTGCTGTAAATTCTCAACCTGTATTTATGCTGGATGTACCAAAAGGGTCAGACTCTCTAAGAAAGAAATGTTTTAGATCGGGCATTTCCTACCTTAAGCATGGGATGGAAAAGGCCTTTGATGTGGAAATCACAGATGAAAGACTGAACCTTGCAATAGAACTATGCAATGAAACAAGGCAGTTACTAAAAAAACTCGGTGAACAGAGGAATTTAAATAGTTGCCCATTTTCAGCTTCCGATTTTTTTAAGATAATCAGATGGAGTCAGACAGAGGAAAAGAAGATTGTAAATGATACAGTTACGGAATATCTGGAAGCCATTGAAAAGAGACAAGCGTGTCATAAAAATGAAACAGGACACGAAAAGCCTAGAATAATGATAGTGGGAAGTGCAATGGTATCCCCTGACATAATTTCAGCAATTGAAGAGAAGAACGCAAGGGTAGTGTGCGAAGATTTATGCATTGGAATGCCTTATTTTAAAAGCCTTGTTGATCACACTGACGACAATCCATTGGAATCACTTGCTAACCGATACCTCACTATCCCAACCTCAAGGATGGTTGATACTGAATCAAGGTGGAAATCCATAATGGAATCGGTTAAAGACTCCCGTACGGATGGAATCATATATTTCGCCCTGAAATTTGACGATATTCACCTCTTTGAATATCCATATATCAGAGACAAATTACAGAAAGAAGGTTATCCGGTCCTGTTTATTGAAGCAGAAAATTTCCTTACCACCATGGGGCAAATGGAAACACGGATAGAGGCTTTTATTGAAATGCTGGAAGGGTAATTAGTTATTGAGGAGGTATGGATTTCCTTCTTTTACCTTACACACATAAATGCGGAGTATCCTTGTAAAGGGTGTAGGACTGAACTCAGATGCAAACAAGTTAACTCCGCTTAAGATAATAGAATTGCTCTTTACAAAGGCTTTATCCAAATACATAGCAACAACGACTCCGAAAAATCTACTTATTTTCGCAAGTTTCATCCACCCCCTTATATAACTCCTGCTCTGCTTTCCACATGGGACAATTTTCAGAATGGAGTTTGTGGTGAAATACTTTGCCTAATAAGGACGTAGGATGATTTCGTCCATGTTTACAAAGTGGACAATGGTGACAGAGCAATGCCCTGGTCTTTTTAAGAAACCCTACCTTCTTTTCATCAGTATTCTTCATAGTTAAATTGGCAACGTGATAGATGCCATTATCTCCGGTTAAATTAGAGTATTCCAGCTAAAATCAAATATAAAACCCGTATTACCTGTAAATTATAATCAAAACGTTACAACAAAAAAAAATTTATGTCAAGCTTCTCCTTCTGTGTCTATTATATCTAAAAAATATTATTGCACAAAAACTTAAACATATTATAGTATTATTTTATAAATACTTCTTTTTAAGGTTTCGTCGCTTTTGTGGAATACAGAATTCAATAGATGGAACTCCGTACATTTAGGATACGACTTAGCCGCATTTATAAAATATATCCTTAATGGATTTAAGATGAATAACTTTAAAATATATATGAAATTAGGAATGTCGGCTATAAGATGTAAGATGGAATATAAGGTATCATTTATATTCTTTATCTTTGCCATATTCTTCTACTATTTCGCTCAACTAGGAATAGTATATGTCATAGTCACCAAGTTTCAAACTATTGGAGGATGGAATCTGGGAGAGATGGCATTTCTTTATGGACTGTTTATCTTCTCACAGGGTATAACATCATTATGTTTTAATTCATTGAATTCATTCGAGGACCTCATCATAAATGGGGATTTTGACCGGTTTCTGATCAGGCCCTTGAATCCAATGTGTCAAATACTCTGCGCAAATTTTGAGATTGCGTCTATCGCCCACTTTGTACTGGGGATAACAGCTATTGTCTTTGGCTCTATTTATGCAGATATCTATTGGTCCGTGGCAAAAGCAGCTTTCATTTTACCTGTTATTATTGGTGCAGTATTAATCCAGGGAGGAATCAGGATTATAGTCTCAAGCTCGGCATTTTGGACGACTAAAAACAGAGCACTAGTCCACACTGTCATTTACAGTGCAAAAGAGTTCATCCACTACCCCGTATCTATCTATAATATCTGGGTTAAGTTTTTTCTAACATTCATGTTTCCCCTGGCGTTTGTCAATTTTTATCCGGCAAACTATTTCTTACAGAAAAGTGAACGAACTCTTTTCCATCCAGTCCTACAATACTTTACACCAATTGTTGGTATAATAGTCTTTGGAATTGCATGTCTGTTCTGGAGGATTGGTATTAACAGATATCAAAGTACGGGAAATTAATTTATAACGCAGCGAATCCGGATACTAGTAAGATTTCTTTCTAAAAGAGGAGCTTTTTCAGTAAAATACTATACTCCTGATCTGATGAAAGGGTAAGAAACATGGAACAGTTTGTTAATAGATCTGCTCTAATAATAAAACCAACAGAGAAATTAATAAGATGGCTAAAATCTGTTGACACGACGATTAGTGACAGTGAATGTGATTACATACTAAAATCACCCGGAACTGTTTATCTAGTTGACGAAATGGATACCGGGCAAAAGAATGAAATAGAAACTATTATAAAAGATCGGTATAAATTTATCCTTCAACACGAACTCTTTTCATTAGTACCGGATGAATCCAAGTGGCAAGAAAGAGTAACATACCAGTCTTTTAATGAATTCTTCGATGTTACGGCAATCAGAGAGGTCCTTGATGTTTTTGAGAACCCTATACAGAAATGGTAATGATATAGTGTGGCGAAGCCACAACCAAAATTGGGAACACAGAATCCAGGATAAATCATGGATTTGTCGTTATTTCACAATGTTATAGTATTACTCTATAAAAACTTGTTTTTTTAAAAGATTTTGTGGTTTTTATTGAATACAGAATACAGGAGTCAGAAGTCAGCATAATAGAAAACATAATTCTGGAAGTGATTACAAATTTCCAATTAACAATTCTACTGTAAAACAAACAGAATTCTATGCTTTATTCTAAATTCTGTCTCCTGACTCCTGTATTCTGGTTGCGGCTTTGCCGCGATATGTTATTTAACGTAAAATTATATGCATCTTCCAACTCCCGTTTTTGTGTTATACCAACTTCTGCATTCTGTATTCCATAAAAACTACAGAATTTTAAAGAAAAGAAGTTTTTATAAAGTAATAATATAAAGAGTGCTTTAATTGCGGCTGTTTATTTATTTTTAATAAATGTAAATGTTATTCATTTGAAACCCATTAGGAAAAAAGACAACTATACTCCACGACAGTACAGATGATACATTTATAACTACGTTGAGTATAAACAATGCTTATGAAAAAAAGTTTATTTTCTACTGATCCCACACGCCCATTATGGACAACTGTTATTAATGAAGCGGGGAAATGGTTGCGTCTAGTTGGGATTACACCAAATTCACTCAATGTCAAATCCTTGATGTCCAAAGCAAAGAAGAAAACCGGTCTGAAAGATTTTGGTCCAGACTCTTTTCGTGAAGGTCTCGACAGGCTTGTTGCATCAATAAACAGAGAATCAAATCTTAATACAATTGGAATGATTACCATTAAAACCATGCTTCTCAATTCTCTTGAGGTAAGATTAAGAACACAACAGTGGATGAAAGAACATCCGGAAGTAGTTGAAGAGCAGATAGAGAAACCTTTTTTTATAGTTGGCTTACCTCGTACAGGTACAACAATTCTAAGTTTCTTGATGGAGATGGATCCCGAAAACCGTTCACTTGTACATTGGCAAGCACACTCCCCTGTACCACCTCCGGAACTTGCAACTATAAATGAAGATGCACGGATTGCAGCTTCAGCTAGAAATTTAAAACTGTTTGAAAAGATAGTGCCGGATATTCAGTCCGTCCACCCCATTGGGGCCACTATTCCCACAGAATGTATAGATCTCTTTTTACACGAATTTATGCAACCAATGTTTGGAATGTTTGCGGTTGTTAACGATTATGCGGAATGGGCGAGAGAAGCAAATATGGAAAGCACTTATAATTATCATAAGTTATTCCTGCAGATACTTCAATCCAGGGTTCCAACAGAAACATGGTCTTTAAAAGCACCTATGCATCTATGGAAACTGGACAATCTATACAAAGCTTATCCGGATGCAAGAATAATATTTACTCATCGTGACCTCCAGAAGGTTATACCATCAGTATGCAGCCTAATGCTCACCTTTCGCAAGAGTTTTAGTGATTACGTTGACACTACTGACATTGGGGAGAAAGTCATGACATGGTTTAAGAGAGGAACAACAAAGGCTATGGAATTTGAAGACAGACAAACAAACCATAATATATGCCATTTGCAATATAGTGAGTTTATAAAGGAACCAATTAAAACGGTAGAAAATATATATTCCCATTTTGGAAAAGAAGTGAGAACTTTACATAAGAAAAATATGCAAGCATGGCTAAAGTTCAACCCAAAAAACAAACATGGAAGACATGATTATTCGCTATCTGATTATGGATTAAACCCCGATCAGATAAAAGAACAGTTTAAAGATTATATTGCAAGGTATAATATTCCACTGGAATCATAAAACAGGATTCTCTATTACAATCATTCATCTACCTTAAGAAAAAGGAAAAGAATGAAATATAAATTTGCGCTTAAACACTTTCCCAACGTTTCATTAGGAGTAACATTTAAACTTTTATCAGAAAACCGCAATATAAGCCTGAAGTATCTGCCAAAAGCGATTGAAAGCATCATATTTAATTTATTGCTTCTTCCTTCAAACATATACGAAACGTTTAAATACAAAAGCATTATAGAATCTACAAAAATCACGAAAGATCCTATCTTTATTCTCGGATATTGGCGTAGCGGAACAACCAATTTACAAAACCTTTTGGTAAAAGATACTCAATTTGGATTTGCCTCACAATTTTCCACAACATATCCACAAAGTTTTATTGTAAACAGTTGGATGAAGGGTCCAGTAAGTCATTTCATACCCAAGACCAGGCCAATGGATAATATCCCCATATCACTGGACTTGCCTCAAGAAGAAGAGTTTGCGCTATGCACCATGTTACCCTATAGTTTTTACCATTCGTTAATATACCCTCAAAAGGCAACGATTTATTTTGATAAATACGGAACACTTGAAGACGTTGATGATAAAGTAAGGGAGGAGTGGAAGTCTTATTATAAATTTTTCCTAAAGAAGGTAACATTTGTTAATAACGGAAAGCAGTTAGTTTTAAAAAACCCAGTAAACACACTGCGTATAAAGTTATTATTGAAAATGTTTCCAAATGCCAAGTTTATCCATATACATAGAAACCCTTATGAAGTTTTTATGTCCAATCGATTTTTATTCAACCATTTAAGCCAATGGCCCAGGTTACAGGATATTCCTGACCAACAAGAGATGGATAGAAACGTAATTGACAGATATAAGAAAACAATGAACAGATATTTTAACGATTACAAGACAATACCGTCCGGTAATCTTATAGAAGTACGGCATGAAGATCTAACCGCATCACCGTTAGAAACTTTAGAAAAGATATATAAACAACTTGACATCCAGGGATTTGATAACGTAAAGGCAGAGATAAAAGAGTATTTAGCAGGCATTAAAGATTACAAGTGTAATTTATACAAGTTTACACCGAAAATAATAGACATGGTAAGACAAAACTTTGCATTTACCATTGAGAAGTGGGGTTATGATGTTCCGAAAACTTCTCAGACGCACAGTTAACCTGATTGGCATTTCACATCTTAACCTTTCTTCTGAGGATTTTTGTATGATTTACATAAGTAATTTTTTTACTGCATTTACTGGTCTAAGGCGAGACTTTATGTTACAGATTAATCGTATGTTTCTTCTATTCATTGTCATTGCTATTTGTAGTAATATGGCAATCGCCCAATCAATATTGACAACAATAAATGTGGGCCCCGAAGCCGGTAACGGACTGCAGCCTTCTAATGTTGTTGTAAACCAGAATTTAAATAAGGTATATGTAATTAACCAATCAACAAATAATATAAGTGTAATAGATGGCGCAACTAATTTGGTGGAAGCGACTATCGACCTTGGAGAAAGCCAGTTACTATTTATTGATTCAATTGAAGTTAATCCTAATACTAATATGATCTATGTTGCAGGAACAATCTCGTCAATCAATATCGATGAAGGTGGCGATGGGCATCCAATTTTTACAGAAAGTACATTTATAACTGTCATTGACGGCCTTACCAATGCGGTTCTAGATACCGTTTCAATAAATAATGCTTTTGCTTCAGGTCTTGCAGTTAATCTTACAACTAATGTAATATATGTCACGGGTAATACAAGATTCAACGGCATAATAGGAGTAATAGATGGTCAAAGCAATCAGTTAATAGATATAGTTTCACTAAAAAATATATTTGTAGACAATATAGCAGTTAATTCAGAGTCAAATACGGCCTATGTTATTAGCAATGCTAGCAATTTTAATAATAATAGTGTCAAAGTAATAGATGGTAAGGATAACAGCATATCGGACACCATCACTATAAGAAATGTTTTCTTTCAAGATATTGATGTTAACCCCAATACTAACACGATATATCTTACAGATTCTTCAAGAAATAAAGTAAGAGTAATCAACGGTGCAAATAATAGGGTTACTGATAGTATTGAAATAAGAGATATACATCTTAATGGTATAGAGGTTGATCCGGTAGCCAACTCTATTTATGTAATAGGTCAACCCATTGCAAATTTTGTGGAAGGCAGCAGGGTCACGGTTATAGACGGTTCTAACGGCAGTGTTACAGAAACTATTAAAATAGCAGATTCCAATCTAGGTCAAATCGCTATTAATACAAATACGAGTATGCTTTATGCAACAGAGCCATCTTTAAATAGAGTACATGTGATAAATGGGACAAATAATCAGGCAGTAGATATTATTGAAACAGGATTTATGCTTGGCGATCTAATCGTTAATCCTAATACCAACCGTATTTATGTTGTTAATAAGCAAACTAATTCATTAAATATAATAGATAGTTTAACCAATGAGATAATAGACAAAGTCACATTTTTGTTAAATAACACACATATTGAACATATTGTTATTAATCCCACAACAAACACTATCTATTTTGCCGGCGATTCGCATGGTCCCACTTTTAATGGAAGTATTATACATGTAATTAATGGTTCCAGTAATCAAATAATAGATAGAATTATGTTAAGAAATATGCATCTCAGTTCTTTAGCTGTTAATCCCAATACTAATACAATCTATGCATGGGGAACTACCCATTCCAGGTTCCGGTCGAGAAATGTAATACAAGTAATAAACGGTTCAAGGAACAGAATAACTGACACCATTGTAACAAAAGGTACTGGAAGTCATATTGTAGTTAACACTAATACTAACACCATCTATTTTAACACAGATGACTTTTTTAACCCTATGAATACAGGCCTTACAGTAATCAACGGCTCTAATAACCGGATAGTTGATACTATTCCACAAATGGGGCAGATTGAAAATATTGCCGTTAACATTAATACAAATAGGCTTTACGTTGTAACTTTGGCCGAAATAATTAACATCGATACAATAAATACTGTAATGAATATGAATGTAGTAGACGGGACAACAGGACAAATATTAGACACATTTCTCCTTGATGCAACGTTTGCCGGCAGATCGGCTTTGGGTCACCATCTACCTCTATCTATTGCAGTTAATTCCAACACAAACAAGGTTTACGTTGGAAACGCCAACGAAGATTACGTAAAGATAATAGATGGGGCAAATAATGAGATAATTGAAACATTTACGGTGGGAAACACACCCGTTGATATTGACGTTAACAGGTCGAATAATCTCATATATGTCTCTAATCAATTCAGTGGAGATGTCACAGTTATACAGGATTAAGGCTTTAGCGATAAAAAGAATAAGAATGAAATAACAAATTCATGGTTTCTGGGACTTTACACTACCTCTGTATATCGTAAAAAGCTCAATAATTTAAAAGATGCCATTTAGATCCCATACCCAAAAATTTGGGTATGGGATCTATCTTTCTTACTTAACAAAACCTCAATCAGTTCACATTTCTCTTCAGCAGACATTCATTACCCCGCCATATTCACTTTCTACTTAAGGTCATTGATTTCAACATAATTTAGTTTATGGGTCTTGTTCATTTACTTCCATTCTCTTTTTCCCATTCTTCAAGCAGCTCTTTAACTTGGCCAATTAATTTTTCACCCTCCTGGCCTTGTTCCCCTAATGCACTACTTGCCTTTTCTCCCTTAACCTGCATCTTGTTCCATTCATCAATCCTTTCCCTAACAATATCAATCAATTTTTTATCTTTGCTTTCTTCCGTGACAACTTTGCTGTCATCTGATTCAATTTTATCCACACTTGATTCTTCTTTTGCACTACCACTGTCGGTTACTGTAGTTTCCCCATTATCAATACCATATTTCGCATCTAGCCGTTCCATTGCTTTCTGCTGTTTCACCTTAAGTTCTAACATTTGTACTTCATGTTTTGCTTTCATCTTAATCTTTTCTATCTCATACTGAACATTATCGATTTTTTTTCGACCACTGTTGCTCTTTTTTTTACTCTTGCCCTTTTTTTTCCCATTGCTCTTCTCATGACCATAACCATGTTCATGCCTTTTTCCATGCCCTTCCCCAGCATGTAAATAATTTCCCGTAATAGAAAACAAGGATAAAGAAAAGACCAAGACAAACATCAACATATTTCTTAACATACATACTCCTTTTTTTAATGCGATAAAATTTATCATTTAACCTTGTAATAACTATAATTAAATATAATCCGCTCCAGATAAATGTCGACCAAATAAATCTCCATTTTACTACTGCAGAAATAACATAGCAAAGAAAACAAACATCATACGGAAAAATTATTAAAGAATATAAAATTTAACTAGTTTTAAATGTTCAAAATGTCTAAACTATAGTTACTTTTTAATGGTTTTTAAGGTGCCTGTAAAATTTGGAATTCATGATTCCTTCATTGCTGGCTATTAATACCATATATTTGGCATTGACTACAGTATTCTTTTTTGCTTTAATCGGTTACTGTCTATGCTCATTTCTTAGGTTTTTAGACACACAATTCTGCAGAGTTACATAAAATTAAAAAAATAAGTATTGCCATTGTATGGAATCAAAATACTGTCAACAATATTACGGACTGATTCAGTATCGTTCGATTAGATATTTGAACATTCGGGTCTGTTATACCCAAATGCTTTTATCGCATATCCAGGATTCCCGCTAAAAACATGAGGATTGACAGCATTAAGGCAATAAATAAAACACGCAAGATATATCCGGACAATGCTGTGTCTGTTTTTGGTTAATGCAATAAAAACAGGAGATTTTGAATAACGTTCATATATTTCCAATTGTTAATTGATGTTAAAACTACTGAAAACTGAAAAAAGTATGGAGGATATTACGAGTGACTGTTCCGGATAAGAAAATACTGCATACGGTATTTGACGCAACCGCAGGAAAATTTCCCGAAAACATTGCGGTGGCAAAAGGAAGTCAAAACATTTCCTACCAAACATTAAAAAACGCATCTGATAAAATAGCCTGCCAATTGCGGTCCATCGGCGTTCAAAAAGAGATAATTGTCGGAATAGTTTTGCAAAGCAGTATTGAATATATTGCAACTATTATTGGCGTGTTAAAAGCGAATGGCGTGTTTCTTCCCCTAGATATGGATTTCCCCGACAAACGTCTGGAATATATCCTGAGCACCACAACACCAAGTATAATAATAACCGATAAAGAGAATTACGAGAATGTTTTTCAACGTTTTAACGGTCTGAACACCGTGGAGGAAGGATGCTCCATACTTGTTATAGAAGAGAATTTGCATCTGAGCGATAGTAGAAAAGCTGTTGCACTAGAAAACAAGGGGGATTCAATTGATCACTTTCTTCCCGACCCGGATGACAGTAATTATATAATGTATACTTCCGGATCCACCGGGGAACCAAAGGCAATTGTAGGACGTCACAAGAGTTTAAGCCATTTCATGCATTGGGAGGTTCAAGAGTTTGGTCTGGATGAACGTGTGAAAGTCAGCCAGTTAACTCCCGTAACGTTTGACGCCAGTCTGAGAGACATATTCGTACCGCTGATTACCGGAGGTCAAGTATGCATTCCTGAAAATGATGTCAAATCAAACGTTAAACATTTGATTGAATGGCTGGAGGAATCTGGAGTAACACTTGTGCACTGTGTGCCATCTCTTTTCAGGTTAATGACAAAGGATTCGGAGTCAATAAATAGTAAAAATGAAATCCTACCGGATTTAAAGTATATTTTGATGGCCGGAGAACCAGTGTATGCTCGTGATGTTATCAGGTGGATGGATCTCGCAGGCGAAAGGATACAACTGGTAAATCTTTATGGGGCATCCGAAACAACACTTATCAAAACGTTCCATCGTATTGAACAAAGACCTGAAAATCCGGGCACAATAATCCCAGTGGGCAAACCTATTACAAATACCGCACTATTAATAATAAAAGGAAACAGGCTCTGTGAAATTGGCGAAGCAGGTGAAATATTCATAAAAACACCGTTCATGACCAAAGGGTATTACAACAACCCTGAAATGACAAAAAGGTGTTTTGTGTGCAATCCGTTAAATACGAATAAAGACGACATTGTTTACAAAACAGGCGATCTTGGAAGATATGCCCCGGATAGAAGTGTTGAATTTATAGGAAGAATGGACACCCAGGTAAAAGTAAACGGTGTCAGGATAGAACTTGGTGAGATTGAAAAGGCCTTAATGAATTGCAAATCCATAAGTCAGTCCGTATTACTGGCACATAAAAACAGAGAGAACGAAAATACTCTCGCATGTTATTACACAGAGAAAACACCCATAGATACGGATGAGATACGCACGCATCTTCAGCAGTATCTACCTGATTACATGATTCCGACCTTCTATGTAAAACTCGACGAATTCCCATTAAACATTAACGGCAAAATAGATAAAAAAAATCTCCCTAAACCAGAGGAGCTTATCTATGAAAAAATCAAATATGAGCCCCCCGCTAATGAGTTAGAGGAAAGATTAGCACAAATATGGGGAGAAGTTCTTGATCTTAAGAAAATCGGTGTTAATAGTCATTTTTTTGACATCGGTGGACATTCACTTAAGGCCATGAGGATTATTTCCAGAATATTTATAGAACTGCAAAGGGATATAAAACTGAAAGATTTTTTCTCATATTCTACAATTAGGAAACAGGCAACCTTTCTTAACACCATTAAAAGTTCAACATTCAGCAAGATCCAGCCATTACAAAAGCAGGAGTTTTATGATCTTTCCCATGCCCAACGCCGCATATGGATACTGGACCAAATGGAAGGAGCAAGCGTTGCTTATAATATGTTCGGGGCATACTTGTTTGAAGGTAATCTGGATGTTCCTCTGTTTCTTAAAGCGTTTGAATCACTTGTTAAACGTCATGAATCACTCCGTACAATTTTTACCGCAATAGATGGGATTCCCAAACAGAGAATACTCGACTTTTCTCCTGGATTAAAGTCCTTTGATTTTAAGACGTCTGATCTCAGCCAAAACAAAGAAGAAAATCAGGAATTGTCAATAACTACTATTGAGCAGATGATAGGTGAATATGCAAAACAAGATGCGACAACCCCATTTGATCTCTCTAAGGGGCCATTGATAAAAATACAAGTGTTAAAATTTTCAGACAACTGTCATACTGTTTTGTTTAACATGCATCACATAATAGGAGATGCATGGTCGCTGGAGGTTCTAGCAAAGGAGCTAACGACTTTATATGATGAATATCTGAACGGCGGGAGTGATTCGGACTTGCCATTGGAAATACAATACAAGGATTATACCGCCCATCAAAATGAATTTCTTAGGTTGGAAGAGAGTAAAGAGCTTGCCAAATATTGGCATGGTAAATTAGCGGGTGAGATCCCTGTGCTGAATTTGCCGAACGATTACCGTCGTCCGCAAGTGCAGTCTTACGACGGTCAAGCTTTAAACTTTATTCTAGATAAGGAGTTGATGGATGGTTTATCAGTACTATGCAAAAAGTACGATGCAAGCTTATTCATGGCTTTACTCGCCTCGGTTAAAACTTTGCTATACATTTATACAGGGCAAGAAGACATTATCATAGGTTCCCCCGTTGCGGGCAGGAATAATCCAGATCTAGAAAATCAAGTAGGTCTTTATGTTAACACTCTCGCTTTGAGAGACAAAGTAACGGAGTATGACAGCTTCAGCTCCATACTCAGGCGTGTAAAACAAACAACAATTGAAGCGTATGATCATCAGCAGTATCCTTTTGATCTTTTGGTTGATGAGTTAAATCTTGTCAGAGATGTGGGACGTGCGCCTTTATTTGATGTGATGCTTTTATTACAAAACGATGATTTCTCTAAAAGTGAAACGGGAAAGTTCAAAATCACAGAGCTTGACGTTGAATTGGAAACAAGCAAATTCGATCTTACGTTTATTTTCACTGAGACCGAAAACCAAATTAAGGCACGAATAAATTATAATTCCGATCTGTTTAAAGCTGAAACTATTAAAAGATTTGGAAATCATTTTCAGAATTTAGTGAAAAGCGTGTTAGCTAATGAAAATCAGGAAGTAAGAGATTTAAATATTTTGAGTGAACTGGACATAAACGAATTGCTGATTGATTTTAATAATAACAGTCATTCATTCCCTGAAGATAAAACCTTGGTGGATCTATTTGAGGAACAGGTAGAGAAAACACCTGATAATGTGGCAGTGATTTTTTACAACAGGAGTATGAGTTATTACGATCTGGATATCAGAAAAGATCAACTGGCACGATATCTGGTTGATGATTGTGGTGTTAAACCGGGAGATATTGTTGGACTTATGATTGACCGAAGCGATTGGTCTGTGCTGTGTTTATTGAGCATATTAAAAGCTGGTGCTGTATATTTACCTCTGGATCCCGCTTATCCAAGAAAAAGAATTGACTACATGCTTAATAACAGCAGATGTAAGGCGCTGATAACTGAAAATGAATACACGAATGATAACTTGCAGAGTTCAACTAGAATCGTACATTTAGAAGAAATTAAAAAACTAGTGAGTGAAGAGGCTCCCCATTGCCCGCCATTTGACAAAGTAGATAAAAATTCGGTGGCATGTGTACTATATACTTCTGGGTCGCAAGGAACTCCTAAAGGTATCATGCTGGGCCACCGGGGTTATGTCAATATGTCACTTGCTTTAATCAGATATTTCACTCTTACGGCCGATGACAGTATATTACAATTTGCATCCTATTCTTTTGATGTTTCCATGTCGGAAATATTCATGGCACTTTTCTCTGGAGGTACCCTTGTCGTTGCTGATAGAGGAAAAATTGATGATCCAAATGAATTCCAGAGTTACTTAGAGCAGACGAATGTCACAGTTGCCTTATTGTCTCCTGGTTATTTAAATGCCTTAGACAGGAACCGAATGAAAACGTTGAGGATATTAGTAACGGGAGGAGAACCTCCTATTTTGGAAGACATCTATTATTACAGCGAAAAGATGCAATATTACAATGCATACGGACCAACAGAGGCATCCGCAAACACTACAATCCACAAAGTAATCCGAGGTAAGAGGTACATGCATTCAGTTCCCATTGGCAAACCGATTTCCAATGCATCTGTTTACATTGTAAATAACACATTAAAACCTGTTCCCATAGGTGTTGTAGGAGAGATATGCATTTCAGGAGCCGGTTTGGCTAGGGGTTATCTGGACCAACCAAAATTAACAGAAGAAAGTTTTATATCAAATCCTTTTAGTTCTGACGATTTGTTGTACAGAACTGGCGATCTTGGAAGATGGCATCCAGATGGAGAAATAGAATTCTTAGGGAGAAGGGACGAACAAGTCAAAGTGAGGGGATATCGCATAGAGTTGGGAGAAATCGAAAATACCTTGCTTAAAAATCCTTTAGTCAGGGAAGCCGTTGTAATAAAATTGCAAGATTCCGGTGATTTAGCTGCATATATTGTGAGTCCGGAGAAAGTTAATGTCACGGAATTACAAAATCACTGTCAGGCATTCTTGCCGGAGTATATGATTCCATCCGTATTTATACAATTACAAAGTATGCCTTTAACAGTTACCGGAACAGGAAAGATTGATAAGAACGCCCTTCCTGCCCCAGATATATCTGCATTATCAGGCACGAAAACGGATTATGTCGCCCCACGTAATGACCTTGAGGTAAGGTTAGTAGATATTTGGGAGAAAATACTTGGAAAAAGTCAAATAAGTATCCAAGCGAACTTCTTTGATTTGGGTGGCACATCTCTCAATTCAGTTCAATTGGCGTCAAAGATATCAACCACATTTAAAACGAATTTTTCAGCGAAAACACTATTCCTGAATCCAACGATAGAAAAGCTTGCCTCTGCAATTGGAAAGGAAGGATTAGGAACGGAGTCAGATAAAACATTGACTGAAAACTCCCAATATAGCTTGCGGAAATTGGCATCTATTGAACGAATCCCATTAAGCGAACTTATAGCTTCGGGCCGAATAGATTCGGTTGATTCGGCGGCGTTTGAATACTTTCCAGATGATCTGTTTGCTCAATTCAATGGAGATCGTGATGCGATAGTTAACAAGTGGCGTAAAAAACTTCCTATTGTTGTCGCGATAAAAGAGACCTTTTTGGGACGCATAGCGTCCATTATGCTTCCCTATTTTGCTTCCGAACTATTTAATAATAAAGAAGAGTTGATAAACTCTCTGCTAAAAGCATTGGATATGGCGGGCAAGATTGGTTCCCGTACCATATCCCTTACCGGATATCTTTCTTCCGCTACTAATTATGGCAAAGGAATCATATCCGAGAGTGGGACAGAAAAGAATGTACCGGAAATAACAACCGGCCATGGTACAATAACTGCAACGCTTGTTATGAACGTTGAAAAGATTCTAAATGAAACACACCGGCAACTTGAACAAGAAAAAGTTGGGTTTATAGGGTTGGGGTCCATAGGTACCGCAGCACTTCGCTTAATGTTAACATGTTTGCCACATCCACGTGAAATCATACTATTTGATGCATATCAAAATAATGAATTACTGGAAGATCTTAAACATCAACTGAAAGTAGATTTTAAATTTCAAGGAATTATAAGTTTGGTAAATGCCACACAGAAAATACCTGATGAATTTTATAAGGCCACACTCATCATTGGCGCAACAAACGCACAGGATATCCTTTCTATTGAGAAGGTAAAATCTGGCACCCTTATAGTCAATGATTCAGGACGGACCTGTTTTAATCTTGATACGGCTATTCAACGACTGGAAAGCCAAAATGATATTCTGTTTACCGAGGGTGATGTGTTAAACTTACCTGAGCCATCAAAGACGAGTGTATATCTTCCTCAATTTGTGGAAGATGATCTGAATGAAGCCCATTTAAAATCTCTTTTGGCATTCAATCCCGATTTGATAACAGGATGTGTACTTTCGGGATTACTCTCCGCACGTTTTGATGAAATTAGATCTATTACAGGCCCTGTAGAATCAGATTCATGTTTGATGAATTTTAACCTGCTGAAACAGAAAGGTTTTTCGGCTGCCTATCTACATTATGAAAATTATGAACCATCAGAAGAAATAATTACCCATTTTAGAAATAAATACAGCACCATATACTGATATATTTAAATATTCAGTATGAAGGTTGTGATCCAATATGTTAAATATTATTACTAAATATTCTTTTCAGATATTATAGTAAAAAGCACGCGTATTTGTGTGATTAATACGTGTTAATTTAATTTAACTTTTTTGTAAAGATGGGAGAAGATATGTTTAAGAGAAAATTTTTTCTGTATGTGTTATTTTTTTTAGTTGTTTCTTGTCATCTCATAACGTCGAATAGTTTAGCAATTGCCGCAAATGGAAGAGCGACCGTTTTCACACAGGACACCAATGGCAATAGGCTTGAAAACGTAATGTTTACTCTGGATGGAGAATCGTTTGAAACAAACAGTAACGGAAGAAAGACAATAACGGTATCCGCGGACGAAGAACATGCCATTGTGTTTGGAGAGGTGGAAGGGCATACCATTAGCAATCCTGACAGCGGAGAAATTACATTTACGGTAAATGCAAGAAGAAGAGAGACGATCACAGGTACATTTGAAAGAGACAGTTTAACTCCAGCTCGATTCGAGTCAACTGAGTGTAAACATGAATTAGCCGATGATTCCATTACAAGTTGTGGATTTTTACTTGTTCCGGAAAATCGTAATGATCCTAACTCTGCAACTATCAAGGTTTACTTGACAATTTTTGAGAACCCAGATAAGGACTCTAAAGAAGCTCCTTTAATTTGGCTTACCGGCGGACCTGGAGCTTCAACAGTTGAAGCTATTCAATTATTTGAAAATACACCGACGTTACCAGAACCAATAGGGAATATGCCAAGCCTTTTTCGTGACAACCGAGAACTCATAGTTGTTGACCAAAGAGGTACCAATTTTTCTGAACCCGCTCTCTATTGTTCTGAAGAAACAGGACCCAAAAGAGGAGATGTATATGCCTTGCCGTTCTCTGAACAGTCCGAAGCAAGAGTTGAGGCAATTGAAGCCTGTTTTGATAGGTTGAGTTCCGAAGGGAATGATCTTTCTGCATATACTACCTTTGAAAATGCAGCAGATATAAAAGATCTGCGTGATGTGCTTGGATATGACAAGATCAACCTGTACGGTGTGTCATACGGAACAAGACTTTGCATGACAATAATGAAGGAATTTCCTGAAATTATCCGATCCGTTGTGCTTGATTCAGTTCTTCCACCGGAGGTAAATCCGTTTGATGATCAACCCGAGGGAATAATGTACGCATTACACTCTTTTTTTGACGCAAGCAGAGAAGCTTTTCCTGACACTGAAAATCTTTTCTATGAAATTATCACACGTTTGAAAGATACCCCAGTGGATACAACTGTACGTGTTACGAACGCTGATGGTTCCACTGAAGACGTTGTAATCCCTGTTAATGACGTGAAATTTGTTTCTTATGTCTTAGGTCAACTTCGGTCAACTCCTTTTGATTCTACATTACCGCTAACAATATCCCAAATTCATGAGAATGAAGATTATACAGATGTTGCAGGGGCATGGGTTAGTAATGTTAACTTTTTCTTCCCTGCTAGTGAGGCAGGAAGTAACGATCCTAGTTTAGGTATGTTCGAATCGATGACTGCCACGTCGGATGGATTTTATACCACCAAGGAGAAGATTTTTTCTATGATAGATTTCCACAATCCAAATTCATCCATTGCGGAATGGTCTAAAAATAGTTTTTTCTTTTCTGAGCCTGCCGTGCAAGGTTTATGGGATGTCGAGCCCGTTGATCCTAGTATTCAATATCCGGTAATAAGCGATATTCCTACTCTGTTATTCGCCGGCTCCATTGATTCCGGTACCCCGCCGATATGGGCGGAATCATCTGCCAGGTTTTTGAGCAACAGTTTCCATTTCAGAATTCTTGCAGGCCATGCGACAACTTTTCTAGAATGTACAGTAGAGATGATGAATGATTTTATCAGTGATCCAAGCTCTGAACCGGAATTTGCATGTCCAACTGAATTTACATGGACAACAAGTGAAACTACTACAAGTGCCAGAAAATTAAAAACGTTAAAGAAATATAGATTTCTAAGGCTTTATGATTAAATAACAGTAGTAAAGAAGAATGATTTATACACCTCATGTCCAAGGTTCAGACCTCTCTTATACTAGAAGATAAGAAAGAAGTCTCTAAAACTAATAAGTCCCCTCTAACAAGAGGGGACTTATGGGTGTGTATACGTTTCGCAAATATTGTCATACAATAAATTAAGTAAAGTAATTTACCTACCTGTTCTCCTAATTCCTTTTATTAAATGAGTAGAAATAATGGAACTTATAAGAATATTTTACATCCAAATATAGAATTGTTATATTGCACCTAGTTGGAGCGACTTTACAAAGTTGAATTATTCCAAATAGGTTCTCATTAAGAATTTCTTCTCCTTTGATGAGTTAAGTTAGTGAAGGGTGATAAATCGTCACTTAAATTTAGGCATGAATAAACCAAACGATCTACATGTGAGTATGTTGGTCAATACAGATCTACCTACGGTAGCTTTTGGATTGTATCACATATCCTCCTTATTGAAAGAAAATGGGATGACATGTCTTGTCCATAAATTTAAGGATATAAACAACTTGTTTTCCGAGATTCGAGAGCATAGTGTTGGCGTGGTTGGATTTTCCGTTCATTGGCATTCGCAGTTAATTGTAAGCCTCAAGATCGCCGAACAGCTTGTAACAGAATTTCCCGGAATCAAAATTGTGTTGGGTGGTTTAACAGCTTCATATTTTGCAAACGATTTAATCCGATTCGGGCAAATTGATTTTGTTATAGTTGGGGATGGCGATGTTCCCTTTCTCAATATAGCACAAAGCAAGAAACCTTCGGAAATACCTAACATTTACTGGAAAACCGGAGATCAAGAAATCCGTTTTAACGGTGTAAGCTACAATATTGGAATTGAACGGACGCGTGATTTTGTTTATGAGAATATTGATGATTTTAAAAATACACGCTCTATCCTGAAGATGGGAAAAGGCTGTTTTTTTAAATGCTCTCATTGTGGTGGGAGAAATAAGGCATTAAAGGAGCATGGAACCAATCAACCTCTGGTTTTTAAAGCACAGGACATTAAACATGTTGTCGAGCAAAACTATAAAAAGCTGAAATTCAAGCATTTATATTTAGCGCAGGATCATTTTCGCGATATAAAGAATCTTACGCTAGGTCTTGCAGAACTGTCTGATACTATAACGAAAAAGTTTACAATCAATGTGGGCGCCTGGGGTCTTCCAGACAAAGAGTATCTTGAAATCCTTTGTGGGAAGTTTCCGAAAGTTTGCGTAGAACTTACTATTGATCTTCTCAATGAGTCTGTACTAAAGAACTCAAGAGGACTTTGCTTCAACGGAAAGAGTATCGAAGAAGAAATCTCACGTTATCTTCGAGGATTGTTTACTATCAAGAACCTGGAGATATTGATATTTCTAAGCTACCCCCATATTGATAACAACCATATGGTTTTCCCGGATCTTAGGACTATTAAAGCCATTTTAGATTGGGAAGATTTATTCCGTAAGGAACATCTTGAAGGGAGATTTGGAATCTGTTATTTGTTATTGAGTACTGACCCCGGGTCTGAATATGGAGCAAAGTATTCTTTTAATGAATTCTGGGAAAAGATGTTGAATATGAAAAGTGGTTTTGGCAGTTTCTGTATTCACTATAAGGAATTTATGGATGAGGATGAATTTAATGCCCATCATCTTTTTACACAAGTCTTAATGAAACTTTTAGAAATTTCAACTAACGTTTTGCAGTACTTATACAGAATAACTTTTCGTTCTGATATGGAAACATTTTATTTGTCTTTATTCCGTGTCTTTGAAGGTCTATATCGCAATGAAATTATTCATGAAATGAGAGTAATGCAATCATATGCGAATGGTCAGGCGTATTTCGGATATTCCTGTACAGACCAGGAAAACGTTGGTGAAGAGCAGTTATCAAACTTTATTTTCAGGTTTTTGGGAAAGTGTTTTGATGAAGGGATAATTGACCGTGATTTTAAATTAATAAGTTCCCAGTACCATTGTAAAACACGCGTGATGGAAGCTTCGTATATTTCGTCTCTTGACTTTACAGAAAGAAATGCTGAAAAAGAAAAAAACAGCAGGAAAACGTTTCCAATAAAGAACCCGTTTATTAACTTATTTAACAAAGTAAGAAATATAAATCTTATTCTTTCCGCAAACCTGTTTAAGGCCCGTTCTTCATTCTCGAAGAGAGAATCGGAAGTGCTCTTTGCTCTCTTTGCTGAATTTTCATTAAAAGAATTGGCCGCTATTTTTGATAATAAGTTCCGTTCCCGGTTAGAGCCAGATATACTTGCAAAAATAAGGTCCTACTGTGCCAAATTCACCCCATTCACAAGAGATTCAATTGGCAAAGAGGAAAAATCATATTTCAAACATATATACCTCATGACAAAGGATTATAATGTAAACAATACCGATTACATTAAACCAATATTGAAGCTGTTAATAGATGTTAATAAAAGTGATGAATTAAAAACTTTGGTGGAAGAAATAGAGAATGCAGGTTGGGAAGACGGAGAGTTTAAATCTAATCTTGTGAACTATGCTGTTACAGAGAAAACGGGGGCATTTATTCCTCTGACAGATGAAGAACTTTTTATTCTAAGTAATTGCAACGGTATATGTAGCTTACAGGATTTGTCACAAAAATGGACTAACGAATTCTCAATAGGCATAGAGATATTTGAAACTGTAATCCAATTCTTTTACAAGAATCGTTTGATTGTATAGAAATAGATGAAATGATATAAGTAAATGGTTTAAACTAATACATATACCTTAGAATCTCCCTTCCTTGATTACGGTGGTTATAGGATCTGAGATTAAAAATATTTTACAGAAAGGTGTAAACGTGAAACCCTATCTAAGTACATTTCCAGACCTGGAAAATACAGCTGTTTTGTTTAAGCCATTCAAACCGGGTGAGAATTTCAATATCAGAGAAGACTGGATAAGACCTGCAAATCCGACATTCTCGAACGTTAGTGTAAAGACACCAGCCAGGATACATTTTAGTCTGTTTGATTATACAAAAATGAATCCTCCCAGACCAGGAGGTGGCGGTATCGGTATCTCCACGTCAGTCTTCAAAACGAATATTACAATGTATGTGGACGGTAACAAAAAATCAAACAACGATTTCCCTCCTTCTACCAGACATAACATACTACTATTTGAGAAACTTACCGACTACAAAATAGATAATGTTCATATTCAAAGAACTGCAGACCTTCCTTATTCACATCATGGTTATGGATCCAATGTTGTAGTAAACACATCAATATTCTACGGATTAAACATTCTGTTTGGCAAACCATTTTCAGATCATGAGATTTTTGAGATATTGACATATAATTATGTTGAGAATACAGATGACACAAACGTTCATTGGGGTTTTGATACCGGCGTTGGCGAGGCATGTTTGCTTTTTGGTGGGTTTGTGCTGGTAGACGAGAACGGTAAGTTTATTGGAAATATCGAAGTCAGAGAGTTTTATTCTGTGATGGCAAAAGGTAATATGGCTAATATCGCGTTGCCAGATTAC
Organism: Candidatus Anammoxibacter sp.; assembly: GCA_021777055.1. Taxonomy (GTDB): domain Bacteria; phylum Planctomycetota; class Brocadiia; order Brocadiales; family Anammoxibacteraceae; genus Anammoxibacter_A. Next base: position 15,662 of record JAIQZO010000019.1, on the reverse strand, counting down.
CTTAAACGTGGATTGGCAATGAATGGGGAGACAGGATTAGTGGAAGCAAAGATAAATGAAGAAGTCGGTATGTTACATCAGAAAGAGTATGGCGATCAAATTAAAGAGTTTCTAAGGATGGAAATGGAACCAATATTTATAAATAAAGACAAGGATCAGCTATTTAAGAAAATATGGAGATTTAATGATATTGGGACATTCAAGAGAATGCAACGATCATATCGTCCTGATGTTATGCTGGATTTTGAAGCAAAAAGTAAAGCTGCCGGAACAGTGTATTCAGGAATCAGTTCAGCTGGGCCATCCATGTTTGCACTCTTTAATGAAAAAGAAAAAGCCGAAACACTGAAAAACAGTCTTACTGAAACACTCTCAAAATATTTTGACAACTTTCGTGTTGCACAAGCTGGTGAAAAAATAGAAACTTCCACTGGAACTTAAGCAACTTTGAGGATAACAGATGATTATACAAATCTATGAAGTGCATACGGTGGATGAAGCTTTAGCAGTGGCGAACCTGGGTGTCGACCAAATTGGCTCTGTGGTGGGAAAGGAAAACATACCTGGAATAATAAATTTTGATCAGGCAAAAGAGATTTTTAAAGCGTTGCAGGGGAAAGCGGAGTCAGTAGCATTATCCCTTTCGTGTAATTCTAAGGACTGGGAAACGCTTATTGAAACTACGCGACCAGATATGCTACATCTTGGAGCCAGACCACATAAGATAGATCTATCAGATGTAGAAAAAATAAAAATAAAATTCCCATTAGTAAAAATAATGAGAAGCATCTCTGTCATAAATGAACAAAGCATAACAGAGGCAAAAGAGTGTGCTCAATTTGCAGATCTACTTCTTCTTGATACTTATAATGATGCTGACTCTGAATTTGGGGCCACAGGAAAAACTCATAATTGGAAAATCAGTCGCCAGATTGTCCAATCCGTGAAAATACCTGTCATCTTGGCCGGAGGATTGGGGCCTGATAATGTGGTAAACGCAATCCAAAAAGTTGCTCCTTTTGGAGTTGACTCAAAATCAAAGACGGATAAAGTTGGCAGTAATGTGAAAGACCTAACGAAAGTAGCAGAGTTCGTAAAAAACGTTAGAAATATATCGTCTTAAAAGATTTAATTTTAAAATTACTGAAAGGATTTCCTCTGCATTGGAGTCTTCTTAGGCTTTTCACCTAGTTTTTTACTTGTTTTAAGACAAAACTAATAATAGATAAAGCATATTTCCTGGCCTATTACTTTTCGTGGTTTCATAAAATATTTATTGGCGTGGCGTATAATAAAGGCCAACAAAAAAGAAGTCCCAGTACTCTGAACGCTTTAACAGTATAACAAATATTTTATGCAGCAATATATTTTTTTGCTAAAGAGTTAAAGATTCTAATATAAATACAAACATACCTTGCCACAATCAATTCTGAATAATTTATATTGCAAGATCATCTAATTTTATATTGGAAAAATTTTACTAATCATTATTTTAATGGAATACGAAAAAACACGTAAACGTCATGTTGAATATATGGCTCAACTTTTGCCCGGATATATTGACCGCCTTTCATGGTCACGAGCTAAAATTAATGAGGAGCAGAACAACGCCCTGCGTTCTTTGCTTAACCACGCTAAAGTCAATTCAGAATGGCACAGCAAAAGATTAGGTGATATTGATCCCGCAACTGTAACAATAGAAGATATTAAGAAAATCCCCCCTATGACTAAAGAAGATCTTATGGAGAACTGGGATTCAATTGTGACAGATAAACGAGCGAAACTTTCTGACGCCAACACACATATATCCGAAATAAAAAGTGATAAATATTTTCTGGATGATTATCACGTAATTACTTCAGGAGGTTCCAGCGGCGTTCGTGGAATTTTTCTTTATGACTGGCATGGTTGGGCGCTTTCATATATTAGTCTTATAAGAGGTTTTAGCAAATTCCTGAAATTAGGCGACAAGGACTATGTAAAACCAATGGCTTCTATTTCCGCTTATGCGGCGGCACATGCCACTAGCGCATTAGCCCAAACTTTTTCAAGTTCTTTAGTGGAAATAAAACATATACCTGTCACACTGCCACTTGAAAAGATAGTTAAAGAGCTAAATTGTATAAAACCTGACCTCATACACTGTTTTCCTAACATTCTTTCAAGCTTATGTGAAAAAAACAAATTAGGTGAGTTAGTCATTGATCCAAAAGCATTCTGGTGCACATCTGAACCGTTGTTACCTGGTGACCGTGAGATCACAGAAAAAACATGGAACACTTCGGTAATGAACACATGGTCTGCAAGTGAACTAAACGGCGGTACATTTCCATGTTCATTGGGAGAAGGAGTCCACATTAGCGAGGATATTTGCATTGTCGAAGCAATAAACAGGGATGGAAGACCCACGCCAATAGGTTCAAAATCAGAAAAGATATATATTACAAACCTGTTTAATCATGTGATGCCATTAATAAGATATGAAATTACCGATGAGTTTGAATTTTTGCCTAATCAGTGTAAATGTGGTTCAAGTTATCAGAAGATCAAAGATGTTTGCGGTCGTTCAGATGATCTGTTTGTTTATGATAATGACATTATAGTCCATCCTTTAAATTTCTATTCCCCTCTGTTTCAAACTTCTGTTGTTCTTGAGTTTATGGTCACACAAACTAAAAATGGAGCACAAATTGACGTTATAACTACCGGTGATTATGACTTAAAAGAGTTAGAAAAAACAATTAAATCAAATTTATTAAGAAACGGAGTTTCAAATCCTGATGTTTGCATAAAAAGGGTGGACAAGATAAAAAGATCAGAGACTGGCAAACTTAAACGATTTATACCACTTAAGTAATTATAACTAAAAATATCATGTATTTATTCAGTGTATTCAGAATCCAGGAGTCAGAATGCAGAATAAAAAGACAATACGTATTTACACTATTTAACTGACTGGTAAAAGTATGCAGGTCCATATGTTCTGTCTAAATATTAAGAAGTTAATCGAAAACAAGTGCTATATTCTGAATTCTGAATTCTGGCTCCTGACTTCTGTATTCTGAATAATTACAATATCATAACCTTTTCTTACAATGAAAACATTTATAGTAGCTTTAGGCAGTTTGGGAGACAATGTGCCACTTGTTAACATTGGCGTTGGATTGCAGAAAAGAGGTTGTGATGTCACGGTTTTAGGTTGTGATTGGTTTAAAGAGCTTACTTGCAAAGCAGGGCTTAATTTCCATTCTATTTTAAGTTCTGGAGATGCGGAAAAAGTGAGCAGGAACCCTGATTTATGGAATCAGGAGAAATCTTTCGAAGTTATGGCAGATTATGTTTATGGACCAACTACATGGCCCGTTTTTGATTTTATTAATGAACAATTTAAACCTGGTAACACGATTATTATTGCATCCCTATTTATCTTTGGCGCACGTTTTGCCCACGAGTTATTAAAAATCCCGTTGGTAACAGTTCGCCTCTCGCCATTTGCATTTTGGGATGTTGATGAGAAAGAAAAAGAAATATTTAACCATACATTAAAAAGAGCACTAAAAGGGCTTTGCTTTAAGAAAAACTTAAGCTATGATCAGGATGATCCTTACCATTGGATGTATTCACCTCAAAAAATAATAGGGCTTTTCCCTGAATGGTTTTCATCAAAACAAAGCAATTGGCCGGCGAATATTCAACTAACAGGTTTTCCAATACCAAGAAGTTCTTCAGCAGATAAATTGCCAATAAATATAAAATCTTTTCTGGATTCAGGCGATGCACCTATTGTTTTTACACCTGGCACCGGAATGCGACAATCTGCCAATTTCTTCCAGGAATCGTTAAGAGCATGCTTGGATTTAGAAATGCGAGGCATTTTGTTGACTCCTTATGAAGATCAAATTCCAGATAATTTACCACAAACAATCAAACATTCTCAGTATTTACCATTATCAGGTTTACTACCTTACTCTTCATGCATAGTTTATCATGGCGGCATTGGAACATGTGCAGAAGCATTAAAAGCAGGAGTCTCACATCTTGTAATGCCTATGGCGTTTGATCAGTTTGACAATGCCAATCGTTTAAAAAGACTCGGAGTAGGAGATTATGTGGATAAAAATGATTACAACAGAAAGACTGTAAATAATAAAGTTACAAAACTATTAAATTCAATCAATGTGAAGAGCTGCTGCACATCAATTAAGGAGAAAGTTAAAGATTCCAATGGCGTGTCAGCTGCGTGTGATGCGGTTATTAAATCTTTGAGATTGTAAATTTACGTCTCTTGCATGTATCAGCCGATATGATCACATATTTAGTAATTGAATATACCTTTTTCTTTCCGGTAACCGGCTGAAATATGCAGAGATAACATTCAGTGAGTGATTACCAAATGTTTAAGTAAAAAAAGCACACAAAAACAGTTAACCACTTTATATCTTATTCTTGATATTTTTGCCGGCTTCTTTTGCTATGTTCTTTCCCTCTTCAAACTGTTTTTTAAAATATTCTTTTACCTCTTCAGGATCAAAATTAAGGAATGTTCCACCCGATTCAAAATGTTGTATAAATACTTTGCCTACCGCATATGTTGTTGCTCCGGATACTAAACACATTGATGTTATGCCTGCAAGTAATCCCACTCCCGGTAAAAGCTTGAACATACTTGTCATAAGTGTCCCGCCAATCACGCCAGCATTCAACGCTCCCACAAGAGAGGTTATTAACGCTTTTACAAGCTCTTCCGAAAAGTCCACCTTATAATGATCAGCCAGTTTTTTTAGCATTCTCAATTGTATGACAAAAACTGAAGCCATATCAAACAGTGGAATAGGGACAATGCTAAAACCAACAGTCCAACGCACATATCTGTCAACTATCACATTCGCCTCTTTTGATTTGTCATCTTTTTTGGCATCTATTGTCTCACTTCTCTCAGAACTATCCTGATTTCTAGTCTCTTTTATTTTATCATCTTTTTTAGCATCTATCTTCCCACTTCTCTCAGTGCTTTCATCATTTTTTGGCTTCCCTTCTTCCACATCCGTTTTATTAGAGTCGTTGTTAAAGGCGTCTTCATTCTCATAATGCCCTTTTCTTGCTCTTTTAACTTTAGGCCTCTGCTTATTGCTTTTTTTAGTTTTCTTTCCCATTTTTCCCATTACACACGGTCCTTATTTAATAAATAGCAGATTAAATAGCGCCGTCAGCGGACTATTGTTACATAGGTTGGTTCAAGTCTCTGACTTGAACTAATCTGACATTCGCAATACTCTGTATGGTTTTGAATATTAGACTCAATCATTTCCCTCTAGACATAAATCTCTTATACTCGCAACAGAGTTGCGTTAAGGTCAGAGTTGGTTCAAGTCAGAGACTTGAACCAACTGCACACATCACACTAACACATCGCAAATACAGCAGTTACAACTAAGCACTTTAAAAACCATATTTGGCCCAAAATGAAAATTCATATACTATCTCAATTAGCACCTTAGGTAAACCTTAACAACCATTATTTAATATCTGTCAAATATTCAAATTTGCCATTACGTACAGTCTTAATAGCAAGTGGCCTTTCAACTAGCAACTCGCCATCACCATCAAATGCATAATGTCCTGATACGCCATCCCAATCCTTTATAAAATGTATAATATCAGCTACTGTTCTTGGCACACTAGTACCCACCTTATTCATACAATGTGCTAATAAATTTACAGAATCATAAGTAATAGCAGCCCAACCATCTGGCTCGATTCCATATTCCTTTCTAAAGCGTTTAGCAAATTCTTCAAATTTTTCACCTGTCGGCACGGCAACCGTACAGAATATAACAGATTCTGCCGCATCACCTGCTATTTCAATTAACTCAGGGCCATCTATTCCTTCACTACTATATATTTTGCCTCCAACTCCTAAATCACGTATGACTTTAATCAATTTTGCGGCAAACGGATTTGATGCCGCAATAAAAATAGCATCAAATACATCAAAAACAGGGTCATATGCATCATCAAATATTTGATCTTTTATATTATTTGCATGGCGTAAAAATGATTCTTTTATTCTTTTTTCCCACGGATTAAAAGTGATAGGCCCAAGTATTTCAATACCACCCTCTTTAGCAAACCTCTGGAACTCATTTGAAAGTTCTTTTCCGTAACCATCATTCATCGCTATAACTAAGACTCTCTTTACGGGATCAAGGCCTAAATACGATGCAGCCAGTTCGATAATCCTATCTTCATCACGTTCCTCTTTTTTTAATTCTATAGCTAACTCAATGTTGCTATTATCATTTAATTCTTTATTAATAAATTTTTCTTTGTTATTAAACGCGGCAATAGTCCACTTTTTAATTGAATCTTTTACAACTTCTTCCACAATAGTCCACTCTTTAACTGAATCTTTTACAACTTCTACAACCAAAAGAGTACTTTTATTCTTTTCTGGTTCAGCTTCAAATTTATCAACTAGTTCTTGTTTTTCCACCTCATCAGTTGCAGCCACCATAGCGAAGTCCACCACATTTGTCTCAATGTCACGCTTTACAAATTTAACTATCTTTTCCGCAAAAACGACCATTCTAGTCACAGCTCTGAAAGTAAATTTAAATCCATGATCTGTCAAATGGTCGCTGGTGGCCCTCTGTGCGATGTAAACAATTTCGTTATTTTCATAAATTATTGATGCGCTCATAGCTGGTTCAGAAGCGTTGTGCCCTAATACGGCGACTAAATTGTGATTTCCTGCAAATTCCCTTGCTATTTTTTTACTTTGTTTTACCGATAACTTATCGTCTCTGTATATTACTCTAATTTTTCTTCCTAAAATGCCATTACGGCGGTTAAGTTCATCTACCGCCAAATTAAATCCTTTAATAAATTGATCACCTTTTTCTGATTTAGGATATACTGCTCCTATTACTATATCACCTTTCCCTTTCTCTGCTTTCGTAGCAGTCTTTTTGCCATGATCAGGGGCACAAGCTGATAAGGATAAAACAGAGAGAACAGATAAGCTCAATAAAATTGATAGAGTTTTATTTATTGCCAGATAATTTCTTCTCATTTTTGGCTATTTCTTCATTTAATAGTTTACTTGCGATGTCAACGGCTTCGCCTACTTGATCATGCGATAATGCATTGTTCTTGTTTTTATTTAATAATCTATCCACGCTATCCGCGCCATCAGTGGTTTTATCTAATATGCCAAGCGATGATGCATTGTTATTATTCTGTTCAATATTTTCTTTGTCACCCAACACATCTTTATCAGCTGAATTTTTAACGTCATGCTGTTTCATATCCAATATTAAAGGCAAACCATCTTTCCCTCTGCCGATTACAACAATCTTTGCATTATTCGATTCTGACAGTTTTAGAGTAGCTTTTATACCCTGCCATTCAAGCAATTTATTTGTAAGAGATTGGGACACAATATCCTGGTATTGTTTTATACCTTCAGCTTCAATCTTTTTCCTGTCTTTCTCTTTTTTCTCAACATCAATTAAATATTTATATTCCTGCACCAATTGGTCAGCCTTTAATTTCTGCTCAATAGCGATTTTGATAGTATCGGGTAATATTACATCTCTTATTATAACGTCATCAAGAATAATAAATTTTTGTCTGATCTCTGAAAATGCAGCAAAAAGAGACTTATTAAGCAATCCTCTTTTTGTTGTATAAACCTCCTGTGGCGTAAATCTTCCAACAATGGTACGCAAAACAGATTCAATTTCAGGTACCACTATCGTCTTAACATATTGAGGACCGACACGTTTATGTAAATATCCGAGGAACTCATATTCAGGATGGTAACGAATTGACAAATCTATATGAAATCTCAATCCTTCTGAAGATAGTACCTCCATCTGATGTTTGGTTTCTTGTACCCTCATATTATATATATACATCTTATCCCAAGGAGGAATGACATGAAACCCTTCACTGTATATTTTATCTACAACTGTACCGCCAGAAAATCTTTTATACTTAACACCAGCTTGACCTGAGTGTATGCTAATAAAGATACTGTCATAAAAGAAAACAAAAACAAATAAGATTATCAAAGTCGTACAGATTATGGGAATTTTATTGTCTTTCCATTTTGTACTTGTTTTATTTTTAATTCTTTTAAAGAAATGTGTCATCTTATTTTCTTTTTCAGCCAAGCTGATACTTTTTTTATTAACGTCTAAATTGATTTAATAGTATAGGAATTTTCATTTTGGGAAGAATACGTTATATTGGTGTCAATGTGTAAATGTTATGTTTGTAGTGAGTCAAAATGTAGGATGGGTTAAGCAATAGCGAAAGTCGTCAATAATTCTTATAAAATTACCCATCTTGCATCTCACTATAATCCATCTTTAAGACTCTATCGGCAACTCTTCCATCTTGCCATAATCCATCTTTAAGACCCTATCGGCAACATGAAAATACTTATCATCGTGAGTTGCGGCAATAACTGTCTTTCCGTCTGCTTTCAGGTCTCTTAATAATACTTCATAAAAATATTTTCTAAAATGAGGATCCTGGTCCGCGGCTACCTCATCAAAAACATAAATTTGTTTATCTTCCAGGAAAGAGACAATCATTGCCAATCTTTTCCTTTGCCCTGTAGATAAATTTGTATTGGTAAACCTTTCGTCTTTATATTTAGTCTTTTTATCAAGTTCCATCAATTTTAATAAACTGTTTAACTTCTCTTTGTCTACATTTTCTAATCCATACAATTTATCAAAGAGATGAAAATCAGTAAAAATTATAGAAAACAGTTCTCTATAATCTTGATAGTTCGGTTTGCTTACTATTTCACCATCCAAAAGAATATTGCCGGATTCAGGGTAATATAAGCCCGTTAACAATTTAGCCAGAGTCGACTTTCCGCTTCCATTCCCTCCAACAATAAATATGTGCTCACCATTTTTTATATTTAGATTTATTGGACCCAGAGTAAAGACTGTTTTTTTATCATTGTCCTTGTAATTAAACGAGACATTATCAAGACCAATGTTTTTATATGTGTCAACAATATTTTCGTGATCATCATCCTCACCACCATTACAATTGGAATCACCATTACCACCCTCTTTGTCTAAAGTATCTTCTAATTTATAGAAGCTGTCAATTGCAAGATTAGCCCTTGTAAATATTGGAATATTTGTTAACAACATGTCAAGAGGTCCTATCAGGAATATTATTACCATAACCGTCATAACTGTAACTTCATCACTTGTAGGAGCAATTTTTGGCAATATAAAAGCGGCCGCAGCAATTAAAGCCATGACAAATGTTTGTGAATAGATAAGGTCGTTTGAAAAGTTGATTCCAGTTTTTACTTTTAGGTTTTCCGTAGAATCAGCCACGTCTTTAAAATGATTAAACAGATCATCATTCTTTCGCATGTTCAATTTAATCTCTTTAAAACCTTTTGCGATTTGAGTTAGATAACCTAATAACTTTGATTCTACTCTGGCTGATTCATTCATTAGTTTCTTGATCGTCTTTCTGTATACTAGAAAAATCACCGTAGCAGCACCTAAAGCGCCAACAGTGAACAAGAAACTAAAAACAGATAAATATGCTAAAAACATTAGACAAAAAATAACAGCCAAACCACTCTGGCATACGGTAACAATGACAATTGCCGCTTGTGAAATGAAATTAGTGTCCTGAGTTATTCTGCCATAAATATAAGCCTCATCAATAGTTTCCATAAAGGACAGTTCGGAATGACGTATTTTGTTTACAACACGCACCCTGATCTTTTTTATTAAATTTTCTGTAAAACTAATTACGTTCGTTAAAGCATATTTTTTTGAGAAAACAAATAATAAAGTGGCTATTATATACAAAATGAAAAACTTGGTAGGATTTCCATGTTTTACCGGATTACCTATATAAGTTATCATAATAAAAAGAATAGTGCTGTTTGAGAGACCTGCAAGAAATGCCATAAAGAGAATGCCTTTCCATGGCCTTGATGATTCTTTTTTGTAAAAACCAAATAAATTCATAAGTTTCTCTTTAAACGTTTGGGGGGAAATCCTTAAAGGTTTTTTATTACTCTATCTGGAAGGTTCAGCAAAATCAACTTTTTTCTTGACTATTAGGATAAAATTAATTAAGTTACATATCGATACTTTTATTTTTAGCACGTTATTCCTTTTTTCGAGGAGGATAAAAGCATGGCAAATGAAACTGAAAATGAAACAGTAGAAAATGACGAATCCGCTTTTGAAGATAAAAAGTTTAGAGCGAACCAAATAATTGTGCGTAATATTTATTGGTCGTCAGGCATGGGTCTTGTTCCTATTCCTCTTTTTGATTTAGTTGCAGTTACCGGTTTTCAGGTAAAAATGATTCGTGATCTGGCAAATTTATATGATACTCCTTTCTCAAAAAATTTGGTAAAATCTTTGATAAGTGCGCTCATCGGAGGTGTCGGCTCATTGAGCTTATCAAAAATGTTTGTTGGTAGTTTCATTGGAAGTTTTTTAAGGGGAATACCTGGCGGAAATATTATTAATGGTATTTCACTCCCTATTATGGCAGGAGCAACAACTTATGCAGTTGGTAAAGTCTTTTTAATGCATTTTGAATCAGGTGGAACACTTTTAAACTTTAATCCTGAAAAAATGAAAGAACATTTTGCCAAATTGTATGAAAAGGGCAAAGAAACTGTCTCATCAAAAGGTGATGACAAAAACAGTGAACAAGCTGCATATGCCTAATTAGAAAAAACAGATTGATCTGAAGTTTACTTTTGAATTCCTAATTAATCTCTTTTTCCACTTTGAGACTTTTATAAAAAAAAGGGATTTGCATTAATGCAAATCCCTTTTTTTTCGAATATTTTAACGAATAATATTATAATAAACATATAAAGCACGTTTTCAATTTATTTTAGTTTTTTGTAAAAAAGAACTTTTATTCTGAGGCAAAAATTTATGCTTGTTAGTGTCCCGATTGTGGTAATATTGAGTTTTATTATAGGATTTGTCGGTGCTTCAAGACGGTGTGGATTCTGGGGATATTTCTTTGCCTCATTGTTGTTTACACCATTGATTGGATTAATCCTTGTGCTTGTATCACCAAATAAAAATGTTGACAATAATATTCATCTTAAATAAACAGTCTGAATTAACATAACGTTAATTCAAAATTTATTTATTGATAATAGTTCCGCTTTTGTTTCTGCCCATTCCTAAGCTAATATATACCCCGTTTTAGCATACAATTATGCTCCTGCAATTATACTATAGAACATTTTTATAAATGTTCTATTATATTATTCACTAGTTTATTCTGAACATAAAGGCAGTTTGTAAAGACCGAAACACCTCTTAACTGATTAAATGGAAAAAGAATTTAAGGACATAAGAGGAGTGGCAATTTAACGCTTGTTTTTCATCGATTCAATAAAACGCCTGAAGGCTCTTTCCAAACTTAAACTTCTTTCGAAAACGCTTCTAAACATTCACTTTTCACGTAAATCATTGTTTTTCAGATGCCCGCAACTATATTGCCTCTATCCACATTTCTAGCAAGTACATAAATTTGAACTCCTGATGTTTTGATTTTGCAGTAAAAAATATAGCGCTACAATGCCAATAATATGAGTTGTGCTTATATCATTCCTTTATTATTTAATGGTAAAGGAATATCAATTTTAACCGATTTTATATAAACAGGTTATGCCAAAGAGCAAAATGGATAGGCATTATTACCGATTATTCTCATGCTATGCACTGGAATGACATAATGCGGCGAAGCCCGCAACCAGAATACAGGATACAGGATATTGGATACTAGATGCTGGGAAATAGTTAGATTTCTAATTTCTTTGTCAAGATACCACAGGAAAAAGAGACAAACTCGAGTTAAGATATAACACTCTAAAGCGGCGGAATAAATTATCAAGCATCTAGCATCAAGCATCCAGTAACTATACCTTTACAAATAACTTAATAATGCACGGTAAAGATTTCTCTCTAGAAAAACAAGTTTTTCCTGGCTAATACTATAGAATCAACGTCCTTCGTCAAGTAGTTTGTGTTTGACTGCAAATTTAATTTTAGTCCAATCTTTTCTTCAAAAAACGACTAAAATTGTATTGCAATAACCATAGGATATTGTTAACCTTAACGATTTAATGTGGTATAATATTTATCTTCACAGATGTCACATCTCTTCTGTTTTAAATACCTTGTTTATCTACTTTCTAATTTTAGGGTTAATAATAAACTAAGTAGTGAACATTATTATGTACCATAAACTATATTTCCAGTTAACATTAGCTATTTTCTTGCCATTTATTGCCGGATGTCTCATAAGTCCATCGCTAAAAAAAGACAAGCAAGACAAGGAATTAGAATACCTCATTAGTGCTTATGAAGAACATGAGGCCTCTAATAAAAAACTGGAAAAAGAGAGACTCGAAGCTTCAATAAAAGAATTAACTGTTAATAAGATCGAAGATGAATATGTGATAAGTTGTAATTTACAACACGCAACAATCACATCTGTTTTTGACAAGTTGTTTGAAAAGGTGCAAAAACCATACCTGCTAAAAAACTGCAGTCTGGACGGAAGGGTAACAACTTATTTCAAGAACCTCCCGTTATTAGATGCCTTAAATGTCATTCTTGAGCCCTATGCCTTGAAAGCTGAATTGCTTGATGAGATTATTATCATCAAAACTGAATTAGAGAACATAGTTGAATCAGCTACAGGCAAAGCACAAACAGAGCTGACAATAAGAAACCTTGATATGAACTCTATAACCAACCTCTTAAATGGTCTGTATCCTGTTCATCTAAAGACAGGTGAACGGGCTGTTAATTTCGGCTTTGTTTCACAAACAAATAAAATTTACCTTAGCGGTGCAAAAGCTGATGTTGAGAACGCAATCAAAGTCATAACAGCAGCTGACAGCGAAATTAAGCATATTATGCTGGAGGCTCTTTTAGTTGAGTTTAACTCAAACGATTTTAAAAAAATTGATGCAAATATCTCAGGTTTCTCCAATAGTAATAGTAGTGAAGGAAGTCTAAATTTTGGATCTTTCTCGGAGAGTTCAATATCTCTCACACGTGATTCCAGCGCAAGTAATCCTACAAGATTCACTGCAATAATGGACATCCTAATGAGCGAAGAAAAAGCACGTCTAATTTCAAGACCGTTTGTTTCAACCTTAAGCGGAACTGAAGCTTTAATTAATATTACCAATGACCGGTTTGTAATAACAGAAACTGCCCAGCAAGGAGCAACAATAGTAGCACCTTCACCAATAACTTCAGGTGTTGTATTAAAGATAACACCCACAATCCTGGCTGATGATGTAATTCGCATGGACATGTACATAGAAGATTCACAATTTGTCTCACCTCTTGATAACGTTGCTGTTGAAGTTGACAGGAACAGTGCAACAACACGTATGGATATTGATGATGGCAAAACAATAATTATAGGCGGATTGGTCTCAAACAGGCGAACATGGGGAAATGCAGGCGCTCCATGGCTCAGAAAGATACCTATCTTAAATATATTATTTGCGAAAAAGATTGAGCGAGAAGATGAACGTGAGATGGCCATATATTTGACCCCACATATTTGGGATCCAAGTATCGACCAACCTTTATTAAAGAAGGACTCTTTTTCTGTTAATGTCGAATAAATCAGGTTTCAACAGTTTGTAACATCTCCAAGTATATTTGATAAAATATTACATACTTCATTGGGTTTCTCAAAAATAAAAAAGTGACTGCCTGGAAACATCTTTACTGATACCTTTTTTGATGTTTCTATCTGCCAACTCAATGCTTCTTCATTAGTTATATCTTCATTGTTTCCTATCATTAAAGTAATAGGTGTATCAAACGGTTGGGTTTCCTTGTAAACGTATGTCTCGATTGCCTGAAAATCCGCCCTTAACACAGGTTCAAAGAAATCCATAGAAGCTTTATCGTTCAAAATTTCTTCTGGAGTACCTTTATATTCTCGAAGTTTTTTTATGAATTCCGTTTTCTCTAGCAAATGAATAGGGGCATCTTTTATTTTTGTTGACGGTCCCCCCCTGCCTGAGAAAAATGCGTGAATGGGCTCTGGTAGTTTCTCAGAAATTATACGTTTTATAAGTAAGTAACCCAGTAATGCGCCTAAACTATGGCCAAATAATGCATAATTAGAGTTTAAATAATGCTTGGATTGATTGAAAATATCATTAACCATACTATTAACATCTGTCAAAAATGGCTCCGACATCCTGCGCCCTCTTCCTGGCAATTCTAAAGATATAACGTTGATATAACCAGGCAAATATTTTTCAAGGCATCTATACGAATAGGCTGACCCACCTGAAAATGGAATAGTAAAGAGATTGAATTTCATTTGGTCGATTATCTATAAATAAAATTGCAGCTATTTAGCAAAAGATGATATTAGATTCAGATCATTTTACGGTAGGGTATTCTGTTTGAAAGTTATAACGAATTTGAATTTTAGTTTCTTTAACAAAGTTGTCAAATATATTATTCGTCTTCTGAATTAATTTATCAACAATTCATTCTCAGAACATGTAAAATTTGTATGTTCAAACTGTTTTCTGAGGAAACAGTTTGTATTGAGATTTACATTGGGAAAATTAAAAGAGAAGATATAAAACAATGGAAATGCCCCAACGGGGTGAAACATACCAGTCCAGGGCAGCGCCCTGGATCAACAAAAACCATTAAAACGCACCCTGCATGGATGCAACATATATAACCAAGGTAACCAAATATATGTTACGCCCTTACAGGGGCTATGTCCCTCTTCTTCTTTGTCCCAGGGCGTTGCCCTGGGCTGGTATATCTGACCCTTTCAGGGCCAAGCTTATAGATTAGATCTGAAATCAGTTTAAACTTACTAAAATTTTAGTCACATAACAATTCGGCAATAAGCTTCTGATAAATTAACCCCTTTACCTTCAGATAGATTAAACAGTAGGTTTACAAAAGATACAAGAAAGCTGTAAAAAGGAGAGATATAACAATGATTGGATATATATTGAAGAGAGTAGTAGATGATTGATATTGATTTGCAGACTTGATTCCTGGCATACTTATAAGGGCGGTATCTTCAAACGTAATCCTTAGGTGGGAGAGGGTTGTTAAAGTTTAGACCTTAAACTAACGCAGTTTTTCATATTTATAACATGACTATTCTCCGTCACACGATCGATCAATGCTGCGGTAAGATGATCATTCTTAAAAAAAGAACCCCATTGTCCAAAGCCGAGGTTTGATGTGATCAGTGTTGTTTTCTGCTGGTGTCTTTTATGCATTAATGTAAAAAAGAGTCCTACCTGCACAGGTTCAACTTCCACATAACCCAACTCGTCAATGAGTAAACAATCATACGAGGCAAACTTATTAATCACTAATGATTCCGTATGGTCTGCCACTGATTTGTAGAGCATATCTATAAGTTCCGGAAAGAGAATAAATCGCCCGGTATATCCCAGGTTAATCGCTTGAACAACAAAAGCAGTAGCAAGTCCTGTTTTACCTGAACCTGTAGGGCCAATCCAAATAACATTTTGACATTTCGTAATATAATCAAATGAATCGTATATGGACAGAATCTTTTTCTTGTTGAGTTTTGGCTGACTT
>JAIQZO010000018.1 GCA_021777055.1 Candidatus Anammoxibacter sp. | reverse complement strand
CATTTTTGGGGAACATAATGGATTTTAGTGCACCGCTCTGAATCCGTTCCCTTAATATGTCTACCTTCCGCGTACGATGAATACCTATAACTCCTCCCACACCATTGAGTGTAAATCCAAAGGATAGCTGGAAACCTGGTGTAAAAAGCACACTAATGCTGACCAACATGGAGAAGCCTTTCTGTGCATTGGGCAAACGAGTGGTGATCAGGCCAATGGCGACTAATTCGATATCCAGTTTTTCAAGGGCTAGTTTGAGTGATAGAACGCCAGCATAACGGTGATTCTCATAATCGAATTCTAGAAAACCGCCGCCTGAAATGATTTCGGATTTTACTTGTATTCCTATTCCTTTCGGTGGCAAGTAGTTAAGGTCTAAACCCAGGTTGCCAAAAAGAAGAGAAGGCTCATCAAATGATTGTTCCCGAAGTTGCTCATAAGAATAGGAAATAGATTCCAGATTAAATCCTATCTTTTCGACAGTAAAACTTACAGGTCCTAATTTGCCCCCTAATCCCAGCCCGAATTTCATGGATACGCTTTTTGTTGTTTCAGTTTTTTTTCCTTCGGTCAAAGAGAACTGCAAGTTTTTAAATTTAATACCTGCAACTTCTTTGTTCAGATTTATAATTGGATCAAAGGATACATTGCCGTTGAATGTAATACCACTTTTACTGGACCAAACAATCTCAGGAGAGAAACCTGCTTCAACGGGTTTTTTGGCAACAGTATCTTTTAGAAAACTATCGGAATCATCAAAAAGTATGATTGCGTTTAATCCCGGGCTTCCATTAAGTTTAAAAATGAGTTGTATTTCAGGATCTGAAGGGGCTGCTACTATTTTAAATTCAATACTTAATCCATGTAATTCTAATCTAGTTGTATTCTCTTTCCCGAAAATATACCATGGTTTTGAGAAAGTACTATGAAACCCTAAACTTGCACTAGTATTTATTTCGCCAATATCCAGGTCAATCTTATCCGGAAAGATTTTAAGCTGTAATAAGTTTGATGCATCCGCTATAATTTTCCAATCAAGTTTAAAATCATCATTTATTTTTAATTCCTGACCGACGCTTCCCCTACTTATAGGTCTTATTAAAAACCCTGATGGGGGAGCAGAACCACTCTTAGGAATAGGGATGAAAGATAATCCAAGTTCTACAATTGCGAAATCCTTAAAATCTATTCCGTATCTAAATGGCGTATATAATTCCATGACTTCCTCATCCAGATTGTAAGCCGGAGAAGGATTAAATTCATTATTGTTCAAAAAATCATCAGATGGGACTGAAATCGTAGAAGGAACTTTTAATGATTCCAATGCTTTTTGTATGTTTTGCAGTAACAGCAGATGATTTAGGTTCTGATCTTCTTGATTCCACTTGTAATAATTATTTAAAGCTTCCAATGGATCGGTTACCAGCTTAATCAATTGGTCCCAATCAATTACGATTCTGGTATAAGCTGTTCTATAAGTTTCCTGCGTATCAATTTGTTCATAACGAATTACACCAAAAAACAGGAACAAAGAGTAAACAATTGGCTTATAATGTTGAAGATAGGTTACTAATAAATCATCTAGCAAATGATCTGCAATACTGTTCCAGAAAATTTTCTCTTTTAGTGGTCCATTAAATTCTCCGATATTACCAGCATCAAAATTTATAATTAATTGAAATAGGGTTTTTCCTTGCTCGATTATGTTTTTTAGGTCTGAAAGGCCTATTTCTCCGTTAGGAAGCTTATCAATCAAAATGTCAGCTTCTGCAATAAAACTCTCAAGAGGTTCCTTAAAAATCAGTACCTGATTTAATTTGGCATAAACATCTTCGTCTAAATCTACTTCCCATCCATATTTGTTAAATAGATACTCCATTCCTTCCATTGAGGTTATAGCTTCCTCTAAAGGAACAACAAGGTCACGAATAGAAAGATACAGATAGGATAGTTGTTTTTTCATATTTCTCAATTTGATAATTTTTGTGGTATATTCTCAACTAAGATTCGGGCAAAAATAACTTCCATATTTTACGCCCAACGTTAGACTATCTTTGTCCAAGCTTCAATAGCCAACCCCCCAACATAGTTAAAGCTATGCTTCCGATTTGACTCTACCAGCAAATTGTTGGTTCAAGTCTCCGACTTGAACCAATCTGACCTTTACAATACGACCTATTGTGTAAATATAGATAGTTTCCTTTAACTCTGATTATTACTGGGCAACAGAGTTGCCCTAATGTCAGTATGGTTCAAGTCATGAGACTTGAACCAACGAGGCGACTTTATAGGCGATAAAAAGATACAAAGCACATATAAGGTCCCTATTTTTACATCATATAATACGCTCACCCGTTTGATTAGATTTATAGTATTACCCTGCGAAAACCTGTTCTTTTAGAAAGAATTTTTAGATACAACTTGTTAAGTTCTATTATAATCAATAGATACTAGACACTTGATAGTGGATATTATTTTGATTTACAAACAAGGATTAACAAAGCTTTATTCTGAATGCCGTCTCCTGACTCCTGTATTCTGTATCTTGGTTGCGGCTTCGCCGCGCTATGGTATATTCTCAATTAATCTGTAACATCGGCTATATCGTATCTCGCGATTTTTGAAATTTGGGTATACAAACCATATAAGATTGCAAGCTTAACCCTATTTTTATCTATTAATCCTGAGTTTAGTAATTCCTTAAAATGACAATCTTTCAACCCTTTTTTTATGACATACTGTTTAAAAATTGACATATGTTTTTTTAAGTCCTCATTCATAAGTTTATTGACCTCTTCGATTCCTTGTTTGTAGCCCTCCCCATAAGCCTTTTGCCATGAAGGGAATGCGGCATCCAGTGGCGTTCCTAAGAAATTTTTATGTGCAACAAAGTGATCAGGTGCATTAGGAAACAGATTATAAGTATCTGAAATTGCGATTCCATTATATTCAAACTTATAAATGATCTCATATATCATCTTATTTCCTTGCTTTAATCCTGTAATGGTACCGGCCCTTTTAAACTTCTTTTTTCCTTCAATCGTAGGGTCTAGCAAACTGGCTTTTAATAACATTAAAGGACCTGTAATAGCAAAGAAAACACTACTGGCAAATGCTATTCTAGAGCCAGCAAAAGTTCCTAATCTGGAGATGAGAGAACCGGAACTTGACGCGTAAGGAGAGAACAACTGAAGGATGTCGTTTGCCAATTTAAAAGAATTGAAACCATAATTGGATGTCATATAATCATACAAAGTCGTATTCTCGTCGACATCAGTTTCTTTAAATATTTTTTCGATCTCTTCCAAACTTTTTCCTTTGTTTTGCTTAATAACCTCTAACGCCTCTCTGAACTTTTGACAGCTTATGTCCTCTTGATCTTCTTCTTCAAATATTATATCTTTCTCAAAAAATTCCGGTGGAGGTTCTGGTACACCTCCTGGCAAATCCGGGTCTATTGATGGGGAATCAGGATCTATCTCTTCTTCTATTACGGTAGGAGCAAAGGGTAATTCTTTTTCTTCAAATAAGTCGGTCTCAAATTCTTTCTTTCTAGATGAAGAAGCTTTAGCCTCTCGCCATACGTTGGCAAAGATATAAGCATATTTACTTTTGTGTTCACGCTCTACGTCGTTCAACTCTGTCCAAGGAGAGAGGTATATAGGCTCGTTTAATCCTTTTTCCCACTCCTCTGTTTTTGAAAACCACTCCAAAAAGTCTGATTTTCTTTGCAATGCTTCTTGTGCCATATAGATATAAAAAGCATGTTCCTCTTTGTAAGGTTCTCTTAAGAAAAAGATTAGATCTAAGAGTTCCTCTTTTGAAAAATTATC
This sequence comes from Candidatus Anammoxibacter sp., assembly GCA_021777055.1. Taxonomy (GTDB): domain Bacteria; phylum Planctomycetota; class Brocadiia; order Brocadiales; family Anammoxibacteraceae; genus Anammoxibacter_A. The sequence goes on along the minus strand of JAIQZO010000018.1, from coordinate 3,402 downwards.
TAAATAAGCCATTAATTCGGTTCCGGGCGTGTCTGGGTCACTTCCGTTATAAGAAATATAATCTTCCTGATCTTTTTTTGTAATTTGGACAAACACTTTCAGTGCAGTCTTGAAACCTTTTGGGAACAGGTGCGTAAAAGTCTTTTTTATTATGAAAGTGCTTTCGTCTTGAATTTCCCATTGTTTATCGGATAATCTTACGATTTTTGGATTTGTTAAAGGAGATTCATCTGCAAAGGCTGTTATAATATTATGTCCGTTGTTATCATTTAACTTACCATCATTTAACAATTTCTCATAGGCATCGAAGTTTTCTTTTTTCTGGGCGTCTGTTCCTTGCTCAGTGTTAGTGTTAAAGGCTACTAATTCAAATAGTTCTCCCTTAAATTCTTCGGCTTGATCATCTGAAAAAAACAACTGTATTGGAATAGATGGTAAACTTTTATTATGATTTAAGATGGGATAAACGTAAAGACTTACTTCGTGATTCTTCTCATCGGAAAATTGCTCATATTCTATTTGGATTTTATACTTGATTTTATATCTATGACCATTAATTTTTAATTTGTCATCATCTAGTAACCATTTTTCATTTTTCTTTTTTATTTGAATACGTATATCTTCAGATAACGTAAGTTTTTGTTTTAAAAAGAGGTCTTTAATTGCATCCGGTATTTTCTTTTGATCGAAGGAACTTATAAGCGAATCATGAACTACTTTATCTCCACTTACCACCCTATTATTTTCAAGCCTGTAGCCTGAAATGGTAAAACTATGCCTTCCTCTACCTCGTTCTATAAGTTTATTAATGATTTTCTCTTTTCTTTTTACACTGTGTTTCTTCTTCCTTTGAATGTAGCCCTGTTTAACTAAATGTTGATAAAAATCAAGATCAGATTTTATTCTAGAGTCTTTACCTATTGGCATCTTCTCGACAAACACCTGGTACTCATGGGGTGCATATACATTTGCCCTTCCACCAAAAAAAGAGTACAAAGCAAATAAACCATCTCTTGATGTTCCAAAATTACAGGCCCTTATAGTAATCCATGAGATATCCGAAAGTTTTTTTATTACTTCTTTTCTTTTATTCTTAAAGCTAGTTAAGCTTGCATCATTATTTTTAAATGCTTCCTGCAAATTAGAAATGCTACCTGAGGTTGTCCGTTGAAATTTTTTCTTATTCTCTTCATTATCAAATGCATGCCTTGTAACTGGGAGGACTAATTCTAGATTGTTTCCATGGGCCACAATTATGATCTCTCGAATTTGTTTGATGTTCTTTGACTGGATTTCAGAATGGAGATGATCTATTATCTCTTCTAAATTGTTGATCTTCTTATTGATGTGGTTTTTGTAGTATTTGTTAAAAAAACTTCTCGCTGGTTTTCCGTATTTATCGGAGGAAGAGACTTTATAAAAAATATAGTCCTTTACTCCTGTCTTTTTTGGAAGAGGATATTCTACTCTATTCTTAAATATAGATGCACCTCTTTTTAGATCTATTGTTATTGGCTCCATATTATGTATTTACACCCGGGAAATATTCTTATACCAATTACTTGATTTCTTTATTCCTTACGCTTACTACTCATTTAAACATTCAACTTTTTTCAATAGCTCTTCTTTTGTGTCTGTATTGCTATAAGATATCCTATGATAATCCAAATAATCTTTTACAATCTCTTTGGTACTCTTTAAGTCAGGGATTGGCACCTCATTCTCTATATATTTTTCCAGATAAGGAGATTTCGGATTAAGCTTACGTTCATGTTCTCTGACAATTTCTACTAGATATAGGCACAATTTTCTGTAGTTTATTCCATCGGGATTATTATCCTCATCGTAAAAGACTAAATTATTAAGCCCCAATGATTTGACCTCTTCCGCGATATAGCCGATTTCCCAGCTTTCCTGATCAAAAGGACGCGTGTATCTCCGAGGTTGTAGTTGCATAATCTTACCAAAATCATCTAACAATGGCGTAATATTCCTTTTATCCCTGCGAGTAGAGTTATCATAACCTACTTCTCCAGTGGAAGAGTTGTACTGTACATTCTTTTTGTCACCAATATTTCTTAATTTTGCATTAATAACGCCATTTACATGTAACATTGCTTTTGGATTACTCGTCCCTATACCGACCATGCCGCCACTATCCTGAATAATAACTTTACCGCTAGTGGCAGCAGAACGAATATACCAGTCACCTGTGCCACCCCAATGCACATGAGATGCTCGTTGGCCCCCTTTAGATGGATCTGGCATTAAAAGCATAGTCCCTTGAGTAGAAGAGTTTCCTTGCACATCCAGCCTCGCTGCCGGATTACGTCCTATACCAATATTTCCGTTTCCGAGTATAGTAAAAATCTCCTTGGCTCCATTTCCGGCTCTATCTAAAAAAACATATTTAGCTTTTGGGTTGCCGATATTAAAATAAAATCTTCCGGAAGTAACTCCCATTCCATAATAAGATGTTCCACTGCTATTTTGATAAAGCGCTAGTTTTATCTTGTTTAACGAAGGCCCTAGTGATAATGTACTCATTGGTGTAGAAGTTCCCATACCTACATTTCCATTATTTTGTACAACTAACCGCCACGCTTTATTATTATAGAACCCTACTTTATTGGTGGAGACTCCACCAATAAAACGATCACTTGCCACCCAGAGTCCTCCATCATTATTATTAGATCGTATTCTTCCGTTGACCAGAAGATCGATATTTTGACCTCCTTTTCCTTCTATCTGTAATTTAGCTTCTGGTGCATCAACTCCCAAGCCAACATTGCCATTGAAATACCTTTTTGTACTATCTAATAAACCATTCCATTGTTCTTTAACTAATAGTCCATTATCTTTTATTCTCAATTCTTCAAAATTTATCATGATTATCTTTTCCCTGTTAATTTTTTTTATTTGTTATTTCCTCTATTAATCGTACGTTAATATGCCTAAACCATAACAGCTTTTTCACTTTCTTTTGTCTCTGTCTCCATTATTTGCCATAATCCTTGTTTCTCCTCCGTCCAATGTATTTGTAAATAATCCTTTGCTCCAGAATAACTATCAAAATATTGTTCTGTTAGCTTTGCTGGGGATTCAAGGGCTTCTTTTGACATTATTTTAAACGCTTTCCCCTTAGGATCAGGCAACTCTTCCAGTACTCCAAACAGCTCCTCTGGACGGGTAACATCTATTGGTTTCCTTGGTTTACTGGCACCACTAAGGTTCATCACCCTTTCCCCTTGCCAGTTATAGGGGGTCCCTGTAGACGCCGTACTTCCGGCCTCTTCTAAAATAATATTTTCAAAATCATTAGCCGTGGATTGAATGTCTAAAGGGATATCATATGCCTGACCAGGCGTAACTTCAATACCAGATAACATCAAATCAAAATCA
>JAIQZO010000017.1 GCA_021777055.1 Candidatus Anammoxibacter sp. | reverse complement strand
AACCCAACCTACTATTTACAAAATATTGTGTGTCGCAGATAATTGAAATGGTTTTCGTTATTACTGTTAAGTATTGACTCAAACCTAAAGGTATGAGGTACATTTCGTAACTCAAGGCTTTAGCCTTGATGATGTACGGATAGAGATGTTTGTTTGCGATAGGAGACGTGCCTCGTTGGAGACTTTAGTCCGCCGAAGGCGCTAATTTATTACGGCGAAGATTCATTTAAGATTTAAATTTAATAATTATTATCTATTTAAGAAGAAAATCATGAAACAGAAAAACAAATTTTCAACTATTATAATATTTTCTTTACTGTTTATTTTGGCATGTCGTACAGTTTTAGCCCAGGTTGATGCCAATGACCCATTTCGAGGAAACCATCTTCTTGGTGCATCCTCAGAGATCATTCTAATGCGTGCAGCTGAAGATGGGGGACCTCTTTTCGGGACAATCTTTGACGCAAATGGAGCTATTGACGTTGGCGGACTTAGCGCAAGTACTACGCAATCTGAAGACGGCGTTTTTCAATTCCCGGGTGATCGGGCACAACTGGATGTCGCAACTGCAGATTTTAACGATGACGGGTTTGATGAATTTGTTGTGGTTTGGGAAGGCGAAGACCGTTCCATAAATATGTTTATTCCTGAGATTGAACCAGCAACATTAAGCTGGTCAAAAGTAAATAGGGTTACTGTACAAGATGGCGGATTTCCGCCACTTTTTGACATAGATGATTTCTTCCTTAGACGGTGGATACGTATTACAACCGGACAGTTTGATGATGACCCGGAAAAAGAGTTTGCTCTGGCATATTTTGCAGAAGATACTGAAACAGGCGGACCTATTCAGATTATTATTTATGATACTGATGGTACATTAGTTCCAAAAGTTATGGATTCTATAGCCGATGAGCGGTTAGAACCATTTAAAATAGCAAATTCTAACCATTTGCAACGTTCAAGTGTATTTGATATTACAACAGGAGATTTTGATCAGGATGGGACAGATGAAATAACTATCATGGCCGTTGAACCAGGAGAACTGGATTCCAATGGTAACAGAATTGGTTGGAAACTTTATGCAAAGGTTTATGATGTTGTAGATGGTCTGATTACACCTAAAGCAAGGTCAGAACAACCAATCTTTGATGAACCGTTTAATTCTGCAGATTTTTTATTTCGCTTAGTAATTGCTTCCGGTGATTTTAATGGTGACCTATTTGACGAAGTTGTTTTTGGCTGGGAAATGAGCCCTACTAATGTAAAACAGTTTGAGATTGGTTTGCAAGTTCTTACTGTTAGTTCTGATTTGGAAAGCGTAGTGCCAGTAGGCCCCACGCAGTTTCGCAGTAGTGGGAGGGGACAGGATGGTTGGCCAATGAGTATTACGACTGGAGATGTAGACCTTGATGGTAAGGATGAAATAATTCATGCATCAAGAAATGATATTAGAGTTTATAAAGCTGATGATCAGCTTCAAATTGGATCGTCTTCTATTGCCAGCGTCAGCATATCTACCGATGAGAACGAAGTCTTTCATCGAACTGTTGCCCTAACTGATTTAGATATTACAGACGGTGATTCTTTAGAGACAGAGATTATAATTGCTGAAGTATTTGAGAATGAAGAATCTGAAAATACTGCCCGCATTCGGGTTTTTCAGAGTCACCCTGCTGAAGACGGGTTAAATCTAGATTCACAACCAACAGCTGAATTCACAACGGAATTTATTGGTGCACCACTAGTCCTTGCAATGGCAGTAGGCGATTTTGATGGTGATTCTGTAAGGCTCGGGCCACCAACTCGCCAGACAGTAACAGATATTGTACAACCCCTTGTAATTCTAAACGCACCACCTATCCATTTTGATACCATCAGTGGACAACATTTTGATATTAATAAATGTTTTAATAACGACCCTGGTGTTGAATGTGAACATAGAGCAATATATGAGAATGCAACAACAGTTGAAACTGAAGTGTCAACTGAAGTAACTGCAGATTGGGGGGTATCACAATCATTGACCGCGGAAGTAGGTGCTGAAATAGGTCCTATAGAAGCAAGTGTCACCGGAACATTGAAACGTAAATATGGTGAACGATTCTCAAATATAGAAGGCTCTTCACAAACAGTTACAGTAAAAGTTACTTCTAACGCAATTGAAGATGATAGGCTCTATGCCACAATTTCTGATAATGAAATATTAGAGTACCCTGTATTGGCAAATAACGAATTACATGGACACGTTGTAGCCGTTGTTCCAAAATTAATCGGCATTGAGGGTTTGCAGAACACATGGTTCTCAGGCAAGAGTAGCAGATCAAGGACGCACCTTTCATCTCACGAAGTGGCTAATCTTTTTTCATATCGTGACGTTGCTGATGTGCCCGAAGGTGCCAGATTATTTGGACGCGGAGGTTTTCAGGGCGGTGGCGGAGACTCCTGGGAACTATCCGGAACATCTAAACAGACATGGGAATTACGTTTCGGTTCCGAAGAAATCACTGAAAGAGAAAGTTCCTCTTTTCAACAGGTTTCAAGGTCACTTAGCGCAGAGGTCTCCGGTGGATTTGGACCAATCCAGGCCAGTTTATCAGGTACTGTTAAGGACAAATACGGAAGCAAGGAGATATCAACACACAAGAGCTTTGTAAAAGAAGAGAGTGCTGTTATTGTCGATTTTGGAACAATCGATCAGTCTATTTTAGGAACAAAAACTTATACTGTTTCTCCTTACGTTTACTGGGCTTCCAATGGAGCATTAGTTCTTGACTATGCTGTAAATCTCGATGTAAGTGCTGGCGTCCCTTCCTGGTGGGAAGAAAATTATGGCAGCAAATCGGACCTTTCCTTTATTCTACCCTGGCGAAATGATGAGGCAAAAGGTATTGCAAGCACCAACCCTGCAGTACAGAGGGAAGAGACACGCGATATAATTTTCAATCCTCTCAATCCTGTCCCAGGGGATGTTGTCACTATCAGTGCCAGGATTCAAAATTATAGTTTAAAAGACCAATTGGGTTCATCCATAATACGCTTCTTTATTGGTGATCCTGGAAATCGTGGCACTCTCATTGTTAATGAAAACGGACAATCTGAAGTAAATATTCCACCAATAAACTCACGGAAATTTGCTGTAGCTTCTTTAGAAAACTGGAAAGTTCCAGGGCAAGTTTCTAAAGACACAAAAATTTATGCCGTTATTGACCCAGATAATGAAATCGATGAAATACATGAAGACAACAACAAGGCATGGAATCTGCTCAACCCTAATAGCGGAATATCTGGACCTATTATTACACCTGTACCTACAGGATCACCAATTGTTACACCTACTCCTACACCTACAGGAACAATCGAGCCTAACCCATCCCCAACTCCTAATACAACACCACCTGGAAAATCTTTTGTATTTGAATGCGCAGAAGATTTAATAGAAGGTCCATTGGGAGCGGAAAGACTTGTTTTAGAAGTAGGAGAAATTGAATCTTGCACCCTTAAACTAATTAATGCAAAATCAGGTGTTCCTGTAAAGGTGCTAACGAAACAACGAAAAATGATTGGGCAATCCATCACTATAGAACCAAGTGGTAATGCAACAGATTCAGATGGCACTCTAACATTTAATATTAAAGCAGTTCAGAAGGGTACTGTTTGGGCCACATGGGCAGTTCCCAATGACCAAGGCAATCATGAATTCAATAGAAATGCATATGAAGAAGGATTCAACTGGGGTATGATAGTTGAAGTAAAATAGATAACCATATAAATAATACTTTACCACTCATTACAAGGCGATGCCTTGTAATGAGTGGTATATATCTAGACTACGGCTTACGGCAAGAACTATTTAGCCAGTTAAACCTAGAGGTCCCCAATTGAGAGGGCATTAATTAGTTTAAACTAAGGTGTTCTATCACAAAATAAGCTAAGCTTCTCACATTCATCTTTGGGCTAACTTTACCAGATATTCAATCTCCAAATCATCAACGCAGCTAAAACTGCGCTTCAAGTTTCATTCAATCAGATTTGCCAAATTTAACCTAAATCCAGCCAAAAATATTTGGAATTTTTGGGGTTTAAATGTTCAACGTTCAGCGTTTTTTTGTTTCCGTATATTTAACCTTTAAACTATGAACCTTGAACCATTAACCTTTAAAAAACTTTATTTTCAGTTGATTATAAAATGAGAGGGCATTAAATAGTTTAAACTAAGGTGCTCTATCACAAAATAAGCTAAGCTTCTCGCATTCATCTTTAGGCTAACTTTACCAGATATTCAATCTCCAATTCATCAACGCTGATAAAGCGGCGCTTCAAGTTTCATTCAATCAGATTTGCCAAATTTAACCTAAATCCAGCCAAAAATATTTCGAATTTTTGGGGTTTAATGGTTCAACGTTCAGCGTTTTTTTGTTTCCGAATATTTAACCTTTGAACTATGAACCTTGAACCCAGAACCTTTAAAAAACTTTATTTTCAGTTGATTATAAAAGGTGCGAGATAAATTCGCACAATGACGGTGTAAAAATCTAAACACAAGAATCTTAATTTATTCCGAACTTATTTCTCTCAACCATATTGCAATTTCTGCAGTTTGATCAAAAGAAGTATGGGCTGGTTCGTCATTTAACCAGGCACCACTTGCATCTTGTATGCTTAGAAGGTAATTGAGAATGCTTTTTGAAATATCAGAATATTTAGTTTCTTTAGTAAGATTAGCCACAATTGCGGCACCCCATGCCACCTTATGGCTAAAATGAAAAGTCCTAATGCTGTTATGACAACCCATTGCAAAATCTAGATACATCATTGCAGTATGTAAATATGCAGGAACGCCTGTTGCCATGTGGAGTTTACCTAGAAATGCAATTGGATACCCGATCATAAAGTATGCTTGATTAGGTTCAGTGGCACTCACTTTGTGGAAAATCTCTGCACCTTGCGGGAATTCAGTGATTAGTTTGTCGCTATCGTTAATACGAAGATAAAAACCTGATCTTAAATCTGGCTGTATGGAAATAAATCTTTGCAGCAGATTTCCAGCGGCTATAGCTTTTTCAATGTCACCAAGATATAAAGATGTTAAGCCTAGGTGTGACGTTGTAAGTACATCTACGATATTATTAGATTTACTATATGGCTTACAAGTGGTAAAACCACCGTTTTTTTTGTGATAAAATGACTTAAGATACTGATACGCCGGATAAGCAATGTCAAAACTTCCCATCTTTTGCGCAGCCAATGTAACCCAACCGTTCATATAAGCCCAGTACTCTATGAAAACTTCATTTTTGCTTTTTATATCAACTGAAGTCTTAAAGTCGCCATCCTCTTGCATAAATTCATGTTTAATATGGTTTAATATAATCTTTGCTTCTTCAATTCGTCCAGATATATAAAAAAGATAGGGCGACTTGTAATAACTAGCAAGGTCATTTATAGTAGAACCATATGAGCCATTATCCTTAAGTTGATGTAAAAGCCAGTTGAGTGCTCGATCAGCGCCTTTCTTATAATTTTCAATTAACTTAGTATTCATAAGACCTCCACTTAGTCATTTTTTGTTATCTATAGATAATGAACCATCTAACATCTAGTTGATAAATTAGAAAACAAGGAAATAAAACAGATCAAATCTCCTCTTGCCTGCATATCGTTCCCATACACTGTCTGGGAATGCGGTGTTCTAGATGCATGCCTCAAATATTGCAACTTTTGTTAAACGACAATACGTAAGTTGAGGCAGTGCCTCTGGTAGACCACATTACAAGGTGGAGCCTTGTAATGTGGATGTTCTGGTTTTGCTTGTTATTTAAACATGCTTAATGTTTTCTGAAATTGGCCTGAACTTACTGTAAATCTAAAATGCAAAATTTAAGATTTGGTTGCGCCTATACTACACTATAGTATTACCCTGTAAAGATTTTTTTGAAAAGAAAATTTTTACATATTTGATTAGGTTAATCGGAGTGCACAATTTATTTTGCTAGGAATTCAATTATAGAAATGGAAGATACAAGATTCTAATTAACGGTTTCGACCAAATGTGGTTCAATCATTTTCTAAAGATTTAGAGAGATTTAGAAAGCAGATAATGATTAATCTGGTTAGAAAACCTATCCTAAGATTGTATTACTATCTGATTTCCGCAAGATAAATCTTGCTCTTCGTATATTTCTACAATTTGATGCTTTATTCTAAATTCTGTCTCCTGCATTCTATATTCTCTATTTAGTTGCGGCTTCGCCGCGCGATGTTATAGCCTTTCAAATATTGACTTTATATTCCCAAATGATGACGTCCACACTTTATTCAGTTTAAATCCAAAAGGAATAATAAGATCTTGTATATCCTTTTCTGTATACAAGCACACCTGCTCTTTTATCTGATGCTTTTCTGCCATTTCCGGCACAAGCACCGAAAACCTTTCGTTAACAGGTTTGTTCTTATCTTTATAACCATCACCTAGTTCAGAATTTAAACCAGATGCGGAAATATACAACCTAGACTTACATGGCATCACAGTGGAGATTTTAGACAGCAGTGACTGAGCCTCACTAAATTTAAGGTAATGTATAAATCTTTGTGAAGAAACTAAAGTTGCAGGTTTTTGAATATCATTTATTGTTATCTTTCTTACGTCTTTAATCAGAACGCTTAGGTTCTTCACACCTAAAAGCTTAGATAACGATTCCACCGTTTCCGAAACATCCATCAAATCTATTAGCAAAGTGTTGACACCAAGGACAGCCATACGAACTCCTTGGATTCCAAGTCCACAACCGATATCTATGGCAAAATCATTTTCAGACTTTAAAGTAAGCGCATATTCAATACACTTTCTGTCAAGATCATCTATTCTTTGCGATGCAATGTCTGCGCCATGACTTCCTGTGGTCTTAATCACTTTATCTCCATACAAGTTGAGCAATCCATTTTCTGACATATTTGCACCTATTATGTTTTTGTGCTGCCACATTTAATGGCTTTTCCACTGTAGTACTTTGCTAAATGGACATTTAGTGTTTTAATTAGCGCCTACGGCGGACTCTTTACCATAGACTAACTTTGAATACTTTCGTTGTTAGTTCAAGTCTCTGACTTGAACTAATCTGACATTAACAATACTCTGTATGGTTTTGCTTTTTGGACACAACCAATTGTCTGTAAACATTAATCTCTTTTACTCGCAACAGAGTTGCGTTAAAGTCAGATGTGATTCAAATCTGGAGATTTGAAGCGCCTGCCACAACAACCATAACTCGTTGCATACACAACAGTTACACCGAAGCACCAGCAAAATGACGTATTTGGCCCAAAATGAAAATTCCTATACTATTAAATTAACGCCGACGGTGGACTCTTTGCATTTTAAATCTTAATCCACACGCTACAATTAAGATTGTGAACATTGCTCTTATTTGACCCTGAAAGGGCCGGATATACCAGCCCAGGGCAACGCCCTGGGACAAAAATACAAAAAAAATATAGCCCTGTAAGGGCGTAACATACATTGGCGATGAATCTGGAATATATGTTGCACCCATTCAGGGTGCTAATTAACGGTTACCTTTAACCCAGGGCGCAGCCCTGGGCTGATATGTATAACCCCGTTGGGGTATTTTGTATATCTTTAAATCTTTCTATTTTAAGTTAACACCAAATTTATAATCTTAATATTGGTCCACTCACAGCGATTATGGATATAGACTTTTTGATGGGTTTCGCTATCGCTCTACCCATCCTACATTTTAACTCATAACAAATACAATGGTCGCATCTTGGTTCTAAAAAAATTTTTTTAGCTCAAAATGAAAATTCCTATACTATTAAATTAGTTAACAGGTAAATGTTTAACTTTCTGCAAAGCTCTAAACAGAAGTTGCTTATCTGAAGCGGTAACATATCTTACATTAATTTCTGCATCAAAGTCGGCAAATTGTATTGACTTAAATGAACCATAAGTCTTAATGTACATTATCATTTGTTGGATGATCTGATCACCAAGGCTCAGCAAGCAAGGACGCAGCTCCTTCTGAAGATCTTTTGGCTTTTGAGAAGATGGTTGGGAAAGTATGTCTGCGCGATATCGAAACTGTATAGCTTTAGCAACAGAGATTTGTGCATTAAAGAAATCTTCTACTGAATCTGGATCAAGACCTTTATCACGCGCGGATACAATAGCCCTATGGATTACAATCCTTTCTCGCTCAATATCTTCGATAGGGAGATGATTTTGTGCTTTGAAGAAAGCAACCTCTTCCATATGGCTTAAACGTTCATTAATAGTCCTGAATAATTCAACAGAAGTGCCGTCGGCTCTTGCTTGAAACTGAAAAATGATAAACGAGAAAAGCAACAGTATAATTTTCATCGGCAGCTTCTTTATACCATAAAAGTAAGAAAGAAAAATATTATCACTTGTAATTCTATCATCGTCAATAATAAAATCTTGCCAATTTTTGTAGTTACAGTGCTTTCTAGTCTTATGCAGGGAAGCGGAGATTTACTATTCTTGAAATACTCTGCTTTTATGTTGCATCAATTAAAACCCACATAGAACCAGCTTTACCACTAAGCAATAGAGATCCATTATCCAATCTTTCTAAATAGTTGGCGACAGCACCATTTACTTATAATTCATTGGAAAGACACAAGCACATTTTAGAAGCTTCTTTTGGTTACGTTGCCAATTCAGCATCAAAAATGCTTTTATACAGGTTGGCCAAGAATTCCATATACTGAAATAATTCCACCCCAGTCAAATTAATAGAAGACAAAGATAATTAATGATATAATTAGCAGCAATGAAATTCCTACGACAGATGTCCAAATTTAAAGGTAAAATAAGGTATAGACATAAAATGTCTTTTAGCCTTCATTGTCCATTCTTCGCTACATAGGACTAAGTCAGATACAATGGATTAATTATCAAGATTACGGTGAGAATATCTAATGAGAGTAAACATGTCAGATGCAAACAAGTCGCAAAGAAACAAAGACATTATTTTCCGGGAACAAGTATACCTACTGTATTCGGTAATGTTAAATAGTTTGATTGGTTCCGTAATTATTGCCTCGGTTTTATCTTTTGTTCAGTGGGAGATAATTAAACATTCTGTTTTGATGGTGTGGATATCTTTAACACTGGTGGTTGTCGCCTTCCGTTTTGTATTACGATTTAGATTTAAGCAGATTGATAATCTATCTCCAAAAGTAATTAAGAAATATTATTACCTGTTTCTATTAGGAGTATTAGCTTCTGGTATCATCTGGGGCATGGCATCAATTTTGTTGTTTACCGTGGACTCAATGGTTAACCAGGTATTTCTGGCGTTTATGATAGGAGGTATAACTGCAGGAGCTATAAGTTCATTATCTTACCGTATGGCACCTATAATGATTTTTCTAGTCTGTACTTTACCTCCGTTAGCGGTACGTTTTTTCCATACTAATACAGAACTATCATGGATCATGGGAGGCATGATTAGTGTGTTTTTTATTCTTGTAGCAATAAATAGCCGCATCATAAATAAGATCTCATATAAGAATATCACTCTTGAGCTTCGGGTTAAAGATCAAAAATTATTATTAAAAGAGAGTAATCTGAGGGTTAAAGCGGAGGAAGATTTGCGGAAAAGTGAAAAACAGCTTCAGAGTATCCTTGATAACTCTTCAACTGTGGTTTATGTAAAAAACTTAGAATTCAAATATATGTTGATTAATAAACGTTATGAAGAGCTCTTCCATGTTACCAACGAATCGATCAGAGATAAAACAGATTATGACATATTTCCGCAACAAATTGCGGATAGATTTCGGGAAAATGACCTTACCGCTCTTAATACACTCAAACCTAGCGAATTTGAAGAGCGCGCACAACATGATGACGGAATGCATACTTATATAAGCATAAAATTTTGCCTTTATAACAACAAAAACGAGCCGTATGCTGTTTGTGGTATCTCAACGGATATCACAGAACGAAAGCAATTAGAATATCGACTTTTGCAAGCACAAAAAATGGAAGCCCTTGGAACCCTCGCAGGAGGAATTGCCCATGAATTTAATAATCTCCTGGGAGTGATTTTGGGTAATGTGCAGATATGTATGATGGAGCTTCCTGAGAGCAGCAAAGAGAGACAATATCTCTTTCCAATATTGAAAGTGGGGAAACGAGCAGCAAACTTGGTAAAACAAATCCTTGTTTTCAGCCGAATGAAGATAGTTGACCTAGAACCTGTAAACCTTTACCCTGTTGTAGAAGACGCTATACAGATGATAAGAGCTACCATACCTACCAACATAGAAATTCGTAAGAATTTCCAGTGGAATCACGTCAATATCATGGCAGATACAACTCAAATTCATCAGGTCCTCTTAAACCTTAGTATCAATGCATACCATGCCATGGAAGAAACAAGTGGTGTATTGGATATAAGTTTGGAAAAAGCAGAATGTGACCAATGTCCTCTAACGCATTGCACTGATAAATTAAAAACAGGCTGTTTGGAATTAACAGTGAGTGATACAGGACATGGGATTTCATTGGAAGATCAGGAGAAAATCTTTGACCCGTTTTTTACTACCAAAGAGGTAGGTAAGGGAACAGGGCTAGGACTTGCGGTAGTTCATGGCATCATCAATAATCATCAAGGTCAGATTACTCTGAAAAGTGAGTTAGGTAAAGGAACAACCTTTAGAATATTTTTTCCTATAGTGACGGAAGAAGCTGCGAATAAGAAACCAGTAAAAAAGGAGATGCCTAAGCAAGGTGATGGACATATTTTAATTGCGGAGGATGAGGCAAATTTAGTAGAAATCTACCAAAAGTTCTTAGAGAAGTTAGGGTATTGTGTAACTGTTTGTGATAATGGTTTTGATGCATTAAAGATATTTATGGAGAATCCTGCCCGGTTTGATTTGGTTTTGACCGATCAAGCTATGCCGAATATGACCGGAAAACATTTGAGTCAAGAATTATTAAAAATCAGATCAGACATTCCTATTATTCTCTCTACGGGACACAGTGAGGTTATTTCAGATGAAGAGACTCGGTTATTAGGAATCCGCAGGTATTTAATGAAACCCGTGGAATTAGAAAGACTTCAGGAAGTGATCGAAGAGTGCTTGAATGACCAGTAATTGGCAATTACAGTAAAGAAAAAAGTTTACGGGCTCGCAAATGTTGACATTAAAAGCAGATTTTAGAAAATTTTTTAACCGTAATACTAAATGAATCTTCAACACTCTACACGAACCAAAAAGTGCTTCCATTTACAAGTACAAAATGTGGCAAGAAGGAGAGTTTTACATAGAAGACAAGACATGCTAAAGATACGAGAATATCAACTATTTCTGGAAAAATAATCGTTGAGTTGATGCCGTATAGTGTAAAAACTGTGTCAAGGCGATGTACATTACAAGAAAACTTAGAATATTTCAATCAAGGAAACTAATGTCAGAAGGCAGAACAAAGATTTTGGCTCTGCAGGGAAGTGTAACAAATTTCCAGGTACAAGAGAAGATCATAAAGATGATGAGTATAAGAATAGACGAGATTGTAGTATAAAGATGTACGCTGGAAATAGGTGATTAGATTGAATTTAATTTGGCTATAAATGAAAGGCGTGAGGTGATGCATATCGAACTGGAGTAGCGATTAATGGAATAAAAAAGCGTAGCAAAAAGCTAAAAATGTTTGTTCTGGAAATGGTTGTAGGCGGTGATGCATATCAGAATAAAGCATAGGCAAAGTCAAGGAACAGTGGGATAAGCTATTCCGACTGTTAAATAGTTGTCTAAAGGCATTTGAGAATTTTCTGCTCTTTTAAAGAAATAATAATTATGCATAAATTAAGAATTTTTGTAATTTATCTTCTAATAATATTCTGGCAATGCACTCCGTTTAACAATAAGTCATATGGTAGTGGTGTAATGCTTGATAGTATGGGTCCTGTTTCGTCAGGAAGAGGAGGAACAAACATTGCCCATAGTGATAACGGGGTTCTTATCCACGATAACCCTGCCGCTCTGGTTAATATGGCAACCGGAAAAACTGCATACTTTGGACTTGAATTTGCGTACCCGGATATTAAATACAGAGATCCGCAAGGTAGTGATTATTCAAAGCATGAAATAATAACACTACCGACATTTTCTCTGATTTACAAGAAAGAAGACGATAGTAAGTTTGCTTTTGGGATAGGAGGGTATATCCCGGCAGGTTTTAAGACAGAATATCATCTTGACCATAAAACTAAGATCGACTTACCTATTCTAAGAAATATTCCTGTTAGTTTTGGCGATCAACTTTACCGTACAGAGACATCTTTTATTAAGTTATTGTTTTCTACATCATACAAGGTAAATGATAAACTATCATTAGGTTTTTCATTTGGTCCAGCCTTTCATAAGGGAGAGATAGAAGCTCCGTTTACGCAACAAACAGGACCTGCGGCAGGAAAGCTCTCTTTTCTTGCCGATATGTCCACCAAAGATAATTTTGGCTACTCTTATACGTTTGGAGCACAATACAAACTGGGAAAAAAGGCAGTACTGGGTATCTCATATATTAGTGAATCCAGGGCCACGTTAAGAGGCGATGCCGATATTCTCGTTCCAAAAAGTGCACCGGGAGGCAGGCTTTTATTAACCCCTTTTGCGGAGTATGATATAAAGGCAAACTTTGAGTGGCCACGGTCAATTGGTGTAGGAATTGCACAGGAACTAGGAAAGTCCCACAGGTTGTCTCTGGACGTGTTATGGATTGATTGGGCCTCCGCATACGATAGATTGGATTTTGAACTTACAGATGGAGATAACCAATTATTCAATAGGCTCTTGGGTAATACGGTCAATGACGAAATACCACTTGACTGGAACGGATCATTCTCATTCAGGTTTGGATATGAATATTTTTATAAGGGAGACAAGAGCAAAGTATTTCGTTTCGGATACTTGTATGACGATAATCCTATCCCTGCCAATACATTAGTCCCCATAATTCCCGGTATCATTAAACACATATTTTCCATTGGGTATAGCCATAAATGGCACAATAAATGGGATAAGTGGACAACCCATATGGCCGCAAAACTAGATATAAGTCATGACGAAAAGGTTGGAAAAAGTAAATTAGTTGGAGATGATTTCAGCAATAGCTCTCTTAAGGCCAAAGGATATTTCTTTTTTATGGGAATGGAGTACAGCTTCTAAACCTCCGCGTAAAACCAGGGATAGTATGGGAACAGCGCCAGTATTTATGTGTTTCTTATCTCACCTACCCACCATACTTAACTCTAATCTTTAGACTGATTATCTTTTTCGACCTGATCTGCCAACAAACAGACATATTATGAATTCTTATTTGAATAGAATAACTGTAGCGGATGCGGTTTAGTCAGTTCAGTTGTAGGTTGAGACGCCAATCTCCATAAACTCAACAGCCAATTTTGGGAAATCAACCTACCTGAACTTAATTAACTTCGGATGCTTGTTATGTACTGTATTACGGATAAAGTCCTTTTAGAAATGTTTCTTTATCAAAAGCGGTAAAGATTTGTTCAGAAGAAACCATTTCACCCGCTTCCGGATACTCTTCTTTCACTTTCTCAAATGCTTTTTTGGCAGAGCCCTCGTCTTCAATAAAGAACAAAAGAAATGCTTTGTTAACTTTACTGTGTACTACTAACCTTGCATCATCTATTCGTTTATCGTAAACATTCACAGCTTTTTGATACCATTTCAGGGCCTCTTCTTTATCACCTTTTTCTTCAAATAAAAAACCGATTAGAGACAAGATTTCTGGAAAGTCTGGTTTAACCAAAACAGCATTTTTTAGTACTTGGATAGCATCATCACCCCTGTGAAGAGCAAGTAAAATATCTGCTTTATTTGTATAAAAAATGATTTGACTTGGCTCTATTGTAATAGCCTCATCCAATTCTTTCAGAGACGCTTCTAAGGAATCTCGACTATCACTCTTTCCAAGTAAATGGTCTTGATATCGCTTCATGGCAGCATCATTCAAACGAAGAGCAACAGACCCCGCTTTATTTTCATTTACATTCCCTTGATCCGGTTTTGGAGAATCACATGCGGAGATACTAAACAAAAGGAAAAGTATTATTGCGATTTTTTTCATAATAAGTATTTAAGCCAAATAACGCCCCGTTGAACCGTGGGATTACTCAACAAAAGAGAGAAAAGAGAGAAAAGTTAGAAAAGTTAGAAAAGTTAGAAAAGAAATATTAACAAAACCAATGTCAAAACAATCAAAAAAAAAATTAGGCATTGGCGTATAAAAACTCATTTACGTAATACTTATCATTCTTTTACATTAAGCTCACGATTAAAAACGATAACTCACCCTTCACAGGATCACTTCTTAATTATACAGGACTAATCTTTTTCTATCTAATCCAATTCTTCTCCCAAAGTTAAAGATAACCGATTATCTCAAAACAGAATGGCAACAATCGTAAATTTTACAATAGAAGATATCAGATTTATACTAATCTCGAAAGAAACGTTGGGTCTAAACTTGTCTGCTGATTATATTTCTGAAGATTAAAAGTTGAAGTGATACCGGTGATTTAAACCCGGACCCCCTTGTTTCCATTACGTATAATCCATCAATTTGTTTGAATAAACTCTTTAAGCTGTTGCAAACTTCCATTAAAGATATCAAAATCATTCAACTGATTATCCAATTTATAATTATCTGACTTTTGCCAGAGCACCCATCCTCTATTTTTCCAAGCATTGGGTATACGGGGTTGATCTTCTTTGGTGTAATTCGCTATCCATAATGGATAATTGGCAAATTCAGGTTTATCCAGATAGTTGTTACCGACATTAATATTAGTATAGATGATAGGTGTTCTACCGGTCTTATTTTCAATCTCTTTTAAAAAAGTGATTAGAGTCATTTGAATTTGTTCTACCGATTGCGTTTTATCTATGCCCCCTTCTTCAAAATCAATGATGGGCGGAAGATCCGTTTCTTGTAAATTACTTATTTTATCCAAATAGTTTTTTGATTGAGCTTCAGGTTGATCATCGCATCTATAAAAATGGTAGGCCCCTCTAATCAATCCCTTTTGAGCTATCATCTTCCAATTATGTTGAAAATCTGGATCTGTATACGTAACGCCTTCCGTTGCTTTACAGATAACAAAACTTAAGCGGTTCTCTTTCTTGTTGATAAAATCAACCTCATTCCCTTGATATTTGGAAATGTCAATACCATAAACTAAAACCAACTCACTTGCAACAACAGTGGTAGTATCACTATTTGTACCGGTTTTCTCAGCAGCAGCGGTTTCCCATTGGCAAGAATAGAGCGATACCATACCTATTAATACCATTGCCATATTGCGTAATCTAAAAAGTCTCATATTTAATAAGTAGTTAAACTTAATTTTTTGTGTTTATTCAGCGTAATTTTCACGCTTCGCCTACTCAAGCAGCCACACTTTTTTTAATATATACCTTTCAAAGGGTGAGATCTAGTTGGAAATTTAAGATCAGTAAATTCTGTTTTCAGGGTCTGCCCCGAAATCTTCCCCCGAAATCTTACCAAATGATTCTGAACATTTCCTAACTTCATAAAATCGAATATTTTGGAGTCAGAAAGCAACTATTCGGCATACTGCGACAGCAAAGATTCCCATTAAAAGCTAACAAATATTGGGAAGTAAAACAACTGCAAACTAAACAACAATATAATCGCCGTATCTTTAATGGACTTTATTAGGGGTGGCAACATCTGACATAACGACATTTTGCGATAACTTTACGGGAAAAGGGAAATTGTTTGTAAACAATAAAGACTTGACCTGACCCTGATTTTTAAATGACCCTGGCTAAAAAAAAGAGCAGCTTCATCTTTAGAAAATGCATTGCCCGAAAAGAAACCTCATCTTTTTCTACATTACCCATGGGTTGTCGGATATCCCCTACGTACAGTATGACATTCCCTGCGTAATACACTTTTCGTAAAGATGTGACAAAAGATGGTAACCCTCCCCAAAACTTATAGATATCTAATTTGAAAGTAATTGGCATATAGATTGCAATTATATCATTTTAGAAATGGAGTTAATAGTTGGGTGTAAATTAGGTAATGGAGCGCGAAAAAAGCAGACCAGGTTTTGAAAGGAGGTGTACTTTTAAACAAGTTGAAGTTGAAAGAGTAGCCTGATATATCAGGTTGGAGACACTATGCACTATTAAATTATTTTAGATGGTTTCTAATTTAAGGAGGAATTAGAATGAAAAACAGGACGTTTAAAAGTTTAGCGACAATTCTATTCATAGGTTTTTTTGTGGCATCTTTTGCAAGTATAAATATTACTGATGGAGCAGAAGGTTCTTTTATCATAAAAGGAACAATTGTTTCTATAAATACTACGACAGACCAGGTTGTCGTAAAGGCTGAAGTAGGTAATAATCTGAGTCTGGTTGCAGGTCATGAAATAGACTTAACAATCTATAAGATAGGTGATCATGTAATCATTGAATGTTCTAATGACGGCGTTATCAAGTCGATTAACAAGAAAGAATAGGGCACAGAAACGGCAATGGATTTTCCAAAGTCGGAGAATAGCTACATTTTGACGTGGCAGGATTCAATTCCTGCCACGCCATCTTTTCAGCACTCTTTGGATGCGATCAAAACAAATTCTCGTTTTCTAATCCATATTTAAACCAACTTCCCTCAATTACAAATTACAATTTTAGTTAACTAAGCTCTCCTTTTTCTTTCCAGTAGAAACTACGACTGACTTTTAAACCGCTTTAGAAATATATGTTAGTAATAGGCTACGTTGTCCGGTTAGAAAGGAGGGGCCTTAAGTAGGAACATATTATACAAATTGCAACATGAATACTTTCTTAACATAAAAGCGATAAGTAAGAAAGCAGGTTTCCTAGGAGGTATTGTGATTTTATATTAACTGAAAAAAGGGAAAAATAATTGTCGTTAGACGGGAATTATAGTTGACGTCAATCAGTTTTTTTTGGTGTATTTAATGTTAAATTAACTACTGATAACATTCTTGAAAGCTCCGCTTCTGTATCTAAGGGCCTGCGCAAAAATAACTTGGTCTATTCGGGCTTAGATTTAGGTTAAATTTGGACAATCTGATTGATCCGAACCGGAAGCGCAGCCTTAGCTGCGTTGAGGATTTGGAGATTGAAGATAGTTCAAAGTTGGCCTGAAGATAAGTGTGAATAGACCAAGTTGTCTTTGCGCAGGCCCTTAGGATAACAAAATTGATGTTATGCATGCGCAGGATAAGTGCCTGCACGATGAAGACGTAAATGAAGATTACGAGTTGACATTAAATGATGTTATTTTAGCGTTAAAAAAAACTCTTAATGTAATAACTTTAAATGAGTGGCAGTTTTCTTGTGCAGATATAAATACTGATAACAATGTTAATCTAGACGATCTGATTTGTATTTTCGAAGCCCCCTCTCGACGGTTTCTTGCTATCAGAGAGAATAATCTGTAACTAATGGATTGACGTAAGAAAGAGTGGTCATAATCTGATTGTTATTAAATATATATATAGTTTTATAGAAAGGAAATTGTTGTTATGAAAAAAAAGATCTATTGTTTCATATTTACTTTGACGGTGCTGATTAATACGGGCCTGGCTTTTGGTGAAGACCTTGAACTGGATATGCAGACAGGTATGAGTGGTGATACGGTGACGTACACTGTCACGCTGGAGAATGCACAGAACCAGGATATTGAGAACTTTCAATTTGACCTGACATTTGATAGCGAGATCTTGGGTTATGAAGGAAACTTTGAGAAAGGGGATTTATCACAAAATTTTTCAGATACTTTTTTTCAAGTAGTAGAACTTCAAACCTCTGGCTCCGGTACAATTCGGGTCACAGGTGTTGGTACTATTATACCCGCTGGATCCACAGGCTCCATTGTAAAAATAGAATTCAAAGTAGCGACGTGTATTGATACACTTATTAATTTCGTAGATTTAACCAATGATGTCGAAGACTTTTCCACCAAAGAAGGGGGATTTACATGTTTGACCGAAACTCCAACACTAAGCCCAACAGCGACAGTAGGGACAACACCAACACCAAACCCTACGGCAACAGTAGGGACAACACCAACACCAAACCCTACAGCGACAGTAGGGACACCAACACCAAGCCCTACGGCAACAGTAGCGACACCGACACCAAGTCCGACACCGACAGCAACACAAAGTCCGGTACCAACGCCGACACCGACTGTAAAGCCTTTACATACGTTCTCATTTAATTGTGACCGTTCATTAAAGAAAAAGGGTTTTCTGGGTGCATTAGGGTTGGAGACTTTGAGTTTAAAAGTAGGTGAATTTGCGTCTTGTGATATTCAACTTGTAGGCGCAACAGACGGGGAGCCTGTTGAGGTAAGATTAATACAGGGGCTATTTTCTCGTTTACAACTTTCAATCAAACCAAGGAGCGTTATACTTGTTGGAAATGATCAAGTTGCAACGATCACAATAGACGCAATTGCGCCGGGAAAATCAACTCTCGCATGGCTTACACCCGACGACGAAGGCAATTTTAAGGCCAATAATACAGCTCTTAATGACGGTAGACTATGGGGTATGGCTTGTGAAGTAAAACCATGAAATTAGTTAAGTGAGCAAAGATAAAATTATTTTGTTTAACACTTTCATCTCTTGTTGTATCAGTTCTATCATGCCGTTTAGGAGTTCTTTCCTGAACGGCATGAATCTAGAAAATGCAGGATCAGCAAATTCTGTTTTCAAGGTCTGACCCAAAATCTTTTCCTCAGGAAAATTATGAGCAGTTATTTCAGCACAACTTCCTAGTAAGTATGCTCTAAATATTTTAACACCAAACCAGGAAAAAAACAAAATCATAGGAATAATGAAAAGTCCCATACCCACTGTCGCAACAATAAATACTAATACAACTGGAATCACAACAAGCATAGCCAGCAAATATCGACTTTTTTCCGATGGATGAAGGCACTTGCTAATATCTACAGATTCTGAATTTATATTTTTTTCTGTACTATTTACATTAGTACATGATTTACATATTCTATTTCTTAAATTAAAAATTCCAACATGACCTCCACATATATCGCATTGTTCAACCATTTTTTCTCCTTCATTTTTTTAATCCAAAATCTAAAAAAATAGATAATTTTTAATTATTAATGATTATTTACCCTCATAATATTGAATTGACCAATTTACCTATACCTACTCAAATGACTGGTTGTGGATTTCAATCCACACTGAAATATATCATTAGATTTCTTACTCTACGTTTCGTTTTTGCAATTTTACTTGTTTTGATGTTTTCATTCGTTCTTACTGTTCCGCTTTGTTTTGTGCTGTTCTTGATGTTTTGCCACACTCTTGCAGTTTTGCCTTACTATTTTACCATTACTATTTCGCAATGCTTTCTATGTTCAGGTTATGCTGCTGTTCGCCTTGCTTTTACGTTTGCTATACTTTTACGGTTTTACGTTGCTTCTAATATTCATGTTCTGCTTTTCTTGGCTTTCGAATTTATTTGCCCTTTCTTCACGGTGAATAACGAAAAGCTAAGCCTCCCGAAGAGGTTTAGTAAAATTAATTCGAATATTTAAGAGACAATTAAAAAACCGGTGTATCTTGATGGTAGGCTTGAGCTGTTTGTTGGAAATAAGATACATTAAAATCATATATGATTAAAATAATCATGCTCTTAAGTTTCTATAGTTAATTCATTATAATAAAATTTACTTCTTAATTTGTCTCTAATTCTTATATTTTTCTAACCATAATTTTAAATGATTAAAATCTCGCAAGCCCATTAAGTTTTCATATTTTTTAGCTTCTTTTTTGGCTGGATTTGTAAAGAATGAAGTTGTAACAATCATACTTTTATTAGCTTTGTCACATTGCTGAACACCATATAACCTTTGCACAATATCAATTCCCACATGCTTTGGTGGCCGCCATTTTTTACACTCAACATATGTAAGGATATAACCCGTTACGTGGTTATAAATATATGCATAAATATCTTTTCCTCCATCTGAAGTTGCAGGTGTAAGTTCGACTTCAAATCCAAAATCTTTCAATATATCAGCAACTAACTCTTCAAATTTTAATGATGTGAGTTCATATAACTTTTCAGGATTTTTTGCAAAATATCTTTTTATTTCATCATCAATATTTGATATTTTGTATCTATTCAGCGAAAAAAAACCACTTTTTCCTTGACAGTGTTTTTGTATGAAAAGTGTTAAATTGTAGACAAAGTGTAAGTAGTCAAATATCAGTTTAAGAGTAAGCGTAAATCTATGACCAAGAGGTTGTTTTT